>NZ_JAIVEM010000005.1 GCF_020404765.1 Paenibacillus sp. BJ-4
CAACGATTTCAGGCCAAACTCAAACAGCGCGCGCCGATTGAGTACCGGCACGCGCTGGCTGCTTAGCCTTTTTTCACTTGTCTACTTGACAGGGGTATGACCATAAAGCAAGCCTTTTAAATCATTGCAGCTTAAGCCAAGTATTTTTACATCGAGGCTGCTCCGTTAAGTCCAACTGGACCGGAGCAGTCTCTTTTCCTTTGCTTGTCAGCAGACTTCCATGTAAACTAGACAACAGATGAAATGAGTAATTAGAGGTGACAACGGTATGAACAAGCAGACGAAAACAAGAGTGGCCATTGCAGGGCTGGGAGGTATTGCTCGCAAGGTGTATTTGCCCTTACTGACTGCACACGAAGGTGTAGACATTATAGGTGTCATGAACCGTTCGCAGGAGCCGGTTAGTTCTATTATGGAGCAGTACAGGCTGCCGAGAGGGACGACAGATGTAAAGGAGCTGCTGGCGTGGGAGCCGGAAGCTGTATTTATACATGCCGCGACTGAAGCTCATTTTGATCTGGTTATGGCGTGTATTGAAAAAGGAATTGCGGTGTATGTGGATAAACCGTTGTCCTATGATGTTCGTCAAAGTGTGGAGATGACTGCGTTTGCGGAGGCACAAGCCGTACTGCTGGCGGTAGGTTTTAACCGACGTTTCGCCCCGCATTATGTAGCTGCTAAAGCGTGGCTGGAGGAAGTGGGCGGTTTCAGTCAATGTGCGGCAATTAAACATCGAACGGGATATGATCGGAGACCTGCGGAACAGACGGTCTATGATGATTTGATTCATATGCTTGATTTGCTATTATGGCTGGGCGGCGATGATTATGAGCTGTTGCATAGTAAACTGGATACGACGAGTGAAGGATACATGGACGCTTCGTTCGGTTCCGTACGTTTGGGAAATGCCTTTGGCAGCTATAGTATGAGCAGACAGGCCGGGGCTGACATAGAGAGAATGGAGCTGCATGGGGCGGATCGATCTGCTGAAGTAACCAATATGGAACAGGCTGTTTTTATGGAAAAAAGCAAGCTGCCACTAACGAAAGCTTTCGGAAGCTGGGACACAATTTTGGAAAGACGAGGATTCACCGGAGTTGTAAATCATTTTCTGGAGCATATTCATCGTCCGGAGGAGTGTGCTATAAGTGCTGGAAAGGTGCTGGAAAGCCATATGCTGGCAGACGAACTAATTAGTCATCTGAATGACTAGTGCCCAACTGACTGAACGAAAAACAGCGATCATAACGATCCAGACATCAAGAAACAGATTGAAGGAGAAATGAATGAATGGTAGAGGATAACCGTGGTAAGCAGCTAGAGGAAGCCATCATCGAAAATTATAAGCAGGAAGAGGACATGATGATTCTGGTGTTTGCGCAATGGTGCATCAATCATGGGCTGGAGCCGGAGGAATTATATCGTGCAGCGTATCCGCAGCAGGATAGCAACGAGCGTCTGCTACGAGTACGCAAGCTGACTGTATCGCGTGAAGAAGCGGGCGATATTCCGCTCGATACGGTATTGGGGGTACTATCCATGTTCGGAAACGAGGACTTGGCCATGGTTGTATCTGAGGCGGCTGCCCAGCTTCCGCAGGAACGAAAATAAGGCCAGCCGGAATAAAGGAAGTACTATAATAACAGTAATATGGAATCAACTGCTTGATTTAGGATCTTGTTGATAGGAGGGTAAACTGACGATGGAAGATGTAACGGTGCCAAGCACCTGTAAAGGCTGCGAAAGAGACATCACGATATCGGAAGAACAAATTACCAGAATTCTAAATAACATGAGACCCAAAGTGGAATGTGTGAACGATGAGGTGTATGAGGCCAGACTGTTGGCCTGCTCACAATGTAAAGACTTAATGGCTGGGCATACATGCGGCATTAGCGGTAGCATTGTCCGTGTCCGTGCCTTGGCAGCCACGCAAAGCTGTCCCAGTTACAGTGGTTCACGCTGGTAGGGAACAGCCTAATCGAATAAAAGCAATCACATCCCAGTCTGCCTTAATGGCAGGCTTTTTGGTTTGATTGAACCTTTTGCTTAAGATTGACAAATAATAGACAATAAAATATATTAAACGTGTAAAATGACTTTGTTTAGTTATTAATGTTTATATTAATCAAATGATTGCTGGACTTGATGAAAACGCAAAGATTAAGTTGTAAAGAGATCGGCAGAAGGAGCTATATTTTTGTTATTTTGAAAGCGTAGTCATGTATGCGAATGATGCGGGAATTTTTAATATTTTGAGGGAGGGCTTGTTGTGAAGGGTTCTATTATTGTCAATATCGATGAAGAACAAGGCGTTATTAACAAGAATATCTACGGGCAATTTGCCGAGCATCTTGGAAGATGTATTTATGAAGGCTTATGGGTTGGACAGGAATCTCCGATTCCGAATACGAACGGAATTCGTAATGATGTGGTAGAAGCGCTTAAAAAGCTAAATATTCCTGTGCTGCGTTGGCCAGGGGGCTGCTTTGCTGATGAATATCATTGGAAAGACGGTGTCGGACCGAAAGAAAACCGTAAGAGAATGGTAAATACGCACTGGGGCGGTGTGGTTGAAAATAATCATTTTGGTACTCATGAGTTTTTTCAGTTGTGTGAGCTGTTAAATGCAGAGCCATATATTTGTGGAAATGTAGGCAGTGGTACAGTGCAGGAAATGTCGGAGTGGGTAGAGTACATAACCTTTGACGGGGAATCGCCTATGGCTGCATGGCGTCAGGAAAACGGTCGTGAAAAACCATGGAGGCTTAAATATTTTGGAGTGGGCAACGAAAACTGGGGCTGTGGCGGTAACATGCGTCCAGAATATTATGCCGATCTGTATCGCCGCTATCAGACATATGTTCGTAACTATGGCGATAACCGCATTTATCGGATTGCAGGCGGGGCAAATGTGGATGATTATCGCTGGACCGAGGTGCTGATGAAAGAAGCTGGTCATCTTATGGATGGCTTGAGCCTGCATAACTACACGGTCCCGGGTACCTGGGAAGCGAAACGGCAAGCACTCGGTTTTGATGAAGCGGAATGGTTTGAGACGATGAAAAAATCATTACGTATGGATGAATTGATTACCCGCCATTCTGCCATCATGGACCAATATGATCCTGACAAACGAGTCGGACTGATCGTCGATGAATGGGGAACCTGGTTCCTGACCGAGCCGGGTACCAATCCGGGCTTCCTGTATCAGCAAAATACGATGCGGGATGCGCTTGTAGCCGGGCTGCACCTTCACATTTTCCATCATCACCATGACCGTGTGCAGATGACGAATATTGCTCAAATGGTCAATGTTTTGCAAGCGATGGTTTTGACCGAAGGTCCTGCTATGCTGTTGACGCCGACGTATCATGTATTTGAAATGTTCAAGATGCATCAGGATGCACAAGCACTTGCTACTCATACAAAGCTAGGAAATTATGAATACGACGGGGATTCCATCCCACAAGTAAGCGTGTCCGCTTCTAAGGCACAGGATGGCTATATTCATGTTAGCTTATGCAATGTCCATCCGGGCGAGTCGGCAAATTTAAATCTGGAGCTGAGAGGACTGCAAGAGGTTAAGGGGATCAGTGGTGTTGTCCTTGCCAGTGATGAAATGCAGGCACATAATACGTTTGACCAGCCAGAGCGTGTAAAAAAGGAAACTTTTACGTCCTTTCAGCAGCAAGGCCAGCATTTGGATGTTACATTACCACCGATGTCGGTAGTAATGCTGACGATTGCTCCGTAACAATGGCTGTGATATGTAAGCAGGTCCCGCTTTATAATTGAATTTTTGATAAAGAGAGCGTTCAGCGAACGCTCTCTTTTAGCTATAATTGCTCGCGGTGAATCACCCTGAATTCCTTGGGCGACATACCAAAGCGGGAACGGAATACACGGTGAAAATAGGTGTAGTTTGCAAATCCGGACGATTCTGCGGCTTGTTCCAGTGACATAGGGCTGAAAATAATTCGCTCTCTCGCCATGTTGAGTCTAATGTCCAGCGTGTACTGCATAATACTTGTATCGAATGTTTCCTTGAACAGATGCACGGCTCGGGATACACTGATACCGACGTGAGAGGACACGTCATCCAGTTTGAAGTTGGATGATGCATTTTCCTCAATATAATTTTTAATCTGATAGGCGAGATAGTTATGATGTGTAGCAATAGGATGCTCAGACAGCATACGGTCGAACTCCAAACATAAAATGCGCATGTAATAGCTTGATATTTCCGAGTAAGGATTGGACATACGTCGCTGCTCTATTACAAGTTGGCGAAATAGGCCGAGTAGGGCTTCTGTGAGTTGCACCTTAATTCGGTTCGGCCGTTTGTGATGATTCCACCACTCATCTACCCAGGAGCCACCGAAAAAAATGTGATAATCTCCGCTTTCCACGATCTGTTCACCCATGGAATTCAACTCACTGTGAATATCCAGTTCATAAGGCTCGGTAGGACTGAACAGCAACAGGTCTCCTGCCTCAATTCGTGTCATTTTTCCATTAATGCGGGCCTGGCAGCGCCCGTCTGTCTGCAGACGAAACAAATAATTTTTAATCCCATCAGGCTGGTTTGAATAAAAGGGTTTACGATGGAAGGAATAGCCTGCGGTAAGAACCTGACAAGACTCAACGATAGACATGAAGACGACTCCTTTGGGCATTTGGCTGTTTCAAATATTGACCAGATTGTTCATGTTTTAATCATATTATTCATTTTAAACGAAACCAAAATAGAATACTATGTGAACTGTAAAGCTTACATGCTAGATCAGAAAGCACATGTTGGAGGCCAAGGAGTGTGAAGGCGTGGAACGAATGAAGGCCGGGATTATCGGTTGCGGTAACATTAGCTCCGTATATCTTGAAAATCTCCAATACAGCCCGCTTATTGAAGTGATAGCTGTCGCTGACTTGCTGGAAGAGAGGGCCGATGAATTCAACATTGAAAACGTATACAAAGTTGTGCTAATGCCGAGCTGGCTTACCGTGTGTTAGAAAGCCATGCATGCTTTTCAACGCTCTTCATTTGGAAGGAAAGCATATTACGCTGGAGAGCATGTTCGAGCCAGACGAGGCTTTGTATTATGGAGCAGATATAACGGTAAAACCATCTTAATAAAAGAGGTGAAGGCAATGGCTAAAGTAGGATTGCAATTGTACACAGTAAGGGAAGATCTTGAACAGGATTTTGAAGGTACGTTGCGCAAGGTAGCTGAGCTTGGCTATAAAGGGGTAGAATTTCATACCTTTTTCGGACGCAGTGCCAAGGATGTCAGAGCGCTTTTGGATGAACTGAATCTGGAAGTTGTCGGGACTCATATCCAATATACCCGCTTGCTGGAGCATTTGGATGAGGAGATTGCTTATCACAAGGAATTGGGCAATAAGTACCTGATCGTTCCTTATTTAACTGACGAGCAGCGCCAGTGGGATGAACTTTTTGCTAATCTGAATCGTATTGGTGAAAAAGTAAAGGAACAGGGTCTGATTCTGGCTTATCATAATCATGATTTTGAATTGACGGAGAAAATCAGTGATCGCCCGGTATTTGATGCTTTATATGATGCAGTACCCGCTGATATGTTACAGGTCGAAATGGATACTTGTTGGGTATACTATGGAGGCTATGATCCTGTGGAATACATCGGACGTTATCGTGGGCGCTTGCCTATCATTCACTTAAAGGATATGGCACGTGACGAACAGCAAAAAGCAGTTACCGTAGAGCTTGGCAAAGGAGAAGTACAGCTTCAGGCTATTACAGACGCCGCTATTCAGGCAGGTGTGGATTGGATCGTCGTGGAACAGGATTTCAGTTCAAATCCTCCAATCGAAAGCATTGAAACTAGCTTTAAATGGCTCCAACAATACGCAGCTCAGGGAGGAAATATTCATGTCTAAAACACTCAAAATCGGGATTATTGGTTGTGGGGGCATTGCGAGCGGCAAGCATTTGCCGAGTCTTGCCAAGCAAAAGCGTGCAGAGATCGTCGCTTTCTGTGACATCATTCCGGAACGCGCTGAGGAGGCCGCAGAGAAGTTTGGTGCTGAAGGCTCCCAGGTTTATAGTGATTACCGTAAGCTGCTTGAAAATAATGACGTTGAAGTCGTACATGTATGTACGCCCAACGACTCGCACTCGGAAATTACGGTCGCTGCACTTGAGGCAGGTAAGCATGTGCTGTGTGAAAAGCCGATGGCCAAAACTGCCGAGCAGGCACGGGAAATGCTTGCTGCGGCCAACCGTACAGGTAAAAAGCTGTCCATTGCGTATCAAAACCGTTATCGCGATGATAGTTTGTATCTGAAGCAATTGGTTGAGCAGGGAGAGCTTGGTGAAATTTATCTGGGCAAAGCCATCGCTCTGCGTCGACGCGCGGTTCCGACATGGGGAGTATTCTTGGATGAAGAGAAGCAAGGCGGTGGCCCGCTTATTGATATTGGTACGCATGCACTCGATCTGACACTCTGGCTGATGGATAATTACAAACCTAAAAGTGTAATGGGCTCAACCTTCCATAAGCTGGGTGATCGTAAAAATGCGGCGAATGCCTTTGGACCTTGGAATCCAGAAGAATTTAAGGTGGAGGACTCTGCTTTTGGTTTTATTACAATGCAAAATGGAGCTACGATTGTATTGGAATCCAGCTGGGCATTAAACGTTGTGGAATTTGGCGAAGCCAAGACACTGCTATGTGGTACTGAAGGCGGAGCCGATATGCAGGATGGATTGCGCATTAACGGAGAAAAGAATAGCCGCTTGTTTGACACGAAAATAGATCTGGACGCAGGAGGTGTGGCCTTTTATTCCGGAGAAACAGAAAATGAAGCGGACCGCGAAGCCCGTCTGTGGATCGAATCCATTCTGGACGACAAAGAGCCGCTTGTGAAGCCGGAACAGGCACTGGTTGTTACTGAAATTTTGGAAGCCATCTATGAATCGGCACGTACGGGAAAAGCAGTTTATTTTGATTGAACTCGTAAGTATCCCGAAATAGGCCATCATTATAATGAAAGCCGCTTTTTTCACATATGATACAGGGAGGGATTTCTTTTGAAACTTGGAGTATTTATGGTGTTGTTCGGCGGACGCTCACTGGAGGAAGCGCTGGATTATGTAGCTTCCCAAGGACTGGATGCTGTAGAAATCGGTACAGGAGGCAATCCAGGGGATAAGCACTGCAAGCCGGATGAGCTGCTGGGCAACGAAACGGCGCTCAAAAACTTCAAAAAAGCAGTAGAGTCCCGCGGACTCACGATTAGTGCGCTTAGCTGTCATGGCAACCCTCTTCATCCACAAAAACAATTGGCCCAGGCAGATCATGAAACGTTTCTTAAAACCGTTCGATTGGCGGAAAAGCTGGAAGTTCCCGTTGTAAACACTTTTTCCGGCTGTCCAGGTGATCATGAGGATGCGAAGTATCCGAACTGGCCGGTGGCTCCGTGGCCCAATGATTTTCAGGAAGTACTGAAATGGCAATGGGAGAACAAAATTATTCCTTATTGGAGTGAAGCGGGGAAATTTGCCGCAGATCATCATGTGAAAATTGGACTGGAGCTACACGGGGGCTTTTCCGTTCATACGCCAGCAACCTTGCTTCGGCTGCGTGAAGCGGTCGGAGAGGTCATTGGTGCCAATCTGGATCCGAGCCATATGTGGTGGCAGGGTATTGATCCGGTGCAGGCGGTTCAAATTTTGGGTAGAGCAGGAGCCATTCACCATTTTCATGCCAAGGATACGACGATTGACCCGATCAATGTGAATAAATACGGTCTTACCGATATGCAGGAATATACAAACATGTTGGATCGCGCATGGCAGTTCCGTACTGTGGGTTATGGGCATGATGTTAAAACTTGGGCGGATATTATCAGTGCTCTCCGTCTGGTGGGTTACGATTATGTGGTAAGTATTGAGCATGAAGATGGTCTGATGTCTGTAGAGGAAGGTTTTACTAAGGCCGTCCACAACCTCCGTCAGGTTCTAATTGAAGAGCCGCTGAGCGAGATGTGGTGGGTCTAACCTAGTAGGGGGAAATATTAATGATTAACGTCACCATTTGGAATGAATTTCTGAACGAGAAGCTGAATGATGAAGCAAAACAGGTGTATCCGGACGGGATACACAAGGCATTGGCAGACGGCCTGGCCGGTGACGGATTTGTTATCCGAACGGCTACTTTACATGATGATGCTGAGCATGGTTTAGGAGAGGAAGTCCTGAATTCCACAGATGTGCTGCTGTGGTGGGGGCATAAAGCCCACGAACAGGTGAGTGATGAAGTTACAGCTCGTGTTGTAAAGCGAGTACAAGAAGGCATGGGCTTGATCGTGCTGCACTCGGGCCACTTTTCCAAGCCATTCAAAGCTCTAATGGGGACCAGTTGTAATCTGAAATGGAGAGTTGCAGGCGAACAGGAGATTATCTGGTCCGTAAATCCGTCACACCCCATTGCAGAGGGAGTAAATACCAAAATTTTGTTGGAGCACGAAGAGATGTATGGGGAGTTCTTTGATATTCCTACGCCGGATGAACTGGTATTTATTAGTAACTTTGAAGGCGGTGAGGTATTCAGAACAGGCTGTACTTTCCGTCGAGGCAGCGGTAAAATATTTTATTTCCGACCTGGTCATGAAACATATCCGACCTATTACCAGCCTGATATTTTGAAGGTCATTGCCAATAGCATAAGTTGGGCCTGCTCGACAGGCATTATAAATCCAATATATGGTAGAAGCGAAGCGGTGAGATCTCTCGGTGGAGTGTTGGTATAATGACATTCATCATGTCACGATAAGCTCTATAATGAAATTGATCGACAGGCGGAATCCCAAAGAGATTCCGCCTATTTTTTATTTAACGATTTAGACATATACCTGTTGCTTTTGTTGTTGTATAATCAGCTTTGGTCATGGCAACTTTATCGGAGCAGGTATTTAATTTAAGAAGAAAGTGTTTTCTTTCGGGATAAAGTATGCTAAAATGATATATACTAACAAAAGGAAAGCTTTATCAAACCGAAATGCAAAAGAAGGTGAAAAATTTGGAGGGTCAACCGCAATTTACAAAAATGTGTCCGCGTTTTGAAACCGCCTTTTCATGTTTGGGAAAGCGCTGGAACGGATTGATTATTCAATCCATGATGAGCGGCCCCAAGCGGTTTAAGGATATTTCCAATCTGATTCCCACAATGAGTGATAAAATGTTATCAGAGCGGATGAAAGATCTGGAAAACGAAGGGATTCTTACGCGTCATGTATACCCGGAAACTCCTGTCCGTATTGAATATGAGCTTACAACCAAAGGCCGTGCACTTCAGCCAGTAATGGAGCAGATTCAATTTTGGGCCGAGGAATGGATTAGATGAGTACCAAACTAAATAAGCGTTTTTCATAGCAAAACAGCCTTTTTCTAGAAAAAGGCTGTTTTTATTTTGTGAGTAGGGTTATTTACGCTTCACGGTAATGATCAATATAGATAAGCAAGTACGCTTAATAGCTTTTGGCGTGTCCCGCAATCGAAAATAATCCGGTTGCCGAGCGGCGTGGGATCCGAGTTTGAATATCGAGTGCGGCTGTACGGAATGTACCTAAACAGGAATAGCACAGTCTTCCCGCATAAATGGGGGATTGGCAGGATTCGCAAGGATAATCAAGCTGGTTGTATGTGGAGGGAAACTTGCCTGCTCTTACCCAGTCTGTGAGCAAATTCATGGGTGTTCCGGTTGCATCACTAAGTTGGTGGGTGTGTGTAGCAGGGTGCTTCCACAAATAGTTGGAACAGCGGTCAAAGAATACATTTTCTTCTTGGATACAAGTATTGCACAGGTTTCTAAGATTTTGACGGAAAACCGAACCGCATTTTGGGCAATTAGAAGTATGTATCTCCATAGAAACCAGTCCTTTGTATCAAAATGTAGTGAAATCTTAAAATTTATTAGTTATATATTACTATGACTTTATACCTATATCAATCTTTATTTATCAATGGCTGATTTTTAAGTGTATGCAAAACTCTTTATTGACATGACCTTGTTACTTATGTATTATCGCTTACATAAAGTTACTTATTGAAAAAAAATAAACCGATGAATGATAAGGGGGCTTTTAAATGATACCAGCTTTATTTTTGGCCCACGGGTCACCGATGCTTGCTATTGAACAGACCGACTATACTGCTTTTTTAGAGAGATTAGGGAAGAGTATTCGTCCGAAGGCTATTGTTATTTTCACTGCCCATTGGGAGACGCAGGTACTGACAATCAGCTCGATGGATGACGTATATGATACAATTTATGACTTTGGCGGGTTCCCGCCGGAACTGTATGCGGTGAAATATTCTGCACATGGTTCGATAGAACTGGCTAATAAGCTGAAAGAATTATATGAACAAAAGGGCGTTGACGTACAGACGGACCAAGTAAGAGGACTGGATCATGGGTCCTGGACACTATTGCATCGTATGTATCCTGAGGCAGACATCCCGGTCGTTCAGATTTCTGTAAATCCATATCTCTCGCCCAAAGCACAATATGCCATTGGTGAAGTACTCCGCGGGCTCGGAGAACAGGATATTCTGGTCATTGGCAGTGGTGTAACTGTTCATAACCTGCGTATCGTCAAATGGGGAGAAACCAAAACAGAGCCTTGGGCCATTGATTTTGATGACTGGATTATAGATAAGGTGCAAAATGGGGATATAGAAGCTTTGGATCGTTATGAAAGTGAAGCGCCGTATGCCCATCAGGCGGTACCAAGAGCAGAGCATTTTGTGCCTTTGTTTATTGCAATGGGGGGTGGAAATCCAGCGAACAAGGCTAAGGTCATCCACAGAAGCTATGAGATGGGTAATTTAAGTTACCTGTGCTTTCAGTTCTAAAGGTGGGATGGAGCATGGAGGCACATCGCTAGTTGCTTTTTGGGGAGAATAGGAAATAAAATAAGGGAGTGTTTTATAGCCAAAATGGCATAGAACACTCCCGTTTGCATTAGAAAAGATTAACTAAATCCGGCAAATCTCACGTGGACACAATTCACAATGACATACGCCTTGCAGCATTTCCAAATCCTTGACAACAATCATGCCATTATCATACTCAACTGCATTTTTCTTGCGCAGATCGCTTAGCATCCGGTTTACACTTTCCCGGGTGGCACCGATCATATTGGAAAGGTCAGTATGAGTAATTTTTTTATGAATCAGGATATAATCACCGTGAGGCTCACCATAGGTGTTGCATAATCGAATAAGTGTTGAGCAAAGAGCTCCGGGCTTACCATACATCATCAGGTCGCGGAACTTGGTCTGAGTAATGCGGTGATGCGACCCCATCCATTTCATAAAATCAATGGCAAAATCACAATGCTGGCAAATGAGCAGCTCCAGGTCTGTATGATCAATTACGCCAATATCGCTGTCTTCCAGTACCTCAGCAGAAAAGGAATGTTTAGTGCCGAAAAATGGATCAGCTTGACCCACAAGATCGCCACTTTGGTACATATATAGAATAAGTTCCTTACCCTCATCCGTTGTTTTCGTTACTTTCACGCGTCCGCGTTTGATATAAAACAGCTTATCCGCTGTATCTCCTTCCCAGAACAGATGCGAACTTTCTGGCATAACTCGATCTTTCATCATCACTTGCAGCCGGTTGAAGCTGGCCTCCGAGAAGCAACAGGTGTTACCGCGAGCTTCCATTACGTTAGTAGGGTTTCTCATCGTCCATTTCCCCTTTGTTTCCTATGTTTTTTTATCTGCAACTTGATCAATTCAAATTCATTATATACCTGCGCTATGAGTTTTTGGGGCAAGAAGAGGGGGTAAAAGTGGCAGAATTTCAAACTTTGTGATTTAATTCACTTCATCAAATAAAATTTTAAATAGATTGTGAAAAAAATCACAAAATATCTTGGAAAGCTGTGTTACGATCAGTGCGTGAACAAGAGATAGTACACGAGATAACAGGAGGATGAGGGAAATGGCTGTTAAAAACGAGGTTATCCAAAAAGAGCAAAGCGCAGAGCAGTATATTCAAACACTGATTGACCGGGCGAACCGGGCACAGCAAGCTTTCATGAGTATGAATCAGGAACAGATTGATGAAATCGTACAAGCTATGGCACTCGCAGGGATGGATAAACATATGCATCTGGCGAAGCTGGCTGTTGAAGAAACAGGACGCGGTGTGTATGAGGACAAAATCACCAAAAACATGTTTGCAACAGAATATGTCTATCACAGCATCAAAAATGAAAAAACCGTCGGTGTCATTGAAGATAATGATTTTGACAGTTTTCAAAAGATAGCAGAGCCGGTCGGCATTATTATGGGGATCACTCCAGTGACAAACCCGACTTCGACTACCATGTTCAAAGCGTTGATTGCCATTAAAACACGTAACCCAATCATTTTCGGTTTCCATCCATCCGCTCAATCGTGTAGTGCGGAAGCGGCCCGCGTCTTGCTTGAAGCAGCCGTTAAACACGGGGCTCCGGCTGATTGTATTCAATGGATTGAAGCTCCTTCGATGGATAAGACAAATTCACTTATGAATCACCCGGATGTGGCGCTGATTCTGGCAACTGGTGGATCAGGCATGGTTAAGGCGGCATATAGCTGCGGTAAACCTGCTCTGGGTGTAGGTCCTGGTAACGTACCTTGCTTCATTGAAAAGACAGCGGACATCAAGCAAGCTGTGAACGATCTGATCCTCTCAAAATCTTTTGATAACGGTATGATCTGTGCTTCCGAGCAAGCGGTTATTATCGAAGAGCCAATCTTCGAGCAAGTGAAAAAATTGATGATCGCTAACGGTTGCTACTTTGTAAATAAAGAAGAAGCAGCTAAGCTCACTCAAGGAGCTATGAATGTAGAAAAATGTGCAGTGAACCCGGCTATCGTCGGACAGTCCGCTGTAAAAATTGCTGAAATGAGCGGTATCACTGTACCGGCAGGAACCAAAATTTTGGTTGCTGAGATTGAAGGGGTAGGAACAAAATTCCCATTGTCTGCGGAAAAATTGAGTCCCGTATTGGCTTGCTATAAAGTTAAAAATGCTGAACAAGGTATTCAACGCGCTGCTGAAGTCGTGGAATTCGGGGGCATGGGCCACTCGTCCGCTATTCACTCGAACGATGAGGATGTTATCGCTCGCTTCGCAAACCGTTTGCAAACAGGCCGTATCATTGTAAATGCACCTTCCACGCATGGTGCGATTGGTGACATCTACAACACCAACCTTCCATCGTTGACGCTCGGTTGCGGTTCGTACGGACGTAACTCAACTTCGTCGAACGTATCGGCAGTCAATTTGATTAACGTGAAAAGGGTGGCGAAGCGGACGGTGAATATGCAATGGTTCAAAGTACCTTCCAAAGTTTATTTTGAAAAAAATTCAACTCAATATCTTGCTAAAATGCCTGATATCACACGTGTAGCCATTGTCACAGACCCTATGATGGTGAAACTCGGCTACGTGGATCGTGTCATTCATTATTTGCACCAACGCCAAACGCCGGTAGCTATCGAAGTTTTCTCTGAAGTAGAGCCAGATCCATCGACAGTTACGGTAGAACGTGGTACTGAAATGATGAGACGTTTCCAACCGGATTGCATTATCGCACTGGGCGGCGGCTCCCCAATGGATGCAGCTAAGGGCATGTGGCTGTTCTATGAATATCCAGATACAGATTTCAATAACCTGAAACAAAAATTCATGGATATTCGCAAACGGATTTACAAGTACCCACGTCTGGGCCAAAAAGCACAATTTGTAGCTATTCCTACAACCTCGGGTACAGGTTCGGAAGTTACTTCTTTCGCGGTAATTACAGACAAAAATCTGGGCAATACCAAGTACCCGCTGGCTGACTATGAGCTGACTCCTGATGTGGCAATTATTGACCCTGTGTTTGTATATTCGCTGCCTAAAACGGCTGTAGCGGATACAGGTATGGACGTTTTGACACACGCTATTGAGGCTTATGTGTCCGTGATGGCAAATGACTACACAGACGGTCTGGCAATTAAAGCCATTCAACTGGTGTTCCAGTATCTGGAGCAATCGGCTCTGTCCGGCGATAAGCTGGCTCGTGAAAAAATGCATAATGCTTCCACGCTCGCAGGGATGGCGTTTGCCAATGCATTCTTGGGTATTAACCATAGTCTTGCGCACAAATGGGGCGGACAGTACCATACAGCACATGGTCGTACAAATGCCATCTTGATGCCGCACGTCATTCGCTACAATGCGAAAAAACCGACAAAATTCGCTTCGTTCCCTAAATATTCGCATTTTGTTGCGGATGAGCGTTACGCAGAGATTGCTCGTATACTGGGATTGCCTGCTCGCACCACTGAAGAAGGAGTTAACAGTCTGATCGAAGCAATCCGCAAGATGAACAAAACACTCGGTATTGAGGAATCGTTCCAACAACTCGGTTTCGATCCGAAGGATTTTGAAGCACGTGTAGACTATTTGGCAGACCGCGCCTTTGAGGATCAATGTACAACTGCGAATCCAAAATTGCCGCTGGTTAGTGAATTGGCTGACGTATACCGCAATGCCTTCTACGGACGTTTTGACCAATAATATATAGGTACGAAGAGGCTTGTAACAAAGCATTTTCCCGTTCAATACTAATGCAGGCTCTCTATAATAGAGGGCCTGTTGGTTTGGGAAGGGAGGTGAGCGGCAAGGCTAAAGATATAGGCGTGAAGCTAGGGAAAATAAAGTGATAAAAATCACTAGTATTGTGATTTATATCACATACTACACCCTGTCATTATTCTACAATAAGGGTGTAAGAAAGGTCCCGACACTGAGCGTAAGGCATCGGTGAAAAGGCCGGGCTCAAGAGATTAATTTATAGTGAAAAAAATCACAAGTCCGGAAGACCAAACAATTGGAGGGATTTACATGTCGGTGATTGAGAGAGATTTACAAGAGCAACAATCTGGCTGGAGAGGTTTTAAAAAAGGAAAATGGACTAAGGAAGTCAACGTCAACGATTTTATTCAAACTAATATTTCACCTTATGTTGGCAATGAAGAATTTCTGGTTGGTCCTACCGCTAATACTACTGCACTGTGGGATATCGTATCCGATCTTACTAAAAAAGAGTTGGCAAACGGCGGCGTACTCGATGTAGATGTAAATACGCCATCTACTATTACTTCACATAAACCGGGTTATTTGGACCGGGATAAAGAACAAATTGTTGGTGTGCAAACTGATGCACCATTCAAGCGTTCCTTGCAACCTTTCGGTGGAATTCGGATGATGATTGATGCATGTAAAGCCTATGGCTTTGAAGTGCCTGAAAGTATTATCGATATCTTTACGCATATCCGTAAAACACACAACCAAGGTGTGTTTGATGCTTACACAGATGAGATGAGAGCAGCTCGTAAAGCTGGTATTATTACTGGCTTGCCAGATGCATACGGCCGTGGTCGTATTATTGGTGACTACCGTCGTGTAGCTCTGTATGGAGCAGACTTCTTGATCCAAGATAAAAAGCTTCAATTAAAGAGCCTCGAAGTTGACTCTATGGAAGAGGACGTAATTCGTCTTCGTGAAGAAATTTCCGAACAAATTCGTGCTTTGAATGAATTGAAACAAATGGCTGCTGAACATGGCTTTGATATTTCAAAACCAGCCAACAATGCGAAAGAAGCTTTCCAATGGGTATATTTTGGCTATCTAGCAGCGATTAAAGAACAAAACGGTGCAGCAATGTCCCTGGGACGTGTATCCTCATTCCTTGATATTTATACTCAACGTGATCTTGAAGAAAACGCGCTGACAGAAGAACAAGCTCAAGAACTGGTCGATCATTTTGTTATGAAACTGCGTATTGTTAAATTCCTGCGCACACCTGACTACAATGAACTGTTCAGTGGAGACCCAACATGGGTAACAGAATCTATTGGTGGTATGTCTGTCACTGGAGAAACTCGTGTTACCAAGAACAGCTTCCGCTTCTTGCACACTTTGTACAACTTGGGACCTGCTCCAGAGCCTAACTTGACTGTGCTGTGGTCAGAACAACTGCCTGAAGGCTTCAAAAAATATTGTGCAAAAGTTTCTATTGAAACCAGCTCCATTCAATATGAAAATGACGATCTGATGCGTCCAATCTATGGCGATGATTATGGTATTGCTTGTTGTGTATCCGCCATGAAAATCGGTAAACAAATGCAATTCTTTGGTGCTCGTGCCAACTTGGCTAAAGCTCTGTTGTATGCAATTAACGGTGGTAAGGATGAAAAATCCGGCGTTCAAGTAGGGCCTGAATTCCCAGCCATTACAAGTGAAGTACTGGATTATGAAGAAGTGTTAAGCCGCTTCAAACCTATGATGGAATGGCTGGCAAAACTGTATATGAACACACTGAATGTGATTCACTACATGCATGATAAATACAGCTACGAACGCATTGAAATGGCGCTGCATGACCGTGATATTCTTCGTACCATGGCTTGTGGTATTGCGGGTCTGTCAGTTGCTACTGACTCCCTGAGCGCTATTAAATTTGCAAAAGTAAAACCAATCCGTAACGAAAAAGGGATTGCCGTTGATTTTGAAATCGAAGGCGAATACCCTTGCTACGGTAACAACGATGATCGTGTAGATACCATCGCAGTAGAACTGGTAGAGACCTTCATGGGTATGATTCGCAAGCACAAAGCTTACCGGAATGCGGTGCCTACTCAATCTGTCCTGACCATTACTTCCAACGTGGTGTACGGTAAGAAAACGGGTACAACACCGGATGGACGTAAAGCAGGCGAACCGTTTGCGCCAGGCGCGAACCCAATGCATGGCCGTGACAAAAAAGGTGCTTTGGCATCTCTGAGTTCTGTAGCCAAGCTGCCTTATGAACACAGTTTGGACGGTATTTCGAATACTTTCTCCATCGTGCCTAAAGCACTGGGTAAAGAAGAAGAAACACGTAAAACGAACCTCGTTTCGATGATGGACGGCTACTTCGGAAGCCATGCGCATCATTTGAACGTCAATGTATTTGCTCGTGAGCAACTGCTGGATGCAATGGAACACCCAGAAAATTATCCACAGCTTACGATTCGTGTATCGGGCTATGCTGTTAACTTCATCAAGCTGACTCGTGAACAACAGTTGGATGTTATTAACCGTACATTCCACGGTACAATGTAATTAGGCTTCACCTATCATATATTACAACGACGCACGCATAGCGGATGCGGGAAGGATGATGCAACATGTTGAAAGGTCACATACACTCATTGGAAACCTTCGGGACCGTCGATGGTCCCGGCATCCGCTTCGTGCTTTTTATGCAAGGATGCTTGTTAAAATGTCAGTATTGCCATAACCCGGACACTTGGGCTCTAAATGAGGGTAATCCGATGACACTGGAGGAGGTATTGGCTGAAATAGAACCGTATTTAGCTTACTACCGGTCTTCAGGGGGCGGGTTGACCGTATCCGGTGGAGAACCGACATTGCAAGCTCATTTTGTAGCAGAGCTGTTCAAGGAAGTGAAGCGTCGCTGGAATTTGCACACGACGTTAGACAGTAACGGTTTTAATGACGCAGGCCGTATCCAAGAACTGCTGAACGTAACAGACTTGGTGCTACTGGATATTAAGCATATTGACAACGACAAACATATTAAGCTAACAGGCAAGTCCAATGATCGTATGCTGAGTACAGCGCGCTGGTTGTCTGAGCAAGGGCGCAAAATGTGGATTAGACACGTATTTGTGCCGGGTATTCATGATGACGAGCAAGATCTATTGAATTTGGGTCGGTTTATTGGAACATTGAACGGAGTCGAAAAGTTCGAGATTTTGCCTTATCACCAGATGGGTGTATACAAATGGGAAATGCTTGGCAAAGCGTATCCGCTGGAAGGGGTTCCGTCTCCTACTGAAGAAGAAGTTCAACGTGCTTATCGACTCATTGAAGAGGGCCGTCTGGAGACCGCAGAGAAAAATACGGTTTGTCGTCCATCGTAATAAAGATGGCTCAAAAGTTACTTTCTGTTTACGAAGCCGCCGCCACATCAGATCAGATGGGCGGCGGTTTTTTGTTGTTGAATTTTTTGAATTCGTAGGAGGAAGTTCCCTTTTTTTCATGTTCAGCAAAATTCCCAGCAACTTTTTGGTAACTGTCGCGTCTAATAGTATGACTTTTTACGGGAATGATAATAATTTGGGATAGAAGGAGACAGACAATGAATTTCAAGAAGTGGACCATGCTCACCGCGCTTGCGGTAGCTCAGGTGGCCGCAGTAGCCCCTGTAGGAGCAGAAGCAGCAACAACGACCGTTCAATCTACCGATTCGGTTAGCGGACAGCAGGCTCAGGCCAATGTCGCAGAATCCGGCGTTCAGAATAGCATCGGAGGTCAAGATAGCACGGGAACATCAAACGACACGACAACACCTGATAATACAGGCGTGACCAATGATCCATTGTCTGGTTTGCCTACGGGTACAACCAACGGATCGAACGTATCCAGTGATGTATATGGTGGGGATGGAACGATTACCAATCCTGGTGGCTCTCCAACATCCATGGCTGCAAATCAATTGATTTTGTATTTGAACAGCGCAAAAATGGAACAGAATGGACAGGTGTACACAGCGACTCAGCCCATGACAGTCAAGAATGGCGTTTCCTATGTAGCTATCCGTTCACTTGTCAGCCGCGTCGGATTACAGTTTAGTTATGACACTGCTACCAAAGAAACTGTAATCACCCAGGGAACAAACGTGCTGCGCTTCAAGACGGACAGCAAGGTTTACACCGTTAACGGTGAAGCTAGACAAATGAAGGGTCCGGCTTTCCAACAAAAGAACGTTTTTATGGTCCCATTGACCTCAATTACACAGGCCTTAAATATTCCTTATACTGTGAATAATACGACTAAACAGGTTATTATGGATTTGAATCAAAAACCCAAAGCTTCCTTCACAGTTCAGCAAAAAGATATCTACGCGGGCGAAACCCAGGTTACGTATTTGACGAAGGAATCTTCTCCTACAGGTCTTCCGATTGTGAATCAACGTTGGGAAGGCAAGCAGGACGTATTTCAGGAGCCAGGTACATATGTAGTTACCTATTCCGTTCTTGACTCCGCAGGGAACTGGAGTGATCCATATTCTGTTACGATTACGGTAAGACCGCCGAATCAGCCGCCAGTGGCTCTGTTTACAACTGACAAAAAAGAATACAAGATGGGTGAAAAAATCACCATCACGGATTTGAGTACAGATGATGAAAATGCGATCACCAAGCGTGATTGGGTGAACAAGAAACTGGCGTTTTTCGAGCCAGGTGACGTGACTATCACGCTGACCGTAACTGACAAGCATGGTGCAACAAGTAATGTAAGCCAAACGATTAAAATTACGAATGAATTGCTATACAAGGAAGATGATTTCAACAAAATCTTTACTCCTTATGGCGATAAATATAGTGTAGATGGTAGTCAGATACCTACTATGGCTACTATTCCAGTGACCAGTACGTCTGCCCCACGTCTTCTGATCCGTGCTAACAGTCCAGAACGGGTATTCCAGGATGGTATCGTGTATCAGGAAACGGGATCAGGCAGTACGCGCATACTTGTCCATCACGTGAATGAAACGGGCAGAGATGTGAAAATGTACGTTATTGCAACCAACAATAATATTACGGCTGCCAATCTGAACGTCGAAAATTCCGGTTTTGCCGGACCTTCTGAGTTTGCAACGGCTGCAGGTAAAATTTCGATTCAGCGTTACTTTCAATCCATGCAGGATGGAAGCAAACGTTCCAGCACAGTTCTGAATCCGGGCGAAAGCCGCATTATTTTACAGGATTTGAATGCGCAAAAAATTAAGCAAAAACAGGTCATTTCTCTCTTATCTGACTTGTATACGGATCAACCTATTCAATACACGGTTGTTGTGTTAGATGCAAATGTAGATCCGTTGACTGCGCTGCCTACTTTGGCAAAACTGCCTAAGGATGGCATTCATAACCGTGGAACGTATGCGAATTCGGATGTTACGCTTCAATATACGGAAGAGGTTGGTAAAACAGCTCAGCGTATTGTTCTTGGCGATAATAAAGTAGACCCGAACCTGCTTGGCACAGACGGTCTAGACGGCTCTTCTGCTTCCAATGCCGGTAACTTTGGTGTTGTATATAAAGTTAAACTGGATCATGTAGCGCCGTATTCCCTGATTGCTTTCAATCCACGCGGTGGTGAATATGCCGGCTATGCGATGGTAAACAATCAGGTTGTGGGGATCCCAACGAATGGCTCCGTACAGGCTCCGAATGAAATGAGTGTGCTGTATCGTACGGGTCATATTGAGGAAAGTGTAGAGATGTATTTCACTGCAGCAGCAGGAAGTAACCTGCCAGTTTCCGTGGTCGTTATGCCATTGCCAGCTATTAAAAACTAATATGAAATAACCGGTGCTGTTCACCGGCTTAGACCACTTGAGTCCATCATTCACCGTTTAAAAGTCAGATGTCACTTGCAGAATATAGACGTTCTCCTGCTGCGGAATCGTTTGCAGTCATGGAGAACGTCTTTTTCTTATTTACAGGTGCGAATACCTCTTATAATATTGACTTTAATCGTGGTATAATAAATAGATGCAAGCCTAAGCCTGCATCAGAAAGCCTGAAACTACAGACAGGGGAGGGTGAAACGCATGCTGACAAAGGATGAAATCATCTCAACAATGTCCGCTCAAGGGCTGCGTATTACAGATCAGCGCAAGACGCTGGCCACGTTATTTTCCGAGAATGAAGGGTATTTGTCTCCCAAAGACGTTTATGAATATATGGGTAAAAAATATAGTGGACTCAGCTTTGATACGGTTTATCGTAATCTACGTGTAATGCAGGAGTTGGGTGTGCTTGAGCAGGTATCTTTTGAGGATGGAATGAAGTTCAAGGTAAGCTGTAATGAGCACCATCATCACCATCATATGATTTGCTTGAGCTGTCAAAAAACTTTACCGATTTCTTTTTGCCCAATGCAGATGACGGATACAACGGATCAGTTCCAAATCGTTGAGCACAAATTTGAAATTTTCGGTTATTGCAAAGATTGCCAACAAAAAAACGGGCATAATGAGAGTAATTCTGATGGAGGATTCAGACAGACGAGCAGTCACACTCACAGCCACGGGGGCTATTAAAATGAAAATCACCACACGCAGAGTGGTTCAGGCTCCGATTAAGTTTTATCGTTCCTATATTTCACCGTTAAAGCCTGCTACCTGCCGGTTTTATCCAACATGCTCGGCGTATGCGTTGGAGGCGGTAGAGGTGCATGGTGCGCTTAAAGGCTCATGGCTAGCCGCCAAGCGTATAGCCAAGTGCCATCCCTTTCATCCGGGCGGGGTAGATTTGGTTCCACCTGTCCAAAAACGGTTGGATAAATCCGGTGAAGACCGGTTGGTTGACCGTGATGAGAAGGTGCTGGGAAGGGGCTGACTTGACATCGCTGCGTGGATTTGGTTATATTTTGGTTAATATTGTTTTCCTATGAAGGGATGAGTAAGGTAAGAGTCCAGTACAGAGAGCCGGAGTTAGCTGCAAACCGGTCTGGAGCGAAGCCTGAATATGGTCCTGGAGGAACCTTTTTCAAGCGTATTTGCCACCGTTTTTAGTACAAGCGTGGGGTAATCGTAAGGGAAAGGCGTGATCCAGCGTTAATGGGCGGTCAGATGTGACCGGTGAAGCCTGTAGTCTGCGAGGATACAGGGAATTTGGGTGGTAACGCGTGAGGTGACTCTCGTCCCATGGGGGCGGGGGTCTTTTTTGTGCCCAATTTGTGTTGAAATCATGAATTGGAGTACCCATCATGGTAGCAGGCCTGAAATGGCTGCCATGAACAAAACAGGAGGAATACACATGTCCAATGAGAACACATTTTATATTACGACACCGATCTATTATCCCAGTGATAAGCTACATATAGGTCATGCCTACACGACGGTAGCGGGTGATGCGATGGCTCGCTACAAGCGGCTACGGGGTTATGAGGTTCGTTATTTGACAGGAACGGATGAACATGGTCAGAAGATTGAGCAGAAGGCGAGTGCAGCCGGTAAAACGCCGCAAGGTTTCGTTGATGATATTGTGGCGGGTATTCAAGATCTGTGGCGTAAGCTCGACATTTCCAATGACGATTTTATCCGTACCACAGAAGAACGTCACAAGACAGTTGTACAGGACATTTTTGACCGTTTGCTGAAGCAAGGTGATATTTACAAGGGAGAATATGAAGGTTGGTACAGCATTCCTGACGAGACTTACTACACTGAAACTCAACTGGTTGACGTGGTAAAGGACGCTAAAGGCAATGTGGCTGGAGGCAAAAGTCCGGATAGTGGACACCCAGTAGAGCTGGTCAAGGAAGAAAGCTACTTTTTCCGTATGAGCAAGTATGCTGATCGGTTGCTGCAATTTTATGAGGAGAACCCGCAGTTTATCCAGCCGGAATCCCGTAAAAAAGAGATGATTAATAACTTTATCAAGCCAGGTCTGGAGGATCTGGCAGTGTCCCGCACAACCTTTGACTGGGGCATTAAAGTGAAGGATGATCCGAAGCATGTCGTATACGTATGGATTGATGCGCTTTCGAACTATATTACAGCCTTGGGGTATGGCTCTGCTAATACTGAGCTGTACGATAAATTTTGGCCTGCAAATGTACACATTGTAGGTAAAGAAATTGTACGCTTCCACACGATATATTGGCCGATCATGCTGATGGCACTGGATCTTCCGTTGCCCAAAAAGGTATTTGCACATGGCTGGCTGCTCATGAAAGACGGTAAAATGTCGAAGTCCAAAGGCAATGTCGTAGATCCGGTAACGTTGATTGATCGTTATGGTCTGGATCAGCTCCGGTATTACCTGCTGCGCGAGGTGCCTTTCGGAGCAGACGGAACCTTCACACCAGAAAGCTTTGTTGATCGGGTGAATTCGGATCTGGCAAACGATCTGGGCAATTTGTTGAATCGTACCGTAGCGATGGTAGACAAATATTTTGAGGGCAAGGTTCCAGCTTATGAAGCGAATGTAACAGCATTCGACGGAGCTTTGGAAGAGATGGCAACATCGACTTACAGTAAAGTAGAAGAAGCGATGGAAAACATGGAGTTTTCCGTGGCATTGACAGCGATTAGCCAATTTATTAGCCGCAGCAACAAGTATATTGATGAGACGCAACCATGGAATTTGGCTAAGGATGAGAACAAACGCCGCGAATTGGCATCCGTCATGGTACATTTGGTAGAAAGCTTGCGTATCGCTTCCATCTTGCTACAACCGTTCTTGACGCAAGCTCCCCATAAAATTTGGGAACAGCTCGGTATCAGGGAGGGTGAGCTGACTACATGGGATAGTGGCAAGCAGTTTGGACGTATCCCAGAAGCAACGCAGCTGGTCAAAGGAAATCCAATTTTCCCGCGTCTGGACTCGGAGCAGGAGGTTGCTTTCATTGTGGAAGCCATGACGGGAGGCAAGAAGCCGGAGGAAGCTATAGCTCATGTTCAACCACAAAATACGACTGAGGCAGGACAGGAGATACCAGAGGCGAAGGGAGAGATTGGCATTGAAGATTTTGCCAAGGTAGAACTGCGAGTCGCACAGGTCATTGCCTGTGAGCCTGTGAAGAAGGCTGACAAGTTGTTGAAGCTCCAACTTGATCTCGGTTATGAGCAGCGCCAGGTTGTATCGGGAATTGCCAAGTTCTACACGTCAGAGGATATCATTGGACGCAAAGTGATCTGTGTGACCAACCTTAAGCCTGTGAAACTCCGGGGAGAGCTGTCACAAGGTATGATTTTGGCAGCATCGTATGGAGATCAGCTTACGCTGGCCACCGTACCGGAAGGTATGCCGAATGGTGCGATTGTGAAGTAAAATTAATAGCGTATGTCCGGGCGGCTTTATGCCCGGGCCTGCGCTTTTTGGCTTGCATCATATTTTGCTCCCTCCTCACGTATGTTGTAGTAAATAGGGCTTGTTTGACCGTGTTTACTTAAGACAGGTAGGAGGATATGAAGATGACGGATGTTAACGCCGGGTTGGCGATCATAGCCGGGCTGGTTTCTTTTTTTTCACCGTGCTGTTTGCCACTGTATCCCTCTTATTTATCGTATATGACGGGGATGTCGGCCCATGAACTGGCTGAAGGACGGCATAAGGCAGAGGTACGTTACCGTACGATGGGACACACGCTTGCTTTTGTACTGGGTTTTTCGGTCGTTTTTTATTCACTCGGTGCAAGCGTCGGGTTGCTTGGAGAATGGTTTGGAAATTATGGGGATACGCTAAGAGTGTTAGCGGGGGTGCTAATTTTAATCATGGGTCTGGTGTCACTTGGTGTGGTGCGTCCTTTGATCTTAATGAGGGAGCATAAGCTTCGTTGGACATGGAAGCCTGCCGGTTATGCCGGTTCCTTTGTGATCGGAATTGGATTTGCGGCAGGCTGGTCTCCCTGTATTGGTCCCATGCTAACGGCTATTATCGCATTGGCGGCAGTTGAGCATCATACCTGGTTCAAGCTGATTACAGGCTACGCGCTTGGCTTTGCGATTCCTTTTTTTGCATTGGCTTTGCTGGCAGGTTCTGTTCGGCTATCCTCTCGTTATACCTCAATCATTATCAAAACAGGCGGCATACTGCTTGTTATCACTGGTATTTTGCTGGTGACCGATCATATGACGGATATAACGCTGTTTTTACAGCGTATTACCCCGGATTGGATGCTGATTATGTGAAATACTCAATACGGCTTAATGGGAAATGTTCAAAAATGCGCTCTGTGATAAACTCACGCAGTGCATTTTGCTGTTCATCCGGATAAACATATTTGTTTTGTCCCCAACGACCCCATTTTTTCTTGCGCTTCTCCATGTCCATTTCGAGCTTGGTTTTCGGGTAACGTTTTTCAATCACAGCTTTGGACGTTTTGGTAAAGCGGTGCTGAATTAATTCAAACGTCAAATCTGTAGTGGCATGCTGGGGCAAAGTTTCTCCCAATCTGCGCAGCAACTCGCTATAGCCTTCTTCCCATCCGTCATACCAGATGATAGGGGCAATGATAAAGCCCAGCGGATAACCGGCTCGAGCTATTTTACCCGCTGCTTCAATCCGCTCCTCAAAACGTGAAGTGGCAGGCTCAAACTGTTTAATAACATAATCGGAATTAATGCTAAAACGGATGCGGGTATGACCATTATGCTTAATATCCAGCAAAGGATCGACATGATGATATTTAGTAACAAAACGCAGTCGGCCATATTCCTCATCTGCCATAAAACGAATCAACTCTCCGAGTGATCCGGTGATATGCTCCAGACCAACAGGATCGGAGGTACAAGCTGCTTCAAAACGGGTGATTTCAGGGACACGTTCTTCAATATAGGCTTTAGCTGCGTTCAGAATATCGTCGGTGTTGACATACACGCGAATATACGGTTTTGCACCCAAAGTTGTTTGTAAATAACAGTAGTGACAGTGTCCCATGCAACCAGTCGAAATGGGGATAGCGTATTCAGCTGAGGGCTTGGACTGATCAAAGGTTAACGTTTTGCGAATGCCTACGACCAGTGTTTTTTTGGCCATTCGGTACTTTTCAACTTCAGTTTCACCCGGCAAATTGGTAATCCGGTTGTGAGAGGTGGTCATCCGATACGGAATATCCTTGGCTTTTACCCAATCCATAATACGCTGGCCCTTGGGATAATTCAGTGCGTCTGGCTCAAAAAACACCAGATCGGGCAGAAACGGCTTCGTTCCTCTGCTTTGGACAGGAGTACGTTCAAGCGTAGACATGGGTAACGCTCCTTTCCGAATAAAACTCAAGACTCAGGTGTCCATCATAAGCTCATGCCGCAGGATAAACGATACAGGGACGACATCACTAGTGTGTCCGGCTTAAATTGAACAAATCATGGCAATAGCTGTGAGCCAAGGTAGGAGACTTGCCAATAGACAATGATAACATGTATCATTACATATGTAGGTTTAACGCAGGAAATGAAGGCGGTAGCGCCCGTTCAATTACAGAAAAGAGGGAAGCAAGTGCCAACGCCAAGCATGGAAGATTATTTGGAGCGCATTTATCAGCTGATTGATGAGAAAGGCTACGCTCGTGTCTCGGATATCGCAGAGGGTCTGGAGGTTCATCCTTCGTCCGTTACCAAGATGATCCAGAAGCTGGATAAGGACGATTATCTTGTATATGAGAAATATCGGGGACTGATTTTGACGCCCAAAGGGAAAAAGGTTGGAAAACGGTTAGTTGACCGTCACCAGCTATTGGAGCAATTTCTGGATATGATTGGGGTTGACAAGGACCTGATTTATAAAGACGTGGAAGGTATTGAGCACCATTTGAGCTGGGATTCTATCACCCGTATTGAAACATTGGTCGAATATTTCCGCCGGGATGAAGATCGTTTGCGCCAGCTTCACGATATACACAAGGAATTGAGTGGGGATTCCTAAAAGCATTGTCCGTAAGGACAGATGCTTTTTTTATTTGCTCTGACCGCAACAAACGCCCGGTTGTTAGCGTCTATCCATTATATAGCAGGACAAGATAGGGGTTAAAATTAACTGGGTTAGCGGAGGATTGTAACAAAATGAATTGGAAGAAAATAGGGGCATCGGCTGCTGGTTTACTCTTGGCAGTACAGACGGCCATTATGCCCGGAGTTCAAGCGGCTCCAAACGGAGATATTGAGATTATATTGGACGGGCAGTCTCTGCAAAGTGATGCGGCACCGTATATTGTACAGGGAGCCAATGTAACGATGGTTCCTTTGCGGGTGATTAGTGAGGGATTGGGCGCTCAGGTGAATTGGTCGGAATCATCTGGTATGGTAACGATTACAGCGAAGGACAAAAATATTTCGATGGAGAACGGTGGACAGAGTGCAACCGTGAATGGTAAGTCTGTTCGATTGGACGCATCTGCCCGCATGGCGAGTGGAAGAGTTATGGTGCCGCTGCGTTTTGTCGGGGAAGCGTTGGGTTTAAAAGTAGATTGGCAGGCAACAGAGCGAGTTATCACGTTGAGCAGTGGCAAAGAAGGTGTATCTACAGGTGGAAACACTTCTGCGGGAAACAACACTACTCCAGATACGTCTGCATCTGTCAATCAGGAAAGTGGAAGTAAGGATCAGGGTGTCAGCGATGCTGAGCAGGTGATTCCTGCTTCACCGTCTACCTCTACGAGCGCGGACAGTTCAAATTCTGCAAACGGAAATGTCGTTCAAGTGAAGGCTTCGACCTCCATGCGTGGAGCCTGGATTTCTACGATTAATGGAGATTGGCCTTCTTCGGCGGCCCGAAGTAGTGCCGATAAGCAAAAGCAGGAGTTTACTACAATGCTTGATGATTTGCAGGGCATGGGCATTAATGCGGTGTTCGTTCAGGTTCGTGCCAGTGGGGATGCACTCTATCCGTCCAATCTGGTTCCGTGGAGCAAATATTTGACGAACACTCAAGGTAAAAATCCGGGCTATGACCCTTTAAAATTTATGATCAGCGAATCGCATAAGCGAGGAATGGAATTTCATGCCTGGTTTAACCCGTTCCGCGCTAACTCTACAGGAACAACCAGCGGATTGGCTACAAATCATGTAGCTAACCAGCATCCAGATTGGATTGTTAAGAATGGCAGCCAGTTGTATATCAATCCGGGGATTCCTGCCGCTCGTGAGCATGTCATTTCTGCAATTATGGAAGTGGTGAACGGATACGACATTGACGGCGTTCATTTGGACGATTATTTCTACCCTTACAGCGGAACTTTTGATGACGATGCGACCTTCAAAGCATATAATGCTAACAAAATTTCGAACAAGGGCGACTGGCGAAGAGATAATGTGAACAGTTTTGTTCGAGACTTGGGCAAAACCATTCATGCAAGCAAGTCCAAGGTTCAATTCGGAATTAGTCCTTTCGGGGTGTGGCGCAACAAGTCCCAGGACTTAACCGGTTCAGACACAAAGGCAGGCGTTACAGCATATGATACGACTTTTGCAGATGTACGAACCTGGATCAACAAAGGCTGGATTGATTATGTAGCTCCACAAATTTACTGGAGTATCGGTTTCCCGGCAGCGGGTTATGACAAGCTTGTCGCATGGTGGTCCAATGAGGTCAAAAATTCAGATGTTAAGCTGTATATCGGTCACTCACCATATAAAATCGGCACGCCGGAAAAGGGATGGCAAACTGCTCAAGAGCTCATTAAGCAGCTTGAACTGAACGAAAATTATAAGCAGGTCAAAGGGGATATTTACTTTAGTGCACAGCATTTGCGCAAAAATCCTTACGGACTCATTCAACTTCTTCAAAATTATTATCAAATGTGATAAAAATTGGATCAAATAGGTTCTATATAGGCCTCCGTTCTCATACATAAGCAGTAGAACTGCTTACTCCCAAGAGAACGGAGGTTTTTTGATCTATGCTGATCAATGCTGTGTTCCAGGGTGGAGGGGTTAAGGGTATATCGCTGGCAGGTGCAGTTAAGGCTGCAGAAGGGCATGGAACAGTATTCAATCGTGTAGCCGGTACATCATCAGGGGCTATTGTCGCTGCTTTATTGGCAGCTGGATACTCAGCAGATGAAATGAAAGCCGTGATAGAGAAAACCCCCTTGGTCAAGTTGTTGCGGCGTTCTCCGGTGTTTAACATCAAGTGGATTGGACCAGCTACTCGTATCTTCCTGAAAAAAGGGCTTTACTCTGGGGAAGCACTGGAACACTGGGTACGTGAGCTATTGCGGGCCAAGGGAGTGCGTACGTTCGCGGATTTGCCCCCTGGCAAGCTGCGCATTATTGCATCAGACATCACGAATGGTCGCATTTTGGTGCTGCCTGAGGATATCAAACGTTTTGGGATCAATCCCTCTTCACTGGAGGTCGCCAAGGCCATTCGAATGAGCACAAGTATCCCCTATTTTTTTGATCCGGTGATGTTAAGACTTGATTCTGCACTTGCCAAGGGGAAAACCTTTTCCCAGCAATTTGTTTTTGTTGTTGATGGAGCTTTACTAAGCAATCTGCCTTTGTGGCTGTTTGATGAGCCTGTGAACGAACGTGAAGCAAAAACGATTCCAACGGTAGGATTTCAGATGGTGGGCAAAACGGGGACGGAAACCAAGGTTTCTTATATCCGGGGGCCATTGACGATGCTGCAGGCTATTTTTGATACGATGCTATCGGCACACGATGAACGATATATTGAGCAGGAGAACCGATACCGGACAATTAAAATCCCAACGTTGGGTATCCGCACCGCGCAATTCAACATTTCTCCTGAACAGAGTAATTTGTTGTATGCTTCCGGTGTGCAGGCAGGGGAAGCCTTTTTCCACAAATGGAGCATCGCATCCTATCAACAGCAGTACAGCAAGTATCAGTTGATGAAAAATACAATGTACGCCATGAAATAGCCACTAAAAAGGAGCCTCTCCCCGGACATACTTCATTACACGGGGGTGGCTCCTTTATACTACTGCATTATAAATGATCTTTGCCTGACTAATGATACTTTGGCTGCTCTTCTTCATTTTTGCCCTTAGAACCTTCAATAACATGAAAAGGGTACACTTTGCGCTTGCTCGGAGTCTGCTGCTTGCGTGAGTTGGCTGTTTTGGCCATCGTACGCGCAGAGGGCTTGATTTTGGGAGAACCGCTTCTTCGTCCCGGCAAGTATTTGTATAGCAGAAAAATAACTGTAAAAACAAGCACGGGAATCAGTAAACTCACGAGAAAGCCCAAGCTTCCTTTCCATACCATATCCACAATTCCATATGCACCTAAAGCAAGGGTAAGCCAGAAAATAACCGCATGTCTGTTCATCATTTACTCATCCTTTCACAGGATCAAGAACCGGACTGTTGAAGGTCTCCTTTGCAGGCACATTTTCCAACTCAGCATCCAATTCAAGCATACGCTTGAAAGAAGCAATGGATACCTCCACTTGATCATCGGTCGGTTCTTTGGTGGTCAGCAGTTGTAGCCATAGACCGGGGTAGCCCAAATAACGAAGTACCGGAATCTCCCGCATGGCATTGGTCAGCTTGAGAAATTCAAAGGAAAGGCCCAACACAATCGGAAGCAGCAGAAGCCGTTGTCCCATACGCTCCCACAGATTATCATACGTAAACAGGGAATAGACGAGTACCCCGATAATCACAGTGAGCATAATAAAGCTGCTTCCGCAACGGTAATGCAGTCGGCTATATTTTTGCACGTTGGCTGGAGTTAATTCTTCCCCTGCTTCAAATGCAGTAATTACTTTATGCTCCGCACCGTGATATTGAAACAGGCGTTTGATCAATGGAGTTTGGGAAATGCCCCATAAATAAGCCAGCAGCAGAATCAGCTTAATAGCCCCTTCGGCTAGATTATGCAAAATCTGTTCGTGAAATAAATTTTTAAACAGGAAGTCTTCTACGACAACAGGAACGAGGGTTAACACAATTTTGCCGAACAAAAAGGATAAAATGCCGACCGCCGCCACACCAATGATCATACTTAGGCTCCAGCGGGATTCTTCTTTTTTCTTTTGTTCCGCACGTTCTTCTGGGTCGAGCTCATCATCTGCATAGGCATCGGCTGAATAATTCAAATGCTTGGTACCCTTGGCGCTGGAATCAATGATACTTACAATTCCCCGCAGCAACGGTATTTTACGAAATTTGGATACCCAGGATTGCTCTTTGCGTGGTACTTCCAAATATGTGATTTCGCCGGTTTTGCGGCGAACTGCCGTGACATTGACACGCTTGCCGCCGAACATGACACCTTCAATAACTGCCTGACCACCGTAACTTACAGGCTTGGATGCTTGTGACAACCGTCTCACCTCTCTTTACACGTGCTTTTTTGTATATTGTATCGAATTTGGGAGGGAATATCTAGTTGCGGCAAATGGATAGGTGGAATATAGAGCGCTCCAAGCTCGGATCATCCTTCCGATCGCTGTTATTCCCAGATTTTTTTGGATTGAATAAAAGATGTAGAGGTTAAAATCCGTGAATAAAGGCGAACGCTAGCGCTTCTTCAGGACGATTCCGAGCTTTCCGCTGCTACCCGCCTCTCGATTTGTTTTTGAGTGGGGGAGTAAAATCGTGTTTTAAACCTTTATGAGAAGCATGTTGCTGCTCTAATGTGTGCTTTAATTCTTTTTATTTTTCCCTGTATTTGATGAATATGGAAATTGAATTCGTTATTCAGCTACAAGGCTTTTAGCCCCTTTTTAGCTTTTTCCGAATCTAAAGCATTTCGGTTGTGGAATATTTACGAGAGCGGTGTCCCCGTATTAAATTCCTTTATCAGATTTGTGAAAAGCCTGATATTACTAACCTTTAACCGTAACAAGTGATGTTTTTAAATTCGGCATGGCATTCTAGCAAAAAGTCAATTAGGACTGCCTTTACCATAACAAGCAGTGCATTGAAATTAGGCCCATCATTTCTGAGTGAGTACAGTTGGTTATACTAAAACTGTAACAAGTAATGTATTAAAAACTATTTTTAGACTCAGAGCTTTTGAGTATTGAATAATGGATGTAAGTACGTCTCTTAACTAAGTCCGTCAAAGGAAAAAGTTAGCACAAGCGCATAAAGCAGCGGAGAGAACGGAATCGTTCTGAAGAAGCGACAGCGATTCGGAAGAGTGATCCGTTCGCATAGCGACCACATGTGCACGTAGTCCAAGTCATCACCAATTCTCCACCACACCAGCCCACCATGTAACAAGAACTCACCACGTTTCAGTGTTAAACCCACTCCTTTGGAGCATACTACCTATCAAATTGGGAATACATGAATCCGACGCAAATGAAGCCTTTCCATTTGACAACAAGTACTTTTTTAGTGGAAATAAGCATTGCATCAGAAAAGGAGAGCAAAAGATATGAGTGAAACCTACTCTGTACCCAAGGTAAGGCATGATCAGGAGCAGTCTCGTGAATCTCAGGACCAACGTGACCATAACAATAACAGCATTAGGGGCAGACAACAGTCAGGTAAAATACATACCCCGCTCATTCCCTTCGCACTTGAGCTCGGTTTTTTTGCAGGTTTGCTCTGGGGATTGATACGCTGGCTATTTTATGCGTTGCACTTTACGGTAGTAGCGCCCGGTTTTTTGGCAGAGCCGTTTTTCAAGCATTCGTTCATGAAAACAACAGCGGGGCATCTGGTAGGCTTGCTGTTTTTTATCGCATTATCTGTTATAGCGTCATTAATATACACATTGATGTTTCGCCGATTTAAGGGACCTATGCCCGGCATTGTCTACGGTCTGGTCTGGTGGGTTATTTTATTTGTATTAACGGGTCCCAAGCTCGGGATGATGAATCCTCCTTATCGGCTAACATGGAATTCCATATATACGGAAGTTTGCGTGTTTTTGCTGTGGGGGTTGTTTATCGGCTACACGGTTGCTGTGGAGTATACGGATGAAAGAATGCGCGAGCCTGAGAAAGCTGGGGACTGAACGTAACAAAAACTTCTCAAGCGCCTATCCCCTGTGTTAAAATAGCATTTGGTTATTTGACAGAGGGGAGCGGAATGAAAGATGAAGAATGACCGGGTGTTCAAGCTGCGGCAGGCGCTGGGCGAGCATAATCTGCGTGCTATGCTGATTACTAGCCCTGTCAACCGCCGATATTTGACAGGCTTCACAGGTTCGGCGGGTTATGTGCTGATCACGGAATCCCATAGCTACCTGCTAACCGACTTTCGTTATATGACGCAGGCGACCGAACAAGCTAAAGGATTTACGGTGGTGCAGCACGCTGCGCAGGTCATGGAAACAGTGAAAGAGTTGCTGTCCTCCCATCAGATCAGTGAAACAGGCTTCGAGCAAGACGATGTATCTGTTGCTACGCATAAAGCTTACAGCGAAGATTTGTCGCCTCTTACGCTGGTTCCGGTGTCAGGCATAGTGGAGAAGTTGCGGGTGTACAAGGATGCAGAAGAGCTGGAAGTGATGCAGCGGGCAGCGGATTTGGCAGACGCCACATTTGCACACATTTTACCTTACATCAAACCGGGTGTCAGCGAGCGTGAGCTGGATCTGGAAATGGAATTTTTTATGCGCAAGCAAGGAGCTACGTCTTCTTCATTTGACACGATTGTGGCATCCGGGGTTCGTTCCGCATTGCCTCATGGGGTAGCCAGTGCCAAGTTGGTACAAGCGGGCGAGCTGATTACGTTTGACTTTGGCGCATTGCTGGATGGCTACTGTTCCGATCTGACTCGTACAGTAGCTACACAAGGGGATTTGGCGCCTCAGCTGCGTGAAATCTATGATATTGTGCTCAAAGCGCAGCTTCACGCACTGGAACATATTAAGCCTGGCATGACGGGCCGCGAAGCGGATGCGCTGACCCGCGATATCATTGCAAGTCATGGCTATGGAGACAATTTCGGACATAGTACAGGCCATGGTCTGGGTATGGAAGTTCATGAATCCACACGTCTGTCGAAGGCCAGTGATGATATACTGGAGCCGGGCATGGTTGTAACGGTCGAGCCAGGTATTTATGTACCAGGATTGGGCGGCGTGCGGATTGAGGATGATATCGTTATTACAGATAACGGCATCAAAGTATTAACACATTCAAGCAAAGAATTTACAGTCGTTTAATAACGATAACAGTCCTGTAGGAGGGGTATTTTAGTGATTAATGTTAATGATTTTAAAACAGGTTTGACCGTCGAGGTAGACGGAGATATTTTTACGGTGCTGGACTTCCAACACGTAAAACCGGGTAAAGGTGCAGCGTTTGTACGCTCCAAGCTGAAAAACTTGCGTAACGGCAATACCGTTGAACGTACATTCCGTGCGGGTGAGACGATTGGTCGTGCCCAAATCGAAAATCGTGGTGTATCTTACCTCTATGCAAGTGCAGATGATCATACATTCATGGACAACGAAACTTACGATCAGTTCACATTGTCCAGCGATCAGCTGAAATGGGAGCTTAATTTCCTGAAAGAAAATATGAATGTAAATATTGTCAGCTATAACGGAGAAATTCTGGGGATTAACCTGCCTACGAGCGTAGAGCTTAAAGTAGTTGAAACCGAACCGGGTATTAAAGGTAATACGGCTACAGGTGCTACTAAAAATGCCAAACTGGAAACAGGTCTGAATGTTCAGGTTCCTTTGTTCATTAACCAAGATGACGTATTGTTAATTGATACTCGTGACGGCAAATACATGTCTCGCGCATAATTTTTTTCCAGTTTTTGGAATCCTCTGTCCTTGTTAAGGGCAGGGGATATTTTTATAACGACTTATGTTTAAAAAACATTGGCTCCGCATAGCACTTTCGTATTATACTGTACTAAAGTTATGTCGCAGGATGTCACGTTCGAGTCGGTTGTGCCATCTCAAGGTTACATACTGTTGAGTCTGAGGGAGTGAATATCGTTGTCTTTGTATGTCATGAAATTCGGAGGCAGTTCCGTCGGTGATACGGAACGCATGAAACGCGTGGCAAAACGCGTTGTTGAGAAACAGAGTGAAGGGCATCAATGTGTAGTGGTCGTTTCCGCAATGGGAGACACGACAGATGAACTGATTGACCAGGCCAAATTGCTGAATGAGCAGTTGCCTGCACGTGAGTTGGATATGCTGATGACGACAGGTGAGCAAATTTCGATCGCATTGTTGTCAATGGCTATTCAGCAGTTGGGTCATGAAGCGGTATCGTTTACGGGATGGCAAGCTGGTTTCCGTACGGAATCTGACTTTGGTCGGGCACGAATTACGGACATTCAGCCTCAGCGTGTGCTGGATGCATTGAGCAGCAACAAGATTGTCGTTGTAGCCGGTTTCCAGGGGATGTCTGCTGAGGGAGACATTACGACGCTGGGACGTGGAGGTTCTGATACGACGGCGGTTGCGCTGGCGGCAGCGATCCAAGCCGATGCATGCGAAATTTACACAGACGTAGACGGTATTTATTCTACAGACCCACGGATTGTGAAGGTTGCTCGTAAGCTGAAAGAAATTTCGTATGATGAAATGCTGGAATTAGCCAATCTAGGTGCGGCTGTGTTGCATCCCCGTGCGGTAGAATATGCCAAACATAATCGGGTACCGTTGATTGTGCGGTCCAGTTTTAACCATAATGAAGGAACGGTCGTAAAGGAGGATGCAGTAATGGAGCAGGGCGTTGTAGTCAGTGGGATTGCATATGATAAAAATGTAGCAAGAATCAGCATTTTGGGCGTCGCCGATATCCCTGGTGTACTGGCAAAAGTATTCGGAACACTGGCGGCAGCCAAAATTGATGTAGATATTATTGTACAGAGCGGGGTTGAAGCTGGCAAAGCGGACTTCTCCTTTACAGTAGCTTTAACGGACTGTGAAGCAGCACTGAAGACGCTGGAAGGTATTCGCGGCGAGCTTCCATACCGTGAAGTGACGTCTGAGGAAAACCTGGTGAAAGTATCCATTGTGGGCGCAGGCATGGTTAGCCATCCGGGGGTTGCGGCGCAAATGTTCTCCGTGTTGGCGGAGCAAGGCGTTAGTATTAAAATGGTAAGCACATCCGAAATTAAAGTATCGTGTGTCATTGAGGCTGGTAAGCTTCACGAGGTTATTCAGGCGCTGCACACAGCGTACAACCTGGATACCGAGGAGCAAGCATTTGTGGGTGGACCGAAGGATCGTCGTTAACAAAATTACTGTGTATAGGCACAGTGTAGTATACGTTTCCTATTTATAGTTTTATAATCATAGAATATTGTGGTAGTAGGTTAAGAGGTTGTCCAACAGTATGAGTCTGACTGTGGGGCAGCCTCTTTTTGCTGTAAATCTATCTTTTCTGCCCAAGGGTATCCCTTTGCCGACAAGGCTTTGAGATGCTCTTTTTTTATTTCTGGAAATAAAGCAATGGGGCTTGAACAAGTGAAGGAAAGGCCTGTTAAGTGCTGATAGAAGCATTGAAATTCTCGACTAGGTTTTCGATATATTTTCGGCATAAAAAGCGAGAGTCAGCCATAGACTTGTCTTAAAGAAAAAGGACAACTGTGAGGGGGCGGCATCGGTATGGAATGGCTGGAGTTATTTCCCGAACCGTTGCACGGTATACTCGGAAAGCTTCCAGAAACGGTATTTAAGCAACTGGAAGAAATTCGGGTCCGGGAAGGAAGACCGCTGGAAATTAACACAAATGGTGAACATCATTTTATAACATCTGCGGGTCGACTGACTTTGAACCATGTGGAAGCCTATCATCCTAACCGGGAGGATGCCCATCGTTTGCTGGATTTTATCAGTAATCATTCCCTGTATACCATGGAAGAGGAGCTGCGCAAAGGCTTTATTACGATCCCCGGCGGTCATCGTATTGGGCTGGCGGGAAGAACCGTGCTTAGCAGGGGACGAGTGGAGCATTTGAGGGATATAAGCAGCTTTAATGTAAGAATTGCCCGAGCAATTCCTGGTATAGCTGATCGGATATTGCCTTATGTAGCGGATCAAAAGTTCGGGAAAATCCGGCATACCCTCATCTTATCCCCTCCTCAGCATGGCAAAACGACTCTGCTTAGGGACTTGGCTCGGCAGCTCAGCTACGGAGGGGTGGGAAGTAATGGAGGACGACGAAATGGACTCAAGGTAGGCATTATAGACGAACGTTCTGAAATTGCTGGCAGTCACAAGGGCATACCCGGATTTGATGTCGGACCTCGCACCGATGTATTGGATGGATGTCCAAAAGCAGAAGGTATGATGATGATGATTCGCTCGATGTCACCGGATGTGCTCATTGTCGATGAAATCGGGCGACCTGAGGATGCCGAGGCGGTGCGTGAAGCGCTTCATGCGGGCATCGCAATCATTGCCTCTGCACATGGCCGTGATGTAGCCGAAATGGCAACCCGCTCTGCTTTGGCCGGGCTAACTACAGGGCAGGAGCTATTTCAGCTCTATGTCATGCTGGAGAGGACGAGCCGGGGCGTCTCCTTTCGGCTGGCAGATGCCAAGCAGCGTCGGCTGACACTGCCTGTAGATGGGCAGAACGGGGGCATATCCTATGCTTAAGCTGCTGGGAGCCGCGTTGGTTATACTGGCTGCTACGCTGGCAGGCTGGCAGCGGGCAAGGCAGTTTGCGATGAGGCCGCGGCAGATCAGGGAGCTGATTCTCGCGCTGCAAAGACTGACCACCGAGGTATCCTACGGGGTGTCCCCGCTGCCGGATGCTTTCGCCAAGACGGGAGAGCCGCTGCGGGAACCGCTGCGAACCTTGTTTAAGCAAGCCTCACGCTGGATGCACCCCTCTTTTGGCCTGACCGCCAGGGAAAGCTTGCATAAAGCGATTGAAGATTCGTGGAGCCGTTCCTCTATGCAGCAGGCCGAGAAGGAGGCGATGCGGCAGCTTGCTTACAGCCTCGGAACCAGCGACCGTGAAGACCAGATCAAGCACATTGCGCTAACTATCCAACAGCTATCCCATGAAGAAGCGCAGGCGCAGGCAGATCAGGTGAGATACGAGCGCATGAGCAGAAGCCTGGGACTGCTGATCGGAGCATTGATCGTCATTTTGATCTATTAGCGGGGTGCTCGAATGAATTTAGAAGTGAACGCGATCTTCCAGATTGCCGGAATCGGCATTATCATCGCCATGATTCATACCGTACTTAAGCAAATGGGCAAAGAAGACATGGCCCATTGGGTAACGGTTATCGGTTTTGTTGTGGTGCTGTTCATGGTGGTGCGAATGCTGGATAACCTTCTGCAAGAGATCAAATCAATCTTTCTTTTTCAGTAGGTGGATACATGGAAATCATTCAGGTGGTGGGATTTGCACTCATTGCCACAGTCCTCATTTTGGTCATTAAGGAACAGAAGCCGATGTTTGCCTTTTTAATTGCAACCGCTGCGGGAGTGGTGATCTTCTTGCTGCTGATTGGCAAGATCGGGTCCGTAATTGCCGTGCTTGAGCGGCTGGCGAGATCTTCAGGTATGGACATGATTTATTTTAAAACCGTACTGAAAATTATCGGAATTGCTTATATCGCCGAATTTGGAGCGCAGATCGTTCGGGATGCGGGGCAGGACGGCATTGCCTCCAAAATTGAGCTTACGGGAAAGGTACTCATTATGGTGCTTGCCATCCCGATTATCAGCATTATTATTGACACGATTCTGAAGCTGATGCCCGCCTGAGGGGGTGATGCCATGAAAAGGCTGGGGGGCATGCCGAAACTAAAAGTAATTGCGGTTTTGCTGCTATGTCTCTGGTGTGCCTCGGCTGCGGTCCTCTTTGCAGATACACCTACCAACGAATGGATCAGGCAACAGGCGGAGCAAATGCCTAAAGATGAGGTTGAACACTATTGGGATGGGCTAATGCAGCAATACGGCGGATTTTTCCCTGATCAGAAAACGCCTTCTTTCATGGACATGCTTCTTCCGGGCGTTGAAGGATTTAGCATTAAGGGTGTACTGAGCGCTATCGCTGATTTTTTCATTCATGAAATCCGGGTAAATGCCAAGCTGCTCGTCACCATTGTCATGCTCAGCATTATGAGTATGGTGCTGGAAACGCTGCAAAGCGCTTTTGAAAGCAAGCAGGTCAGTAAAGTCGCCTACGCAATCGTGTACATGGTCATTATCATCCTGGCGATTAACAGTTTTAGTGTAGCCATTGGTTATGCCAAAGAAGCCATTGACAGCATGATTCACTTCATGATGGCGATGTTGCCCCTATTGTTTACCATGTTGGCCTCCATGGGTAACGTCGTAACGGTTTCGGTCACACATCCGTTGATCGTTTTTATGATTAACACGGTCGGGACAGTCATTCATACGCTGGTGTTCCCGCTGCTCTTCTTCTCCGCCGTGCTGTATCTGGTCAACTCGCTGACAGGCAAATACAAGCTGACCCAGTTAGCCGATCTGCTGCGGAACGCTGGAGTAGCGGTGCTGGGAGTGCTTCTGACCATTTTTCTAGGAGTCATTTCGGTACAGGGCTTGACATCGTCGGTTACGGACGGATTAACGATCCGCACAGCTAAATATATTACAGGTAGCTTTGTTCCGGTGGTAGGCAAGGCGTTGGCAGATGCGACAGATACGGTCATTTCGGCATCGCTGCTCGTTAAAAATGCCATTGGCCTCGTAGGAGTCATTATTATTTTGTTCCTGTGCGCCTTTCCTGCACTCAAGATTCTCACGCTGGCTCTCATCTATAAAGTAACTGCTGCCATCATGCAGCCTTTGGGAGAAACGCCCATAGTGAAATGTCTGGATGCGATCGGCAAGAGTATGATTTATGTTTTCGCGGCGCTGGCGGCAGTGGGCTTAATGTCCTTCCTTGCGATTACTGTGATGCTCGCTGCAGGCAATATGACGGTCATGATGAGGTGAACGAATGCATGCAATCCAACGGGAGGGAGGGGGAGTGACGTGACCTGGCTGGGAGGCTGGCTTAAGGAACTGGTGCTGATTGTGCTGCTGGCTTCTTTTGTCGATATGATCTTACCGAGCCGATCCATGGAAAGGTATGTCAAGCTCGTGCTCAGTCTGCTTATTCTACTGACGCTGCTCTCTCCGGTCGTGCACCTGCTGAGCACCAGTCCCTCGGAGATTTTGGGGCAAGCATTTGATCTTCAACGTCAGGCGGAGATGGGTCGGAGGGAACCGACATTGGAGGAGATTTTAGCAAAAGGCAACAAGCTGAAGCAACAGCAGGAGCAGAGCTCCATGCAATGGGCTGGCAAAGAGGTAGCCAAGGAAATGAAAGCCCAGTTGGAGCAGTATACCGGCTTACCCATTCAGTCGGTTCAAGTTACCCTCGCACAGATCGAACAGAAGGAATCGGGATTAAAGACTGGAACAGGCGTTCAGTCGGTTGTGGTTAAATTAGCGGAGCAGCAGACAGAAAAAGAAAAGAAAAGTACGAATGTCTCGCCTGGTGCGAACTCCAAACCAATAATGGTGGAGCCTGTTGCTGAAAAAACAGTCCAAATCCACGTAGATCCAATACCTTCGAATGCTTCCGATCAAGCGGGAGGTACACAAGCGAATAACCGGAATTCTGCCGAAAGTGCTAAAGACGCAGCAGCAACGAATACACAAGCTTTTGGCTTAATTACAGAACTGCTACGCGAAAAATGGGGGATCGACAGTAAAAATGTTCAGGTGCTTCTTTCACAGAACGGGACACATGAATGGTAACAGGAGGTGAGCAGAAATGGGCAAATGGATGAAAAAGCTGGAAAAATGGATGGGCGGAGGGGAGGAGGGAGCCAAAAGGTTTAATTCATTTCGCTGGCTACTTATTCTAGGTCTGATCGGTGTAGCTATTATGCTATTTAATTCATTCGTAAATGTAAAAAAGGTGGACCCGGAAAACGTAGGGCGTGAACCGCCTGGCGTGATGAAAAATGAGCCTGTACTAGAGACAACGGCAGGGGAAGAGAGTTCTTTTGCCGGGATCGAGAAGGCTTTTGAGGACAATATGAAGCAGATGCTGGAGCAGATTGTAGGTGTGGGAACGGTCGATGTCATGGTTACCGTAGACTCCACCGAAGAGGTTATCGTTCAGCGCAATGTGAAGGATATGCAGGAAGAAAATAACGAAACGGACGCCAATGGCGGCCAACGGCATACCACCCAATATACACGCGATGGAGAGATTGTCACCTATGAATCATCAGGAGGTCAGCATACCCCGATTGTTACCAAAAAAGTAAAGCCGCAGGTGAGGGGAGTGCTCGTTGTGGCCATGGGGGCAGAAAACCCTACGGTGAAGCAGCTCATTATCGATGCTGTACAGAAGGGACTTAACGTACCTTCCTACAAAATCTCAGTTGTACCGCGTAAGCAGGGATAATATGGGACTTAAATAGAAAGAAGTTAATATTTTAAACCATTAATGAATATGGAGGACGGAACATGAATAATAAAAGACAAACCGTTTGGCTGGTGTCCATGCTGAGTTTAATGGTGGTGCTGTCTGCGTATTATTTGTTTACAGAGGACTCAAGCCCGACAAACCCGCCAGTGGCAGACAGTGAGCAAGTGAGCAAGGATAAGCAGGAAACCGCAGAGGAAGCAACTTCGAAGGCAGAAGAGCAATTGAATGAGCTAAAAGTGAATGAAGTAGTGACGAATGGGGAAGTTACTGGCGATGCAGCAGCTTCTTCTACGAAGTCGGACACAGGAACAGAAACCTCAAAGGGTGATAAGGATACGGCAGCTAACAGTACTACTGAGGCGACTGCATCTGATCCAAATACTACTGAGGCCAAGACGGACACAACCGCAAAAAGTGACGATACAACAACCTCTTCCGCCAAAACCGACCAGCAGGTACTTGATCAAGTAGCCACGGAGCAAGAGGCCAAACCTACAGCAGCAGCTGTGATTGATAACTATTTGCTGGAACGGGATGTGGAAAATCAAAAGAAAAACGACGAGCTAACAACGGCAATGAACGACAGTACACCAAAGAAAGCCGCAGAGGCGCAAAAGGAATTACATGTGCTGGAAGATAAACAGGCCAAAATTACCGGAATCGAAGAAGAACTTCAACAGCAGTTTGCCAATGCGGTCGTGCGTGAGGAAGATGCTGATAAATACAAAGTAGTCGTTCTGAGTGAAAAATTGGACGCCAAACAAGCAGTAACCATTGTCGATAAAGTCATGAAAGAACTGAATGTAACGCAGGACAAAATCAGTGTGCAGTATGTTACACAATAAGACAAAAATCGCGAAAAAGCCCGGATTTCTGCATAATCCCGGGCTCTTTCTATTTTTAATGATTGTGATATAATACATAAAGCTGTTTCAACAATGTAATCAGCAACCAGCAAAATGCTGAAGGAGTGATTAATAGAGATGTTTAAATTAAGCGAGATTAAGGAATTGATCAAGCTGGTGGATGAAACGTCTGTACATGAGCTTGAAATTGAAAATGAAGGAACTCGCCTGTTGATCCGTAAACCGGGCAAAAGCGAGATTGTTACAGTACAGGCTCCTGTGACCGCACCTGCTTATACAGTCGCACCGCAAGCTGCTATTCCGAATCCACAAGTACAGTCCGATGTTGGACATGCAACTGCTGGGGAAACCAAGGAATATGCAAGTAATCTACATAAAATCGTATCTCCGATGGTAGGCACTTTCTATAGTTCTTCATCCCCGGATGCGGCTCCGTATGTGAGTATCGGCAGTAAAGTAGGCGATAAAACAACGGTATGTATCATTGAAGCGATGAAACTGATGAACGAGCTGGAAGCTGAAGTGAAGGGCGAAATTGTGGAAATTTTGGCCGAAAACGGACAGCTGGTCGAGTATGGCCAGCCATTGTTCCTTGTGAAACCGGAGTAAAAAGCTTGCTCGGGCCCGTTTTTTTGAAGGGTTCAGCAAGATTGCTCCTAGGGAGGATAAAGTCATGACATTTCAAAAAGTATTGATCGCGAATCGTGGAGAAATTGCGGTTCGTATCATTCGCGCTTGCCGCGAAATGAATATTTCAACGGTTGCCGTATATTCGGAAGCCGACAAGGATTCGTTACATGTGCGTCTCGCAGATGAGGCTTACTGTATTGGGCCGACGCTGTCCAAGGACAGCTACCTGAATTTTACGAATCTGATGAGTGTTGCTACATTGACTGAATGTGATGCCATTCATCCAGGTTACGGATTTTTGGCCGAAAATGCCGACTTCGCTGAAATTTGCGAATCGTGCAATATTACGTTCATTGGTCCTTCTCCCGAAGCGATTAACAAAATGGGAGACAAGGCCGTAGCCAAGCAGACGATGAAGGATGCCGGAGTTCCGGTTATTCCGGGTTCGGACGGGCTGGTCGAGGATTTGCAGGATGCGATTAGCATCGCACGCGATATCGGTTATCCGGTAATTATCAAGGCCACTGCAGGTGGCGGCGGTAAGGGTATTCGTATTGCTGAGGATGAGGATAACCTTATTCAGCAAATTACTACGGCCCAGCAGGAAGCGCAAAAAGCGTTTGGCAATGCGGGTGTGTACCTGGAAAAATATTTGACCGGTATGAAGCACGTAGAAATCCAGATCATAGCGGACAAGCACGGCAATGTCGTGCATTTGGGCGAACGCGACTGCTCTGTACAGCGCCGCCGTCAGAAGTTATTAGAGGAGGCACCATGTCCTGTACTTTCACCGGATGTGCGTGAAGAAATGGGTCAGGCAGCCGTTCGTGCAGCTTTGGCTGTGCAATACTCTGGTGCGGGTACGCTGGAATTTTTGCTGGGCCCGGACAATAAATTTTATTTTATGGAAATGAATACACGTATTCAGGTAGAGCATCCCGTCACGGAGATGGTGACCGGTGTAGATCTGATTAAGGAAATGATTTCGGTCGCTGAAGGGCATTCACTGTCCTTTACACAAGAGGATGTCACTATCAATGGATGGGCGATAGAGTGCCGTATTAATGCCGAGGACCCGGATCGCAATTTTATGCCCGCACCGGGTAAAATCGGATTTTATCTGCCACCGGGCGGTCCTGGGGTGCGCGTAGACAGCGCAGCTTATCCGGGTTATAGCATTCCTCCTTATTATGACTCCATGATCGCCAAACTGATTGTGTGGGCACCTACACGGCAGGATGCGATTGCCAAAATGAAGCGGGCTTTGGCTGAGTTTGCCGTTGAGGGTATACCAACAACGATTTCTTTTCATCAGCGTTTGCTGGAGCATCCGACCTTTATTAAAGGCGATTTTGATATTAAATTTTTGGAGGAAAACGAAGTTTAATCGGTATATTTCCTCAGTTTGTCATAATGAACGCCAAATGATATAGTATGGATAATAAGTGAGCATGTCTGCTTTGATATCCAAAGCTGGAATGAAACTTATTTTGACCGAAAGGTGTTGAAGGTATGAGCACAGTGCCAACCGAATTCGAACGTACAGAAATTGGGGAGATTCAAATTGCCCCGGAAGTTATTGAAGTCATTGCCGGACTGGCTACCGTTGAGGTACCAGGCGTAGCGGGAATGAGTGGTGGATTTGCAGGCGGGTTTGCCGAGCTGCTGGGCCGCAAAAATTTGTCCAAAGGTGTAAAAGTGGAAGTCGGACAGCGTGAAGCGGCTGTAGACGTCTCCGTCATTATTGAGTACGGTAACCGTCTGCCTGAGGTGGCTGCTGCTATTCAGCATAATGTTAAGCGTTCCATTGAAACCATGACAGGTCTTAACGTTGTTGAAGTGAACGTGCAAATTCATGATGTTCAATTCAAAAGTGCCGAAAAAGTAGAAGAGCCGGAAGTTCTGGGCGCCGGACGGGTTAAATAGAGCGATACTTTGTACAAACCCCCGACCCTATTGGGTCGAGGGTTTACTCTAATTTAAGGAGGCTGTGCGTTTCGTGGCCAAAGTTATGGACAGACTTCTGCTGTTCTTGTACAGCTTGAGTATCGGAATTATTTCCATTCTCGCCATCCTCCTCCTGAGCGGGGCCATTCCGTATGCTTTAAGTATTGAGGATGAGCGAGTCGTATGGTTTGCCAGCTTGATTATTGCAGGAGTCCTGCTGCTATTGAGTCTCCGGGTTTTTTATATCTCTATTCGCCGGAATCAATCCGTGCAGCATTCTATTGATCAACGAACGGAATACGGCGACATTCAGATTTCGGTGGACACCATTGAAAATCTGTGTCTCAAAGCGTCATCCCGATTTCGAGGGATGCAGGATTTGAAGGCACGCGTTCGCGTGCTGGAATCGGGACTTGATATTACGATTCGGGCGGTTGTAGACGGGGAAAGCTCCATTCCGGTGTTAACCTCCGAGGTACAAAAGGGCGTACACGATCATGTGGAAGAAATTACAGGTATTCCTGTGTCCAATGTGTCCGTGTACATCGCCAATGTTTCTCAGTCACCAAGCTTTAAGAGTCGTGTGGAATAGAGGTGATTTTCCCTGATGCCCTGGAAAGAAATATGGGGAAGTTACAAGGGCCGGATCACGGGGATTACGGCCGGGATTTTTTTTGGTTTTATTTATTTGTGGGCAGGCTTTTGGAATATGTTGTTCTTTGCATTGATGGTGTTCATCGGATATACGCTAGGAAGGCGTAGCGATTCAGCGCTCGGTTCCCTCCTCCCTTGGAAGGAATGGAGCGACTGGCTGTCGCAGCGTTGGCGTCCTTTTAAATGAACCCTGTGATACGTGTTCTCCAAAATAGAGCTGTAGCTTCTTTGCGCCCAACGTTTTGGAGATGCGTTCACAGGTTTTTTTGTGAAAATGGTTAAAATGAAAAATAGATACAGGCAAGCGTAGGAGGCAGGGCATGAAAAGACGTCTGGCGAGGGAATTAGCGGTACAAAGCATGTACCATATGGAAATGAATGAAGTGGATGCAGCAGCAGCGGTAGATATGTTGCTTCAGGAAGCCGCTGAGGAGAACGAAGCGGAAGTTGTTATTAAAAACGCAGCAGTGTTGAGAGCGTATGTTTTGGAGCATGTGCGCGGTACGTGGGAGCATAAGGAAGCCATTGACGGGCTGTTGGTGGATTATCTTAAAGGCTGGCAGATCAGCAGACTTTCACGCGTGGATCGTCAAATATTAAGACTTGCCGTATATGAAATGATTTTCCGTGAAGATGTTCCGGCCAAGGTGGCAGTCAACGAAGCTATCGAATTGTCCAAGCATTTTGGTACCGAAGAGTCGGGCAAATTTGTTAATGGAGTGCTGGGACGAGTGATACAAGAGCTGGAACAATTAAAAGCACGTTTTTAAGTTGACACTACTGAATCAGGTTGGAGAGTGATTAAATATGTCAGCACCGATCATTGATGGTAAACAAATCTCTCAGGATATTCGCGCAAGCATTCAGCAAGAGGTCATTCGTCTGAAAAATCACCAGTTTCAACCCGGATTGGCTGTTGTGCTGGTAGGTGAAGATCCTGCTTCGCAGGTGTATGTTAAAAACAAGGAAAAGGCGTGCCATGATCTCGGTTATTATTCCGAGGTTCATCGGTTGCCAGCAGATACTTCGCAGGAAGCATTGCTGAAGCTGGTGGATAAGCTAAATCATCAAAGTAATATTCACGGAATTTTGGTACAGCTGCCGCTGCCCAAGCACATTCATGAAAAAGCTGTCATTGATGCCATTGCTGTGGAGAAGGACGTGGATGGATTTCATCCGGTAAACGTAGGCAATTTGGTCATCGGTGATGATAGCCTGTTGCCTTGTACTCCCGCTGGTGTTATTGAGCTGATTAAGCGTGCAGGAGTGGAAATAGCGGGTAAACATGCGGTGGTTATTGGTCGCAGTAACATCGTGGGTAAGCCAGTATCCTTATTGTTGCAGCGGGAAAATGCTACGGTAACGATGTGTCACTCCCGCACAGCGAATATCACCGAGTTAAGCCGGCAAGCGGATATTTTGGTCGTTGCCATCGGCAAAGCCAATTTTATTGATGCATCGTTCGTAAAGCCCGGCGCGGTAGTTATCGATGTTGGAATGAATCGTCTGGATAACGGAAAGCTGGCGGGTGACGTTGATTTTGAGAGCGTGAAGCAAGTGTCCGGTCCGATTACGCCTGTTCCCGGCGGAGTAGGTCCAATGACGATTACGATGCTGATGCAAAATACGCTCGTAGCGGCCAAGCGTTCGCACGGTTTGGCATAAGGACGGTTGTCTGTGGCTGAACAGCGTATTTACTCCATAAAGGACCTGAATCGTTATATCCGGATGAAACTGGAAACGGATCAGGTGCTGTCCGACGTATGGATACGCGGGGAAATTTCTAACTTTACGCATCATTCGAGTGGTCACATGTATTTTACACTCAAGGATGAGGGGAGCCGCATACGTTCGATTATGTTTGCGACCCATAATAAGCGGCTCCCTTTCGTACCTAAGGAAGGTACGCGTGTTATTGCCCGGGGAAACGTGTCTGTGTACGAACGGGATGGACAATATCAATTTTATGCGACCCAAATGCAGCCTGACGGCATCGGAAGCCTTTATCTTGCTTATGAGCAGCTTAAACAAAAGCTGGATGCCGAAGGACTATTTGATACTGCTCGCAAGCGTCATTTACCGGCTCACCCGACAACGATTGGCGTGATTACATCACCGACCGGGGCGGCTGTGCGGGATATTATCACTACGCTTCAACGGCGATACCCGCAGGCAGGAATTGTGCTGTACCCAGTGCTTGTACAAGGCAAAGGGGCTGCACCCTCCATCGTCAAGGCGATTGAAGCCATCAACCGCATGCAGGAGGTGCAGGTGATGATCGTCGGGCGGGGTGGCGGTTCGCTGGAAGAGCTGTGGGCATTTAACGAGGAAGCGGTTGCGCGCGCTATTTATGCATCAGTCATCCCGGTGATTTCGGCGGTCGGACATGAAACGGATTTTACCATTGTCGATTTCGTAGCCGATTTGCGTGCGGCTACGCCAACCGCAGCGGCCGAGCTGGCTGTGCCTCATCAGGGAGAGCTACGGGATCAGTTGCTCCAGCGGGAGCAGCGGTTGCGCAACGCCCTAAGGCAGCGGCTGGAAACCAGCCGTGAACGCTTGGCCCGGCTGCAGCGTTCGCCGGTGCTGCTGCATCCGCGCCGCTACATGCTACAACATGCCGAGCGAATGGACATGCTGCATCAGCGGCTGATCCGCGCAGCAGGCAATCGTACGCGCTTAAACGCAGAAAAAAACGCCCGTATGCGTCAGGTACTAGAGCGTTTTAATCCGCGTGAACAAATTCGTTCTGCGCGCAAGCAGACAGATATGGCGCAGCGTCAGCTGGAGTCAGCGATACGTGCAATTACGAAGACGGGACGGCAGCAGCTGTACGCGGGCATTCGCCAGCTGGATGCGCTGAGCCCACTCAAGGTCATGGCCCGAGGCTACAGCTTGGTATATGATGAGCATGAAAAACGGCTGATCAAGTCGCTTAAAGACGTACAGCCGGGAGATTCCATCAAGATTAAAGTGAGTGACGGGCAGTTGGACTGCCAAGTATGGGGAATGAAGGAGGACGCGAAGCACGGTGGCGAATGAAACGGAACTGAATTTTGAAGCGGCCATGGCCGCTCTTGAAGAAATTGTCGGGCAACTGGAGCACGGAGACGTTCCTCTGGAGCAAGCCATTGATCTGTTCCAGCGTGGCATGAAGCTATCTCAGCTTTGCAATCAGAAGCTGGAACAGGTGGAACGTAAAATTGAAATGATCGTGGAAGAGGATGGAGATTTGCGCAAGAAGCCATTTGGTGGTGGATTGGATGAAAACGGTGGTGAAGGGGTTGAATAGACCGTCATTCAAGGAATATTTGACCAGGACTTCAGACGCGGTTTTGTCTGCGTTGACCGAGCAGTTCCCTGCCCATTGGAACATTCCCGCAGTTCTTCGAGAATCTATGAGTTATTCTCTCACCGCAGGCGGAAAACGGCTGCGGCCTCTGCTTGTGATCGCGGCTGCCGAAGCGTTTGGCGGAAGCAGGGAGGCTGCGCTGCCGGTGGCATGTGCAGTAGAAATGGTACATACGTATTCTCTCATTCACGACGACTTGCCAGCTATGGATGATGATGATTACCGTCGGGGCAAACTGACGAATCATAAGGTATACGGCGAAGCGGTTGCTATCCTTGCGGGAGACGCATTGCTGACCCATGCCTTTTACAGCGTTGTACAAGCAGGTCGGCTTCACGGGGTTTCACCCGATACGCTACTGTCCATCGTGGAGGAGCTGTCCGAAATGAGCGGGGCACGGGGCATGGTGGGTGGTCAGGTCGCGGATATGTCCGGCGAGCAGGGGTTGACAGGAATCGAGGAACTGGAGTACATCCACCTCCATAAAACCGCTGATTTGATCATTTTCTCCCTCTTGGCAGGTGGACGGATCGGCGGAGCGGACAACAATCAGTTAGAAGCGCTTCGCCAATTTGGACGCGATCTGGGTTTGGCTTTTCAAATTCAGGACGATATACTGGATCTTATAGGCGATGAGAGCAAAATGGGTAAAAAAACGCAAAGTGATGTTGAACAGGAAAAGGTGACCTATCCGTTTTTTATCGGTATGGAGGCGTCTCAGCAGCAAGTAGAGAAGCTCACGGCATCTGCCAAAAAGGCTTTATTAGAAGGCGCTATACCGGATTCGTCGCGTTTGCTTGAGATTGCAGATTACTTGATGAAGCGTGATCATTAGTACGGTTAATTAGTACGGTTAAAGCGGCTTTGACTTGTCTACGTTTAAGCAAGGTCACAAAGTGTGATATAATACTTGTTAACTTTACACATTAAACTTGAAGGAAAGCGGGGAGATATGCGTGCTGCTTCCACACATAAAGCAACCAGGCGATCTGAAATCACTGTCGGTTGAGGAGTTGGCTTCTCTAGCCGAGGAAATCAGGAGCTTTTTGATTGAGAAGCTGTCCGTGACTGGGGGGCATCTGGCATCGAATCTGGGAGTGGTTGAGCTCACAATCGCCCTGCATTACTGCTATAACAGTCCGAAGGACAAGATGATTTATGACGTTGGACATCAGGCCTACGTGCACAAAATATTGACAGGGCGAATGGATCGGTTTGATACTCTTCGTCAGCGTGATGGACTTTGTGGTTTTGTAAAAAGAAGCGAGAGCGAGCATGATGTCTGGGAAGCCGGTCATAGTAGCACGTCTCTGTCAGCGGCGATGGGAATGGCTTTGGCACGAGATTTGAAGGGCGAGGACAATAAAGTTATCGCGATGATCGGAGACGGAGCATTAACTGGAGGCATGGCCTTCGAAGCGCTGAACCATATCGGTCATGAACGTAAAAATTTGATGGTCATTCTGAATGACAATGAAATGTCGATAGCGCCGAATGTTGGAGCCATGCATAATTATTTGAGCAAAATCCGCTCGGATCGTCACTATTTGCGGGCGAAGGATGAGCTGGAAGTTTTGTTGAAAAAAATACCCGCTATTGGCGGTAAACTTGCCAAATCGGCTGGCCGTGTCAAGGACAGCCTTAAATATATGATGGTTCCAGGCGTGCTGTTTGAGGAGCTGGGCCTGACGTATCTCGGTCCGGTTGACGGACATGATTTGTCGAAGCTGATCGAAACCTTCCAACAGGCCGATAACGTCACAGGTCCTGTGTTAGTGCATGTTGTTACCACAAAGGGAAAGGGCTATAAGCCTGCCGAGGCAGATTCACACAAGTGGCACGGAATCAGTCCGTACAAAATTGAATCCGGTCAGGTCCTCAAGGCTGTGGGCAACCCCATGTATACGGAGATTTTCGGACGGACGCTGATTGAGCTGGCTCAACAGGATGAACGTATTGTAGCGGTTACGCCTGCCATGCCTGGTGGTTCAGGACTGGTACCGTTCAGTAAGGAGTTCCCTACACGGATGATTGACGTCGGCATTGCGGAGCAGCATGCGGCTACGCTGTGTGCTGCGTTGGCAATGGAGGGGATGAAGCCGGTATTTGCGGTATACTCCACTTTTATGCAGCGTGCTTATGATCAAATTGTACATGACATTTGCCGTCACAATGCGAATGTGATGTTTGCGATTGACCGTGCCGGTTTTGTCGGGGCTGATGGGGAGACGCACCATGGCGTGTTTGACGTGGCATTTTTACGTCATATCCCCAATCTTGTGCTTATGATGCCTAAGGATGAAAACGAACTGCGCCATATGATGAAAACAGCGCTTGACTACGAGGAAGGCCCTATTGCTTATCGCTATCCGCGTGTGAATGTGGTGGGGGTACCGTTGGATGCAGAGCTGAAAGCTATACCTATCGGTAGTTGGGAATTTCTGCGCAAAGGTGAGGGCTACGCTGTAATCGCTTCAGGCCCGATGCTTCAGGTGGCGACAGAGGCTGCGGAGGCGATGAAACGTGAAGGCTTGCAGGTGGGTGTCGTCAATGCCCGCTTCCTCAAGCCTGTGGATGAAGATATGCTGCGTGAGCTGGCCCACCAGCATACGAAGCTGATCGTTCTGGAAGAAGCTTGCGAAGCGGGAAGCTTGGGTAGCGCCGTGCTGGAATTTTACGCGAAAGAAGAAATTCAAAATGCACAGGTGCGTCTTATGGGGATTCCCGATATGTTCGTGGAACATGGCTCCATTAAAGAGCAGCGCGCTGAAGTGGGCCTCACCGTTGATGCCGTGTGCCTCAAGCTCCGCCAATGGGCCGCTGAGCCAGCTTATGGCATGGGACAATCGGTATAAGGGGAACCTGGAGCGAAGACGATAATAATTATAAAAAAGTATGACAACAGCAGCTTGGCTGCCTAAAGGGAGATTAATATGTCTGTTCCGAAGGAACGCATTGATGTATTGCTTGTAGAACAAGGTTTTTTTGAAAGCCGCGAAAAAGCCAAGGCCGCTATTATGGCAGGCCTGGTGCTGGCGGACAGCGAGCGGATCGAGAAGGCGGGTATGAAGGTGCCACGCGATAGCGAGCTTAAAGTTAAGGGATCGGTGCATCCGTATGTAAGCCGTGGGGGATTGAAGCTGGAAAAGGCCATTCGCCAATTTGCGCTGGACATGAACGGTAGAACAATGCTGGATATCGGCTCATCCACCGGTGGATTTACGGATTGTGCGCTTCAACATGGAGCGGAATACGTGTATGCAATTGACGTGGGCTATAATCAACTGGACTGGTCGCTTCGTAATGATGAACGGGTATGTGTAATGGAAAAAACAAATTTCAGGTATATGACACCTGAAGATTTGAGTGGTCCGGTTCCTAACTTCGCAAGCATTGACGTTTCTTTTATTTCGTTACGCATTATTTTACCGCCATTGCTTACATTGTTGAAACAACCTGCTGATATTGTAGCTCTGATTAAGCCGCAATTTGAAGCTGGCCGCGAAAAGGTCGGAAAATCCGGTGTAGTTCGTGAACCTGCCACGCATAAACAAGTGTTGCAGATCATCCTGATGTTTGCGCAAGAGCTTGGCCTCTCGCTGCAAGACTTGGCCTATTCCCCTATTACGGGTGGAGAGGGCAATATTGAGTTTTTGGCGCATTGGCGTTTGGACGAGGCTCCGGTTACAGAATTACCGCTGGAGAAAATCGATTTTAATCCACTGATTGAACGTATCGTTCAGGAAGCAGGTCAGACTTTTAACAATGGACCGTCGCGCAAGTAACATTCAGGGGTTCTCATGAGTTCGGTGAACTTAAGGGAACCCCTTTTTGGTGTGGGGGATTGATTGTCGAACTCACGTTCGCCTATAATAAGGAGTATAGTGAAAAGGAATTTTACGTCTTGTCCTAGAATATGTCCATGAGGTGATCGATTCATGGACACGCGATATGATACGGTTATTATTGTTGTGATCGGGGTGATATTAGCAATATGGGCTTTATATAGCCTGCGTGCATGGTTAGAGGAGCCGGAACAACTTGTATTAAAGACGATACCGATTAATGAGGATTTGGACGAAGGGCCTGTTGTGGATCTACTTGAAAACGCGGGTTATGAAGTGGTGGGCGGAAAAATGAAAATACCGCTTGCTTTTAAAGTGAATGGAAATACCGTGTATAGTCGTTTGTTTATAGACTACGTGGCTGTACGAAACGGTTCGACATATATAGTTACAACGTCACGCCGGAAGAAACCAATGGAGTGGAGCGGTCCTGAATTGCGGGACAGGCTTTTACCGTATTTGCTACTCTATCCGGGTTGTGCGGGTGTATTGTACGTCGATACGGACGAGCAAAGTATTCGCCTTATTACATTAGTGGAAGACCTCGAAGAAGAGGAATATGAAGATTAATCCACAGGAGGATTATATGAAGGGTCAACGACATATCAAAATCAGGGAAATTATTTCACAACAGGAGATTGAGACACAGGACGAGCTGGTTGAAGCATTGCGCAAGGCTGGTTTTCAGGTGACTCAGGCCACTGTATCACGCGATATTAAGGAACTGCTGCTCATTAAGGTTCCAATGGACGATGGCAGATATAAATATTCTATGCCTTCAGATCAGCGTTATAATCCGGCGCAGAAACTGAAACGTACGTTGGTTGACAATTTTCTGCATATTGACTATACAACGAACCTGATTGTAATGAAGTGTCTACCGGGAACAGCCAACTCCATCGCTGCTTTACTGGACAATATTGAATGGCCTGAGGTTATGGGTACGATTAGCGGGGATGACACCATTTTGATTATTTGTCGGTCCGAAGAGAACAGCGAAGCGATCGTGAATCGTCTTATGGGCTACATTTCCTAATTGCATATCAGACGTTTTAATTTGTACATCATGAGGTGAAAGAACGATGCTGGTCACTTTGTCTATACGAAATTTGGCAGTTGTAGAGGCTGTTGATGTTCATTTTTTTAAAGGCTTTCACGTCTTGAGTGGAGAAACCGGTGCTGGTAAGTCCATTATTATTGATGCGCTCGGTCTGATTGCAGGCGGCAGGGGTTCTGCCGATCTTGTACGCTACGGGTGTGATAAAGCAGAGATGGAAGCCTTATTTGAACTGCCGGCCAAACATCCAGTGTGGAATACGCTGGAGCAGCAAGGCATTAAAGCCAATCCGGAGGAGCATTTGCTGATCCGGCGCGAACTCACAGTCCAAGGGAAAAGCTCTTCACGAATTAACGGTCAGATGGTTAATTTAACAATGCTGCGTGAGGTAGGCGAGCAGCTGGTCAATATCCATGGACAGCATGAACATCAAAGTCTGCTACGTGCAGATCGTCATCTGGCGCTGCTGGATACTTTTGGGGATTCCGTCATTGGTCCGGTCAAAGCGCTTTATCGAGAGCGCTACAATGCTTTTGTCAAAGCTGAAAAAGAAGTACGGGAATTGCAAAGCTCTAGCCAAAAGGCTTATCAGCTATTGGATATGTACCGATTTCAATTGGAAGAGATCGCTGCAGCGGAGCTGAAATTGGGTGAAGATGAATTATTGGCAGAAGAACGGGTCAAGCTATCCCATAGTGAGAAAATGATGGATGGGATATCTGGAGCCTACGAATTGCTAAGCGGCCGAGGTGGGCTGGACGTGATCAATAATGTGTTGTCCAGACTAAATGATGTCCAAAACTACGATAGCAAAAGTCTTCAGCCAATTGCCGAACAGATTCAATCTGCTTTTTACCAGTTGGAGGATGCGGCATTTCAATTACGTTCGTATCGTGAGGATATTGAATTTAATCCGGGCAAGCTGTATGAAGTGGAGCAACGTTTGAATCAAATTACCAGTTTACAGCGAAAATATGGTGATAGTATCGAGCAGATTTTGGAATACTATAGCCGTATTGAGCAGGAAACCGACTTGTTGGAAAATAAGGATGAACGGCTGGAACAATTAATCGCAAAGCGGGACCAGTTGCTTGCGGATTTGCTGGAAATTGCGGAAGAGCTTACGGAAGCCCGTGAAATTTGTGCGGAAGAGCTTGCAGAGCAAGTGGAGCAAGAGTTAAAAGACCTTCAAATGGAAAGAACGTCACTCAAGGTGCGTATTGATCCGATTGAAGATCCACGAGGATATGAATATAAGGGACTACGTGTAAGACCTACCAAGCAGGGCATTGATAATGCGGAATTTCTCATTTCCCCCAATCCCGGTGAGCCGCTTCGTCCACTTGGTAAAATCGCTTCAGGCGGTGAATTGTCACGTATTATGTTGGCAATGAAGAGCATTTTTGCTCGTCATGATCAAATTCCGGTACTCATTTTTGACGAGGTGGATACCGGGGTAAGTGGTCGTGCGGCCCAGTCCATTGCTGAGAAGCTGTATCGTTTGTCTTCTGTCTGTCAGGTGTTTTCCATTACTCATTTACCGCAGGTGGCATGCATGGCAGATCACCAGTATCTCATTGAGAAAAATGTTCATGATGGACGGACCATGACACAAATTGAGGGATTAACCGAAGAAGGGCGTGTCAAAGAATTGGCACGTATGCTGGGTGGCGTGGAGATTACCGAAAAAACGTTGCATCACGCACAGGAAATGTTGAATTTGGCGGAAGGAAAGAAAGCCTGAAAAGAGCGGCTGGCGTAATGATTAACAGTTATAAAAGCCTGGGGGCAAGGTTACCTTATAGGTACGCAATTGGCGACCACCTTTACTCGTCAAGCGAAAGAAGCAAAGGGAGCGTGACAGCCATTGAATTTTTACTCCAGGATCAAATTGCTCGGTCTTTTGCTTGTTTTTCTTATGTGTTCTATCGGTAACGCTAAGTATGTGCATGCAGCGCTGCCTCCACATGCTTCTTTGGATTGGTTTGGCTCTAAAAGCACGAGGACGGCTCAAGAAAGCGTGATTCCCGATTTAAAGGTATACCCGGGAGGACAGACGATCGGGGTCAAGGTAAAATCATCAGGAGTGCTTGTCGTCGGCCACCATGTCATCCAGGAAAGTAATGATCGCAAGGTGTCACCTGGAGAGACAGCAGGAATTCGTCTAGGGGACCGCATTACGCATATGAACGGCAAGCCGCTGAATAGCCTGGCGAAGGTTGCGGAGGCTGTAGACGAAGCAGGCAAGAACAAGAAGCCGCTCGACATAACGCTTTGCCGAGGGCAGCAGACGATTTCCACCAAGCTAACACCAGCTTATGATTCAGATGATAAAGCGTGGCGGCTTGGATTGTACATTAGAGACTCGGCTGCGGGTGTAGGTACATTAACGTTTTATGCACCAGATCAGGGGGTATACGGGGCTTTAGGGCACGTAATTACAGATATGAATACTCAAACCCCTATTGTTGTGGGAAGCGGAGAGATTGTGCAATCCAATGTGACGTCAATTGCAAAAAGCCAAAGTGGGGAGCCGGGGGAAAAACGCGCTCATTTTCTTAAAGATCATCGGATATTAGGTAATATTGAACGTAATACGAACTTCGGAATTTTTGGGAAAATGTCCGATGAGCCGCAATATGGGTTGTATTCGAAGCCTATTCCCGTGGCTCTTGCCAATGAAGTAAAGGAAGGACCCGCAGAAATATTGACCGTACTGGAAGGTCAGCAGATTCAACGGTTTCAGGCAGAAATTGTACACATTTCTCAGCAGGATAAGCCGGCAACCAAAGGACTTGTGATCCGTATTGTAGATCCAAAGCTGCTGGAGAAGACTGGAGGAATAGTGCAAGGCATGAGCGGTAGTCCAATTATCCAAAATGGCAAGCTAATCGGGGCAGTGACACATGTATTTGTAAACGATCCGAAATCAGGCTACGGTTGCTTTATCGAATGGATGCTGCGTGATGCAGGAATCATGCAAAATAACGTGAGCATGACAACTAATCTTAAGGCGAGCTAATGGCCTTAAGATTTTTTTTGTCGAAAAGCGGGGAATTAGCTCATAATAACAAGATAAAAAATTAATTATAATGGAAATGATAAAAAAAATAAATAAAAATAATTTTCGACAGAAGGAATTCATAATTCGATGTCGAAATCATATACTCCGACAAGAAATATTTATATACTGTAAATAGAAATACCAACGGAATAACACTCAATAAGGAGGAAGTACATTGCAAAAAATTGAGGTATTGTTGGCTGATGACAACCGGGAATTTACGAATTTGCTTGCTGAATATATTTCCGATCAGGAGGATATGGAAGTTACAGGAATCGCCTACAATGGTGAAGAAGTGCTTCAACGCATCGCAGAATCCCGCAACATACCTGATGTACTTATTTTAGATATAATTATGCCTCATCTGGATGGCCTTGGCGTACTGGAGCGTTTGAGAGAAATGAACCTGACTCCACAGCCGAAAATCATCATGCTGACTGCATTCGGTCAAGAAAATATTACACAGAGAGCCGTACAGCTCGGGGCATCTTATTATATTTTAAAGCCGTTTGACATGGAAGTGCTTGCCAACCGTGTCCGCCAATTGGTGGGGCCACAGCTAGTCAGCAACAGTCCGGTGACCGTTTCATCCATTCGTTCCAACGTTGTGCCGATGGGCAAGACGAAAAATCTGGATGCCAGTATTACGGCCATCATTCATGAGATCGGTGTACCAGCTCATATCAAGGGCTATCAATATTTACGTGAAGCCATTACGATGGTGTACAACAATATCGAAATTTTAGGTGCGATCACCAAAACATTATATCCAGCAATCGCCGAAAAATTCAAAACGACGGCATCCCGCGTGGAACGCGCCATTCGTCATGCCATCGAGGTAGCATGGACACGTGGTAATATCGACAGCATCTCTCATCTATTCGGCTACACCATTAATATCTCCAAATCGAAGCCAACCAACTCAGAGTTCATCGCGATGGTCGCTGACAAACTGCGGATTGAGAATAAGGTATCTTGAAAAGGTTAGGAAAACTGATACAGCAAGGGATTTCGGGGATTGGCATTTTTCAATATCAAATGTAGGGATCGCTACTTATATCAACAGCCGCCCCGATACCGATGAACTTCTAAATAGCAGATCAACTAATACCACTCTTTATTGGGTCATCCGAGACCAATAAAGAGTGGTATTTTTTATGAACGATTTTGAATTTCCTCTGCCACCATATCAAGTATCTACTTGAGGCAGGCGAGTTTAAGCTTGTGAACCAATAAGCACTAAGCATCCTTGGATGGAAGGGGTGAACAAAATGAAGTGAAATATAAAAAAATGGATAAAAATTTAAAAAAAACATATTAGTTCCTTTTTACTATTGTATATGGATTAGATAAATGCAATACTTGAATGGTAGCTGGCCAGCTTAAATATTATGCCCATAGGAGGCTCGGTTGTTGTGAAAAAAAGAATCGCAGTAATTTTATTGTTTATGTTTGCAATGTTCTCCACATTCAGCTCTGTAAGTGCAGCCGATGGAACCGTTCCGCTGTATAGATACTATAACGGTACAGATCACTTTTATACCACTAATTTTGATGAGCTTGGCAACGGTAGAAGTGGTTATGGTCTTGAAGGCATCCAAGGTTACATTTTCCCACAACAGCAACCAGACACATTACCGCTATATAGATACTATAACGGTACAGATCACTTCTATACCACTAATTTTGACGAGCTTGGCAACGGTAGAAGTGGTTATAGCCTTGAAGGCATTCAAGGTTACATTTTCCAGCAACAGCAACCAGACACATTACCGCTATATAGATACTATAACGGTACAGATCACTTCTATACCACTGATTTTAATGAGCTTGGTAATGGAGGGTCCGGTTATTCTTCTGAAGGTATAGCAGGGTATATTCCAAATTGAAACGCTACCTTAGGAATCGAAAGTTCAACGAGTGGTGGCAGATAAACTGCAGATTGAGAGTAAGGTGAAGCATAACATTTCAGCCAATACCGCTGATTTATTGGGTTATCCATGACCAATAAATCAGCGGTATTTTTTTGAACGATTTTTAAATTTCAACTGGATAATTTCATGCTTTACTGTTCGCCTAGGAATTTTGCACGTAAACTTTAGCCAGCTACGAACAGAACTTAAAGTTGTTCGATAAGTATTTACAAGAACAGCATCAGATTGAAGACTGAAGAAAGATCAGTCTGGACACATTCAACAGTACATTAAATATTTGTAGGAATGTGGGGAATATACAGTAGTCAATAAGGTGGAGACTAAGGAGAAGAACTACCTGGAGAATCAATTCAAACTTTAAGAAGAATGTTTCCACAACCACAATTGCAAACTATATTCGGAATATAAAGTGTGTTCTACGAATGTTAATGCTATGCTCTGGTTGCTCGTAGGGCGCTCCATGGCGAGATCTACCAGGGCATAGTTGAGTTAGTTTCATTAATCCAAAAAAACAAATAAGATAAAAAAAATTTTTGTAAATGTAAGTAATTTTGTGACTTTTCATGATTGGCACCTTTAAAAAAGAACGCCAATTGACAGACCGTCTACATAGTAAGTAGAAAAGGATTACTAGCCAACATTGCAAAGTAAACTAAAAAACCAGTCAAAACACAAAAGTGTTGGGACTGGTTTTTCGTTATTATGAAAAATCTCTTTAGTTTGATATAAACAATGCGTCGATCCTTGTCGATATAATATCTACTATAGAGATTAAGGAGCGAATGTATGAAATTTAACATCCGTGCAAAATTGTTATTGGGTTTTCTTGCGGTTATTGCTTTATTGATCATCATTAGTTTAGTATCTATCTCAAAAATGAAGAACTTGGGTGACACTTCGATGGAGATCGATAGCCATTGGATGCCAAGTGTGACTATCCTGGGGACGCTAAATGGCGATATATCTGATGTAGAACGGCTTTCCTTAAATATTATTGTAGAACGCGACCCGGCGGAAGTGGAGAAGGTTCAGGCGGAGTACGATAAGGTTTTGAGTAAGATTGATAGCGAACGGAAAACATATGAAAAATTAATTTCCTCCCCTAAAGAACGTGAAATGTACGAGGACTTCTCCAAAAAATATACAGATTATCTGAATAAGTTGCCTGGGGTGATTGCCGCAGGGAAAGCGAACGATTATGTTCAATCCAGCATTTTACACAAAGAGTCCTATGTGCTATGGTACAGTGCAAACGATATGATTAGTCAGCTTATTAAGCTGAATGCAGATGGCTCAAAACAGACCACGAAAGAAGCCGTTGACAACTTTATCTCAGGCAGACAATTGGTCATTATTTTGAGTATTGCGGCTATTGTATTGGCACTGATTATGGCGATTATTATTGCCCAAATTATTTCTAAACCCATTTTGCGAATCAGTCGTGCTGCTGAAAGCATTGCATCTGGTGATCTTACAGGTGAGACGATCATCGTGAAGGGTAAAGATGAGATTAGCACGTTGGCACATTCCTTTAATACAATGGCTGAAAACCTTCGCCAACTGATTCAATCTGTTAGTAAGACGACTGAAATGGTTACCACATCTTCAGAGGAATTGACGGCCAGTGCAGAGCAAAATAGCCAAGCTTCTGCACAAATAACCGAAACGGTACAAGAAGTAGCTACAGGAACGGGCCAACAGGTGGATATGGTGACCAAATCGTCCCAGGCGATTGAGGAAATGTCCATCGGGGTAGAACAAATTGCCATCCGCGCGCAAAATGTATTTGCATCAGCTCAGGATGCGGCTCACAAATCAGCTGAAGGTAATCAGATGATTCAGCAGGCTGTTACACAGATGAATGCTGTGAATGACTCCATGGATAGCTTGGCTGGTCTTATGGCTGGGTTGGGAGAACGCTCAGATGAAATCGGCAAGATTATTGATGTAATTACCAATATTTCGAGTCAGACCAACCTGCTTGCTTTGAACGCCGCCATTGAAGCGGCTCGTGCAGGAGAGCATGGGCGAGGATTTGCTGTAGTTGCAGGTGAAGTACGCAAGCTGGCTGAACAATCGGCTTATTCTGCTCAACAAATTACGGAGCTTGTGGGCTTGATTCAAAAGGATACTGCACATGCGATTGAGGCGGTAGCTGCCAATGGGCAGGATGTGATGACAGGTCGGGAAGTCGTACAAAATGCAGGTGCATCCTTTGAAATGATTCAAGAAACCGTTAATAAAGTGGCAAGCGAAATTGAAGAGGTATCTGCTGGCTCGGAGCAAATGTCGGCAAGTACCGATGAGATTGTTGGTTTTGTCAAGCAAATTTCGGCCATTGCCGAGGAAGCCGCAGCTGGTACACAGCATGTGTCGGCTGCAACTCAGGAGCAGCTGGCCTCGATGGAGGAAATTGCTTCCTCTGCAAGAAACCTGTCTACAATGGCAGAGGATCTGCAAGGGCAAATTGGCAAATTCAAAGTATAATTCGATTGCTATTATATACAATTGTTTATTTTAGGACCGCTCTATTGTAGAGCGGTTTTTTTCTGCACCCATCCCTCTTTCCTTTATATGGTGATTGTGTTCACTCGATGTTATAATGATAAACGAAGGAATTTATATTTTAATTAATTTTGGAGCAACAAAATACGGTGCTTCAAAAGTTTATATAGCTGTAATCGGTTGACGGAAAAATTCATTGATTTTTATGATCAAGTAAATTAGTGTTTTTTTCTTTATTTTAAAGTAAAGGCGGGGTGAAAACATGTGGAATAGCCTAACTTGGGTGGTCATCGGCGTATTGGTGGTGGCGTTGGGATGGATTGTTATGGCATGGCGTGGTCGTAGCCGCAAAAAACAAGTGAATGAACAGCGTGACAGCAATGTTGTTGAATTTCGCCCTCGTAAGCATGCCCGACAGCCCCGCGTTGGGAACGTATCCAAGTTTAAGGTATTCTCTTCCTCTGGCTCCAACACGACGACAGATGCAACGGGTATACAGGCCCAACCGGGGTTTGGACTGTCTGATCCTATACAGCACAGGGGTAAGCAAAAATGTTCCTTTTGTAGAAAAGAAGACAAATTAACCTTTTATGCCGATGATAATGGCTCCCTCTACGGAGCATGCAAGGAGTGTAGGATTAAGGCAGAAAGACAGGATATGTTGCCACTTTAGTCTATACAGGCGTGGAGAACGAGGACATAGGTAAAATCCCCGACCGTAGTTAACGGTGGGGATTTTTTGGATTGCGTCTGCCTCTTAGCGAAGCTGTCTGTCGATTAATTCCTCCAGCGCATCCGCAATATGATCTGGTCCATAGGATAGCTCTTCCCGGCTTAAGCTCAACCAGGCGTGACGCTCGTCCATATCAAAGGCAGTCTCCAGCCAGCCGGATAATCCTCTGCCTCTACGGTCTACTTCGACAAGCACATGTACGCCTTCGGGTTCCAGCTGCATAATCAGCTCCAGCTCTTCGATATCGCGTGCATATTCCGATCCAGGTGCAAATTCAAATTCCTGCACGTAAGGAACAGCACGTCCCAGCTTGGGATGACGTTCGCAGGTGGAGGAACGGAATCGGAAGCCCAACAGGTGAACCGCCTCAAATACCGTACTCATATAGGGATGCGGCTCGATTTTGAGTGAGTCACGATCAGTCGGGTCCAAAGCCATGTCGATATCTAATGCCGTTTCCAGCCACACACGCTGATTGGCATGAGTGACAGGGGTTTCCAGTGGAAGCTGGAAGGAAAAAGGAATTTCAAGCTCCTGCCCTTGGCTTAAATGAAATCCGTCAGACACCTCGGTCCGTGCGATACAGCAAGTGGTAATCGTTTTTTTATCATCGTGCTCTACGATATATTCGGTTTTGAGCTCGATGTCGATTTTGCCGATTTCCTGATCAATTTTACCGCCTTTGATACGTATGATGCCACTGAGCTCTTCCCCTGGCATGTATACGGTTTGATCTACCAATGTATCGACCTTGGCTGATCCGATTCCTGCACTTGCTAAGATTTTGTTGAAAAAACTCATAAATATGCCTCCCCGATAATCCATAGTCATGTTACAAACGACAAACTATAAGCTTGTGCAGCTTTACCGGATATACGGGCCAATGACTCCATTCGTTCCAAAAAAATGCAAGGAAAAAGTCACTGGTGATCACGTGGCTGGTTGTTGCTTGCCGAGCCTTTTTTCTTGCTAATCGCAGTTCACTTTATGAGGCGGTATAAAGCATTTGCGACAACGCGGCTCATAAGCCTCAGAGTCACCAATCATGACGATGGGCCCTACTGTAGAAGGCTTTCCATTTACCATCCGTTGGGTAAATACCGCCTCTGAGCTGCCGCATACGGCACAAAAAGAAGTCAGCTTTTCGATGTCATCCGCCATGGCAAGCAGGCCCCCAACATAGCCGAACTCCTTGCCCCGGTAATCCAGATTCAAACCATCCGCAATGACGTGTTTGCCACAATAAGCTAACTCCTGTATGAGAGCCATAATATGACGGCTGAAAAACTGGACTTCATCAAAGGCAACCACGTCGGCATCCTTCGTTTCTTCCAATATACGCTGAACGAGCTCGTCTGTGAGTTTTCTTGGAATAGAGATAGCGGGCAGTCGGTATCCGATGCGGCTCACAATTTCGTCCGTGGCATAGCGATTATCTTCAGCGGGTTTGTAAGCGACCACCTTACGGTGCCCGTATTGGATTAGTTTTTGACAGCGGCGAATTAATTCGCCGGATTTTTCACTAAACATGGGGCCTGTAATAATCGTAATTCGTCCTGTAGGCAACGCGAATTCCCCTCTCTGTAACATGCGCATAAACGCTGTGAATCATCATTTTCCGAAAGAAAAGGCCATTATAGATTACCATAATGAGTAGCATACAGACCAGAGAAAATATATTGTTTTTCGACATGTTTGTGGATATTTGTTTGTGAATGTAAATGTGGTCGTCATTGCTCTGCTGCCACGGGCATGATATGGTGAAGTGTAGTGGAAAGAAGGAAGAGGGGACAGGCATGAACCAAAAAGATGCGGATTATAGTGCCAGAAAAAGAACATTACTGGAGCAAGGGCTGATAAGCCCGCAAGCACAGGAGTTGATCTCTGAGCTGGAGACAGAGCTGGAGCTACTACGCAAGCAAAATGAATCATTTCGCAATGCGTTGCGAGCCAAATCAGTTCAAAACCCAAGGATGTCTACCAAATTACGGGATGCGCTGTACGAATAGGCTGTTGAATATTATATGAGAGACTGCTTGGATGAGCTGGCCGGATGGTCTGTAGTGTATGCATACACGCTATATTTTGTGCAAAGAAATAAAGAGAGTACAATAAGATATATAATCAATGTTTAATGGAGGAGAAGCATGACTATACATTGTGATGTGGCTATTTTAGGCGGGGGAACCGGGGGATATGTGGCGGCTATTCGCGCAGCCCAGCTAGGCAAGGAAGTCGTTATTATCGAAAAGGACAAGCTTGGCGGAACCTGTCTGCACCGTGGTTGTATTCCGAGCAAGGCCTTGCTGCGCAGCGCGGAAGTATATGCAACGATTAAGGAAAGCGCGCAATATGGTATCGAGACGTCAGGTGCACAGCTCGTGTTTCCTAAAGTACAAGAGCGTAAGGAAGCCGTTGTAGAGCAACTGCATCAGGGCGTTCAATTTTTGATGCGCAAAAATAAAATCACGGTACTGAGCGGCAAGGGACGCGTGATTGGACCGTCTATATTCTCTCCCAAAAGCGGGGCAGTTGCTGTGGAGCTGGAGGATGGTGAAATGGAAACCATCGTGCCTGCTCAGCTCATTATTGCAACGGGATCACGCCCGCGCGTGCTGCCTGGATTAGAGCCGGATGGCGAATTTATTCTGAGTAGTGACGAAGCGTTAACGATGGAAGCATTGCCGGCATCCTTAATCATCGTAGGTGGAGGTGTCATTGGGGTGGAATGGGCTTCCATGCTGAACGATTTTGGCGTGGAGGTTACAGTAGTTGAGGCAGCCAATCGGCTTATTCCAACCGAGGATGAGGATATTTCGCGTGAAATGCAGCGCCTGTTAATCAAGCGTGGGGTGAAGGTGCTGACGGGCTCGCAGGTACTAGCTGAAACGTATGACAAGGATGAGGAAGGCATACAGATTGACGTGAAAAAAGGGGAAGAAACCGAAACCCTCAGCGCCTCCAAGCTGCTCATTTCGGTGGGACGTCAGGCGAATGTGGAAAATATCGGTCTGGAAAATACGGATATCCGGGTAGAGCGTGGCTTCATCTCGGTTAATGAGCATTTGCAGACTAATGAACCGCATATCTATGCAATCGGGGATTGCATCGGGGGCTTGCAATTGGCGCACGCAGCGAGCCATGAAGGTTTGCAGGCGGTTCATCACCTGGCAGGGGAAGAGTTTCACAGTGTACCGAGCCATCTGATTCCGCGTTGTATCTATACACGTCCTGAGGCAGCGAGTGTCGGCTTGACGGAGCAAGAAGCACGTGAGCGTGGACATCAGGTGAAAACAGGAAAGTTCCCTTTTCAAGCCATCGGGAAGTCGCTCGTGTACGGTAGTCGGGACGGTTTCGTCAAAGTAGTCGCCGACAAGGAAACGAATGATATTCTCGGCGTACATATGATCGGTACGCATGTGACGGATCTTATTAGCGAGGCGGCCCTTGCACAGTTGCTGGATGCTACGCCTTGGGAAGTCGGACAGCTTATTCACCCACATCCGACGTTGTCAGAGATTTTAGGAGAAGCGATGCTGGCGGTGGATGGACAGGCAATCGGCATATAACCATTCAAATAAATCGTGCTTTTCTTTTTGGGGAGAAAAGGATTATAATGAGGTTAGCCAAAGTTTAGTACCAGGTTTTAAGACAAGATGGTACTAGGTGCTGGAAGTAGGATGTTTTGATACTTAAGGAGGTGCCTCAATGAGTTCAAAAGGCGCTGTAGACGCTGGCTTCAGACATGAACAGCTGGGACTTACCAACGGACAAGTTATTGACATGTACAGATATATGCTGCTTGCAAGAAGATTTGATGAGCGCAACATGCTGCTGCAACGAGCAGGTAAAATTAATTTTCACGTTTCCGGTATTGGTCAGGAGGCGGCACAAGTAGGGGCAGCTTTCGGACTGGATCGGGAGAAGGATTATTTTCTTCCGTATTACCGGGATTATGGATTCGTGCTTGCTGTGGGGATGACACCGCGCGAGTTGATGCTGTCGGCATTTGCCAAGGCAGATGATCCGAATAGTGGCGGACGTCAGATGCCGGGTCACTTTGGCAGTAAACGGCTGCGGATTGTGACAGGGTCCAGTCCGGTGACGACGCAGGTTCCGCATGCAGTGGGTGTAGCGCTGGCTGCCAAAATGCAGAAGAAGGATTTTGTATCGTTTGTTACGTTCGGGGAAGGCTCCAGCAATCAGGGGGATTTTCACGAAGGTTGTAACTTTGCAGGTGTACAAAAGCTGCCGGTCATCATTATGTGTGAGAACAATCAATATGCGATATCGGTTCCGATTCATAAGCAGCTGGCGGGCAAGGTGAGCGATCGTGCTTTGGGCTACGGATTCCCTGGAATTCGGGTCGATGGTAATGATGCGTTGGCCGTATATGCAGCTGTGAAGGAAGCGCGCGAACGCGCTGTTCGCGGTGATGGCCCTACGTTGATTGAAGCGATGATGTACCGTCTGTCTCCTCACTCTACCTCGGATAATGATCTGGCTTACCGGACCAAGGAAGAAGTGGATGAGAACTGGACCAAGGACGGCGTAGCTCGGATGAAAAATTACTTGATCGAATGCGGTATTTGGGATGAGGCCAAGGACGCTGATTTGTCCGCTGAGCTGCTGCTCGAAGTCAAGGAAGCGATTGAATATGCAGATCATGCTCCTTTTCCGAAGCCTGAAGATACGCTGCTGCATGTGTATGCCGACAGCGATGGGGAGGGCCGGTAACTATGGCGATTATGGAATATATTGATGCGATTCGCCTGGCTATGAAAGAAGAAATGGAGCAGGATGAAACGGTTTTTGTACTAGGTGAGGATGTCGGTGTGAAGGGTGGCGTCTTCACGACCACCAAGGGCCTTATGGAACAATTCGGTGAGCAGCGTGTCATGGATACGCCACTGGCAGAGTCGGCCATTGCCGGAGTTGCGATTGGTGCAGCCATGTACGGAATGAAGCCGATTGCCGAAATGCAATACTCAGACTTCATGCTTCCGGCGACGAACCAGATTATTAGTGAAGCGGCTAAAATCCGCTATCGCTCTAACAACGATTGGAACTGTCCTGTTGTAATCCGCGCGCCAATCGGCGGGGGTATCTTTGGAGGCTTGTATCACTCGCAGTGTCCGGAATCTATCTTTTTTGGTACACCGGGTCTGAAAATTGTAGCGCCTTATACACCTTATGATGCTAAAGGATTGCTGAAGGCCGCCATTCGTGACCCTGATCCAGTGCTGTTTTTTGAAAACAAAAAATCTTACAAGCTGATTAAGGGTGAAGTGCCTGAGGATGATTATATCGTCCCGATTGGCAAGGCCAATCTATTGCGTGAGGGTGACGATATTACGGTCATCGGGTACAGCCAGCCGCTGCATTTTGTTATGCAGGCCGCTGAGGAACTGGAGAAAGAAGAGGGCATTACTGCACACGTTGTGGATTTGCGCACACTCCAGCCGCTGGACCGCCAGGCTATTATTGATGCTGCACGTCATACCGGTAAGGTACTTATCGTGCATGAGGACAACAAAACGGGCGGCATCGGGGCTGAGGTATCGGCCATTATTAATGAGGAATGTTTATTTGAGCTGGATGCCCCGATTGAGCGTCTGTGCGCTCCGGATGTGCCTGCTATGCCGATCAGTCCACCAATGGAGAAATTTTATATGTTGAACAAGGACAAAGTGAAGGAAGCCATGCGTCGTCTTGCATTGTTTTAAAATGGAGCAGATTGGACGAAAGCATTCCAAAAGTGTAGCGAGGGCAGCGGTAAAACGCGCCCTCCTATGATGTTAAGGAGTTGAAAAAATGCCAGATCAAACACAATGGAACGACGTGACCATGCCTCAATTGGCAGAATCGTTGGTATCGGCGACCATCGCCAAATGGCTGAAAAAACCTGGTGATACGGTGGAGCAGTTTGAACCGATTTGCGAGGTCATTACAGATAAAGTAAACGCGGAAATCCCATCCACATTGGACGGAATTATGGGTGATCTGCTAGCAGAAGAAGGTCAGACGGTAGCGGTAGGTGAGTTGATTTGCCGTATCCAGACCCAATCGTCTGCACCTGCTACATCAGCGACTTCGACTGCACCAGCAGCCCCGAGCAATGCGTATGCACAATCTCAGCAGGGAGCCGCTTCGGATCAATCCATGCGGGGACGGTTTTCCCCAGCGGTACAAACGCTGGCTGCTAAACACAATGTGGACTTAAGTCGAGTACCAGGCACCGGCATGGGGGGACGAATTACTCGCAAGGATGTCCTGAATTATGTGCAGCAGGGCGGTTCCGCACGGGCTGGAGTATCGGAACAGCCTACCGGAACAGCGCAGGGGCAAGGCTCGCCTTTTACTGGTATCCAGCCTTCTGCCGCTCAGCATAGTACACCCATTCAAAATATGGACCCAGCTATTCCGGTGCGCAACAGCGGCATTCATTTAACGGAAGCTCCAAAGGTTCCTATGATCGAGGTTGAGGGTAACAGCAATAACAGATCAGAATATTTTATAGATGTGACGCCTATTCGGAGTGCGATTGCCCGCAATATGCGGCAAAGTGTTTCAGAAATTCCACATGCCTGGACGACGATTGAGGTGGATGTGACCAATCTGGTGATGCTCCGCAACAAGATCAAAAACGAGTTCAAACAAAAAGAAGGGATCAACATTACGTACCTCGCTTTCCTCATGAAAGCAGTCGTGAATGCCATCAAGGAATATCCGATCATGAACTCGGTGTGGGCAGTGGATAAAATTATCATCAAAAGAGATATCAATATTTCGCTGGCTGTCGGTACGGAGGATTCAGTCCTCACCCCTGTCATAAAAAAGGCGGATCAGAAAAACATTGCCGGACTGGCTCGTGAAATTGACGAGTTGGCTCGTAAAACACGGGAAGGAACGCTCAAACTGGACGATATGCAGGGCGGAACGTTCACGGTGAACAACACAGGCTCCTTTGGCTCAATTTTGTCTTATCCGGTGATCAACTATCCGCAGGCTGCGATTCTCACCTTTGAATCCATTGTCAAAAGACCGGTGGTCATTGATGATATGATTGCGGTTCGTTCGATGGCTAATCTGTGCTTATCGCTGGATCATCGCATCTTGGACGGTGTGATTTGCGGACGATTCCTGCAACGAGTCAAAGAAAACCTGGAAGGCTACACCTTGGATACGAAGCTGTACTAATTTCCAGAACAGTTGGGGCATCCGATCAGTTGGGTAAATGGACGGAGAGGAAGTGACAGGCCGTGGACAGACGACCGCTTGAAGTAACCTATATTGATAGGATGGAATATGCTCATGCATGGGATGTTCAGAAGGAAATTGTAGGCAAGCTGGATGCTGGGGAAGCAAGGGAGACACTTATGCTTCTCCAACACCCGCCAACCTACACGATTGGCTCTCAGCGGCATCCTGAGCATTTGCTGCTTACACCCGAGCAGCTGGAGGCTCAGGGAATTAGCGTCTTTCAGATTGACCGCGGAGGAGACATTACATATCATGGGCCGGGGCAGCTTGTCGGATACCCTTTGCTTATGCTCGGTAATCAGGAAGCGCTGAATCTGCACGGTTACCTTCGGAGTTTGGAAGAAGTAATCATTCGATTGCTGGCAGCTCATGGGATAGAGGGGAATCGTAAGCCTGAATACACAGGGGTATGGGTCGGGAATCTTAAAATTGCGGCCATTGGTGTGAAATTTAACAAGTGCAAGCACCGGCGGGGCTTTGTAACCAGTCATGGCTTTGCCTTTAACATCAAATCAGGGATTCAGCATGAGGGGTTTAAAGGTATTGTCCCGTGTGGCATACAGGAATACGGCGTGACTTCATTGGAGGACTGTACACAGCAGACTTTTTCGGTGGAGCAGATTGCGAAGGAAATTGTACCGCACTTCGAACAGCAATTTTCGTTTGCTGCGGAATGGCAAGCGCATCCCTAACTTATAAAGGTAAGGCGGGCTATAACGTGATTTACACGAAAGCCCGCCTGTTTGCTTTCACAGCAGCTTGTCCACTCACAGCCTTTACGGAGCCGTGAAACGGCTGTATAGGTTGAATGTAGTTGGCCATTATAACGGCATAATAAATGGTTCAATGACCATAAATAGTGTAGAGCCAATCATAGCGGCAAGCATAACGTAGACGAAAAAACGAACCCATTTTTTGTTCGACATGTGTAACTCCTTTAGTAAAGGTTTAAGTCATAAATAAGACCATCTATTCGTATTGTAGCGTAATCGGGAAAGAGAGGAAAGTTTAATGAAAGCTAAAGCAGTGAGAGACCGAATCGTACAGGAATTTATGGAACTCGTACAGGTGGATAGCGAAACGAAGTATGAGCAGGAAATAGCACGTGTTTTGAAAGGAAAATTCAATGCGCTTGGGCTGGAGGTAACGGAAGACGATTCCCGTGAAAGAACAGGACATGGCTCAGGCAACCTGATTGTCACCTGGAAAGCAGAAGGTGTGGAGAAAGCGCCTAAATTGTTTTTTACCTGCCACATGGATACCGTTACCCCGGGCAAAGGCATTAAGCCACAGCTGGGTGAAGATGGCTGGATTCGTAGTGACGGTTCAACGATTCTGGGATCGGACGACAAGGCGGGAATTGCTGCATTGTTTGAGGCAATTCGCGTCGTGCGCGAGCAGAATATTCCCCATGGTCAAATTCAGTTCGTCATTACCGCTGGAGAGGAATCCGGTTTGATGGGTGCGCGAGCGATGAAGCCGGAAGTGCTGGATTCGGACTTTGGGTATGCATTGGATTCCAATGGGGAAGTAGGTTCCATTTGTATAGCTGCACCTACGCAGGCACGTATTGAAATGAAGATTACAGGGAAATCCGCTCATGCAGGTGTGAATCCTGAAGATGGCATTAGTGCCATTCAAGTCGCATCCAAGGCGATTTCCAATATGAAACTGGGCCGAATTGATAAAGAAACCACTGCAAACATCGGGAGCTTCGAGGGCGGTGGGGCAACGAATGTTGTATGCGATTTTGTACTTATTCGTGCAGAGGCGCGCAGTATTGTGCAGGAGAAGGTTAATCATCAAATCCAGCATATGCGTGAAGCATTGGAAACTACAGCGCGTGATTTTGGCGCACAGGGTGAGTTCCGCAGCGAGGTCATCTATCCGGCATTCAGCTTTACGGAGCATGATGAGGTTGTACAGGTGGCGCAGCGTGCAATTCAAGGACTGGGATTGGCAACGTCGACCTTCCATTCCGGTGGTGGCTCAGATGCCAATGTATTCAACGGACTGGGCATTCCAACGGTGAATTTGGCTGTGGGTTACCAGAACATTCATACAACAGAGGAAAAAATCAAGGCTGATGACCTGGTAAAGGTTGCTGAAGTAGTTGTAGCTCTCATTCAGGAGACTACGAAATAAAACTTGTATCTTATACACAAAGAGGTTCAGACTAAAGACAGGAATATCGTTCCTTTGTCTTTAGACCTGAACCTTTTTTGGAACGGTCAGTGAAGCAATGGTGGCTGAGGGACCGTGTTCCTTTTGCCATTGACGCAAGAGGGCTTGAATCTGCCAGGCTTTACCGACGATATGGAGGGTAGTTTCAGTACGGTAGCTTTTCATCTCAGCATCTCCTTATCACAGGAAGTTTGTTATACCACCAGCATATGTCCGAAGTGGACAAGTTAGACTATCGTTGGCGATAATGAATAACGAAAGATAGATGATGAAGAAGGAGACATATCTGATGAACGACCAAGTAAATCATCAAACGAACGATTTGCATCGCAAGCCCTATTCGAATCCTGCATTAGAGGAAAAAACGGTGTCCACGCAGCCGATTTTTGAAGGAAAGGTCATTACGTTACAGGTGGACACGGTAGAGCTGCCCGACGGCTCCACTGGAAAGCGTGAAATCGTGAAGCATCCGGGTGCGGTGGCTGTATTGGCGCTGCATCAAGGGAAGATGCTGGTCGTGGATCAGTACAGACAGGCTATGGGGCGCTGTGAGATGGAAATCCCAGCAGGTAAGCTGGAACGAGGCGAAGATCCGATGGAAGCGGCGAGACGTGAGCTGAGAGAAGAGACAGGTTACAAAGCCAAGTCGTTAAAGCTACTGCATTCCTTTTATACTTCCCCCGGCTTTGCGGATGAAATCATTTATCTATATGTGGCCGATGATCTGGAGTTAGGGGAAATGGAGCCAGATGAGGATGAATTTCTGGAGCTGTTTGAGGTGACGCTAGAAGAAGCACAGGCGTTCATTCGAGAAGGACGGATTAGTGACGCGAAAACGATTTTGGCTGTCTATGCATGGCAGCTCCAACAACATACAGGGAGCTTTTAAGAAATATGAACGGAAATAAGGTAGAACTTACAGATTATTTCGCTGACCTCCATATTCATATTGGCAGAACAGAGAAGGGAGATCCGGTCAAAATCAGTGGCAGCCGCAATCTCACCTTCGCTAATATCGCCAAGGAAGCCTCAGCTCGCAAGGGGATCGGACTGATCGGGATCATTGACTGCCACGCACCGAATGTTCAGGAAGATATTCGAACCTATTTGCATACGGGGGAAATGACGGAAATCAGCGGCGGCGGCATTGCATACCGTGATACGGTGGTTCTTCTAGGCACGGAGCTGGAAATTCGAGCCGAAGGACGTCCTGAAGCGCACGTACTGGCCTATTTTCCTAATCTGGCGGTGATGGAGGATTTTACGCAATGGATGGCCCGACATATGAAAAATGTCAATCTCAGCTCACAACGTATCTACGCACCACCACGCGAATTGCAGCAGCAAATATACGGGCGTGGAGGTATTATGGTGTCTGCGCATGTGTTTACCCCTCATAAGGGCATTTACGGCAGCTCTGCGGCCCGAATGGAAGAACTGCTCGATATGGAGCTCATCAGTGGAGTGGAGCTGGGGCTAAGCGCAGATTCATCCATGGCTGGAATGATCTCGGAGCTGGATCGTTTCAGTTTTCTTACCAATTCCGATGCCCATTCACTTGGAAAAATTGGACGGGAATACAACAAATTATCGCTCACGCAGCCGTGCTTTGATGAATTCAGAATGGCTTTGGAGCGGCGAGAAGGACGAAAGGTGTGTGCCAACTACGGATTAAACCCCAAGCTGGGCAAATACCACCGTTCTTACTGTCCAAGCTGCGGTACGATTATTGACGAGCAACAGATGGTGGACGAACGTTGTCCTGATTGTGGTCACCCCAAGCTGGTGCGGGGCGTACTGGATCGAATATGGAGCATTGCCGACCGTGAACAGCCTGTGATTCCCTCACATCGTCCGCCGTACATTTATCAGATTCCGCTGGAATTTATCCCTGGTCTGGGCAAAGCCAAGCTGAACCATCTGCTGACCGCGTTTGGAACGGAAATGAATATCTTGCATAAGGTCGATCAGGGAGAACTGGCGGCAGTTGTTGGGGACGAATTGGCGGAGCAAATCATACTGTCCCGTGAGGGACGGCTCTCTCTCGTGTCCGGCGGTGGCGGAACATACGGCAAAATAGCCAAGTCCTAGTTAAGTCATGTCCTGATAAAGTCATATCAGCATCTGCTTGTTCATAACCATAATATAACCTTAAAAATAATTATCCCGCCGCTGGCTTGGCACATCTTTTGTGAATCTTCACTGTCTCCAATCTTGGCCAACAGCCGTCGGATTCCAGTTGTTTTTTGGACAAACAAGCAGATGAAAGGGGCAGGACGCCGATGCAATGGTTTCGTCATACGTTAAAGGATCAGACGCCGTATTATGTTTTTTTGGCTGTGCTGTTTCTGGTGGGAGTTGTTTTTGGTGCACTGATGGTAAATGCACTCTCGCTGGAGCAGCTACAGGATTTGTCGCGCTACCTGAAGGACTTTTTTGCGACGGTCAATCAAAATGAGCAGGGCTTTGCTGATCCGCAGGCGGCCTCAACCTTTTGGGATAGCGTGTCCTTGCATTTGAAATGGGTCGGGTTAATTTGGGTGTGCGGCCTTTCAGTCATCGGTCTTCCCGGTATTCTCGTGCTGAACTTTCTCAAGGGTGTGCTTATCGGATTTTCAGTGGGCTATTTGGTAGGGCAATATTCGTGGAAAGGGCTGTTATTTTCTCTCGTCTCGGTAGCTCCTCATAACCTGCTCGTGATTCCGGTGCTGCTTGTGTGTAGTGTAGCTGCGATGACCTTTTCCATTCATATGATCAAAACTAAAATACTTGCTACCCGTCCGTCTGACGGAATGTTGCGTCCTTTGCTGTCTTACGCAGGACTGACGGCTGTAATGATGCTGCTTCTCGTCGGCAGCGCGTCCTTTGAAACTTGGATCACCCCGGTTATGATGCAATGGGTCACTCCCATGCTGACGGCTTCCCTACCGTCTTGACCTGTTTCAAAATGTTTGACTTTATTTGTATACACCCCCTATAATAATAGGAGTGAAAAAAGTGCAGTAGGCAGTAGCTTTACAGGGGGAGGGAGACACATGGAAGCACGGATCGATAAAATTAAGCAGCAGCTGCAATCCCAGGGCTACAAACTAACGCCTCAGCGGGAAGCCACCGTTAGAGTTTTACTTGAGAACGAAGATGATCATCTGAGTGCGGAAGATGTATTTATGCTCGTCAAAGAGAAAGCTCCCGAAATCGGTCTGGCAACCGTATACCGTACCCTAGAACTGCTAAGTGAACTGCATGTCGTGGAGAAAATTAATTTTGGTGATGGCGTGGCACGTTATGATTTGCGTGGCGATACGACCAAACATCACCATCACCATTTGATATGTGTGCAGTGCGGCAGTGTAGATGAAATACTGGAAGATTGGCTTGGGCCTTTGGAAGAGCGGCTGGAACGGGAATATAATTTTACCGTAGTAGACCATCGTTTGGACTTCCACGGTATTTGTTATCGTTGTAAGGCGAAGAACGATACGACCGCTCAAAAGTCTTTGGGCAAAACCAAGAAAAACAAATCTCAGGATTAATAAGCTGACAACCCAAGCTCTCACCGACGAAGACGCGTTCGGGAGAGTTTTTTTGGTTTGGGATGAGCTACACGGGACCAAGCGGTATAAAAAGGAATAGCTTGTCATATCCTTCCCTAGAGAGCCTGAATAGGTTCTATATTCTGGGAAAAGGCGGCTGATCCACATGGTAATATCCTTGCGAAAAGGACTAAAATGGCTGCGGTTGGTCATATTGTTTGGGGCTTTGGCATGTATGTTCTTTTATAGCCTCAGATTGTTTACGGATTGGATATCACCTGTAGATCATTACCGGATACCAGAAGGACATGCAGTTAAGGTATTTGGCGGACAGGAATTGTCTGAGGGAACTGAGCATCAAATGGTGTTGTTGGAGCGTTTACGTTTCTTTTACTGGTATGGGGAATAGCTATGAATAAGCTGTAGGTAGGACAAGGAGACTTTTAGTATTCATGAAAATATATATTCAACCTTTCGTTCGATATATGGAAGAGGAAAAGGGCTTGTCGCGCAGCACATTGGAAGCGTATCATCGGGACGTACAGCAGTTTGCCGAGTTCGCAGAAACCTGTGGCCTTGAGCAGCCGGACAACGTCCAGCGGTCACATTTGGTGCTGTATTTGGGACGTTTGAAGGAACAGGGGAAAGCAGCGACGACGATCTCTCGCAGCGTTGCCTCCATTCGCTCCTTTTTTCATTTTCTGATTCGGGAGGGGATAGCAGGCCATGATCCATCTGTGCTGCTAGAGTTGCCGAAAGCGACCAAAAAGAAGCCCTCGGTGCTTACGCAGGATGAGATAGATCGTTTGCTGTCAGCACCCGATGTGACTGCCCCGCAGGGGGGACGGGATAAGGCGATGCTGGAGTTGCTGTATGCAACAGGCATCCGCGTATCCGAGCTGATTGCTCTGAACGTGCGTGATGTACGCACCGATCTGCGCTTTGTTCACTGTGGCGGCGAGGCGGGCAAGGAACGCGTAGTACCGATTAGCCGTGAGGCCTCAAAGTGGGCGCAGGCCTACATAGATGAGCAGCGTCCATTGTTGCTGCAATCCGTGCAGGACGAACAAGTTCAAACGGAGCAGGAAGCCTTGTTCTTGAATGTATCTGGACAGCGTCTAAGTAGACAGGGCTTTTGGAAAATAATTAAGAAGTACGGTCAGGAGGCAGGCATAAGCGAGGATATTACGCCGCATACGCTGCGGCATTCCTTTGCGGTACATATGCTGGAGGGCGGAGCTGATTTGCGCTCTGTACAGGAAATGCTGGGCCATGCCGATCTGTCCACGACGCAGGTATATGCACAGACGGCCAGACGGAATATGAAGGAAGTATATGAAAAGCATCACCCGCACGGCAGCAACCGCACTTCTCATGAAAGCAAGGAACATCGGTAAAGATTCGGTAACGATGCTTTGCTGTCATTAGAAAAGTGTAACGATCAGATCACTATAACTTAACGAGATTGTACAAGTCAGGAGAGATATTGATGTCAACATCCAACCAAGCTATGATTCAGGAAGCAGCAGAGTATATTTATTCCAAGAGCGGAATTCGTCCGGAAATTGGTCTTATTCTAGGATCGGGACTCGGGATTCTGGCCGATTTGATTCAGGATGGAATTAGCATTCCCTATCAGGACATTCCCCATTTTCCCGTATCGACGGTAGAAGGGCATGAGGGAGAATTACTGCTAGGTACGATTGAAGGTCGCGCTGTAGTCATGATGAAGGGGCGCTTTCACATGTATGAAGGCTATGGCCCGCAGCTTACAGCATTCCCTGTTCGGGTCATGAAGCAACTGGGTATTCAAAGTCTGCTGGTGACGAATGCAGCAGGTGGCGTAAATACATCTTACCAGGCAGGCGATCTGATGGTCATTTCGGATCATCTTAATCTGACAGGACAGAATCCGCTGATTGGACCGAATGATGCGGGTCTGGGCGTTCGTTTCCCTGACATGTCGGAGGCGTACAGCCGTCGTTTGCGTGAAATTGCCAAACAAACAGCTGCCCAGCAGGGCTTCAGCCTGCAGGAAGGTGTATATGCCGGTTTGCTGGGACCTAACTATGAGACGCCTGCTGAAATCGTCATGCTGCGCACACTGGGCGCAGACGCGGTCGGTATGTCGACTGTGTCTGAGGTTATTGTAGCCCGCCATGCGGGTATTGAGGTGCTTGGGTTCTCCTGTATCACAAACATGGCCGCAGGCATTCTGGATCAGCCTTTGTCCCATGATGAAGTGATGGAGACGGCGGAAAAGGTACGAGAGCAATTTTTGAAGCTTGTGCTGGCGATTATTCCACAAATGTAGATAAAGTTATGCCGCTGAGTTAAAGTGGTGGCATGTAAGCAAAGAACCCCATATCCGAGTGCCCACTGTTGGCCTAGGATATGGGGTTCTTTTTTGCGTCAAATGGTCTGAGTGCGGGGGATATCTTCTAATGAAGCGGGGATGTGCTCAATGCTGTCGAATTTGTTTTTTCGGCTACAGCCATTCTATGCCGCTCCTGCACCTTGATGACAATCACCATAAAAATGATCCAGTAGATGGATAGTGAGTTCAGAAAACGACTGTCCGTTATATTGTTTAATACGATGAACAGGAAAAAGACCACTGCTGTCAGCCATGTATACATATCTGCTTTGCCAATTCTGAATTTAAGTAAGGTGATTGTAACGAGTGTGATCGTGGCAAGGAGTCCTGTGAGGCCCACGTCGATCCACAAATCCCGGAAGCCGCTATGGCTACTTGTCAGATCAAACCGGATTCCGCCCGCATAGATGCTGGGCCGGGCTGCCCAGTAGGAGCCGTAACCATGACCAAACCAATAATGGCTCTGAATAGCACCAGAAATCCCCTGCCATATTTCTGTCCTTCCGGTCAAGGTTGTTGTTTTGCCGAACTCCGACGCAATCGCATCTCCAAAGGTAAAGGCGAGTACCGAGCTTAAAAGTGCAATCAGACAGGAAGTACTGATGAAAAAACCACGTAACGCGACGCTTCGAATTCTTTTGAACAGCAATATAAACAGGATGAATGCGAACAGCGAAGATGTCAGCACCAACGAGGTGGTAGATTGGCATTTAATGAGCAATAGGGCATTGAGTAAAATAAAGCCAACATGCAATGCTTTGCGTTTCCCCCTGAAAAAGTAAATAACATGTGAAACAAAACTTAACAGAGACAGGGTTCCGAGAGTGTTTTTGTGACCGGATATCCCTTTCCACAGCCCAGTATGTTCTACGCCTCCATGAATGGCAAAGGAGGGTACGAGTATAACGGCCAGTAGATTAAGTACGCTCAAAATACTTAACGAAACGACGAGTAGACGAATGCAGTCCTGTGCTGTGTAGTGAGTCACGAAATAAAGGCCGAAGCTAGAGACGGCAAGGAACTTAAGCACCATCAGCATGGACGAGGTCTGCTCCTGTTCAGCCCACAAGCAGGAGGCGGCAATGTACATGATGAGCAAAGTCAGCAACGGATTGTCGGCTAAAGTTACGATCACCGTTTTAAGCGAAGGCAGTAGCATGATGTAGCTGAATAACAGAATAAGCAGGGAAATCGTGATAACTCTGGGAGATAGGCCCTGACAGGCAAAAGGAATTGAAAAAGCCAATAAACCGGCCACTGTGAGTATGTGCTTCACGTCTTCACCGCCTAGATACGTTATGTATCTATATTATACAAATTGTATCTTCTTGTACAATAATAAAATATTTGTTTTTCATTTTTTCAAGCCTAGAGCAAGCTCTTTTGTGCATATACTCAGTCCATGCTAAGAAGATGTTTTATAAAATGGGGGTGTTCGGGTGGCGGATCTTTTTACAGACCGTTTGAAGCTGAATTTGAGTGGTACAGGCGGAGAGTTGACACCGCAGCAATTGAACGACAACTTTAAAACCATTGAAAAAGAATTCATCCAACGTAGTGTAAACGCAAGCTGGTTTGGAGCCGTTGGTGACGGTGTTCAGGATGACACGGCAGCCTTGCAGGAATTGATTAATAAGACCCCCGATTATTCCATTCTTCAAATTCCCAGTGGACGATACAAAATAACCTCAACTCTTCACATTCGCAAGCAGGGCGTTCGTATTTTTGGCATCCATAAGGGCAGATACCGACAAGGTAAGGGAGTTACGTCCATTGAATTTTATGGTACGGGCCCTTGTTTTCAGATTGGAGACGAGAGTCTTCCGTCATTTAGCGGTTTTCAAAATGTACAGTTTCATGACCTGTTGATCCGCTATGAAGGTACCGCCAGAGGCGCATTAAATAATCCGTTTTCACAGTCGGTGAAGCGCGGATATTATGGCAAAGGTACTGTAGGCATTCAGGATTGGAGGGGCGGCGGAGTTATTCTGGATAACGTATTGATTGAGCATTTTGAAACGGCTTTTTGGGGTTATGAAAGCGATGTGGATTTATTTAATTGCACGGAGATTAATTACAATAAGACAGGGATTCACTTGCAGAATAGAAGCTCACAGTTTACAAGCATTGCGCTGTTTACATTGGGAAACGATACGGCGCTGGATCTGAATAGCTCCAACGGTGCCAGGTTTATGGCCAGTCAGCATATCAAAGACGGAAGCTCAACGGATATCCCTATCCTAATTAATGATTTTATGAATGCTGAATTTATCGGCTGCTGGTTTGAGGGACTAAGTAGAGAGCATAAGGTGACGGTGCCTTCTTTTATTCAGGTTGGTGCAACCAAGGAAACGAAAAACGTTGCCCTGCGCGACTCTATTTTGGCAATAGCGGACAAATACGATGACAGCCGATCTGTGTGTAACTATTTTGTGGATGTGATCATTGGCAAAAAAGTTTTGGTGGACGAGGTGGGCGGTTATCCCCGTAATCTAAAGCAACTTATTTCGTTTTCTGGCAGCTCATCCACACAGCAGGTGACACTCCGTTCGCATTTGGATTTTAGCTACAGCAATAATCGTTATGATGAGAACAACGGGACAGGGCAGGCTTTGCTGCTGGTGGAGAAATATTCGGATAATGGAATTGAGCATTTGTATGAAACCTTCGTCAAAGCCTATCTGGGAGCAAGGCAATCTCTCTCTGCAGGTAGCTGGCAGAAGGTAAACTTCGATCAGGTTAATTATGATGACCTGACTGAATTTGATGCAGCAAGTAGTCGTTGGCAGGCCAAGCGGGCTGGGAAATACAGAATACAAGTTTACATTTCGACCGATCCCCAGGTGGATGGCAATCGCACACGGCTCGCACTTTATTTGAATGATGAACAGGATACCGGAGGCTCGGCCTATGCCTATCTTGATGACAGGATTATGGGTGGAATGAACTATAGTGCTTTGAGTGGAGCGATTGAATTGAAGCTGGAGGCAAATTCTTTTATTGATATACGGGTGTTCAGTCAGAATCAAACAGATATTTTGCCAGGGGGAGGAATTACGTATCTCACCGTTAGCCGAATTTAAACGATGATTATACAGATCATAGATGTTCTGTATATAAAGTCTGGAAATTGCGCACCATGCTGACTCAGCTTGGTGCTATTTGATGTTTTCAGCCATATGGAATATTTTTCATCCATTCTGACGACAATGGTTAGCAGCACGCGAATAGGCCGGAGGGATAAGTATACGGGCTCCGGTGCTTTCCGCCAATATGTTGAGGAGGGAACCGATTGTGAAGAAAAAAGTGGTGGCGTTTATTCTGGCTTGTCTCGTGGCCTTGACTGCTGTCCCCGTCGGCGGTTGGGCCGAAGAAAGTAAACCTGAAAGCAAACCCAAAGAGGGCTCAGCGGCGGAACTGGCTCCTGAGGCTCACTCGGCAATCCTGATGGATGCAGATACGGGTACAGTTATTTATGAAAAAAACAGTCGTGAAAAGCTTCCTCCAGCAAGCATCACCAAAATCATGACGATGTTGCTAACGATGGAAGCTATTGATAACGGCAAGCTCAAGCTAACCGATAAAGTGCGGGCCAGTGAATATGCATCTTCAATGGGCGGATCACAAATTTTCCTGGAGCCGGGAGAAGAAATGACGGTCGACGAGATGTTGAAGGGAATTGCGATGGCTTCCGGGAACGATGCTTCCGTGGCCATGGCTGAGAAAATTGCAGGATCTGAGCAGGCTTTTGTCGAGATGATGAATGCCAAGGTGCAGCAGCTTGGACTCAAGGATACTCATTTTGCCAATTGCAACGGTTTACCAGTAAAAAATCACTATTCTTCTGCGCATGATATTGCGGTTATGAGCCGGGAGCTGTTGAAATATCCGCAGATTACGAAGTATACAGGAGCATATCAGGACTACTTGCGCAAATCCTCGGTCAAACCCTTTTGGCTGGTGAATACCAATAAGCTTGTGCGCTTCTATACCGGAGCAGACGGGCTGAAAACAGGCTATACGTCGGAAGCGAAGTTTTGTCTTTCCGCTACCGCGAAGCGTGATGGCTTGCGCGTCGTAGCCGTCGTGCTAGGTGAACCGAATACCAAGATACGCAACAATGAAGTGTCATCGATGTTCGACTACGCCTTTTCTCAATATACAATGAAATCTATCTACAAGCCGGGTGACTTGCTGGGAAGCGTAAAAGTTGAAAAAGGTGTATTGCCGGAATTAAAAATTCAGGCAGATCGCTCCTACAGTGTGCTGGTGAAAAAAGGCGGAACCCAACAAACATTGCGTCATGAGCTGCAACTGGCCCCAAGCCTTAAAGCTCCGGTCCGCGCAGGTGATCCGGTCGGCAAGCTGGTTGTCTATCAAGATGGTCACCGGCTGAAGGAATTTAACATCACTTCGCCAGTAGCAATCGAGAAGGCCGGATGGTGGAAATTGTTAAAACGTACCATGTCGAACCTATTTTCTTTGTAGATTTTACGGGGTTTTCTTCTAGTTTTGTCGGAGGGCAGGAATCGTCTGCGATTGCGTAGAAATCCTTGTCCAAGACGGGGAGGAGAGTGAGTAAGCATGAACCTGCAAATTGAAATGGAGCATCACCGGGGGGTACTGATTGTAAGACTGTCCGGTGAGCTTGATCACCATACTTCGGACATGGTCCGCATGCAAATGGATGAGGCGATTCAACGTCGGCAATGCGAGCATATCGTACTCAGCTTGAAGAATCTTCAGTTTATGGACAGCTCCGGACTTGGCGTTATTCTGGGGCGGTATAAGCTGATCAAGCAAAAGGGCGGGAAAATGGCAGTTTGTGATGTTAATCCGCCAGTATATCGACTACTGGAGATGTCGGGGTTGTTTAAGATTATGCCTATCTATGACAACGAGGGAAATGCGCTCACGGAACTGGAGGTCGTATCATGAGAGAAGGCACGGGAAACAATTTCATGAGCTTGCAGTTTGCCGCCAAATCCGAGAATGAAGCTTTTGCCCGCGTGGCTGTTGCAGCCTTTATTTCCAGGCTTGACCCTACAATGGATGAGTTGAGTGACTTGAAAACCGTGGTGTCTGAAGCGGTGACAAACAGTATTATTCACGGGTATGACAGTGATCCGTCAGGTGTCGTAACGATTAAAGTCGGCATTGAAGCGGACGTGATTACGCTGGTTGTTGAAGACGCAGGACGGGGAATCGAGGATCTGGAGCTGGCCAAGCAGCCTTTGTATACATCCAAACCTGAGCTGGAACGCTCGGGTATGGGATTTACCATTATGGAAAACTTCATGGATGAGTTTGAGGCAGTCAGTGAGCCGGGCGGAGGCACGTCGGTCCGGATGAAGAAAAGGATTGAATCCAAGAAAGCTTTATACAATTAGGGGTTGATCCTATGGAAGCAGGAGGAAAAAAAACTTCACATAGCTATTTGGAGGATGCGGAAGTCAAGCGGCTCATTGCGCTAAGTCAATCTGGTGATAATGATGCCCGTGAGACGTTGGTCAATAGTAATATCCGGCTCGTTTGGTCTGTCGTGCAGCGCTTTATGAACCGGGGATATGAACCTGACGATCTTTTTCAAATTGGTTGCATTGGTTTGTTAAAATCGGTGGATAAATTTGATCTCAGCTATGAAGTCAAATTTTCAACCTATGCGGTACCGATGATTATTGGTGAGATTCAACGTTTTCTTCGTGATGACGGGACACTCAAGGTTAGCCGTTCCCTGAAGGAGACGGCCAATAAGGTTCGCAAAATGAAGGACGAGCTTTCCAAACGGCTTAACCGCCTGCCTACGGTTAAGGAAGTTGCCGATGAGCTGGGAGTCACGCCAGAGGATGTTGTTTTTGCGCAGGAGGCGAATAAGCCGCCTACCTCTATTCACGAAACGGTGTTCGAAAATGACGGCGACCCTATCACGCTCATGGACCAGATTGCTGACGAATCACAGGAACGATGGTTCGACAAGCTGGCACTAAATGAGGCCATCGGCGGACTTTCCGAGCGGGAACGGTTAATTGTATACCTGCGTTATTACCGCGATCAGACCCAGTCGGAGGTTGCAAGTCGGCTTGGTATTTCCCAGGTGCAGGTATCTCGGCTGGAAAAAAAGATTTTGCAGCTGATTCGCGATCAGATTGCCCAATAATAGCAGTCAGGATTTTGCGAAATCCTTTTGCTTACGTGAATCTAAAGAGTATTCCAAAGCCATTCTAATGGCGTGGGATACTCTTTTTTGCGTGGGAAAAAGGATGAGACGAAGAATAGGTTTCCTTGCTTCGTTCCATAATAATCGGTAATTACGAGGATAAGGAGGGGATCGGATGACTCATAATCCGGCTCCTACAGTGGCTCCTATAGTTTACTTGCGGCTCCGCAGCCGTGTACGCATGATACAAGGACAGGACTTGCATTTGGGAGATGTAGCCCACCTGCTGGCCGATCCTGAATGGGAAAACGAGCTGCTTAAACTTGTTCTCAAGCGGCCGCAGAAGCAGGACGGCAATTTGATACTGGTAGACATGCTGCAGATCATTTCCAAAATTAGAGAACATATTCCGGGCGTCGTAGTTGAATCTCTTGGCAAGCCGCATGTGCTTGTGGAACTCGTGGAGAAGCCCCGCAAGCCATCCAAAATACTGTTTGTTTTGGTATGGGTGCTTCTGTTTTTTGGCTCTGCATTAACGATTATGAATTTTCACGCTGACGTCAGCATGATGGAGGTACAGGTTCGGATTGTAGAGATGATTACGGGACATAAGGATGAGCATCCGTATCTGTTTCAAATTGCATACTCGATCGGCATCGGTTTTGGCATGATCATATTCTTCAATCACTTGTTCCAAAAAAAATGGAACGAGGAGCCGACGCCGCTAGAGGTAGAAATGTATCTGTATCAGGAAAATGTGGATCAGTACGTTGTGGCGGAGGAGTATGAAAAGATGGCCCGCCTGCATTCAAAGGATAAGCAGCCATGACATTTGTACAGGGTACGCTGCAGATTATTTTGGGCATTGCTGGAGGTCTGGCAGTAGGTAGTGGCGTAATCGCGTTTTTTATTGTGCTGGACATCATGCCACGATTGGCACAGCTCACCCGTACGTATAAGAAATCACGTGCATACGAAAAGGCGATGGTCTTAGGTTCCGTGGTGGGAACGGTGGCTGATTTTTGGGATATTTACTTGCCACTCCCTAAAATACTCACATGGATACCGGGTTTATTCTGTGGATTGTTTATTGGTTTGCTCGCTGCAGCCTTAACAGAAGTATTAAATCTCCTGCCCATACTTGCCAAGAGGCTCCATATGTCCGTGTATATGTTTGGCCTGCTAATGGCGATGGTCCTTGGTAAGGTAACGGGTTCCTTATTTGACTGGTTTGTATACAACCGATAACAACGAAAGCAGAGGGGGCAAACGCTATGGATCATAGAGCAGATCAAGAACATCAGGAGCATCAACAGGCAGGCGGAGCGATAGGAAGAGATACTAATACGGACGATGAAGGGTTAAGCTCGTGGAAGCAAAAGCAGGAGCAGGAAGCGGAACACCTTAAGCATAAAAAAGAAAGTGAGCGTTCTGATAACGTAGAGGAGTCTGTTCGTTACTGGCAGGTTGAGGATGATATATCGCCAAGGATAAAGGATAATCGCGAAACACTCAAAATGGTATTGGGTCTGGGAGAGACCTTTGATGTGGTGTTCAGGGAAATGACTACAGGTGGGCGTCATATTGGATATTTGTTCCTGAATACTTTTGCCAAGGATCAGATTATGCTTGAGGTGCTAAAGCGGCTCACCTATCTGACGCCGGATGATCTGTCTTCAGATGGATTGCAGGCATATTTTGAATATTATATCCCACATATTCAAGTGGAAAAGACGGACAAAATGTCGGTTGTTATCAACAAGGTACTAGCTGGCTATAGCGCCTTTTTTATGGAAGGCGAGCGCTTTTCCGTCATTCTGGATACCCGGAATTACCCGGTGCGCAGTCCGGAGGAGCCTTCGTTGGAGCGTGTCGTTCGTGGTTCCCGTGATGGATTTACCGAAACGATGCTTACGAATGTTGGGCTGGTGCGCCGTCGTTTGCGGGACCCCGGACTTAAATTTGAAGCTATGCAGGTTGGACGTCGAACCCGGACGGACGTTTGCTTGGGCTACATTGATGATATCGTGGATAAAGTCATGGTGGATAATGTACGCGACAAAATTAAAAACGTCAATCTAGACGGAATTCCACTGGCGGATAAGCAATTAGAGGAGACGATTATCAATAAAGGCTGGAATCCATATCCATTGGTGCGATATTCGGAGCGACCAGATGTCGTGGCTTCGCATATTATGGAAGGAAGACTCGTTATTTTCGTCGATACCTCACCCAGTGTAATGATCTTGCCAACCACTTTTTTTGACTTGTGTCAGCATGCGGAAGAAAATCGGCAGACGGCATTTATGGGAAGCTATTTGCGTTGGGTACGCTTTATAGGGATCTTCGCCTCGATGTTTCTGCTTCCGATGTGGCTGCTTATGGTCATCAATCCCGAACTAAAACCGGCATTTCTCGATTTTATCGGTCCTCAAAAGCAAGCTCACCTACCACTGATCGCCCAGTTTATCATCGTGGAGCTAGGGGTCGATCTCATGCGTATGGCGGCAGTTCATACCCCTACACCGCTGGCTTCCGCTATGGGCTTGATCGCTGCCATTCTGGTCGGAGATATAGCAGTCAAGACGGGGCTGTTTGTCAACGAGGTTGTGCTGTACATGGCTTTAGCTGCTATCGGAATGTTCGCAACACCGAGCTATGAGTTAGGATTGGCCAATAGACTGATTCGGCTATTTCTACTGATCGCTGTAGCTATTTTCCATGTTCCGGGCTTTGTCATAGGCACGACGGTGATCATTTTGATGCTGACGCTGCATCGGTCATACAACTCTTCTTACTTGTGGCCGTTTATTCCTTTTAATGCTAAGGCGTTAGCTTCCATTTTGTTCCGTATGCCTGTACTCGATGCGCCTAACCGCCCGTCATTTAACAAAACGAGGGACAATACGCGTATGCCCCATACGGATGCCAATACAGATTCGGACTCAGGCAATGGACAGGAACATTAATCTAAATGATCTGCATAAAAATCCATTGTTCTTGATGTTTTTTTTGCTATACTGGTGTAAACATTCGATGGAATATGACTAGCTTGTTCCAGAAAGAGAGGCGCCAGAACATGTATTTGCATGGAAGCAGTAAAATTAACAGCAATGGACATTTGGAGATTGGCGGATGTGATACAACGCTTTTGAAGGAGCGTTTTGGAACACCGCTATATATTGTAGATGAACAGTTAGTACGCCGGCGTTGCCGGGAGTTTATAGAAGCTTTTTATGAAACCGGGTTGAAGTTTCAAGTTGCTTATGCAAGCAAAGCATTTTGCGTAATGGCGATGTGCGCTTTGGCAGCAGAAGAAGGGATGTCGCTCGACGTTGTTTCCAGTGGAGAGCTGTTCACCGCGCTGCAAGCAGGATTTCCGGCAGAGAGAATCCATTTTCACGGCAACAACAAAACACCGGAAGAAATTGAAATGGCGCTGGATGCGCAAATTGGCTGCTTCGTGGTCGATAGCGAGATGGAGCTTCATTTGCTGCAGGCCCTTGCCTCCGAGCGGAAACAGCAGGTAAATATTTTATTGCGGGTTACACCTGGGGTTGAAGCGCACACGCACGAATATATGGCCACAGGCCAGGAGGATTCTAAATTCGGTTTTGATATTGCGAATGGTACAGCGCGCCAAGCGGTGGAGAAGGCTATCGGGCTGGATCATCTGAATCTGCTAGGGGTGCATTCCCATATCGGCTCGCAAATTTTTGAAGTGAACGGCTTCCAAATGGCTGCCGAACGGGTTGCCGCTTTTTCCAGAGAAATCAAGGAACAGCTTCAGTTTTCTTTCAAAGTCATTAATCTGGGTGGGGGATTTGGCATTCGATACACAGAAGAGGACACACCGCTGAAAATCTCCACTTATGTACAGGCTATCGGCGAAGCGGTTAAAATCCATTTTTCCGGGCTCTATGATGAGCTTCCAGAAATTTGGATTGAGCCGGGTCGCAGTATTGTGGGCGATTCGGGCACAACCTTATACACGGTAGGAAGCATCAAAGATATCCCGGAGGTACGGAAATATGTCTCGGTAGACGGCGGGATGACGGATAATCCGCGTCCGGCGTTATATCAGGCCAAGTATGAAGCGATGCTGGCGAATCGGGCGCAGGATGCGAACGAAGAGACCGTATCGATTGCGGGCAAATGCTGTGAGAGCGGCGATATGCTGATTTGGGATGTGGAGCTGCCTCGCCCGATTAGTGGGGATTTGCTCGCTGTTGCCTCAACCGGAGCCTACAATTACTCCATGGCAAGTAATTATAACCGGATACGCCGCCCGGCGGTGGTATTCGTTAACAATGGCGAAGCCGAACTGGTGGTGCGTCGGGAAACTTACGAGGATATCGTACGAAACGATGTTGTACCGCAGCGCTTGGTTCGTGAGTCAGCCAGTTCAGCGGTTCATCCGGGCGCCAAAATTACCGTTTCGTCCTGATTTTTGATATGTGTGAGTAAGCAGACCATTGAGCCGGGGATATTATACCGGTACAGTGGTCTTTTTTTTGGACAAGGCTTTGCTAAGCTGAGCAATTCATAGTAAACTGAAACTTGATGTTATTTAGCTTTCAAAACAGGTTGAAAAGGAGATACAAACAATGAAAAAAGGTAGAATAGATCTTGAAAACGGCGGTATCGTCGAAATTGATTTTTTCCCGGAAGAAGCTCCCAATACGGTTGCTAACTTTGAAAAGCTGGCTAACAGCGGCTTTTACAACGGTCTAAGCTTCCACCGTGTCATTCCGGGCTTTGTTGCTCAAGGCGGTTGTCCAATCGGCAACGGTACAGGCGGCCCTGGATACACCATTAACTGTGAAACAGCTACGAATACAACAAAGCATGCCAAAGGCGTTCTGTCCATGGCACATGCAGGCCGCAACACAGGTGGCAGCCAATTTTTCATCTGCTACGCTCCACAACCGCATTTGGATGGAGTACATACTGTATTTGGTAAAGTGACCAAAGGTATGGAATTTATTGATGCTGTAAAACAAGGCGACAAAATGAAAGAGGTTAAAGTATTTGACGCATAAAATGCCGTTAAATACCTGATTTCTTGTATAGCGTTACAAGTAGGCCGTTCTGTCTTTGGACAGGACGGCTTTTTGTTGTCTTTTGTTTGACGGTTTACTGATTTTCACAATTACGCAGTTATTAAAGTGAGTAAGATCACATTCGAAAAGTAAGCGTTATGATAGCCTTCTCATGAGAATGCATTTTTTTAATTTTTTATGAGTATTTAAGCTCAGTCAAGGTGCAAAAGAAGGGGGCTTATCACATTGTCCATTTTAACGCGTACAAACCGACTCGGATTTTTTGAAATCCGGCTGGAATCCATTGGTGGACTCGGTGCTAATCTGGCTGGAAAAATGCTAGCCGAAACCGGGGTGCTTGGTTTGGGGTTGAATGCTTCAAATTTCTCGTCCTACGGTTCAGAAAAGAAAGGAACTCCGGTTAAAAGCTTTGTCCGCTTCTGTGATCCAGGAGTTGACATCCGTGATCACAGTCCGATCGAACAACCGCATGTGGTAGGCATTTTCCATGAAACGTTATACAAAACGGTAAATGTGATCAGCGGGCTTCCGGCCGATGGGATCGTTGTGGTCAATTCTACGCGTCCGGCAGAAGAAATACGGGCAGATTTGGGACTGGTATCCGGTACGCTGGCGGTAGTGGATGCGATGGGCATCGCACTGGAGGAGCGAACCAAGCTGAATACGTCTATGCTTGGCGCTTTGTTCCGTGTCTGTGATTTTTTGGACCCGGAAGCGATGAGATCGGTTATTCGCAGTACTTTTGAAAAGAAAAATCCGCAACTGGTAGAGCCTAATCTGCGCACGTTCAACCGTGGTTTTGACGAAATGGAGCTGCACGTATATCCAGTTACCAGTGACGCGCAGGATCGGGTTTTTGAACGACCGCAGCCTTTGCTGGGTTATGAAACGCAAACATCGGGGGGCATTATTGCCACACAGGGGAACAGTATGACGAGGGATGTTAGTGGTTCGCGTCAAGGTTATGTGCCTGAATATGAAGCTGATAAATGTACTCATTGTGCCAAATGTGATTCGATTTGCCCGGATTACTGTTTTGTATGGGAAGAGCAAGCAGACAAACGCGGCAGAATGATGCCATTTTTGCAAGGAATTGATTACCAGTACTGCAAAGGATGTCTGAAATGCGTTGATATTTGCCCTTCGGGAGCATTAAGCTCGCGGCGCGAGCAATGGGGATGGGCGGAACAGCATCGAGTTGCTCACCAATTTCCGGTATATGAAGGAGGTCGTATGTAATGGCGAAACTGGAGGAGGAGCTCAAACAAACAGGCGCCGCACAAGTGACGACGTTCGAATCCGGTAATGAAATGGCAGCTACAGCGGCTGCACAAATCAATTATCATATGATGGGATATTTTCCAATCACTCCGTCGACTGAGGTGGCGCAGTATCTGGATCAGATGAGAACGAGAGGTCAGCATAACATCAAGCTGGTCGCAGCGGATGGAGAACACGGATCGGCAGGGATATGCTATGGTGCCGCAGCAGCGGGTGCAAGAGTGGTAAACGCCACCAGCTCACAGGGCTTTCTGTACATGCTGGAGCAGCTGCCTGTTCAGTCCGGTACCCGTTTCCCTATGGTTATGAATCTGGTGACACGTGCCGTCAGTGGCCCGCTGGATATCCGGGGGGATCATTCGGATCTGTACTACGGTCTGAATACGGGCTGGGTGATTTTGATGGCAAGCACGCCGCAGGCTGTATATGATATGAATATCATGGCGCTGAAAATTGCGGAGCACAGCGATGTCCGATTGCCAGTGATGGTTGCTTATGACGGTTTTTATACGTCACATCAAAAGCGGAGAGTGCAATATTTTGCCGATGCGGAGACGGTCCGGGATTTTGTGGGTCCGAATCCCAACCTGAATTATGCGAATATTTTGGATTTTGAACATCCGGTTACGGTAGGCGCCCATATGAATGGTGATGATCTGACGAACAATCACTTTCAGCAGTCTGAGGCATTAAGACGTTCTGAAGGAGTATATGAGCAGGTTGCGGCAGAATATGCCTCATTATCCGGTCGGGAATATCCGATTTTGGATCTTTATCATATGGAAGATGCTGAGGTTGCGGTATTCCTGTTGAATTCGGCGGCTGAATCGGCCAAGGACGTAGTGGATCAGCTCCGCGAGCGGGGCATTAAGGCCGGAGTCGTTCGTCCGAATATCATCCGGCCATTCCCGGCCGCGCAGCTGCGTGAGGCACTGCGCCATGTCAAGGCGCTGGTGGTGGGTGAGCGTGCGGATTCGTACGGCGCTGACGGCGGTAATTTGACGCACGAAATCAAGGCGGCTCTGCAGGAGGACCCGCTGAATCAGACGCTTGTGTTATGCCGTATCTTTGGCTTGGGCGGTAAGGATTTTTATGCGGAAGACGCAGAGGCTTTCTTCCAACTGGCGGTCGAGGCGGCAGAGGCCGGCCGTGCGGAGAAGCCATTTGATTATTACGGCATTCATCCGGGTTCACCGGATAAGGTGATGCCGCAGGTCATGCAGCCGCCACGGGGTGATGCGTACCGCACGGGACTGATTCAGGTCACGCCGGACGAGGCGACCGGAAAGCTCAAGGTCAAGGTACCACCGCTGCGTTCGCTGACGACCAAACCACGTCGTCTTACACCGGGTCACGGGGCTTGTCCGGGCTGCGGAGCACTATCAGCGCTTGAACTGTTCTTCAAAGGAATTGAAGGCGATATTGTTGTATTGTTCCAGACAGGCTGCGTCTATGTGGTCACAACAGGTTATCCTTATACATCACACAAGCAACCGATGATCCACAACCTGTTTCAAAATGGGGCAGCTACACTTTCGGGAGCACTGGAAGCTTACTTGGAGATGAAGCGCCGCAATGAGATTGAGATGTCGGATGATCCGACCTTTATTATGATCAGTGGCGATGGCGGGATGGATATTGGCATGGGCTCCGCGATTGGTGCGGCTCTGCGCAATCATAAGCTGATCATGCTGGAATATGATAACGAGGGATACATGAACACAGGCTCTCAGCAATCGTATTCGACTCCGGTCGGTCATATGACCAGTACGTCGGGTGTAGGGAAGATGCAAAAAGGCAAGCAAGGGCATCACAAGGACACTGTGCAAATCATGGCCGCCTGCAATATTCCATATGCCTTCACGGCGGCTGAAAGCCACCCGCAGGATATGCTGCGTAAAGCGGCCAAGGCGCAATGGTATGCGAATAATGTGGGAACGGCCTATGGCAAAATCCTGTGTGCCTGCCCGTTGAACTGGAAATCGGAAGACCGGCTGGGCACCAGCATTGTAGGGGCCGCTGTCGAGTCGTGCTTCTTCCCATTGTACGAAATTGAGCAAGGCAGTACGACGATTACGTACAATCCGGAAGACAAGGGAAAACGGATTCCAGCCGCAGAGTGGCTGAAATTAATGGGGAAAACGAAGCATTTACTTAAAGAGGAAGCTACGCTGGCTACCTTTGAAGCGGAGATTGAACGCCGCTGGACCATATTGAAAAAGAAACATGAAATTTCAGAGCTATAAATCCGGTTCATTGCATAATCCATTTTAAATATTGTTAGAAGATGTATGGATACCGATTCCAAAAAGATTCTTTGCGCTTGTTGCGTGAAGAATCTTTTTTGTCGTTTATGGGATGAAGCATAAAAAATCAGGTAATGATTTCCGATATAGGAGTGGAGGCCTATATGAAAAGGAATAAATAACAGTCTTCTTCTGAATTTTTAGATGCAATGAGGTGCAGGTATGATTAAGCTGAATACAGTTGAAATAATCGAAATTATAAAGAAGCAAATCCCCAAGGTCATGAACATTAAGCCCGTGGAGCTGAAATTTACAGATGACTTTGGGCGGGCATCACTGGCGGGGACGGAACATAAATTTACGCTGACTAATCAGCATTATTCCGCCAAGGTGATGGATTGCGTGTTGGAAACGCAGGTGCGTCCGATATTAATGTGTGAAATTATTTATTTTCTAAAATGTGAGTTTATTGACGGGCATGTTGAGGTACGTTTGGATTATGACGCAAGCTCTGAAGGTGGCCACGGACCTACGGCTTCGGCGGTTATTACCTTTGACCATGTTACACAGCTTGGCCTGGAAGAACTGGCTGATCTGATTGATCTGGCGCTTCATATGAATGATAAAACCTGGTTTGAAGAACTCTCCAGCCAATATGTTAAAACAAAAGCAGGAGCGTCTATCCGATAACTTGCTTTTTTTAGAAGTCGGTGCTAATATACGTAACAAGTTTAATGTTAATTCAATTGAATAAGAGCAAGATCCTTCGGGGCGGGGTGAAATTCCCCACCGACGGTGATGACGTGCTTGTGGATTGCTTTTGTGATAACAGCACGACTTAGTCCGTGACCCGGATGCTGAACGATCAGCAGAAGGTGGACCTGGTGCAATTCCGGGACCGACAGTATAGTCTGGATGGGAGAAGGATACGGAGCGCATGTGCATGACGTGACATGTGCCGATTTTTAGCATACGTAAAGGTACGTACGGCTTATTTCGTTGTAGGGCAGCATCGGGCGACGGCTTTTTAAGCTTTCTTTTCCGTAGTTGTTCAAAACGCATTGGGTTGTATCGTAGTCATGCTTTCTATTGGCATACGTATTATTCGTGAGATTTCAGCATGCATATGGATTGCGCTTGTATACTGTAAATTTGACTCTCATCACCCCCATGACGGATAGATTCCGTACTGGGGGTTTTTTGCGCTTACGACTGATGAATTAGGGATAAACTGAAACGAGATGGGAAGGAGTGAAGGTATGTTTACCGGGTTGGTCGAGGAAGTGGGACGCATTCAAACGATTTCCAAAAGCGGAGAAGCGATGGTACTGGGCATTGAGGGCTCCGTCGTCTTAGGCGATTTGAAAATAGGAGATAGTGTTTCCGTGAATGGTGTTTGTCTGACGGCGATACAGATCGGGGTTAAGGATTTTAAGGTTGATGTCATGCCGGAAACCTTTCGCAGCAGCAATCTGAGAGAACTCAAGTCCGGTAGCCGAGTCAATCTGGAACGGGCGATGGCGGCGAATGGAAGGTTCGGAGGACATATTGTACAGGGACATGTAGACGGGACGGGTACGATTCGCCGGGTGACATCTGACCAGAATGCGGTTGTGTTCGAAGTTGCGCCTTCTAATCAAGCATTATTTAAATATATTCTTCTCAAAGGTTCGATCACCATTGATGGCATCAGCCTCACAGTCGCGCAGCGTACAGGAGATACCTTTGCCGTATCCATTATCCCCCATACCTTATCCGAGACAGCCTTACAAGCCAAACGTGAGGGAGACACCGTCAATATTGAATGCGACATATTGGGCAAATATGTGGAACAGCTTTTGAATTACAGAGGCTCAGCGGCGACGGAGGGAGCAGAAAAAGCTCCTATAAGTCTGGACTACTTGGCGAAGCACGGCTTTGCCTGATATGGAATGGTAAATCGGTTGCGGAGCACTTAAGCACAAGAAATAAGGAGGACAGTGCTATGGATATAGGAAGTCAAACAAGTGCAACGACTGAAGTAGTGGAGCACGATGGGGTGGAGCTGGACGAAGAGATTCGTCTGGATTCCATCGAAGAAGCGCTGGAGGATTTGAAGAACGGTAAAGTCGTTATCGTAGTGGATGATGAACAGCGCGAAAATGAAGGTGATTTTATTGCTTTGGCTGAAAAGGCAACTCCCGAGGTCATTAATTTCATGATCACTGTAGGTCGCGGGTTGGTCTGCGTGCCGATTACACAGCAAAGAGCCGAGGCGTTGGAATTGCAACCAATGGTGAAGCAGAATACAGATTTCCACGGCACAGCCTTTACCGTGTCGGTTGATCATATGAAGACAACAACAGGTATTTCGGCAGCCGAGCGTTCCTTGACCGTACGCGCCTTGGCCGATGAAACAGTCGTAGCAGGCGATTTCCGCAAGCCTGGTCACATGTTTCCGCTGATTGCGCGTGATGGCGGTGTTTTGCAGCGTGCAGGCCATACAGAAGCAGCAGTCGATCTGGCCCGACTCAGCGGCTTCAAGCCCGCCGGAGTCATTTGCGAAATTATAAAGGAAGATGGCTCAATGGCCCGTCTGCCAGATTTGGTGGTGATCGCCAAGCAGTATGAGCTGAAGCTGATCAGTATTCAGGATTTAATTGACTACCGTCGTCGTTTATTGTTGTAAATAATTTAAAAAAGAGAGGTTGATAAGCATGGCACGTTTTCTGGAAGGTAATCTTGTATCGGATGGTTTAAAATATGGTATTGTGGTAGGAAGATTTAATGAATTTATTACGAGCAAGCTGTTAAGTGGTGCAATTGACGCACTCCAACGACACGGGGTACAGGAAGATGAGATTGATGTGGCCTGGGTTCCTGGTGCTTTTGAAATTTCATTGATCGCACAAAAAATGGCTGCTAGCGGCAAATATGATGCTGTTATTACACTGGGCACCGTGATCCGTGGTTCTACTTCACATTATGATATTGTCTGCAACGAAGTGGCCAAGGGAGTGGCAGCAATCAATCTGAAAACGGGCGTACCCGTTATTTTCGGCGTTGTGACTACGGAAAATATTGAGCAAGCTATTGAGCGTGCAGGAACGAAGGCTGGTAATAAGGGTTGGGATTCTGCACTGGCTGCAATTGAAATGGCGAACTTGGGCAAGCAATTTTAATGATATGAGCCACTGAATAAGAACGGCATAATTTCTAAGCGAAAAGGGATTGGATTGTTAAGCAAGGCGATGGCGTATATACTACAGAAAGAGGGATTGATAACGTAGAGCATAAGTGCTATGGGGAAAGGTATTGTTGAATGATGATTGGAGTAAGGCAGGGGGAAGCACATTGACAGTCGTAAATTACAAGCTGGAAACATTCGAAGGTCCGCTGGATCTGCTTTTGCATCTGATTGATAAAGCCGAGATCGACATTCAGGATATCCCGATTAGTGATATTACAGATCAGTATATGGCTTTTTTGCACAGTATGCAGGAGCTGGAACTGGACATTACGAGCGAGTTTCTGGTGATGGCGGCGACACTCTTATCGATTAAGAGTAAATTGCTGCTTCCCAAACCACCTGTGATGGAATATGACGATTTGGACTTTTATGAAGAAGAGGATTATGATCCGCGCGAGGAACTGGTTCGCAAGCTGGTGGAGTACCGTAAATATAAAGGGATTGCTCGCCATCTGAGTGAACGTGAATGGGAACGGAGTCTGATTTACGGTAAAGAGCCGGAAGATCTGAGTACATTCCTGCCCGCCGAACCCGTAAATCCTGTGCACGGGCTACATACGAGCGATTTGGTCGCAGCCTTTCAGCGTGCATTGCGTAAAGCAGAGCGACGTACGACGGTAACCCGTGTCCACCGGGATGAAATTTCAGTCAAGGACCGAATCCGACAGGTTGTCGGGGTGTTAGAGGGACTGGGGACAGGGGGGCGGTTTTTGTTCTCCAAGCTGATGCATGAGGATATGTATCGGCATGAAGTGGTAGTAACCTTTTTGGCTATTCTCGAACTGATGAAAATGAAGCAAATTTTCTGTTATCAGGAGAAGATTTTCGATGATATTGTAATGGAGTGGAGAGGGGATTTACGGGTTAATGGACTATCTGAAGCTGAAATCAATTATTGAGGGACTGTTGTTTCTCGCGGGAGAGGAAGGATTGTCCGCCAAGCAGATCGCCGACATTGTAGAGCAGCAGCAAGAGCTGGTTGAAAAAAGTCTGGAGGATATGAAGCAGGACATGGAGCAGGGAGGAAGAGGTCTACAACTTGTCCGTATCGCCGGGAATTATCAACTTGCAACATTACCTGAGCATGCACCCTATTTTGAAAAGCTCGCCTACTCTCCGGCACGTGCCTCACTGTCTCAAGCGGCTTTAGAAACACTGGCCATTGTGGCCTATCGCCAGCCCATTACAAGAGTCGAAATCGAAGATATTCGGGGCGTCAAATCCGAGCGGGCCATACATACACTGGTCAACAAGGAGCTTATTGAGGAAAAAGGTCGCGCTGAAGCCATTGGTCGGCCGATATTGTACGGAACGACGAAATCATTTTTGGATTATTTCGGTCTAGGCTCTCTCGCAGATCTACCCCAACCGGAGATATTCGAGGATTCGGACAATTTGGAGGAAGAAACACAATTATTATTCGAGCGTCTGGAGAGCAGTCAGCCTGCAGCAAACGATCCAAATCTTGAAGCCTGATAAAGAAGGAAACAGCCAGTTCTCGTCTAGGGGACTGGCTGTTTGGTATTTAGGATGCATGATTTTCTGGCGAAGAGCCATACTATTTTTACCATGGTATATCCATAGAAAAAGGTAGGGAGGACTCGCCAGTGTGGAAATGGATCGGTATCGCCATCATCGTCATCATATTACTTGTGCTGGCTGTTTTGCTCTCTCGTATCCGGTGGAAGCTGGATATTGCCAAGCATGACAATGATGATCGGGCGCATCTGGAGATCAGATTTCTGTACGGGTTAATCAAAATCAATTATGATATTCCAGCTATTCTGATAGCAAGCTTGCAAAAAGGGCTTCTTTATCGGCTTGACCGCAACAAAAACATACATAAAACCGATGCTTCCGTGGATAGTGGAAATATTAATGCAGATAAAATTAAGCAATTTATACACGATGTACGAGTTTTACTCAAAGGAACGAAAGCCCTGCACCGATGGTTGCGGCATACGTTAGCCCATGTGACGATATCCAAAATGGAATGGTCCACCAATATCAGTCTTGCTGACGCTGCCTATACGGCTACCTCAACGGGTGTTCTATGGGGCTTGAAAACGACGCTGATCGGTTATGCATCCAGCTCTGTACGCATGAACTGTACGCCTAAGCTGTTTGTTGTACCCTATTGGGCGGATCGCCTGCGTTTTACCACCACATTGACCTGTGAAGGAAATATATCGCTCGGATATTTATCTTTTTCCATGCTCATATTAGCTTATCGTATATGGCGCGTTCCGGGTGGACCGGAGGCTTGGAGACGAGTTTTTTCCAAGAAACCCATTCAGCATGAGGGATGAGCGATACATATTTTCTTAGTGCTCTGCGCACAATAGCGAAAGAAAAGGCAGTCTACGCTTGAGATAAGCAGAGGAGGAATAATCATGTCAGATCACCCGATTCAAGGGCTTATGCAAACCGCGATGGAAAACATCAAAGCCATGGTAGACGTGAATACGATTGTCGGAGAAGCAGTGGAAACACCCGATGGTTCCGTTATTTTACCAATCAGTAAGGTGGGTTTTGGCTTCGCAGCCGGTGGAAGTGACTTTAATGTAGATGAAGAGGCGCTCCATACTTCCTCAGCAGCGGGAAATCATAGCGGGAAGGAAGGACATCCGTTTGGTGGCGGTAGTGGTGGCGGTGTATCTATTCAACCGATTGCATTTCTGGTTGTTGGCAAACAGGGAGCACAAATCGTTCCTTTGGACAATCAAACACATCTGATTGAGAAGATAATCGATTCCACCCCCTACCTTATTGATAAGGTACAGTCCATTTTCCAAAATGCAGGCAACGATCAGCAAAATCCAAAGGTAACTGTAGATGTCACTACAAATCAAGATCATAGTAACTCTGGTCCGGCTTACTTGTAAAGATTATTGAACTAAGATGTTTTTCAGGAGGGTATCCCGAAGCCGAGTAAGGGCTAAGGAATACCTTCCTTTTGTTTGCATTTGCTTCTATCCGCGAATATACCGCCTTCCGCCAATGACTGCATGAACACGCCGACCATGTTCCTGTTGATAAGAAGTAGACAGCGATCGTTCGACTTCACGGTTTCCTTCAGGAGCAAACTGGGATAAATAGATGAAGTCCGGATAAATCACTTCATCCGTCATATAAGCAGATATTGTAGCCTCTGGCCGACGATGCTGATTGAGGGAATCAATAATGCCTTTTGCTGGCAAGATACCGATCCCATGCCCATAAAACAAGTCTTCCTTCAGCTTAACGACATTTTCTCCTTTCCACTCCAATGTTTCGGGTGACACATCCGGATTGTTGAAATACATGATATCGCCCGGAGACGCTTTATGGCTTCCTTGCTCCTGTATGAGCTTGAGATCACTGTCATAGTGCCAGTCATATAACAGCATATCTGCAAAAATCCGGTTAAATTCACTTTCCAGAATGGAATCCAGTACTGCTTTGTACAGTACAATCACCATAGCTGTTGCACATTCAAAGGCATATTGATGACCATTTATAAAGATATCTCTGATCCCCTGCGCCGGAGTAACACCTGCTTTGATCTGAAATCCACCTTTTGTCGTCAAATCCCATAATTGCGGATTACGACGCGCGGTCGCAAAAGTGGCAAAGGATACGCCGCTTCGATGTAATGCTTCTGCGGACTCTACAATCCGGGATCTTAAGATCGTTTCAAACTGTAGGCGCTGCATGCTGTACCCCCATCCAATTAAACATTTAGCTACTTTAGGATCTTGCAAATCCTCAACTATATATATGTGATCAGGAGTGTAAGTTGCATGATTAGGCATATCTTGTTAAGGAATTTTCTGTTATAAAGGTGGACATACTTTGAACAGCTTGGACATAGAATGGTACAAGACTTGCTCAAAACCGGAGGAATCCAAATGTTTAAAAAGAAGCAACACATCCACGCGGACCAAAACCAACTTTTATCTAAAGCACGCGCCTTTGTTTTGCCGCTGGCACTGCTGCTTATTGTGTCATTGCCGCTCGTTTTGCTGAATCCACAGCCCGTTCAGGGAGCGATGAAGACAGAAATGACCCCGCCTGCATTAAAGACGCATGCACAGGCCTCCTCTTTAATTGATGTCACATCAGGAAGAATCATATATGCTGCCGAGGGTGACCGGGAGCTGCGTATTGCCAGTCTGACCAAAATTATGACTGCTATCGTGGCTATTGAGCATGGGCGCTTACAGGATCGGGTAAAGGTTAGTCCGACGGCGTATGCCAAAGAAGGTTCATCGCTTTTTCTGCGAATGGGTGAAGAAATGACACTGGAGAATATGTTGTACGGTCTGATGCTCCGTTCCGGTAATGATGCCGCTTCTGCCATTGCCGAGCATGTGGGTGGGACAGAAGAGGGATTCGTTCATTTGATGAATGAAAAGGCGGTTCAACTTGGGCTAACTCATACGCATTTTGCTAATCCTCATGGACTGGATGTCGAAGGGCATTATTCCTCTGCGAATGATATGGCCCGGCTAACCGCCTATGCGCTGCATAATCCGACCTTTGCCCGTATCGTTAAGACAGAATTGAAGAAAGCACCGAATCCCAACGATTCTTGGGATTACTCTTGGCATAACAAAAATAAAATGCTGCGGCTCTATGAAGGGGCTGACGGAGTAAAAACTGGCTTTACCAAGAAAGCCTTCCGCTGTCTCGTCAGTTCGGCCACGCGAGGTGGTCGTCAGCTTGCGGCTGTTACCTTGAATGACGGGGATGATTGGAATGACCATGCCCGTATGCTAGATTACGGGTTCCGATATTATCCACTCATTCCAATTACGGACAAGCAACAACCGATTGATGGCTATCCGCTATTAACGGGCGCGAGCTTTGCTTATCCTCTGCACGACGGTGAGAAGACTCAGCTGCACAAAAGATTAGTGCTGTATAAAAAGTCCCGTTCTGCGAGCAGAGCGGACGTATCCTTTGGTTTGCGGGGACGTGTCGAGTTTCTGCTGGAAGGCAAACTGATCGGTTCCGTTCCTGTATATGAGAAAGGTAGCAAGTTGCCGAACCCAAGTACGATACAGCTACAACAGGAGGTTCCGACTGATCAAGCTCCTGTGAGCAGCACTCAGCAACCCAGCTGGACGAGCGGATGGAGTGCGATTATAAGAAATCTGTTTGGAGTATAGGGGCAAGCCGGCTTGCTGCTATGAACCGACATGTGTCACATCATTGGCGAAAGGGAGGGATCAATCATGATTCATCTCATATGGGTGGCTTTGATTTGTATCGGATTTGTATTTGCTGCAGCACAGGGAAATATTGAAGTGGTGACCAAGGCTGCTTTTGATGGGGCGGCCACGGGTGTTACGGTGTGCTTTGGACTGATCAGCGTGCTGGTGTTTTGGATGGGTATGATGAGGCTAGCCGAAGACGGCGGGCTCTTGCAGAAAATATCCAAGCTGCTCGCCCCTTTCGTTGCTTTTTTGTTCCCGGATGTTCCGCGTAATCATCCGGCTATGGGCTACATTTTGTCCAATATGAGCGCCAATCTGCTGGGCCTGGGAAATGCAGCGACTCCAATGGGCATTAAGGCAATGCAGGAGCTGCAAACGCTCAACCCGGATAAGCAGACCGCTACTCCTGCTATGTGTACGTTACTGGCGTTAAATACAGCCAGTATTACGTTGATTCCCACGACATTGATCGCGATTCGGCTGAATTATCATTCCGCACATCCGGCGGAAATCGTCGGCACGACACTGGTGGCGACCGCGATAGCGACCTTTGCTGCGATTGCGGCAGATCGTTGGTACCGTAGTCGAGAACTACGGCGTCCCCCTGCGAAACCGCCGTCTCAGACACCATTGAGCCCACAGCCTCCTCAAACCACGGCAACACCTGCGTCCTCTTTGACAGCACCGCCTGTATCTTCACCTGCAACTCCACGGACGGGAATCACCGCTGCCAAGGGCAGGGATACCACTTGGAAAGGATGAGGGAGGCATGCTTCATTTTATTAATCTCGTATCGACTTGGGCCATTCCGGTTATTCTCGCTTTTATTCCTTTATATGCATATGCCAAGAAGGTACCCGTCTACGATTCCTTTGTGGATGGAGCCAAAGACGGCTTCTCCACCGCAATCAGTATCATTCCTCATCTTGTAGGCATGATGGTAGCGATAAGTATTTTTCGAGCGTCCGGCGCTCTGGATTATTTAATATCCTGGGTCACACCATGGATTAAAGGCTGGGGCGTCCCCGGTGAGGTACTGCCTTTAGGTCTGCTCCGCCCATTGACGGGTACCGGTTCGCTTGCGTTCACGACTGATCTGATTCGTACCTATGGCCCGGACTCTATGATCGGTCGGATCGCTTCCACAATTCAGGGCAGCACGGACACGACTTTGTATGTACTGACTGTATATTTTGGTGCGGTAGGTATCCGCAATGGGCGATATGCTTTGAAGGTAGGACTATTTTCCGACGTGGTTGGTTTTGTGGCAGCCATTGCCATTTGCCTGCTTGTATTTTGATTCCTCTATCGTTTTTTGAACGGGGGTTGTGATTTTGTTCGTAGATGGGTATCATTAGCATGAGGTGAATTAGCGAACATGGAAAGATTGCAGAAAATATTAGCTCAGGCCGGGGTAGCGTCCAGACGGAAATGTGAGGAGCTTATTCAGGCGGGCAGCGTGGAAGTGAACGGGGTTATCGTAACAGAGCTGGGAACGAAGGCGGACCCTGATCAGGATATAATTACGGTAAAGGGTAGACCGATTAAAACCGAGAAAAAAATCTATCTGATGATGAACAAACCTAAAGGGGTTATTACGAGTGCCTCCGATCCGGAAGGCCGAAAAATTGTGTCTGACTACCTGAAAGGTGTTAAGGAACGTGTATATCCGGTAGGTCGTCTGGATTACGATACGGAAGGACTGCTGTTACTTACCAATGACGGCGAGTTTGCTAATTTGCTTACCCATCCCAAGCATCATGTGCCCAAGACATATGTAGCTACTGTCAAAGGCGTTCCGCATGGTACTGAGCTGGACAAGCTGAAAAAAGGGATCGTGCTGGAAGATGGCATTACTGCACCGGCCGAGGTCGAATATAAAGATGTAGACCCGGATGGTAAGGAGTCAGTAATCCAAATTACCATTTATGAAGGCAGAAATCGTCAGGTAAGACGGATGTTTGAGGCTATTTCACACCCGGTTATCAGACTCAAACGGATTGCCTTCGGTGATCTTTTGCTGCAAAACTTGAAGCGTGGTCTGACCAGACCCCTCACCAAGGACGAAATCAACCGTCTCATTCAACTTGCCAAATCAGACAACACGAAAAAGAAACGGACAGGACGGGGGTCATAACCCCGGCCTTTTTGGTGTAAAGAGACTGTTGAACAAGAGTAAAGTTTGACCGCGCACGGGAAAATAGTAAAATAGAGAGAATGCTTTTTTTAGCGAAGGGGCTGGGAATATGTCAGAACATAGCAACCGCATATTAATTGTAGATGATGAAGAACGCATTCGCCGCCTTTTGCGGATGTATCTGGAAAAAGAAGGTTATGAAATTGATGAAGCCGAGGATGGAGAGATGGCTCTCCAAAAAGCGACTGCAAGCGATTACAGTATTATTTTGCTTGATGTAATGCTTCCGGGCATGGATGGGATTGAAGTATGTACACGCCTGCGTCAGACCAAGGCAACGCCTGTGATTATGCTGACCGCCAAAGGCGAAGAGGTAAACCGTGTACAGGGCTTTGAAGTTGGGGCTGATGATTATGTGGTTAAGCCTTTTAGTCCACGGGAAGTCATTTATCGGGTTAAGGCGATTTTGCGCCGTTCTTCGGAAACTGCCTTTCTAACCAAGGAGACGGTACCAAGCAATAGCATTGTTTTTCCCCATCTTATTATTGAGCATGATGCACACCGGGTAAGTGCAGGCGGAATTGAGATCAGTCTCACACCTAAGGAATACGAGCTGTTGCACTATTTGGCAGTGTCGCCGGATAAGGTCTTCTCGCGCGAAGAGCTGCTGAAAGATGTATGGAATTATGAATTTTTTGGTGATCTGCGTACCGTCGATACGCATGTGAAGCGGCTTCGTGAAAAACTGAATAAGGTATCCCCAGAGGCAGCGGCTATGATTACAACGGTTTGGGGTGTGGGCTATAAACTGGAGGTTCCAAAATAACGTGAACTTTTGGAGATCGCTGGTAGGCAAGCTGTGGATCACCATCATTTGCCTTGTAGGCTCTGTGCTTATTTTTCTGGGACTTTTTTTGTTGCCGTATATCAACAGGAATTTTGCGGCGTACGAATCGACGGAAATCAAGCATTTGTTCACTTATACATGTATTGTCGGATTTTTATTAACGACCTTTTTTGCTTTATTTCTTTTTACTAAAATCACACAGCCTATGCAGCTGTTGATTCAGGCGGCGAATGCCATTCGTGAGGGAAAGTATGATACGCGGCTTTCACTGGTGACCAGTGATGAGATCGGGGAGCTGGCGAAAACTTTTAATCACATGTCTACGGAACTGGAAGCGACGATCCGCAGTCTGAATGAGGAGAAAAACCATCTATCCAGTGTGCTGCGAAGCATGTCTGACGCTGTAATTACTTTTGACAGAAGCGGGCAAATTATTTTGACGAATCCGCCTGCTCAAAATCTGCTGGATAGCTGGAAAGAGCTGGAATGGCAAGAACATGATCAGGAGGAGTTCGGGGCATCTGTGCCAGACCCGTTGCTGCCACTGTTTCATACGGTTATGGACAAAGGAGAGGACGTCGGAGACCATATTCATGTAAAGAAGGGCTCCTGGTCGGTACAGATGGCGCCTCTGTACACAGATAATGTAATTCGCGGCGCGGTAGCTGTGCTCAGGGATATCACGGAAGAAGTGAAGCTGGAGAAGATGAGAAGCGACTTTGTCGCCAATGTATCTCATGAAATCCGTACACCATTATCCATGATGCAGGGCTACAGTGAAGCGTTGCTTGATGGTATGGCTGGTTCACCGGAGGAATCGGAGGAGCTGGTTCAAGTCATCCATGATGAATCACTGCGCATGGGAAGGCTGGTTAAGGATCTGCTTGATCTGGCTCGAATGGAGGCAGGTCATACAGACATGCATCGTCAGGAAGTGAATGTGAACGAACTGATTGAGCGTGTTCACCGTAAATTTACGGTACGCTCGAAGGAACGGGGGCTGACTCTTGATTATCATGAGCATGACCAGCAGTTGCTATTGTCTGATGCGGATGAGGATCGGCTGGAGCAGGTACTGACCAATTTGCTGGATAACGCGTTCAGGCATACGCCCGAAGGGAAAAAGGTTACCATTGGGGCGGATCGAATTTTGGGAGAACGGCATGAGCTTGTGCGCATCCGGATTAAGGATGAAGGTGTGGGTATCGCCAGCGAGGACCTACCTTATATTTTTGACCGTTTTTACAAGGCTGACAAGGCCAGAGTGCGAGGCGAGGACAAGGGCACAGGCCTGGGACTGGCTATTGTCAAAAATATTGTAGAGGCTCACGGAGGCTCTGTCTCGGCTGCCAGTGTTTTGGGAGAAGGGACAGAGTTCACGATTCTGCTGCCGATTCCAAAAAAACAAAGTCAGGCTTTGTCACAGACTAAGTCGATTTAGCTAAAATAACCAGTTCGAAAGCATCCTCGGAAGAGGGTGCTTTTTGTTGAAAAATCAACATTTATCTTGTTCAACGTGGAACATCAGCATCAGGATAGATGTTTGATATAGGTATAGGAAAAAGACGCCTGATTACCCAGGCGCCTCACTTTTAAAGAGAAAGTAAATGGACTTTCTTTAGCATTGTCTATTATTAATCCAGCACTACTTCTTGAGCAGTATTCAGTTCCGGCAACCCAACCAGTTGAACCAGCACGTCTTTTGGCACAGCTTTGTCAACCGTCAGGATCATGATCGCTTCACCACCAACAATTTTACGTCCTACTTGCATGGAGGCGATATTGACGCCGTTTTCGCCAAGCAGGGTACCGACACGGCCGATAATGCCCGGTTTATCATTGTGGGAAATGAGCAGGAAATAAGCCTCCGGTGCCACATCTACCGGGAATTGGTTCAACCGAACAATCCGTTCGCCATAACCTGCGAGCAGGGTGCCAGCTACGCGTTGCTCTTCGCCGCTTTGTGTTTTAAGCGTAACGGTGATCAGGTTTGTAAAGCCCTTAGTAGCTGGAGCCTGAGATACGACAAGATGGATGTCACGTGTTTTGACAAGATGGACAGAGTTTACAATGTTCACATCACTGCCCAGGTGACGGCTAAGTACACCTTTCAAAATATAACGTGTCAATGGCTGTGTATCTACAGTGGACAAATCGCCAGCGTAATCCACCTGGATTTCACGTACAGCCTGATTCGTCACCTGAGCGGCAAAGCTACCCAGCTTCTCGCCAAGCGAGAAATACGGCTGCAATTGCGTCATCACATTGGATGGTACTGGAGGCATATTGACCGCATTTTTAAACGGCTCATCACGCAAAATGTGTAACACCTGCTCGGATACGTCAATGGCTACGTTCTCTTGAGCTTCGACTGTCGATGCACCCAGATGCGGTGTAACGATAATTTTCGGATGGCTCAGGAAAGGATGGTCCTGTGCTGGCGGCTCCGACTCGAATACGTCAAAGGCTGCACCGGCAACAATTCCTTCATCGATGGCCTCAACGAGAGCCATCTCATCGATAACACCGCCACGGGCGCAGTTAATGATACGCATTCCCTTTTTCATCACTTCAAACTGCGGGCGTGCAATCATATGCTTTGTTTCCGGTGTTAAAGGTGTGTGTACGGTCATGAAATCTGCGTTACGAATGATTTCGTCCACGCTGGCCAGCTTAATGCCCAGCTTCTCGGCACGTTCTTCCGTCAGAAACGGATCATAGCCGAGGATGTTCATACCAAATGCTTTGGCGCGTTTGGCTACTTCGCTGCCGATGCGTCCCATACCGAGGACACCAAGCGTTTTGTTGCGCAGCTCGACACCAAGGAATGTTTTGCGATCCCATGTACCGCCGACAGTTTTGGCATACGCCTGTGGAATATGGCGTGCCAGAGCCATCATCATGGCAAAAGTATGCTCACAAGTCGTAATTGTATTGCCGTCAGGAGCGTTAATAACGATAATTCCGCGTTGCGTTGCCGCCTCAAGGTCGATGTTGTCCACTCCGACACCAGCGCGTCCGACAACCTTGAGGTTTTTACCTGCGGTCATGATGCGTTCAGTTACCCGGGTTTGGCTACGGACGAGCAATGCGTCATAATCACCAATAATTTGAACCAATTCATCCTCGCTGAGACCTGTGTTCTTGTCCACCGTGACATCGTCTGCATCCATCAGCTGCTGAATGCCCAGGTCACTGATTGGATCGGATACTAACACTTTAAACATTTGGTTTCCTCCTCAAAGTTAACTTCTTTTATGGACAGGATGTACTTCAAACCGAAATACATTCCATAAAGAACATAAAAAAACTTGAAATGCTTCAAAAAGTACAGGAGAGCGCGGTAAAACACTTGTCTGATAACGCATTGACGCAGAAAAGGGATAAAATAGCATTGCGCACCAAGCTGGCGGACAAAAGCTGATGAACAGAAGCCCTGCGCGGAGCCGCTTTGCGGTTTTCGGGCATCAAAAAAACTCCCGAATCACATACTATCTCCATAGTAAGGGACGAGAGTTATCGTGGTACCACCCTAATTCGCAGCCATTTCGCAACGGACTGCCTTCAGCGGTCATAAAATGACCGAAAGGATAACGGTTTTCTGCCGATTGCATCTAATGCCGGAAAATAAATTTCCTAGCCTCGGTGCAATAACTCAGGAGCGCTAAAGAACATTACTCCGCCATCGGCTTCCACCCAAGCACCGATTCTCTGAGGACGAAATCAATATCTTTTCTCCATCATGGTTGTTGTCGTTAATAATTTTTTCATAATGTATCACGGCTTACACGGCCATGTCAATAGGAGATACGACATGTGTGGATAGCTGAGTAGATTATAGTTATAGTATGCGGAATAATTAAGATTTAGGTCTTCTTGAATCCGCCCGACTTTTTGGCTATGATGCTAAAGAAGACTATGCAGAGGACTAACTAATCATGAAAAAGCTCAAAGTGAAATGGAAAAGAGCGCAAATTCACGAATTGAATGACCGCTTGCTGCTTTACAATTTGTATCTAACCCAGGGACTGACCCTGCTGGTCGGTGTAATCTGGATTATTTTTCAGAAAAGAAATGTGTTGGAACTGTTTGCATTGCCAAACAGTTTACATGTTTTATGGTGGGGTCTGGGATTGGCTGCCGCTATGCTTCTGGTGGATCTGGTGCTATCCCGAATTATGCCTGAGGATGCCATGGATGACGGCGGTATTAACCAATTACTGTTTCAAAATCGTCCGATTTGGCATATTATTTGTATAGCTGCCGTCGTTTCGATCTGTGAGGAACTTTTGTTCAGAGGTGCAATTCAGTACAGTTTTGGCCCTTATTGGACAAGTATTTTGTTTGCAGTCATCCATATCCGATACTTGCGGCATTGGATTCCAACCGGCTGGGTGTTCCTTAGCAGTTACGGTTTGGGCTACATCTACGTACAGACTGGCAGCCTATGGGCGCCGATCATTTGTCATTTTGTGATTGACCTGATATCAGGTTTAGCGTTACGGTTTCGGAGGTATGAAGAATGAATCAGGAGCTCAGCAGAGTGCAGACCTATGGTAGTCGTCGATATGGTCGCAAAGGTAAGGAGGAGGACAGGTCCAAATCAAAACCAGTCCGTTCCCGTGCTTCACGGCCCGTGCCTGAATTGACCCACGTTGCCGCTGCACCAGAAGTTGCTGTGATGATGGAGGATGACGCTCCTGTTAGTGAGTACCGTACGCGGGCAGAAATGTTTCCGTCCCGTCGCCTCCGGGTAAGCAAGTGGTTTTTGAATTTTTTGAGTACGCTGTTTGTACTCATTACAGCAGCGCTACTATGGTGGGGCATCAAGGGTGCACCGCCCATCAGTAAATTGCTCTGGTGATAAAAGGGTGCATGAAAAAGGCCATCACCTCCGCACAGGGTTTTGCGGGGATGAGGCCTTTTTAGCCGTCATCTATCGTTGATCATCAAACGTAGACTAAGTCATGTTAGCTGGCGGGAACCTCAATGCTACGAGGGTCAACGAACTGGTAACCCTTTTGCTCAAGGCGGGTTAATAGGCTATCCAGTGACTCAGCTGTCCATGGGAGTTCATGCATCAAAATATTGCTGCCTGGATGTAGCTGCTCCGTTACATTTTTGAGAATTGCCTCCGTTTTATTAAGCTGACTTTTCTTCATAGTCCAGTCCAGTGAACCGACGGACCAGGTCATGTACAGAAGCCCGTTTTCCTTGGCAACCTTGCGGCCTACGTCCCCGCCTGCACCATGAGGAGGGCGGAAAAACACCGGTGCTTGGCCCGTTGTATCCTTGACAATCTTTTGCACGGTTTCAATCTGTTTTTTGACCTCAGCCTCCGGTTTATTCTTTAGCACGATGTGATCCCAGCTATGGTTGCCAATAGGCTGTCCACGGTCATGGATAAGCTTGAGCAACTCAGGATGCTCCTTCACACGGTAACCATTTACGAAGAAAATAGCTTTGGCCTTGTGCTTGTCGAGTGTATCAATGATTTTATTAATCATCGACGCTTCCTTGGGACCATCGTCAAAGGTAAGCAAAATCACCTTTTTTTCTGCTTCTTTTTGGTTGGGAACCACATTATATGCTTTGTCCAAATGATATGTTTTATCGGTGGCAACCACCGTAGCTGACTCTCCCGTCTTGCTGCTGTCAACGACGGGCTTGTTTTGTTGTGCCGTTGTTTTACCTGCTGAGTTAAGATCATCACGGTTCGTTTGATTATGGTTGATTGTCTCGGAAGAAACGGTTTTCAGTTCTTTGGCGTTGGTACTTGTGTCAGACGCAGCCGGAGTCTGGCTGGTGCCGGTAGCCGCCGATTCCGGCTTGTTCGCCGTACAAGCACTAAGCAGCAGACATGCAGTCAATAAAATGGCTGCTGTTTTTGTACCCATTAATGCATCTCACCTTCCTGTATTTATGCCGTATGAGTTTGTCTTTCCTGACGAACACTAAGCTCGATTCTACCACAAAGGGAGGTTCTAATTGTGAAAACATCTTCATTTTTCCTGGGAATCGTTTTGGGCGCTGTCGCAAGCACTCTGATCTCCCGTAACCGCAACATGTTGGGCTTATCCATGGACATGGATGGAAAAAAGAGCGGCAATTTGGTGCAAAAAGCCCGCACCAAAATGATGGACGCAGCATTTCCCGGAATGGGCGATATTACGTTGAATAAACAAGACACCCATAAGGATCATGATCAACATTCCAAAACAGTTCATACGGCCCAAAACAAAGAAGAAAATATGAAGTTGATTAAAGACTTTATCAGCAGCAGTCCCGATGTTAAACGTGAGGTCGAGCAAATACTGAAGGAAACTCATACAGCCGTACCGGGATTATAACCCTGTAACCTCTATCTCGAATCATTTTGCGGCTTTTTTGTGAAAGCCGTTCAAATGATTCTTTTTTTTCTCATTTTTATTTCGTGCATTTACGATTATAAAATGATAACATGATTACATAGAACCATTTTCATCACAGGCATCATAATTGCATCATAATCTGTTAATAACACTCGGCTGCCAGGAGGAGGGTCCAGTATGAAAATAGAAAGATTAAGTCAGGACAAGATACGGATTTTCCTTACCTTTGACGATTTGAGCGAACGCGGTATCCAAAAGGACGATATGTGGCAAGAAATTCCAAGAGTCCATGAGCTGTTCACCGAAATGATGGATCAGGCTTACAGCGAGCTGGGCTTCGATGCCACGGGACCGTTAGCTGTTGAAGTCTTTGCGCTTCCTGCTCAGGGAATGGTTGTTATCGTCACTCGGGGGAAATACGATCACCAGCAGTATGGCTCGGGTCCCGATGAGGAGCTTCCAGAGGAAGTCTACGAAATGGAAGTCACGTTAGAACACAGTGATTCCATCGTTTACGCGTTTAGTGATTTCGAAGTACTCATAGAAGCGGCTCACATGCTCCGCAGCAACACTACGGAAGCAGGTAAGTTGTATCATTATAGAGGAAAATGGATTCTACATTTGGAGCCAGAAGAGGTAGAGGAGTCCAAGCTTGCGGCCTTGATCGCGGTTCTTGCCGAATTCGGGGAAGGCTCATCGATAACACCAGCAATGCTGGAGGAGTACGGCAAGCTAATCATTCCTGAACAGGCCGTTGCAGTCATCTGCACTCATTTTGACAGCCGTTCTTAATCGGGCTTTAGAAAGTGATATTGAGGTAAATTTGTCGGCTCTGCGCTGAATGCAGGGCCGACTCATTTTTATGGGGGGATGATCGGTGCTTCTGTTTTCGGTTTTAGCGGCAGCTACAGCGCCGGGTCTCGCCTTATTGATGTATTTTTACTTGAAGGACAGATATGATTCGGAGCCATTGCACATGGTTGTAAAAGTGTTTCTACTCGGCTTTTTGGTGGTGCTTCCTGTCATGATTTTTCAGCGCGGGCTGCTGCTTTGGCTAGGGGATAACACCTTAATCCAGGTGTTCGGCATTTCGGCCGGAGTGGAAGAGTTTTTTAAATGGTTTTTGTTGTATCATATTATATATAATCATACTGAGTTCGATGAACCTTATGACGGCATCTTGTATGCTACTGCGGTCTCGCTCGGATTTGCAACGGTAGAAAATCTATTGTATGCCTGGGCAGGGCACGCCTCTGTGAGTATGATGTTGATGAGATCGCTGCTACCAGTGTCCGGTCATGCGATGTTTGGAGTAATGATGGGCTACTACATGGGCAAAGCCAAGTTTTCAGAGGGGTGGAAGAGCAAATACATGCTGCTTCTGTCACTGGTGCTTCCATGGTTTTGGCACGGAGTATATGATCTGATTTTAACGAAGTTCAAGCATGACTGGGTTTGGTTTATCATTCCTCTAATGGCATTTTTGTGGTATGGAGGCATGGCGAAAATCACTCGAGCTAACAACCGTTCTCCTTTTAGATTATTGAAGCGGGAAGAAAAGGTTAATATGTAACAAAAAGGGACACACTGATCTGACAAACCTGTCAGAGAAAGAGGTGTCTTTTTTGCGTATAAAAGTGAGAATTCATTGTAAAAGATGCGGGGAACGCTTTGTGCTTAGAGGACGCATAGAGCAAGGGCAAATTCAGACCGGCTTTAAGCGTTGCATATGCGATCATTGCGAGTTTATTGTTGAACTCATGGAAAAGCATGCATAAGAGAGCTTTCTTCTTGTCACACTATCGGTAGTGTACTTGAAGAAAGGAGACTCCCAATATGTATAAGCGACTTAGTTCCGTATTGTTCCCGATTGTTGCCCTGATCATGATAGGAGCATTTGTGTGGGGTTATCGGGAAAGCCAGATGAGAAAAGAGGTATCTCTTCAGGCAAGAAGCATGTCGATTAAAGCGGAAAATCAATATCAGCGTGCGTTTCATGATTTGTCGTTTCATATGGATCAACTGCATTCCCAACTTGGTAACGCGGTTGCTGTCCATAATACTTCACACGCGATGCACCGCAAATGTTTGATGAACGTGTGGAGAATTACAAGTGAGGCGCAAAATGAGGTTAATCAGTTGCCACTCAATGTGATGCCATTTAATCATGCGAAGGATTTGCTGTCACATGTATCTGCATTTTCGTATCAGACTGCCGTACGTGATCTGGATCACGAGCCTTTGAATGAGAAAGAAATATCCAATCTAAAAACGTTATATAAAAATTCTAGAGAAATTTCGAAAAACATGCACGAAGTTCGGCAAAAAGTCATTAGCAAAAACTTGCGATGGACGGATGTGGAAGCTGCGCCAGGCTCCCAAACGGGTCCAAAGGATAACACCATTGTTGATGGCTTCAAGACGGTGGACAAAAAGGTGGAGGGCTACAAGGAGCTGGATTGGGGACCTTCTGTAGCCAGTATCTATGATAAGCGCTCAGTGAAAAAATTGAATCTCCCGGTCGTGGATGCGGCGCAAATTAAGCGGAATGCTGCCCAGTTTACAGGAAAACCGGAAAGCCAGATTCGTGTACAAGAAAACGGTAAAGGCACAGAGTGGGCGTCATATACAGCCACCCTGTTAAACAAGCAGAAGCCTGTGGCAAGCATGGATTTTACGAAAAAGGGCGGTAAGCTTATTTCCTATCAAGATATGAGAGCTGTAGGTCCTAAAAAAGCAACCCGCAATGAAGCGGTTCGCTATGCAAGTGAATTCCTTGAACAAAAGGGTTACACAGGAATGAAGCCTGTTGCTTATGATGAAAGCGGAAATTTGGCTAACATTACATTTGCAAGCCTGCAAGAAGACGTGATTGTCTATCCAGAAAAAATCACGGTCAGATCGGGACTTGATAACGGAGAAGTGATTGGATTTCAAGCCAGTGACTATGTACATGAGCACACTGACTTCCGTCGCATCCCGAAGGCTAAACTGAGTTTGGAGGCTGCACGAGCGAAGTTGAATCCTGAGTTTCGTGAAACTTATCACCGTAAAGCATTAATTGAAAATGAACTGTCAAAAGAAGTTCTGTGTTATGAATTTGGCGGTAAAATTAATGGCTCCATTTATCGGATTTACATTAATGCCGATACGGGGATGGAAGAAACGATTGAGCAAGTGAAAGATTCGGATGATCCTCAGGCTACTGCAGGCAATATATAATTAGTGCTGTTGTGTGAAGAACTGAATCATTAATCGCTCTAAACCTCCTTGAATTAAGGGGGTTTTTTGCACTTTAGTCATGGTTTAAACAAATAAAATGCTTAAAATAGGAATAAAGTCGTGGTATTATAGACCTTAATCAGAATGTTTAATGGACAAGGACGGTGAATGGTTTGTTTCCTAAAATTAATGATGTGTTATACATACAAGTGGCTGGTAACGATCACAAGGATGAACTTTTTGAATTCAAGTCGCGTATTGCGGAAGAGGAGTCACAGAATTTTCTGATTGAAATCCCTATATCACAAACGAGTGGACACTTGAAAAAGCTGTTTTTGGGGGAAGAGCTATCGATATTTTTTATGAGTGAGGGCGGAATTAAAAACTATTTTAACACCCATGTCACGGGCTTTAAAGAAGATGTGCTGCGGATGGTTCGCATTCAAAAGCCAGACCCAGATAGCATCAGTAAAATTCAGCGTCGAAACTATCTCCGGGTTAAGGCCAAACTGGAAATTGCAGTAAAATATGGTATAAATGAATCAAGGTTTGTAGCAGAAACGCACGATGTAGGAGGCGGGGGCGTTTCTTTTCAGACACAGGGAGCCCACCATCTAGAAGAAGGAGAATCCTTGTCCTGCTGGATTTTGGTTCCGTATAAAAACGGCACGTTGGAGCATGTTTCGTTCCAGTCTGAAGTTGTACGTATTCAGGAAATGGAAAATGGCCGCAGGCTCATCATGATGAAATATGAGAAAATTGCTGATCAGGAGCGCCAAAAACTGATTAAATATTGCTTCGAGAAACAGTTGGAATTTCGGGAAAGAGCCTAATCCACCGAGGGTCTTCTTTTTCAGTAAACCTGCCGTTCATTTTGCATCGTCTATAAATGTGTGGTATAATTTTCACGTCGCAGGCAATGCCTGCTTTTTTCTTGAGGTTAGGTTAGGAGGAATTCCCCGTTGGCAAGGCAGCATGTATCTTCAAATAATAAAATAAATGTAGCTATCGATGGACCTGCTGGTGCAGGGAAAAGTACAGTGGCCCGCTTGGTGGCGAAAGCACTTTCTTATGTATATGTGGACACCGGAGCCATGTACCGGGCAGCAACGTGGTACATGATGTGCAAGGAAATTCCGGCGGAAAATGTAGAAAAAGTGCTTCAACATGTACCTGAGCTGGTGATTGAATTAGTACCGGACCCCACAGGCCAAAAGGTTTATTGTAACGGGGAAGATGTAACTACAGTAATCCGCTCTATGGAAGTGACCAGCAAGGTATCACAGTTTTCGAGTATCGCGGGTTTACGCACACGTTTGACTGAAAACCAGCGTGAAATGGCTGCGCGTAAGGGCGTCGTTATGGACGGGCGGGACATTGGAACAACTGTGCTTCCCGATGCGGAAGTTAAGATATTCATGACTGCAAGTGTTCAGGAACGTGCCTCTCGGCGTTTTAAAGAATTGAACGGAGCTGATGATATCACTCTGGAGCAGCTCGAACGTGACATTGCGGCACGTGACAAGTTTGACGAGGAGAGGGATGTATCCCCACTTCGTTGCAGTGAGGACGCCATCGTGCTGGATACGACCCATATGGGTATTCAGGATGTCGTGGATACGATCGTATCTTATTGTGTGGCGGAGAAAGATGGGGAGATCAGCCAATGATATATACGGTATGCGCCAGTATTTTGCGTCTCATTTACCGCATTTTGTTTAGACTTGAGGCGGTAGGCAGGGAAAATGTCCCTGCTGAGGGCGGAGTATTGTTGTGCTCTAATCATATTAGTAATCTTGACCCTCCTACAGTTGGTATTTTGCTGAAGCGAAAGGTTCACTTTATGGCAAAAGCCGAGCTGTTTAATATTCCCGTACTGGGTCCACTGATCGACAAGCTGGGAGCTTTTCCAGTCAAACGCGGTGGTGTGAGTAAGGAATCAATCAAGCTGGCATTGAACATTTTGCGTGATGGCAAGGTGATGGGGATCTTCCCCGAAGGCTCCAGGGGAGCTGGAGGGATTGGTAAAAAGGGTGCTGCCAGCTTTGCGCTGCGCAGTGGAGCGGCTGCCGTTCCGGTCGCCATTGTTGGTGATTACAAGCTTTTCTGTAAAACAAAAGTGATATACGGCAAGCCTGTCAATTTGGATGCTTACCAAAAGGGTGCCGATATCGAGGGAGACCCGCTTGAACTTGCGACAGAAGCAATTATGTCACGTATCCGTACGATGAAGGAAACAGGCAAGCCTACGAATAACTGAAAGGCTTGCATGAATTATGTCTAAGCTCGGAAAACTAGGACAAAAGTTTATTTGATGTTTTGAACTCTGCCATGCGCAGGTTTAAATAAATGGTTTTTTTGAATTGAGGAGGGTATTGACATGTCGGAAGAAATTAAAAATCAAGAAGCTGCTGAAGCGGCAAATCAAGACGAGCTCGATCAAATCGTCTCCCTGAAAAAAGGTGACACCGTTAAGGGTACGATCGTGAAATTGGAAGATAACCAAGCGGTAGTAAGCATTGGATATAAATACGATGGAGTTATTCCAATTCGCGAATTGTCTTCTGGTTTGGATAACACAGAAGAAGCAGTACAAGTAGGTCAAGAAGTCGAAGCTAGAATCATTAGCATCGATGATGCCAAAGAAAAGCTTGTTCTGTCCAAACGTGCAATCGACAGTGAAAATGCTTGGGAAAAGCTGGAGCAACTGTTCGAAAGCAAAGAAGTGTTTGAAGTAGTAGTAAACGACGTCGTTAAAGGCGGCATCGTGGTAGACGTGGGCGTACGTGGATTTATTCCTGCATCCATGGTAGAACGTCATTTCGTTGAAGATTTCAGCGATTACAAAGGCCGCACATTGCGTGTTGTTGTAAAAGAGCTGGATCGCGAAAACAACAAAGTGATTCTTTCTCAAAAAGACGTTCTGGAAGCAGAATTTGAAGCCAACAAGCAAAAAGTAATGGCTGAGCTGAAAGAAGGACAAGAAATCGTAGGTACGGTTCAACGTCTCACTCAGTTTGGTGCTTTTGTTGACGTAGGTGGCGTGGATGGTTTGGTTCACGTATCTGAGATCGCTTGGACTCATGTTGATAAGCCTTCTGATGCTGTTTCTGAAGGGGATCAAGTAAAAGTAAAAGTCCTGAAAGTAGACCCTGAAAAAGGAAAAATCAGCCTGAGCATGAAAGCTGCACAGCCTGGTCCTTGGGAATCCGCTGCTGGACAATTTAATAACAATGACATCGTAACTGGTGTTGTAAAACGTCTGGTTAACTTCGGTGCATTCGTTGAAATCGCTCCTGGTGTGGAAGGTTTGGTTCATATTTCCCAAATTTCCCACAAACACATCGGAACTCCACAAGAGGTTCTGGAAGAAGGACAAGAAGTGAAAGTTAAAGTTCTTGAAATGAATCCTTCTGAAAAACGTGTTAGCCTGAGCATTAAAGAAACTGAAGAAGCTCCTGAAGCTGCTCCAAAAGCTGAAAGAGCACCACGGGCAGCTCGTGCGCCTCGTGAGGAACTGAACAATCCGAACGTTTCGCTCAACAATTCCGGTCTGAGCATTACGCTTGGCGAACGTTTTGGTGATAAGCTGAACAAATTTAAATGAGTTTTTAATCAATACACTTTATAATAAGCATAACGTACACCATCGGCGGACCCAGAGGGTTCGCCGATTGTTGTTACGTGACCATATCGCCAATAAGAATGTTTTTTGCTATGATGATAGCTGAGAATGACAGGAGGAGTGAATTTATGGCAAGACCCGTTGTGGCTATCGTTGGTCGCCCGAATGTGGGAAAGTCCACTATTTTTAATCGGATTATCGGGGATCGTTTGTCCATTGTTGAAGATAAACCTGGAATCACCCGTGATCGTATATACGGTATATCGGAGTGGAATGGTAAATCCTTCAGTATTATTGATACCGGCGGCATTGAAATTGATGGTGAAGATGTCATTTTGAAATCCATCCGTATGCAAGCCGAACTCGCAATAGAAGAAGCAGATGTTATCGTATTTATGAGTGATGCAAAAGCAGGAATTACGCAATCGGATGAAGAGGTAGCTCAAATGCTGTATCGTTCGGGTAAACCGATCATTGTAGCGGTAAACAAGGTGGACAACCTCAATCGTGCCGATCTGATTTATGAGTTTTACTCTTATGGATTTGGAGATCCTATTCCCGTTTCCGGTAGCCACGGTACAGGTATAGGTGACCTGTTGGACGCAATTACGTCCAATTTGCCTGAGCTCGAAGAAGAGCACTATGATGAGGACGTGATTCGTGTCGCTTTGATCGGCCGCCCGAACGTAGGTAAATCTTCACTCGTTAACGCCATTCTGGGAGAAGAACGGGTTATTGTAAGTGATATTGCAGGCACGACACGTGATGCGATTGATACGCCTTTTGAAAAAGACGGCCAGAGATATGTACTGATTGACACGGCTGGAATGCGCAAACGCGGCAAAGTATATGAAACGACAGAAAAATATAGTGTCATGCGTGCTATGCGTGCTATCGAGCGTGCAGATGTTGTGCTGGTCGTTATTAACGGCGAGGAAGGTATTATTGAGCAGGATAAGCACATTGCCGGCTATGCTTATGAGGCGGGTAAAGCATCGCTGTTTGTTGTTAACAAATGGGATGTCGTGGATAAAGACGATAAAACGATGCATCAGTTTGAAACTAAAATCCGCGATCATTTCCTGTTCATGACGTATGCTCCGATTGTGTTCTTGTCTGCCAAAACGAAGCAACGCTTGCAAAAGCTGCTTCCTGTTGTACAGCATGTAGCGCAGCAGCATGTCATGCGTATTCAGACGCATTTGCTGAATGATGTCATTTCCGATGCAGTGGCGATCAATCCTCCACCAACAGATAAAGGACGCCGTCTGCGCATTAACTATGTGACCCAGGTTGCTGTCAAGCCGCCTACAATGGTTGTATTCGTTAATGATCCGGAAATCATGCACTTCTCTTACGAGCGTTATCTGGAGAACAAAATTCGTGCCGCCTTCAATTTCGAGGGGACTCCAATTCGTATCTTCACACGGCGCAAGTCTGACGAAAGTTAGGAGCGAATAGGTTGATTTTACAGATCGTTGCTATACTACTCAGTTACCTGCTTGGCTCTGTCAGCTTTAGTTTGCTGTATGGAAAATTAAAAGGAATCGACATTCGCCAACATGGAAGCGGCAATGCCGGTGCGACGAATACGCTACGCGTGCTTGGAAAAGGCCCAGCTATTCTGGTACTACTGCTGGATGTACTCAAAGGGGTTATTGCGGTGCTGTTGGGGCACTGGCTGGGTGGAGAATCTTCCTGGCTACCGGGTTTGTGCGGCATCGCGGCGATTGCGGGCCATAACTGGCCGGTATATTTTCACTTTCGCGGAGGAAAAGGTATTGCCACCGCTATCGGTGTATTAGCATCGCTGACCTTGCTTCCCGCTTTATATGCCGGGATCATTGCGATTCTTGCTATCGTGATCACACGCTATGTGTCCCTTGGATCACTGATTTTTGTCATTCTGACGCCCTGGATTTTGCTTGTGCTTGGATACGAATGGACGTTCTTCTGGACAGCTCTAGTCATTTGCTTGTTTGCTGTGTGGAGACACCGTACCAATATCGTCAAGCTGGCACGAGGAAATGAAAATAAGCTTGGCTCCAAAGGGGGAGATCGTCTTGTCTGAGAAAATAGCTGTACTGGTCGCGGGTAGCTGGGGAACAGCCCTGGCTTCCGTTCTTGCGGCCAATAACAACGATGTCTCTGTCTGGACGAGAAATGAGCAGCAAGCAGCTGAAATCAATGAAAAGCATACGAATGAGCATTATTTACCCGGCTCCATTTTGTCTGATCGAATTTCCGCTACAACCGATATGGAGACTGCCGTATCTGGTGCTAAAGCTGTTATTATCGTATCGCCTTCGGCTGCGGCTCGTCAGGTAGCACGTAGTCTAAAGGACCACTTTACCAAGGATATGCTGGTGGTGCACGCCATTAAAGGCTTTGAAACCGAAACGCTCAAGCGTATGTCCACGGTGATCTCGGAAGAGCTGGAAATTGTGGAGGGTGATATTGCCGTGCTGTCTGGTCCGAGTCATGCGGAGGAAGTGGTGCGAAAATGCCCGACAACGGTCGTTGTAGCTTCCTCCAATGAGAAAGCTGCACAAGCAGCGCAGGAGCTGTTCATGAACTCCTATTTTCGGGTATATACAAACCGTGATTTGCTTGGCGTAGAGCTGTCCGGGGCGTTAAAAAACATAATCGCTCTAGGCGCGGGAATGTCAGACGGACTTGGCTTCGGTGATAATGCCAAAGCGGCTTTATTGACCCGTGGGTTAGCTGAGATTACCCGTGCCGGGGTTGAGATGGGCGCTAATCCACTGACCTTTGCTGGCTTGGCTGGAATTGGTGACCTTGTCGTCACTGCAACGAGTCGTCACAGCCGCAACTGGCGTGCAGGCTCGCTATTAGGACAGGGTCAACAGCTTGATGCTGTGCTGGAATCCATGGGCATGGTGGTAGAGGGGATTCGAACGACAAAAGCGGCATATGCTATCTCACAAAAGTTGGGTGTTCAGATGCCTATTACAGAAGTGCTGTATGGGGTGCTGTTCGAAGGACGTGACGTCCGCAAAGCGGTCGAGGCACTGATGGGTCGTGATCCTAAGACCGAGATGGAAGTCATGCCGCTGCAAACTTGGGAGCAATGGCATTCATAAAGACCGGGTGATCCCAAAAGTAATGTATAGTAAAGGCTGTCTCGTAAGTAGATTTTTCTACGAATGAGATAGCCTTTTTTAGTTAGGCATTAGGCATGTCTTTTGTAAGCTTAATCACCTTTTATCTCCACCATTCATAGACTGAGTTGAGCAATGGCGGAGGAGGGGAGATTGTGAATAAAAACTTTCCGAAAGAAGCGTTGAAGGCCATTAACAAAAAGGGCGGCAAAAACATATCCGAAAATGCGGTAAAAAAGCTGGCAGGCACGGTGAAGGCGGACACGCTTCAAAGTGAAGCGCAGTTACGTCAGCTTATAAGGCAGGTGTCTGCGATGGCCAACATTCCGGTGTCGGAAGATACAGTAAGAGATATTGTTAGTGCCGTCAAAAAGAGCGGAATGAATTCTTCCAACATGGAAGCGTTAATGAAAATGATGATGAAAAAATAAAAAAAGCTAGCCGCAAATGGCCAGGTTTCGCCGTGAACCGGGCAGGTTCGCGGTTTTTTTTATATAATGAAGCAGGTTTCACCTTCTCTTCACTGCACAAAATATCGAACTACCATGCTGAACATGATATAATGATGCCCAATAGGAAACGGGTTGAAAGACAGTAAGGAGGAAACAATGTTGAAGGAGGCTATATCATCGGCGCTATTAAACAGGCTGCCTCACGATTTGACAGCTGCGCTGAGTAGCTTGGCTGAGCGTTGGTCAACGGTGTCGGTTCCGTGGATGCTGGGAGGAAGCTGTTCACTACTGGTGCAGGGAGTTGAGCTGGATCGCCTGCCTCGGGACATTGATATTTATGCGGATATTCAAGCAGCAAAGCAGCTTCATGCGCACCCCCCGGGTGTAAATATAGATCGACAGCAGGTTGACCGCAGCGGCTCGTACGTTTCATTGCTAAGCCATTATGAGCTGGAGGGATTTCCAGTTGAGCTGGTGGGGGGATTCGAGGTGCTCTGTGACGGTGCCTTATACCGCTTGGAGGTCGAGCGGCTCCTTTGGTCGGCGGGAATCCAGCTTAATTTGGGGCGTGCTTCACTACATCTGATGCCACTTAGTCACGAGTTGCTGTTTAATCTGTTGCGAAATCGCCCTGACCGATATAGAGCGATTGCAGAGGTCATGAAGCGTGATCCACAGCGTCATCTCGTGATACTCAAGCAACTGCTGATCAGTAACATTTGGGCAGAGGAGCAGTTAGACAAGCTGGTAGAGCTTTTGCCTTGGCCGGAGTTGCATTCCATAATTCGGATGGGACATGATAAATAGCTTCGTGTGTGTTAAGAGGAAAGACAAGGGAGGACTGTTCATGAATGTGCAGATTACGTTCAAGCCGTCAGGCAGGCGTGTACAAGTCGGTCAGGGTACAACATTGCTCCAGGCTGCCCGTAAAGCAGGTGTATATATTCCCACTCGCTGTGACGGGAAAGCGGCCTGCCTCATGTGTAAGGTACATATATCACCGGAATGGGCTGCATTAGCAGGTCGTCCCAATGATGCAGAGCAGCGTAAGCTGGGACCTTTACTGGAAGAAGGCATACGATTGTCCTGTCAGGCTCGTGCTCAAGGTGATGTAGAGGTGACGATACCGGAGGATAAACTTAAGGCTGCTGTCAGGCGGCAACTTGAGCGCCAAGCGATGGATGACGAACTGTGGTAATGTCAAATGAAAAATATTTTTTTCTTTGGGGGCTATGATGAAAACTTATATTTACATGGTAAGGCATGGTGAATCACCAAAGACAGAAGGGAATGAAAGAACAAGGGGGCTTACAGATAAAGGAAAAGTGGATACGAATCGAATAACTGAGTTATTGAAAACTGAGGGGATCGAAGTTTTTGTATCAAGTCCATATCAACGAGCAATCCTAACTATTCGGGAGTTAGCACAATGTTTAGGAAAAGAAATTTTAATTTTTGAAGATCTTAAAGAAAGAAATTTTTCCGCAGATGATATCCGAATGCCTGATAGTGAATTAATGCCTTTACTGAATCGGTCATTTTCTGATCCAAACTTTACTTTGTCGGGTGGGGAGTCTAATGCGGATTGTCAGAACCGAGCAATAAAGGTCCTAAAAGAATTATTAAAGACATATCAAGGACAGAAAATAGCAATTGGCACACATGGAGCCGTAATGACTTTAATGATGGGATATTACGATAGTCAGTACGATTTGGATTTTCTGCTACATACATCTAAGCCGGATATATATAAAATGGAATTTAATGGTCAAGAATTAGTAGAAGTTAAAAGATTATGGAGCGTCAATTAACAACAATTTTAAACTAGCGGAAACGATAGTAAATACCGAACATAAGCCCATCAATTTACGGCGGGTTATACTTTGCTAAAAAATAAACAACAAAGGATGTTATCCGACGACTATAAAACGGTCAGTCAGGAGAACGTCCTTTTTTATATGAAGTCTGGCGCCGAAGTCATGGGGAAACCCCTCTACGCATATATTAGATGAGTGGACCCAAACGTAAAATATTGTTTTGCAGTGATGGCCGTGACCTACTCTATTTTTTCAAAAAAATGAACATATTTTACGGAAGGGATACATATGATGGTATCAGTCCAAATGCATGTACGAGTTTACGCCGTTTCGCCGATTCCATCAGTCTCCTGAATCTCGGCGGCGGACGACTTCCGGGCATTTTAAAGGCTGTTCTGCCGCATCTGGGATCAAGCAGTTGGTTGAACACGAAGCGGATGCTCTTTAAGCATTTTTCCTTCGGAGACTTTTGAGGAGGGGATTTCATTGGAGAAAGTGGACATTTTTAAAGACATTGCCGAACGCACCGGAGGAGATATTTATCTTGGGGTCGTTGGCGCAGTACGAACAGGAAAATCAACGTTTATTAAACGGTTTATGGAGACGATTGTTCTGCCCAACATTACAAGTGAGGCGGATCGTGCCCGCGCCGTAGATGAGCTGCCGCAAAGTGCAGCAGGCAAGACGATCATGACGACGGAGCCTAAATTCGTACCGAATAATGCCGTCCAGATCAAAGTAACGGAAGGACTGGATGTGAATGTACGTCTAGTTGACTGTGTAGGATACGCAGTAGAAGGAGCGAAGGGTTACGAGGATGAAAATGGCCCAAGGATGATCTCTACACCCTGGTTTGAAGAGCCGATTCCATTTCAGGAAGCGGCGGAAATTGGTACACGAAAAGTTATTCAAGAGCATTCGACGCTTGGTGTTGTGGTTACGACAGACGGCACGATTGCTGAAATTCCGCGCAGTTCTTACGTGGAATCAGAGGAACGTGTCATTGAGGAGTTGAAGGAAGTTGGCAAGCCATTCGTGCTCGTCATTAACTCCACGCATCCGCGTAGTGATGAAACACTCCAGCTTCGCAGTGAGCTGGCTGCCAAGTATGATATTCCGGTCATGACACTCAGCGCAGCGACGATGACGGAAGATGATGTTACAGGCGTGCTTCGCGAAGTATTGTATGAATTTCCGGTGCATGAGGTGAATGTGAATCTGCCGAGCTGGGTCATGGTACTGAACGAAGATCACTGGCTGCGTAGCAATTATGAAAATTCCGTTCGCGATACGGTTAAAGATATCCGACGCCTGCGTGATGTAGATCGGGTGGTCGGCCAGTTTATGGAATATGAATTCATCGACAGAGCCGGATTGAGCGGGATGAATATGGGGCAGGGTGTAGCTGAAATTGACTTGTATGCGCCGGATGAGCTGTACGATCAGATTTTGGTTGAGGTTGTAGGGGTGGAGATTCGCGGCAAAGATCATTTGCTGCAAATGATGCAGGATTTTGCCCATGCCAAACGGGAATATGACCGCTTCGCTGAGGCACTAGAAATGGTCAAGACAACGGGATACGGCATAGCCGCGCCGTCGTTGGCCGAGATGGCGTTAGACGAACCGCAGTTGATTCGTCAGGGTACGAGGTTTGGGGTGCGCCTTAAGGCAACTGCGCCTTCCATTCACATGATCCGTGTCGATGTAGAATCGGAATTTGCTCCGATTATCGGGACAGAGAAGCAAAGTGAGGAGCTTGTGCGCTATCTGATGCAGGACTTTGAAAATGATCCGATCAAAATTTGGGAGTCAGACATTTTCGGACGTTCGCTGCATTCCATTGTTCGTGAAGGGATTCAGGGCAAGATTGCCATGATGCCAGACAATGCACGCTACAAGCTGCAGGAAACGCTGGGTCGTATCATTAATGAAGGCTCCGGTGGTCTCATTGCTATTATTCTTTAAGCGTAATCCAATGAAAAAGTGCAAGTAAATAAAGTATTAGACTAACTCACAAAACGAAACAGCGGCAGCTACGGACGAGAAATAAAGTCCTAGGCTGCCGCTGTTTTATTGAACGAACATTTCTCGTAAACGGGATGTAGTTTCTATTGCGACGATACACTTGTAATTAAATCTGCAATAAACGATTTTTCTTCTGGATCGATCATGCAGCGATTTGACTGACTATTGATTGACAGCGTAGTTCTGACACTCGACAGGACACCCCAAGTATTCAAATACTTTGTGTGCAGAATCGTCACCCGGCAAGAATACTTCAACTCTAGGAAATATGCGGTTGCATACAGAAAGATGAATTTGCTTGTAACGAATGGGAACTAACTCACCTGAGGTTTCCATTTCCATTCTGGCCAAAATGGTTCTTGATTGCTCAACTTCGTTTGTCAAATCCTTTGGCTGCTTATTCCAATACTTACGGTTGTTTCTGTTTTGAGTTGGGGAAAGAAGGGCTCTAAACAGGCTGGCTAATACTTTATTTTCTCGGAACATCTACGTTATTTTTTTATAAAATTGTCGTATTTTGTAATATAAACTCAGAAAATATTTTTATCTTCACAAAACCTATTTACATACTTGGTTTAACGCGATATATTAAGTATCAAATTTGAATCATTTTGTGGATTGCACGAGGGGGAAATAAAATCATGAATATCCAAAAAGAGCTCCAAAGAAACAAAAAGCTAGGGCTGGGGGCGATCATGCTGCTGGTGCTGGTTCTGCTGGTCACTGCATGTGGCGCGCCGAAAACAGAGAGCGGCACTCAAGGGACAAGCACTGCGGGATCGAATACAGCAGACGGAAAAACAGATAGTTTAAATCTGAAAGGTAAACGTGTTGCGCTGATCATGGAGTTTAACACGGGCACATTCTCGCAGCAGTATGTTCAAGGTGTGGAAGAGGAAGTTAAGAAATTTGGCGGAACACTGACTAAGTTTGTAGCAGATAACGATAAGGCTAAAATGGCTTCCTTGCTTGATAGCGCGATTAACCAGCAGTTTGATGTGATTTTAACCGATCATGGTGATGCGCTGCTGGAGACAGGACTGAAAAAAGCAATCTCTCGCAATATTCCGGTTATCGTGTTCGATGCAGACGTTAACGTTCCGGGTGCGGTAGTGCTCTCACAGGATGATCAAAGCATGGCTGAGCTGACGTTGGAGCAAATGAAAAAGGATATTGATGGTAAAGGCAACATCGTAAAAGTATGGGTTGCCGGATTTGCACCGATGGAACGTCGTCAGGTTGCTTACGGTGCATTTTTGAAATCTAATCCGGATATAAAAGAAATTGCGACTTTTGGTTCTGCACAGAATCCTGCTTTAGATACACAAGCGAAGATGGAGGCTGTGTTGAAACAATATCCCAAGGGCGAAATTACAGCTGTCTGGGCCGCCTGGGATGAATTCGCCAAGGGTGCAGCCCGTGCCATCCAACAAGCGGGACGTACGGAAATTAAAGTCTATGGCATTGATATGAGCGACGAGGACTTGCAAATGATTCAGGACCCGAAAAACCCTTGGGTGGCTTCGGCAGCCGTAGATCCAACAGATATCGGGCGCGTACAAGTGCGCTATGCATATCAGAAGCTGCATGGAGATAACCCGGAGGAGAAGGTGGTGTTGAAGGCTGTTTATGTGCAACGCGAAGCGCTGCCAGATAAGCAAATTTCTACATCCGAGCTGTCTCAATATGTGAAGGGATGGGGCCAAAGCGAGCAAGGCTATAAGGATTGGATGAAGGAATATGAAACGTCCAAATAAAATGTATGCATCATGCAGAGGCGCGCTTCGGCGCGCTTTTATCATAAGCAGGCGTGAGGGGGTTACTATGAGGAATGAGTTCACAAGTATATACACTGGAGATGAAGAAAATCAGCAAGCGCTTTGCTGGTGTGGACGCCCTGCGAGCCGTGGATTTCACAGTGCATGGCGGCGAAATTCATGCTCTGTTGGGTGCTAACGGGGCAGGCAAAAGCACGTTGACGAAAATTTTGTCCGGCGCATATCGTTCCGATCAGGGAGCCATCGTAGCCGGTGGCAAGGAACTGAGCATTAGCTCACCGTGGGAGGCCAAAAGAGCCGGGATTCACTGTGTGTATCAGGAGGTCGATTCGGCGCTTGTGCCTCAGTTAAGCGTCGCTGAGAACATTATTTTAGACGATTTGTCAGCACCTGAAGGACGATGGTGGACCGCGCCGGGTTCTATGCGCAGACGAGCGCGTGAGGCCTTGGCACGGCTGGAGACTGATATTGATGTAAGGCAATACGTGTCTGAATTAACATTGGCAGAAAAGCAGCTTGTACTTATCGCACGTATTTTGACACAGCAAGCAAAGACGATCATTTTTGATGAGCCTACAGCGCCGCTCAGCGAGGAAGAAACGCGTCGCTTGTTCCGTACGATCCATACCCTCAAGGACGAGGGGGTTGCATGCATCCTTATCACACATCGGCTGCCGGAGGTCATTGAGCATAGTGACCGTGTTACGGTGATGCGTGACGGTGAGCGTGTGTTCACGGGGTCTGCCTCTGATTTAAGTGTAGGCGAGATTGTTACGCATATGCTTGGGAAAACATTTGAAGAAGAGTTTCCAAAAACAGAGGTTGCTATTGGGGAAACGATCCTGGAAGCGAGAGGGCTTTGCAAGGGTTTACGAGTTCATGGCGTTGATTTGCAGGTCAGACGTGGAGAAATTTTGTCTATTGTGGGATTAGTCGGTGCTGGCAAGACGGAGCTGTCACGGCTTCTTACAGGGGCAGACAAGCCCGATAAGGGTGAACTGGTCTTTAAAGGCCGCTCCATTCGTTTGAGAGAGCCTGCGGATGCGGTAGTGCAAGGGATTGTGTCTATACCCGAGGAACGCCGGAAGCAGGGTGTACTGATAGAGGAGAACGTCGAACGAAACCTTAGTCTCCCGCTCTTGGGAAAGCTGAGTGTTCTTGGTTTCATCAGTCGCCCCAAAGAACGTGCTAACGGTAATAAGGTCGTCGCATCTCTTGGCATTAAGACACCATCTCTGCGCCAAAATGTTAAACATTTGAGCGGCGGGAATCAGCAAAAGGTAGCGATTGGAAAATGGCTGTATTCCGGAGCGGATGTGTTTGTTTTTGACGAGCCGACCAAAGGTGTGGATATCGGGGCAAAAAGTGATATTTTCCGTATCATTGGTGAACTGGCGGCACAAGGAAAAGCGATCATTTATCTCACCTGTGAATTTGCTGAGGGGATCGGCATTGGTGATCGGATTGCAGTGATGTATGATGGCAAAATAATTAAGGAATTTGCGCGGGGCGAAGTGGAACAGGAACAACTTCTGTTATATGCTAGCGGCGGTGAAGAGGTGCATTCATGAAGGAAAAATGGTTAAACGTCTCATTTCGTTACGGGGCTATCGTTGTGATTATTGGTGTGCTGGCTTTTTTTTCAGCTACATTACCTTATTTCTGGACGTACGATAACTTAATGGACATTCTTGGTTCGATTGCTATCGTAACTTTCGTCGCTATTGGTGTGACGTTGTCACTGATCGTGGACGGTTTTGACCTGTCGGTTGGAGCTACGGTATCTTTGACGACAGTAGTTTCAGCTTCGTTGATGGTCTGGTATGAGCAGCCTGTTGCGGTGGTCATTATCGTATCTTTGGCTGTCGGAGCTTTGGTTGGACTATTAAATTCATTGCTGATCATTAAACTACGTATTCCCGATTTGCTGGCAACCCTCGCAATCATGTATATTGTAAGTGGGATTCATAAAACGTACGCACAAGGCTACACCATTTATAATCATATGCAGTTTCCTGATGGCAGCAAGGCTCCAGGAGAGATATCTTCTGCATTTCTTCTGTTGGGGCAAGGTAAATGGCTGGGTATCCCAATTTCAGTTATTTTGCTGCTGTTGGCCGTAGCGGCGGTGCATACTTTCCTGACTTACACAAAGCATGGGCGTCAAATGTATGTTACTGGAGGCAATAAGGAAGCCGCTCGTTTGTCGGGCATACGGGTAAAAAAAGTCCGCACACTAGCCTATGTGGCTTCGGGCGTATTTGCGGCGATAGGCGGTATATTGTATGCTTCCCGTGTAGGATCGGGACAAATTGACGCAGGCTCTCCATTACTTATGGAGGCAGTTGCTGCAGTTTTCGTTGGTTTTTCGGTCTTTGGAGCGGGTAAACCCAATGTCATCGGTACTTTTATTGGCGCGGTGCTGATCGGGGTGCTGGTTAATGGACTGACGATGATGAATGTACAATATTTCGCTCATGATATCGTCAAGGGCGTAGTGCTGGTGCTTGCGCTGGCTGTTACTTTTTACGTGTTAAACCGTCGCCGTACTTGAAATTGTCTGTGGACTGTATTACTATAAACCTTGTTCCACGCAAGAAGGGTGCCATATAACGCCAGTTTCGGCCTATATTGCGGAGGTTAGGTATATTCTATGTATATTTAACGACGAAACGGAAACAGATGATAACATTATGGAAGGCAGCATGCCGCCCGGGTTATTTTATACAGGCGACTTCGTATCGGTCTACAGCACCGATAACCTTAATGCTGGACTACACTTGAATTAGGAGGTGAATATTATGAATAAAACGGATTTGATCAATCAGGTTTCTGAAAGCACTGAATTGTCCAAAAAGGACGTAACCAAAGCCATTGACGCTGTTTTTGAGGCGATCTCCGGAGCGCTGCAAAGCGGAGATAAGGTACAACTGGTAGGTTTCGGAAACTTTGAGGTTCGTGAACGTTCCGCACGCAAAGGACGTAACCCGCAAACAGGAGAAGAAATCGAAATCCCTGCGAGCAAAATTCCGGCATTTAAACCGGGTAAAGCGCTCAAGGACGGAATTAAATAAGATTTCTTACATATTCCCATTGCGCTGGAAAGACCGTGAATTTGATTCACGGCCTTTTCTTTTTGTCCTGTTTACTACGGGATAGATTTACTCTAGAGTAGAGGTACTTTGGACAGAAGAAGAGGAAGCTGTCTTGCCGTTCCGCGAGGCATAAGCGATCAGGATCAGTGGTTCACCTGTCAGCTCGGCGAATTCATGCTCCAGCTGTTGGAGTCGCTCGATTTGGGCAGGACTGAGATTGGCGGGATGATAGTTTTTCATCAGATTGGCTCCTTTCGTAAACATATGAGGCTGCACGGATAGTATGGCTCGCGAAACGCTAATTGTTGCAGGTAACGTCGGAAGCATGTGGTTGACAAAACAAGCTCAAATCTCCATCATAAAAAGTATAGCTTCGGCTCTCAGGGGGGAAAAGAAATGGAAGATAACGTGACGGGTAGCAGTGAGTACGTCGTAATTAAAGCAAAAAGCAACGGGTGTCAGGTTTTTGGTCTGACCAGAGGTCAAGATACACGCTTGCATCATTCAGAAAAACTGGACAAGGGCGAGGTGCTAATCGTCCAGTTTACGGATCATACCTCTGCTATTAAAATTCGCGGTAAAGCCGTAGTTATGACCAAACACGGAGTTGTGGATACAGAGGATTAAAATGCAGGCATAGCCTGCTTTTTTTTGTTGTACAATGAGAGTGAGGACCTTTACCATAGCAAGCCCACATTATGGGGTAGGGGTCAGGGGAGGCTCGGATGAAACCTTGGATTGTACTCGGCAGCTCGATTCTCATAACCGCTGCGGCAGCTGTATTGCTGCCGTCCTTACAGGCGCTCGATTCGGGAACCGCAGCTGTCCGTGAGACCCAGGCGGCGATATCGCCTCAGCAGCGAGTGCTGCTGACCGATGACAATCTGGTGGATACGCTCAAGGAGCTTCCCTTGACAACACCGATTGCCAGCGTAAGCTGGGAACATTCAGTCCTGACCCTGGATGTAAAGCTGTCAAAGGAAGAAACTGCGCCGCTGGAGATTTATCAAAATATGGCGGAGCTTGTTGCCTTTAGCTTTTACGGAACGACGAATGTACGGCAATTGCTGTTCCGTGTGGTCACGCAGGACGAGTGGTCGGGTGAACGCCATTTGCTGCTGGCATCCGATATACGCCGGAATGAGTGGACGAACGAAGCCCTGGAACAGCTGAGAAGCCGGGAAGGCGCAGAATTACCTGAGCAATTGAAATCCCGTTTCCGCATCACAGTTACACCCATGTGGCAAAAGAGGTTTGACGGTGTATATACAGATTAGATGTTTCGCCGTTGGACCTACGGTACTTTAGTCGCGAATCATTTTAAATTGTGATATAATATAAGGCATTGCAATTATTTGATACACCAGAAAGTCATGGCTCGGAGGCTTAGGATGAAAGCGTATCGCGTACCCCAATTAGCAAGGAAATATGTGGAATACGACATGATTCAACAACATACGGAAATGCCGGCTTTTCCTGACAGCCGTACCCGTTTGCTATTTGTTTTTTTGAACCGTAATATGCAGGAGCTGCATGCCAGCGAGGATGAGCTGTACGCTTTGGTCACCTCGCTTTTGCAGATGGGACTGGATACGCATGACATGATCGACACTTTATCCGGAATTCGGAGTCCGGAAGAGATGCGTTCCAGACAGCTGAAAGTGTTGGCTGGGGATTATTTTAGCAGCCGCTTTTATCAACTGCTTGCACTGGCAGGCCGCATCACGACCATTTCAAAGCTGAGTGATGCCGTATGTGAGGTCAATGCCGGTAAGATGAGCCTGTATTGGGAGATGAAGCACCTCCGCCTGGATGCGGCTCAGTATCTATCCCAGATGGTTCGTTTTAAAAAGGAGCTTTTTTTATCGTTGACTTCACTTGTGGCAGAACAGGATCGGGATGTTTGGGAGCAGCTTCTCCACGAATTTGCCCTCTGTGATACGCTGGTAGAGGAATGGGACAAGCGAGCAGAACCGGACAAGTCCCGTTTCGGATATATGTTCTGGCATGTTTACAATAACGGGGACCAGAGCGAGCAGGCGCTGCTTTCAGAGAGTGATATTGATACGGAAGCATGGCGTAGTCTTGTTCAGAGATACAAAGCCGAGGATGCGATACTGGACAAGCTTCGTACGGCTGTTATGCACATCCGGCAAATCCTGTCTGATGATCAAAATACGGGGATCGAGGAATTTGAACGCATGCTGGAACCTTTCCTGAAGCTGCTGAATAGTCCGCACCCGGTTGTGAGGGAAGGTTAGGTGAACGTCATGGGAACAAGCGACACCAAGCCGAAAGAGCAATTCGTTCATGGCGTGTTTGAAAGTATAGCAGGTAAATACGACTTGATGAACGATATACTGAGCTTTCGCAGACACAAGGCTTGGCGGAAATTTACGATGAAAAAAATGAACATGCATCACGGGGATACGGCAATTGATCTTTGCTGTGGGACATGTGACTGGACGCTTGCGATGGCGCGTGCAAGTGAAAGTGGTCACATCGTGGGACTGGATTTTAGTCAGAACATGCTTAATGTAGGTGAGCACAAGATTCAATCACAATCCCGTGAAAAGCAAATCAAGCTTGTTCGGGGCAACGCGATGGAGCTGCCCTTTGAAGACAATTCATTCGATTATGCGACGATTGGTTTCGGTCTGCGCAACGTGCCTGATCTGCGCCGTGTGCTACAGGAAATGCAACGAGTCGTCAAACCTGGTGGGCAGGTCGTATGTCTGGAACTGTCCAAGCCTACTTGGCAGCCGTTCAAGGGGATTTATTACGCATATTTTCAACACATCTTGCCCATGCTCGGCAAATTGTTCGCCAAACGTTATGAGCAATACAAATGGCTCCCTGATTCGTTGGCGCTTTTTCCAGGAAGGGATGAGCTGGCCGACATCTTCCGTGAAATCGGATTAAAGGATGTACAGGCTCATTCTCTTACCGGAGGCATCGCAGCATTGCATATTGGAATCAAGGAGAGTCAGCATGTTTAAGAAAATTGCTATTTTTTTGGAAATGATTAAAATTGAACATACGTTATTTGCGCTCCCATTTGCATTTATGGGGGCTGTATTGGGGTCGGTTGTCGTGACAGGCGACCTCCCGTCATGGCCGCAAATCGGTTGGATTTTACTGGCTATGGTTGGCGCACGTAGTGCGGCCTTTGGCTTCAATCGCATGATTGACCGTGTCATTGATGGGAAAAATCCACGTACAGCAGGACGAGCGATCCCGGCAGGGCTGCTCAAATCGAGCGAAGTGGTTATTTTCATTATCGTTAGTTTGTTGTTGTTATTCTGGGCATCATTCAAGCTAAGTCCGCTGGCGTTCAAGCTGTTCCCGCTGGCCTTTTTTATGCTTGTTTTTTACTCTTATACCAAGCGTTTCACTTGGCTTTGTCATGTTGTTCTGGGTCTAACGATTGGTTTGGCACCGCTGGGTGCGTGGGTTGCGGTAACGGGACAAATGGATTTGACTGCTCTTGTATTGTATCTCACAATTGCATTTTGGACGGCTGGCTTTGATATTATTTATGCTTGTCAGGACATTGATTTTGACCAGAACGAGGGTGTTTATTCCATTCCTGCCCGCTTTGGTATAGCAGGTGCACTCAACATCGCCCGGGCATTCCATGTCATTACGGCAATCGGATTTATTGTGCTTTTCTTTATTGCAGATTTAAGCTGGTGGTATCTGGCAGGTATGATTATTTCGTACATTATTTTATTTTATGAGCATTATATCCTTTCTCCAAAAGATATGAGCCGCTTGCAGACGGCGTTCTTTACAATGAACGGTGTGCTTAGCATGGTCGTATTTGCATTTACACTGATTGATTTGGTGGTGCGTCAATACTAATGAATTCTAATCAGGTGAGTAGCCATCAAGGCAAACGAATCGTTATCGGCATTACAGGCGCGAGCGGAAGCATTTATGGTGTACGACTGGTAGAGACACTGCTGGACTTGAAATACACAGTTCACCTGATTGTTTCCAATGCCGGCTGGAGGGTGCTGAAAGAGGAATTGGACTGGAACGTGACTGACCGGGAGGAGGCTTTGAATGAACAATTCGGAGGCCGTCCTGGTTCTCTTGTATACCATCCATTCACAGATATCGGAGCATCCATTGCGAGCGGCTCCTATCTGGTGGACGCAATGATTATTATGCCATGCTCCATGGGAACGTTGTCTGCGGTAGCACACGGTTCGTCCGATAATCTGATGGCGCGTGCAGCGGACGTCATGATGAAGGAAGGGCGTCCGCTGATCCTTGTGCCTCGTGAAACACCGCTTCATGCCATTCATTTGGAAAATATGCTTAAGCTTGCGAGACTCGGCGTCAAAATGATTCCGGCCATGCCGGCTTTTTACTTTCATCCGAAGACGCTGGATGATATTGTATTGTTCCTCGTAGGCAAAGTATTAGACAGCTTGCGAATCGAACATCAACTGTTTACGAGATGGGGGGATTCCGATGCCAACACCAGACACCAAGATGATCACAATCGGAAAAATTAAATATACAAACGCATGGCCAATTTTTCATTATTTTAATTGTTCAGAGCTTCTTTATCCGGCGGAGCTGGTTGCTAAAGTCCCAGCTGAATTGAATCGCGGTATGCTAAATGGGGGCTTGGATATCAGTGCGATGTCGTCCTTTGCGTATGCATCAGGCGCGGAGGAGATGCTGCTGCTGCCGGATTTATCCGTTAGTGCGGACGGTCCAGTGCAATCTATTTTACTGTTTTCACGCAAGCCGCTGAACGAAATCAAAAACGGAACGATTGCATTGACGAATACGTCTGCTACATCCGTGAATTTACTTAAAATTTTGATGCAAAAGGCATGGGAAGGTCAACCCTCCTATTTTGACTGTGAACCGGATCTAGATTTGATGCTGGACCAGGCAGATGCAGGACTACTGATTGGAGATCACGCGATCAAAGCTTCTTGGCGGAGTGAAGATCTGCATGTAACGGACCTGGGCGAAGAGTGGAAACGCTGGACTGGACACAGCATGACCTTTGCTGTATGGGCTGTACGCCGTGCTGTTGCTGCTGAGAATCCCGAAGCAGTAGCTGAAATTACAACTGCGTTCCGTGCAAGCAAGCAGCGCAGTTTGTCTGATTTGACCTCTGTTGTCTCTGAGGCTTGCAAGGAAATTGGTGGCCTGCGAGATTATTGGGAGCGCTACTTTACTAATCTGTGTTATGATTTTGGAGAGAAGCAACAAAGAGGCTTAGAGCTTTATTTTCAGTATGCGCATGAACTGGGGCTGCTTGACCGACAAGTGAAGCCGCTTCTCTGGAGTGACAATACGCTGACACGGGTGAAAGAATGAAACGATTGGATTTGTTCGGTTTATTAAAGAAGGATATGAACTTCATAGAGGAAGAACTGTACCGCAGCATTGATAGTACGGAGCCGTTGATTAATGACACATCGCTCCATCTGCTTAAGGCAGGAGGCAAACGTTTGCGTCCAGTGTTTGTATTGCTGGGAGGCAAGTTTGGAGAATACGATCTGAACAAGCTCAAACACATAGCGGTACCGCTTGAATTGATTCATTCTGCCTCTCTCGTTCACGATGACGTGATTGACGATGCCGAAATGAGACGCGGTCAACCCACCGTCAAGTCCAAATGGGACAATCGGGTGGCGATGTACACGGGAGACTACATATATGCACGTGCGCTGTCTATGGTTGCCGAATTGCCGAGTCCGGATATTCACCGGGTACTGTCGAAGGCGCTGGTGCAGATGTCCATTGGTGAAATGGAACAAATCCGCGATTTTTTTAATGTGGATCAAAGTGTGCGTAATTATTTGCTGCGCATACGGCGTAAAACAGCATTGCTTATTGCGGTTAGCTGCCAGTTGGGCGCTATGACTGCGGGGGCACGCGAAAGAGTCAATTCACTGTTGTACAGCTATGGCTATAACGTGGGCATGGCTTTTCAAATTCAGGATGACTTGCTCGATCTCTGCGGTACGGAAAAAAAGATCGGCAAGCCGCCAGGCAGCGATATGAGGCAGGGGAATATTACGCTTCCGGTTATTTATGCGCTCAAGCAGCCTGAGCTGCGTGACGATCTACTGGCTGAAATCGGTCGTATTCAGGACGGGGATGGGCAAGGTGATGCGCGTAAAGCGGTGGATATGATCAAAAAAAGTGAAGGAATCACTAAAGCGGAAATTCTCGCTGACCGATATATTAAGAAAGCGCTGAACGCGCTGGACTTACTGCCAGATGTCAAAACGAAAAAGACGCTTCGCGATATTGCTCATTTTGTGACGCGCCGCTCCTACTAAAGTTGTGTTTTGGGTTGGTTGTGACAAAATACTTTAACCGTATCCAAGCTTTCTGTTACAATACAGATTAGTACTGTATAAATACATTAAGATTGGATTGGGAGTGAGCCGATGGATCGCACGTTTTTGATGGTTAAACCGGATGGAGTACAACGCGGGCTGATTGGACGTATTATCAGTCGCCTAGAGGACAAAGGCTTCAAAATGACGGCTGGCAAACTTGTGCAGGTATCTAGAGAACAGGCGGAACGGCATTATGCGGAGCATGTGGGCAAGCCCTTTTTTGAAGAGCTTGTAGGTTTTATCACATCAGGTCCTGTATTTGCTATGATTTGGGAAGGGGACAATATTGTTACACTTTCCCGCTTGTTGATTGGTAAAACACAAGTATCAGAGGCTTTACCGGGCACGATCCGGGGAGACTTTGCTGCACATACACCGTTTAACCTCATACACGGTTCGGATTCACCGGAGAGCGCGGAACGCGAGATTGCGAATTTTTTCATGCCGGAAGAGTCGGTTCGGTATGAGAAAAGTGTGGAGACCTGGGTGTAAGTTTAATCTCGTATGAAGAAGGATGGTAGCATGACGGATCTGGAACTGGGTCAGACGGACCCCGATTATACGGCGTTTATCCGCAAAATTAAGGACAGCACAGGTATTGATCTTGCGCAATACAAAGAAGCACAGATGAAAAGGCGGTTAACGACACTTCGCAACAAAAACGGGTTTCCCAGTTTTGTTTCTTTTTATGATGCCATGATGAAGGAAAAACCCCTGTTTTATGAATTTCTCGATCGTATGACGATCAATGTTTCCGAATTTTGGCGTAATCCCAATCGGTGGGAAGTACTGCGGGATTCAATTCTGCCACAGCTGCTTGTAGGCAAGCAGAAGCTCAAGCTGTGGAGTGCGGCCTGCTCGACTGGCGAGGAGCCTTACAGTTTGGCTATGGTTCTGGACGGCAAGGGAATCTTGGGCAATTGTTCCATTACGGCTTCCGATATTGATGATGGTGCATTGGCTAAAGCCAAGGAAGGCAGATATTTGGAGCGTTCGCTCAAGGATGTGCCTGAACAGGTAGCCAGCAAATATTTCAAACCCGATGGTGCGATGTTCCGCGTGGATGACCGTTTGAAACAGGCTGTGAAATTTCAAAAGCAAAATTTGCTGCTGGATTCCTTTGAAGACAACTATGACCTCATTATCTGTCGCAATGTTATGATTTATTTTACTGAAGAGGCCAAGCATAAGCTGTACCAAAAGTTTGCAGCCAGTCTTCGTCCCGGTGGTGTACTGTTTGTTGGCAGTACAGAGCAAATTTTTTCTCCCAACCAATATGGTCTGGAATCGACGGAAACCTTTTTTTATCGTAAAAAAGCATAGTCCAGACATATTATCGACAATTCGTAATTAAATGTTTTTTATAATGAGCACCACCTTGATGGCTTGCTTATTGGAAGTGCACGTCCTTTGGCTTTGCTTAAAGGGCGTGTTTTTGTTTATCTGCATACCTGTGGCTTTTCTTGTCAAAGAAAGGTGCGTATACTATAATGAAGCACAGTTAAAGATTTTAGCGATGCACAGTTTAACAGTTTAAAGGGGGAACGCGTCATGAGTTTACGTTATTTAACCGCGGGGGAAACGCATGGTCCCCAGCTAACTGCAATTGTAGAGGGTATGCCTAGCAATTTAAAATTGGATTTTGAGGAATTGAATTTTCAGCTGCACCGTCGTCAGAAAGGGTATGGACGGGGTCGGCGTATGCAGATTGAAAAGGACACGGCGAGCATTGCCGGAGGCGTGCGTCACGGTTATACCACAGGTGCACCGATTGCACTGATTGTGGAAAATAACGATTGGAAGCACTGGCAGAATATTATGAATATTGAGCCGATTGAAGGCAGTGATGAAGAAAAGCGCCGGGTTCACCGTCCGCGTCCGGGTCATGCCGATTTGAACGGTGGAATGAAATACAACCTGAAGGATCTACGCAACGTGCTGGAGCGTTCCAGTGCGCGTGAAACTGCGGTTCGGGTCGCATGTGGTGGCTTGGCCCGCCAATTGCTGGCAGAGTTCGGAATCAAGGTGGCAGGTCAGGTCATCCGCATTGGGGAAATCGAGGCTCCTTACCGTGATATGCCGATTGACGAGCTGATTGCCGTGACGGAAGCCTCTTCCGTGAGAGTAACCGATCCAGAAACCGAAAAGAAAATGGAAGCGTACATTGACCTGATCAAGCAAGAAGGCGATTCGGTCGGTGGGGTAGTGGAATGTATTGTGGAAGGCGTTCCGATTGGTCTGGGCAGTCATGTCCAATATGATCGGAAGCTGGATGCACGTATTGCCCAAGGTGTCATGTCCATTAATGCTTTTAAAGGTGTGGAAATCGGCATCGGCTTTGAAGCAGGGGAACTGCGCGGCTCACAGGTGCATGATGAGATTCTGTACGATGAGGAGCGTGGATATCACCGCCGTACCAATCGTCTGGGCGGTTTTGAAGGTGGTATGACCAATGGAATGCCCGTTGTGGTTCGCGGTGTCATGAAGCCGATCCCGACACTATATAAGCCTTTGCAAAGCGTCGACATTGATACGAAGGAAGCGTTCACCGCACAGGTTGAGCGTTCAGATGCATGTGCGGTACCCGCGGCAAGCGTAGTGATGGAGCATGTCGTAGCCTGGGAGATTGCGAAGGCTTTGCTTGAAAAGTTCGGTGGAGATTCTATTGAAGAGATCCGGGCGAATATTGCATCCTACGAAGAACAATTGGAGCGGTACTAAGATGAGTACGCTGACGGTACAACTTGGAGAACGTTCCTACCCCATTCATATCGGGCGAGGACTGCTGCATCGGGCCGGAGAGCTTTTGAAGGAACGAGGAATTACGCAAAAAAGTCCATTATTGATTGTCTCTGATGAAAATGTAGCTGCATTTTATTTGGCGACACTGGAGAGCAATCTTCAGGAGTCGGGGTACAAGACGGTATCCTTTGTCGTCAAGCCGGGCGAAACATCCAAGTCGATTACTGTATTTGAGCAGGTTATAACAGCAGCCATTAAGGGCGGTTTGGATCGCCATTCAGCCGTTATCGCACTTGGTGGTGGTGTAGTGGGTGATCTGGCCGGATTTGTGGCAGCCTCATATATGAGAGGCGTCAAGTTTGTACAGATTCCTACTACGATCCTCGCCCATGACAGTAGCGTGGGCGGCAAGGTTGGCATCAATCATCCTCTAGCAAAGAATATGATTGGAGCCTTCCATCAACCGGAACTCGTGCTGTATGATGTAGATACGTTGTCTACATTGCCTCCGCGTGAAGTATCCGCCGGACTGGCTGAAATGATCAAGCATGGCTTGATCTGGGATGCTGATTTCGCCCAGTGGTGCCGTGATCATGCGGCAGATTTGCTGGCTCTGGATGCGCAAGCCCTGGAGTATGGGCTGGAGAAGGGCTGCTCCGTGAAAGCCGAAGTGGTCTCACGCGATGAACGGGAAAATGATTTACGTGCTATTTTAAACCTCGGCCATACGATTGGTCATGCCATTGAAGCGATAGCGGGATATGGGGAGTTTTTACACGGGGAGGCCATTTCTATAGGTATGGTCGGCTCCGCGCTTTTGGGGGTAAAGCTGGGGGCAGACCCCTCTTTGGTCGAAGAAACAAGAGATATGCTGTCCTCGCTGCGGCTACCAACCTCCCTTCCAGTACAACTCGATACGGATCGGCTGCTGGACGCGATGATGCATGACAAAAAGTTTAAAGAAGGCAGCATTACTTTTATCGTCCCACGCAGCATCGGGCGCGTGGAGGTTGTAAAAGATATTTCCGTCTCTGACATAAGGCAAGTCATTGAACAGTTAAAAGAGGAGGCGTAAATGATGTACAATCGTGGAATTCGTGGTGCGACGACCGTGGCGAATAATGAAGAAAACGAAATTTTGGAAGCGACAAGCCAACTGTTGGATGAAATTGTAGCCTACAATGAAATCCAACCTGAGGATATTAGTAACGTCTGGATTACGGTGACCCACGATCTGGATACTGCGTTTCCAGCGAAGGCAATACGTCAGCTTGACGGATGGGATATGGTTCCGCTTATGTGTGCATTGGAAATCCCTGTTGCGGGTAGTTTGCCCAAATGTATCCGTTTAATGGTGCAGGTAAACACCCATAAATCACAGCGGGAAATCAAACATGTATACTTGAACGGAGCGCAGGCGCTAAGACCAGATCTGGCTTCCCAAGGAAAGTAATCGCCCATTTTTTTAGATGATGGTTGCCAAAGTGACATCCTTTGAGATATAGTGTGTGTAGCAGAGTTGAGTAGAGTTAGCCAGAGCCAGAGTTGAGACGAGAAGAGTGCAGCCTTAGCCAATTCCATATGAGATGACAGAGTCCGGGTAGCGGAATAAGCTTTTGCCCTGAAGAGATTTTCTTCGAGAGATAAGCTTATTTGAGGGTACCTGCGATTAGGCAAGGGAAAAGTGTATACTTTGCTCGTTTGCTGTAGTCATTTTACATATGGTAGCATTCTTATAATTTCAATAACTGACAGCCTCTACCTTCCAGGTAGGGGCTTTTTTATTCTCTCCTTTGGTTCTGCACCAAATTGGAAAGGAAGTGATCTCATGTTAACGCCGCATGTGGAGCAAGTGATAACGATGGCGAATGATTTTAACCTGATTCCTGTGTACAAAAAAGTGCTGGCCGATATGGAGACGCCGATTCGGATTTTCCGTCGGTATGCAGAGCGGGACCGAGCCTTTCTGCTAGAGAGTGTAGAGGGAGGCGAGCAGTGGGCGCGCCATTCATTCATCGGGACCGATCCGTTCCTGATGGTTTCGGGGAAAAAAGGCCGTTTGATTTTGGAGCAACATGGTAAACGACAAATTTTAAACGATAAGCCGCTTGAAGCGCTCAAGGCATTGCTTCGCAAATATCGCAGTCCCAAGCTGAAAGAAATGCCTCCATTTACAGGTGGAGCAATCGGATTTTTTGGGTATGATCTGCTTCAATACTATGAAAAGCTGCCAGAGCATTCGGTAGATGATTTGAATATGGATGATATTCGTTTTATGTTCTGCGATCAAGTGATTGTTTTTGATCATGTAAAGCAGCAAATTTTGCTGGTTGGTAATGTGCATGTGGGCGAAGGGTTTCGCGATGAGGACATTCGTGCTGCTTATGCTGAAGTAGAGCGCAAGCTGGAGGAAACGGCGCAGTATCTGCGCAAGCAGACACCACCAGAGAGATTGGGATCTGCTTCCATTCCTGATGATGTGGAACTGGGTGAGATTCAATCGAATGTGACGAAGGAGCAGTTTATTTCAAACGTGGAGCAGGCAAAGGAATATATTCGCTCTGGTGATATTTTTCAGGTTGTACTATCCCAGCGTTTTCACATTGATACTGAGGCTTCTCCTTTGCAGGTATACCGCGTGCTGCGCACGATGAACCCGTCGCCATACATGTATTATTTGAAAATGGATGACGAGATCATTGTGGGCACTTCGCCGGAGGCGCTTGTCAAGGTAGAAAACGGCCGGGTAGAAACCCGCCCTATTGCAGGGACGCGGCCGCGTGGCGTCACGGAGACAGAGGATGCGGCGCTTGCTGAAGAGCTGTTGAAGGATGAAAAAGAACGTGCCGAGCATCTGATGCTGGTCGATTTGGGTAGAAATGATCTGGGCCGAGTATCTCAGTTTGGTACAGTCAAATGCGATACATTGATGGAGATTGAACGCTATTCCCACGTTATGCACATTGTATCCAATGTGTCGGGTGAACTGCGCGAGGATAAAGATTTCTTTGATGCTTTCCTGTCCTGCCTGCCAGCCGGCACCGTATCAGGGGCGCCGAAGCTGCGTGCAATGGAGATTATTGCCGAACTTGAACGGGAAGCGCGCGGACCCTATGCAGGGGCTATTGGATATTTGGGATTTTCGGGCAATATGGATGCCTGTATTACCATTCGCACCATCGTGTTTAAAAAGAACCGGGCCTATGTCCAGGCAGGCGCAGGAATTGTGTGGGACTCGGTTCCGGAAAGCGAGTACCAGGAGACGGTGAACAAGGCCAAGGCATTGCTGAAAGCAATCCGCACGGCAGAGGCGATGTTCCCGGCAACGACACAGCCCTACAACAGCGTCATCAACCAGGATTATTTGTACACTCCCTAAGCAAGTATTGATCAGGTAATACTTCATTGTGGGAGAAGGAATACACAAAAATCTGATTTAGAGGAGGAGACGGCGATGGAAGGACATAACATGATGCAAGTGGGATTAAGCCGGGTTATCGAGGGACAGCATCTTTCGCGTGCAGAGGCCCGTAGCGTAATGGAGCAGATTATGAGCGGAAGTGCTACACAGGCGCAAATTGGCGGGCTGCTGACAGCTCTGCGTATCAAAGGGGAGACGGTGGATGAAATCACCGGATTTGCTGAGGCTATGCGTAGTTACGCTAGTCCAGTTCAGACTGGAGAAGGTGAAACTCGTCTGCTGGACACATGCGGAACTGGAGGTTCAGGTATTCACAAGTTTAATATTTCCACAGTATCAGCTATAATCGCCGCTTCGGTGTCTGTACGGGTGGCGAAGCATGGCAATCGCTCTGCAAGCGGCCGCGCCGGGAGTGCAGATGTGTTAGAGGCCTTGGGAGTCAACATTCACCTGACGAGTGATCAGGCTCGGTCATGTCTGGATCGGATCGGTATCTGCTTTTTGTTCGCACAGCTATATCATCCTTCGATGAAGCATGCTGCTGCGCCGCGACGTGAGCTTGGAGTGCGGACAGTGTTCAATATGCTGGGTCCATTGACGAATCCGGCTGGTGCAGATCGACAGCTACTGGGCATTTATGACGCTGGAAAAACGGAAGTGATTGCCGAGGTGCTGAATCAGCTCGGTTCCAAACGGGCCATGGTTGTCAGCAGTCTGGACGGATTGGATGAAATTAGTATTTCGGCTCCGACGCGAGTATCTGAGCTGAAAGATGGCAAGGTTCACACGTTTGAGCTTCTGCCGTCGGACCTGGGTTTGCAGATGTATCATCTCGATCAGGTACTGGGTGGTGATGCACAGGTTAATGCCGACATTATACGGCGGATTCTGAACGGAGAGCGCGGCGCTTACCGGGACGTCGTATTAGCAAATGCTGGCGCGTGTATTTATGTATCGGGCGCAGCAGCTACCTTGGTGGATGGAGTAGCACGGGCGGCGGAAGCCATTGACACCGGGCTGGCACTGTCCAAGATGGATCAATTAATACAGGCGACGGGGGAATATCAATATGTATCTTGATAAAATTGTGGTGACGAAGCGACAGGAAGTGGAGCAGCTAAAGGAGCATTTTAATATCAGTGAAGCGGAACGGCTGGTATCCAATTTGCCTGCAACAAGAGGATTTGAGGACGCAATAGCGGTGCGTCGCAACCGGCCGCTAGGGCTGATTGCTGAAGTGAAAAAGGCTTCACCGTCCAAAGGGCTTATCCGACCGGATTTCCATCCGGTGGACATTGCTCGTGCCTATGAGGGAGCTGGAGCTGATTGTATTTCTGTACTGACAGATGTGACGTATTTTCAGGGCAGCCCTGAATATTTGCACCAAATTCGTGAGCAAGTGAACATTCCGTTGTTGCGAAAGGATTTTATCATTGATGAACGGCAAATTTATGAAGCTCGTCTACTGGGAGCCGATGCGGTGCTGTTAATTGCAGCGATACTGGAGCCACGTGTTTTGGGATCGTTTTTACAGATTGCCAAAGACCTGGGACTGGACGCATTGGTGGAGGTGCATGACAGTGAGGAGCTTAAAGGGGTGCTGGATTTGGGCACAGCAACCTTGATTGGGGTCAATAATCGCAATTTGCGGACGTTCGAGACCCGCCTCCAAACGACGGAAGAACTGATCGCACTAATTCCTAAAGGAGTTACGTTTATTAGTGAAAGCGGCATAGCCGGGCCTGAAGATGTAAAGTATCTGCATTCGATAGGGGCACACGGTATTCTGGTAGGAGAACATCTGATGCGTAAGGATGATGTGGGTCAGGCTGTAGTAGATTTGATGGACGGGGTTACAGCATGAATAAAACGGGCGTAAAAATTTGTGGACTTCAAAGCGTTGAAGTGCTAAAATCTATGATAAACTTACCGGTCGATTATATAGGTTTTGTGTTTGCCGACAGTAAGCGCCGGATTGACGGCGCTCAGGCTGGAGAGCTGCTTCGCGTATTGGATGAATGGACTCCGGGCAGCAGACCACGCAGCGTGGGTGTATTTGTGAATCCTGATGATGCGCTGTTAAATGACGTGATGGAGCAAGCTCCATTGGATGTCATTCAGCTACATGGACAGGAAAGTCCGGAGCGATGTAGTGAGATCAGGGAGCGTTTTGGCGTGCAGGTATTCAAAGCTTGGTCTGTAGACAGTCATCAGCAGACGAGGAAGAACCAGACAGAACGCCCGGCAGACGAATTGGAAGCCTATGCAGGTACAATTGACGCTTTACTGCTAGATACATATGATCCCCTGTATGGTGGCGGTTCTGGCAGAACGTTTGCATGGGATCGAATTCCTGCCTATCAGGCTTGGACCCATCAACATGGAATTCCTTTGTTTGTAGCCGGCGGACTGACTGCTGATAATGCGGAAAAGCTGGTTACCGAGTATCATCCCGAAGGGCTGGATGTGTCCAGCGGCGTAGAGACAGATGGAGTCAAGGACATTTCAAAAATCACGGCATTCGTAGAAAGGGTGAAGCAGGCATGACACAATTACCTGATAGCAACGGACGTTTTGGGACATTTGGCGGACGCTTCGTACCGGAAACGTTGATGAACGCACTGATTGAATTAGAGGAATCCTACCGGAAGTATGCAGATGATCCGGAATTTAAAGCAGAGTTGAACGGACTTCTAAAGGACTACTCTGGCCGGGAAACACCACTTTATCATGCAGAGCGTCTGAGTAAGCATCTGGGAGAGGCTAAAATTTACTTGAAGCGTGAAGATTTGAATCATACCGGGGCTCACAAAATCAATAATGCATTGGCACAGGGACTGCTGGCGAAACGCATGGGCAAACAGAAGGTCATTGCCGAAACAGGCGCGGGACAGCATGGTGTGGCGACAGCAACCGTGGCTGCGTTGCTCGGATTGGAATGCAAGGTGTTCATGGGCGAAGAGGATACTGTGCGTCAGCAGTTGAACGTATTCCGTATGCAGCTTTTGGGTGCAGAGGTCATTCCAGTGACATCGGGTACACGTACACTAAAGGACGCCGGGAATGAAGCTTTGCGTTACTGGGTGAGCCATGTCCATGATACCTTTTATATTTTGGGTTCGGCTGTCGGTCCCCATCCGTATCCGATGATGGTGCGGGACTTCCAGCGTGTGATTGGTGATGAAACACGTCGTCAGATTTTGGAAAAAGAAGGAAGACTCCCGGATGTCGTCGTGGCCGCGATCGGTGGCGGAAGCAATGCCATCGGCATGTTTTATCCTTTTATCGAGGATCAGGGCGTTGCTTTGATCGGTGTTGAAGCTGCTGGAAAAGGCGTAGAAACAGAATTCCATGCGGCAACGATGAGCAAGGGAACACAAGGGGTCTTCCAGGGCTCCATGAGTTATCTGCTTCAGGATGAATACGGGCAAGTGCAGCCTGCGCATTCCATCTCGGCCGGACTGGATTATCCAGGCGTTGGACCTGAGCATTCGTATCTGAAAGATATTGAACGGGCCAAATATGTTCCAATTACCGATCAGGAAGCGTTGGATGCACTCCAGCTTCTCTGCCGTACGGAAGGCATACTTCCTGCATTAGAGTCGGCACATGCAATTGCGCAGGTCGTCAAACTGGCACCTACGTTGACGGCAGATGATATTATTGTTATTTGCTTGTCTGGACGCGGAGATAAAGATGTGGACTCCATTATCAAGTATTTGGGAGGAAATCCGTCATGAATTTAATTGATCAGGCGTTTGAACGCCTTAAAAATGAAGGCAAAACAGCATTAATTCCTTTTCTGACGGTGGGAGACCCGGATACGGAGACTACGGTGGAGATTATTCGGCAGCTAGAGTCTGCCGGAGCCGATATATTGGAGCTGGGTGTTCCGTATTCTGACCCGTTAGCTGACGGTCCTGTCATTCAGCGTGCGTCTGAGCGTGCGCTGAAACGGCAAATCTCGATCCGCACCTGTATGGAGACAGCTTCTCTGGCTAGGGCGGCAGGTTCAAGCCTGCCTTTTATTTTGTTTACCTATTACAATCCTGTTTTACAGATGGGTATGGATGCTTTCTTTGCTGGCCTGCAGAAGCACGGTATCAGCGGTCTGATTATTCCCGACCTTCCGCTTGAGGAAGCGGAAGAGCTGGGAGCACGGGCGGCAGAGGTAGGAGTGCATCTAATCCCGCTAGTGGCTCCAACTTCTGAGCAGCGGATCGAGCGGATTGTCCGTAATGCCCGTGGATTTGTGTATTGTGTATCCTCGCTTGGTGTAACCGGGGAGAGAGCTTCCTTTTTTGAAGGGATAGAGGGCTTTATTACACAGGTCAAACAGCATACCGACATTCCGGTGGCGATCGGCTTTGGTATTTCAAATCGGGAACAGGTAGTCCGGTTTTCAGACATTTGCGATGGAGTTGTGGTCGGCAGTGCCATTGTGCGTCAGGTGGAGGAAGCCATTCCATTGCTTGAGGATTCTGCGCGCAGAGAAGAAGGGCTTTTGCAAATTCGCGATTTTGTGGCACAATTAAAGCAGTAATTTGACGTCAATATAGAGAGTAATAAATTCAGTTCTGATTGGATAGAGGAGGTAGGGGCATGCAACCTAAACCGCATATTGTACATTTGCCAGTATATCAGCCCGGTAAACCGATTGAAGACGTGAAACGTGAGCTGGGACTTGATGAAGTAATCAAGCTCGCTTCAAATGAAAATCCGTATGGCAGTTCTCCCAAAGTATTGCAGGCGATTCAACAGGAATTTGCCAACATTAGTGTCTATCCTGATGGAAGCGCGGTAGCTTTGACACAGGCGCTGGTCAAACAGACGGGTTTGAAAGAAGAACAGTTTATTTTTGGCTGTGGCTCTGACGAAATTATTGCGTTAATTGCACGTGCATTTCTTCTTCCCGGAGAAGAAAGCATCATGGCTGATCAGACATTTTCCGTATACAAAAGTAACGTGGAAATTGAGGGAGCGGTTGCAGTTGAGGTGCCTTTGCGCGACGGTGTGCATGATTTGGATGCTATGCTGGCTCAAATCAATGACCGTACAAAAATTATCTGGGTTTGTAATCCGAATAATCCGACAGGCACGATTGTACCTGAAGCAGAGCTGCTTGCGTTTTTGGAGCAGGTGCCTAAGCATGTGATGGTTGTGCTGGATGAAGCTTATGCCGAGTTTGTGACGGATCGCTCGTATCCAGATGGAATTCGTTTGTTGTCAGCGTATGAGAATTTGGTTGTACTTCGTACCTTCTCCAAAATCTATGGTCTGGCTTCGTTGCGTATTGGATATGGTATGGGAGCCGAGTCCACTATCCGTTTGATCAATCAGGTTCGTGAGCCGTTTAATACTTCACGGGTAGCACAGGCTGCAGCGATTGCGGCTTTGGAGGACCAGGAATTTGTTCGGGAATGTCGGGATCGCAATGCAGAGGGCAGAGCTTATTTGCAAAATGAGCTGAAGCGTCTTGGGCTGAAGTCTTTTCCGGCACATGGTAACTTTATTATGCTGGATGTGCGTCGTCCATCCGGTGAGGTATTTCAGGAATTGCTTCGTAAAGGCGTGATTATTCGCGCTGGTCATCATAAATATCCGACATATATTAGGGTGTCAATTGGATCGCAGCCGCAAAATGAGTTGTTTGTCCGTGCGCTGGAACAGGTCCTGGGGGCGGAAGCGGCGAAAGTACGCCTATAATTTCCGCAGATGGGATTTGATAATTGATGAAGATTGCCATTTTTGGCGTGGGATTGATTGGTGGGTCCCTCGCACTTTGTTTTAAAGGGAAGCCGGGCATCACCGTTGTGGGTCATGCTCACCTCCCTGAACTGATGGAACCGATGTTAAGCCGTGGTGTCGTGGACACCGCGACTCTTTCGGTTGCAGAGGCGGCAGAGGATGCCGATTTTATTTTTTTATGCGTACCTGTTGGTTTACTGGAGTATTATCTGGAGCTGTTAAGTCAGTTGCCGCTTAAAGCAGGTTGTATTATTACTGATGTAGGCAGCACGAAATCCTCGATTGCCAAAAAAGCATCGGAAATTTCTTTGCGTAACGCTTATTTTATCGGCGGCCATCCGATGGCTGGCTCGGAGCGTTCCGGTGTAAAGGCTGCTTCGGCGTTGCTGTTTGAGAACGCTTATTATGTACTCTCCCCCGCTGAGGATGTGCCCGAGGAAGCATACGGCTCGCTGGAGCAGCTCTTAAAATACACAGGGGCTCAGGTTGTGCGCGTCCAACCTGACATGCACGATGATATTGTCGGCGCGATTAGCCATCTTCCGCACATTATTGCAGCCGCACTGGTAAATCAGGTGCGAAAGCACAATGATGAAAATCCGCTGTACCGTACATTGGCTGCTGGTGGGTTCCGTGATATTACGCGGATAGCCTCTAGTGATCCGATTGTGTGGCGGGACATTTTACTAAGTAATCGTGATGTTTTACTAGGCCTGCTGGAAGAATGGAACGGGCAAATTGAGCGTTTTACCCATTTGCTGAGAACACAAGACGGAGAGGGAATCGCTGACGAGTTTTTGACGGCTGGGCATTTCCGCAGTGAACTGCCGGAGCGCCGCAAAGGTGTCATCGTCTCAACGTTTGATCTGTATATTGATGTACCGGATACGCCCGGTATTATCGGACGAATTGCAATGGAGCTGGGAAATCACAGCATTAACCTGAGCAATATGCAAATCATTGAGAGCCGGGAGGACGTCCCCGGTATTATGCGACTTTCCTTCCGGCTGGAGCAGGATTGGGAGCGTGCCAAGATCCTGCTAGGTTCGATGGGCTATAAAGTAGTGGTGTGAAGGTTGGGAAAGTGAGTGTTCGTTAAGGAGACCGCTCCGCTTCTCCAGATTCAAATGAACCTCTGCGCTACGGACCGCCTCAAAAGCACCACACTTTCTGGGAGTGAAGTTGTAGGAAAAGATTTAAAGCGAGCGAAGGTTCTCTTATGCTCGCTTTTTTGTTGCTTAAAGAGCAAATGGATCATTCTAGGTGTTACTTGGTTACTATGATTTTTCTATACATACCGTCGAACATTATAGGTACATCCTCTTTGATCCGCAATTTTAGCTTTTGTTTTTCATACAGTTCTTCAAAATTCAACCCGATATCGGTTCCTAACACCTTAATAAAGGGCCTTATCGTTTTTTTGAATAATGAGGGCTTTTTTCCTTTAGGAGAAAACTTATCGAAAATAATAAGTTCCCCGTCTTTTTTCAAAACTCGCACCATCTCATCGAAGCATTTATTTGCGTCAGGTACTACCGAGAGAATTAAACTTCCTACTACTATATCAAATTGCTCATCCATAAAATTCATTTGTTGAGCATCCATTTCTAAGAATTGTATGGAGGTATTGGTAAATTTCTTTTTTGCTTTGTTAAGCATTTCAGGTGAATAATCTATGGCAGTAATATCCAGCCCGTAGTGATTTATCAATTCTAAATCTGCTCCAGTTCCTACACCTACAAAAAGTATTTTTTGCGCGCTATTAAATGACTTTTCTTGAAATATGATCTTTCTAGAATTGAGGAAGCTACCTGAATTGAAAAACTTATCATAAATTGGAGACCAAATCTTATATATTGCCTTGTTCCACTTATTATTCATTTCTTGCCTCCTACCCATTGAAAAAATTTATTATATAATAATGTGTTTTAATAGAATAATCAAATAATTGGCATATTATTTATATTACAGTCCATCAATCCATATATGGGATGAATGAGTAAGATAAAGAGGAGTATAAGAAAACAAAAAAAAGACCACCCGGGTAAAGCCCCGGGTGGTAGCTACTTTTCTTAAGTAGCTGAGTAGGATAGGAGTGGAGAGAAACCATACTGTACTTTTATTATATGTATACGTTTTCATTTTGTCAATGTTTTTTTAAAGCGTTTTCTTTCGGCTAATTATTCAAACCTTTTATCTAAAGTAAAACGAATTCAATGGATCAGTTACTTTATCTACTTTAACTTAAAAAACATAAAATCAATTGAAAAGTCGTATATTTGAATCTGTTGCTAGCGTTAGGGAGCCATTGATGGAAATCGTGGGGATTTTGGACTTTTTTACTGGCGGACATTTTGTGGTACAATAGGTAAGTCCATTTGGGATAATGAGTATTGTTGGGGATAGCACCGTTAATGTTGGAAGTACATAGGGTAAGAAAATAACAAATGTTCCATGATGCTGTTTCATCATTTGCGCAGAGGGCGCAACTTTTTTTGACCTGTTCGGTATATATAGACAGAATCGGATGGGGAAACAGCACATGTATGGGCGAGGAGGGTCTCACTCGAATGATGACAGATTCCCAGATGATTCAGGAAATCAAACAAGGTAATGTTGAGGTTTATTCAGAATTAATGAGGCGGCACCAACGTAAAATTTTGGCTTTTGTTTATCATATGCTGAAAAGTTCGAACCTGGAAATGATCGCTGAGGACTTATGTTCGGAGACGTTTTATAAAGCGTACCGGAGCCTGCATTCTTTTCGCGAGGTTGATGCATCTTTCTCCACTTGGTTATATACGATTGCACGCAATACAGTGCTAAGCGAGCTTCGCAAGCATCGTAGCGGTCAGGTTCCATTGGAGGAGAGCGGTTATGTGCCGGTAGCACCACTGGATGTGATTCCGGAACAGGCCGTCCTGCGCGGCGAGAAGGTAGAGATGGTCCGTGAAGCGATCAACAGATTGCCTGAAAAGCAGAGATCAGCGTTGATTTTGCGTGAATATGAGCAATTGGATTATCAGGAGATTGCTACTATTTTAGGGCAGACGGTCAGTGCGGTGAAGTCGTTGCTTTTCCGGGCAAGAACCAGTGTGAAGACGCAGTTGGAGCCTTATTTTTTTGAACCTCTCTATGAGGAAAACGAAGGGATGAGCAGCCAATGAAATCCAGGGACGCTGAGGATTTGTTCGCTACAGGCAAAAATGTATCGAAACAGGACTCGGAGCGCAGACGAGCCAAAAGCTCGTCTGACAAGTGGGAGCTTGGTTCGGAAGAAAATGAATGGAATTTATCAAAAGAAAGTCGATCCGCTATCCGCGATATTTCCTTTGAAATAACAGATGAGCAGGTAGAGGCGATGAATCGCCGGGTCATGGATCGCATTTATGAAGAGTCACCGTGGCTTGTTCCCGGCGAGCACCGACGTGCGCGTGTGAACCCGGCAGCCCGTAAGTATATGTCTGTATGGATCGCCGGTTTTTTAGCCGTATTTTTGTGCAGCTTTTTGTTTTTGAATTGGAATGGAAGCTCCTCTCAGGAAACTCCCCCTCAAGCGGCACCTGTCTTGGACACAGGCATTTTACCGACAGGTTTGCTGGAAACTACAAGTACATCTCCACAATATCAATATCACATTAAAGATATGAATACGGGCATTATGGACCCGCTGGTTGCAAGCATTGTTCCTACTTACCCGCAATATTGGATCTTGTTGTCTGTGTTGGCGCTTGCGCTTGCCTTATTTTCTCTGGGCTGGATCCATCGGGCGAGAAGGGTTAGAAATTAGCCTGAATAACAGAATAGCGGAGGAAACGACACGATGCTTATTGGTTTGATCAGACATGGATTGACAGACTGGAATGCGGTGGGTAAAATTCAGGGCCACAGTGATATTCCGTTGAATGAGGAAGGGCGACGACAGGCACGCTTGCTGGCAGAACGATTAAAGGAAGAACCCTATCATTGGGATGGGCTTATTACAAGCAGCCTCTCCAGAGCGAACGAGACGGGGGAGATTATTGCTTCTGCTCTGCAGCTTCCGCTGCTGGAGCCGGATGAGCGACTAAGAGAACGTGCTTATGGCCAGGTCGAAGGGATGACACAGGCTGAACGTGAAGAGAAGTGGGGAGTCGACTGGCATCTGCTTGATCTGGGACAAGAGAGCGATGAGGCTCTACAGCAGCGCGGTTTGGCTTTTATGGAAGCCATCTGGTCAGAAAATCGGGAGAAAAATCTGCTGGTTGTTTCCCACGGCGGTTTTTTGGCTAATTTGTACAAGGCCCTGTATCAGGAAAAATATACGGAACGAATTGGAAATTTGTCATTGAGTATACTTCAGCGTGAAGGTGCCGATTGGACACCACTTTTGTATAATTGTATGAAGCATTTACAAGAAAAAAGTGAATGTAATTCAAAAAGATAAAGAAAGGCCACGATATTCTACTTACCGTAGAAGCCGTGGTCTTTTTGTTTTTTAATTATACCTTTACAAAAAAATAGGTTTAGAGTCTGAACATTCCGTCAAAGCTGTGGGTACAACAGGTAAGAATCATTTCCGGATGACAGTCCAGTGGCGAGGCGATGGAACGATGAATCTGGCGGATATGCTGACATTTGCGGATATTGTGCACTTGAACAGAATTGCGGTGTATTACGATTGTGACTGTAAGCCCAATTCCAAGCATGAGTTGATCCAGGGTATTTTGACGAAGCTCGGCAGCAGCAGTTTTTTTGAGACGCAGGTTAGGGAGCTGAGGTTGTCAGAAATAAGGTTTTTGAATGCACTGCTGTTCGATGACCGACCTTACTTTAGTATGGAGGAATTGATTGCGATTGCCAAACAATCTGTCGATGGGGACGTGGATAATGGTGAACGGCCACGGGACATCGTGACCCGTCTGCGCTCTAGCGGCTGGCTGTTCAACGGTTCTACGCACAATACGAGATATTTGTACCAAATTCCGTTGGATATGAAGGAGCGCTTTCGCCGTGTTATGGTGCGTGATCTCCAAAACGGAATGTCCCGGGTAAGTGAACCGTCATCGTACCGGGAAGAGGGACATCTTTTGGCGGAGGATTTACGACTTTTCCTTCAGTACTTGGAGCAGCATGAGGTTCCGCTAAATCCCGAGGGGGCATGGTACCGTCGCAATCAGCAGCAGCTGATGGAGCATTTGCATATTGCGGAGCCACTGCTGGGCAAGGGAGGCTGGCGTTTCGGATACGGTTCCTCTTTTAAGTTTTATCCAGACCGAATGGCACTACTGTATGATTATGCCCGTCACTCCAGGTACATTGAGGAGAAGGGAGATCGGGTTGTGCTGACGGCAAAGGGGGAGGCGCAAAGAGAGCACGCAATAGAGGATGAAATGATGCAGCTATTCAGGTTTTGGTTAAGATTGTATAAAGGAGCTGTTCCCAATCTGCTTTCTCTAGTCTACTGGATTGGAGAATGTGCCAGGCCCTGGACATCATCAGAGTCGCTTTTTGTACATATCGGGCCGCTGATCCGACCGTTTTACTATGATACGCCCCGTTCGGTCTTTGATCAGAGGATCCTCCGAATGATGCTACATCTGGGTATGCTTCGTCAAGGTGACCATCCGATGGAACCATCTGTACAGATGACGGCCTGGGGGCTGAAGCTGGCAGGGGAGTGCCGCATTGGGCGGAACGACCCGGGTATACGGCTCCATTGACAAGCAGCATGCATGTTGATAGAATTTCACCCAAAATGAGAGGGTGAAGATGATGCTGATTCACTATAACGGAAATATGCCACAGCTCCATTCATCTGTCTATGTGGCAGAAGGAGCAAAAATTGTCGGAAAGGTAACGATCGGCCAAGATTCCTCCGTATGGTTTAATGCCGTACTGCGCGGGGATATGGCGCCTGTCATCATCGGTGAACGCTGCAATATTCAGGATGGGGTCGTGGGCCATGTGAACACGGACCAGCCTCTGGTGCTGGCGGATGATATTTCGGTGGGACATGCTGCCATTATCCATGGCTGTACGGTAGGCAAAGGCACTTTAATCGGTATGGGGGCCATTGTACTCAACGGAGCGGAGCTTGGTGAATATGCTTTAATAGGAGCAGGGTCGGTCGTTACGGAAAATACTAAAATACCACCCTATACTCTTTCTCTCGGTACACCTGCCAAAGTGGTGCGCGAATTGACCGATGCGGATTTGCAGCGGATGTCACGAACGGCACTCAGCTATGTGGCGAAAGGAAAAGAATATAGGATCTCTTAAACTCATGTTGGAGGTGCATCCTATGGATAAAATGAAGGTTACTTATGAAGTAATGTTGGGCCTGTCTGCTGAAATGGTGTTGGACGAGGCATTACGTAAACACCGGAGTGAAAAGCTCTACAAGGATATTGATGAGGCGCTGGCCTCCGGAGATGAAGTAGCTTTCCGTCATCTTACGGATGAGCTGAGAGCGATGAGTTGAAACGATTTTAGGGAGCTTAGCTAGACATTTCAGACCCATCGTCAGTTCAAGATCATAATCACAAACCTGACCGTAGCAGCGGCCAGGTTTTTTTGAAGATTATAGAATTTATAAATTTTAGCGGAGCTGATATAATCGCAAGAAAAACTTCCGCTAAGCGCGGTCTGACTTCCGTGAAAGTACGTCGAAAGACGTTTTTCTTATACGCTTGGATATGGTATAGTTTTGGAAGGATGAGCCTGTGGGGGGTTCTGTCGTATGAACGGAGGATGAAGGACATGTCGTTATCTTATTTGTGGAGCCGGTCGTTCCTGACGAGCCGGCCTTTTTTGTGGCTGCTGTTCTGGTGCAATCTGATTGGAACAGTGTATGGGTACATATGGTATGGAGGACAGCTGGAATATACGCTTAACTATCACCCGCTGTGGCAAATTGTATTTGTGCCTGATAGCCCGACGGCCAGCCTGTTTTTTACGATCTCTATCGTATTCCTGCTTTATCCTCCACGCTTCAAGAGCTTGAAGGTGATCCGTCAGATCATGGAGGCGTTGGCTGTCGTTACGAGTGTAAAGTACGGTATCTGGGCCTCGACTATTATTTTTTGGGGTGTGGCGCAGGGGGACCATATGATATGGCAGGATTGGATGCTGGTGGCTTCTCATACGGCAATGGCAGTCGAAGCGCTGCTGTTTGTACGTTTTTTTACCTGCAAATGGATAGCTTTAGGATTAGCCGCTTTGTGGACATTGTTAAATGATACGATGGATTATACATTTGGCATATATCCGTATCTACCGCAGCAGCTAACAGATGATGTATCGCAAGTACGTGCTTTTACCTATATGCTGACTCTTTTCAGTATCGTAGCGGGATGGCTTGCCATGCTGGCGCGCAATCAAAAGGCATTATCTCATCGAAATACAGCTTGAGTCGTAGCCTGGTTTCAAACGATTCACCTAAAGCCAGTTCTAGTCCCGGTAACCTTGCCATACAGTAAGGTGAGGAGGGATGTCCCATGATTTGGGGTCGGGGGTTTCGTATTACGTTATGTGTAGTTTCGAGTATTGTGTTATCTATGGTCCTGCTGCTGTTCGTCTGCGTCCCTCCAGGTATAGCGGTAGCACGTGATCAGTCAAAGCCTGCTGATAATGCAAAAGAAATTCAAAAACTGGATCAAGCCGCTGCGATATTGTACAGGGATGTAATGGACGGGAATATTGAAAAAGCGCGCGCGGATGTAGACGAGGTGAGCCGATGGTTCAGCACCGGTCAGGTACAGGCAGCGCTATCTGTAGAGGCCATTCATGCTTTATCCGGCAGCATCCTTGAGGTGCAGCAGGCTACACAGTCCGTGCAAGCTTCGCCAGATGAGTGGGTGAAGGCAGCGGCCAGTTTGCGGCTTGCAACAGATGCACTTGCACATCCGCGCCAGCCCTTATGGCAGCAGTATTATAAAATTTTAAAAGAAGATGTCAGCGGCCTGAACACTCAGTTTGCAAAAGGTAACATGAAGGGTTTCGCGGCTGGAGCCGCGGTGCTGGAGGATCACTATGAGACGATCCGTACAGCAGCACTGATCCATGGTAAGTCAAGCGAGGTCGTACGGACCGATTCATGGATTTCCTACGTCAAAGGATTGGGGGATCAGCAAAATGTAGATGCCTCAGCGATTAGGGGGGCATTGGAGCAAGGGAACCCGACGTTTAATGCCTTGTTTGGACGTGAAAAAGACGCCACTGCTTTGGCGCCATTTATCCCCCGTGAGAGCGAACGCCGTGCGGAATTGGCAATCGGGACGATTGTGCTGCTGGTGCTGACTTATGTAGGTTACCGTAAATATCGAACCGGGTTCTCCAGATAACGCTGAGCAGCCGAATGTTCTGAACTGTTCGAGCAGTCGCAGCGTGAGCCTTGGATCTGTTCTATATACGTTTGTCCTCGCCCGGATTTCCGGGCTATTCTTCTTTGAATCCCTCTCCATGCACATCGTGCACATCCTGGATGATAATAAACGCTCGAGGATCGACGGACTTAACAATCTGATGCAAACGCCGTATTTCCTGACGAGACACGACACAGTAGGCAACATGCTTGGCCTGCTTGGAAAATGCTCCTACAGCGGGAATAATCGTAACTCCCCGATCCATGTCCTTTGTAATCATATCGGCAATATCCATCGTATGGTCACTGATAATCATAAAAGCTCTGGCTGAATAAGCCCCCTCCTGTATAAAATCAATAATCTTGGACGCGATGAACACGGCAACTAGCGTATAGAGAATTTTTTCTTTTGGTATGTAAAGTAATGCAGCGCCGATAATGACAATATCAATCACCAGCATAATTCTTCCCATACTCCAGCCAAATTTTCGATTTAAAATACGAGCTATAATATCAGAGCCGCCAGTGGTGCCGCCAAAGCGGAATACAATACCTAACCCGGCCCCGAGTGTAACCCCGGCATATAATGAAGAAAGTATAAAATCGTGTTCGGTCTGAAAGGTCCCCATCCATCCGAAATGAATCATTTTTTCAAACAGCCACAGAAAAAAAGTGAGCGACCCGATTCCTACCCCCGTATATATAATCTGCTTGCCACCAAGCATTTTCCATCCGATCAAAAATAAAGGAATATTCAGGAGCAATGTGGAGAGAGAGGGTGAAATCGAAAAAGCATAATTCAGCAATAGGGTAATCCCTGTAATGCCGCCTTCCATCAGTTTACTGGGTATAATGAAATACAGCAGACCGAATGCATAGATAGCCGTCCCGAGCAGAATGGGTAAAATCATTTTAAGCTGTTCAATGAATTTGGATATCTTCATATAATCCCTCGCAGTAGCAGTTTGGTGATGATCGATTCATGTATTTAGGGTGAGCCGTAGATCCTTATGTTTAGTATACCTTTTTATGGTAGCTTTAAAAGTCTAATGATTACAAGATGGAGACCGCAAGTTCAATTCAAAAAAAATTTGTTTTAAAATGTGCTTTACGATAACATATGAATAAACCTGCACATAGGGGGATTGTATGCTTCATGGAAAAATCGTTAAATGATATTCAACGTGAGGTAGATCAGTATATATCTCAATTCAAGGAAGGGTATTTCAGCCCCTTGGCGATGTTGGCCCGGATGTCTGAAGAAGTCGGAGAACTGGCGAGGGAAGTGAATCACTCCTTTGGCGAAAAGCCGAAAAAAACGGATGAGGCTGACAATTCCATTGAACTGGAACTGGGGGATATTTTGTTCATCACGGTTTGCTTTGCGAATTCGCTGGGTATAAATTTGACCGAGGCTCATGACAAGGTCATGCATAAATTTAACACACGTGACGCGAATCGCTGGACCAAAAAGGACACCGATTAGGCGTTTTGTACATATGCTGTACCAAACCGGTTACCCGGAGGTGCAGTGTCATGAAGGCGGAGGAATACGTTCAGAAAGCTTACCAATGCATTTTGCAAAACGATTTTGAGCAGGCCGTGGAATGGTTTGAAAAAGCGATTTCAGCACAGCCTGATCATGCGGAGCATTATTTCCGGTGTTCGGTTACCTATGCTCGCAGTGGACGTTTGGAGCAGGCGCTCGCCTATGCAGAGCATGCGGTTCGTCTCGCTCCGCACCAGGATGAATATGTGCTTCATCTGCATGCGCAGCAAGCCAGGCAACTTACGGAGAAGGCCAGAAAGATGCTGGATGTAGAAAAAACTACACCACAGCTGCATCGAGATGCGATCTTGCTGCTGGAACAGGCGATTGCTCTTGATCCGCTATGCGGTGATGCATTTATGTTGCTCGCATTGATTTATGATGAATTGAATGAATATAAGCTGGCTGTGCAGGCTGCCCGTGAGGCGGCTGCATTATTTCCTCACAATGTACAGCTTGCCAATCTCATGAAGAAGTTATGCCAACAGATGAATGAACAAATCTAGCACGAATTGATGCATAAGGAGTTGTAGGGAAATGTCAGAACCAATAAAAGTAGCTGTTGTAGGAGCAGCAGGGCGTATGGGCCGTGAGGTTGTCAAGTTGGTTCTCCAGGATGAGGAACTACAGCTTGTGGCCGCAGTGAACAGAACGCACGCCGGCAGTGATGCCGGCCTTCTCGTCGGACTGAAGGAAGCGGGCATCGCTATTGTAGAGGACGTGGAGCAGGCATTGCTGGATAGTCGACCGGATGTCATGGTCGATTTTACGGGGCCGCGTTTTGCGTACGCACATACAGCGCTTGCTATCAAGCATGGAGTTCGTCCGGTTATCGGAACCACAGGGTTTACACCCGAACAGATTGATGAACTGGACAAGCAGTGCCGGGAACAGCAAATCGGTGGTCTGGTTGCGCCTAACTTCTCCATTGGAGTCATTTTGATGATGCGGTTTGCGGCTCAGGCGGCAAAATACTTCCCGCATTTGGAAATCATCGAATATCATGGTGACCAAAAATTGGACGCGCCTTCCGGAACAGCCATCAAGACTGCAGAGCTGATTGCGGAGCAACGCCAGGAGCTGCGACAGGGCAATCCGGAAGAGGAGGAAACGCTGGAGGGATCACGTGGTGGTTACTATCAAGGCTTTCGTATCCACAGTGTCCGGCTTCCCGGCGTATTCGCGCAGCAGGAAGTGATATTCGGAGGATTTGGACAATCCCTTAAAATCCGACAGGACTCTTATGAGCGGGCTGGCTATATGCCTGGTGTTAAAATCGGTATTCAAAAGGTCATGGAGCAGCCGGGACTTGTGTATGGGTTTGAGCATTACATTGATTAAGAATAATGCGAATGAATTGACGAACGGAATTATAGAATGAGGCAGGAGGAATTTCGAATGTTAAAGATTGCATTTATAGCGCATGATCGTAAAAAGGATGAAATCGTTAATTTTGTAACGGCATATGAGCATGTGTTTACAGAGCATCAATTGTATTCAACAGGCACGACAGGTCTGCGCATTATGGAGCAAACGAAGCTTCAAATTCACCGTTTCATGTCAGGACCGCTTGGGGGAGACCAGCAAATCGGAGCCTTGGTTGCGCAAAACGAAATGGATATGATTATATTCTTGCGTGACCCGTTAATGGCACAGCCGCATGAGCCGGATATTAGCGCGTTGCTGCGTCTGTGTGACGTGCAGGGGATTCCTTTGGCAACCAATGTTGCAACGGCTGAAATACTGGTTAAAGCGCTGGATCGCGGCGATTTTGCATGGCGTGAGCTGGTACATAAATATAAACCGGGTATTGACGAGCTGGGTGATGTGAAATGACGCTGGACATCCTGATTTTTGGAGCTCATGCCGACGATGCAGAGATAGGCATGGGGGGCACGATTGCCAAGCATACAGCCGCTGGTTTAAAAGTGGGCGTGTGCGATTTGACACGGGCTGAAATGTCCTCCAATGGGGATGTAGATACCCGTTTGGCAGAAGCTGAGCACGCATCGAAAGTGCTGGGGCTTGCCGTGCGGACGAATCTAGGACTGCCTGACCGTGGATTATATGTTACACCTGAGCATGTAGCTGCAGTTACAGCAGAGATCAGGCGTCATGCACCAAAAGTCGTATTTGCTCCGTATTGGGAGGATCGGCACCCGGATCATGTCATGTGCAGCAAACTGGTGGAGGAAGCGGTGTTTAACGCCAAGCTACGACGCTTTATGCCGGGAAAACCTGCGGTTCAGGTGGAGCAATTATATTTTTATTTTATTAATGACATTGGCAGAACGGACCTGATCGTGGACATCACCGAGCACTATGAAGCCAAGGAGCAATCGCTGTTAAGCTATGCTTCGCAATTTCAGGCTGCACCAGGTAAGGACACGGTAGCTACGCCGTTAAATCAGGGATATGTGGAGCGTGTAAAAGCCCGGGACTCTTTGTTGGGTCAGCGCAAACTGATTTCATATGCAGAGGGCTTTGCGTCCAAAACGCCTCATCTGGTTAAGCTATTCACATAAGGATTCATAAAATTCTTGACATAAGTATGCATAGAATCCAACGTAAAACGGACAGAGATGTGCACTGCATTAGGTCTGTTACTATTATTAAAAGTCATTTCCGATGAACGGAAGGGGGCAGCTAAACTTGAATGACAAATTGAAAATTGGAATTACCTGTTATCCATCGCTGGGAGGCTCCGGCGTAGTGGCGACAGAGCTGGGCAAATTGCTGGCCGAGAAGGGGCATGAGGTTCATTTTATTGCCAATAGCATTCCGTTCAGATTAGGCGGGGCATTCCAAAAAAATATATTTTATCATGAGGTCGAGGTTAACGACTATTACGTCTTCAGATATCCGCCTTATGATTTGTCGCTGGCCACAAAAATGGCTCAGGTCGCACAAATGAAGAACTTGGATGTACTTCATGTTCATTATGCGGTACCCCATGCGGTCTGCGCTTATTTAGCCAAGGAAATGGTGGGCGATCACCTCAAGGTGGTAACCACGCTGCATGGTACGGACATTACGGTGCTGGCACAGGATGAATCGTTGAAAGACCTGATTCGCCTAGCTATTAACAAAAGCGATGCTGTGACAGCAGTTTCCAAGGATTTGATTCGTGAGACGATAGATGCGCTGGAGATTACTCGGCCCATTGACTTGACCTACAACTTTGTAGATAAGCGGGTGTACTATCCAAGGGATGCGGCTGCGCTGCGGAGAGATTTTGCCCAGCCGGATGAAAAGATTATGATGCATATTTCCAATTTCCGTCCTGTCAAACGGGTGGGAGACGTATTGGATATATTCGAACGAGTACAGAAAAAAGTACCTTCGAAGCTGTTGCTGGTTGGGGAAGGGCCAGATCTTCCAAAAATCCGTTGTAAAATCGAAAATTTAGGCTTACAGGATAAGGTATTCTTTTTGGGTAAGCAGGATGAGATTGCACAAGTCATTTCCATGGCGGATGTCCTGCTGCTTCCCTCGGAAAAAGAAAGCTTTGGTCTGGTTGCGCTGGAAGCAATGGCTTGTGGAGTGCCGACCGTTGGCTCTCAGGCTGGCGGTATACCTGAACTTGTTGTACATGGAAGTACGGGCTATCTTGCTGAAATTGGCAACACAGAGGCAATGGCTGAATATGCAGTCCAGCTGTTATCCGATGAAGCGATGGCAGAGCGTTTCCGTGAGGCCTGTCTGACACGTGCTCGTACAGTTTTCTGTGATGAGCTGATTAGCCGTCAATATGAAGAAATATATTACCGTGTGTTGGGACGCGAGGTGCCGGAGCTTAAACCGATCTGCGTTTAAGGAGGCGGACTCGCGTCCGTTTTTTTGTATTGAATACTTGCAAAGGGGGAAACCCTGTGAACACAAATACGTGGCAATATGCTGATCAAGAAATGGCTCTTCATGGCAGAGAGGTCATACATACACTAACGGCAGCAGGTCACGAGGCCTACTGGGTCGGTGGCTGTGTGCGCGATGAGCTATTAGGCCGTGCTATTCATGACATGGACCTGACCACTTCGGCTGAGCCTGAACAGGTCATAGCACTGTTCCCTCATGTCATTCCGACAGGAATTCAGCATGGGACGGTTACGGTCATGCAGGGTGGTCATGCATTCGAGGTGACCACATTTCGTACGGAAAGCGGTTATGCTGATCACCGCCGACCCACCGAAGTCGCTTTTGTGAAGGACATCCGCGAGGATCTGATGCGGCGGGATTTTACCATGAACGCAATAGCGATGGATGAATATGGAGCGAGAGTGGACCCGTTTGAAGGGGAAACCGATTTGCGATCTGCTCTCGTCCGTTGTGTGGGCCGAGCCGAGGAACGGTTTGAGGAGGACGGACTGCGGATGCTGCGTTGCATCCGTTTTGCCTCTGTTTTCCGTTTCCGTGTCGCTTTCAACACCTGGAAAGGGATGATTCGACGCAGAGAAGGACTTCGATTTATAGCAATGGAACGCGTACGAGTCGAACTGGAAAAGATGCTGTCCGGGCCGGACCCATTGCGTGGGCTGGAAATGCTGAGCCGCAGCGGATTGCTGGCCTGTACAAAGGTGCCTGTTCCCTGGGAGCAATGTGAAGGAGACGCGCTCAGCGGACTGGTGCAACTGCCAGACGAACTTCGTTGGGGCTTGCTCCTGTTGTCTTGCAGACTGACCTCGGAGGCAGCCGACGAGCTGCTGAGAGCTTGGACCTTCTCCAACGCTGTACGTCTGCGGCTGGTTCATCTGCTGGAATGGGAGGCCGAGCTAATCAGCTGTGCTGTTGTGATAGCGGGTGATTCCGCTTCGCACAAAGATGATGAATTCCACGATGAGGCTTTGCGTCGTAGCTGGATTCGACTATTAATCAAGCTGGGCCGGGATACCGCTTCAGACTGGCTTGAGCTTCATAAGACACTGCCTCCCTCATTCCGTGGATTATCGTCATGGGCAGACAAGCATGTGGTCAGGATGGCAGAACTGGCAAATGAGTGGACGAAGCAAGCCGTAGTGATTCGTATTAAGGATTTAAACATTACAGGAAATGTACTGGTTCAAGCGATGAATCGACCGGGTGGGCCTTGGCTGGGGCAGACGATGGAACAGCTTCTACTGGCTGCCGCCTGCGGAGATATCCCGAATGAAACAGAAGCATTGCTTCAGGAAGCGAAACGGGTGACGAAACGGGTGATAAGTAGTGAATAATCATGAGAGATTGTTAGGCATACTGGAGGAGGGGGCTTCTGATTATGTCTCGGGGGAGGAAATCAGCCGCTACCTCTCGGTCAGCCGCACGGCGGTATGGAAGCAGATTAACAAGCTGCGTGAGCTGGGCTACAATATTGAAGCCTCCTCGCGTCGGGGCTACCGAATCGTGTCCCGACCAGATCGACTGGAAGTTTCCAAACTGGCACGATCATTGAATACACAATCGTTTGGCAAGCGTATCGTTATACTGGATTCGACGGTCTCCACTCAGCAGGATGCCATGCGTTTGGCAGAAGAGGGGGCGCCGGAGGGGACGGTAGTGCTGGCGGAGGAACAGACAGCAGGCCGGGGACGTTTGGGCCGGAGGTGGTTTTCACCTCGCGGCAAAGGCGTCTGGATGAGCATTGTGCTGCGTCCCACCCAGCCCATGGCCTTTACTCCCCAACTGACACTGCTTACAGGTGTGGCGTTGTGCAGGGCCATTCGTCGGCTGACGGGTGTGGAGGCTGGCATTAAGTGGCCGAATGATCTGCTTATTCATGGTCGCAAAGTGTCTGGTATTCTGCTGGAATCTGCAGCAGAGGATCAACGGGTCCGCTATTGTATTGCGGGCATCGGCATTGATGTGAATTTGAATAGGGATGATTACCCGGAAGAGCTATCTCAGGTGGGAACATCCTTGAAAATAGAGGCAGGACATGAAATTGACCGTACTGAATTGATTGCCGCAGTGCTGGGGGAGATGGAGCAGCTATGCATGTTGTATGCAGAGCAGGGGTTCCAGCCTATAGCCATGCTGTGGGAGGCGTTATCGGTAACGATAAACCGCACTGTACGGGCACACACCGGACAAGGGGTAGCAGTAGAAGGGACAGCCGTTGGTTTGGACCCTTCTGGGGCATTAGTGGTAGAAACGGATCAGGGAGAGCGAATTCAGGTTATTTCAGGTGATATACAACTGTAAGAGCGAGCATAGCTGTGAATAGCGCCGCAATCGCTATGTTCCCTGTGCAAAACTTCACGTGAAAAAGCCGATGTTTTTTGTTATACTGTGCAGGAGGCGGCATCGGACGGTCCGAGCTGCACTCCAAGGGCACATGCTCTACTTTAGCAAGTTTGTAAAACCATCATAACTTCATTTGAAGGTTACGTTGGATTCTGCTCTGAGCCGAACAGGACCGAGACAGAAGGGACGATCTCAAAATGAGTGTCTTTTTTGGCTGTTCGGACCTTTTAATGACGCACATATGCAGGCGTTCATAAAAGGTTATTTTTTGTGCCAAAAAAAGATGGAAGGGAGCCATGCCAAGTGGCGGGAAAACAAGCACTGAATATTGTGAAAATGAAAAAAATGAAGCAGGAGGGCATTCCGCTCAGTATGCTGACCGCGTATGATTATCCATCGGCTAAAATAGCCGAAGAGGCGGGAATTGACATGATTCTCGTCGGTGATTCGCTGGGTAACGTAGTTCTCGGTTACGATTCGACCATTCCCGTAACTTTGGACGATATCGTATACCATTCCCGGGCGGTAGCAAGAGGTGCGGAGCATACATTTATCGTAGCGGACATGCCTTTTATGACATACCACAGCAGCGTATCGGAAAGCCTTCAGGGCATTCGCCGTCTGATGCAGGAAGGACATGTGCATGCAGTCAAATTGGAAGGCGGAGCGGAGATTGCCGACGTCGTAAAAGCGACTGTTCAGGCAGGTGTACCTGTACTGGGACATATCGGTCTTACACCACAGTCGGTTAATCAGATTGGCGGCTATCGCATTCAGGGTAAGGATGAAACGGACGCACGTCGCTTGATGGCTGACGCTAAGGCACTGGAGCAAGCGGGTGCATTTGGCATTGTACTGGAATTGGTGACTGAGGAAGTCGCAACGGCGATTTCCAAAGAACTGTCCATTCCGACCATTGGAATTGGCGCTGGACGCGGATGCGACGGTCAGGTGCTGGTCTATCACGACCTGATTCAATATGCATCGCCTTATTACAGCAAGCGCTTTGTTAAAACCTATGCCGATGTAGGCGGCTTGATCCGCAGCAGCATTGAGCAATATGTGAGCGATGTGAAGGGACGCGCCTTTCCAGCTGAAGAGCATGTGTTCAGTGCGGACGATCGTGTCGTGGAAGCTCTGTATGGTAAGGCCAAAGGCCAGGCCAAGGAGCAAGTTAGGCAACAAGCTAAGGAAAAGGTGGAATCCCAGTCATGATCATCGTAAGAGAAGTGGCTCAGCTGCGGCAGGCTATTGCTGAACGTCGGCAGCTTGGCACAAACAGAGCAAAAGCGGAATACGGTTCTGCTGCCATACAGCAACATACAGTCGGCTTTGCGCCGACGATGGGGTACTTGCATGAAGGCCATGCAAGCTTGATGCAAAAGGCACGTGAAATGTCAGATACAGTGGTGCTCAGCATTTTCGTCAACCCGATTCAATTTGGACCTAATGAAGATCTGGACAGCTACCCTCGTGATGAAGCACGTGATCTGGAGGTAGCGCGGCGCGAGGGTGTGGATATTGTATTTTTGCCAACAGTAGCGGAAATGTACCCACAGCCAACCCGAACCAAAATTCACGTATCCGCTTTGACGGAGCGCTTATGTGGCGCTTCACGTCCGGGACATTTTGATGGTGTGACGACGGTGGTAGCCAAGCTGTTTAACATGGTCAATCCTGATTTGGCCTTCTTTGGTATGAAGGACGCGCAGCAGGTTGCTGTGCTCCAGCAGATGGTGACCGATCTTAATATGAATGTGACCATTGTACCTTGCCCTATCGTCCGAGAGGCTGACGGTTTGGCCCTGAGCTCGCGTAATGTGTATTTGAGTGCTGAGCAGCGGGAGCAGGCGTTGGTACTATCCCAATCACTGCGCAAGGTGCGTGAAGTGAGCGAAGATGCTGTACAAAGCTCGTTTACAATCGGTCAGATACATCAAATGGTGGAGTCCACCATTACTTCCTCACCATTGGCAGACATTGATTATATTGAAATATTAACTTTTCCCGGCTTAGAGCCAATTCTTGCCGAGCAGCGGCTAAGTGATGTTAAAGAGGACATCATTGTAGCGCTGGCTGTGAAATTTGGGAACACCCGACTGATTGACAATATTAGATTACAGAAAGCGGAGGTGCTTTCCCATGTTTAGAACGATGATGAAATCGAAAATTCACCGGGCGACGGTGACTGAAGCCAATCTTAACTATGTGGGGAGTATTACGATTGATGAGGATTTGATGGAGACATCCGATCTGCTGGAAAATGAAAAGGTTCAAATTGTGAACAATAACAACGGGGCCCGGTTGGAAACCTATGTTATCCCTGGACCGCGTGGCAGCGGCGTGATTTGCCTCAATGGTGCAGCAGCGCGTCTGGTGCAGCCTGGTGATACGGTCATTATTATTTCCTACGCTTCTATGTCAAATGAAGAGGCAAAAACATACAAACCGACTGTGGTATTCGTTGATGAACATAATAAACCAGCCCAGACGGCGAATAAGGAAGTCCACGCTACGATCATGTAATGAATGGGAGTGCGGATGAAACACGTCCTTTAGGCGAAGAATGTGAGTGTATTACTCCATCTTTCGTAAGGGCGGGATGCACATGTTCCAGCATGTATTCGCAGAAATGAACAGCATGTTAGATGATATCGTGAAGCATTACCCATCAGCCCAAGGCTCTCGCAAGCAGGAGCTGCTGCAGCATTGGAGTTTGCTGCGGAAAATGAGTGACAGAATTATGGATGAATGGCTGGCCTTTGAGGAAAAAATGGTTTGCCTGCGAGCGGCCGGTTTTTCTGCAGAGTCCGACATTTCTGACGCAGAGCTTTCTGAAAAGGAACTGCCTGAAAAGGAGCTGCTGGCTTATAATCGGGGACAAGGGTATTACCAACTGCTTATGTACCCTGAGGCAATTCAGCAGTTCGAGCAGGTATTACAGCATTTTCCGAACAGCTGGCAAAGTCGTATGTATTTAGGGATGGCATATTTTCAACTGGGGGATACAGCAGAGGCTGTACGCCATTTTCAGAAGGTGCTGCACCTGACAGAGCAGCCAGGACTCAAGGCGGTCATCTATAATGCGCTGGGCTGTCTGATGGCCAAACAGGCTGATGTAGAGGCAGCGCAAAAATGTTTTGCTCGCGCGCACCAGCTCGACCCTGCGATGCCCGAGCCGCTGCACAACATGGAAGCCTGTTTGTCCGGTACCGAAATGCTTCGCTACGATAGCTCGATGATGCCCTGGATGTAGTTGTCAGACACCAGCTGAGACGATGCATGCCCACCTCTTAGGCGGCGCGTGCATCGTCTTTTTTGGCTGTCTTAATTTCCAAAAAGGCGATATTCTGCTATGCTGTTATACGGAGTTATTATTTTTGTATGTGTCAAAAGAAAGGATTAAGCCCGATGAAATTTGCGGTATTGGATTTTGAAACGACAGGCACCCAGTCCGCGGATGACATCATTCAAGTCGGACTTGCAATTATAGATCATGATAACAGCATTTCCCGTGTTTACGGTTCTTATGTGAACCCTGGCAGACCCATTCCGCCTTTTATTACCGGGTTGACCGGAATTACAGACGATGACGTCAAGGATGCTCCTGCGCTCGAAGAGATGATGATGGAGCTTGTACCTATGCTGGATGATGTTGTGCTGGTCGGTCATAATGTGGCATTTGATTTTAATTTTTTGCAAAACGCTTTAGATCGATGTGGATATCTGCCGTTTAGCGGTCGAATTTTGGACACGATGGATTTTCTGAAAATCATGTTTCCATCGCTTTCTTCCTATCAGCTAGGATTTGTATCTTCGGAGTTTGGGCTGGCTCATGACCGTCCCCATCAAGCAGACAGCGACGCGTTGGCCACGGCCGAGGTGTTTTTAAAGTGTGTGTGGGAGCTTCAAGCCTTGCCTTTAATCACGATACAGCGGCTCAGTGATTTGTTCGCAGAGGAAGACAGTGATCTTGGATGGTTTCTTGACGGGGTACGTGAAGAGAAAGAGCTTGATCCCATTCAGGATTTGGAGGGGCATCAGTTTTATCGTCAGCTTGCACTAAAGGTGGAAGATTGGACAGAGTTAGTTACTCCGCGCAAAGAAGATGACCCAAATCCGCTGTCGGGCGTTTCCTTTGATAAATACATGGATGATGTGCGAGATCATTTACGTTCATCCTTGAGCCAATACGAGGAGCGCGAGGCGCAGGTACAAATGATAGAGGATGTAAATCAGGCGCTGAGTGAAGACAAGCATTTGCTGATCGAGGCGGGTACAGGAACAGGCAAGTCCCTGGGTTATTTGCTTCCGTCACTGTATCACAGTGTAAAATATGGTCAGCGGGTCACAGTAAGTACGCATACAATCAACCTGCAGGAGCAATTACGTGAGCGCGATATTCCGATGCTGACAAAGGTGATTCCGTTCCCGTTCCGGGCTGCCATTTTTAAGGGGCGAGGGCATTATTTGTGTCTGCGTAAGTTTGAACATAAAATAAACAGAAGAGACTTCGCAACGCCAAAGGAAGACTTAATTACAGCTGCCCAGATGATCGTCTGGCTGACACTCACGGAAACTGGTGATGATGAAGAACTGAATCTAAGCAACCGTGGCGGAGATTTTTGGGAAACGGTGGCAAGTGATTCCGAGTCCTGTCTTGGCCGTTCATGCCCGTGGTTCCGTAAGTGCTTTTACCATCGTGCACGTCATGAGGCGGGAATAGCGGATGTGGTTATTACGAATCACTCCAAGCTGTTTACGGATGTCAAGGCAAGTCATCAGCTATTGCCAAGCTATGAGCATCTGGTCATTGATGAAGCACACCATCTGGAGGAAGTCGCTGGTAAACACTTGGGCATGCATATGAAATATTTCACACTCGTCCATACGCTGACCCGGCTGTTCAAAGACAGCAAGAATGGACAGCTGCCTTCATTGCGTCAGCAGTTGGTAAAGTCCGGTCATGAGAAGTCGGCAGATTGGGCTTCGATCATCGATCAGCTATATCCACTTGTGCTGGAGGTCAAAGAGACATGGGATTTGTTAAGCGACAAGCTATTTGGTATGCTGCCGGAGCGAAGTGATGCAACACCGGGTGAAACGGGGCAGTTTTCTTCCCGTCTCAAGCCGTCGGCCAAGCCTGCCAAGTGGGATCAAGCGGCTGTGCTGGAAAATCAGCTAAATGTTACGCTAAGCGAAATTTTGCGCAAGGGCGACAAGCTGATGCTGGACGTTAAGGAAGAACATGACGATTATGCGGCTGACAGCCTCATTACGGATATTACGGGACTGCTCAAGGATTTGGCGGCTGTGAAGGAGAATTTGCGCTTCTTTATGCGTCTCGATGATGAGACGACCGTCTACTGGCTTGAGGCGAGTGGGCAATTCCGCAGTAAATCACTGCAATTTTATGCAGTGCCTGTAGATGTGAGCCGCCAGCTGAAAGAAATGTTTTTTGACAAAAAAAGAAGCATCATTCTGACTTCAGCTACCTTATCGGTAGATAAGTCGTTTCAGTACATGACCGATCAGCTCGGTTTGCAGGAAGCCGCAGATGAGGGACGACTGATGACTTCGCAGCTCCCGTCGCCCTTTAACTACAGGGATCAGGTGCTGCTGGTCATTCCCCGGGATTTCCCGAGTGTAAAGGGCAGTGTTGGAGATGCACATTTTGTAAATATGCTCGTTAGCTCGCTAGGCTCGACTGCTCAGGCGACCGGGGGGAGAATGCTCGTTTTATTTACCTCGTACCGGATGCTCCGGCAGGTGTATGAGCCACTCAAAGAGGCATTGTCTTCCAGCGATATCACTGTGCTGGGACAGGGGGTAGACAGTGGGAGCCGCAGCAAGCTGACCCGGCGTTTTCAGGAGGCCAAAGCTTCTGTATTGCTGGGAACCAGCAGCTTCTGGGAAGGTGTCGATATTCCAGGCAAGGCGCTGACTTGTTTGGCAATTGTCCGGCTGCCGTTTCAACCGCCAAATCACCCGCTGCTGGAGGCGAAAAGCGAGCTGCTGCAGCGGCAAAAGAAAAATCCATTTATGAAGCTGTCTGTTCCTCAGGCAGTCATTCGCTTTAAACAGGGATTTGGGCGTTTGGTACGTACAGCGAGCGACCACGGGGTCGTCATCGTATACGATACACGTGTAATCGAATCCTATTACGGAAAGCACTTTTTGTACTCGTTACCGGGACCAAAAATGGAGCATATGCCGACGGAGCAAATGGTGCCCCGCATCTCTGAATGGCTCCAATCCGCCCCGGAGACTGAGGCATAACGGACGGACACTTAAACATGTCCGTTACAATTAGGGGGAGCAAGTATGAAATCAGATAAAATTTCAGAGGCAGTTGTACGGAGGTTACCCGTATATTTACGTTATCTGAATGCACTGCACAAAAGGGAGGTGGCCACGGTCTCTTCCCAGGAGTTGGGACAAAGACTAAACTTGAATCCGGCTCAAATTCGTAAGGATCTCGCATATTTTGGAGATTTTGGCCGAAAGGGTATCGGCTATGATGTTACTTATCTTATTGAAAAAATACGTCATATTCTGAAAATTGATCAGCAAATCAACGTTGTATTGGTCGGAGCTGGTAATCTGGGTCAAGCCCTTTCGAATTATAATGCTTACTTAAAAGACAATATGAAAATTGTAGCGGTATTTGATGCGGTTCCTGAGAAGACTGGGACGATGATCAATACGCTGATCGTTCAGCCAATGGATCAATTGGAAGCGACCATAAAAGAAAAAAATATTCGGATCGGGATTATTACCGTACCGGATTTCGAAGCGCAACACGTGGCTGACAAGCTTATTGAGAGTGGTATTGAAGCGATCTTGAACTTTGCACCGATCATTCTTAAGACCCCGGACAACATCCGGGTACATACCACAGATTTTACAACCGATTTGCTAAGCCTCGCTTATTATTTAGAGGATGGAAAGGAAGAATCGCAATATGACAGTGAATAAATGGATGATTAAAAACGGCTCCTTTGCCGTAAACGGACCGGAAGTCGGAGTAATCCATGGCTATATGATTGTGGAGGATAGCCGGATTACTTACATTGGCGAAACTTTGCCTGCGGGAGAGGAAGAGACAGACGCTTTTGACGGTAAGGGCTTGCTCTTTTTACCGGGTCTGATTAATACTCATGGTCATGCGGCGATGTCACTGCTGCGTGGACATGGTGATGATTTGGCGCTACAAGTATGGCTTCAGGAGAAAATGTGGCCGATGGAAGCCAAGTTTACATCTTCAGATGTGTACTGGGGCACATCCCTGTCTGTGCTGGAAATGCTGAAAGGCGGGACAACAACCTTCCTGGACATGTACGATCATATGGATGAGGTGGCTCGTATAGCTGAAGAATCAGGCATTCGTGCGAGTCTAATGCGTGGGGCGATTGGATTATGCTCTGAGGAGGAGCAGCGAATCAAGCTGGCTGAGGCTGTGACTTTTGCGCGTAACTGGCATGGTAAGGCAGATGGTCGTATTACAACGATGATGTCTCCGCATGCGCCTTACACATGCCCGCCTGCGTTTATCGAAAAATTTGTACAGGCTGCGCATGATTTGGATTTACCGCTGCACACACACATGTCCGAGACTCTTGCCGAAGTTGAGCAAAACGTACGTGATTATGGCTTGCGTCCAGTTGCACATTTGGATAAGCTCGGCTTTTTCTCCCGTCCTTCGCTTGTTGCTCATGCCGTTCATTTGAACGATGAAGAAATAGCTTTGCTGGCTGAACGTGGTGTAGCGATTTCGCATAATCCGGGTAGCAATCTGAAGCTGGCAAGTGGTGTAGCAAGAGTGCCTGAACTGCTGCGTGCAGGGGTTACTGTTTCCCTCGGAACGGATGGTCCTGCCAGCAATAATAATCTAGATATGTTTGAGGAAATGCGTCTGGCTGCGCTCATCCACAAGGGAGTATCCGGTGATCCTACGGCAGTTCCTGCGAATGAAGCGCTGCGTCTGGCAACAGAGTACGGCGCGAAGTCGATTGGTTTAAAAGAGGTAGGAGTACTGGCAGCAGGCAACAAGGCTGACTTTATCGCATTAGATCTGAATCAGGCGCACTTCTTGCCGCGTACAGACCTTATTTCTCATGCTGTATACTCCGCAAGCGCCAAAGATGTGGCCCATGTGTGGGTGGACGGTCGTCAGGTCGTGAAAAACGGTGAGTGCCTGACTATGGACGAGGAACGTATCAAACATGAGGCACAAGCCGCCTTTGAAGGGCTGCTGTCGCGCTAATTCAGGTGTCACATCCCCTTAGAGAGGAAGCACAGGTTTGAAAAACAAGAAAAAATGGATAGCGGTCGCCATTTTGGCCGTGATACTGATCCTGGTCAGCATGTTCTGGTATTATTCTTATGTTACGCAAGACCAGGTGGCTGAGAAAAATGCCGCTATCATAAAGGCCAAGCAATCGGGTGGTCTGGTCAGCACGACTCGTACATGGAAGTCTGTATGGAGTCAGGTATATTGGGTAGTTCAAGGGAAAAATGCCCAAAATGAAAATATAATGGTGTGGGTTCCCTTTCAAAAAGTGGAGGGACAGCCTAATGTACCTGCCGCAGATAATAGCGGTGTCCATACCGAGCTATTGAAAAACGGAGTCGACGAGCAGAAAATGACTGCAATCATTCAGCAGCAGCTTCCAGATGCAGAGATTGTGAGTCTCCAGCCGAGTGTGTTCAATGGCGAATATGTGTGGCAGCTGTTTTACAATGATGGAAGCCATCATTACTATACCTTTTACCGTTTCTCAGATGGAGGATCGACGGGAGTAAAGTATACTTTGCCTAATTACTAGAGTGACGTGGGGAGTGGCTGATGGTGGTTTGGAGGGTTTGGAGGGTTTGGAGGGTTTGGAGGGTTTGGAGCCTTAGGAGCGTTAGGAGCGCTGCGTAGTCCATTTGATCTTACGATCGCTGTTGCCGCCGGATTTTTTTCGATTAGTTTCTTATGGGGAAAATCCGTCGGCAAAGGCGAACGCTCCGCTTCTTCAGATTCAAATGGCCCACTCCGCTGGTTGACCGCCATGGAGCCACTCCAAACAAAGGGAGCTGAGGTAGGAGGGAACGAAGGCCGCGCTGCGCTTGTCTCCGTTTTGAGTTTTACATCAGTCATTCTTGTCCCCGGATTTCTCCTCTGACATAGGCTTATTCGAGAAATCTCGAGGCGGCCGATGGAAAGCATCATCCCCTGCGGAGTGGCGCAAAAGGTAACTTTTAAGCTCAGTTTATAAAGCTTGGAATGATTGAAAGTTAAAAAAAAGACGTAAATACGATGAAATTCGTATTTACGTCTTTTTGGTTTTTATGTTTGAGTAGTATTTATCATAGCATGACTATTTGAGTATAAAACCTATCCGCCTGTGCAGTGCCTTCATATGTAATTTTAAAAGTTGGATTATATGTTATTCATTTACCTTAAACAGGTATAAAGTGAAGTCTATTACATATATCATAATACTTTTTTCCTAAAAATGGTTCAATTATAGATGTTGACTAACGTAACCCATAATTTTGTGGCTATGTTATCATGACTATTTATACGTAAAAGGAGATTCATGAACATGGGAAAAATGGATGGGAAAGTTGCATTGGTAACAGGTGGAGGTCAAGGGATTGGCCGGGCTACCGCTTTACGGCTGAGTCAAGATGGCTTTGCCGTTGCAGTCGTGGATTTAAATGAAAGTACAGCTCAAAGTGTTGCTGGAGAGATCGCAAAGGCAGGAGGGCACTCGCTTGCGCTTAAAGTTGATGTCTCCGTCCGGGATCAGGTTTTCGCCGCCGTACAGGAGACAGCTGAGAAACTCGGTGGCTTTGATGTTATCGTGAATAATGCTGGGATTGCTCCTTCCAAGCTATTGGATGATGTTACGCTGGCTGATTTTGACAAGCTGTTTCACATTAATGTGACCAGTGTATTGTGGGGCATGCAGGCGGCCGCAGCCAAATTTAGAGAGCTGGGTCATGGTGGTAAAATCATTAATGCCTCTTCACAGGCAGGTCATGTCGGTAATGCCAATCTGGGTATTTACTCTGCAACTAAGTTTGCCGTTCGAGCGTTAACACAAACCGCGGCTCAGGAATATGCCCAATATGGAATTACAGTTAACGCCTACTGCCCTGGCATCGTACAAACTCCGATGTGGAGCGGAATTGATAAAGAAATTACGGCCTCCAAAGGCGAAGCTATAGGCGATGCCACCAAAGAATTCGGCAGCAAAATTGCCTTGGGCCGTCTGTCTACACCGGAAGACGTATCTGCCTTCGTATCCTTTTTGGCAGGCCCCGATTCCGATTACATGACAGGGCAATCCCCTCTGATCGACGGTGGCATGATGTTCCTCTAAAAGCTTTAAGGTTGTATTATGAGACAATCATGAATCTTTTTAACATAGTGTAAGCTTGAAATATGAGATCTAAAATGCTGTATGAGAATCTTTCTTACACATCATAAATAAATTGTAAAATAAAAAAAAGACGTAAATACGATTATATTCGTATTTACGTCTTTTTTCTTGCTGCGCCGCGAAGCTTAGCTGCAAGCCAGCGAAGCATCCTTACCTACCTACCTAACTAACTTCTCTCCTAAGGCAAATTCATCTTTATGGCGGGCAGTAGCGGAGTGGAGGATTTGAATCTGGAGAAGCCGATAGCGCTCGCCTTTGCCATGGGATTCTAACTCTTAAATGTTTTTTATACAATCAAGAGAATCCCATGGCAACAGCGATCGTAAGATCAAATCCTACACGTAGCGTTTCACCTGTCCACCCATAACTAATGATTTTGCCTTATCGCAACTCCACCACACATTGCCTTCGATATTCGATATACGTTATGATATACTATATTTTATAAGTGATAGACAAAAATGATAGAAAAAGACTTGCTGATCACTGTAAGATCATACAGTCTGGTTGTTGTTGACATTCGTCCCGTTTCTTCATTGTTTTACATTTTGAGAGGAGGATGTTATTTGAAATTGCGTGCAGTTCCTATCGTTGTTGCGGCAGTTTTGGCAGCATCGCTGCTGTTTGGAGGATGGTTCATTTACCGTCAGGTTACAATGCAAAGTCCTCTGGAAACATTGGTTTCTCAATATCCCGGCGTGACAAGCGCTCAAATAGATATTAAACCGGAACAGCTTGTATTGAAACTGGATCTCAAACCACAGGCAGATGTGGCTGGACTGGTCGAAGTAGTTAAGCAAAAAGGACAGTCCATCATTGGCAGTCGGACCATTAAACTGGATATCGAAGACCATTCCAATTCAGCACTGAATCAATGGTGGTCTGAGGCTATGTTTCCCGTAGCGGAAGCGATGGAAAATAAAAAATATACTCAAATTTCATCTACTGTTGAGCAGATGAAAAAGAAAAAGACGGGCATCCAGGCTGATACCGATATGGATTCGAATAATGTCTATATCCGACTCAGCGAAGGTAAAGCGACCAAGTTTATCGTTTTGCCACGTCAATCTCAGCAAATGGGGGTATGGCCTAATGCCTAGATGGATCAAGGAAGCACTAATCGGCATTGTGCCGGTAACGATCATATTTCTCATCTTTATCGGGGTGAATATTGTCCCACTGCTGATCGCAGGTATAATGCTCAGCGGCCTCTTAATGCTCATGCATGCGCGCGGTGGCTTGGCTGTAGGTGCCGGGCAAGAGCGTAAACGTAAAAAAAATGGCCCGGACAAGCTGACTTTTGAAGAGATCGGCGGGCAGGAAAGCGCCAAGCAAGAGCTGCGAGAGGCATTGGACTTTTTGAATCGACATGATGAAATCTCAAAATTTGGCATTCGCCCCTTAAAAGGCGTTTTGCTCACAGGCCCTCCGGGAACCGGGAAAACACTGATGGCGAAGGCAGCCGCACATTATACCAATTCTGTATTTGTTGCCGCCTCAGGCAGTGAGTTTGTTGAAATGTACGTTGGTGTGGGTGCAGGTCGTGTCCGTGAGCTATTTCGTGAGGCTCGTACTCGTGCAGCCAAGGAAAAGAAGGAAAATGCGATTATTTTTATTGATGAAATTGATGTGATTGGCGGTAAGCGTGAGGGTGGACAGCAACGTGAATATGATCAGACTTTGAACCAGCTGCTTACAGAAATGGATGGTATTTATTCAGCTGATACTCCACGTATTTTGCTCATTGCAGCTACAAACCGTAAAGAAATGCTGGATAGTGCCTTAACGCGTCCGGGACGCTTTGACCGTCATATTCAAGTGGATTTGCCCGATAAAAAAGGCCGTCTTCATATTCTTAAAATTCATGCCAAAAACAAACCGATTCAGGAAGATACGAATCTGGACAAAATCGCTGAAGAATCCTATGGCTTTTCCGGCGCACAGCTGGAAAGCGTCATGAATGAAGCGGCAATCTATGCAATGAGACAGGAAGAGAAGATGATTGCCCAGAAACATCTGTCGATGGCCATCGACAAGGTGATGATGGGCGAGAAAACGGATCGTGAATCGACGCTGGAAGAGAAAAAACGTGTAGCCCTTCATGAGCTGGGACATGCTATTATGGCCGAAATCGTTCGTCCCGGCAGTGTGAGCCAGGTAGCGCTCAGCCCACGTGGGAAAGCGCTCGGCTATGTGCGACACAATCCACAGCAAGAGCATTATCTATATACCAAGAAATTCTTAGAGGAGCAGATTATGATTTCCCTCGCTGGGGCTGCAGCAGAAGAAATGTACTATGGCGGTCGCAGTACAGGCTCAAGTAATGATTTTGAGCAGGCACTGAATATCGTCCATACGATGATGACTTCCGGATTGACTTCACTTGGCATAATTAATATGGATATGGTTACAAAAGAAGAGCTTATGCGTGAAAATGGTCAGATTATGGATGAGCTGCATACTCGAACTTTGGAGCTGCTCGAGAAGCATCGTCCCGTGTTCGATAACTCTCTTGACATCCTGATGAAGGAAGAAACATTGTCTGGAGACCAATTTAGATGTCAATTTAGTGAAAATGCTTTATTACCAGCATAATTTTTTATGCTGGTTATTTTTTTTTACTTTTAGTCCGTGCTAAGATATTATTATCTATTGGGACATAAACATGTATTTTTCGACAAAGAAGGATACAATATATGAGAGTGACCAGGAAAGGGTGGAGTTAAGAACCATGCAATTTAAAAAAATCGGCGTCATCGGCGGCGGCACCATGGGCCAAGGTATTTCTGAAATGCTCGCGTCCAAAGGAATCGATGTGCTGCTGGTAGAGCAGACACCAGAGAAACTAGACTACGCCTACAATATGATTGAAACGAGTCTGGACAAGCAATTGGAAAAGTGGGCCATCACACAAGCGGAGAAAAAGTTGATTTTATCCCGCATTCAAAAAGTATCCCATTTGGCGGAGCTTGGCAGCTGTGATATGGTCATTGAGACGATTACAGAAAACCTGGACGAAAAGAAAGCTGTTTTCGAAGAGCTGGACTATGTGTGTCCAAGCAATATTATTCTTGCAAGTAATACATCCACGCTGAGCCTGACCGAGCTTGCCAGCTCGACCAAGTACCCAGAGCGTGTTATTGGCATGCACTTTATTTATCCGGTATCCCGCATTGATCTCGTGGAAATTATTCGTGGCTTGAAAACTTCAGATGAAACGTTTGAAAGCACAAAACTGTTTGTTGAAGAAATAGTAGAGAAAAAAGGGGTCATGATTTATGAATCCCCAGGCTTCGTAACAAGCCGTATCATTTGCTTGCTGATCAATGAAGCAGCACACGTGCTTCAAGAGGGTGTAGCTTCAGCTGAAGATATCGATGATGCTATGCGAATCGGTTACAGCTTCCAAAACGGTCCTTTGGAAATGGCTGACCGCTTTGGTCTGGATTCCGTTTTGGCTGCTCTGGAACGCATGTTCCGAGAATTTGGCGAATTGAAATATCGTCCGTCCATCGTCCTGAAGAAAATGGTGCGTGCAGGTAATCTGGGTGTAAAATCGGGCGAAGGTTTCTTTAAGTACGACAAGGATGGTGACCGGATATGAAAATTCTCGTAATCAATGCAGGAAGTTCTTCCCTGAAATATCAACTGTATGATATGACGGATGAGTCCGTTTTGGCAAAAGGCTTGGTAGAGCGTATCGGTATGGACTCATCCATTTTGACACATAAGCCAACGGGCAAAGAAGAGTTTACTGAGGTTAGCGAAATTTTGGAGCATACTACAGCGATCCGTAAAGTGCTGAATGCACTCACAGATGCGGAGCATGGTGTAATCTCCGATACAAGCGAAATTCAGGCTGTAGGCCACCGTGTGGTTCATGGAGGCGAAATCTTCAAGCAGTCAGCGCTGATAACGCCTGAAGCGAAGAGTGAAATCCGTCGTTTATTCGACCTTGCGCCACTGCATAACCCGGCTTCGATGATGGGGATTAAAGCCGCAGAATTGAATATGCCTGATGTACCGCAGGTTGTGGTATTTGATACCTCATTCCACCAAACGATGCCTGAGAAAGCTTATATGTACGCCATTCCACGAGTGTTGTACAATAAGTACAAGGTTCGTCGTTACGGGGCACATGGTACTTCCCATGATTTTGTTAGTAAGGAAGCTGCTAAATTCGTCGGTCGTCCTTTGGAAGATTTGAAGATCATTACTTGTCATATCGGTAATGGCGGTAGTATAACAGCAGTTCAAGGCGGTCTGTCTGTAGATACTTCCATGGGTATGACACCTTTGGAAGGACTTATGATGGGTACACGTAGTGGTGATCTGGACCCGGCAATCGTGCCTTATGTTATGAACAAAGAAGAATTGACTGTTAATGAAGTCAACTCCATGCTGAACAAGCACAGTGGGCTTTTGGCGATTTCCGGTATCAGCAGTGATATGCGTGAAATCACTGAAGGTATGGAAAAAGGCGAAGCTAATTCTACATTGGCATTCGAAATGTATGAATACCGTCTGCGTAAATACATTGGCTCGTATGCTGCCGCAATGAACGGAGTAGACGTGATTGTATTTACGGCAGGTGTAGGCGAGAATTCCGTGGTTCTGCGTAAGAGAGTGTTGGAGCAACTGACATTCCTCGGTGTCGAGCTGGATGAATCGCTGAACGCTATTCGTTCTGGCGAGCCTCGTCGGATTACAACAGCAAATTCAAAGGTAGAAGTATTGATCATTCCTACGAATGAAGAGTTGGTTATTGCCCGTGACACGTTCCGTTTGGTACAATAGTTCAACCGGAAAAAATTAAATTTTATGCATACAGTGTTCTTACTTCAGTCTGTATGTATCAACAGTTGAGAACAAACAGCCTGACCCTTGGGAAGGGCTGTTTGATTTTCGGTTAAGAGGAGAGACGGTCATGACGAATAAAAGTACGATTGCCCAAGTGGGCCGCCATGTAGGGGAAACGGTTACAATTGGCGCTTGGGTAAATAATAAACGATCTAGCGGTAAAATCCAGTTCCTGCAATTGCGCGATGGCAGCGGATATATTCAAGGGGTTATCGTGAAAAGCGAAGTGTCCGAGGATATTTGGAATGATGCCAAATCCTTGACGCAAGAAAGCTCCCTGTATGTGACTGGAATCGTGCGTGAGGAGCCGCGTAGTCAATCAGGTTTTGAATTAACGGTTACAGGTATTGAAATTATTCATCTGACTGAAAACTACCCGATTACACCAAAAGAGCACGGGGTAGATTTCCTAATGGATCATCGTCACTTGTGGCTGCGTTCCGCCAAGCAACGTGCTGTTCTGATCGTACGGGCGGAAATCATCCGTGCTGTACAGGAATTTTTTAATGGCAACGGCTTTACGAAGGTGGACCCGCCGATTTTGACGCCTTCTTCCGCAGAAGGTACAACAGAGTTGTTCCACATCAAATATTTTGACGAAGATGCCTATTTGACACAAAGTGGACAATTGTATATGGAAGCAGCAGCAATGGCTCTGGGTAAAGTATATTCCTTCGGCCCAACTTTCCGTGCGGAAAAGTCCAAAACACGTCGTCACCTGATCGAGTTCTGGATGATTGAGCCGGAAATGGCTTTTGTGGATCATGAGGAATCCTTGCGCATCCAGGAGCAGTTTGTAAGCCATATCGTACAGTCTGTTCTGAAAAATTGTGCGAAGGAACTTGAAACGATTGGACGCGATGTTTCGAAGCTGGAGCAAATTCAAGGCGAATTCCCACGCATAACGTATGATGAAGCGATTGCGTTCCTTCAAGGCGAAGGATTCGATATTCCTTGGGGTGAAGACTTTGGTGCTCCTCATGAAACAGCTATTGCCGAGAGATACAATAAGCCTGTATTCATTACACATTGGCCGACTCACATTAAGGCATTTTATATGAAACCTGACCCAACTCGCCCAGAAGTTGTTCTGTGCGCCGATATGATCGCTCCTGAAGGCTACGGCGAAATTATTGGGGGTTCCCAACGGATCGATGATCCGGCCTTGATGGAAGAGCGTTTTAACGAGCATAACCTGGCACGTGAAGCTTACCAGTGGTATATGGATCTGCGCACCTATGGTAGTGTTCCGCATTCCGGCTTTGGACTGGGACTGGAGCGTACAGTAGCATGGATTTGTGGGCTCGATCATGTACGTGAAACGATTCCGTTCCCACGTATGCTGTATCGTCTGTATCCGTAACCGATGACCGGATCATTTGACAAGACATCTGCGGCAGAATGGGCGGAGGGAGTAGCCTTTGCGATGGAAGCCGGAATGGTCCAAATTCCCTACGCCCTGCTCAAGCATTATCGGACGCTTCGGCTGACGGATGGTGAAATGCTGCTGCTAATGCAGTTACTTGCTTTTAAACAGGCGGAACGTAATGAATTTCCGACATGGGAGCAATTACAGGCTCGTATCGGGTGCACAGCGAACGAAATCGCGCTCTATTTCAGTAAGCTTATGAAAGAAGGTTTTCTGCGGATTGATTCTGTGGAGGATCGCAGCTCATCCGTACAATTTGAACGCTACAACTTGACGGGACTATATCGTAAGCTGGCGGAATGTATGATTGCCGAGCGTACGGAGCCAAGCGATGAAGACGACTTTTTGTTTGGCGGGAAACCGGAAATTCAGAATAGATTAACGGAATCTTCGTCTACAGAAGAACGAAATTTGTTCACGATTTTCGAGAAAGAATTTGGTCGACCGCTATCTCCGATGGAATACGAGACGATTAATAGTTGGATGGATCAGGATCGATATCCCGAAGAGCTGATTTTGCTGGCTTTGAAGGAAGCCGTGTTTGCAGGAAAGGTGCACTTCCGTTATATTGACCGCATATTGCTGGAGTGGAGTCGAAACCGTGTACGCAATGCCCAGGATGCAAAAGAATACGCCCAGCGATTCCGTGGTGGCGGACGCAGCTAAAGCATCGGTCTGTGCGTGTAGGCAGTAGACTTGTTTACTATGACCCTCACCCTGAAGTGGCTATGTCATGGATATCCCGGGGGTATCGCCTGTACACATCAAATAAGCAGAAAATTAAGCGAGCAAGCAGACTTTAATGATAGAGGACACACCGCTCCGATTTGGAGGGTGTGTCCTTTTTAAATATATTTTTTTGAAATATGCAGGGGGAGGAAATTCCCTGACGTCTATAATATTGGGAAGGGGGAGAGCATCATTGATATAGAGAGAATCATTGAGCGAATCCGGTCTGGTGATCGGCAAGCGTTCCGTGAGATCGTAGAACTGTACAGCAAGCATGTATTTCATATAGCCTATTCGGTATTGCATGACAGTAAGGAAGCGGAAGATGCCGCGCAGGAAGCGTTCGTTCAAGTGTATAAGTCTCTCCCCCAGTACCGGAACGAAGGTTTCAAAACGTGGCTGAGTCGAATTGCGCTCCACAAAGCGCTGGATATCAAGCGCAAACAGGACAGGCGCCCCACAGAGCTCGTAGACGTCGCACAAACCCTCATACAGTTCCCTTCCCGGGATGAGGATATGTTGTCACGCCTGATCCGTGAGGAACGCAATGTAGAACTCTCCGAAAAAATAGCCCAGCTGCCTCAGCAGCATCGGGATATTATTCGAGCCTATTATATGCAGGGCAAAACCTATGACCAAATTGCGGATGAGACGCAGGTAGCTCTAAAAACGGTAGAGTCCAGACTTTATCGGGCACGGCAGTGGATTCGAAATCACTGGAAGGAGGAGGAATGGCAATGACTGAACAACAGGATAAACCGTGGGTGGAAGGGCAGTTGAAGGGCTGGCACGCTTATATAACAGGAACTTGTACGTTAGAAGAGACTGTGCGGCTGGAAAAGCTTTTAGTGGAAGACGGACAGGCACTGGATGCATATCTTGCTGCACTGGAGCAGTTGGAACCTACTTTAATAGATCATGCTGCCCAGCTAGATACGGAGCGCTTCACAGATCAGGTCATGGCCGCACTCCCCGATATAGATAGAGAAGTGAGTCAAGTTATTTTCAAAAGACGTCGCTGGTTTGAAAACCCTGTATTTCACTATGTTATAGCGGCAAGCCTAACCTTGATCCTGCTGTCCAGTGGAGCTTTTGACAAAATGATGCTGCAAAATAACGGCAAGCCGCTTCCTCCAAAAGAGCGCGTCTCTTACAGTGAAGAGGTCATGCGAGCCACGACAACCTGGCTTGACAAATTTAAACCCTAAATCAGGTGACAAATCCTAAGATTAGAAAGGAAGTGTAGCTGTGCCTTATACGGAACGAAGCAAACTGCTGGCATTTCTGCTAAACATCATTCCTGGTGTAGGACACTATTACTGGAAACGCAAAGCCAATGCGTTTGTATATACAATTTTGTTTTTTGGATGTCTGGCAGGAGGTTTATTTTTTGCGGTGGTAGCGAGCGACGAAGGTCCTTTATTGGTTAGTATTTTTCTGGCCACTCTTTTTTGGGGATTGAGTATGCTGCATATCATGATTAGCTTATTGCGTAATGATGCTCGTGCAGTTGTTGCTCCATATCCTCCCCATGCAGGTCCGAACTCGTATAGCTTTTACCCCCAGAGCAGGCCTTATGGAGGTGAAGGCTTGGCGGGAGAAGCACCGGAAGGCGCAACAGATGCAAATACGGATGTGCCGAGAGCAGGAGTAGGTTATGGTCCAGGTTATAACCCTTATGAGCAAGGACACTACGGGGTGGCAGGTTCGCCTGTTTATCCAAAAGGATCGGACAATGAACGTTTTTTCACCATATTGCTTTCGTTCATCCCGGGATTGGGTCACCTTCATCTAGGATTAATGCAGCGTGGTTTGTCTTTTCTGATGTCCTTCTTTGGCTTTGGAGTGATTCTCATTTTTATTACCAGCGTCACCAATGAATCTGGGTTTATGGCGTTTGCGGGCGTACTGCCGATTATTTGGCTGTATTGCATGTTTGATGCGGTCCAGCATGTACATCGCAAACAAGCTGGAGAAATTCTTCAGGACCGGACTCTGTTTGAGGAACTGGAGCATGGAAGAGTCGAGGGACGACGTAGTAAAATGCTGGCTACCATTTTATCAGTATTTCCAGGAGCAGGGCATATGTATATTGGATTGCAAAAACGGGGGCTTCAGTTCATGCTACTGTTTTTAGGAGGAATCTATGTGCTGGATGTGCTGCATCTTTCGCTCTTTTTGTTCATGATTCCGGTCATCTGGTTTTACAGCTTTTTTGATGCGCTGCAGCAAGTAAGCCGTTATGGTCGGGAACCACTGATTGATAAGCCAGTAATCGGCATGTTTGCACAGTATCACCGGTGGGTAGGCTTGGGGTTGCTGGCGCTGGGCGCTTATTACATCCTGATCAACGTACTTGTTCCTGGACTGGATCGTCTGTTCCCAGAGGTGAATATTTACTATATCGTTGACAAGTATTTACGAACGATTATTGTATCCGTCTTGTTAATAGGCGGCGGTATTTGGATGATGATCGGTAATTCCAAATCTAAACGGGTAAAGGAGAAGTAATAGAATGGATACTGAATTTTCAAAGAGTGAGGCTCCCATTAAGGGAGTCCATCATTCTCATAGCGACGGGACAAGCTCTATAGGCTTTTCTGGCCCATCGTCCAATAAGAAGGACTCCCACAAGGCGTCAACTGCTTCAACAGGGGTATGGAAAGTCGGAAGGCTGTCGATGGGACTTTTTCTTGTCCTGTTAGGGGGCATAACGTTTGCCTCGAAGTTTTTAGGAGCGGGCATCCTGGAGCAGGTTTTAACCTGGTGGCCTGTCGTTTTTGTTTTGCTGGGATTGGAAATTTTAATGTATACAGCGTGGAAAGGGACACGTGAGCGTATTCGTTATGATTTGTTCAGTATGTTCATTACGGCCGTGTTGGTTTTTTTCTGTATTGGATTTGCTTTGGTCAGTTCACTAGGACTTACTACGCAAGTCAGGGAAATGATGGGCTCTGTGCAGGAAACAAGGCTTCTCCCCGATTGGCATGAGAAAATGCCTGCCGGAGTGACCAAGGTGATCGTACAGGGAGAAAATCCGTATGCGGTCAAAATTGATACAACCACCTCACCGGAGGTGCATGTGTTCGGAAGTTATGTTTACACAGGCAACGAGAACGAATTTAAAGGGCAAGAATTATATCAGACAAAGCAAATCGGAGATACGTTATATGTGCTGCTCAGCGAAATTCCGACACGTTTTATGCAGAATCGGCAGCAGCTTGATGTTACGATTGCTGTACCCAAAGGAATTGCGGTTATTGTTCGCGATAGCCAAGGGAATATCATTGGGCAATAGGGAGAGCTCCGGCTCCAGCTTTACATTCTGCATCATTCGCGCGATACTTTATGAGAGAAACCCTTTAGATTCATTATGGGATTTTCGGGCAGTTCTCCAAGTAAGTAATTGAGTAAGTGAATTGAAGCGCAAATAGGAATGTGACCTGGAAAGAGGGGAAAATAATGATACCATTAAATCCTGATACGCTTACAGGGCGTGAAAATTACAAACTGTTAAGCGGAAGTATTATCCCAAGGCCGGTAGCCTTTGTAACGACGTTGAGCAGCGAAGGAGTGCTGAATGGAGCACCATTCAGTTATTTTTCCATCGTAGCCTCCGAGCCGCCGCTTTTGTCCATATCCGTACAACGTGTGGATGGAATGTCCAAAGATACAGCACGTAACGCGATGGAGCAAAAAGCTTTTGTCGTACATATAACAGATGAGGACAATGTAGGCGCAGTGAATGTAACGGCTTCTCGTCTGTCACCAGAAGAGAGTGAAATTACGTTAGCCGGACTTACGCCGATACAAAGTACAAAAATTGCGGTTCCGGGTGTGACCGAAGCGAAAATACGGATGGAATGTGTCCTGGAGCGTGCAATACCGCTGGGCGGTACGGAGAGTGAGCCTGCTTGTGATCTGCTCATTGGACGCGTGGTACAATATCATTTATCCGAGGAAGCGTATCAAAACACTTACGTGATTGCTGACAATCTACGTCCAGTGAGTCGGTTGGCCGGGAATAACTATGCGAAGCTGGGAGAGCAATTCACGCTACAGCGTCCCCAATAAAGATACAAAGGCAGTCTGGGACTTTATTTTCACCCCCAAGGCTGCCTTTTCCATATAAAAAGAACGTTCCCGCGCTGTTGCTTGGGCTACGTTCTTGGCATTCTATTAAAAACTTTAAATTTTAAATATATGAGTATTAAGTACGCTGTTCTTTATTTTGAACTTTTCAGCAGCAGGGAGCGGTACGTCGTTTCAAACAAAAACTCAAACGCCTCCAGATGCTTTTTAGCTTCAAACACATCACGCCCCCACGCATAAATGCCGTGATTACGCAATAAAATTCCTGGGACCTGATCATTCAGCACGCCCGGCACTAGCTTGGCAATGGAGGCGATGTGGGCATAATTCGGCAGTACGGGAATCTGAATTGCAGCATTTTCCTCCCAAATGTTAAAAGCCTTAATCAGCTCGATTCCTTGTACAGGTACAGAGCCTTGCTCCCCGTAATATTCGGAAATCAGGTTGTTAAACACGGTATGCACATGAAAAACGGCTCCACAGCCTGTCAGGCGATAAATTTCACAATGAATCAGCGTTTCAGCGCTCGGCTTGAGGTTAGTGGCTTCAGCTGCTTTTCCGGTTTGGTCAACAAACAGAAAATCTTCTGGTGTCCGCTTTGTCTTGTCCTTGCCGCTGGCGGTAACTGCAAAATAAAATTGTTCGGGATGAAAATCACCGATTCGGATCGACAAATTTCCGCTCGTGCCAGGGAACCAGTTGCGAGCTGCGAATAGCTCTTTAACATCGGCGAGTACTTCCAATGCGCGGCGTTTTTCTTCGAATGTAATGTCTGCCAAGTCAAAGCTCATTTACAGCACCCCTTGCTCTTGTTTTAGCTTTAAATCCTTGATAATGTCGTCAAATGTTTCAAAGGGTACGTGCGGTACGCCAAGCTCTTGACACTTTAATGTCAGGTGCGAGCGGGAGTACACAAGGTCGGCAATTTTGGCTCCTTCAAAATCCGTCAGGCTGTCGCCGATCAAAATCCGTTCGTACTGTTCGGCAGGGTATTGACGTATAATGGTCGTTTTGCACATGCCGCAGTCGTTCGTACACGGCTCCTCACATGGATGCGGCCACGTAATCTGGATGTTATCCCCGGAAAAATCTGCTCCGTTGCAGAAGATATGATCCCGTGGAATATCGAAGGGTTTAAGCAATGGATCAATAAAAAAATCGATGCCGCCGCTGGTGACGAAAAATTCAATATACTGCCCCCGTACATAGGCCAAAAAGCGTGCAAAGCCCTCACGTATACCAGCTTGTCTAAGTACATAGGAGATGATTTCGTTCTTTTGCGCCGAAGGCATTAGAGCAAACATGGCACTTACGCCCTCACGAATGGATATATGCCCGTTTACGATATGTTGCATGATGGGCTCGCAACCCTCAGGCTGAAAATGCTGCATAATGGCGACAATATTGTCACTGTTCGTAATCGTCCCGTCAAAGTCGCAAAAAATGACGGGTTTCTTAGATGTGCTCATTATTCGCCTCCCCACGTATCAAGTGCGGATTGCAGCTCAGCATGAGAGCGGGCGTATTCTGCCAGCGGCACATGCTGCTGTACCGCTTCAATCGCCTGCACAAAAGCGCGTCCGCCAGCTTCGGTACCCATCGGATGTCCGTGAATACCGCCTCCGGCATTGACCACAACGTCAGTACCAAAGTCACGTACAATTAACGGCACCAGCCCGGGGTGAATTCCTGCGGAGGGCACAGGCATGCTGGCCTTTAGCGGTAGCTCTGGGGTGATCAGCTCATCGCGGATCGCCATGTTTTCCTCACGCGGCATCGTCACCGAGCCGTAAGGAGAAGGGAAGAGCACGAGGTCAGCGCCAGCCAGACGCATAAGCTGACCGAGCAATACGGACGCCGAAATACCGTAATGTGGCGACGGATAAGCTGCACCCGCCAACGAAGGGTGGGCGGCAATCGGTACGGAGACGGCAGGATCGCTGCTTAGCTCATGCAGTACATCGTAACCGTAAGCCAGTACGTTGAACAGCAGCGCATTCGCGCCTGCGTCGATGGCTTTGAGGGCCTGTGCCTTGAGCTGCGAGGTGGGTCCAGTCAAATTCGCTGCATACAGCAGCTTTTTGCCAGTTTCACGTTCAGCCGCCTCGGCGGCTTTGATGCAGGCTTCGACGCGTTTTTCAATCGGTGTTAGTGCATTTTCAAACAAAATTTCGTCGTCCTTGATCAGATCAACGCCACCAAGAGCCTGTCGGGTAAATTGCTCGCTCAGCTCATCCAGCTTCAGACCGATTACCGATTTGAAAATGCTCATGAGCAGTGGGCGCTCATACACGCCGAGCCGCTCACGCAAGCCGCTGATGCCAAACTTCGGTCCCGGAAAAGCCGAACGCAATGCCTCCGAGAAGCCCAGCTTCGTCAGTTTGATTCGACCGTCCATCGAAATTTTGCCGAAGACGGTCACCAGCAACGCAGGAATGTCCCGGCTGAAGTTGATGTCCGGGTAAGCGATAGTCAGATCGGCATAACGTTCACCGGGACCCCCATCATGAACTTCTACGGATTGAACGGAGCCAAGGTGCTTTTGCATCTCGTCCCGCTTGGCTTGCGGAAGCTCGGTCCAGCTGCCCACCGTCATGCCGATGGCAATAGATTGGGCCTTTTTATTAAAATCGGCTTTGTCATCGAATACCCGGTAGGTCGCCAGGCAATAGCTCATTCAATTCCCTCCTTAAGTACAGCTCCCATCTCACGGGATCGTTCAGCACAACGCTGTACCGCTGCAATCACGGTTTCGTAGAAATCGCCTTTGTCCAGCGTCTCCAATGCGGCTACCGTCGAGCCATTGGGTGACATGATTTTGTGACGCAGAGCAGAAGGCTCCTCTCCGGTTTGCTGTACCATACGTGCCGCTCCAAGCGCGGTCTGGACGGTCAGCTCGTGCGCTTGCTCAGGGGTCAAGCCACCACGAATTCCACCCGCAATCATGGCTTCCATCAAGTAGTAGATATAGGCAGGACCGCTTCCAGAGATCCCTGTCAAAATATCCATTTTTTCTTCTTCTATCACAGTCACCGTACCTACAGACTCGAACATGGTAAGCACGTTCTTACGCTGGCCTTCGCTAATCTCCTTGGAAAAGCTGATGCCTGTGGCTCCCAGTCCAATCGAACTGGACGTGTTCGGCATCGTCCGTGCGATGGGCTGCTTGCGTCCAAGCAGCGTTTGCATTGTACGAATGGACAATCCGGCGATGACCGAAATGATCAGTTGATCCTCCGACAGGAGGGGACCAAGCTGTCCAAGTGCCACAGCAGCATCCTTGGGCTTCATGGCAAGCACGATGACCGGAGAACGGCGCAACAGTTCGGTTTTGGCGGCATCCTCTGTCTGGAACAGTACCCCATATTGCTGCTGGAGTTCTTCAAGCCGCGCCTGATTGCTGCGGTTGATCACGGTAATACCGTCACGTTTGACGACGGAACGAGCCGTCATTCCGCGAATGATAGCCTCTGCCATGGAGCCTGCTCCGAAAAACGTAATTTGCTCGTTAATTAAAAACTTCGATTGTGATTCACACATTGATTTATAACCTCCAAGGATACGGATTGATTGATGATATATTATTCCCTGATTTGCCCAGTACCGTACACACGATATTTGGTTGAAGTCAGCGCAGGCAGTCCCATTGGGCCGCGGGCGTGCAATTTCTGGGTGCTAATCCCGATCTCGGCACCAAACCCGAATTCAAAGCCATCCGTGAAGCGGGTGGAGGCATTGTGATATACAGCTGCCGCATCCACTTCCTGCAGGAAACGTTCGGCATGGGCTGTATCTTCAGTGACAATACATTCCGAATGCATCGTACCGTAACGGGCAATATGCTCAAGTGCTTCATCCAGATGGTCTACCACCTTGATGTTCATAATGTAATCATTATACTCTGTGCCGTAATCCTCTTCTGTGGCTGGAACAGTCCAAGGAACCAATGCACGTGTCCGCGCGCAGCCGCGCAGCTCGACCCCGGCATCACGGAAGCGTTCTGCCAAACTCGTTAAATGTGCTTGTGCGTAATCGGCGTGAACGAGCAGTGTTTCCATAGAGTTGCACACAGACGGTCTTTGCACCTTGGCGTTCAGTGTAATGGCTTCAGCCATCTGTGTATCCGCCGTAGCTTCCAAATACGTATGGCATACGCCAGCGCCGGTTTCGATGACAGGCACGGTAGCGTTCTGAACCACGTTTTGAATGAGCGAACGTCCACCACGTGGAATGATCACATCCAGCAGACCGTTCAAGGTGAGCATTTCGTTGACGGAGGCACGGTCTGAATCTTCAATCAGTTGAAGCGCCTCGCGTGGTACGGCTGTTGTGTCCAGCGTCTGCTGAAGCACCTCAATGATTTTGCGGTTGGAGGAGAGGGCCGCCGAACCACCGCGCAGCACAACCGGATTGCCTGTTTTCAAGCACAGGCCCGCAGCATCTACCGTTACATTCGGACGGGCTTCATAAATGATGCCGATGACGCCTAGCGGTACGCGTATTTTCTCAATCCGCAGACCGTTTGGACGTTCGATATGCTCCAGCGTGTCACCGACTGGGTCTGGCAGTTCCGCAATTTGGCGTAGCCCTTCGGCAATAGCTACGATTCGCTCCTCGGTCAGCTTGAGACGGTCGAGCAGCGATTCCGATGTTCCCAGTTCCCGTCCACGCTGCAAATCATCATTATTCGCTGCAATCAGCTCTTCCGTATGGCTCACCAGTGCCTCTGCCATAGCGAGCAATGCTTCATTTTTTTGTGCTGTTGTCAGTCGGTTCATGGCTCCGGCACTTTTTCTCGCAAGCGTCGCTTTGGCCCGTACTTCACTGAACTGGTTTTCCTCTGTAGCAGCGTTGTTCGTCGTTAATTCACTCATGTTATGGCCTCCCTATATATATAGTGTAATCCATTCATCCCTGTGGATCACCTCAAGCCGGTGAATGGCACCAATCTTGCCTACAACCTCGCCGCTGGGTAATCCTTGTACGATTCGAAGCTGTTCATCATCATAATTGACAATGCCGCGACCTAACACCTTATTTTCCGGCCCCAGCACCTCTACGACATCTCCGGCATGAAAGCTGCCCTCGACACGTCGTACGCCAACGGGAAGCAGACTGTGGCCCCCATGTATCAGCGCTTCCTCGGCCCCATGGTCTACATGCACCGCACCCAGGGGGGTGGACATGAAGCCAAGCCATTGCTTTTTCATCGGCAGCGAAGAGAGGTGGGTGTCAAAATAAGTCCCAGGTCCGTGTCCTTCAACGGCTGCGTCCAGATCGCCATCTGCGCTGACGCGCCCCACATACACAGGCACACCACCGCGTGTGGCAACCTTGGCAGCTTCGATCTTGGATCGCATGCCGCCTGTCCCTACTGCTGACCCGGAGCCTCCAGCGAGTGCATAAATCTCCTCCGTAATTTCGTCGATACGTTCAAAGCGTACGGCGTTCGGATGCTTGCGCGGGTCTGCCGTATATACGCCATCGGTATCTGTAATAATGATCAAATGCTGTGCTTTGACCAGATTGGCGACCAGCGCTGATAGCATATCGTTATCGCCGAATTTCAATTCGTCAATCGATACGGTATCATTTTCGTTAAAGATCGGGATGACCTGCTGGCGCAGCAATTCTTCCACGGTCATTCCAGCATTATTCATCCGCTTGCGGCTCAAAAAGTCACTGCGGGTCAGCAGGATCTGTGCACTTACCAAGCCAAAATCCTTAAAAGCCTGCTGGTAGGCTTGCATGAGAAGAGCTTGACCTACGGCCGCTGCCGCCTGCTTTTCATGCAGCAGCTTAGGGCGAAACGGGTAGCCGATCTCCCGGAACCCGGCGGCTACTGCGCCTGATGTGACCAGCAGCACTTCATGACCTTTTGCACGTAGCAAGCTGATTTCCCGGGCAAAATAAGCAATGGCCTCCCGGTTCAAGCCACCTTCCACTCCAGTTAGAGAGCTGCTTCCGATTTTAATGACGATACGTGTTGACAAGACGTCCACTTCCTTAATCTGTACTCTTTTTGTAATACAAAAAAAACTTCCATCCTTTGTATGCAAAGGACGAAAGTTTGTGCTTCCGCGGTACCACCTTCATTGATGATTCATGATCATCCCACTTGAAACCTGTTAACGGCAGGGACCGCCTGATTGCGCAGGACGCTCGGGGGTAGGAGTTGGGAGAGGGTCCAGGTAAATTCTTGCAGCCTATCGGAATCTACTCTCTGAACAGGACGATTCTCTCTTAATAGCCCCTTCAACGCGCTAAATAATATAGGTAACTAAATGATATTGGATACAGAATACCACGAAAAGGTCGAGTTTGGCAAAGAAGTTGTAGCTGGAAAATACGGCTTAACCAAACAGGCTCAGCTTGCCGATTCGTTCGGCTGCTTCAGTCAGCCTGGCTTCCGAGCTTAGCAGCCCCGCTCGTACATATCCTTCGCCGCCTTTGCCGAAGCCGATCCCCGGAGCAACGGCTACCTTGGCCTCACGCAGCAGCAGATCGGCAAAGGTAGCCGAAGTGTAGCCGGGCGGTACAGGCAGCCAGCTGAAGAAGGAGCCCTTTGGGCGTGTCGCCTTCCAGCCGATGTGGCCAAGCGCTTCATAAAAAGCGTTGCGGCGTGATTCATAGCGGGCAACCAGCTCGCCTACGCATTCCTGCGAGGATGTCAGAGCTGTCGCCGCTGCTGCCTGAATGCCTCCGAACAAGCTTACATAAATATGATCCTGCAGCAGGTTAATCATGGAGATGATTTGAGCATTGCCGAGCGCAAAACCGACGCGCCAGCCCGCCATATTATAGGTTTTGGACAAAGTATAAAACTCAATTCCTATGTCCTTGGCCCCCTCGGCCTGGAGGAAGCTGACCGGACGTTCGCCATCAAAGCCGATCGCGCCATAAGCAAAATCACTGGCAACCACAATCCCGTTGCGCTGTGCGAATTCGACCGTTTTCTCGTAGAAAGAAAGAGGGGCGGTTGCCGAGGTCGGATTATTTGGATAGTTGAGGAACATCAGCTTGGCACGGCGACGGTTTTCTTCAGAGATAGCCTCGTAATCGGGCAGAAAACGGTTTTCTTCTTTCAATGGAAGAAAAGACATTTCCGCTTTGGCCAAAGCTACGCCAGACCAGTAATCGGGATAGCCGGGATCAGGCACGAGGCATACATCGTCGGGATTGAGCAAGATTTGCGGCAATTGCACCAGACCTGTTTTTCCGCCAAACAGGAGGGCGACCTCCGTTTCGGGGTTGAGCGTCACACCGTAATCCTCCTGATAGCGCCTGGGCTACGGCTTCCTTGAGAAAGCCATAGCCGCGAAAAGGCGAATACTTATGATAAAGCGGGTTGTCCGCTGATTCCTGCAAGGTTTTTACAATATGAGGCGGGGTGGGTGTATCCGGGTTCCCTTGTCCGAGATTAATGACATCATGTCCTGCCGCAATTTCACGGTTAACATTTTGTACGAGTGTGGCAAAAAATTGAGTGGGCAGTTGTTTCATCACGTCAGCGGAGGGAATGGAAAAATGACTCATGCATTCACACGACCTTTTGGAATAGTTTGAGGAATAATTTATCATGATTTTACCGAGTTGTATAGGGGGAATTAAGCCTGTACGGTTGCGTGCCAGAGCAGGATCGGGCTATGATGGGGAAAATACCGGACCAACAGTCACCGTAAGCTCCGGTTTACAGGGAGGATGAACGATTTTGACATATCATGCAGCTCAGCCGTTCCGTGTTGCACTTATACAGGCTCATATTGAACTGGGAAATCCCCCGGAAAACCGCAGTCATATGCGTAATTTAATGGAACAGGCAGTAACAGCCGCGCAAAAGCCGGATCTGATTGTCCTGCCGGAAATGTGGAACACGGGCTATGCCCTGGATCGCATTCATGAGCTGGCCGACAAGGAAGGGGCAGAGACTCGGGAATGGATAGCTGGATTCGCCGCCACGCATCAGGTGAACGTGGTCGCCGGGTCGATTGCAGAGAAAAAAAGCGACGGTCATGTGTACAATACAATGATTATTTTTGACCGGACAGGAGCCGAGGTGGCTTCGTATTCCAAGATTCATTTATTCCGTCTTATGGAGGAAGAAAAATACTTGCAGTCTGGTGAGGAAAAAGTTTTGTTCACACTGGATGGCGGGATTCAGGCGGGGGCGTCGATCTGCTACGATATCCGTTTTCCCGAACTGGCCCGCAGTCTGGCCTTGTCTGGCGCCAACCTGCTAATCGTACCCGCAGAGTGGCCTCATCCCCGGCTCCATCACTGGCGTACCCTGCTGACCGCACGTGCCATTGAAAATCAAATGTATGTCATTGCCTGTAACCGGGTTGGTCGCAGCGGAGATACCGATTTCTTCGGACACTCCCTCATCATTGATCCGTGGGGTGAGGTTATTGCCGCGGGCGGAGAGCAGGAGGAGATTATTACAGGAACGATGGCATCAGCCTTGGTGCAGGATGTGCGTGGGCGTATTCCGGTGTTCGAGGATCGTCGTCCCTCATTGTATGATCGATAAAACGGCAGCCTGTTTCTTAGAAAGGAACATTTCATGCTTAAGGAACGAATTGAATTTTTGTGTAAAAAGAAAAATCTGTCCCGCAAAGAACTGGTAGACGGGCTGGTGACACCTGCACATTTTGCGAATATTCTGGCTGATCGTTACCCGCTGGCAGAGGATTTGGCCGAGCAAATCGCTTCACGTCTGGGTGTGACTTCGTCCTATCTGCTGTGTGCAGACGCGGCGGACGAGAAGACGCTGGCTACAGCGGATCAAATTTTTACGGAGCTGTCCAAGGTGGCGAATCCCGCTACGGAAAGCTTTGTCGATCAGCTGGAGGACCGCAATGACTCGCTGGTGGTGGAAATGACGATCTATTTGATGAAGGCCGTCTATTTTCAGCAGATTAATGAACCGGCAGTCTATGAATATTTGCATCGGTCCTACTTGAATTTCTATTTGGAGAAGTTTGGCCGTTCGGACGAGGTAGAGTTGCCGGCGCCACTGAAAAAAGCGATTTTATTTTATAAAATACAGTATTTTCGATCTAAAAATCATTATTATGATGTCTTGAATAACGTTACACAGCTCAACCGTTTAGTAGAAGAAGGCAGCGAAAACTGGTTGAATGCGCAAAATATCATGATGGAGGCCTGCATTCAGGTTAAGCAATTTGATCAGGCGAAGCAGGTATTCGAGCAGACGATGAGAAGGGTGTATGATGATCGGCTTTTTCACCGTCTGACGGGGCTGTATGTGGCCTATAGCGGGTATTGTTTTGCCATGGGTTCCGTACAGGAAGCGTTGTTAACGCTGTCCATGGCGGAGGCCAATCTGGTTTATCTGGAAAAGGCGGCAGATATGCTCACCACCATCCTGAACAACCGGATTATTATGCTGACGTCGATTGGCGAGCTGGATAAGGCTTTGGAGGAAGTGGTGCGTTTTGAAACACTGGTGAGCCGGGAGCGGGAGGAAATGCAGCAGATGCTGCTGCCTGTTACGCTGACATATCGCTGTGAGATCGCATTTACCCGGAAAAACTGGGGGCTGCTATCACAGCATGTGGATCAGTTGCACCAAACAAGTTTGACAACAGATCAGCAGATGGGGCTTGATTTTTATGAAAGTCAGCTAGCGCTTGCCCAAGGGGATCAGGATGCGTTTTGGACGCATGCTTTGCAATGCTTGCCTTATTTTGAGGCGCTACAGCATCCGGGACGGCTTGAACAGCTATATGAAACGCTGGCGGTTGTATCGGAAGACAGTCGGCGCTATAAGGAATCCTCGGCGTATTACCGCAAATTGGTCTATCTTTTACGTAAAAAATAGCCTGCATTCACTCGTTTTTCACAAAATCGGCGCATGATCTGACAATTGAATGCTCCAAAGCGTGCAAAATTTTGTATAAACCAACTCAACGCCCAAAACTAAACCGGCAAAATACAGGTTAAAGCTCCTGTTTTTCCGGTTTGTTTGCATGCGCCAAAACGTATTGTGGTGCCCGATACCGCCTCTTATACTGAATTTATAAGGAACGACAATACAAAATACGAGGTGCAGCCAGATGATGAACTTTTTCGGAAAATCGTAAATTTTGACCCGATTGTGGTGCTTGTGCTGGATGTCACGGAAGCGAGCGGCAGCCGATACCAAAAAACGCTGGAAACACTCGTATCCAAACTGTAAATTCCATGTACTGGAGATACAGTGGGGCTGGGCAGCAATTCGCTAACTCCATCTGAGTTAATTTATATTGGGCTTGGTGACAGCGCAATTAACAATTGTGGGAAGCCCAGGTGACTAAGTGTTCACATTGAAATAGCGTAATTTTAAGAATTCAACAAAACGCTTCACCTGACTTACTGGCACAAATTATATACAGATGGAAGAGGAGATACGAAGGATGAAAGGATTTTTAACTGCGATTGGGGTACTTCTGGTGTTTGGCGTAGGCTTCTCACCATTCTTGGCCAACTATTTGTGGGATGATCCATTTTTGGTTATGGATGCTTCGTGGTTTAGACCGTTAATTTACACAGGTTTTGCGCTAATTTTTCTACCTGGCATTTTGGAGATGCTTTTTGGAGGCGGTAAAGTCAAAAACGGTGTTCCAGGGGTAGGGATTGTCACAAGTGTTCAGCAAACAGGCACTTATGTAAACAATCAGCCGCAGGTGAAGCTCGGATTGACTGTCACCAAGCAAGGGGAGGACAAGTATGATACCGTCTTGACGACGATTATTCCTTTGACCTCCATGGCCCAATTTCAGCCGGGGGCGATCATCCCATTGGTTGTATCAGAGAAAGACAAAATGAAGGTAGGTCTTGATCTGAAGGGTCAGTTGTCGCAGACGGATTTGCAAGCGTTAATGAATGAGCAAATGGTCAAGCAAGGCGTATTGCCTGAGCTGATGGAGAATGCCGAAACTGGAGAGCAGGCGTATGCGAAGGTGTTGGATGTTACGCCTTTGGGGGAAGCCGGGTCCAATAGAATCAAGCTTCAGTTTGTGTTGAGCGTAACGAAAAGCAATGGTGACACATTTCATACAACTGTGCAAAAGGAGATTTTTGCCTCGCAGCTGCCCAAGCTGCAGCAAGGAAGCATTGTAGAGGTCATTTATTCACCGCAAGATCCGTCAAAGCTGGTCTTTAAGACACAGGTGAGCGAAGCCGAGATACAGCAAGCGTTTGGTGCTTCCCGGTAAAAAAATTGTCGATACCTGTTTCAGATACAGATTGTAAGTGTATTATAATAGTATCCCGACACCAGGAGGTTGATAACGATGGATAACCAAAGTAGATCCGAACTGGCGAATAGGGATGGCCTGTCACGGCCGAGAGGCTTAAACAGACAGGTTGTCGGTAACAATTATGAAATGGGCTATGATCAGGATAAAAGTCCACCTGATTTAGGACGACCCTGATCACGAAAAGGCGAGGACAGGCACTTTGGGATCACACAGCACATTGGAACTGAGGTAGAACATTCTTGGGAACCCAAGGCTAGAGACCTTAAGGAAAGAAGTGATGCGCGTGGATAAAGTGGAGTTTCCGAGCAAGATTATAGTAATCAGGCGAGGCTGACATGAAATTTAAGTGAACATGGAATGTGGTTCGTTGAAACCGGATGGAAGACACATCACAACATTGTATTCGAACCATAAACTAAACATTAGATCGCTAATATAGGGGCGTAGCCCCGGGACCGTCTTCTTCTCTGGCTTTGGCTGGGAGGAAGACGGTCCTTTTCATATGCGGAGCTATTTTTGAGAAAGCTGCTTGACCGTTTCCCGGAAAGTATCAATAAAAGCTTCGGCGGCTTTGGACAGATAACGTCCGTTGCGGTAAGCAATGGCTAAGGTACGGCTTGGCGTCGGTTCGGCCAGAGGCAGTAAGGCTGGAACAAACTCGCTGCTGGCAGCCCGCGCGATAAATCGGGGGACGAGCGTCACCCCCATACCTGTCGCCACGAGCGATTGGAGGGTCTCCATGTTGGTGCTTTCAAACACCACATGAGGTTCAAAGCCCGCCTGATGGCACAAATCCATTGTCAGCTTGCGAAAGCCTTGCCCTTTTTTCAGCACGACAAAAGGCTCGTCTTTCAGTTCTTCCATATGCACAGGCTGCGGCTGGTCACCGTTTTTGCGCAGGGCTAGGGGGTGACCCGGGGGAACAGCGAGATCAATCCATTCTTCACCGATAGGCACATAGGAGAGTGTAGGCTCTGCTAGGGGGAGTGACAGCAGGCTGAGATCGGTATCTCCGCTGGCGGTTTTTTTCTCCAGATTCATGGACGAATCCTCGACCAACACGATTTCAATGTCCGGATGAGCCTTTTTGAATACAGGCAATACATGCGGCAGCAAATGAGAGCCCGTGATAGGCATACTACCAACCACGACCTTCCCTTTGCGCAGCTGAGAAATATCATCCATTTCCTGCCGGAGCTGCTCGACCGCGTCGACAATTTTTTTTGCTTTTTCCACAAAGCTTGCTCCTGCATGCGTCAATTCCACGGTGCTTGTATTACGTTGAAATAACAGCACCCCGAGTTCCTTTTCCAATTTGGACAATTGCTGGCTCAGAGAAGGCTGGGCAATGTGCAGCTTTTCTGCTGCGCGCGAGAAGTTTTTTTCCGCTGCAATTTGCAGGGTATATTGAAGCTGTCTGAATTCCATCGAGTTTTAAGCTCCTTATCTTATAAGCTATACCTATTACATCATGGACTGATTATACAATATTAAAATCAAATTCCCAATCCCATTCGTTTTCATGTGTCACAATTGTTATATAGATGAAGCGTTTTTTTCACAAACAGGACTTTTAATATAGATAGACAGTTCCCTTGACATTCTCCTTACAAAATCCAATTAATCTTAGTTCTGGCTGTACAATAAAGTGTCTGGGAGGAAAATGAATGCTGAAATGTTGGGGGATACATACGAAAAAGCCGGTAGCTGCACTGGTAGCGACTATGATGTTAGCAGTTAGTGGTGGGACGGCGATGGCCGCCGAGAAAGACATGTCAATTAAAAATGTAATTATTCTTATTCCAGATGGTATGGCCAATGACGCCACTGCACTGGCTAGATGGTATAAAGGCTCTTCCTTAACGTTAGACAGCATGGCAAGCGGCATGGTGCGCACACATTCTGCCGATGCTCCGATTGCAGATTCTGCTCCGGCGGGAACTGCTTTTGCCACAGGACATAAATCACATACGGGTTATGTAGGCGTCCTTCCGGACGAAGCGACCATGCCTGATCAACAACCTATCGCAGCGGGCGACGCCAAGAAGCCTGTAGCCTCCATTCTCGAAGCCTCGAAGCTAGCAGGTAAGTCTACGGGAATCATTGCTACTTCGGAGATTATGCATGCCACTCCGGCTGATTTCACTGCCCATTATCCTGACCGTAAAAATTATGATGCACTCAGCATGCAGCAGGCCTTTAACGGTGTTGATGTTGTGCTGGGTGGTGGCGGTAAGTTCCTGGAAGCAGCCGAGCGTAAGGACGGGCAGGATTTGATCGCTCAAATCAAAGACCAGGGCTATGACTTTATCACAACACCTGAAGGGTTAAAAAATTCAACCTCCAGCAAGCTCTGGGGCAGCTTCGCTCCGGAAGCCCTTGCGTACGATCTGGATCGTGATGCATCGAAGGAACCTAGTCTGGCAGAGATGACAACGAAAGCTATTGATATATTGTCCAAAAACGACAAAGGCTTCTTTTTGATGGTCGAAGGCAGTAAAGTGGATTGGGCAGCGCATGCAAACGACCCAACGGGTATTATCAGTGATGTGCTTTCATTTGACGATGCGGTGAAGGTCGCTTTGGACTACGCCAAGCAGAACCAAAATACGGTTGTTGTAGCGGTCACAGATCACGGAAACGGTGGATTGACGATTGGCAGTAGTAATACCACAAGCAATTACGACAAAACGCCGTTAGCTTCTTTTATAGATCCACTCAAAAAAGCGAAGCTGACGGGCGAAGGATTGGAAGCCAAGCTGAATGCAGATCGCAGCAACATTAAAGATGTGTTGTCGACATATTTTGGCATTACGGATTTGACGGATGAAGAAGTGAAAACGATCAAAGAAGCCAAAGAGGGCAGCATGAATTATGCTGTTGGACCGATCATTAGTAAGCGTGCGAATATCGGCTGGACGACAGGGGGGCATACAGGTGGTGATGTCGTATTGTACACGTATGCGCCAAATGGAGATCGTCCATCCGGTGTAATCGACAACACGGATGTCAATAAATACATGACACGTGTCCTCGGACTGAATTTGGATACGGTGAGCAAGCAGTTGTTTGTCCCTGCAAAAACGGCTTTTGAAGCTAAAGGAGCCAAATTTACGGCGGATACGAAGGTCATTACCGTAACTAAGGGCAGCAACAAGCTGGAGCTTCCGGTATACAAAAACATCGCTACGCTAAATGGCAAAAATTCCATGCTCAACGGTGTAGTCGTGTTTAACGGCGTTGATTATTTTGTACCACAGCAGGCGATTGATTTGATTCAATAAAATAAACTGAACGATCAATAGAGCTGTTTCTTCCCTAAAAGGAGGAGGCAGCTTTTTTGCGCCGGTTTTTATGCTGCTTTTTGTGCTTGGGTAATTATGTATTTTTTGAGGCAGAGAGCGGAGATGAAATTTAGTGAATGGGATATTTTGTGAAACTAATCACGTTATATCTCCGCTGATATTGCTAGAATTATAAATGTACGATACAAGCTGCTGACGAAGTGAAGTCCGGATGGACGAGGGAAGAAGGGATGAGTCACGGACGAATTATTACTGCGTCTGGCTGACGGCAAGGAATGGACGCATACGGAAATGACAAGGCTGCTGGCACGTCTGGATGAAGATCCAATCGTGCGGGCCCAATTACGGGAGCTGGCAGCTCGCACAAAAATGGAGCGTTATGGCAAGGGTGTTTTTTTACGGGGATTAATTGAATTCTCCAGTATATGTCGTCAGGATTGCATGTACTGTGGGTTGCGTGCTTCCAACAAACAGGCAGATCGCTACCGATTGAAGCCAGAAGAAATTCTGGCCTGCTGTGCGGAGGGATATGAACTGGGCTATCGGACGTTTGTACTGCAAAGCGGTGAAGATACCTGGTTTACGACGGCCCGACTGACGAAACTGATTCGGGAAATTAAAAGCCGTTTTGCAGATGTGGCGGTTACACTGTCCATTGGTGAACGGGATGATGAAACGTATGAGCTATTATACGAAGCGGGGGCAGACCGTTTTTTGCTGCGTCATGAAACAGCTTCACCTCGTTTGTACGCCAAGCTGCATCCAACAATGACGATAGAAAGCAGGCGCAATCGTCTACTGGCACTGCAACGAATCGGTTTTCAGATCGGGGCCGGATGTATGGTGGGACTACCGGGACAAACCAACAGTGAGTTGGCAGACGATTTGGTCTATTTGCATAGTCTGAGTCCGGATATGATTGGGATTGGCCCTTTTTTACCTCATAGCAACACGCCGCTCAGGGATGCCAGTCAGGGGAGTATGGAAAAGGCGTTGGATATGATTTCGTTGTCCCGATTGGTCGTTCCGGATGCGCTCATTCCGGCATCTACGGCGATGGGGACCATTCACCCCCAAGGCAGAGAAAAGGCGCTTCAGGCAGGGGCGAATGTGGTTATGCCCAACTTGTCCCCGCTGGCGGTGAGGCCCAAGTATGCAATTTATGAAAATAAAATATGTTTGGGCGATGAGTCTGCCCAATGCCGACATTGCCTGGAGCTGCGAATCCGTGGGGCCGGGTTTGAGGTGGACATGGGACGGGGCGACAGCTTAAAGGCTCAGCGACAGTTCATGAGACAGTAAACCTAGAGAGGCTATGACGACAACAATTGCAGTAACCATAAATAAGGAGATGGGTATACGTGAGTGGAGTACGGGAGAAAGTGTCGGCGGATTTTATTAATGAAGCAGAAATTATGGCGGCAGTGGAGCAGGGAAAGCAAGAGGCAACGGATCGAAATCGGGTTTTGGAAATTCTGGAAAAAGGCAGAGCCTGCCGGGGACTGAGTGCAAGTGAAGCGGCGGCTCTTTTGCATGTGAATGACCCCGAACTGCTGGAGGAGATGTTTAGATCATCACGTGCGGTGAAAGAGCAGATTTATGGCAACCGGATTGTGCTGTTCGCTCCTCTATATGTAAGCAACTACTGCGTTAATAACTGCGAATACTGCGGCTACAAGCATACCAATGACAGCTTTACCCGCAGTCGCCTGACACCGGAGGAACTGATCGAGGAGGTTAGGGTGCTTCAGGAAATGGGTCACAAACGGCTTGCACTGGAAGCGGGGGAGGACCCTGTCAATTGTACTATTGATTATATTGTCGATTGTCTACGTCAGATCTACGATATAAAGGTGGACAACGGGAGCATCCGGCGGGTTAATGTTAATATCGCTGCAACGACGGAGGAGGATTACCGGAAGCTTGTGGAGGTTGGGATCGGTACGTATATTTTGTTCCAGGAAACGTATCATCGCGAAAGCTATCGCAAATATCATCTTCAAGGACCAAAAAGGGACTATGATTGGCATACCACAGCAATGGACCGAGCCATGCGTGCAGGCATAGATGATGTGGGGATCGGTGTGTTATACGGTCTGTACGATTTCCGCTATGAAACCGTAGCGATGCTTAAGCATGCTGAGCACCTGGAAGAAGTGTTTGGCTGCGGCCCTCACACCGTTTCTGTTCCTCGACTTCGTCCGGCTGAAAATGTGGACCCGGAACGCTATCCGTATTTGGTGAGTGACGAGGATTTTATGAAAATTGTAGCGGTTCTTCGGCTGGCTGTACCTTATGCGGGAATGATCCTGTCTACGCGCGAGGAGTCGGAATTCAGGGATCGTGTCATTGGTTTGGGTGTATCGCAAATCAGTGCTGGTTCTGCTACCGGTGTAGGGGCATATGCAAGACAAGAGACGAATGATAAGCCTCAGTTCGAGGTCGGGGATCATCGCTCGCCGATGGAAATTATCAAAAGTCTGTGCCGTGGCGGATATATGCCAAGCTACTGTACAGCTTGTTACCGTGAGGGACGGACCGGAGATCGCTTCATGGAGCTCGCCAAATCCGGACAAATTCACAATGTGTGCCAGCCGAATTCGCTACTGACCTTTCAAGAATATCTGCTGGATTATGGGGATGAAGAGGCGCGTGAATTGGGAGCTGCCGCCCTGCGAGAGAATCTGGAGCGTATACCACGTGAATCGACACGCCGTTTGACGCTTGACAGACTGGAACGTCTGGAAGCAGGCGAGCGCGATTTGTATTTCTAGTAATTTATATTTTTTTGGAAATTAATAAGTATAAGTGGAAAATAAAAAGCAGTCGCGTTGGAACCAGCGCGGCTGCTTTTGTGTGTCTGGAGAAATAAAAAAATATTAATGATGAGATCCTTAGGAATAACTGCTGGCCTCAACAGCTTGTTCCCATGCCAGCATAGCAGATGGAAAACATTCAATAGCACGGGGAAAGACCCCCTGTACATAAGCGATAAAAATACCGTAGTTCACAATCGGAACCCCTGCGGCTTTCGTTTCCGACATTCGATGAAGCATTGTACGCCGATTGAGCATGCAGGCACCGCAATGAATAACCAGTGCATACTCGCTCAGATCGTCAGGAAAGCTGGAGCCGGATGCATGCTCGATAATGAGGCGTTTGCCTATGGTTTGACGGAGCCAGCGGGGAATTTTCACTCGACCGATATCGTCAGATTGGCACTGGTGCGTGCAGGCCTCGGCTATGAGTACGCGGTCTCCATCCTTGAGACGATCAATGGCTCTTGCGCCTCTCACCAGCTCGTCAAGATCGCCCTTATGACGGGCAAACAGGATGGAAAAGGAGGTAAGGGGCACATCCTTGGGCGTGTCTGCCGCTACCTTCATAAAAACCTGCGAATCGGTAATGACCAAGCGAGGCTTACTTCCCAGTCGCTCTAACGTCAACCGTAATTCATGCTCTTTGGTCACTACTGCGATAGCATCGCTCTCCAGCGTATCGCGGATTGTCTGCTGCTGCGGCAGGATCAATCGGCCCTTCGGTGCAGCTTTGTCGATAGGAACGACCAGCACGACAACATCGCCGGGTGACAGCAGATCACCGACAATGCGAAAACGATCCTCGTTTTGGGGGAGGGTACCAGTGATAGCCTTTTTCAGTTCCGCGTCTCCCCAGCGCATAGAGGCACTGAAAGGAATCAACGTGAGATCCAGTTCAGCCTGCAGCGTTGTGATCATTTGTTCTGATTCAGGAAGGGTATCGACTTTGTTTAATACCGCAATGATAGGAATTTTTTTGGTGCGGAGCTTTTCGAGCAGCTCGTGCTCGAAGGGTCCGACTCCCACAGTAGCGTCGATAACCAGCAGTGCCAAATCGGTACTGTTTAGTATTTGTAGTGTTTTGTCACGGCGCAGTGTCCCGATCTCACCCTCATCGTCCAGTCCGGCGGTATCCACCAGAACGATGGGACCCACAGGGAGTATCTCCATCGGCTTAAAAACCGGGTCCGTTGTCGTTCCTCCTACAGGAGATACCACAGCGGCGGGCTGACCGGTCAGGGTGTTCAGAATACTGGATTTGCCCGCATTGCGGCGACCGAGCAGGGCGATATGTGGTCGGTTGCTACGCGGGGTATCATTCATTCCCATGGTGAGTTCCTTCTTCCTGCCCCGGAATTCCGGGCTTGGTTACTGTATAGGGATGGCACAATTGCTCAATCCGTGAGCGTGTCAGTAGACCGCGCTCCTCTGCAATATCCTCTGGTGTGCGACCCTGTGCAATAGCTGCTGATGCAATGGAGGCAGCTTCATCGTAGCCAAGCTCCGCGACCAGCGCGGAAGCCATCACAGCTGAGTTGCGCAGATTTGCAGAGCAGCGTTCCTCATGTACGACCAGGCCGCGCACACACCGTTCCGTGAACAGTTGAACGGCATTGCTGAGAATATGCAGCGATTCCAGCAGTGATTCGGAAATCAGCGGCAGGAACGCGTTCAACTCCAGCTGTCCGGAGGCAGCCGCCATCGTTATAGCCGCATCCTCCGCCATCACGCGCATTGCTGTCAATCCGGCCATTTCAGCCATGACCGGATTGACTTTGCCCGGCATAATAGAGGAGCCAGCCTGGACCGGAGGCAGCGTGTATTCCCCGATACCACCGAAAGGACCAGAGGCCAGCAGGCGAAAATCGCCAGATATTTTGAGCAGGTTCACGGCGGCGGATTTGAGTAGACCCGATACCTCCACGAAGACATCCATATTCTGAATCGGGTCCATGGGGTGGTCGCTGCGACATAGTCCCAACCCAGTCTCGTCCGCCAGCTTTTCGACCATCCGGTAGCTGTAAGCGCGAGGCGCATTCATGCCTGTGCCAATTGCCGTGCCGCCAATAGGGATTTCTCGCAGCCGTTCTTCGGCTTTGTAGAGCCGCCAGCGGTCACGTGCTATGGCCTTAGCGTAGGCACCGAAGCCTTGCCCGGCCATCATGGGCAGGGCATCCATCAGCTGTGTGCGACCCAGTTTGAGCAGGTCGGCATATTCCATTTCTTTATGCTGTAAAGCCTCCTGTAAAGAAGACATGGCGTCACATAAAGGCCGAAGCAGCCGTATCGCTGCAATTCGAAGCGCTGTAGGATAGACATCATTCGTAGACTGGCAGCAGTTGACATCATCCAGTGGATGTACAAGTTCGTACTGTCCGGGCTGGCCCCCAAGCTGTACGATGGCCAGATTAGCAATGACTTCATTCACATTCATATGGGTACTAGTGCCTGCGCCGCCTTGCAGGGCATCGACAGTGAACATATTTTGGTACCGTCTGGCGAGTAATTCGTCGCAGGCATTGATAATGGCAGCAGCACGGTGGGCAGGAAGTCGTTTCTGCTCACCGTTCACTTGAGCGGCTGCTTTTTTTACCAACACAAGAGCTTGAATCAGTTGTTGGTTCACGGGCCTGCCACTGACTGCAAAATTGTTCATCGCGCGTGCAGTGTGAATACCATAAAAGGCATCCGCAGGAATTTCCATGTCTCCTAGCGCATCCCGTTCGGTACGCGTATCTTTGGCCAGAGGAGAAGATGGGTTCATAGACCCGTCGCCGGAATGCGCGTCATATGCAGCAGCTGACGTGCACTTGCAGCGCGTTTTTCCTCAACCCGGGCATGAACCAGATCTGGCTCGACCAGCTTGAGGGCTTGTGTTGGACATTTTCCAATGCAGGCCGGGCCGCCGTCCACACCTTCGCACAGATCACATTTGCTGGCAATCATGCGTTCTTTGGGTTGCAAACGGCCTGACATATTGGTGTACAGTCCGTCTTGTACAACAGGCTGCCCGTCTTTATATTGGGGTACCATGGTAATTGCGCCGTAAGGGCAGGCAATCATACAGGTTTTACAGCCAATGCAGCTTTCGCTGTTAATGAGAATACAGCCGTCTGCGTTCGTAATAGAGCCGTTCGGACAAGCATTAGCGCAGGGGGCATCCTCACAGTGACGGCACTGAACCGGTGCGGTGACTCCAAATGATTTGATGACCTTAAGACGAGGGTGAAAATGAAACTCGTCATCCGGCGAGATAAAAGGGTTATCCGTTGAATGTGCGATGACACATGCGATTTCACAGGTACGACAGCCGATACATTGATCGGGATCAGCTAAAACAAAACGATTCATACAACTCGACTCCTCTCTAACTAACGACAAAATATAATTTCTACTGACTAACCTTATGTGTTTAACGTACTAATGAAGGGAGTAATCGTTATTCCCATTGGTGGAAACATCACGGCTGCGGCTCTGCTTGCCGGGTCCGCGTTTGTGAAAGGTCGTGTGCAGCAGATGATGCGATACATGACCTAGCGGCTCACCCAGAAATTCATCGTAAAGCTTGATGATAAAAGGATTCTCATGCGATTTGCGTACCTGAGATGCAGCGTCATGTCCATAGATGGACGATTTACGCGCACGATAAGCCTCAATTTTTTGTTTTTCTAACATGAGCTTGGGTTGCCCACCTCCACTGATACATCCAGCAGGACAGCCCATTACCTCAATAAAATGATAATCACATTCGCCCGCCTGTACACGATCCAGCAGCTGATAGGCATGTTGCAGCCCGGCGACGACCGCCACCTTGAGCTTCAGCTCTCCCACCTGAACCTCGGCTACTCGAATGCCTTCTTCGCCACGCACAAAATCCAGCTGAAGCTTTGGCAGCTTCTCATTCGTCAGCAGCTCGTAGCCTGTACGGATGGCAGCCTCCATTACCCCTCCAGTCACACCAAAAATAGTACCCGCTCCTGAATATTGTCCTAACGGTGAATCGAATTCTTCATCGGGCAGGCTCATAAAATCAATTCCGGACTGCTTGATCCAGTGTGCAAGCTCACGCGTTGTCAGTACCTCGTCCACATCACGGTAACCGTCGGATTCCATTTCGGGACGATCGCATTCAAATTGTTTACAGGTACATGGCATGATCGCAACGCTGTAAATATTCGCAGGCTCCACCTTATCCAGCTGCGCACCATAAGTTTTGACTAGTGCTCCCACCATTTGCATTGGTGATTTGCAACTGGATAGATGGTCCAGCAGATCGGGATATTCTATCTCTGCAAAACGCACCCATGCTGGACAGCAGGATGTGAACATCGGTAACGGTCCGCCCTCGGTCACGCGGCGAATCAGCTCGGTGCCTTCCTCCATGATGGTTACATCAGCTCCAAAGTTCGTATCATATACCCGATCGAAGCCAAGGCGGCGCAGGGCTGCGGCCATTTTGCCTGGCGTCAGCGTACCGAACGGCATACCAAATTCCTCCGCAAGCGACACACGAATAGCCGGAGCACATTGGACGATACGAAGCTGTCCTGGTTTCTTCATCATGTCAGTTACCTTATTCAGGCTATAGCTATAATAGGCAGCGAACAGCGGTTCGCCGATGTCGGCAGGCATATCGCGTTCACGCATACGTTCCTGCCGTCTGATGGCGGCTTCCTGTGGGGATGCATCGGCCCAATCTGATGCGTATACACTGCATATTTGTACACATTGACCGCAAAAAACACAGCGGTCTGCGTTCACAGTTTGTGGTTCTCCCGGCAGCCCCTCTATGGCACCTACCGGACAAACTCCCGCGCAGCGTCTGCATCCAGTGCACAACGTAGGGTCGATATGAATGACAGGGTCTGTATGATCAGTCGCCTCCATACAAGGAGGCGAAGAGATCTTGTCTGTTGTAGTTGACATATTTTTCTACCTTTCTGCGGCTGATTTTGACCTTACAGGCGCGGGAAAAAGACTTCCTTACGACGCTCTGGAGGCGAGTCGACTATGCCTTTGGCCAGCCGTAGCACATGATTCGGACACGCCTCTACACAGGCAGGCTGTCCGTCTGCAGTTTCTGCGCACAAATCGCATTTGCTTGCCGCAGTACGGGGAAGGGCAGCTCGATTTGCACGGTGAGTCAAACCGGACTGCGTCACGACGTGCCCGGCCCGATAGACTGGAGACACCTCAATGGCCCCGAAGGGGCAGGCCAAAACACAGGAGGTGCAGCCTATGCACCGTTCCTCATCAATCATGACCACGCCGTCCTCCTGACGAATAGCCTGCACCGGACAGGCATGTGCGCAGGGGGCATTTTCACAATGCCGACATTGCACCGGCACATACGTATCCCCGGCGCGCACAACATACACCTTGGGGACGACAGGTACGCTGACGGTTCCGACCGAGGCGCCAATGCCGTTAGTCTGACTGTGAACGGCGAAGCACGCCAGTTCACAGGCTTTGCAGCCAATACATTGCCCACCGTCTGCGACTACGAAGGAGGAGGCAACAGCACTTGTTCTATCTGCTGCTCCCATTCTACTCAACGGACGATGTAGCGTGTCCTGCGCGCCGCTCATCTCGTCACCTTATCAGCCAAAACAGCTTCATGGACGTTCATCTGTCTACGAATCCGTTGGTATGATTCATGTACATCACGTTCGGCCTGGGCTTGGTCGGCAATCCGTTCCAGCCGTATGGCACAGTATTTTAATTCCGGGGTTTTGGATACCGGATCGAGAAAATCAGCGGTCAGCTCATTACATGCTCCAACCCACCAGTGATAAGTCATGTAGGTCGCACCTTTTTTTACACGATCACTGATTTGTGCCCGTGCCATAATGCGTCCCCGACGGGAGGATATGGCAACAATTTCGCCATCCAGAATGTTCAGATCTGCTCCGTCTTCCGGGCTAATCTGAATAAAGCCAGGTTCATCAGACAGCTGGCGTAGCGCACGGCAATTGCCAGTCATGGTACGCACGGAGTAATGGCCTACCTCACGGACTGTAGACAAGACAAGCGGGTACTTTGCATCCGGTTGTTCTTGTGGCGGGCGCCATTCGCAGGCGAATAATCGGCCTTTACCACTAGGCGTGGAAAATTGATTGCCTTTGTACAAATACGGTGTGCCTGGATGGTCCTCTGTAGGGCAGGGCCATTGCACGCCGCCTTGTTCCTCCATTTTTTGGTAGCTGGCACCAGCGAATAATGGGCAGAGGCTCCGCATTTCATCCCAAATTTCCTCAGTGTTTGCATAGGACATAGGGTAGCCCATGGCGGTAGCAACTTCGCTAATAATGGCCCAGTCCGGTTTTACATCACCCTGCGGCTCAACGGCCTTACGGATGCGCTGAAAACCCCGGTCTGCCGAAGAATATACACCGTCATGCTCGCCCCAGGAGGTAGAAGGGAGGATGACATCGGCGTGCAGCGCCGTTTTGTTCATGAAAATATCCTGCACCACGACAAATTCCAATTGGTCTAGCGCTTCACGTAACTCGGCAGCGTTCGGATCACTTTGTACAGGGTCCTCGCCGAAAATATAATAAGCTTTCAGCTTGTTCTCCTTCAGGATGAGGTGCGGCACCTCCGTAAGTGGATATCCTTTTTTACGCGGCAGCTCAACACCCCATGCTTTTTCAAACTTTTTGCGAGCCGCGTTGTCCGTTACATCCTGATAGCCAGGATACACATTCGGCAATGCGCCCATGTCGCAGGAGCCCTGAACATTGTTTTGTCCCCGTACAGGTCCAATACCTACATTCGGCTTGCCCAGATTTCCGGTCAACAGCGCAAGGGAAGCGAGCCCCTTCACCACGTCAACGGCCTGTGAAAATTGACATACGCCCATACCATACAGAATGGTAGCGGTAGGGGCCTTTGCATATTCCCTCATAGCTGCCCGAATGTCAGCCGCCTTGACCCCCGTAATGCCTTCTGCATATTCGGGCGTATATTTTTTAATGCTTTCTACATATTCGGCGAAGCCTTCTGTATTTGCTTCCACATATCGTTTGTCGTACAGTCCTTCATGCACTAGCACATGACCAAAGGCATTCACCAAAGCCATGTTCGAACCGCCTTTTAGAGGTAGCCACATATCTGAAATGCGTCCAGTTTCAGTCATGCGCGGATCGCATACAATAATTTTGGCACCTCTTTGCTTGGCAGCTACAATGCGTCTTGCGACGATCGGATGCGTTTCGGGTGCATTATATCCAAACACGAAAATAAGATCAGAATGTTCAATTTCAGGAATAGAGTTGGACATAGCCCCATCCCCGAGTGAGTAGGTCAAACCTGCCACAGAAGGGCCGTGGCAGACACGGGCGCAATGGTCAATATTGTTTGTACCAATGACCGCCCGCATGAACTTTTGCATAACATAATTCGCTTCGTTTCCTGGACCGCGTGCAGAGCCCGTCCCCATAATGGAGTCAGGTCCGTATTTTTCCTTAATTGCGGACAGCCGTTCGGCAGTATATTGAATGGCTTCCTCCCACTCCACTTCCTCCATGACTCCATTTTTGCGAATCATGGGCTTGCGCAAGCGTGCAGTCAGAATCTGCGGATCATTCAGAAAATCCCATCCATAGTGTCCTTTCAGACACAGTGTGCCTTCATTTGTACGACCATTAGCCGGCTCTGCGCCAATTACCTGTCCCTTGTCTACCAGCAAATTAATCTGGCAACCGCTTCCGCAGTAGGGACATACTGTTAATACCTTGTCTGCCATGTGTGCAGCACCTCTTTTTATATGAAATAGATGAAACTCGTAACATGAAAAAAAGCCAATACAAAAATGCCGCTTTACGCTGCATCCTGTACTGGCTTATCCGCGAGCGAGGAGACAAGCTCCTTCCCGCTAATCCAACCGGTGTATGTGTTGTAGTTCAAGAGTAATGATAATATGTCCGTCTCCATGGACGGAGGGGCAGACCTCCCAGCTGTAAGTGAAGGGACTGCCGAGTGTTTTTTCCGCTTCGCTCATAAACTCCTTTTCCAGATAGGGACGAAGGACGCTCCAATATTCCCTGACCTTGTCCTCGGCCCCTTCATGAACCAGAATTTCAGACAGATTGGACAAGGTACCTCGAATTTCTACCGTAATCCGGAGCGGCGAATCCAGTGAAACCTTGACGTTATCCGGACCTTTTCCCCGGTAATGCTTAACAATGCATACGGCTAGCTTCCTTATGCGCTCACGGTATTCCCATTCGGTATTCAACATCTGGACACTCCGCTTCGAATCAAAATAAAGGCGTGCTTGCCGCGCATGCCAGACAGCCTGTGTAGCTGGTTTAGGGCAGGACGTAACCGTTCCGACCAAAGTGGTCTGCCCAGCACGGCGTATCACCCCTCTATGGTAGAACAGGTTGACCCGGAAAGATGTGAAATTCATTACACCTAACCAAAATTTTACATAGTTTAGATTGTAGATAGGTATGCTGGGGATTTAGTGAAAACTCACTGCTAAAGAAGGTCATTCTCATTCCTTATAGTTTATAAAGTATATGAACTCTAATAATCTTATTTCACTAAAAAATTTAGGTATCATGCCAAGATATACGCCATATCATTAACTAAATGTGTTGCTGCAGAGGAGGGATATGATTGGATGCATTTGTTGCCCGATCATTAGATGAGATACGATTCTGGTCGAGGATCATGAAGGAGCATTCATTTTTCTTGGGATTAGGCTTTAGAGCTGAAGATACTCAACTCATTCAAGAAGCCAATCAGTTTCAGGCTATTTTTGAGGGGATTGAGAGGAGATCACACGATTTTAATATCGATACAGACCCGCACACAATTAAAGAATTTAATACAGAGGTCCGGAATGCGGCGGCTAATATTTGGGCGTTTAAGAGAATGGTTTTGGGGCTTATATTGCAATGTAAACTACCTGGACAAACAAATTTCCCCTTATTGGTAGATCATATAAGCCGGGAAGCGAATTATTTCAGAAACCGTTTAGAGGAACTCAATTCGGGAAAGCTTGAACCACTGCCCGATGCTATTATTGATGAGAATATCTTTTTCTTAAAGATTATGGCCGATCACTCGAAATTTATAGGTCATTTGCTTGATCCGTCTGAGCGCAAACTGGTCGAACAAGCAAGGGAATTCAGTAATGATTTCGATACGCTGATGTTTCAAGCTATTGATTTAAGTTATATGCGGCCACAGTCGCAAACCGTTCCGCTCCTAAGTCAATTTGTTGATGAAAACCGTGTTTCTGTTAAATCCTTGCGTGATTTTAAGAAAACAGCGCGTGATTTAATCGACGAATGCCGAATAAAAAGCATTATCCATCCTTTATTGGCTGATCATGTATTTCGTGAAGCTGAGCGTTTCCTTTTTATTCTCGATATGTTTGATCAATCTTTATCAGGTGTTAAGGTAAATAAGAAAGAGATCATGCACTGATTTTCGTTGGTATTTTTGTACGAGAAAAATTGAACATCTACACTACCTCTTTCATAGCATGTAGCAGTTGATAAAGAGAGGTGGCTGCTGATGGAAATACCAATAACAGGTTTCGTTGTTCATTCCGACGATTCCGATTCCACTCATTCGCATAAGCTTTTTATTACTTCGTGGGACGGAAGACCAGTAAAAGTTCATGTTCATCCTTTTAAAGGCAATACTTCGTTTGATGTTGGACACTATCACCATTATGCTGGAGTAACACAACCAGCTCCAAGTGGCGTTCCGCATGTTCACCATTATTATGCAGAAACATCACTTAACGATCAACATACGCACATCATTAGAGGAACAACAGGACCAGCAATTCAATTGGCAGGTGGTGGGCATTACCACCATTTTGAAGGGTATACAACGGTAAACGGTAGAATCCCTCACGCCCATAGGTACGGTGGAAATACTGGAGATGAGGAAGGATAACGCTACCAATCCATTTGAAAGCTCATCCCCGTACAAATATGCCTTTGACTACTACTAATATAGTATTAAAAGTTTTCCTTGGAAGAGGTCGAGATATTTTTCTGGGCTTCTTTTTTATTGAGCTAAGAGGATAAGAGTGAACAATAGTTAGGATGCATCCTTATTGGTCCAAGTAAGTAGCAACATATGCTCTATGAGCATGAGCTGTTATCATCGTCTCTTTTTTTGTCACCGTAAGTAATTGGGTGAATACCCTATAACCAGGTAATGGAATATTCCGATGAGGCGGTGTTAAACCTGAAATGATGAATTATCAACTCTATGATCCAAACTTTATGTTGTTGAGAGCAAATAAATTAAAGTACTTAACGGTTGTGGGCTATGGCGGTACTATAGAAAAGTTTTCGCGTGTGTCAGTTAAGATTAGTGGAAAGTATTATATGAGAGCAGGCCAAGTTGATTAACTAATATAGCAAGAGTAGACGCGTAAAACGAACAAACTCCATTGCTTCATGCTTGGGAATACGAAGGCTTACGCGGCCATACATCGTTTTTAACAGTACGTATACGATAAGTGCAGAGAACAACTGTCCATACACCTCATTTTCGGTGGTTCCAAACAGCATTGGAATGTTCACAACGATGCCGTTTTTGAGAACTACTTTCCATTACCCGAAAAGGCGACTCTTTTTATCCTATTTTTGGTTAGTCAACAAGCCTGTCTTTTCTTCAAGATCTTCTATAAATTCCATTGCAATAAAATATCCAAAAAATAATGTTAAAATATCCTCGTATCGTTTTCCTGATCCTCTTGCTCTACTTAATATTATGTTTTGACTTTCTTGAATTTCCTTTTTATAGAATGAAAGAGAAAATGTAGTAGAATTGGAAGCGATCAAATCCATCATTAGAGTTGACAATTTTTTCTGAAACTCTTCAATCGGAAAGTCATTATTTTCTTTCGAATACAGTTGCATAGTTTCAGGCGGATTTTTAAATGAAAATTGATATTGAGTATTGAAAATACCTTCATTAGCTATTTTGTCAGCAATTAATTTACCAAAAACGATACCCGATGCGAATGCTTGCCCAGGGATTCTTCCTGTACCAAGATCACCATTAAATTGAGCTTTTCCAGTAACAAAAACACGATTCAAGTTTATAACCTCAGCATTAGCATTGATTTCGATTCCTCCTGAAGAATAGTGCATCGTTGGTGTAATTTTGATTCTTTTATTTTTAACTACATTAGGACTAAATCCATATTTTTTGAATTTTTCATTCAATAAGTTTTCATCAGCATGGCTCATATCCAAGTACATATCCTTTTTTTGTTTGATGCATTCTAGTTGAAATTTTAAAATCTCATCAATCATTTCGTGGTAATCATCTCGAGCAATTGCATCACAAATATACTCATCTTTTAATAATTGAACTCCTTCCTCATCTACTATTTTCCCTTGACTCAAAGATACAACTCCGCCCAATAAAATTTGCCTTCCGTTGTATATAGACCAAGGATGACACATTACTGTAGACATTCCTTTTAATTTTGCACCTATTTTTTTAGCTAAGATAAGCGTTTCACCAGTTGAACCTGGAGAATTATCATTGTAGCAAAATTGTCCCGCATATCCTCCCGTAGCTAATACCAAATAATTAGTATGTATTCTGATAAATTGATCTGATTGTGTGTCATAAAATAAGGCGATAACTCCATGATCAGACTTTTCCAAATGAATCAAAATTTTATTACACATCGGTTGCTCAATATGTTGTAACAAACAATTGATTAATTTCTTTCCCCCATGTGATTTAATCAAACATTCAGGCATGATACCAAAGGATGTTTTCTCATAAGGAATTCCTAATTCTTCAAAAAAATTTATAATTATGTTGGAATTTCTATATAGTGTTTCAATAACTGATCGATCTGCTCCACATTTATCAATAGTAAGATTAATAATATTATTAATTTCATTCTCTGATGGAACACGCGTATTTGCGGCTGAAAGAAAGGAGTTGCTTTGTTTGGGAGCATTCTTTTTTGTTGTAATCGTGTACTTAATATTGTTTTTTGACAAATAATAAGCAACAGTAAGCCCTGAGATACCCGTACCGACAATCAAAATTGGAGTGTAGTGTTCAACGGATATTGCAATTCGTTTCATCATTCTATCTCCTTTTTTAGGATGCGAATATTATCTTCGGCTGAATCTCGCAGTCAGTTTTCCATTTTTTTGAGATCGTTATATCACAGTAGTACATGCAGCCGTGTGTTTGACAAATCTTCTTACTACAAAATTAAGTACGAACGCATTTGCAAGCAAAAGTTTTCCTAATTGTACAAATTTATTACTTATTTTGTCAATGCAATCTGAGACTATTATAATTAACTCAACCTTCGCAGTATGAATATTCAAAACCAATATTTTACCGTATCCAGCCTTATAGGTGAAGACTATCACTTCTATAGATATCATATCTTAGACCAATCAAACATGTCGTGGTATATTGTTGACATTCAAGAGAGATCCGTATAGTTTCTCTCCACTAGTTCGAAAGCACAGGGGTGAATGTTGATGAGTAAAAAGACCATGTTCGAGAAAATTTGGGATAACCATGTCATCTATCAGGAAGCGGGAAAGCCGAGTATTTTGTATATTGATCTTCACTTGGTCCATGAGGTAACCTCCCCGCAGGCGTTTGAGGGACTTCGTCTTGGCGGACGCAAGGTGCGTCGTCCAGAGCTTACATTTGCAACAATGGATCATAACGTACCGACGTTTGATCGCTACAATATTACGGATCCAATTTCCAAACAGCAGATTGATACATTAACTCAAAATTGCCGCGATTTCGGTGTTAAGCTGTATGATCTGGATACCATTGATCAAGGTGTCGTTCACGTTATGGGGCCTGAACTTGGTCTGACTCATCCGGGGAAAACGATTGTTTGTGGTGACAGCCATACCTCCACACATGGTGCGTTCGGGGCGCTTGCTTTTGGTATCGGAACAAGCGAGGTAGAGCACGTACTGGCAACGCAATGTCTCCAGCAGGCGAAGGCAAAAACGATGGAAGTTCGTTTTGTAGGTCGCCGCAAACCGGGTGTAACAGCGAAAGATATGATTTTGGGCGTCATCGCCAAATACGGCACGGATTTCGCTACAGGCTATGTTATTGAGTACACAGGCGAATCCATTCGCGAATTGAGCATGGAAGAGCGCATGACGGTGTGCAACATGTCCATAGAAGGCGGAGCTAGAGCTGGAATGATTGCGCCAGATGAAACCACCTTCAATTACTTGCGTGGACGTGAACATGTAGCGCAAGGAGCTGCTTTCGAGCAGGCGGTTGCTGAGTGGAAGGAGCTTGTTACAGATGAAGGCGCTGAGTTTGATGTTGTGCTGGAGTTTGATGTGGATTCCTTAATTCCGCAAGTAACTTGGGGCACCAGCCCAGGTATGGGTACAGATATTTCCTCGAACGTACCAATTCCGGCAGAATTGCCGACAGAAAACGAACGCAAAGCGGCTGAAAAAGCGCTTGAATATATGGATTTGAAGCCAGGTACACCGATCACGGAAATTGCGATTGATTATGTATTTATCGGCTCCTGCACCAACGGGCGGATTGAAGATTTACGCGCTGCGGCCGAGGTTGCCAAAGGCTACCAGGTTTCTGACAGAGTAACAGCAATCGTCGTACCAGGTTCAGGTCGTGTGAAAATTCAGGCTGAACAAGAAGGACTGGACGTTATTTTCAAGGAAGCAGGATTCGAGTGGCGTGAAGCGGGATGCAGTATGTGTCTTGCGATGAATCCGGACGTGCTCCAACCGGGACAGCGTTGTGCGTCTACCTCTAACCGCAACTTTGAAGGTCGTCAGGGACGCGGAGGACGGACTCACCTCGTATCTCCGGCAATGGCAGCCGCTGCGGCGATTCATGGACGTTTTGTCGATGTACGGGATTGGAAATTCAAGCAGGAAGAAGTAGTCCACTAGGATACAGAGGAGGAATTTACGATGGAAGCATTCACAACTTTAAAAGGAATCGTAGCGCCTGTGGATCGGGTGAACGTGGATACGGATGCTATTATTCCTAAGCAGTTCTTGAAACGAATCGAGCGCACAGGCTTTGGACAGTTTCTGTTTTATGAGTGGCGTTTTGATGAGGCGGGCAATATCAATCCTGAATTTGAACCGAACAAGCCTCGCTATGAAGGGGCATCTGTACTGATTTCTCGCGCCAACTTTGGCTGCGGCTCTTCTCGTGAGCACGCGCCGTGGGCGATTATGGATTATGGGTTTCGCTCTGTAATCGCACCGTCTTTTGCAGATATCTTCTATAATAACTGTTTTAAAAATGGTATTTTGCCGATCAAGCTGTCTGAAGAGCAAGTAGAGGATTTATTTCAGCGCACGGCGAAGCATGATAAATACCAATTGAACGTAGATTTGAACGAAAAAACAATTACTGACGATTATGGTCTGCATATTGATTTTGATCTGGATGAGCATCGTCGTCAATTCCTGCTGCAAGGTTTGGATGACATTGGCTTAACGCTCCAGCATGAAGCTGAAATTCTGGCTTATGAACAAAAACGTGCTGCCAAGCAAGGCGCATAATCATATTTGAGCAGAAAGCCCGTATTGGCAATTCTTTTGCCTGCGGGCTTTTGTTATTTTTAGAATTAAATTGGTAAATAAGGGGTTGACGGCTCGACTGAGCATGGTATTGTAAATGTAAAATGGTTGAGGACTATACCTACGCAGGAGCACAAAAATATTACATATATAAGTTAGGGGAATGAGGATGAAAAAATATGGTTGGGTGATATTGGCGGCTATCTTAATCTGGTTGTGGCCGTCCTCCACTCATGTGAATGCGGCTGAAGCAGATTTGTTTTTGGACGGCAAAAGGATGGAAGCGCCTGCAGATGCCAAGCCTGAAATGGTCAATGGAAAAGTCATGGTACCGCTTCGGGTAGTTGGTGAGCAGCTTGGATATCAATTCAAATGGGAACCACAAGCCTATAAAATCTCAATTCAAAAAAACAATACGGATATGTCTATGTATGTAGGCCGTACATCGGCTGATGTGAATGGAAAAACAGTTAGTCTGGATGCGCCTCCTGTTCTGCGTGGCAACTCGACGATGGTTCCATTGCGCTTTGTCGGGGAACAAATGGGACTAAAAGTAGATTGGAATAATAAAAGTAAATCCGTAAATCTTAGTCAAAAGGCCACAACTCCACAGACAGATCAGAAGGCCGAATCGCAAAAAACGTCGACGCAGAATACGACCAGCAAGCAGAAAACGTCTCCAACGACAACTACCACTACAAATACGGCCGAAGCAGACAAGCAGACGGAGAGTGCACTTTCACCGCCCAAGGATCAGAATGCAGAGAAGTCAAAAGCAAATACGTTGCTTGTGCAGGACATCATTTTTGAACATGAAGCATTAAAGATTTCTATGAATAAAGTTGTAACCCCCAAAGTGTTCAAAATGACGGGGCCTGACCGCATTGTCGTGGATTTACCGGGAGCAACGCTGTCGTCCGAGTTTTCTCAACCGTTTCCGGTTCGTAGTGATGGCTCACGTATACTGACGAATATTGACGGCACAGATATACAGGAAATCAGATTCGCTCCTGTAGATGGACAAAATGGGGGTGTCCGTGTTGTCATTGCCTTGAATCAAGTACGTGATTACGATCTTTCAACAAACAGCACGGGTGAAATCACCCTCCAATTGCGTGAGCGTGGTGAGAATCTGGTGGTCACACCAACTCATGTCGAAGGACGGCGGATTGTCGTAATTGATCCTGGACATGGTGGCAAGGACCCTGGAGCAGCCAGTGCGACAGGACGACGTGAGAAGGAGTTTACATTGGCTGTGGCGTTAAAGGTTCAACAGCTTTTGCAAAATGACCCAGCTATTCAGGTCATAATGACCCGCAATGGAGATACATATCCGACCCTGGATGAACGTCCCCAGCTTGCGAATGATCAACAGGCAAACGTGTTTGTTTCCATCCATGGAAACAGTATGCCAGCCTCCAATAACGGAAAAGCCAATGGGTCTGAAACTTATTATGCACGCCAGGAAAGCTTGAATCTGGCAACGACGATGCACAAGCATCTTATAGCGGCTACTGGGTTCAAGGATAACGGCATTAAGGTGGCAAACCATGTGGTAACAAGAAAATCGCAAATGCCAGCGGTGCTGCTGGAATGTGGCTATCTGAGTAATCCGTCTGATGAAGCAGCCATGTTCACGGAAGAAAAACAGGGCATGATTGCGCAAGGAATCGTCGACGGATTAAAAGAGTATTTTGCAACGGAAACGGGGACCACGGAATCGCTTAACGAAGTGATTAATTAAGTGATTAATTAAGAGGGTTAAAAAAAGCTACTTTCTACCTTTATGGGAAATCATGGAGGTGAAAAGTGGCTTTTTTAATTTTTTTGACGATGACTTTTGACGGGAAACGAATGAACTATATTTTTAGTCATAATTCGACAAAAATAGTTCTTAGGCACGTATATTTCTGTTATGATGGAATATATTCGCAACTTTTGGTGTGGGATAACGTCTAAAAGGTTGTCTGATATTACATAAGCGCGTATATCAGGTCGCCGCACCGGAGCATGTGGCAAAAAAAATATGAATGGAAGGGTGACGAATGAAGAAATTTGGTTTTTTGTTGTTATTATTTGTCTTCATGTGGGCGGTTCCGGGTTATGGACATGCGGCTTCGAGTGGAACGCAAATCTATCTCGACGATCAACAGTTAAGTGTCCCTAGTGGTGCTAAGGCACAAGTGATAGGCGGAAGCACAATGGTTCCGCTACGCGTAATTTCTGAAAATTTAGGATATGACGTGACATGGAAGCAGCAGGCGCGAACCATAACGATTGAGAAGGACAGTACCTCGATCCGAATGAACATCGGAAGTAAGACGGCGACTGTCAATGGAAGCGACATTAGTCTGGATGCTTCGCCTCTGCTGCGTTCCAATTATGCCCTTGTACCGCTTCGTTTTATCGGGGAGCAAATGGGACTGGACGTAAAATGGGACAGTAGCTCCAAGTCCGTAAAATTATATACCCGCAGTAGTGGGTCTGGAAACGGGGAATTTACCCCTCCGAAATCCGGGAATAACAGTTCAAGTACAGGAAGTGTAACTGCACCAGCTAATAATGCGAGCACAGGTGTTACGCCAGTGCAGGAAATCAGTTTCAGTCAAAATCGTTTAACCATCACAACCGCGAGTACAGTCAAGCCAAAAGCGTTCACGATGACAGCTCCTGATCGGGTTGTTGTGGATTTGCCAGCAACTGCGTTCGCTGACAATTTTGGAGACCAGCAGAAGCTGGACAACAACTTGAATGGTTCACTGGACATTCAAAATGAAGCGGATGTGTCCGGTATCCGTTATGCTTTGTTCCAAAAGGAACCTTCTACGGTCCGTGTTGTTATTGATTTGAAACATGCTATGAACTACACTGCATACAATGATGGATCCAATCATGTCATCGTCGATCTGGCATCCAAGGATTCAATTAATACAACGCCTGATGCCACGCTGCCAGATGGTTCATCACCAGACGATACACAGACATCACCAGTGAACAGCAGTGGTAAAAAGGTCGTTGTTATTGATGCAGGTCATGGAGCAAAGGATTCTGGAGCAGTTGGGGTCTCAAGAAAAAATTACGAGAAGACCTTCAACCTGGCTATGGCTTTGAAAGTGGAAAGCATCTTAAAGCAGAATCCCAACCTTGAGGTCGTATTGACACGCAGCGACGACACATTCCTGGAGCTTAAACAGCGAGTAAAAGTGGCTGAAAATCTCAATGCCAACGTATTTGTGTCCATTCATGCTAACAGCAGCGGCAGTTCAGCTTCCAACGGTACAGAGACGTATTACCAGCGGAGTGCCAGCAAAGCGTTCGCGGGCGTTATGCATAAGTACTTTGCTCCTGCTACGGGTCTGACAGACCGAGGCATTCGTTATGGCAATTTCCATGTGATTCGGGAAACGACTATGCCAGCCGTTTTGCTTGAGGTAGGATATTTGAGTAATGCAAAAGAGGAAGCCACACTGTTTGATGAAGATTTTCAAAACCGGGTAGCTCAGGGGATTGCAGATGGCATCACAGAGTATCTTGGTGTAAAATAAATCTTCAACAAATCGCTTGCCAACGTCAAGCAAGGAGGGGGACATATGAACAAAAAAATCGTAATCGCAGGTTTGCTGGCACTGTTTGCCATAGCAGGCGCAGGCTGTGCCTCCAAGCAGACAGCTGCTCCGGCGGCTCCAACTCAGGAAACACAAACACCTGCTGCACCCAATAGTACGTCTGAGCAAACGACCCCTGATCCATCGGCTCAGTCTGCTGAAAATAACGGGGCGTCTCAGACCCCAGCATCCCCGTCAACGGAACCTACCCAAACCAAGACGGAAACGGAAAAATCAGGAGATCATCAAACGCAGCAGATCACAGTCTACTACACAGATACTCAAGAGAATGGCTTAAAAGAAGAGAAAAAGGAAATTACCTACCCGAGCGAGCTGGAAAAATACCAAAAGGCGTTCGAGGCTCTGCAAAAAAGTGGGAATTCTTCTCTGATACCGCTGTGGTCGGATAAAATTTCCGTGCATAAGATCAAATTGGATAACGGAGCATTGACCTTTGATATTTCTTTGCCGGACGAAGCACGTTTGGGTGCAGGTGGCGAGGAATTGGCTATTGATGCCTTGAAGAAAACAATGTTCCAGTTCAATGAAATCAAAACACTGGATTTGCTCGTAGATGGTCAATCTCTGGAATCTTTAATGGGGCACGTAGATTTGGATCATCCAATGAGCCGTTAACAGATCAGATTGTATGAAAATTTCTTGGCAATTTGCACACTTTTCACGTGCAATCTGTGACAGATAATGATAATATAGGAGTGTATTTCTCGCCTATGCAGGCAGTCATGCACAAATAGTATTCGTTTCTTTCCGGATGATTATTTAGAGTGACCGTCTTGATGCGGGCTATCCCGTATCAGGACGTTTTTTTTGGTAGGAGGTAGGATTCCGTGAATGCAGCAACCGCACGTCATATATTGGACACCATCGGTACGATGTATCCGGATGCCCATTGTGAGTTGAACCATGACAATGCTTTTGAATTAACGATTGCCGTGTTATTGTCGGCTCAGTGCTCCGATCAGATGGTCAACAAAGTAACGGCAGACCTGTTTCAAAAATACAAGTCACCTGAGGATTATTTGGCTGTTCCCATTGAGGAGCTGGAGCAGGATATTCGCAGAATCGGCTTGTACCGAAACAAGGCCAAGCATATTCATAACCTGTGCCGTATATTGATAGACCAGTACGGGGGAGAAATACCGTCTGAGCACGATCAACTGGTCAAGCTTCCCGGTGTTGGACGCAAGACGGCTAATGTCGTCGTATCTACCGCTTTTAATGTGCCGGCTATTGCGGTCGATACGCATGTAGAGCGCGTTTCTAAACGACTCGGCTTTGCAGGATGGGATGATTCAGTGCTTGAGGTGGAAAAGAAGCTGATGAAAAGAGTACCTAGGGATGAATGGTCTTTGACCCACCACAGGCTTATTTTTTTCGGTCGCTACCATTGCAAAGCACAAAACCCTCAATGTCAGGTATGCCCGTTGCTTGATGTGTGCAGGGAAGGCAAGAAACGTATGTAAACGTCTCTTATCAGAAAAGATAAGGAACGTAGAGCTTAAAGACCCATAGAGTTTACAAAGGGTTTAACCATTTATGTGTAGAAAAGGATGAAGAGTAATGAAGTGCATTTCGGTATATACAGACAATTTTGAGGCGTTTTCGGATATTTTTGAGCAAATTGTAACAACAGAGTTTGCTGAAAACGAAGAACGCGATCTTGAGGGAATTACGGTCAGCCATTCCGGGGATGTGCCTGAGCATTACCTGGAACGTATGTCTCAAAAGCCGGAAGTGGTCGTAATGAAGGACAAATCCCGCGGAATTACGATTTTGCAGCATGGTCAAGTATTTGAAATTTTGCTGCCAGTGCTTGAGGCAGCAGCAAATTAAGTATAATTAGCGGACATGCGCTGCATGTTCCGGTGCAGGCGGCCCGGCTGGTCTAACCAGCCTGGAGGCGCATGATCTGCACGAACCTTGAAGACCATTATCAAATGCTGGATATGGACGATTCCACATCATTAATTATGAAATTTTCAATTGAATTTCAGAGTGATAAGCAGGCTCATCCGTTGTTTACATATCTTGCTTCGTCGTTGCCCTTTGAGGGCTTTGATGAAACGCATTCGGTTGCCAAAATACTTATTCCTTTAATTCATGAGCGTCATCCTGAATACTTACCAGGAGATTCGATCAAATGGAATTTTACGAAATTCCTGATGGATCGGAACGGGAAAGTAGTCAATCGATTTGAAGCAACGACAGATCCTCTGGATATGGAAGATTAGATTGAAGCATTGCTGTAATGATCCGTTTTGAAAAGAGCGTTCCCCAAAGTCAGGTACTGGAGGGGGACGCTTTTTAGTTTTTTAATTGTGATGATTCTCACAGTGGCACAGGAGTGCTACAATATAGCTATTTGATGCTCAAGAGACAAGGAGTGGAACCGTAGCTTATGATGCAAACGATTACAGGAGATGCCGGAAAGTGGTCTAATACGATTGAACAGATGCAGAATACTTTGCATAAAGCAGGGGATATGGCGGGAGCCAAGGCTTTAGCTGATCTACTAGAGAAGGCGAACGCGGACGAGCTGACCATTGCCTTTTGTGGACATTTCTCGGCGGGAAAATCAAGCTTGATTAACAGCCTGTGCGGTAAAACGGTGCTGCCCTCCGGACCGGTGCCTACGAGCGCTAATGTGGTGTCCATCCGGCATGGACATTCAAGAGCACTCATTCATCCAGTTAAATCATCGGAAAACCCGGAGAAGGAGATCATGGAAACCTCCTTGGCCGAGCTAGCTGAATATTGTAAAAATGGCGGGGCCTATGAATTCATTCAGGTATGGGAGGATATTCCGATGCTATCCGGCGGAGGGGTACTGCTGGATACACCGGGCGTAGACTCCACAGACCAAGGACATGCGCTGGCGACACATTCCGCTTTACATCGGGCAGACATTGTTTTTTATGTGATGGATTACAATCATGTTCAATCTGAAAATAATTTGTCTTTTGCCAAAAGCTTATCGGATTGGGGCAAGCCGTTATACTTGATAATCAATCAAATAGATAAACACCGGGAGCGGGAACTTTCATTTACACGTTATCGCAATGAGGTAGAGACCAGCTTTCATGCGTGGCAGGTCCATTATACTGATCTAATGTTTACTTCCTTAAAAGAGCCAAATCACCCTTGGAACCAGTGGCAACAGTTGCCGTCGTTGATTCAACAATTACTGAAGCGGAAAGCGGAGCTGTTAGCGTACAGCCTGGTATCCTCCATGCACCATTTGGTAGAGCAACATGTGGAGGATGTGCAGGCAGCTGAAGAAGAGGAGCTGAACACGCTGCTGCAAGAGGCGGGCGGAGAAGAGGCGATTTCCCGTTTGAAAATGGAGCAGCAAGCCCTGCAGCAAGAGGATGAGCAGTGGCGGATACTCCCGGAGCAGGAGCATAAAAGGTTGCGTCAAGAGCTGGATCGTCTACTGGAGCACGTGCATTTGACGCCTGCGGAGCTGCGTGAAGCAGCGGGCGAATATTTGGAGAGCCGCAAGCCGGGCTTCAAGATGGGGCTGTTGTTTGCCGGAGGCAAGACGGAGCGAGAAAAGGAGCATCGTTTGGAACGGCTGACCCGGATGCTGACTGATCAGGTGGAGGGGCAACTGTTTCCCCATGTGCGGGAGATGCTGAGATCTTGGGGCGAAGGTCATGGGCTGTGGTCTGCTGCGATGGAGCAAGAGCTGGATAGCATTCGTCCAGTGACGAATCGGCAGCTGATTGAGCAGACGGTCAAGGAAACGGCGTTGTCGCCGGAGTATACGCTGAACTATTGTAAGGACCTCCGTGCCGCAGTCACGGCGGATTGTCGCCGCAAGGCGCTGGCGCTGGCAGACCGCCTGCTGGCCCAGCTAGCAGTGCGAGCCGAAGCCCGCCGCGCGGCTCTCGCGGATGCGCGCACTGCGCTGTTGGCGCAAGCGGACGCGGCGAGCCGCTACAGTGCCCGTATACATGCCTCGGCTGTACACGCCAACGCGCTTCGCAGCCTGCTGCCGCAGGCCGTCGCGCCAGGCGCATTGCCCCGCGAGGCTGCGCTGAAGGCTGAAGCCGCCGCTGCGTCCCCGATGGCTCCAGCCGCGCTAACAGATGCGGCGCAGCCCGCCATCGCTGGCACACGCGCCGGATCGGCATTGCCGCAAGCGAGCACGGCGGCAGCACAGCCTGCTGCCGGAGGGCGCCGCACGCGGCTGGATGCAGTAGCGGCTCGGCTGAAAACCGCCGCTGCCTTGATAAGTCCGTACCCTGCCATGCAGGCAACGGTACGGGATTTACATGCCCGCGCGGCTGCGTTGGAGGGCGGGCGATTTACTTTGGCACTGTTCGGAGCGTTCAGCGCCGGGAAGTCGAGCTTCGCCAATGCTTTGCTGGGCGAAGCCGTGTTGCCCGTATCACCGCATCCAACGACAGCGGCGATTAACCGTATTATGGCGCCTGCAACTCCTGAGCGCCATGCTACGGCTGACGTCCACATGAAATCAGTGGACGCGTTGTGGGATGATCTCAAATATTCGTTCCGGTTATTGGGATTGGGGGAACCGGAGGCAGTAGGCTGGCAGGAAGCCGTACGTGAGTTATCTCCGGAAGGAATACACCCTGCCGGCAGGCCGCATTACAGCTTTTTGAAGGCTGCCGCAGCTGGATGGGAAGAAGCCGAACACCTGCTGGGTCAGCAGCTTCAGGTAAATCTGGAACAGTATCGGGATTTTGTCGCGTCTGAGCACAAGTCATGCTTTGTGGAGCGCATCGACCTTTATTATAACTGCGCTTTGACCCGTCAGGGTATTGTGCTAGTGGATACGCCTGGAGCGGATTCTGTGAATGCACGGCATACGGGCGTGACCTTCAATTATATGAAGCATGCAGACGCTCTTGTATTTATCACATATTACAATCATGCGTTTACCCAAGGAGACCGGCAATTTTTGAACCAATTGGGCCGAGTTAAAGAGACGTTGGCGTTGGATCAGACCTTTTTTATCGTCAATGCCTCAGATTTGGCTTCCTCCGAAGAAGAACTGCAATCCGTGACCCGGCATGTACAGGAACAACTACAGGCGAACGGAATCCGTAAGCCGCGTATTTATCCGCTGTCCAGTATGCTGGCACTGGAAGCGGCTGAACAGGGAGAGCTTTCGCTGCGTACGGCTTCACGTTTTGAAGGGTTTGAAAAAGATTTTTCGGCATTTGCAGCTGATGAACTGGCGGGCTTGTCCATTGCTTCTGCCATGCAGGAGCTGGGGAGGCTGCGTAGCCGGATAGAGCATCATGCCGCTGATGCCCGGTATGGCGTAGAAGAACGCACGATTCGATTGGAGCGATTAAGCCTCATCCGCAGTGAACTGGAGCATATGCTCCAGAGTTTGTCTGACAGCAACGGTGCAACTGTTTTATTAGGTGAAACCGATGAACTGCTGTATCATGTACGTCAACGGCTGGCCTACCGGACTGGAGAGTTTATGGCGGAGGCATTTCATCCGTCTGTCCTGCGTGAAGGAGCAGGTGATCTTCGTTCGGCTTTTGCCTCTTGTGGTCGCGAACTGATGCGTTTGCTTGAGTTGGAGCTGTCCCAGGAATTATTGGCAACCACACTTAGGTTGGAAAAAACGGGGAAATCCTTGGTGCACAAGGCTGTACAACGGTGTGCGGAAGAGATGAACCAGCGGCTGACAGGTTTGGATTGTACCGTTCCCGAAGCAAGAGAATGGGCTGTTCCTGAACTGTTTGAAATTTCGCTGCAGGATTCCGTCCTTTGGAAGGAGTACTGGAATGCCTTTAAAAATCCAAAGCTATTCTTTGAAGGGGCTGGTCGGGGAAGCTTGCAATCCAAACTGGAGCCGATACTACGCGAGAAAGTTGGCGAAGCAGTCGAGCTGCAGCGGGAACGAATGTCTTCTTATTACGTTAAGCTGATGCAGGAGGAGCTGACGTGGCAGACGGCACAGCTTCGGGAGCAGATGCTGGGGACACTTGGCGGTATGGAGCATGCACTTGCAGGTGACGAGCAGCCGCAGGTTTGGGAAGAGCTGGCAGGTCGTATTGCCGATCTGGAGCAGAAAGAAATGCTAACGCAATAAAATATATAGTTGCGAAGACTTAAGGACACCGGGTTGTGGGACAACCCGGTGTTTTATGCATGCTTCAAAAGGAAAGGAAAACTGAGGAAATAGCCATATTCAATAATAAGAAAGCGATTTAATTTGCCTAATCACCCACCAATTGCGAACCTGCCTGAAAACGGTCCGTTATCCTCTTTGCCGCCTTGGAATGCGAATGGTAAACTTCACTAAGCCATATAACAACGTCGTGCAACTAATGGAGGGACATTGACATGGAAGTGCTCAGGCAACTGCAAGTTTTTTTTCGCGAGAGGAGACATTATCTGTTTCTTTCCATTCTATGCCTTGCGATAGCGACGGCCTTGGGACTGGTGTATCCGAACCTGCTCCAAAGGCTCATTGATAACGCTATCATTCCCGGTGACTTCGAGAAAGTCCCGGTGCTGGCTCTGACTGTACTGGGAGTTGTGATCATCAAAGGTTTTATGCAATTTTTACATGGTTTTTTTGGTGGACGGCTAGGAAACTTTCTGGCGTATCGACTCCGCAATGCCTGTTACGAAAAGCTGCAATTTCTGTCCTTCAGATATTATGACACTGCCAAAACGGGGGATCTGATGTCCCGTTTGACCGGTGATCTGGAGGCGATTCGCAACTTTATCGGGTTTGGTTTTGCCCAAATCCTCAATGTGGTACTGATGGTCGTATTCGGCTCTATGATGATGGTGTATATCAACTGGCAGCTCACCCTCTTTACGATGATCAGCATGCCTTTGCTGCTCTTCGTCACATTTAAGTTTGAATCCCGAATTCATCCCACCTTCCAAGAAATGCGGATTGCGCTCAGTGCCTTGACGACAGCGGTACAGGAAAATATTACAGGGGTCCGCACCGTCAAATCTTTTGCCCGTGAATCCTATGAAGTTGAAAAATTTTCAATACGAAATGAACAGTACAAAAGTAATCAAATTCAGGCTGCTTCCTTATGGAGTCGTTTCTTCCCCGCCATGGAGCTTATTGCTTCTATCAGTGTGGTCCTTCTTTTAGGCATGGGAGGATATCTGGTCATTGTGAAGTCGATGACTCTGGGACAGCTCGTCGCTTTTTTTAGCTTAATTTGGTATATTATCGGTCCGATCTGGAGCGTTGGTTTTCATATTAATAACTATACGCAGTCTAAAGCTTCCGGTGAACGGGTCTTGGAGCTGCTGAATCAGCCCGTAGATGTAACCGATGAACCTGATGCTCTTGCGCTCAATACCGATCAGGTAAAGGGACATATTACGTTTGAACATGTTACATTTGCTTACGGGAATAAGCTGCCCGCTGTTGTTGACATCAATCTGGATGCGCCACCGGGATCAGTCATTGGGATTTTGGGTGGAACAGGATCAGGGAAATCGACCATTATCCAGCTCCTTATGCGGGCTTACAACGTGAACGCAGGAAGCATCAAGCTGGATGGAACAGATATACGTCATTTGAAAATTCGCGATTTACGTGCTCAAATTTCTTCTGTGTTTCAGGAGACGTTTTTGTTCTCATCGTCCATTCGTAACAACATTGCCTATGGTTTAAACCATGTCAGTATGGATGACATCATACGCGTTTCCAAGCTGGCTCAGGCACATGAATTCATCACCGAGCTACCGCTCGGTTACGATACTGTCGTTGGTGAACGTGGATTGGGGCTATCTGGGGGACAAAAACAACGGATTGCCATCGCACGTGCCTTGCTCAAGAATCCGAAAATTCTCGTACTTGATGATGCTACCAGTGCAGTCGATATGGAGACGGAGCATGAAATTCAGACCGGTTTTCAAGAGGTAATGCGTGGACGCACCACGTTTATTATTGCTCATCGAATCTCGTCGCTTCGTCATGCCAATGAAATTGTGGTGCTTGAGGAAGGAAGAATCGTCCAGCGAGGAACACATGAACTGCTTATTGCCACTCCAGGTCCATACCAGGATGTGTATCATATTCAATACGCCGACTACATAGACCAGACTCCAGACGGTGTATCCGAAAGGCAGGTGAGACCATGAATATACCGGCAGAAAAAGCCCATCCGTTAAAAAAACCAACGAATGAACGTTTTGTGTATCAGGATGATGATGTCATTGACAAACCGTTTAACTGGTCAGAATTTAAACGTTTGCTTGCATACATGAAGCCTTATGCCCGCCAGATCCTGCCTATCCTTCTGGTCATGATGATTCTCGGCACCATCACCAAGCTGACGGTTCCTTATTTGATCAGTCTGGCCATTGATAAGGCGATTGCTCCCGCGTGGCCAGCACTGCCCAGCGTGAAGTTGCTGTTGCTCATAACGGGTGCGGTGTTGCTGCTATATTTGATTCAATGGGCAGCCAATACGTACCGCATTAAATTCACCAATATTATTGGTCAACGCGTCATTTATGATCTGCGTGAGGATCTGTTTAAGCATATTCAGAAGCTTTCCTTTAATTTTTTTGATAAAAGACCGGCAGGGTCTGTATTAGTACGTGTTACGAATGACATTAACTCGCTCCAGGATCTGTTTACGAATGGTGCAGTGAATGTCCTGATCGACTGTGTTCAGCTCATGGGGATTATTGTCATTTTACTGCTTATTAACTGGAAGCTCGGCTTGGCGGTCATTGTGACCGTTCCCATCATGTTTTTAATCTCGACCAAGCTACGCGTGCGTATCCGCCGCGCCTGGCAGGAAGTACGCATGAAGAACTCGCGTATCAATTCTCATCTGAATGAGTCCATTCAGGGGATCCGTGTGACACAGGCATACACGCAGGAGCAGGAAAACATGGCTTATTTCGATGACATGAACAGCTCCAGCAAAAGGTCGTGGGATAAAGCCTCCGCCATGAATCAGGTTTTTGGTCCACTTATTGATATTACAGGAGGACTGGGTACGCTGGTGCTGTTCTGGTTCGGGGCGCATCTTATTCAGACAGATCAGCTTACGGTAGGTCTGCTGGTTGCGTTTGCCAACTATGTGGGAAATTTTTGGGAGCCGATTAATCGCCTGGGTCAAATGTACAATCAGCTGCTGGTTGCGATGGCTTCATCGGAAAGAATATTTGAGTTTATGGATGAAAAGCCGAATATTGCGAACAAGCCGGGAGCCAAGGATTTGCCGCTTATTCGGGGCGATATTCAATTTGAAAATGTTGTTTTTGAATATGAAAAAGGGCGTCAGGCGCTTAAAGGGATTAATCTATCTGTCGAGGCGGGTCAGTCCATTGCACTTGTGGGTCATACCGGATCAGGAAAAAGTACAATTATTAACCTGCTTAGCCGTTTCTATGACATTACATCAGGACGGCTTACCATTGACGGTCATGATGTGCGGGACGTAACGGTGGAGAGCTTGCGTAGCCAGATTAGCATCGTGCTTCAGGATACGTTTATATTTTCAGGTACGATTCGCGATAATATTCGTTTTGGCCGTCTGGACGCAACAGATGAGGAAATTGAAACGGCTGCGAAGGCGGTTAATGCTCATGAATTCATCGTTCAATTACCAGGCGGCTATGAAACAGAGGTGGAGGAGCGGGGAGGTATGTTGTCCATGGGCCAGCGTCAGCTCTTATCCTTTGCCCGGGCTTTGCTTGCTAATCCGCGAATTCTTATTTTGGATGAGGCGACAGCCAGCATTGATACAGAAACGGAGCTGAAAATTCAGGATGCTCTTCAGGTTCTACTGGAAGGCAGAACCTCTTTTATGGTCGCTCACCGTTTGTCTACCATTCGGAATGCGGATCATATTGTCGTACTGGATCACGGAGAGATTCAGGAAAGTGGTAATCATGAACAATTGATGAAAAAACATGGAATATATCGGGGGCTGGTGGAAGCACAGTTCAGATTTTTGTAAAAAAAAGATCAAAAAATCGCGTTTTTTGTAAATTTTAATGCCGAGCACTATTGCATTCTTGAAGCTAAACCCTGAAAATAAAGATGAAAAGAGATCAGAGCAATATCGTCAGAGGGGGAAGAGTTCAAGATGTGGGGTGCTCCTTTTTCTGCCAACGCTAAGAAAATGCTGCTGCTGGGCAGCGGCGAATTGGGAAAAGAAGTCATTATCGAAGCTCAGCGGCTTGGCGTGGAGTGTATTGCTGTGGATCGATATGAAGTGGCTCCAGCAATGCAGGTCGCCCATCGTTCTCAATGTCTGGATATGCAGGATGCTGAGGCGTTGAAGGCACTTATTCGCAAGGAAAAGCCCGACATAATTGTACCCGAAATCGAAGCTATTGCTACGGGTGCTTTGGAAGAATTGGAGCAAGAGGGATTTCACGTAGTACCAACTGCCCGGGCCGCCCGTCTTACGATGGACCGGGAGGGTATTCGCAGGCTTGCCGCCGAGAAATTGCAACTTCCGACCGCCGAATACCGTTTTGCAGATGATTTTGAGCAGTTGCGGTCAGCGGTACATGAGCTTGGCACGCCCTGCGTGGTCAAGCCCTTGATGAGCTCGTCGGGTAAAGGGCAGTCTGTATGCCGGACACCTGAAGATGCAGAATCCTGCTGGAATACGGCGCTGGAAGGCGCACGTGCCAAAACAACACGTGTCATTGTTGAAGCTTTTGTCCCATTTGAGAGCGAAATTACTTTATTGACCGTCAGATCGGTTTCAGGTACGACTTTTTGCCCACCGATTGGCCATATTCAGAAAGACGGGGATTATGTCGAATCCTGGCAACCTCATGGTATGACGGACAAGCAGCTTTCAGAGGCAGAAGACATTGCCCGTACGATTACGGATGAATTGGGTGGTTACGGATTGTTTGGCGTTGAGCTATTTTTAACGGCTGATGGTGTCATATTCAGTGAAGTGTCCCCTCGTCCGCATGATACTGGAATGGTGACTATGATTACGCAGGATTTGTCGGAATTCGCGCTTCATGTGCGAGCCATTCTCGGTTTCCCGGTGCCGTCAGTCACGCTGCTTACACCAGGGGCTTCAGCTACCTTGAAGGCAGAATTGGCTACGCGGGATTTCGAAATAAGTGGTATGGATGATGCGTTATTGCTACCCCGGACACAGGTGCGAGTGTTCGGGAAGCCTGAAACCAAGCCGGGACGCCGGATGGCTGTAGCGCTTAGCGCTGCAGGAGATGTGGAGACAGCACGGAAGACGGCCAAAGAGGCTGCTAATATGCTGAAAGTGGAGGTAAATCATGTCTAACAATGTGATGATTCCAGTACTGACAATTCGTTCCGTAGAGCTTGGCGATTGCGAAGCCGTAACTGGACTGCTAAGAGAAGTCGGATATCCGATGACTTGTGGCGTGATGAAAGAAGTTATGGGAACAACGCAGGAGGACAGTCAGGCGAATATGATGGTTGCAGAAATGGATGGTCGTGTTGTCGGAGTAATCGGCATGCATACGGCTCAAAGCTTGGCTTATCCTGATCCTGCTGTACAAATCACCATGCTGGTCGTGAGCGGGGAGTATCGCGGCGAGGGCATTGGCAAACGTCTGGTGTCTTGTGGTGAAGAATGGGGACGTGCGCAAGGATGCTATCATTTATTCATTACCGGAGCGAATAACCGCATCAAACAAGTAGAGGCCAGAGCCTTCTACAACCGAATCGGCTTTGAAAAGCAAGGCTACCGTTTCAGCAAAAAGCTTAGATAAGCTGCCTCGATAAAGCTAGGACTATATATAAAGTCTTATTATCCATACATCAGTCCCGTGTAGGCTATTGCCAAGCGGGGCTATTTTTTTTCCAACTTTTATACCATTGATCCTGCTATGAAACATGATATACTGCTAGGGTAAAGATTACAAAGTTGTAACCGGGAACGTTCACACCAAGGCATTAATACAACAAGGAGATGACGAAATGAAGAATATGTTGAAAAAAACACTGGTGATGGGAAGTCTAAGCGCCATTTTATCCGCAGGATTCATCGTTCCGGCATCAGCTTCACCAGCTGACGATTTGTCTGCACAACTACAACAGTGGCTACAAAATAACGGTTATACAGTGAATATATCCAACGGAACAACGACGATCACAAAGACCGTCATTAAGGATTGGTCCAAACAGGACAAGGCTACAACCAAAACAGCCAATCCTTCTTCCGGCAAGCAAGGAACTAAACAAGGAACTAAACAAGGTAACCAAAACGCTTCACAGGCTGCTAACAAGCAACAGAAGCAAGCTCAGAACACTAATTCAGGAGCGGGTCAGTCCGCAGGATCAGGTGCTGAGCTCAGCAAATCCCAATTTGCAGCAGAGGTGGTAAAGCTGGTAAACAACGAGCGTAGCCAACAGGGCCTGAAGCCGCTCACTTCTAATGCAAAGCTTACAGAAGTTGCTTTGGCTAAAGCGAAGGATATGAGTACCAATAATTACTTTTCCCATACATCACCAACCTACGGCTCACCTTTTGATATGATGAAGAAATTCGGTGTAAGTTATACGTATGCGGGTGAAAATATTGCAATGGGACAACAAACACCACAAGAAGTAATGAAGGCCTGGATGAACAGTCAGGGACACCGTGAAAATATTCTGAAGGCAGAATATACGCAAATCGGTGTGGCTTACTACAATGGATATTGGGTACAGGAGTTCACACGTAACTAAGAACGATAACTAAAACGATAGCAAGACGCGTTTGGAGCTCTCATATAGCGACATCGCGTTAATATAAAGGCCTGCTGACACGTTCAGTGGGCCTTTAATGTTATCTTTTCATTGAATAGTATAAAGCATTGCTAGTATGCAAAAACAGGCATAGAGGACATAAGTATAGTATGATAGCAGCAAGCAGCATTGATAGCGTACTACTTATAGAAAGCTAGGTGAACAATTGAGCTACGAAATCGTGCATGAAGGTGCCTTTGCAATGCTCAAGGTGCAGTTGAGCCCCGGAGAAACCATTAAAGCGGAAATGGGAGCGATGGTTTCCATGTCTTCCAGCGTAGACATCAAAGGAACAGTGGATGGTGGACTGTTGCGTGGTTTAGGTCGGATGCTGAGCGGGGAAAAATTCTTTTTTCAAGAGCTGAGGGCAGCTCGGGGACCGGCAGAAGTGCTGCTCGCCCCAGCCAGTATAGGAGATGTACAGGCCGTGGAACTGGACGGTTCATACAGACTGCTCGTCCAAAAGGACGGTTTTCTAGCATGTACAGAAGGTATCGAGGTTAGTACCAAAATGCAAAACCTGATGAAAGGACTATTTTCTGGCGAAGGCTTTTTTATCGTTGAAATCAGTGGTCGGGGTACGGTGTTTCTATCCTCTTACGGGGCCATTTATCCTCTGTATGTTGCGCCAGGAGAGGAGCGTATTATTGATAATGCTCATCTGGTGGCATGGCCAGACTATATGGATTATAAAATTGAGAAAGCATCGAAAGGCTGGTTGTCCAGTGTAACGAGCGGAGAAGCGCTTGTATGCCGATTTCGCGGTGAAGGGACGGTGTTGATCCAGAGTCGAAATCCAGGCAGTTTTGGACAATGGATCAGGAGTTTTATACCTGATAGCAAATAGTTTTTCGTCTATACTGTGCACACGAGTAGACATCGTAAAAGGATGGCAATTTGCCATCCTTTTTTAACATAATAAAGAAAAAATAAACTAATGATGTTCACGAAAGTTTCACACAATCGAACCTCAATATTATGTATTTTCTTTTTTTTTTTACATATGTGCTTCATAAATCTCAGAACGGTTTATTTGCAAAATGATATGAGAAGCTTTATGTTTATTTCACTAAGCTATCAGGAGGGAACACGAGTGAATTCATCAAAATGGATATGGCGGTCTGTCGGTTCCATTTCCATCGCCGCCACACTGCTATTATTATACGGATTTATTGCCGCAGTACGAAGCATCACGGCTCCAGAGCCGATGGTTAGCACTCCACCTGTAAATACCGACTCATCGCAGACACCAGCTGCGCCATCTATTGCTACTCAGACGGGAGAGTTTCGGGTAGCTGCCATTGGAGATTCGCTGGCCAAAGGAACGGGGGATGACTCCGGCAGTGGTTTTGTGCGTCGATCGGTGACCCTGTTAAATGGCCAGGAAGGGCATAAGGCGCAGCTCATCAACAATCTGGGGATTAATGGGCTGACGACTCAAGGACTATTAACCAAGCTGGATGAGCCTGGTGTATCTTATGTATTGAAGAAGGCTAACGTTATTATTGTCTCGATTGGAGGCAATGATTTATTTCAGGGAGCGCAGGCTGCCCAAACCGGCAAAGAACCACCTACACTTAGTGGTTTGCGCAAAGCCTTGCCTGATGCCGCCAAACGTCTGCAAAAAGTACTGATCAAAGTCGGAAAAATCAATCCGAATGCTAAAATTATCTATGTTGGATTATATAATCCATTCAGTGATCTACAGGAAATGAAAATTCCCGGTAATCTTGTTGTAACAGAATGGAATTTGGCAGCCATGGCGATTACCAACCAAAACAGTAATATGACGCTGATTCCAACGTTCGATTTATTCCAGCAAAATCTTTCAGTCTACTTGTCATCGGACCATTTTCATCCCAACGGGCAGGGGTATCAGGCGATTGCTGAACGGATAGCGCAGGGTTTTGCAGTTGCAGCGACGAAGAATGCCGATCATGCAGGCAGTCAACAATCTACAAGCAGTCAGTCCGCTGAAGTGAAGAAGGGAGGGGACAAGTAATGAGCATCCAATCTGCTGACAAGACCGGTGCTGAAGTAGCAACGGATTCAACATCTGCGGATGTAGCGTCTAGCTTCCATTCCGCGAGCCAGCTTGGCAGCGCAGACCGAGGCAGAAGCGACAACGAAACGGTTCTCTCTGTTCAGCACGTCAAGAAACGTATCAAACGTAAAATGATTATTCATGATGTGACATTCGACGTTCGCGCGGGTGAGATTTTTGGTTTTCTCGGCCCGAATGGCGCCGGAAAAACGACGACGATCCGTATGCTGGTCGACCTAATTAAGCCTACGGAAGGGACGATTACGGTATGCGGCCACAATGTGAACCGTGATCCGGAGCAGGCTTTACAGCATATCGGCTCTATCGTGGAAAATCCAGAGGTTTACAGCTATTTGACAGGTTGGGAGAACCTCGAGCATTTTGCCCGGATGCAGCCTGGTGTAGATGAACAGCGTATCCGCGAGGTGGTTGAGCTGGTTCGGCTAGATCGTCGTATCCATGACAAAGTAAGTACATATTCACTGGGGATGCGTCAGCGTCTTGGCATAGCTCAAGCCTTGCTTGGCAGACCGAAGCTGCTTATTCTGGATGAACCGACGAACGGCTTGGACCCTAAGGGAATTAAGGAAATGAGAGCTTTTATCCGTCTGTTGGCATCCGAGGGCATGGCTGTGTTTGTTTCCAGTCATTTACTCAGCGAAATCCAGTTGTTATGTGATCGTGTGGCTATTATAAGTCGGGGAAAGGTGCTGGCTGTTGGCGGTGTACGAGAATTAGTTGAGACCCATTCGCGCATGGCAGTATGGCAATTGGAGCCTTATGATCTGGGTCTTGCCCTATTGCAAAAATCACCGTATGTGCACATCATTACAAACGCGGATGAATTAATTGATGACAGCATTGTTGCAGCCAGCGGAGACAATGCCATTTTTACAGAAATGGATGAAGAGCATATTGCGGAGCTAGTTGCACAAATGACAGCTTCCGGTATTTCCGTTAAAGGTGTAACCAAAATTAACCCTACACTGGAGCAGCTATTCCTGAAAATGACGGAAGGTGAGATACTTGAATAACATTTTACCGCTCATACAAAATGAAACACTGAAAATTATCAAGAAAAAAAGATTTTATGTCATTTTACTTGTTTTGCTTGTGTTAGTGCCGATTTTTACGTACGCTCAATTGAAAGTGGCAGAAAATAATCGTGAAAAATTCGGCAATGATTGGCGGCTGGAGCTGCGTCAGGCGATTACTGATAACCAAAACTCGCTTGGCAGCGACCGGGTTCCCGAGGAATGGAAGACCTACCGGCGGGTTTTTGTCCAGCAGATGCAGTACTATCTGGAAAATGACGTGAATCCGAATGAGCCGAGTGGTGTAACCTTTACCAGAGAGTTTATGGATAATTCCATTAATCTGTTTGTTCCATTGCTCATTATGGCGATTGCCTCCGATCTGGTTTCAGGAGAACGGACGACAGGCACGATAAAAATGCTGCTGACCCGTCCTGTCAGGCGATGGAAAATACTGCTGAGCAAGCTGCTGACACTGTACATGTTCGTTTCGCTCATCATTTTGAGTGTGTTCGTGATTAGTTACCTCATATCAGGCTTGTTTTTTGGTTTTCGCGGTTTTAACGCGCCTGTATTTACCGGCTTTCAAATTGTTGGCTCGACGGTGGATGTGTCTGCGGTTCATGCGATTCCACAATGGCATTATCTAATGTTGCAAGCCGGCTTGATCTGGTTTGTCAGTCTCGTGGTGGCATCGCTGGCCTTTATGGTTTCTGTTCTGGTACGCAGTACGGCGGCCAGCATCGTGGTCATGATGGCTGCGCTCATTTCGGGTACTATTTTAACCAATATGGCTTCATCTTGGCAGAGCGCAAAATATTTATTTATGGTTAACCTCGAATTAACCGATTATTTATCTGGAAGCCCTGCTCCGATTGAGGGAATGACCTTGCCGTTTTCTTTAACTGTACTGGGCATTTGGGGGGCTGTGGCGTTGATTGTTTCATTCGCCGTCTTTACGAAACGGGATATATTGAATTAAAATGGACAAGGTAAAAGAAAACATCTGTTTGCATTTTTGGTGAAAATCATCAAGAATAAGGCAAAACACGGTTATGATTAGACAAAGGGGGAGCATGAATGGTCGACAAAATCGACTTGTCTGCGGAAGCGTCCGGCACTCAAAACGGAGCTTTGGAATATGGCGCGGACGACATTCAAGTGCTCGAAGGGCTTGTGGCAGTTCGCAAACGGCCGGGCATGTATATTGGGAGCACCAGTTCTTCGGGGCTGCATCATTTGGTATGGGAAATTGTAGACAACGCGGTGGATGAACATCTCGCCAAGTTTTGCTCTCGCATTGATATCACAATGCATAAGGACGGTTCCGTTACGGTAACAGACAACGGGCGCGGTATTCCGACCGGAATGCACAAAACGGGAATTCCCACGCCTCAGGTTGTATTCACCATTTTGCACGCCGGAGGTAAGTTTGGCGGTTCGGGATATAAAAAGTCCGGAGGTCTGCACGGTGTGGGTGCGTCTGTAACGAACGCTCTTTCGGAATGGCTTGAAGTGGAAATTTACCGAGACGGCAAGATTCACCGTCAGCGGTTTGAATATTGGCAGGACAAGAAGGGCGTGGAGCATGTCGGGGAACCGACCACAGGCCTTGAAGTGCTGGGCAATACCAACAAGACGGGCACTAAAATTACATTTAAACCAGATATTCGCGTTTTCCAGGCAGGCATTCACTTTAACTACGATACGCTGGCTGAGCGTCTACAGGAAATTGCTTTTCTGAATTCAGGACTTCGTATTCAGCTTAAAGATGAACGCAGCGGAAAGTCAGATGAATACTATTATGAGGGTGGAGCAAGCCAGTTTGTCGCTTTTCTGAATGAGGGCAAGGATGTACTGCATGATGTTATTCACTTTAATGCTGAAAAAGAAGACATTGAAGTGGAAATTGCCATTCAGTATAATGCGGGTTATACAGAGACGATTGCTTCGTTTGTTAACTCTATTCCGACGCGAGGCGGGGGTACCCACGAGACAGGATTCAAAACCGCTTACACTCGGGTCATGAATGACTATGCGCGCCGGACAGTAATGTTGAAGGAAAAGGATAAAAACCTGGAGGGCAATGATCTGCGTGAGGGTATGATGGCTGTAATCAGTGTCAAGATGGCTGAGGTTGAATTTGTCGGTCAGACAAAGGATCAACTGGGCAGCGCTTCGGCACGGAGTACAGTGGATGCCATTGTATCTGAGCAGATGCAGCGTTTTCTGGAAGAGAATCCGCAGATAGCGCAAACCTTGATCAAGAAGGCCATTCAGGCATCCAGAGCGCGTGAAGCTGCACGTAAGGCGCGGGACGAAATGCGTTCGGGTAAAAAGCGCAGTGAAAGCTCAAATTTGAATGGTAAGTTGTCGCCTGCGCAGTCCAAGGATTTTACACGCAATGAATTGTTTATCGTGGAAGGTGACTCAGCCGGGGGCTCGGCCAAACAGGGACGGGATTCCAAAATTCAGGCCATTTTACCGTTAAAGGGCAAGCCGATGAATCCCGAAAAATCCAAGCTGGCAGAAATCATGAAAAATGATGAGTACCGTGCTATTACAGCAGCGATTGGTGCGGGGGTAGGAACCGAGTTTTCACTCGAAGACAGCAATTATTCCAAAATCATCATTATGACCGATGCAGATACGGATGGTGCACATATTCAAGTTTTGCTTTTGACGTTCTTTTATCGGTATATGAAAGAGCTGATTGATGCAGGACGCATATTTATTGCTCAACCGCCATTGTATAAAATAACGCGCAAGTCGGGTAAGCTCGAAACAGTACGCTATGCCTGGACTGATGAGCAGCTTGAAAATTACTTAAAAGAATTTGGACGGAATTTTGAGCTTCAACGCTATAAAGGACTCGGAGAGATGAACCCTGATCAGTTATGGGAAACGACAATGAATCCCGAGTCACGCACCCTGTTGCGCGTTCAGATTGAGGATGCTGCCAAGGCTGAACGCCGTGTGTCCACATTGATGGGCGACAAGGTAGATCCACGCAAACGCTGGATTGTGGAAAACGTGGATTTCACGGAATACGTAGAGTAGTGCTATTAAATGAGGTGTAGACATGAGCTTATCGGAGCAATTTTTGCCAGCTTTTCTGGAGGAAGTGGTCGGTGACCGCTTTGGCCGATATTCCAAATATATTATTCAGGACCGGGCGATACCCGACGTACGAGACGGATTAAAACCCGTACAACGTCGGATTCTTTATGCGATGTATGATTCGGGTAATACGCCGGATAAAGCATATCGTAAATCCGCCAAAACCGTTGGGGACGTTATGGGTAATTACCATCCTCACGGTGATTCATCTATTTACGATGGAATGGTACGTATGGCGCAACCTTGGAAAATGAGCCACGTACTGGTGGACGGTCATGGCAACTGGGGTTCCCAGGACGACGATCCGGCGGCAGCTATGCGGTACACGGAGGCACGCTTGTCTCCGATTGCAATGGAAATGCTGCGTGATATCGAAAAACGTACGGTTTTGTTCAAGGATAATTTTGATAACTCGGCAAAGGAACCCGTTGTACTGCCGTCCCGTTATCCAAATCTGTTGGTGAATGGCTCCAGCGGGATCTCCGCGGGATTTGCGACAGAAATTCCAACGCATAGTTTGCGCGAGGTGATTGACGCCACCATCGCAGTGATGGAAAAGCCAGAGATCGAACTGGAAGAGATTATGACCTTTATTAAAGGCCCGGATTTCCCGACTGGCGGACTCATTATGGGTGGCGAAGGCATCAAGGAAGCTTACAGGACAGGCAAAGGACGTATTTATATCCGTTCCAAAACGGAAATTCAGTCTTTGCGTGGAGGTAAGCAGCAACTGGTCATTACAGAGATTCCTTACCAGATTGTTAAGTCCAGACTCGTAACCGCAATGGAAAATATTCGTCTGGAGAAAAAGGTAGAAGGAATTGCCGAGGTTCGTGACGAGAGTGGACGAAACGGCTTGCGTATTGTTGTGGAGTTGAAGAAGGAAGCTGATGCGGAAGGAATTTTGGCATATCTGCTGAAAAAAACCGATCTCCAGGTAGCTTATAACTTTAATATGGTTGCTATTGTGAACAAAGCGCCACACCAGCTTGGATTAAAGTCCATTTTGGAAGCGTATATCAATCATCAACGCGAAGTTGTCACAAACCGCATCCAGTTTGAACTGGAAAAGGCGGAGGATCGCGCCCATGTACTGGAAGGTTTGGTCAAGGCGCTGAACATTCTGGATGAGGTCATCGCGGCTATTAAAGCTTCTAAAAACCGCCAGGATGCACAAAATAATTTGCAATGGATGTTTGGCTTTAGTGAACGTCAGGCGGATTCTATCTTGACTCTGCAATTATACCGTCTTACGAATCTGGAAATTACCACCCTCGAAAAAGAGCTGGGTGACATTCAGAAAAAGATCACCCAATACCGTTCCATTCTAGAAAGTGACCGCAAGCTGGTCAGTCTGATCCGCAAGGAACTGCTGGAAATTCGTGAAAAGTACGGCATTGATCGTCGTTCGGAAATACAGGGTGAGGTAGAAGAGATTAAGGTAAATCTCGAGGTCATGGTTGCGGCAGAGGATGTGTTGCTGACCCTCTCTAAAGATGGCTATGTGAAACGTACAAGTATGCTGTCGTTCACTCGTTCCGGCGGGGATCGTTCAAGTTCCGGTGTTAAAGAAGGGGATTACATCACCCAATTCCTTGATGTGAATACACTGGATGTGCTGCTCGTCTTTACCCAGCGCGGACAATACTTTTTGCTGCCTGTGCATCAGGTACCAGAGTATAAGTGGAAAGAGCCGGGCACTCCGATTGTCAATGTCATTTCGCTATCCAAGGAAGATCGTATCGTGAGCGTTATTCCGATCAAAAACATCGAGGAAATCGGTCAAAGTCTGGTATTTGTCACAAAGAAAGGGCAAGTCAAGCGGACAGAATTGAAAGAATATGCTACAAAACGTTCCAGTGCCGTAGCAGCCTGCAAGGTAGCAGGAGACGATGAGATACTATCAGTCACGTTGAGCGATAGTACCAAAGATATTATGCTGATCACCCGTGCGGGAATGAGCATTCGTTTCAAGGAGCAAGAGGTTAATGCGATGGGCCGCGTCTCGGCTGGTGTCAAAGGTATACAACTGGCGGAAGGCGATGAAATTGTCGCAGCGCTGTGGGTGGAAGAGGATGAAGGAGAGGTGCTGGTGCTGACCGAGTCCGGTTACGGCAAGCGTACGCTTCTGCTGGATTACCCTTCTCAGGGAAGAGGCGGTAAAGGTATCGCTACTTTCGAATTCAAGGAAGGCAAGCGGGTACGTTCGAATGGATCTCACATCGTAGCTGCCTTCTATTGCCGTGAAGCTATTCAGTTGCAGGTCATCACTGCCGAAGGACAAATGCTGTCGTTCCTTTCTGAAAAAGCTCCGCTAGCTGACCGCAAGGATACAGGGAAACTGCTGGCTCCTGTGGAAAAGAAAGACGAAATTGTGAATGTGCTGCCGCATAGTGAGCCGCAGACTTCACAGTCAGTAGAATAATGGTAAAGTCAAGCGCTTATTAGCTCGAAAAACAGAGGTCCTCACGTGCCAATCCAGCACGAATGAGGACCTTTTTGCCGTCATGCTGTCGAACCTTGAAAAGCCTCCAAAACCGGAGTGAGACTTCCTTCCCCTTTTCAATGGATGCCCCAAAAACAGCAGGAAACCAGGGGGAAATGGCGAAAATTTAATGTGATGAAATACAATCCGGACGGTGGCCGATACGGTAACTTTGTTTTTTTACCGATCCTGTTATTCAAAGGAGTGAGGCAAAATGCAAACGACCGAATTTGCGAAAATCTGGTCCAGAATGGCTAAGGATTACAAGGTTCATATGGAGCAGCAGTTGGCTCCATCACTAACTGAGGCTCAACTCACGGTGCTGGAGGTTCTGAACGAATACGGCCGCATGAAGCCGTCTCAATTGATCCCGTATCTCGCCACCACCCCTGCAGCGGTTACGATGCTGCTGGATCGGATGGAGCGGAATCGACTGGTCACCCGTTTCAGAGACGTAAAGGACCGCAGAATTGTATGGATTGTCATCTCAGATCAAGGCAGAGAAGAGGCGGAACGCGGTTTGCAGATCCGGGATGATTTTTTGGGCTCCGCACTAAACCGGATTTCTCAGCATAATCAAAATTTGCTTGTCTATTTGTTGGGTAAAATCACAACAAAGACAAAAACTTCAGTATCGACAAGTGAATCAGCGGCAGAAAAGGAACAATTAGAGCAAGCAGAGTAACACACATCCCTAATAGCAATTACGATCGCGCGGATAGATGTGCCCGTCAGGGCATTCCTACCCGCGTTTTTTATACTATAAACAAGGGGTCGTTGGGTTAAAGTTGACATATACATAAAAAGTGATAATATTAGTTATGACTTAATAACATTTTGTATACGAATAGTTGCTTGATTATGTATATGAAATGTGAAGTGGTAAAGGGAAGAAGGATGGTTCCAATGGGTGACAGAGAAAAAGAAAGACTTGAGGTGTACCGGATTATTCAGTCGGTAAGGGAGGTTAACAAAACGATATTTTACGCTTTCTGGAATGAAGAACGGCATTGGGATCTGACAGCCATTCAGCATTTGGTATTGTCAATTTTGAATAAACGGCCCAGCATTGGGTTATCCGAGCTGGCAGACATCGCCCGAATGGGATCCAGCTCCATGAGCGGAGTGATTGATCGTCTGGCGAAGGCCGGGTATGTCGTTCGTGCACGAGATGAGCAGGATCGCAGATCATTGGTGCTGTCCCTGACGCCCGCAGGAAAAGATATCATGCAAAAAGTGGATGCGATGTGGATGGAACGCATCCTGCCTATTTTGGACATTCCGAAGGAGCAGTTGGACATGGTTTTGGATGTCCACAAGCAAATGATTATGAAACTGACATCGAAAGGAATGAATCAACTTGAGTAGTCCTCAAAATAATCTATCAGGTAACGTACGCAGGGCACCGATTGTGGCCGCTCTGTTGATTGGTGCGTTTGTTGCCATTTTAAATCAGACATTAATTAGTGTGGCTCTACCAAAAATGATGAACGATCTGAATGTAGATGCCAACGTGGCTCAGTGGCTTAGCACGGGTTTTATGCTCGTGAACGGAGTGTTGATCCCGGTGACCGCATTTTTGATTGCCCGTTTCTCCACTCGCAAATTGTTTATTAGCGCGATGATTATTTTTTCATTGGGTACGCTGTTATGTGCTATAGCACCGAGCTTTAGCATTCTGCTGATCGGACGGCTTATTCAGGCCGCGGGTGCAGGTATTATGATGCCTTTAATGATGGTCGTTATCTTGAACATCTTTCCGATAGAACGTCGTGGTCGGGCGATGGGCACACTCGGGATTGCGATGGGCTTTGCTCCAGCCATTGGACCAACCCTATCAGGTTATATTGTTCAAAATCATGATTGGCGGGTATTGTTCTGGATCATTCTGCCGATTTCTATCATTTCAGTTATAATTGGGGCTATTTTTCTGAAAAATGTAACGGAGCAGTCTAAGCCTAAGCTGGATATTCCGAGCATCATTTTATCCACACTCGGATTCGGCGGATTGTTATATGGCTTTAGTGATGCGGGAACATCAGGCTGGGGAAGTGTTCCGGTTCTGTCTACACTTATTGTCGGGACGATTGCGCTTATTCTGTTTATTGTCCGCCAGCTGAAGGTCGATGAACCGATGCTGGAGTTCCGTATCTTCAAATACGATGTGTATAGCTTGACGACGATTATTAATGTCATTGTGACGATGGCTTTGTACGCCGGTATGATATTGCTGCCGATTTATTTGCAAAATATTCGCGGTTTTTCGCCGCTCCAGTCCGGTATGCTCATGTTACCGGGAGCCATTCTGATGGGGATTATGTCTCCGGTAACGGGAGTAATTTTTGACCGAGTCGGAGCGCGCTGGTTGTCTGTAATCGGTTTGTTGATTATGGTTGTGACGACTTGGGAGTTTACACGGTTGACCGAATCAACCACCTATATGACGTTGTTAATTAATTACACGGTACGGATGTTGGGGATGTCATTGCTGATGATGCCGATCCAAACAGCCGGGTTGAATCAGCTTCCGCAACGATTAAATGCGCATGGTACGGCGATGAGTAACACACTCCGTATGATTTCCGGCTCCATAGGGACGGCAATTCTGGTGACGGTGATGTCGACTATGAGCAGCAACCGTCTGACAACGATTATTACATCCGAAGGACTCAACGTTACAAACAAGGCGGAGATGCTGGCTGCAGGCAACCAGGCTACGATTTATGGTATTAACTCGGCCTTTATCATTGCAACTCTGCTGAGTGTGACAGCTCTGATTTTAGCGTTTTTCATTAAAAACACGAATGCTCAAAACGCTCAACCACGCCAGCAGCTGGTAAACAGCAAGCAGGGGCAAACCGTGGCTTCCTCGTCATAAGGCTGGGGGATACTTAAAATTTTTTGCACAAAAGAACCCGCAATGCATGTTTGTTGATACATGCATTGCGGGTTCTTTTTGCGTTTTGATTGACACTGTTGAAAACTAAATGGGACAGGGTTTGGCTGTTCATTTTCCGGTCATAATCATGCTCTCATAAAGCGACACAGGCCACTCGCTCCACGGAAATTGGGCGGGAGGCAACGAGTGAAAGCTCATATCCTCCTTGCTGACTGGATGCGGTGCCCCGGCAAGCAAGGACCAGAGTGCAAGCTGCTGACCGGGACGGCTCAGGCTGCCGCCATATTTTTGATCCCCGTAGAGAGGACAGCCGATTGCCTGCATCTGCACACGAATCTGGTGCGAACGTCCGGTATGCAGTTTAATCTGCACCAGACTGAGTCCATCTACTTGCCCAAGCACGCGATACTCCAAAATAGCTTCCTTGGCGCCAGCCATGCCGGGACGGACAGCCTGAACGGTGTTCGTGCGGCTATCCTTTAGCAGGTAATGGGTCAGACGACCTTGCGGAGCTGCGGGAACACCATTCAGGACCGCTGTATACATTTTGCGAAAATGGCGGCCTCGAACCGACTCTGACAGCCGAGAAGCAGCTTTGGACGTCTTGGCAAAGATCATGGCTCCGCCTACAGGGCGGTCCAGTCTATGAACCAGACCCAAAAAGACGTTGCCAGGCTTATTGTGTCTGATTTTAAGGTCTTCCTTCAGTAACGACAGCAGATCAGGATCTCCGCTGGCATCCTCTTGTGTCGGAACATTGACGGGCTTTACAACCGCCAAAACATGATTGTCCTCATATAAAACAGGAATGTTCGGCTCTGCAGGCCCCTGTCGGGTAAGTTCATCTGGAGTCATAAGAGGAATTAAGCCTCCCAGCGTCCGAGAATACCGCAAGGTAAATTCAATCCCGAGCGCGTGATCGGTAAGCCGATTTCACCAGCGCTAATTTGCCCACCGTATTTTTGTTGCATGGTCATGCTCAGCATATTATGCAGTACGGTAGGTGAAATACCAGTGGTATAGGAGTTGATCAGCACAAACAACGGTTGATCCGAGATGATGCTCATGCAGGATTCCAGAAACGGATACAGGCTTTCTTCAAGCTTCCATGTTTCTCCGTTCGGTCCGCGTCCGTAAGAAGGAGGGTCCATAATAATCGCATCATAACGGTTGCCTCTGCGCTGTTCACGTTGCACGAACTTAAACACGTCGTCTGTAATAAAGCGTACCGGACGGTCGGCTAGACCGGACAAATGCACGTTCTCCTTCGCCCACTGTACCATGCCTTTGGCAGCATCCACATGAACTACGCTGGCCCCGGCATATGCTGCGGCCGTAGTGGCTCCACCTGTGTAGGCAAACAGGTTCAGTACAGAAATCGGTCTGCCTGCACCTTTGATTTTATCCATCATCCAGCTCCAGTTCGCTGCCTGCTCCGGAAAAAGACCGGTATGCTTGAAGCTGGTCGGTTTGATGTGGAATTTAAGCGGTCCGTAGCTGATCGTCCAGCGATCGGGAATAGGCTTCTTCATATCCCATTGGCCGCCCCCGGAAGAACTGCGGTGGTAATGCCCATGAACATTACGCCATTCAGCTGTTTCCTGGGTCAAAGGCCATATGATTTGCGGATCAGGACGACGCAGGACAATATCGCCCCAGCGCTCCAGTTTTTCGCCACCGCCTGTATCCATAACTTCATAGTCTTTCCATCCTTGTGCTACATACATGTACAATCCATCCTTCAGCAGTCAATTCAGGATTCCGGCAGCACGCTGCACAAAATCCCCATATGGAATCTATTGTACAACAAACCTTAATAACAATCGAATGATTCCACCAAAGTAGCAGGAAGGAGAACAGAGCAAAAATATTTTTTTCAGATGTACTTGTAATTAGAGCGCTTCCATATTAAAATGAAATCAATCCCACTTGTACGTACAACTTTCCGTTTTTCAGCACAATAATGAAAAACGGAATAGATTGTACGTACATAATATTTCTATTTATTATATAGCTGCAATTATACTTATTTCCTGACAGGAGGAATTTTGAATTATGAAACCGTTTAAATTTTGGTTTGCTACAGGAAGTCAGCATTTGTATGGACCTGAAACACTTGATCAGGTTCAAGAGCATTCCCGCAAAATTGTAGAAGGATTGAACCGTAGCGGTCATCTGCCGTTTGAAGTTGTATTGAAACCTGTACTGACGAATTCCGACGCTATCCGTCGTTTGATTATTGATGCCAATGGGGATGATCTGTGTGCAGGGATTATTACCTGGATGCATACGTTTTCTCCAGCAAAGATGTGGATTGCCGGCTTGACGCGTTTGGCAAAGCCTTTGCTGCATCTACACACTCAATTTAACCGTGACATCCCTTGGGATAGCATCGATATGGATTTTATGAACCTGAACCAATCCGCACATGGTGACCGCGAATTTGGCTTTATCGGTGCCCGTTTGGGTGTAACCCGCAAAGTCGTTGTTGGTTATTGGGAGGAAGAAGGAGTTCAAAAACGTATTGGCAGCTGGATGTCTACCGCAGCCGCTTATAGTGAAAGCCAAGACCTCAAAGTAGCACGTTTTGGTGATAATATGCGTGAGGTGTCCGTTACTGAAGGCAACAAAGTAACCGCTCAAGCCCAATTAGGCTGGTCGATCAACGGCTATGGCGTGGGTGATTTGGTTGAAATCGTTAATAACGTGACTGAAGGCGAAATTAGCGCCTTGTTCGAAGAATATAATGAGCTGTATGAATTATCTGCAGCAGCGAAGCAGCCGGGAGCGGTTCGTGATTCCATTCTGGAACAGGCTCGTATTGAATTAGGCATGAAGAAGTTTTTGGAGGATGGGGGCTTCGGAGCTTTTACAACAACGTTCGAAGATCTGCATGGACTGAAGCAGTTGCCTGGTTTGGCTGTTCAGCGTTTGATGGCTCAAGGCTATGGCTTTGGCGGTGAGGGTGACTGGAAAACAGCAGCATTGACACGCCTGATGAAGCTGATGGCTAATAATGTGGATACTTCCTTTATGGAAGACTACACCTACCATCTGGAGCCGGGCAATGAGCTGATTATGGGATCACATATGCTAGAGGTGTGTCCTACCATTGCTGTAAACAAACCGCGTATTGATGTTCAACCGTTGGGGATTGGCGGTAAAGCCGACCCGGCTCGTCTTATTTTTGAAGGTAAACCGGGTAATGCACTTGTGGCGTCCATCATTGAATTGAAAGGCCGCTTCCGCCTGATCATTAACCAAATTCAGGCTGTAGAAAATAAAAATAAAATGCCTAAGCTGCCTGTAGCCAGCGTTTTGTGGAAACCAGAGCCTTCGCTCGAAGTATCCGCAGAAGCATGGATTCATGCGGGTGGGGCACATCATACGGTATTGTCCTATGCTGTTACCACCGAGCAATTGCTGGATTACGCTGAACTGACGGGCATAGAAGCTGTTGTTATTGATAACAATACGAATATTCGCCAGTTCCGTCAGGAACTGCAATGGAATGAACTATACTGGCGTAACAAATAAGTGAAAACGATAAATAAGCAAGCTCCTTATAAAACCTGCTTATTCATAGATTTGATCAGCGAACAGCCGCATGTGATGCGGCTGTTTTGCGTATGTTTTACTATGGATAAGACGCTTTTCTGAAATTAATATTTGACAATGAGAATCATTATCAAATATTATTTGGATATTAGGGAATGAAAGCATCCCATATTTCAAATAAAGGTGAGGGATGAACTTGGGTAAAATTTTGATTGCTTATGCCAGTTTGACAGGTAATACTGAGGAAATTGCGGAATTGATTGCCGAGGGCGTTCGCCAAGCGGGTCATGAGGCAGAATTAAAGGCTTCGTATGATTGCAACGCGCAGGAACTGCTCGATTATGATGGTTTCTTGCTGGGTGTATATACTTGGGGAGATGGTGAGCTTCCTGATGAATTTTTAGATTTTTATGAGGAAATGGACGAACTTGATCTGTCAGGCAAAAAGACGGCTGTATTTGGCAGTGGAGATACTTCTTATGAGCAATTCTGTGGTGCGGTTGATTTGGTGGAAGAAAAAGTTAAAGAACGCGGGGCTTCAGTGATTCAGGAGAGCCTGAAGATTGAATTCAACCCATTGGATGATGACAAGGAAAATTGCCGGGCTTATGGAAGACAATTTGCACAGGCGGGTATTGGAGTGTCCTGAGATGAGAGTGAGGGATAGGTATGCGCAATAGCGATAGCTTAAGCGGTTATCCTCTTCTGCACGACTATCAGCTTGAGGAGATGTGGAGAACGCCGCAGCCAATCCATCCGTCACAGGCAAAACGCGGGCGTGAGGGCTGGAATTGGCGGCAACGGGTTCAATATGCGGTAGGCCATGCGCTGAACGAATACTTTGGAATGGAAGTAGAGGTGCGGCGGGAAGTACCCGTCCAGTATGTGCTGGAGAAGTGGTGGCCCAAGCAGCCAAACGGCTTTGAATCGTTGTTCCACTATTGGGACATCAAAAATAAAGTGTCAGGTGAGTTGTCTAAAATATGTGCCTTAAACAAGGACCTGCTCACGCCAGTGATGCTGTATGAACAATTTTGCACGTCGGTTCCTGAACTCAAGGTCGATATTTCGCTTATTGTTCAGGCTGCCTGGCAGCTATCAGCTGGAGCCGATTCCTTACTGATTCAAAAGTATATCGTGGACTATAATCCTAATGTTATTTTTACATTTCAGCATTTGACGAATGTATTCTGTCATTATGCATTTGGAGCTCTCCCACAGCTTATTGAGGTCTATTGTTTGCTGGAAGGCAAGAAGATTCGCTTTATGCCGGGGCCTGCCTCTTTGCAGCAATCATTGGATTACGTACAGCTTTTGCGGGATTCCAGAGACGATGTGCATAGGAGAACTGAACGCTGCCGTTGTGGGAATTGCATAGGACAGCAACTATCCCAGGATAACGGAACGGATAAGAACAAAAAAAAGGAGCAGGAGGCCAAAAATCGTAAATCAAACTATTCCATTTCATGAAGGGCCTTGGAAACAAGGTTCTTTTTTGTGAAAAAAAATATGAAAAAAATGAAAATTTGTATTGCCTGAATAGATAAATATATCTATAATATTTCAATGTACGATATTTATATGAAAATATTTAAATATGAAGAAGACGATTTGTGGAGCATGGATCAGCTTGTCCAGTACATAAAATCAGTCCTGTCTTTTGCATGGTATGTAGCTATGCGTTTATTTACGTTCTAAGTTTGGTTTAATGGCCTAATATTTCAATTTTAAAATATTAGCGTTGAATAATAAAAAATTTTTTGGACAACAGGGGTGGAGCAAGTGAGTAAAAAAACTGTATTGCCGATTCTCATCGTACTGCTTATTCTTAGCGGTGGGACTATTGGCTACTATTATTGGTATCAGGCAACACACTTTGTTAAAAGTGACGATGCGCGCATTCAAGCCGATCAGTATAAGGTGATGCCGCAAATCTCCGGAGAGATTAGCCACATTGACGTGGAAGAAGGCGATGTACTGCAGCGCGATGAACCGATTGCCGAGCAGGATGTATCCGGACTGGATGCAAGTATGATCAGCAAGTCTGTACTGCGTGCGCCAATCAGCGGAACTGTTATTAAGATTTATTCGAAGGAGCATGAAATCGGAACACCGGGTAGTGCTGTAGCGACTATGGTTGACATGAACAGCCTGTATGTGTCCACGAATATTGAAGAAACCGATATTAACCGTATTAAACCAGGGCAGCTTGTTGACATTACGCTTGATGCAGCAGGTGACCAAGTCATTCAAGGTAAGGTTCGTAAAGTGGGCGAGGCTTCAAATGCAGTGTTTTCGCTCGTTCCTGCTGTGAACACAAGTGGTAACTTTAATAAGGTGACTCAACGTGTGCCTGTAGAAATTGCCGTGAACAAGCCGAAGGATTTGAAGCTCATTCCTGGAACGAACGTGGAAGTAAAAATTCATACATCTTAAAAAGGAGGGGTCCATGTGGCTGCCAATGAAACTGCTGCTGCTCCTTCGACAGATTCTACCAAAGAACGCTGGCTTGCCTTTTTTGCTATCGTTTTAGGCGCCTTTGTCGCCATTCTGAACAACAGTCTGATCAATGTCGCCATTCCCCGATTGACGACGGATTTAGGATCAACGACGACACGTATTCAGTGGGTTATTACAGGTTACACGCTTGCATCCGGCGTAATCGTCCCGATTACCGGATATATGGAGCAGCGTATCGGATACAAAAAGTTTTTGATTCTTGCCCTCAGCGTGTTCTCACTGGGAACAGGAATATGTATTTTTGCATGGAGTGATTCTTCTCTGATCGCGGCGCGTGTGCTGGCTGGTCTGGGAGGCGGTGTCATTATGCCGCTGAGTATGACGATTATTTACAAAATCATGCCGCGTGAACAAATTGGGATGTCCCTTGGTATATGGGGGATTGCAGCAATGGCGGCACCGGCTGTAGGACCTACGCTGAGCGGCTACTTAATTGAATGGTTTAACTGGCGTTTCTTGTTTATTGTCAGTCTGCCTGTTGCTTTATTTGCCATTTTAATGGTCGTCCTCCTCATCAAAGAGCCGCCTAAAATAAAGCCGAAGCCGTTTGATCTACCGGGCTTTTTGCTGGCTGCAACTTGCGCTGGAACACTTTTGTACGCATTGACAAACGGTCAGCGTGATGGCTGGACTTCTTTTGGAATTGTATCCCTGCTGTTTATTTCTTTCTGGGCACTTGTTTTTCTCATCTATGTAGAAAGCGGCAAGGATAATGCTGTAATTGAAATTTCATTATTCAAGAATTCAAAATATACGATTAGTGTTATTGCATCCAGTCTGGTCATGATGGGGATGTACGGAGGAACGTTCTTAACACCGTTGTTTTTGCAAAATATTCAGCGCGTGTCACCGATTGATACCGGTATTATCCTCATTCCACAGGCCATTGCCATGGCGGCAATGATGCCTATTGCCGGGAAGCTGTTCGATAAGTTCGGCATTGTGCCTTTGGGACTTGTGGGCCTGACGCTAACCAGCTTTATGACGTATCACCTTCATCAGCTTACGCCAGATACCTCGCATGCCTGGCTGGAAACGGTAATGGCGTTACGGGGGCTGGGAATTGGTATCTGTATGATGCCATTATCCACGGTCGGTATGAACGCTGTTCATCCGAGCAAGGTAGCCAATGCATCTACAGCATCCAATCTGGTACGTACCGTGGCTGCATCTATGGCGATTGCAGTGCTGACTGCGATTATGCAAAGTCGTTCGGCAGCCCATGCCCAACAAATTTCCGAGTCTATTACACAAGACTCGGCTCATACGCTACAAGCGACACTGGGCAGCTCATGGATGTCATCCATAAGCAGTTTAATCACACTGGATGCTACATCAAGAGGAATTGGGGATACGTTCCTCATTTCATCCATACCGCTGTTTTGCACGATTCCACTCATCTTTTTGTTTATTCAGAGGAAGAAAGCAAAGACACAGCCGGAAGCTTAATAAAGAGAAGTACAAAAATATCGACTGGATGGCTTACATTATTTCTACGGACAGAAAGAAAGGGAATTATCATGAAAATATTGAGAGTAGAGAGTACATTAGCGGCTTTGGTCCTCGGCGGCGCAGTGTTGGCAGGCTGCTCCAGTAATAGCGGAGCTGCGCAGGACATGGTTGTTCCGGTTAAGATCAGCCAAGCACAGCAGGGTATCATCGGACAGGGGAACATCTATACAGGTACTGTCACACCTTCGGAGACGGTAAATATCGTGCCTAAAGTAGGCGGTAAAGTGGTTGAACTGCCTGTAGATATTGGCTCGGAGGTCAAAAAAGGTCAAGTGTTGTTCAAACTTGATGATAAGGATATGCGCAACAATGTTGCGAAAGCCCGTGCAGCAGCAGCAGCAGCGGCTGCCGGGGTAAGCAGTGCTCAAGCATCCCATGAATCGTCCTTGGTTCAAGCCAACTCTGGCGTGGTACAGTCCAAGAGTGGTGTGATTCAATCCCAAAGCGCAATCAATCAGGCACAGGGCGCTATTAATCAGGCCACTACAGCAGTAGAACAGGCGACACATGGCGTCTCTTCAGCAGCCAATACAGTGAAACAAACAGGGCAAGCTTTGGCAGATGCTCAGAAAAATGTGACACGTACACAAAGCCTGTTTGATGCAGGTGCAAGCACCCAATCTCAATTAGAACAAGCAAAAACAGCTGTCGTGAACGCGGAAGCAGCCTACAAAAATGCACAAAATGCACAAGCTAATGCTCAAGATCAGCTGGTAGCTGCTCAAAAGGCACTCACTACAGCACGCAACAGCTATGATACAGCAAAAAATAGCTACAGTAATGCCAACAGCGGCTACAGCAATGCGCAAAATCAGCTTAAGGTATCGCAAAATACTGCGGTCATTGAGTCTAGCGAGCAATCTCTCAAACAGGCTCAGCTGAATGTCAATATTGCGCAAGATGCACTGAACGATACTGTAATTACATCACCGATCAACGGTATTGTAGGTACAAAAAATGCAGAAGTAGGCGAAATGGTATCCGCTCAGGCTCCTGCGCTGGTCATTGCCAATCTGAGTACAGTCAATACACTGATTTATGTTCCAGCTGAACAGATTAACAATGTTAAAGTGGGTGACAAGGTACAGGTTCGTGTAGCAGCATCCAATATTGTGACAACAGGTACCGTTAAAAATGTCAGTCCGTTGGACGCCAGCGGCAAAGGCTATCCTGTAAAAATCTCAGTAGCGAACCCGGATATGAAACTGAAATCCGGCATGCTGGCTGATATCAGCTTCGTCGCTGCCAACGCGCAGGAAGGTATTGTCATCCCTACCGCAGCAGTTCAAAAGGATCAAGGTAAAGAATATGTATATGTTGTAAACGGAGACCATGCAAAACGCAAGGAAGTGAAAACCGTTCAAACGACAGGCTCACAAACACTGATTACCAGTGGCTTGAGCAATGATGAGAATGTAATTGTGAATAACCTGGCGTTGCTGTCCGACAATTCACCAATTACAATCAGTCAATAAATTAGTTCTGAATCTAAGTTTTGTTTTTCGTACTATATATTCGTGTTTTATTAACAGTAGAGATTTATGACGAAGTACATGAGCAGGACAGACCGCAGCAGCTTATCGGTCTGTTCTATTTTTGTTCCATCACGCATATTTTACATAGGATTAATGTCGGAAAGAGGCTATTTTTGACGAACATTGGTATGATAGGATAGACTAAATTGGAAATAGATAGTCTACTAGATGGGATTTATTACATTCTCAGATGAGCGATCGGAGGAATTGTAAAAATGGAAGTGAAATTAGTAGTTGATTTTGATGCTTATGAGGATGGACAAACGATGGCTAAATCCATTGAGGAGCTGGCAGCCAAGCCGGAGAGCGCTGAGGTTACGGAGCTAATTATTGGCGATTGGGGCGGAGCCTATGAAAATTCGCCTGAGGATTTTATCCCTGTGCTGGTGCAGCATAAAGATCAATTTCCGAAGTTGCGCAAGCTGTTTATCGGCGATATGGAATATGATGAGTGTGAGGTTTCATGGATTAATCAAACGAATCTGTCCCCGTTGTTAGAAGCGTTTCCAGCATTGGAGTCTTTTTATGTCAAAGGAAGCCAGGACCTGAGCTTGGAGCCGCTTCGTCATAGCCACCTTCAGGAATTGGTTATTATTTGCGGTGGTCTGCCGGCCAGCGTCCTTCAGCAAATATATCATGCCGAGCTGCCAGAGCTGCGCAAGCTGGAGTTGTATTTGGGTGTGGATCAATACGGTTTTGACGGTAGTTTGAAAGATGTTTTACCGTTATTGAACAATAATCCTTTTCCGAAGCTTACATACTTGGGACTAAAGGATAGCGAAATACAGGATGAAATTGCGATTGCAGCAGCTAACGCCCCAGTAATCGGACAACTGGAAGTGCTGGATCTATCTCAGGGTACGTTATCCGATAAAGGAGCAGAGGCTCTACTAGCTAGTGAAAGTATTAGGGGTCTGAAGCATCTGGATTTGAGCTATCATTATATGTCCAGTGAAATGATGCAACGTTGGAAAAGCTCTGGACTATCTGTGAACGTGGATGATCAGCAGGAAGCAGATGAGGAAGATGATTGGCGTTATCCATCATTGACCGAGTAATCTGATTGAGGTGGCTTTATGGTTGGAATATCAGACAGAAGTGCCGATGAGCCGTTTATTTTGTTCAGTAATCCGGGGAATCGTCGGACCACAGGTCTACAAGCGGCGCGCAGCAGGTTTAAGCTGTCGCCCGCGGTGGAGGTTTCCTATAGAGATGTGCTGAGAGCCATTCGGGAGAAACGCAGTCTGGGTGAGCTGATGGCTCAAATCGCTGCACAAGCTGCACCAGATCGCGTGAATGGTAGTGTGCATGTGCAACAAAGCATCGTTCAGGTACTAACGAGGCAGGCGGACATTAGTCCGCTGCTTCGTCTGGATGCTCCGGGCGAAAGCTTTGAGGTAGAGCGTGAGCTGATCGCACTTGGCGCCCCGGATGCTGAAGGGGATGATTCTCTGCTGCCATGCTCGGAATGGACACAAGGCACAGGGATTTCGGCGGCAGAGACGCGGCGTCTGCAGGAGCAGCATGGCCGTATTTGGCACCCGGCACAATGGTTCCGGGGCTATTGCCGTCTGCTGGCCTGGCTGCGGCATGAAGCGGCGCTGCTATGGCCCTTGTCACGCTGGATGAATGATCCGGCGGAAGTAGCAGTGATGTTCGATAAGCGGCGTTGCAGCGTCGTATTAGGCAAGGCGGAGATAAGGGTTCCGTCAGTGCTTTTACCGTCCGACGGAGCATTTCGTGACGCTGCCGATCTGCATACGGCCATGAAGAAGAGCAGATTTCACCGCGTATTTGTGAAAATATTTTGTGGTTCCGGTGCTTCTGGAGTGATGGCCTATCAGGTACATCCTCAGACACAGGCAGAGCTGGCGGTGACCACAATTGGAACGGAAATTGTACAAGGCCAGCGTGTATATTACAATGCCGGACGCTTGCGCCGTTATACGGATAAGCAGGACATCCATGCCATCCTGGATTGGCTGTGCATGGAAGGGGTACATGTGGAGCGCTGGATTCCCAAAGCAACCCTGAACGGGCGCGTGTATGATGTGCGCCAGCTTGTGTGTGGAGCAGAGGCTTGCCATGCGGTTTTACGTTTGAGCCGCAGCTCCATCACGAATCTGCATTTGCGTAATGAGCGACTTTTGCTGGAGGAGGCTGGCTTGTCACCAGGCACGGTGGAATTGATCCAGCATACTGCGGAAGCCGCCATGGGTGTTTTTCCGGCCTCCAGCGTCGCCGGGCTGGACGTGCTGGTTCCGGCTCATGGCGGTCGCCCCTACGTTTTGGATGTAAATCCGTTCGGTGACTTGCTGTACCGGGTGCAACATCAGGGCTGGAATCCGTATGAATGGGAAATGCTCCAGCTCACCAATAGAAGTGCGGCTTTGAAAGGAAAGACTAATGAAGACTGATATGAACCAAATTGTCGGCTCTCATGATATTGTCATGATTACGCTTGATACGCTGCGATATGATGTAGCGAAGCTGGAGGAAGAGAACTGTCCGAATTTATGCGGCTCCGGACCTTGGGAAAAACGCCATACACCCGGCAGCTTTACCTATGCCGCACATCATGCTTTTTTTGGCGGATTTTTGCCGACTCCTGCGAATACGGATAAAGCATCACACATCCGGTTGTTTCATACAAAGGACACAGGACTGCGCACGCATCCAAACACCTGGCTGTTTGATGCTCCAGATATTGTGTCCGGGCTGGAAAATGAGGGCTATCGAACCATCTGCATCGGTGGCGTTATTTTTTTTACGAAGAAAAATAAGCTGGCCAAGGTGCTTCCTGGATATTTTCAAGAAAGCTATTGGCGTATGACCTTTGGTGTTACAAATCCCCGTTCGACGGAGCATCAGGTGAATCATGCCTTGAAGCTACTGGAAAAGGCAAACCCGACACAGCGCTTGTTTTTGTTTCTGAATGTATCAGCGATCCACGGGCCTAATCATTATTTTGTTGAGGGTGCTGTTAAGGATTCAGTGGAGTCCCAACGTGCGGCCTTGCGGTATGTAGATGGGCAACTTGGACGCCTGTTTGATGCTTTACGGAAGCGGGGCAAGACGTTTTGTATGGCTTTTTCAGATCATGGCACGGCTTACGGGGAGGATGGCTACGAAGGGCATCGTCTGGCGCATGAGGTAGTGTGGAATGTACCTTATCGCGAATTTATTTTGTAAGGTTAAAGAAATATAAATTGCACTGGTAAAATGCTAAGAAATCAATCCAGCGCGAGGAGGGAGCAGAAATGAAAGCCATGAATCCGAATCATCCGCACCCAGCAGGAGCAACTACCGATACCCCCCGGGGTAAGGATGCAAGCTCGGCAGCTCCCAGGTTTTCGTGGCCTGAGAATCCTGCTGAATGGGCACGCACGATCCGTGAAGCTCCCTACCGCTCCTACTTGTACTCATATCCGCACAAAACGGCTTATCGAGCGTTTGATACACCGCTGTCATTGCGGGAGTTATGGGAGAAAGAGGAGCTGGAGAGCTACTTTTTGTATATGCATATTCCGTTCTGCGCGGCTCGCTGTGGATTTTGCAACCTGTTCACCTTGCCGGACAAGCGGCTGGATGTACATAAGGAGTATGTAGATGCACTTGAAAGACAGGCCCGGCAATGGGCGCCTATTATGGGCGAACGGCCTTTTTCGCGGTTTGCCATCGGGGGAGGTACACCGACCCTACTGGAGGCACCTTTGGTCGAACGCTTGTTTGACATCGCAGAGAATGTGATGGGACTGGAACCCAGACGGGCTTCTATTTCGGTGGAAACCTCTCCCGATACGGTGACTGAGGATCGGCTGGAGGTGCTCAAGCGCCGTGGGACAGATCGTGTCAGTATGGGAATCCAGAGCTTTGTAGAATCAGAGAGTGCAGCCATTTACCGACCTCAGAAGCCCAAGCTTGTCCGTAAAGCGCTTGAACGGCTGGTGGAATACAATTTCCCTTTGCTCAACGTAGATCTGATCTATGGACTGCCTGGTCAAACGGTCGAAACCTGGCTATATTCTCTGGAAGAAGCCCTGTCTTACTCGCCGGGAGAGATTTTTCTTTACCCGCTATATATTCGAGAAAATACGATTTTGAAGCCGGGTTATACCGGGCTGGAGCATGATATTCGTCTAAGCTTGTATGAAGCGGCACGTGAAAGACTTAAGCAGGCAGGATATATACAATATTCCATGCGCCGTTTTGCTAAAAATGAGGGTGCGTTTGACAAGGAGCTTTTGCCATATAGCTGTCAGGAGGAAGGCATGGCTGGTCTGGGTTGTGGTGCACGCTCTTATACGCGTAATGTACACTATGCGAGTCGGTACGGTGTTAGCGCCGCAGCCACACGCAGTATTATCGCAGATTACGTTGCTGCGGAGCGTCATGATCTGGCTGACTACGGATTTATTTTAAATGCGGATGAGAGCAAACGGCGTTTTATTCTAAAAGCGCTTCTCCATCGGAAAGGCTTGAACTTATCTGCCTACGCTGAGCGCTTTGGTGTATCTCTGTCTGATGATTTTACAGGAATGTCGTTGCTGCTGGAATCGGGTATGGCGGTCGTTGAGGAGGACGCACTGCGACTCACGGAGGAAGGAATGGCCTATTCTGATGCGATTGGGGACTGGATGATCTCCACGGCTGTACGGGAACGCATGGAAGGGTATGTAGGAGCATGAGAGCAACCCTGTATTATCGTGGTTCGTTGACCTCCTGCAACTATGCTTGCCCTTACTGTCCGTTCAGCAAAAATGTGGATAGTCGGGAGACGTTGGACAAGGATCGGGCCCAGTTGGAGCGTTTTGCCGATTGGGTGCGGGAGCAGGGGGCTTTGGGACATCGACTTTCCATTTTTTTTAATCCGTATGGAGAAGCCTTGATTCATTCCTGGTATCGCAGGACCATGATTGAATTTTCTCACATGGCGCATGTGGAAAAAGTGGCAGTACAGACGAATTTATCGGCTAAGTTGGATTGGGCGAAGGAACTGAATCCGGACACTGCTGCGCTGTGGGCTACATATCACCCAGGAGAGACAAAAGAGCAAGCCTTTATATCACAGGCTATGAAGTTATATGAACTTGGTATTTCCTATAGTGTCGGTACAGTCGGATTAAGACAGGCATTTCCGGCTATTCGTTCCTTACGCTCACAACTTCCAAAGGATGTTTATATATGGATCAACGCCTACAAGGATCGACCCCATTATTATACGGATGCTGAGGTGGATGAATTGGCTGCAATCGACCCCTATTTTCAATGGAATTTGCAGGATTACAGCAGTCAGGGGCGAGCATGTCGTGCCGGAGAGGAAGTATTTTATGTTCAAGGCGATGGGCGTGTAAAGCATTGCTATCAGGATCGACGTGTAATTGGGTATCTGTACAGGGATGGTTTGGAAGGTCTGAGCGCCAAGCGCCCGTGTCGGATGAAAGAATGCGGCTGCTATATCGGCTATATCCATATGGAGGAGCAGCCTTTTCGGGAAATGTATGGTAGTGGCTTGCTCGAAAGGGTTCCGCGGGCGCAGGTAAGGTGAATTCGACCTCCCAATTGCAGATAAATACTGGAGTCCAAAGCTACAATAACGAAACGAGGGGCCAAAAAAAGAACCGATCCTTGCATTAAGCAAAGGTCGGTTCTGCTGTTTTATAACGCTTTACGACTATTCTGTGCGATATATATTTAGGTTTGGACAATAGCTGTAATTTCTTCGTCCAGGTCCAATCTGACTTGCTCCCGGTAAGCGCGAATATTGTATTCGGAATGCAGGTAACGGAGGATGGCCTCAATCATGTTCGCCTCTACCAAATACTGACTGCGGCCCTGTACATGAACTTCAGCCGTATAGCCTGTGTCCTCTTCCCAGCTTAGTTCCACAACCACATCGGTGGGCTGAACGCCCTTGCGTTCAGCCATATGCAAACAAATCGCGTTAATAATCTCATCCATACTCAAAATCATAGCTTAGTAACGGCCTCCACGGGAGTCATCAGGTCTGCGGCGATTTTTGATGGCACGGTAGATACCTACACCAACCATGATCAGGACGTATATGGCAAGAACGTTGACGGCAAGACCGAGCAAGCTACCCAGTGCACCCATGTTGCCGAACAGTCCACCAAAGAGCATACCTGCCAAGCCACCCAGCATCATACCTTTGAGGAAGCCGCCGCCACCGCCAAGGAATCCACCGGTTCTGCTTGTATTGCCTGTAGCTGCGCTAGATTTAGTTCCGCTATCAGACTTATTGATGCCGCTGCTGTCATTCGCCTTGCTTGGTGTAGATTGATAGGATTTTGGCCCGGATTTAAATCCGCCACTTCGCCTTGCATCAGCTGTAGACGGTGCAATCATAGCAATCAACAATGTAAAAGCCATCATCAGCATCATCATATTTTTCAAAGTAAATGTTTTCTTCATGTAAGTATAATCCCCCTCAGTAATTTGGTTTGATATAGGTCAAACAACCGCTTACCCGTAATACGAAATGAATGGAAAAGGGTTTCAAAGAATTTGAACTTTTTAAAATTTAAAGATGACGATACCTAAATCCTATGCCTAGATTGACTAATGTATTCAGCCTTGCGATTTAAGCGCAAACGGATTGGTGTCGGGTCTGACGTCCCCGGCAAGCAGCATGCGCAAAACCAACTGGCACCATTCTAAGCCTGCTTTGGCGTTCATAAGCCCTTTTTGCACTAAAATGTAGTCACCGAAGTTCTTACTGCCAAAATGTAAGTCTTCCGCGGGAATGCCCTCTAGTATATCTTCTAAATGCCGAATTTTCTGAATGAAATGGCGTTTGCGTTCCTCCAGCATGCGGTTGGCGCTGCTTTTGTCCGTCAACCAAAGGCAGAACAGTCGAAGGCTTAATTCATCCCGTGTGACCGGAGCAGCCACCGATTCCTGAGACCATTGCTGAAGCATATGGATTCCCTTGTCGGTGATGGTATACATTTTTTTATCAGGCTTGTCGGACTGTTGAATCCAGCGGGAGGCTAGCAGTTCCTTGCTCTCCATGCGGGCCAGCAGCGGATAAATCTGGCTGTGCTTGGCCTGCCAAAAAGGCTGGATACGCAACATCAGATCATAACCGGAGGATTCCTCTCTGGCGAGAAGTCCCAACAGACCATACGATAGTAAATTCATCAATCTTATCTCCTTCATCCATTATAGTAACGGTTGTAACATCTCTGTGGCAGATATTCTGCAGCTTCATAAAAAGTGTACACTGAAACTGTATGGTTTGACAACTTTCACACAGATCGTTCATAAGTTAGTCCTAAATAGCTCTGATCATTTGGCACGTATATATACTTTTTTTCATAAAAAAGGGTAGTTTAAGATCGTATATACGATCTTAAACTACCCTCAGATTGTCGAGAAACCCCGTCTTTTTGAGACGCGGGTTCTTTTTCTTTACATAATAATGGTCTGGTATCTGGGAGAAACGGGGTGTTACCCCTGTTTCTCC
>NZ_JAIVEM010000027.1 GCF_020404765.1 Paenibacillus sp. BJ-4
GTCCGTTCTATACAATAGTTACCTATATTATACAACATTAACGCGGTGTCGTCTTAAACAAAATCAACATAAAAAAAGCTGTCGAGACTTTCTCGACAGCCTGACAACCTTCTTTAAGGTTGAGATACTTTTTTATATACAAAATTAGCCCTCCTGTTCCTAGAATTAGGAATGAGAAGGGCTACCTTTATTTTATGAATCAAACCATTTAAAAGCTGGTCTTCCGCACGGATTTTTCTGTGTTCCTCTGCCTTTAGGATTAGACACGGGTAGTGGCGCGCGTCGGTTTCTTTACAACATCCTTGTACAATACGCCCAGCATCGACTGAATTTCCTGTAATTCATCGATTCCCGCGCCGGTAATGCTGAACAAATCATCATGCGGTGTCAGAAAGTTTTCCTGCGTCAGGTTCTCAAGCTCCTGCTTGACCTCACGTTCTCCTACGCGGTAACCGCGCTCTTCCAATACTGGTTGAATATCTCTTACCGTCAGATCGTTTTGCTGTGCATAGGAAAGCATCTGGATACGGATAAACAAGTTTTGAACATCTGCATGCATGGCTCTACCTCCTTCCCGGCTTAAGGTCAACAACGTTATACTGTTTTTACCCATAGTAAACAAGCCGGAAACAGATAAGGGACAGCCCTTGCGGAATTACTCTCTATATTCCTTAAATTCCAGTTCATAAAATTGGCCTTTCGAATTGTAGGAACCGATTAGAGCCGGCGATCCGCTTTTCGTAAAATGAACGACTGCCGTCATTTGAGGGTCCAAAGTCGCTTTATAGCCAGTCAGGTCAACCTTCAAAAGCTCCTTGGAATGCCCGGCTGCATTTTTCAGCAGTTGAGCCTCGCTATATGATTTCATTTTTTTGAATGCTTCTTTATAATTAGCAACCGAATCCTGTAATTCATATGCCGCAACCTTGGTTACTTTATTCGTACCCTTTTCGACATTCACAAACACCTGACTCGCTCCAGTTCCAAACACCAGGCTATATACGGTTTTTCCATTCGCAGTGATCAACTGGCTTGGTTCAACTAGCGTCCCCTGCTTTACACCCTCCAGACCAGCGAAGACACCGCTTGCTGCCTTCAGTGCATTTTCATCAATCTCCTGCTTGGCAAGCAGCTTTATTGTGCGCAGTACTTTACCCTCCCGCAGAATAATAATGTTATTATCAATTTTTGTATATAAATCTACTGCACCCTTAGGATATTTCGGGCTTTTATCCACTGAAATATTTACTTTTTCCGGTGTTTTACTTGCTTCCGGTTCCTGGAGAACGTTTTTGAATGCGGCTTGAAGTTGCTGCTTGTAGCTATCCTTGAGTTCTCCCCAGGATTGATCTACATAGATACGTTCTAATTCACCAGTCTTGGTCACCATGACTTGACTGTGCTCAACACCTTTAATGCTGAAATCCCAACCGCTGTCGTTATCTATACTCCATTTTTTTGCTCCGCTAAACGTGTAACTTTTGCCTGTCACATTCTTTAAGTATGCTTGTGATTTTTGCACAATTTTAGCATCCACTCCCTGTAGGGATGATGCTCCTGTTGCCATTTGTGTGGATTGGATATTTTTTACTGAGGCACCATGTGCTACAGACATAGGAACAGCTGTCAGAATCAAGCTGGCTACGACCACTAAGCCAAGTGTGTAACATACCTTTTTCATATTAAACAACTCCTGTTCTTTCCTAAAATTATGGTGTACAAAGGTTAGAGTACGGATATGATCAAAAGGTTACAGATGGATTTTCCTCTTGACTGAATGTATACAATCGTTATATCTTAAATTAATTAACCAATGGTAAAAGTCATTTGAATAATTACCTGTTATTGGTAATATATAGAACAGATCATGTAAAAATCAATGTTAGGAGCGTGGACTCTACATGTTTCAAGCTATCCCTTACGAAGGTACTCGTCAGGAACAATTCGAATCCGTTCTCGGACAACTCCGTGCACTTGTTCACGATGAATCCAATACCATTGCCAATCTAGCGAACGCGTCTGCGCTACTAGGTCATTTTCTGCCCGATATTAACTGGAGCGGCTTCTATCTTTATGATGGCACCGAGCTTGTACTCGGTCCTTTCCAGGGCTTACCCGCATGTATACGGATTCCACTGGGGCGTGGCGTATGCGGTACAGCCGCAGTAGAACGAAGAACGCTTGTCATTGACGATGTGCATGCATTTCCAGGACATATCGCCTGTGACGCTGCTTCCAATAGCGAAATCGTGATCCCCCTGATCAAGAACGAAAAACTGATTGGAGTGCTGGACATTGACAGCCCGCTAAAAGGCCGCTTTGACCACGAAGATCGTGTATTCCTAGAGGAATTTACGTCTATACTGGTGTCCAGCCTGTAACCAAAATTGTGCATATATATGTTCTTCCTTTGCCACAATATATGAGGGTCTTACAACCTAAAACTACCCGGCGAAGGAGATTGATGATCAATGTACAGCAGCATGGCTCCACAACAACAACTTCATCAATGTGAACAAATTATTCAGCAATTGGTACAGCAAACACAGCAAGGAACTGCCATGTATCAGCAGTTGCTGCAACAAGAGCAACAAAATGCATCCAGCCTTGAAAGCCTGGTGCAACGTGAACGTAATGCGGCTCAAATGATCCAAACCGCAATCCAGGACCACCAAAAAGCTATGCAGCAATACCAACAAGTTATTCAATTGTGTAGTCAGTTGGAAAACACCATCCGCTCCAGCAGCCAAATGACTCAGCCTGGATTTGGTGATAACTATGCTTCCCGCAGTATGCAGCCATCCTCCTATGGTCCAGGAAGCCACATGAGTCACAGCTTCCCGCAACATATGGGTACGAGTGGGCAACAGTATGCAACCAGTGGTAACATGCAACACTACGGAAGCAACAGCCAGCAAGGGATGAGAACGACACACGGCAGTATGTAAAGAAGGCTTTACACACGAAAGGGATGAACAGCAAGCCATTAAATCTCAGCTTGCTGTTCATCCCTTTATACACTTCTTCTCGCAACCTTTTCCACCAGCTGTCGAGTTAGCTTAATTCACGTTCGGCCAGCACCTTCATCCCGTCTCGCAAATACTCTGCCAGTCCAGGTCTATACCCTTCATACATTTTTCTGAAGTCCTCATGCTCCACATACAAGTCTCCCAGCCCGCTATAAATCTCAGCTGTAGGTGTATAGAATCGGCTTACCCATTGGAGATGGCGGCGGATCATAGCCTGTACTTCTTCACTGCTATGCTTTAATCCCATATTCATCGCTTCTGCCAACTGCCGATGAATTTGATCCACCTCTGCCTGGGAATCCAAATAATCGTCCTTGGTCCAGTTCTTCGTCGCTGTTTTGCTCTCCTGAATTTTTCCCTCAGCCCCATGACCATAACGTTCCGTCAGATCACGTTCATATATTTCCTGCTTTTCCGGGTCAAACCCATGGTACATATGCTCAGGTTGCATTGTTCGTTCTCCTTTCAAATGAGCCACCGTTTGGTCGATGGTCTGTAGGAGAGTATGCAAGCGGAAGACTTTGTCCTGGATCTTGCTTCGATGCTCCTGCAAAACCTCGGCCGTTTTTCCCTTGGTTTGCTCTAGCAAATTTCCAATTTCGGATAAAGGCAATTCCAGTTCCCTGTATACCATGATTTGCTGGAGCCTCAGCAATTGTTCCTGTTCATAATAGCGGTATCCATTTTTTCCGACATGATGCGGTTTCAGCAATCCGATTTCATCATAATAATGCAATGTTCGTACGCTGATACCCGACAGAGCGGATACTTCCTTCACCGTATAAGCCATTCCGCTTCACCTCCCTTGTTTCACAGTCTACAGCCTCACGTAGCGTGAGAGTCAACCCCGCATTATTGCCTTGGTATTACCTTTTACCCGTTAAGCGTGTGATGAACCGTCCCTCATGAACCCACGAGCTGCAAGACATCCAAAATGAGGTTTCCGAGGTTTACCTCATCGGTGATCCCAAGCAGGTACAAAATACTATGTACGCTGTCTGGGACGCGTATGAGGTTACAAGCTTTTTCCCATAACTACATGATCATAATAAGCTATCTTCTGAATGATTTTCTCCAAATTGCTCTGCGTTTGGGCCATATGTTCTTCTACCTTTTTCTTATGGGCTACGAGAAGCTCTCTTCTCTCATGTATGGTAGCTTCGCCTTTTGCATTAAGCACAAGATATGCCTTAATCTCTTCAATCGTCATCCCGGTATCTTTCATAGCCATAAGGAACCTAATCCAGTCGATTTGTTTATCTGTATATACTCTTCTTCCGCCTTCATCCCGACCAACATCAGGCAATATCCCCTCTTTTTCATAATAACGAAGTGTTGATGCAGGCAATCCACTCTTGATTTCAACTTCTCTGATGGAGTACACGGTTAATTCCCTCCTCGTTCTTCTACTCTCTTAAAGTCAGCTTTAGCCATAAGTATATGTTTTCATAGAAAAGAGTGCAAAAAAACAAAACATATTATGGAATATAATTGTATACTTTTCAACAGTTTACTTAATATATGCGATTGCTCCTCTAAGCCTATTCTTTTTTATCCTCTCCATTTAGTATTATAAGGATATAAAAAAAGGAGGTTATCATTTGAAAAGTACAGGTATGACACGTCCCCTAGATGCGTTAGGCCGTATCGTCATCCCCAAAGAAATGCGAATTTCTATGGATTACAATGTAGGTGATCCTGTTGAGATTTTTGCAGATGAGGAAACCGGTATTCTCGCCCTACGAAAATATACCGGGGTGACGTGCAAAATGTGTGGTTCAACAGAGCAGCTGACTTATTTTAGAGACAGCTTTATTTGCGAGGAATGTATTGAAAGTTTAAAGAGTGGCACGAATCTTAGTCCCATGATAAGGCCGGCCAAATCAGCTTTCTCCAGCGGGGATCGCACTAATAGGGAGTCCAAGAGGCTGCGCCGATCGACACAACAGATGCTCGAAAGCCTGAAAGAATTAATGCAAAAGCACCCTAATGCAGCACAGCACGAATATGCCAAAATACTTGAGGTTTCCCAAGCCCGTATATCCCAGCTCAAAAAAATGCTATAACTGCAGCTTGCTACCCTACATAGGTCTACATCAGAGATTTCATCATGCACAGCTACTTTTGAACCGTGATACGCGTCACCATAGCTAACCGACAAAAGCCATAGACGCCCATGGAAATAATTTCATACTGGGCATAAAGAACCACCGGAACTTTTACAGGCGAAACCCCTGTACCCGGTGGCTCTTTGTTTTCAAGCAGCATCGTCAATTTTTTCACAATGGTCATACCCCAATGTTAAGTTTCGGCTAGAGCAGCGGACAAAAATCTGGTGCCTGTCACCCTCGAACTTGGGGGAAAAGCACCGTAAGTGTGGATTCATCCGCGAATATCGAGATTGCAGCCAAGCGTATTATTTGGGGAAAATGCCTTTTGGAGGCGTTGGGTCGGCTGGTATTGGCGGTTAATAACTGGATTATGCCACTCTTAATTACGCTTTGCTGGCCATGTCTGCAATTTGGCAAAGCCAACCCTTGCGTGTATGCTCATCCGATTGGAGCACCGATTCGAAGAATATATGATACATGACATCAAGTCCACAATATTCAAATATTCCTTTGTCTGAGGTCAAGCGGAGTGCTTGATCCATGCCAATTTTGGCATATTCCGCATGCGATTTTCCTTGCGTATTGAGGATAATCGCTTTTTTCCCCTTCAGCAGTCCCATTTGTACCCCATTTACATATTTGTATGCAAATCCGTAGGAGAACACGCGGTCAATATAGCCCTTCATGATGGCTGGCATCCCCGTCCACCAAATAGGATAAATAAAGGTGATCACCTCTGCCCACTGCAAATATTCCTGTTCCTGTACAATATCTTCACCGATTTTCCCAATGATCTCACTGCTGCTGACTGCAGGTTGAAAGTCAATCGCATAGAGGTCGCGAACAACCACATCGTGCCCTTTTTGCTTTAGTCCCTCAACCGCTGTGGTCAAAATCGCATAATTAAAGCTTTCTTGAGATGGATGTGCGTAAAGAATAAGATGATTCATTGTATTTCCCTCCATTTTGGTCAAAATATTTTAATTAGTGATCGATCAATTACATGACTTTAAAAAAATGGAATGCTCTACGTTGTAAATTATTGTTCTTTGAATATTCACATAAATCATGTTAGTGATTGATCAATTACTAATTGATTGGCCTCAGTATATTATATTCTTTTTCACTTTGCAAGTGCTTTGTTCAACTTTAGATAAAAGCTCGTGCGACGCTCTGACTAGATGGCAGAACAGGGGCTTCAGCTATTCAAATCCTCGGTAGGCATTCGTATTCAAGGCATTGATATGACTGTGACCCGCTTCAGGCCAGCCTTAGAGCGAATTTCCGTGCCGACTGCCGGACTTCCGGTAAAGGTAATATAGCTGACGCGCGGATCGGTGACAAGCACATCGCCGATGGTTTTGCCATCGCCGCTGATTACGTTAAGTGCGCCGACAGGCAAGCCGGCCTGCTCGAGCAGCTCTGCGATCAGGTAAGCCGACAGCGGGGTCTGCTCGGCAGGCTTCAATACGACCGTATTACCTGCCGCGAGTGCAGGGCCAACCTTGTGGGCGACCAGGTTCATCGGGAAGTTAAAGGGTGTGATGGCTCCGACCACACCGACGGGCTCCTTAAGCGTATAGGCCATACGGCCCTCACCGCCCGGTGCGGCATCCAGCGGGATGGTTTCCCCGTGAATCCGCTTGGCTTCCTCGGCTGCAAACTTGTAGGTTTGCACCGTTCGGTCAACCTCTGCCAGCGCAGCCTTCCAGGGTTTGGACGCTTCGCGTGCAATGATACGCGCGGCCTCAGCGCGCCGCTCCTCCAGCAGGTCAGCCAGCTTCTCCAAAATGGCTGAGCGCTGGTGCGCCGGCATGGCCCGCATCTCTGCACGTGCGTCGGATGCGGCCTGAATAGCAGCATTGACATCCTCTGCGGTTGCCTCTGCCACCTCAGCAATGAACTCCCCGGAGTACGGTGATTTTAATGTTGTATACGCTTGAGCTGCTTGCCATTTACCCTTTATAAATAAATGCTGCTGCATGCTAATATCCTCCTCTCTCTATTCAGATTTATTTCACTGTCAATACAGGACAAGGGGCATGCTGGATCACATGATGACTAACACTGCCCAATATCATTTCCGAAACCAGCCCTTTTCCCCGTGTTCCTATAATAATCAGATCTACCTTTTCCTGATTTGCACTTTCGCAAATGACACTCGCCGGGTCACCATGACCCGCCAGCATGCGGTAAGAGATGCCCTCTTCCTTCAAGTAGTCGGAGGCAGGCTCCAGAATATGACGTCCCTCCTCCTCAATCCGCTCATCCACGTCTATTCCAACCGGAGGCTCATTCATGGATAAAGACGGATTTACGTGCAATACAGTCAGATGCGGCTCTCCCTGAAGCTGTTTGGACAACGTTTTGGCTGCTTCCAGCGCCTTCATCGCGTGCTCTGAGCCGTCAATCGCGACCAGAATATGTTTGTATTCGCTCATACTCTTTCCTCCTCGGAAGTTCAGTCTTAGTGTGCATCAATCTGAATATTTTGCATATGTCGACGTCGTATGATCAGAACTGCTACACCAATCAGGACCATCAATGCACCAAAATAAAACGGAGTTTCTGCTGTATACCACTCTGACAGCTTCCCGGCAAGCCATGGCGAGATTGCACCGCCCAGAAAGCGCATAAAGCTGTATGCGGCAGATGCTGTCGAGCGCTCTACCGGAGCGGCCTGCATCACAGCGGTTGTAATCAATGTATTGTTGATCCCCAGAAAAATCCCCGCAACAATGACCGCGACAATGACCGTTGCTGGCGAGCCTGCCACTGTCCCGACCGCCATAACACCTAGATCAAGGGCAAACAGCGTCAGCATGACACTAATGGAAGATACCACGCTAAAGCGTGCTTGAATCTTGGGTGCTACAAACACCGAGGTAAAGGCCAGCATAATCCCCCAGCCAAAAAATACATAACCCAGACCATGCTCATCCAAATGCATTACATATGGAGAGTACGCCATCAATGTAAAAAATCCAAAATTATATAACAACGCCACAATACCGAGCGTGAACAAGGCCGGATAACTGAGCGCTTTGAACGGATCGGCAAGCGACCCGCGCTTTTTAGGCTTCGGAATCGAAGGCAGCATAAACGTAATGAACAAAAATCCCACAACCATCAGTGCAGCAACACCAAAAAACGGACCGCGCCAGGAGATGGAGCCTAACTCACCGCCGAGCAATGGGCCAACAGAAATCCCAAGCCCCAGTGCGGCCTCATATAAAATAATGGCTTTGGCTGTTCCCGAGGTGGACAGACCTACAATCGCAGACAGCGCTGTGGCAATAAATAAGGCGTTCCCCAGCCCCCAGCCTGCCCGGTAGCCTACAATTCCACCCACCGTATTGGCGGTGCCGCCCAGTCCGGCAAATACAATAATAAACAAAATTCCGGTCAGCAGTGTCCATTTGACTCCCAGTCGACTGGACACGACGCCCGTAATCAGCATCGCAACACCGGTCACCAGATTATAGCTGGTGAACAGCAACGACACCTGGCTTTTAGTCGCATGAAGCTGATCAGCAATGGCCGAAAGAATCGGATCGACCAGGCCCAAACCCATAAATGAAATAACACAGGCAAAGGCGACCGCCCAGACAGCTCTAGGCTGAGACAACAAGCCTGACTGTTTTTTTAACCCATCAGGGACTTTTAGCTCATCAGGTAATACGCGTTGAGAACTCATGAATGATGTGACCTCCAAATCTGATTATAAATATTCCTCGTTATGACGGGTCGCTGCCAAGCTCCTCATCAAGCAGAGCCTTCCGTTCACGAACCCTCACGCGTAGCTCCTCCAGCTCAGTCTGGAGCATGCGGATGCTGTTGATTTTCTCCTCCATCATCTCCAACTGTTCGTTCAGGGTGACCTCCATATCCACCAGCATGGCCCGACGCTCAGCAGGTTGCAAATGATTCGTACGTTCGCGATATTCCTCCCGTTGACCCTTGAGCATCTCCGCTGCGGACATGTAACGCTGTAGCTCTTGCAGAGAGAAACCAAGCACTTCCTTGGCACTCACTATTTTTTTAAGCAAATCCACATCCTCCTGCGTATACAGCCTCATATTACCTTCGCTGCGCTGCGGGGAGGGCAACAAACCGATTTCCTCATAATAACGAATGGTTCGCTTCGTTAGACCGCTTTGCTTGGCGACCTCATCAATTTTATACGTGACCATGACACCCACCTTATGAAAAATTTTATATATAAATATTACGCTTATATGACGTTAACGTCAACGTTAACTTTGGAAAACAAAAAAACCGCCTCTGTTCAAGGCGGTTCTGTTCCGGCTTATATGGCTTTACATGGTCATAGACCCGAAGCATCGGTGCTCAAGCCCATGAATGCAGCACTAGATGAAACAAGTCCGAGTGATGATAACCAGCAAAATGAAGAGAACCAGAATAACACCAGTAGAAGTCCACATGTTATAACCGCAACAACCTCTATCTACTTCACCCATTTCAAATTCCTCCTCTCTGTTGACAGCAAATCGCCCGAATTTGAAATCTTGAGCTGTGAATCAGATGATAAATGCTTTGGAGATAATAACAAGCAGGATGAAAAGTACCAGAATCGCTCCTGTGGATGTAAAAGCTCCATAACCAGCGCCTACTCCAGACATGCTGATTCCTCCCTTCGTGGTTTACAAAAGCATATTATGCATATGCCGTTATCCATGATAGGGACAAATGCCGCGCCGATCGCCCAATTATAGATCTATGCTGTAGCTGCGTTATCCTTCAGATGCCAGCATACCGCGATACAGCAGGTTGCGTGCTTGTTTGGCAAGCACAGATGGGCTTTCGCGTCCAGGCAGCAATTGGGTTAACGTCAGCCGTTCAATCAAGCCGGTGACGCATTCTGCTGTCAATTCAGGGTCCAGTTCCTCACGGCAAGAACCCCATCGTTGTGCCGCCAGCAAATGCTTTTTGATATGCTCAGCCATTTCCGCCTTAATCCGCACCGAGTCGGCCGCCTGGTAAAATCCAACACGGGTCATCGCAGGATTATGGGACAGCATACGAAAAATAGCTTCCAGAAATACCTGTCCCCGTTTCAAAATTTCAGCTTTACTCTGGTCAGGCTCCACCTTCATGCTTTGCGCCGTCTCGTTCACCAAAGCACGGAAGCTCTCGACAAGCTCCTCATAAATCTGTTCCTTGCTTTCAAAATGAATATAAAAATCCGGCTGCGTTAATCCTGCACGTGCCGCAATTGAGCTTACCTTTGTCTGATAAAAACCCGTTTGAGCGAACTCTTCAGCCCCCGCTTCCAGTAACAACCGTCGACTTTCCCGACTTCTGATTCCCGCTCTCTTCACGGTCTTGCCCCCTTACTCCATAAATCTATCGTATTATAAGGTTCCTTTGCAGTAAGAACAACGGGCCTGAGAATGATATATACCTGTCCTTCAAAAGTCCTAATACAGATGAAACGAAGACTTTGAAAGTTAAGGGCTACTTCTTTAATATATATTTAACCCGTTAGGCCATGAGCGAGCAGGAATAAATCGTCCTAAATCAAGAATGAACGTAGAAACGGAGTAGAAGAATTATCTCAGTGATGGGGACAATATTTGCGCATCATTTCAATCGTGGCCAGATCATTATCCAGCCCCCGTTTTTGCAAGCCATCCACGATCTGCTGACGCTCCTGACCTTTGACATTCTGACCGAATTTAAACTTGGCTGTCCATTCATCCGGTACGATTTTGATCAAAGCGACCCCTTTCAGACGTGAAGCATACCGAGGATCACTGGCATCAATAGTGTCATAGCCGCCTTCCGGCTGCAGCTTGTTCATAAAAATGGAAAATGCCGCCGCTTTTTCTTCCAGATCAACTACAAATTCCGCATGACCACGCACGGTAACGCTTTTAAAAAAAGCAGTCGCCGGACATGCCATATGCTCGTCTGTAAAATAAGACGGAATCAACGCATACTCCTTGGCAGCGGAAAATGTGACCCGGTTATCATCCTTCATCCGTTCCATCTTCTCTCCGGCACGGCTGCCATGAATATAAAAAACGCCATTTCCGTAAGCAAAATTCAAGGGAACCACACGCGGAAAACCATCCTCGCTGTTGAGACCTAAGAATCCGAAACTGACCTCGCTCAGAAATTGCTCTATTTCCTCTTCTTCTGCCACGGTAAATTCTTTTCTTCTCATGATTAACTCTCCTTCCTTCTATTGACCAACGATACATTTCAGATTATGTTGAAAATGGATTCATAAAAAGATCCAATTTGAACGAAAATAAGTAGTCCAATAGAAGGAGCAGGGTATGGATATTACAATTGCTTACCAGCGTGCTATTCAAAAATATCATCATAAATATTTGGCATTGTATCACGCTCTCCGGGATGGGATTCTTAACGGTTCCCTTGCTGGCGGTACGCGCCTGCCCTCCAGTCGTGATCTGGCTAGGATGTATGAAATTTCGCGTGGCAGTGTTGCCGAAGCATACGATATGCTGTTGGCAGAAGGATATGTAGAAGCGGCGGTAGGCAGAGGAACCTTTGTTATTGAGCAGACAGCAATGCTGCCGAACCCATCTCAAATCGGCCAGCAGAACCAGAATCCACCTTTTATAAAGCAAAAAGCCCCCGCTCTGTCAGCCTGGGGACAACGAATCATGCAGCTGGAAAGGGAACGGGAATTACTGTCATCTTCTGCTTCTGCTGAAGAGAGAGACGATGCACAACAGCCTTTGATATCTTTTCAAGCAGGAGAAGTCGTATTGGAGGGCAGCTCACAGCTCGCATGGAAAAGTGCCATGGCTGCCGCTGGCAAAGACCTGCAAAAGCCTTCGTCGGACTCGGCGACTGCGCCGGTCAATGGCGATGAATGGCTACGTGAAGCGATTTGCCAGCATGTTGGTAGAACACGCGGGATTACGACCCATCCAGACCAAGTCGTTTTATGCAGTGGCTCTATGGAAGTGATTACCCTGTTATGCCAACTGCTTATTGATGAACAGGATACAATTATATTGGAAAATCCTTGTTATTCCGGAATTTATCGAGCAGTTATGGCCTCGGGCGGACAGATTCAGGCTGCTGAACTGGATCAGCAAGGAATAATCCCACAGGATTGGGATTCCAAGCTACTGTTTGTTACGCCGGGACGACAGTTCCCGACCGGTGCTGTTTTGCCACTGGCACGTCGTCAGCGTATTTTACAATGGGCGATATCCCGAGGTGCCTGGATTATCGAGGACGATTATGACAGTGAATTCCGCTGGGCCGGACGACCCGTTGAACCCTTAAAAGCATTGGATCAGGCAGATTGCGTAATCTATGTCGGTTCCTTTTCCAAAAGCATGTTCAGCAGCCTTCGACTTGGCTATGCGATCCTGCCTGCTGCACTGGCCCAAGCGCTGACAGCTGCCAAACGGCTATATGATCCCCTGCCTCCTGCCCGTCTAGAGCAACGTGCACTGGCACGTTTTATGATGCGCGGCGACTATGCTCGCCATTTGCGGCGGATGACCCGCATATACAGATCACGCTACGACGTGTTCCAGCGCGAAATGCAGCAACTGAGTGAACTGTTTCAATGGCATCAGAGCGATTGTGGACTACATGCCTATGCCATCTGGAAGCATGAGCGTGCTCCATATCATCATTTGATGCGGACAGCACAGGGTTACGGAGTTACATGGCGGGATGCCGCCGATTACCAGCTGACCCCAGGCCCCCCTGCTGCCTGCTTTATCTTTGCCCATTTAACGGAACAGCAAATTATCGAAGGAATTAAGCGTCTGCGCCAGGCTTGGGACCGTATTAAACATCAGTACCACGCAGAGAACTAGAAGCAGTTAAAAGGTCCTCAATCGACCTTTGCGCCATATGAACGCAAGAACGCTAACGCCTGGTCTTGATCCATCCGTGTCCCTTGGAAATCACATTCGATAAAACGGCATTCGCTGGTCATGACTTCTTCCAACGAATCAGCTCTTCCTTATACTGAACCATAATAAGTCCCCCTTATTTAATGACTAGTCCCAGCAGTCCCACAAAAGAGGAAGCTTGATGCGGCGAGATCATGCAGCCATTCAAGTCTTCTATATCTACCTGCAATCCATCGAATTCACAATCGCTCAAATCAACCCCATTGAGCTTGGACCCCGACAGCATCGCCTGATCCAGATTACAACGGGTAAAAAAGGTTTTCTGTAGCGTCAGATGATAAAGGTCGGCGCTCATCAATGAACAATCCTCAAAACCAACCTGCTTGAAATTGGAAAACCGAAACACCGAATAATCCCCCAAGCAATCCACAAAACGAACGTTTTGGAGTCTGCTTCTGGAAAAGTCAGTGCCAAGCAATTTACAATTTCTGAACTCTACCCGGTGAATAAAAGACCCGGACAGATGAACATTAGACAGATCACATTTATCAAAAATGACATCTGTCCATTCACTTTCCGGCAATGACGATTCCATGATGGTTACATTTTTAAAGGTCATCTTGTCCAAAGAAACCTTAACTGCATCCATATTATCCAAAATCATATCCTCTACAGACCCCATACGAAGTTCATCTTTGGATCGTACGGAATACATTTCTTCATTTAATATCGGTAAATCCGCAGGAATCTTCGGTAACTCCATTTTAATTTTCATAATACCTCATCTCTTGAGCACGGATACCAGCACACGCCAAACCGAACTTTGTAGCTGCTGTTACATAATATCTTCCCTCGATTAATAAGTAGAGTCCTGTAATCTCATCCCCTGCTTGAAGAAGGTGGCTTGAGGAGAAACTGTGAGCCATTTGCACAAAGGCCGTACAGACAAAGGTATCGGAATTCGGAACTGTTCGCAAGCTTTTTGAATATTCATTGATTACCTCCGGGACATCTGTCCTTCTCATTTTACCAGAAGCCTTTTATATGTATAAGTAGAGGTGAGGCATATGAACTTTGTTTTTGATTTGGATGGAACCATTTGTTTTAAAGGCCAACCGCTAGATGAGCAGGTTTGTCACGCTTTAGATGCATGTATACAGCAAGGACATGAAGTCATTTTTGCATCCGCAAGACCGATTCGCGATTTATTACCCATTTTACCAAAGGAATATCATCATTTTCGGATGGTTGGGGGTAATGGGGCGTTCACTTATGCAGATCACAAAATCGGCGTTACCTATTTTCCAAACGAAGTACAGGCACAGCTGGTTGAAATCGCGCTGACACACAACCTGCAATACTTGGCGGATAGCGATTGGGATTATAGCTATACAGGGGATGAACATCATTCCATTTATCAAAATATCGATCCCTTAAAAACGGCCAGCAATAAACAGCTACATCAATTAAACGGCATTTCAAAGATAGTTATGTTTTCCCCAACAGATAAGGTAATGAATCTATTACAATTGATGAACGTGTCTTTATTTGAACACCATACAGAGGTATTGATTGATATTAGTCCGTCCGGTATGGATAAAGCAAAAGGATTAGATCAATTGGGTATTACTGAGTATATTGCTTTTGGAAATGATGCAAACGATAGAGTATTATTTGAACAAGCGATTTACAGTGTTTGTGTGGGACATCATCCGATTTCGATGTATGCCAATGAAACTATAGCAGCTGCAAATGTGGCTAGGAAAATTAAGGAATTATCATATCAATATGGATAACGTGAATAGAAGCATATATGAATCTATTTCCTATCAATCTCTACTCATAGGGTAGCAAAAGCATTTCTCTTTACATATATTAACGATGTGAGAGTACGCTCACGAACCTTTTTAAGGAGGTTGATAGAATGGCAGTGCAGCTATCTAATCAAGTATTCTCCGTCTCGGTAGGAGATTACGGCGATATCTCTTCCTTACGCATAGTAGGAGACACATTCAATACGAATTATGTCATGAACAGCTCCAACGCACCTAATCAAAATACGCCGGATCATCAGTGGCTGGGTGAGCTTATGTTCACATATCGTCTTGGTAACGGGACGTGGATGCGGGCATGGACAAGTAATTCTGCTGATGTCCGCAAAATCACCTCTTCCGGCAACAGTGTTCAGGTGTCCTATCAAAATTCGTCCAATTCTCAGGGAATACGTAATTTCACTTTACATGAAACCTATTCATTGGTTAACGACTATTTACATTGGCAAATGAAAGTAACGAATACCTCTAATCAAACGCTGGACATCGGAGATTGGGGGCTGCCGCTTCCTTTCAACGAATTTTGGTCCGGCGGTAATAACGAACAAATCTATGAAACAAGGGTACTCTCCCACTCCTTTGTAGGGAATAATAGCTCCTTTATTACCGCTGGACGGCCTAGCGGTATCGGGCCGTATTTATTACTTATTCCTGATGGCTCTACGGGTGCGGGTCTGGAATATCAGGACCACTGGAGAGTCGAGGAGCATCCCGGCAGCACATGGGCGATGGACCAAGGCGGTTGGGCCGAGGGACTGAATGTATTCTATATTCATTCCAATGTCATTAAGAGCACTAACCGCGGCTATCTCGGGAGCACCAGCCTGTCGCTGGCTCCGGGTGAAAGCAAAACATATGCCTTTAAATTTTTTAAGGTAGCGGACGAGCAGGATGTAAAGGACAGGCTATACAGCGAGGGTCATGTGGATGTGACTGTCGTTCCTGGCATGATTGTCCCCACCAATCTCAAAGCGAAATTTGATCTGCATACCAGCAAATCCATTACCTCTGTTACTGCACAGTACCCGTCCGAAACCACCATCACCTATCTGGAAACAGCCCCCACAAACCATAAAATATATGAACTTAAGCTCGGTCGACTGGGACACAACAATATAACTGTGATCTACGGCAACGGCGAAAAAACGGTCCTTCAGTTCTATGCCATCGAGCCTGTCGATGCTGCGCTCCAACGCCACTCTACCTTCATGGTCAACAGCACACAATGGAATGTGCCGGGCGATCTGCGGGACAAAGTGTTTGACGATTGGATGATGCAGTATAAAGCCAAGCGCAACAGCTTTGCAGGCTACTGGGGCTGGGGTGATGATTGGGGCTTGACACACGGCCAGTTTCTGGCGGAGAAAAATGTCCAGAAGCCTGTGGCATCTGAGATCAAGGCGGTCGATGATTATCTGGAGGTGGCCATCTGGACGAATCTGATGGAAGGCCATCATACCGATTATCTGGTTCCAGATTTCCTGATGCCGCAGCCTAATACGACACCGACATACCGCGGCTATGCCTATCCACACATTTACAACACGTTTTTCAGTATGTATAAACTCGCCAAGCTATATCCCAATCTGATCAGTTACCGTAACAGCAAAAACACGTATTTACTGCGTGCGTATCGTATTTTCAAGGCATTGTATGAAGGCCCTGTCGCTTATAACTGGAATACCGGACTCATGGGTGAGCTGACCACACCGGATATCATCAAAGCGCTTCAGGAAGAAGGCTTGACCACCGAGGCCAACGACCTGCTTGCCAAAATGGCTACCAAGTACAACAATTTCAAAAACACCACCTATCCCTACGGCTCCGAGTACAATTACGACAATACAGGCGAAGAAGCGGTATATACACTCGCCAAAATGAACAACAACACGACGATGATGAGCAAAATCAATGCCAAAACGCGCGCCGCACGCGGTCATATGCCTGTCTGGTACTATTACGCCGATCCGGTCACCATTACCGGGGAGAATTGGTGGAACTTCCAGTACACCACCTCGCTGGCGGGCTATGCGATGGACGACTGGACACGCCGTTATTCGTCCAAGCCCGAAGTAGACCAACGCTTGTCCTATGCAGCCAAGCTGGCGAACATCGGGGCGATTAACTCAGGACAGATCAGCTCTGATCCTGCCAATATCGGGGCGGTATCGTGGACGTATCAGGCGGGCAAGGGCAATTATGGCGCTCTTGGTCTGGACGGCGGTCCCCTCTTTAACGGATGGCGCGGCATGTCCGGGGAAGCGGATCTGGGACTGTTTGGAGCCATTAAGGTACTAAGCTCGGATGTTGCTGTCGATCCGATATTCGGCTTGTTCGGCTATGGCTGCGACGTTGCGGAAAGCAATAACAGCTATACGATTACTCCGAAGGACGGCGTATTCCAACGTCTGCATCTGATCACCCAAAAGCTGAGTCTGGAGCTGGACCGGGACCAATATAGTCTGGCTATCGTGTCCAAGTCCAGAAACAACGTCCGCTTGACGTTGAAAAATACGACACCAGGCACCGCTCATACTACTGTTGTGACGATGACCGGACTCGCGGCCGGTACGTATGACGTGCTCGTAGACGGCGCGAAGACCGGCTCTGTCACGGCTGCTAACAGCTCCGCAGCCACGATCAAACTGAATATCGGGACGGCTGCCAGCTACGATATTCGTATTCAGTTAGGCACCGGCAATCCGGGTCCCACCGAAGACATTATAGCCCGGTATGAATTTAACGAAACGATCGGATCTACTGCAGCCGATTCATCGGGTTATGGGCAGCAGGCCAGTGTATATGGCGGCTCATGGGGTCCCGGACGGAAGGGCAACGCGCTGCACTTCAACGGCACAGACGCCTATGCCAGTCTCCCCTTCGGTCTAGTTAGCAGCCTAAATGACTTTACGATTGCAGCGTGGGTACGAGTGAACACGCATAACGGCTGGGCTCGCCTGTTTGATTTCGGAGCAGGAACGGATCGGTATATGTTTTTGACCCCTAAGGCCGAAGGGACAGGTATGCGCTTTGCCATCACCGTCTCGGGGAACGGGGATGAGCAGCAGTTGAATGCCCCGGAACTGGCGACAGGTGTGTGGAAGCATGTGGCCGTGACTCTGTCAGGCACGACTGCGATGATGTATGTGGATGGTGTGGAGGCGACGCGTAACGCCAATATGACATTGAGGCCGTCCAGCCTTGGACTGACAGCCCGGAACTATATTGGTAAATCGCAGTTCGATGATCCCTATCTGAACGGTGCGGTAGACGAGCTGATCATTTACAACAGAGCGTTGACTGCTCAGGAAATCCGGGGCCTGGCCTCAGCAAGCAGCACCGTTAATGCTCATCCTATGGGAGCCGATTCATATGCCGAAGGAGCCGATTAGAACGAGCATTTCATGCCCTTAACTTTTTAGCCTGTGAATGATTTGTAATGTGAACTATTGGTATCGTGAAAGATTTATGCTCTAAAGAACTGACATCGTGAACACTCAGGCTATGCAATGAACGGCGTCCGGTGCCAGATTCCCTCCACCGTTCATACGCAGCTTTACGATTTGGATTGCAGGAAAGCAGCTTTTCCATCTACCGGTCTTTTAGCTCTTTCTAATGCGCGTCGTTCTCGGTCTTAAGCGAGCCAGCTCCTCACTGGTGAGCTGCCTTGTATAGGAACGAGGAGAAGAGCCTGTATCTACCGTGAGTACCCTGCCTGCCCCGTTGGGGCGGGCTACCCGTGTGTTGAACACCTGCATGAACCACTGCACCGGGAAGGCAATGGATAGACGACCATCTGCCGTGCCTGCATAGTTGACCGCAGCTGCATAATTATCCGACTGTCTGAGCCAGACAGAGCCGGAATCTCCGGGCAGCGATACAGGAGTCGTGCCTCTGATGACCGTCTGGTCCTCGAAGGTCAGCAGCCCCAGGCTTCCGCCATAATTGATTTGCAGGTCCGTATAGACAGACTCTACCGTGCCATTGACCCGCCCGGTCGTACGCCCTACCTTCTTAAATCTTTCTCCCACACGATAAGCAGTCACATGGCCCGGAACCGCTCCTACTGTGGCGTAACGCGGACTGAGCAAGCTATTGCTGGTCGGCAGGGAAAGCGCCGTATCAATCAGGTTCGTTCCGCTTGGATTCAAGCGTACGTAACGATACAGCCGCCCAATACGATCCTGGGTAACCGTTCCCCCATCGGCTCCACCCGGCTGAATCGTAGCCTCCCGATTGTCTGTATTGGAGGGATTAAGGACATGGTTGTTGCTGAAAAGATACCGTGTGGCCGGCGCTCCAGTTGGCGCAACGATCAATCCGGTTGTCCCGGAGCCTTCAATCGTTCCGACACTGTAGCCGGCGACGACCGGGCGTATGCGCGCCCTGTAATCCGTTGCATTGGCTCTAATCTTTCCGGTTTTTACAATCCGGACAGGGACATTCGTTTTCTTGCCCAATGCTGTGGCGGACAGGAGTCCGGTGGAGGCCGAAGCCAGCCGGTCTGTATACACAATGACAGCGGCTCCCTTTTTGGGATGAGCAGGGTCTTTGTACCCTACGCCAATACCGTGAACACCGGATAATTTTAATACGCGCTTGGCCATCCGCTTTTTCACTTGAAGGGCGGCCGAGAAGGTAGCCAACATTATCATCCCCTTTTGCATTCAGATGAAATATTGTATGGCTAAGACCGCTACGCGTTCCATTTGATCTTACGATCGCTGTTGCAGTGGGATTCTTAGGATTACGCTTCTCCAGATTCAATTGAACCGCTGCGCTACCAACCGCCGTAAGATTAGCTGATTTCCAGAGGGTTACATTGGTAAACAACAAGTTTAAGGTCAAACAGCCCTTCATCCAACTCTTGGGAATATAAGTAGCCCATTAAAATTTAAAACTTTAGACATAAAAAATAGCCGTGTCATTTGTACACGGCTATTTCTTTAGGTAATCATGGCACAGAACAGCCAAATGCTGCTGTACCCGGTGCTTGTGTTCGCCTGGAAACTTTTATTGCAGGAAGAGGCTTCTAGCCCTTAACCGCTCCTTCCGCGATCCCCTCCATGATGAATTTTTGAAAGAATGCATAGATCAGGATGACTGGAATAGAGGTCAATACAAGTGCAGCCAGAATGAGCGACCAATCCTTGTTGTACTCGCCAAACAGCATATTCGTCGATAGAATCAGGGTGTAGTGGTTCACATCCGTCAGCATCAACAACGGAAGTAAAAAGTCGTTCCAAATCCACAGAAAATCCAAAATAGCAATCGTGACAGTGATCGGCAGCAGCAAAGGAAATATAATGCGAAAGAAGGTTTGGAACTCATTGCAGCCGTCCATTTGTGCCGATTCTTCCAGCTCACGCGGAATGGATTTGACGAACCCGTGATACAAAAAGATGGCCATATTGACACCCAAACCGATATAGATCAGTGCCAGACCATACGTACTGCCTTGGACGGACAAATCCTTCGCCATTCGTGTAAGCGGTATCATAATGGAGTGAAACGGAACCAGCATGGAGGCGACAAACAGGAAGAAGATCGCACTGCTCATTTTTCCCCGTGTACGCGACAGCTTGTAGCCCGCCAGCGCCGAACAAATCACGATACCGCCTATTCCGATAAAAGAAATAATTGTGGAATTAAGCGCACTGTTCAGCAAATGGGTCTGGTGAAAAGCCTGACTGTAATTTTCAAAGTGAAGCCTCGTCGGCAGCGCCGTAAAGGATGCAAACATTTCACCCTGCGTTTTAAATGAATTAATCACCGCCATATAGATGGGGAAGAAGGACACCACTGCGCCCACGCACAGCAGCAACGTAATCAGCAAGGAATTGGCTTTTTTCAGCCTCATGCCTCCACCTCCTTCTTCTTCATGACACGCAGCTGGATCAGCGTGAAGATCAGAACGATAGCGAATAAAATAACGGATTTGGCGCTCGCATAACCGTAACGGAAGTTGTTGGAGAATGCCTCCTCATAAATGTTCATCGTAATCACCTGCGTACTGCGTCCCGGCCCCCCGCCAGTTAATCCGTAGACGACCTCATACACTTTGAAGGCACCGTTCAGCGTCAGGAAAAAGCAGATTGTAATGGCATGGGTAATCATCGGCAGCGTCACGCTTCGTAATGTCTGAAATGCGTTGGCCCCGTCAATAATAGCGGCCTCCTTCAAGCTTTGTGGTACACCCTGAAGTGCAGCTAGATAAATGATCATCATATACCCGACACCATTCCAGAGCGAGACAATAATGATGGAAAAGAAGGATACCTTCGGATCGCCCAGCCACGATTGACCTAAAAAGGCGATAGCCGTCTTTTCGGCAATCTGCGGCAGCACGGAGGAAAAAACGAACGTCCACATAAAGGCACTAATAATAGTACTAATCATATTGGGCATAAAAAATATCGTTCGGAAAAATCCTTTAGAACGCGTACGCGACTCGATGAGCACAGCCAGCACCAATGCCAGCACATTTTGCAGCACAATCATGACCAATACATATTTGAGCGTGAACCAAAGGGAATTGAGAAAATCGGGGTCTTCCTTCAACGCCTCTATAAAGTTCCCCAAGCCAAGAAAGCTGTAATTCGGATTCAGTCCATTCCAGTCTGTGAAGCTGTAATACATGCCGCTGATCGTCGGAATGAGCAGAAAAATGGCATAAAAGATCAGCGCCGGAGCGGTAAATGCCAGCAGCATCACATATTTTTTGTAGATTTTAAAAGGCATGGAGTCTCCCCCCTCCTGATGTATTCCTGTAGGCTACCCGTTACTTGTTCACTTTGTTATACGATTTCCATGCCTTATCCAGCGCCTTAATCACGTCATCCTGCGAGAGCTGGCCCGCGTAGTAGGATTGAAGCGATTTGCCTGCCTCGTCCTTGACCGCTTGCGGGATGGATGGGTCTTGATACGATTTGCCTGCTTTCACATATGCGGTAGCGTCATTGACCCAAGGATAGCTTTTGAACGTATGCACTTTGGAGATCGGGTTAAATTTCAATGCCTCATAGAACGCGCTGGAATCCTTGTCGTCCAGCACATAGTTGACAAAATCGAGCGCAACCTCCTTGTTTTTGCTTGTGGAGGATACAGCCAGCGAAGTCGAAGTGGACAGATTGATCAAGGTTGCATTCGGATCATCGTTGATCGGCAAAGGAGCTACCCCAAAGTCCATATTCGGATTAGATTTCAAAATCGTTTCCGCAAACCACGGCCCTTGAATCCACATGGCTGCTTTGCCCGAAGCGAAGGCCGCCGATCCGTCATCCCCGCCAATTTCCAGCGCCTTGTCTGTGCCGTTGCTGTTGACCAGGTCGATAATGTCGAACATGCTCTTCATTTCAGCAAAAGAACCTTTATCCTGATTCATCCGGTCGATAAAATCCTTATTCTGTGTGTTCATCATCGCACCTGCTGTCAATGGCACGAATAGCTGTGGAATCCAGGATTCCTTGTAGGACAACAGGAACGGCTTCACATTATTCGCTTTCAACTTCTCGACCACAGCCTTCATTTCAGTCAACGTTCCCGGTGGCTTCAAACCCAAATCCTTAAATATTTTTTTATTGTACAAGTAGCCCCATGAAATCGTTTCCAAAGGGACCGCCACAACCTTGCCGTCTTTGGTCGTCACCGAAGGCTTCACACTATCCATTAATTTGCTGACAAACGGCTGACCGGACAAGTCCTCCAAATAACCCGCTTTATAAAACGGAGGAATTTCATTCACCGCATGCAGCGCGAACACATCCGGCGCATCGTTGGATGCAAGTCTCGTCTTCAAAATTTGTGCGGCATTGTCGGCAGGCGGCATCTCCAGTTGCACCGTAACGTCGATATTCTTATCTTTCTTCTCTTTCGCTACGAACGCGTTAATGTATTTATCGTAGTGCTCCTTCAAGCGGGGCTGGGCAATAAACATTTTGAGATTCACTGTTTTACCGTCTCCACCGGAACCACTGCTGTCACTGCCTGAAGAATTTGCTCCGCACCCGGCCAACAACGTACCAACCAGCATCGTGCTCAATACACCTTTCCATAATTTCATGCAAAATGACCTCCCCTAAGTTGGAAATAACGGTCAACCTCCATTCATGCTCTAGGTTGAGCTTCGTAGAGACTGAATCCTTTGTATTACTCTTTTTGTATACGCTTTCATTATAGGGTGGGAGGTCACTTCTGCCATTGGACACCATTAGCCTGTTGAGTTGGATTTTTTTAAACTATCCCTTTCTCATTTCTCCGGGCGCCATGCCAAAATGCTTTTTAAACACCCGATAAAAATATGACACATCCTCATATCCCGCCATCTCCGCGACCGCTTTAATTGAAATCTGCTTATCTGCCAGCCATTCCCGCGCTTTTTCCATTCTCCGCTGCACAATATAGTCCGTTACATTTTGACCATACTCCTGCTTGAATACCTTGCTCATATACTCTTTGCTCACAAAAAAGTTTTTCGCCAGTTGCTCCAGTGTAATCGGTTCGGCAAAGTGACGATCCATATAGCGCCGTACCTCCTCCAGATTCAGCTTGTTTTTGTATTTTCGCTGTCGAATAAGCTGACCCAGCTCCTGAACATAACACGCCGATACGAACTCCAGTGCATGTTCTGCTGAGGATAGCGCATCCTGCGACAGTGGAAATCCGGCTTTCGCTGTCGGAGTATCCAATCCATTGTCTACTGCCAGCTCTTTAAGCAGGGAAAGCAGTTCCTGCACCAGCCTGCCCAGCATAGGTGGACTTGGCGCTTCGAGGCGCTCCAGTTCCTGCATGACCTGCCTGCATGTCACGTTCACGCCGTCCTGATTCAGCTCATTGAAATAAAGACGCAACAGTTGCTTATACCGGGTCAGCTTGTGAAAGAACTCATAATCCAGCTCTGTCTTTTCTTGCTGCTGCTCTGCCGCCTGGGTCTCCAGATCGTGTTTGCATTTGAGCAGCACTGCATTCAGCTCGGTGGGGTTAATAGGCTTCAGCAAATAATCGACAGCCTTATAGCGGATGGCATGTTTGGCATACGCAAAGTCATCATAGCCGCTCACGACAATGATTTTTACATCAGGAAAATGGTTATTTAGCGCTTGCAGCAGCTCTACTCCATCCGCACCCGGCATCCGCATGTCAGTAATCACAATATGCGGGGTTAATTCCCCGGTTAGCCTGAACGCCTCGTCTCCGTCCTCGGCCTCACCCACCACCGACATGCCGAGCTTTTCCCACGCGCCAAATGTCTTCACAATATCGCGGTTCCATGGCTCATCGTCGACAATTAATACCCTGATCATATGTCCCCCTCCTCTGCTGAGGTGAATGGAATTCGGATGGTGACACGTGTACCTACGCCCTGCTCACTGTCTATGGTCACCCCGTAATTCTCTCCAAAATTCATTCGCAATCGTGAAGCTACATTGCTTAATCCGATATGACTCCCCTGCGCCCAGATCGGTTCCCCCGAAGCATTTTCCAGCTTTGCCCGTACTTTTTCCAGCTTATCCGGGACCATGCCGTTACCATTATCACAAACCGTGATACACACGTCCTCTTTCCTAATCTCCACGCGGATGCCCATTCGCCATGCCCCCGCCTTACGCTCTAGACCGTGCTGGAACACGTTTTCCAGCAATGGCTGCAGTGACAGCTTGGGTAGTCGAATATCCATCGCCCGTTCATCCACCTCCACCTGAAACACCAATCTCTGCGGAAAACGCCGCTGCTGGATGCGCATATAGTGTCCCGCATGGTCGAGCTCCGCGCGTAAAGAGGCCATATCCTGAGGCTCCCGTACCACGTAGCGAAACATCTCACTCAGCGACCGGATCACCTCATAGGTGTCCTCCGGCTTTTGGGAAAATACCATACTTCCGATCATTTGCAGTGTGTTTTGCAGAAAGTGAGGATGAATCTGCGCCTGGAGCGCTTTCAATTCAGCCGTCTTTTTTTGCAAATTCATACTGTATTCCGTCTGGATATGCTCACGGATTCGTCCTGCCATGCCATGCAGACTTCTTTCCAGCAGTCCAATCTCATCCGGGCGTGTACTCGGCTGTCCAGCCGGCCCCTTGATCATGTCCAACTCCTGTACGGACCGCGCCAAATGAACAATCGGACGGGCGGTCCGCCATGCGATGAAAACGGCTATGCAGATGGAAACAAGAATAGAAATGGCACCTACGATAATACCATACAGCATCGTTGAAAAGGCGCTGTGGTTAATGGAAGAAGTAGGTATGATTTTGGCCAGCCTCAGCCCAACCACATCCAGATCATTATAGAATACATAATGTTCAGCAGTTTGAATCATGCCGGGGCCTGGCCTAACGTCGCGGAGAGCTGTCAGCACACCTGCAGGAGGAGGCGACTGGCGAGCCTGCGCCGGATACATGATCCTGCCATCGGCATCTGTAATAAGCACCTGATGCTGATCCCCTCGTCCCAGCAAGCCCAGCGTCTGATCGAATTGCGACCACAGGACATCCAGTGAAATAGCACCTGTCTGCTTCTGATCCTCAAATCGCCGAATACTGCGCGTCAAGGTAAAGCGTTCCGAATCGTTCGGGCTCGTGCGAATCAAATAATCCTTGTTCGCCTGCCACATCTCGGCATACTGCGGGGGGATACCGTTCACCGTCGTAATATCATTTTGCATGCCGTTAAAGGTAAACAGGCTTTGCGATTGCTTCAAATAAAGCTGAATACCGATCACGTGGCTTCCGGCCGAATAATACACATTCGCCAACGTATTCAGCATTTTACGCTGGGCATTGAATTGGCTTGAAAGATTGTCCGGCTCCCGCTCATTCAAATAATCACTCAGATCAGGACTGATCTGAATGCTGTAAATCAGCTGATTCAGGCGGTCTAACTGGTCACTGATATAGATTCCCGTCCATTTCATATTGGACATGTTCGTCTCTACCACTTCGGTTTCCATCGACGCTCTGCTTTTTTCCGCAGCCAGCACCGTAACGGCAATGACCGGCAGCACAGATAATACAATCATCGTTAAAATGAGCTTGAGCTGAATGCTGCGTCGATACGGGGCCGTCAACGCCCGGAACCAGCGGACTATTCGGGTTGGCATGGCGATGCACTCCTCTTGTTCAGCTATATGCGAAAACGCCCCGCTATTCGCAGGGGCGCTCATTTGCCGGGTATTCCCGGCTGGACACATATATGATTTCATTCATATGTCAATTTCAGCTATGTCAATTTCAGCTCAGTACTCAGCATTTACGCTTCTTCGATAATTATAACACTCCAAGGCTCCAATTGAAGCGTTTGTCCTTGGGAAATCGCCTGCTCCCCGATCAGCTCCTTGCCGTCTCCATGTGGATACACCACCAAGCCCGCTTGTTCGGAATAATTAAAATAATACCGGATCGTCCGTCCTTGTTCATTCGTACCGGATTTAATAATGATCGGGAATGAAGCTTCCTGATCCGCTCCCCACACTCCTGCCTGTTTGGCGACAGAGCGGAATAATTCGCGGATAACCGCCGGGCTGACGATACAGCCGATGTAAGTCGCTATCCCCTGACCATAGCGGTTTTGCGTAATCGCCGCATATTTTCCCCAATGCGGGTGGTTGTAATAGGCCAATACTTCGGCAGTCGTCGGGGTAATCAGCTCCATCCACGTATCTACCTGATTGTCCTCTGCTGCTACTTTAAAAGGATTATCCCTGAGCGTTACGTTCTTCGGCTCCACGAACAAGCTGTAGTGAATGCCGCAGGCTTCACTGATCACGCCCGGTTGCCGGGAAGTTCTCACCTGCACATGTTCATCGGTAAATCCGCTGCGGAACGTGTAAACCACATGACCGCCATTTTCCACATACCGATTCAGCTTCTCTAACAGCGCATTCGGCGCGGAGTAGAGTACCGGTACGATCAAGAGATCATAATCGTCAAACGATTCCGTCCCCGGATGAACGATATCCGTACCGATATTCAGCTTATACAGCTCGTCATACAAGCGGCGTACAATATCGTTGTAATTCAGCGGACTGTTCATATTAAACTTGAACCAGTTAATTGATGTCAACGCTTCGTTGCTAACCAGGATGGCGGTTTTGTTTTTCTTTTTCAGGTTGATCAGATGCGGAGATAATCTCGCAAAATCCTTCCCGATGGTCTGTGCTTCCTGATAAACAGGATTCGGCTCAAAATCATGGCTTAGCAGACCCTTCCAGTACGTTTCAAAGGAATTATGAATAGAATGCCAGTGCCAGTAAGCCACCATATTGGCCCCGGAAGCCAGATGGCTGAACGCTTGCAGCCTCAATTGCCCCGGATAGGGAACCCAGTGGGTAAAAGCCTGCGCCTCCGTTTCCAGCACGAGATAATTGTTATTTTTCGTCGAACGCGCCACATCGCCCCCGAAGGAAATTTCAATGCCTGTCAGATCATCCTGTGTTGGATGGTAAATATCCACGCCCGTCACATCAAATGCCTGGGATGCCGCAAAATGATCCACATCCGGTTGAATACCAAAGGAATACCCTCTCCACTCAAAATCAAAGTTTTGCGTAACAAATTGGTCTTCCCGCTTGTACTCATTCACAAGTGCGACCTGCCACGCCAGAAAGTCCGTCACCAGCTTGCGCTGGAATTGGGAGAAGGCTGCTCCCAAGCTTCCATTAATCGTTCCGACCACGGAAGGAAATTCCTCCCAGCTATTGATGCGATTACTCCAGTAATCGAGGCCAAATTTGCGATTCAGCTCCTCCAGTGATTCAAAACGCTCCCGCAAATACTTTACAAACTGCAATTGGACATTCGGTCCGCATGTGTTGTAATGCTTAGTCTCGTTATCCGTCTGGAAGCCAATGACCGCCGGATGCTGACTCACCCGTCCAATTAGTTTGCGGATGATTCGCTCGGCATGGAACAAATAAACCGGGTTCGTAATGTCCATAATCTGGCGAGCTCCGTATTTGCCCGGACCGTGAGGTGTTGTCGCCAAGACGTCGGGATGCTCCTTGACCAGCCATGTCGGAACGGCATAGGTGGGCGTACCTACAATGACCTCAATACCTGCCTTATGCATGGCATCCAGCACCCGATCCACAGAGGTGAAATCAAATACTCCGTTTTGCGGTTCATGCGTGCTCCAGGTGGATTCGGCAATCCGCACGACATTAATGCCCGCATCCTTCATCATTTGGATATCCTGATCCAAACGGTCATAAGGCATATACTCATCATAATAAGCAACACCATATAGCAGTTTTTTCATGTAGTCGTCCTCCAATAGATTCATAGTAGAATGTCATACGATTTCATTCGTTTCAAACGCTGTGGCTGTTATGTGGCTTTGTCAGGGACGGGACCGTTAGTTTCTTATCGGCAATGCCCTGCCCCGCAGCATCCGCCTGCTCTTGATTTTTTTTTGCAATCGCCAGCCAGCCCTCTACGTCTTTTTCTCTAATCTTGTACAGCCACGCGAACAGCCCGGCCGTAATTAAGGCCCCTACACCGGGGACCACCGCATAGAGCGCGAATATCCAGGTGAGCACCTGTCCGGTTTGCGGTACATTCGGGATATAGCCTGCAAAGGCAAGAGCATAAGCGACGATTCCACTGGCTGCCGCTCCTCCCAGCTTGCCTGCAAACGTTTGAGTGGCAAAAGCGGTTCCACTGGCACGTACACCTTTTTGGAACGCTCCATATTCGACGCAATCGGCGGTGAACATCGGCACCATGAGCTGCGGTGCAGAGCTGAACAGGCCGAAAAGAACCGCGAATACACATACGACGATGGGATTGCTGTAACCGATTGCAAACAAGGACAACCCTGTGGCAAACAATCCAAGCAAGCTGAATACGTTCACCTTCCATTTACCAAATCTTTTAATAATCGGTGGCAAGATTAACGCCGTTAGCAGCTGTACACCCAAGGATATGAACATCAGTATTGAAATATAAATAGGATTCTTCAAGTTGTATAAGGCAAAATAGCTCACGACAATTCCTTGCAGATTGGTCATGGACAATGTCATAAATGACATCAGATAGAATAGAAGCTGCTTGTTTTGCAATGGATACGTCATAATTTGCTTGAGCGTAACCTTCTCTGCTTTATTGGAATAACGCTCTTTGACATTAAAGCGGGTAAAATTCATCAATATCAAACCCACTATTGCAACGATAACCGCCAAAATCGGCCAAGATATCTGATTGGCCACAGCCACCGCAGACGAGGAGATGATCATAAAAGCCAAGAATACCATCGTCCGGCCTCTGGACATCAACAGGTCGCGTTCGTGCGTGTTTTTCGTCATCAGTGTAGCCAAGCCAAAGCCGGGCGCATCACTGATGGTGTAACACATTTCCCATACCAGATATGTAGCGGCAATATAAATGACCTTGACGGTAAGCGACGCATCGCTGGGAACGAGGAACACCAGTACAGTAAGTATGGGCAAAATAATGGAGGCCAGGTTCGTCCAAGGTTTGAACAAACCGCCTTTTAGTTGGGCCCGGTCAATGATCACGCCGAAGATCGGAGCACTCAGAGCATCCCATATGCGGGCCAACACGAATAAAGTACCGATAATCGAAACAGAAATACCAACATAATCCGTATAAAATAGCATCGCAAAAGAGGCGACCAGACAGAGAATTGCGTTGCTTCCCAAAAAATAAACGTAATAGGACACACGCTCTTTCGTTGTTGTTTCCATAGCTCCTCCTGATTACAATATAGTATCGCTTTCAAACCTTCTTCATATAAGCGCTTTCTTTTTATGCAAAAGCTTATTGTAGAGCATTTGTAAACGCTCTTTTATTATAGTTAAATGTTAGATACAATGAGATTGTCTAAGCGGTGTAAAATTTGCCCTAATCGAAGGTGATCTTATGATATTAAACCCTGAAGTTGATCCAGCTCTATTCAATGATTGCCAATGGCTGCCCATTATTGACTGGAATGTGAAGTTTTTCGGCGCTCATATTCACCGGGTCAAAGCGGATTGGTGCATGCCGGAGGAGTCTCATATTGGATTTGAAATTGCACTTATCTTAGAAGGTCGTCAGGAAACGATTATGGAAAATAACGTATATACGGTTGGGGAGGGCGATATTTTAATTATTCCGCCGGGATTCAAGCACGTGAGTCAGTGTGCCTCCCCAGATGGAATGTATTATTTTAGCACCCATTTTAATGTCGATGATCCATTGTTCCGTCAAGAGATGATTAAAAGCAATCAGCTCTTTTTTCCGGCGGGCACTGAAACCAATACCAAGCTGCAAAAGGTTGTCCATAGCTGGATTAGCATGGTGAAGGAGAGCGGAGAATATACGACGGCAGACCGTTTTCGCATGCAAATTGCTTTGTTCGAGCTGTTCGGAATATTCTCGCAAATGATTTCTAACGAGTTGGAGCCGAGACTTGCACCTTCATCTGTTCAATATGCCAAGGCCATTATGGAAGCTATCCAATCCAGATTTAGACCTTACCGTGATGATGAATCTGACGAGCAGGCATTCCGGATTGAAGACGTGGCGGCTTCACTTGGAATCAGTCCTGGCTATGCCCAAGAAGTGTTCCGCAAGGTATACGGCTTTTCGCCGCGGCATTACCTGTCGGAAACCAAGCTGCATGAGGCCAAAGTGCTGATCCAGCAGCCCAATCTGCCGCTGAACAAGGTAGCTTCTCTGCTTGGATATTCCAGTCTGGCTCATTTCAGCAGGCAGTTCAAGCGCTGGACGGGCATCAGCCCGCTTAAATATCGCCAATCATTAAAGCCAATTACTGCTGAGCATTAGGGGATCTAAACATAATGTCGTAAGCTCTTAATTATTTCAAGAGTTTCCGACATTATGTTTTTTATAGAGAACTACTGAGTGGGAAATAGCATACGCATATTTACCTGAACGATTATTAGTCATTAATAGACTAAACTGCAATTTGTGAAAGAGAAGATACGATAACCTAAGCTAATTAAAAAATGGACCGTTTATACAGCCCTCCTCAAGATGATGGGGGTTTACCAATTACAATAAGAGGTGACTACATATTGAGACTACGTTTTATTTTAATCATCATGTTGCTACTGACTAATTCTATGTTTTTATTTGGATGTACAAACAATAATCAAGAAAAGGTTATAAATGAATCAAATAAAAGCAAAAACACTCAGTTGGAGTATATACGACAAGTAAGTGTACGAGAGAATAGTTATTTCATTTTCAATTCTCATGATGATAACCCTAAAAAAATTAAGATAAGTTTCCCCTATAGAATAGAAGATTTAAACATTAAAAAGGCTTCTCTATTATTAAATAATAAAGTGGTGTCAGATAATGTAAAAATAATTCAGATCCATGAAAATGAATTGACTGTAGATATCAAATTCATTCGTAAATTTGATGCTGTCGAAGTTGTTCTCGAGGATGGAAACAATGTACGGTTAGAACCAGGCCAATACTATTTCGAAAATTTTAAGGAAGACAATCTGAATGAATTTGAGAAAGAAATCCTTGGAGTTAATAATTTCCATTTAAAATTTAAAGATGGACACTTGCTGACAGATATCATACTTCCTCAAGATAGGAACTCCAAAATAGAATATCTATTTCCATCCCAAATTAGAAAGTATGCATCTAATATAGGGTTCTCTCATCAAAAGATAGACAATAACTCCATTAAGTATACATTGGAGGCCGATATTTCTCGGGACATCCTTTTGAAAAACAATGTAAATTCAATCATTTTTGATATTGGAATGATTCAAAATTACAAGAATCACAAATGGTTCCTAATAAAAGGAAAAGTGCCTATAGAAACTTCTGATTTCAAAAAATATAGAAATACATACTTCTCCAAAAAAACAAAAAAGGCGCGGTCTGAAAGTATCAGATACGCGCCTTTTTATTCACTTATCTCACAGCCTGATATCCCCTATATGCTGGTGTACCACATACATCATCCCCATCAGGAACAGAGCCAAGCCCAAGTACCCGATGCCGAATTTCCAGCGTGATGATGCGGGTACCTCATAATATTTATCATTTTCATAGGGAATATAGTCAATCTCACACAGCAATCTGAGCTGATACGCATCTGGTGTCGGAATATGCTCCACCCCGTTCAGCCATGCACGTTGGACAAGACACTGCTGTGGCAGCAGAAACGTCTGCTCCACGTCCAGACTTTCCATATATACCGTCACATATTGCTGTCCTTCCAAATCCGAGTAGGTATTAAAGGATAATCTACGTGAATGCTCCCGTCCCGGCAGCGGATACCCTTGCTCGTACAGGTGCTGTACATCAACCACCGGCTTTTGCATAAATGACAAAACCTTGGCCTCTTCTTTGGTGCGTTTAATATATTTTTTGTATAAATCATAGGCGAAGAGGGCCCATATAAAGAAAAATAAAATGGATTTCAAATACACAATTACGACGATTCCACCCAGCAGGCCCACCAGCCATAACCAGCGTGTCACGGCTGTGGAAATCCGTCCTCCATCGAGCGGATGAATCGGCAATAGATTAATCAAATTCAGGAAAAAACCGACATACGCCAGCGCATACAATAGCGGGCTGTCCGTGGCATAGGCTCCTGCAAATACCGCCATAGCCCCAACCGTACCCAGTAACGGGCCGCCCATGGCCACATAAGCCTCTGTCTGGGCATCCAAAGGATGGCGTTTCATCGTGATCAGCGCACCTAGAAAAGGAATAAATAACGGTGTCGACACTGGAAGTCCCTTACGCTTGGCAGCCCATACATGCCCCAGCTCATGCACAAACAATAGCAGTACGAACCCAACCGCGAATCCCCATGGGTATATGATCGCATATGCGCCAATCGTCGCTGCCATAGAGAACAGCGCACCGCCAAATTTACTGAATTTCAACAGAGCAAGCAACGACTTGCCCTTCAAAAGAAGCAATGCTGCTGCACTACCAAGGTACCATTTGGATGAGCCGGACTTGGAATCCGTTTTTTGGTCTTCTTTTGGCAAAAGTATCCGTCTCCTTTCTCTAACACTTCCATTGTATCCTGCTATGTGCAGCTTGTAAAAAACCTCAAGCGACCTCCTATGTGTCCAACCTCCCTTCTGTTCTGTTATCATGTAAGAAAACGGAGTATCCAGGAAAGGATTACTAACCATGAGCTTTGAACTTACCCGGCGGGCCATCAGACAGCTATGCAGTCAAGCCGCTTATGACGACGGGGATGCCTATTACCGGGCCAAAAAAGTGGCCTTTACACAAATAGATCATGACGAAGGTGTATACGAAGCTACAGTCAAAGGAAGCGGATTTTATGCCGTTGCCGCAATGATCCGTCCCAATGGCAATATCCGGGCAGAATGCACCTGTAGTACATTCCAGACTACCGGACGGTATTGTAAGCACATAGCTGCCGTGCTCATTAACGCGCATGATATGCTGCGTGGAAAAAGTCTATCCGTGCGCTCCTTTGCTTCCAGACTTCATCCCGGTACTTCCCCGGATACAACAGGAGGAATGGATTCAAACGAACTGTATACATCTACAGATGACCCATATGATCACACGGTTAAAACCGTACGCTCCTCGGGCATCACACCAGGCGATCTCCAGCTGACCGACAGTATGTTAAAACTGTTCGGCAGCAAGAGGCCGCTTCGCAGCACACCTACTATACTGGATACTCGCGCAATCTTGGACTTTCAATTCATGATCCGGCCTTTTGCCTACGGTTACCAGAAATATATGTTTGGCGTGGAGATGAAAGCCGGACCCAAACGATTATATATCGTTCAAAAAATCCGTTCGTTCCTCGATAGTATCGACCGGGGAAGTAGCTACCTGTTCACGAAAAACTTCTCATACGAGCCTCAGCTACACCGCTTCCGGCTTGAGCATGACGCCATTCTCCAGCAGTTGGTGCAGGTGTTCCGCAATGAGCGTATGATTCGGGAAACTTCAGGTACGTATGTGTCCCCAAGCAGTCATATAAGTGGTGAACGAATCCTGCTGGTCCCCCCTGCGGCTTGGGAGAAGCTATTCCCCTTGCTGACAGCGGTACAAGGCGTCCATTTTGAAATTCACGGAAACATGACCGAGGGTATCCCCCAGTCGGACCATATGCTGCCACTGAAATTCGAATTCGATGAAGCCGAGGGCGACACCGAAGGCTATCAGCTCAGTATTCAGGGACTCGATGATTTGACCATCATGGAGGACTATGGCGTGGTTATTGCCGAGGGCAAGCTTGTACCACAGAAGCCTGATCCGCTGCGGTATTTGTCCGAGCTAAAACGGATGGTGGAGGTCCATCACAGGCGAAAGATCCAGATTGCGCCGACACAGATGGAATCTTTTATGGACAAGGTCGTGCCAGGATTAATGAAGCTCGGACGGGTCCACATGACCCAGTCTGTCTCTGAACGGGTCACACAGCAGCCACTAAAGGCGAAGCTGTACCTTGATCGGGTTAGAGACAAGCTGCTGGCGGCGCTGGAATTCCAATATGGTGATATCGTGATCAACCCGCTGGAAACAGATGAGCGAGTGCCTGGTAACGACCGTATTCTGATACGGGACGGGGAACAGGAGCAGCGTATTTTGGAACTGATGGACAATAGCTCCTTTGCTAGAACAGACAGCGGATACTTCATGGAAGATGAACATGCGGAATTTGATTTTCTGTACCATACCGTACCACAACTGGAGAAGCTGCTTGCAGTCTATGCCACAGGTGCGGTCAAAGCGAAAATCAACAACACGCTGCCCGCCCCGAGAACACGGGTGGAGTGGGATGAACACACGGATTTGCTTGAATTTAAATTTGATATGGACGGTATACCGGAATCTGAAATTCGCAAACTGCTCAAATCGTTAGATGAGAAAAAAAAGTATCACCGTTTGCCGAATGGTGCCCTGCTCCCGCTGGAAACAGAGGAGTACAAGGAATTGATTCGGTTCATGAATGAAACAGGTATCCGTAAAAGCGATCTGGATGCAGCGCAAATTCGTATTCCCGTCACGCAAGGACTGTATTTAATTGATCCTCATGATCATGGAAAAAACCTGACTCTGGGTAAAACCTTTCGCCAGCTGCTGGAAAATATACGTAACCCTGACCATCTCGAATTTCCAGTTCCAGACATGCTCGCTCCAATCTTGAGAGATTATCAGGTCTACGGCTTTCAATGGCTCAAGACATTGGCACATTATCGTTTTGGGGGCATATTGGCAGATGATATGGGGCTGGGCAAAACGCTGCAAAGCATCACCTTCCTTGTGTCTGTGCTGCCGGAAATCCGCAGCCAGCAGCTGCCAGCCCTGATCGTATCTCCTGCATCACTGGTATATAATTGGCGGAATGAGCTGGAGAAGTTTGCTCCGCATATCCGCGTCACGATCGCAGATGGCACTCCGGAAGAGCGCGGCCGAATGATACGGGATGCTGCCAGCTATGACGTCATCATCACCTCCTATCCGCTGCTACGCCGGGATACGGATATGTACAGCAAGCTATCGTTTCACACGCTCATTCTGGATGAGGCGCAGGCCTTCAAGAACCATGCCACCCAGACAGCGCAGGCTGTTAAGGATGTAAAGGCTCGTTACCGTTTTGCCCTGACAGGAACGCCAGTAGAAAATACGTTGGAAGAGCTGTGGTCCATCTTCGATATTGTATTTCCTGAGCTATTTCCCGGCGGAAAAAGAGCGTTTCACAACCTGACTCGCAATGTGATCGCCAAGCGGATTCGCCCGTTTCTGCTGCGCCGTCTCAAGAGCGATGTTCTAAAGGAGCTGCCTGAAAAAATTGAATCCGTGCAGGTATCGCGGCTCCTGCCGGATCAGAAAAAGCTGTACACGGCTTATCTGGCCAAGCTACAGCATGAAACGTTGAAGCATCTCAACGAGGAAGGCTTTCAGAAAAATCGGATCAAAATCCTTGCAGGTCTGACCCGACTTCGTCAGCTCTGCTGTCATCCAGCCCTGTTCGTCGATGGGTACACTGGAAGCTCAGCCAAATTTGAGCAGCTGCTGGAGATCATGACGGAATGTCTCAGCGCCGGGAAGCGGATGCTCATTTTTTCACAGTTCACTACGATGCTTCAAATGATCAGACGCGAGCTTGCTCGGGAAGGGGTCCCTTACTTCTATCTGGATGGACAGACACCGGCTTCGGAGCGTGTAGAGCTGTGCAGTCGCTTTAATGAAGGGGAACGCGACCTGTTCCTGATTTCCCTAAAGGCAGGAGGAACTGGCCTAAATCTTACCGGAGCAGACACGGTCATTTTGTATGACCTGTGGTGGAATCCCGCCGTAGAGGAGCAGGCTACCAACCGCGCGCACCGAATGGGTCAGAAAAATGTCGTACAGGTTATCCGTCTCATTGCCCAAGGCACGGTGGAGGACAAAATGTATGAGCTACAGCAGAAAAAGAAAAACCTGATCGATCAGGTCATCCAGCCGGGACAAGAAAGCCTTTCGGCACTGACTGAGCTGGAAATTCGTGAACTGCTCATGATCTAGCCAGCACATCAAACAGGCCCAATTAACGGTAGAGCTTACCCGCAATTGAGCCTGTTTTACTTATGACGTGATTGTCCTGACCAGAAAGATTAATCCTGTTTTATTACTCTGGGTTCAATGGGAACCAGATTAGACTCAATTACGGAGCGCTGAGGCTCATACCACTCGGGCAGCATCAGCTTGTGACCTAATTCATTCAATTCCTCATCCACGGTAAAGCCAGGCGGATCGGTCGCGATCTCGAACAGAATGCCGCCCTGTTCGCGGAAATATACGGCATTAAAATATTGGCGATCCACAATACCACTTGTCCCCAAGCCCTGCTGGCGAACCCATTCGTTCCACGCCTGATGCTCCGTATCATCCTGTGCACGCCAGGCAATATGATGAACCGTACCGGCACCGCCGTTGCCCCATGGTACATCTTTGATCGGAAGGTCGATCAGGTTGCCCAAATCCCCCGTTGCCTGATAGCGGATGTAACCTGCGTCTGCGTCTTCTCCAATGGGGACCATGCCTAGAACGTTCTCCAATACACTTTGCGTTTGCTTGGAATCCGTACTAAACAGTACTGCACCGCCAAAGCCTTTGATGGCTTTATCCGTAGGCACACCGCCTGCTGTCCACGTGTTCGCCGGGCCTTCTTCCCGCTCCACCAGCTCCAGATGCAAGCCCTCATTGTCTCGGAATTGGATGTATGACTCGCCAAAACGAGTGGCCTTCGTGAAAGATACTTTCAAGCTGTGCAGGCGATTTTCCCAGTATTCCAAAGCACCGGACGGCACGACATACGTCGTAATCCCGACTTGTCCACCGCCAATCTTACCCCTGCGTGTACCCGGAGCCGGAAAAAAGGTAATAATCGTTCCCGGGCTGCCTTGTTCATTACCAAAATACAGATGATATACCTCAGGAGCATCAAAATTGATCGTCTTTTTAATCAATCGCAAACCAAGCACACCTGTATAAAAATCAACATTGCCCTGCGGGTCTCCTGCAAAGGACGTGATATGGTGAATTCCAGCAGTCTTTAATGTCATCTCAATCACTCCTTATATTTTCATGATTCACATATTTTTAGAATCCGTTGTAGCTCACAAATTGTCCAACCGGCTTGCGGTATCCGCGTGGACGCTGACCCGATTCATCCTCTTTGCCCAAGGTAATCAGCATCACGGGTACAAATTGTTCTGGAATATTCAATACTTCCTGCACCTTCGCCGGGTCAAAGCCAATCATCGGGCAGGTATCCCAGCCTTTGTCCTTGGCAATCAGCATGAACTGCATGGCTGACAGGCTGGCATTGCGTATGGCTTCTTCCCTTTGGAAGGCAGGTCCCCGCTCGCGGTAAAACTGGGTCACCGATTCCACTGTGCTGTCATATTCCTGTTTGCTCAAAACACCCAGATTCAGAAAACCTTCATTGTATTCAGCTACTTTTGTATAAGCCTCTGTATCCCCCAGCACCACAATGGTGGCCGAAGACGTCAATATTTTATATTGCTTACTTGCCTCATCATGTAACCGCTGTTTTGTATCTGCATCCTGTACCACGATATAATACGCATGCTGTAAATTAAAAGCCGATGGAGCAAACTTCACCAGCTGAAATATCTCTTCCAATTCTTTTTGATCTATTGTAACCTCAGGAATAAATTTAGAAGCTGATCTTCTCTCTTGAATAATATTCACCAATTCGCCCATGTTCAGTTCCACTCCCGGATATTATTTTCAAATAAATTATCTTTAAATTAAGAATATATCTTTTACTTCTTTCTGTCAAGTAAAACTAAAAAAATCGACAAACACACTTTTTACAGTTCGATTGCCCGTATTCTCATCGTAATGGCTTCACGCTGCGCTTTGGTTAAGCTCTTGAAAACCAGCTCATATGAATGGTCAATCATGCTATACAGATCCTCTAATGGGAAGGTAGAATCGACCGTTACCGTGTTCCAATGCTTTTTACTTAAATGATATCCCGGCTTAATCGCCTTGTTTTGCTCACGCAGGTTTTCCGCAATGACCGGATCACATTTCAGAGATACGTGGCTAACGCCGTCCTTTTCGGTCAGGAGAGCAAACATCTTGCCCCCTACTTTCAGCACCAGCGGATCAGCACCAAATGGATAATCCTTAACAGCCTCTTTTTTGCTCAGACCATACGTTACAATTTGCTCGTACATTAGCCTTCTCTCCTCTACTCTAGTCATCGCCCTATGAATCTATTTGTGCCCTATTATATCACCTTCGTGCTCTTCAAATACATCACGTCCATGCTACATTAGGGTATCTGTGCCAAAAGGACTCTGTAGTCACCTTGAGCAAAGGCTCCCTATGGACAGGTCCGTGAGCTCGTGCGGGTCCTAAAGATTTAATGTTATGCAAGAACCCTATATTTTGGTATAATTCCGTGAGAGGCTGTATCGAAAAAATCGAACGGTACTCTGGTTTAGTGTAATTCAATATGTAGATGTGTGAGCCTATGGAGGTGAACTCGTTGGATTTTGCTCTGACCCGCAAGGACCGAGACAAAAGAACGGTCGCAAATTGACTCTTTTTTTGCCTTTCGGACCTTTTCAGCGATGTGCTGAAAGGTTTTTTTTGTGATCTAAAATAAAGGTAGGAAAGGATTTGAATGCAACCATGGCAACCTCGAAAGCACTTAATATTTTGCAATTGAAGAAAATGAAACAAGCAGGTTTACCTATAAGTATGATCACGGCGTATGACTATCCATCTGCTCGTTTGGCTGAGGAAGTAGCGGAGACCATTACCAAGGAGATATCTATTCCGGTTATTGGTATCGGTGCCGGGAGATACTGTGATGGCCAGGTTTTAGTCTACCATGACATGCTGCAATGCTCCTCTCCTTATCGTGAGAAAAATACAAAGGTAAAGGCAGGGATCATATGATGCGATTTTTGATTGTAGGTGCAGGGGCCATTGGAGGCTACTTCGGGGGACGTCTTGTTCAAAAAGGAGAAGACGTGACCTTCTTCGTACGTCCTTCCAAAAAATCTCAGTTGAAAGAGGACGGTCTGATTGTTAAAAGTGTTCATGGGGATTTCCAGACGCCAATCCACGCTATTACATATGGTGAAGCTGCCGGTCCGTTCGACTGTATTATCATTTCGGTCAAAGCGTATCATCTGCCCCAATTGCAATTCGATCTTGAGCCCTATATCGGTGATCATACCATGATTCTTCCGTTACTTAACGGTTACGAACATTTTGACTCTTTACGCAAGCAATTCGGTCCGGAAAAAGTGCTGGGCGGATTTTGTTATATCGAAACTACGCTAGATCATGATGGCTCTGTCGTTCAGACAAGTCCATTCCACCGTATCGTCTTCGGTGAATGGAACGGAGTGCAATCAGAGCGTACACAAATACTGCTTAATCATCTCGATCATGCAGGCTTCACAGTGACACGAAGTCAGGATATCCAGCGTGAAGTTTGGCAGAAATATATATTTATTGCCAGCTTGAGTGGAATTACAACACTGATGGATGCCCCGGTTGGGACTATACTTGCCACGGCAGAGTCACGTGCTATATACGAAAAGTTGGTGCATGAGATTGTCACACTTGCTCGCAACGCAGGGATGCCGATTGATTCAGAGATGGAAGCTCATACACTGAAAACGATGGAGTCCTTACAACCCGAGATGATGTCATCCATGCAACGTGATATGTATAAAAAGCTTCCGATTGAAGCCAGTCACCTGCATGGTTCACTTCTTGCATTGGCTTCTGCCAGTAATGCCGTCTATCCCGTACTTGAAACGGTATATGCCCGATTAAAGGTATATGAGAGCTTATTGGACACCTTCTAAAATTCAAACTTTAAAGTCAGTTAAAAGGGCAGCAGCAGCTTCGGAGATGAAATAAAATCTCGGACTGCCGCTGCTTTTCTTTTAACAGCTTTTACACCTGTCTCGAACAGGCTTGCTCAAGCCCTTGAAGCGATGCTAACAGTTCCTGCCTCGTTTCAAGGTTTGTAATTTCACCTTCCTGATTTAGCTTCAATGTGATATGCGGAATAATGACCTTTCCTTTTTCCACAATCTCTGCATTGATCATTTGCAGTGTAAGGAGCAGCGAGGCATGCGCCAGATTCCCGCCCATAGGAGACGGTGATGCACTAATAACTGCTGTAGGTTTATTTACAAATTCGCCCGAAGATACGAGCCAATCCAATGCATTTTTCAAAGCACCCGGCACACCATTCCCATATTCCGGCGTACAGATCAGCACTCCATCGGCTTGTTTTAATTGCCCCCGTAACTCTCTTACGGAAGCTGGCCCCTCCTCTACATCCAAGTCAGGATTAAAATGGGGTAGATCCCCCAACCCGTCATAGACGGTGAATATCATCTGTTCAGGTGCTAGCCCAATCGTAGCCTTCATAAGTGCTGTATTGGAAGACTTCTGACGTAGGCTACCCGATATAGCCAATACCTTAATTTTTTGATCCATCCATATCATCCCGTTTCTTTTAACTTAATCTTATCTGGATACTCAGTGTACTACAGTTAACAAGAGAATTAAAAAGTTGTGATGATGAGCGTCAGTGATCCCATCTTGCAACTAAAAAGGCAATTAAAAAATGCCTGCGGCTTCGCAGGCATTCGTTATTTATGGATCGTAACTATACAAGGTTAGAATCTGTGGCGCTGAGTTAGGTATCCTTCTCTGCCTTGCGTTTTACCCCAATCAGATCGAGGAAGAAAACAAACAGCGGAATACCTACAATCAAGCCCCAAATTCCAATCAGATGTTCAGAGAAAATCAATACGACAAAGGTAAAGAATATCGGTAAATTGGTTTTGGAAGACATCAGCTTCGGATTCAGGAAATAGGCTTCAATCGCATGTATAACTACAATCAGAATAACCAGGTAAATGACATATTGAATGCCGCCGACACTGAAAGCAATCAGACCGAGCGGCGCCAGCGAGATAAACACACCTGCCACTGGGACCAATCCCAGCACGAATATGATGAGCGCAAGACCCAGCAGATTAGGAAAGCCCATAATCCAGAGCGCAATCGTAGTCAATATACAGTTAATCAGTGAAATCAGCAGTTGAGCCTCCAGCACCTTCCCGAACGTGTCCAGGAACATACGACCAAAATGGCCCACTTCCTTGAAAAACCAGCCCAGCTTGCTATCTACAAACGTTGCTGTAAAGCGTGTAATATAGGATTTTTCCATCAGGAAGAATAAGCTCAAAATAATCGAAACCAGCAGTTGTGTTCCCAATTGACTAACCTTCATCACTGCATTCAAGCCCGGCTCAAACAGCCGCTGAACATTCAGCGTGTCCATAAATTCGATAATCGTTTCGTTCCATTGATTACGATCAGGATACATATACGCTTGCTGAATCATGAGATACACCTGCTTGACCTGTACAATGATTAGCGGCACCATTCGGTAAACGCCCCACACCATAATCAGGATTAGCAGCCCATACACCAGAAGCAACACGATCATTGACGGCACATTGGCGAACCGCTTGACCAGCTTATTCACTCCGTTATATATACTCCCAATCAGGATCGTAAGCAGCAGTGTTAACAACATAATATTCATCATGCTTCTTAACATAAACAACAGCAAAACGATTATCGCAAGGACGGCTATCCGCCTGACGCCCGCATGATTCATCCAGTTTCTTACCATTCGTCTTTATTCCCTCTCTCCCACTTGTCTGTCAACCTTGCAATCTTCCCCAGCATCAACTTTCTCTTTTTAACAATTTACTGTTAGCGATTAATAGAGAACCTACCATGACTAGGATAGCAATAGACCACCAGAATGTATTTTTAGCATCATCATGATCTACAATAATGAGCCTGATGACGGCCGTGATCCCAATATAGATGAAATAACGTAATGGAAAATGAAAATTGGTTTTAAAGTACTTAACTATTAATGCAATGAATTCAAAATACAAGAAGAACACAAGCAACTCTTCCGTGAATTCATAGTAATTTTTGTCGGCCTCTGTATACAAAAAAACATAGGAAAAGATGGACCATGTTTCTTTCAGCAGCAAGAAGCTTAAAATCAGTCCGACCAGAAACAACGAGATATTCAAGATCATTTGCAGAAAACCAGGTAATTTTTCAATATACTTCATAAAAGCCTTCAATACATATCCCCTCACTGATTGTACAGGTTCTTTATTTATATTATCGGTGGAATACGCGAAAAATGCTACACTACTTTTGATGTAACCTTAATAAAAGTCTATATTCGCCCCGGCTATATAACCAATCGAGATAAAGATAAGCGTCCATACCAGAGAACCTGCGCTTGCCACCAGCACATATTTTCGAACAGGCATCGCACTAATCCCCGACAAGTAACTTGTCGCATGTCTGATTCCCGGAATAAAATAACCGAACAGAATGGTCCATAGCCCGAAGCGTGCAAACCACCCCTTCACCTTTGCAAACCGCTTCGGTGTCAGCCCTACCCACTTGCCGTGCTTATCGACCAACGGCTGTCCCAGCTTTTTACCAAGCGTGTAGCTGAACATCATCCCCGTCATGGCACCGATAAAGCTAACCAGTATAGATATCGAATAATTCAGTACCATGATGGAGGATAAATAGCCGACAAATACCATAATAATTTCATCCGGAACCGGCAGGCCGATAATCCCAAGAGCAAGCAGCGCAAAAATAGCGATATATCCGTATTGTGTAATCATGCTGATGGCCCATTCCATAGAGACGCCACCTCCTGATCGGTTATTTTTTGAAGGATGGGAACGGAATACGGCTGACCATGAGAAACGATAGCACTACCATTACCGTAAGCAGCAACCCCGGCTTCAAATGCTCACTCCATAAAAACAAAAAGGATATAATCACACCCGCAGCCGTAATCGGCATGCCTACAAAGCCTTTGCTATAAGCCATCAGGTTGAATCTTGCCAATCTTACCGCACCACAGATCACAAACAAAACAGCAACCACCATTCCTATCCAATGGGTATCTCCCAGCTTGTACAGCAAGATCAAGAAGGCAGGTGCAACACCAAAGGAGACAACATCCGCCAGCGAGTCGAGCTGCTTGCCAAAATCACTGGAGCAATGCAGCAGCCTAGCCAGCAAACCGTCTAGTACATCCCATAAAGCAGCCACCACCACGAGGGTAAAGGCAGTCATATATTGCTCATGAATCGTGAAGTACAGGGATAAGACCCCCGCCCCCAGGTTTGCAAGCGTGCAAAGTGAGGGCAACCAATTCCATTTCATATTACTTAACTCCTCTGCTATAGCTTAGCCTCCGAATATGACGACAAAACGGACGCCATTCTTGGTATTCTCCGCCTTATAGCGGAATTCGTGTAAATCCAGAATTCGTTTGACAATGGACAGCCCGAGTCCCGTCCCACCCGTCTGGCGGCTGCGTGACAGCTCGGCCCGGTAAAACCGATCCCATATCTGATCCAGTTGATCTTCAGGAATCGTCTCCCCTTTATTTTCAATGGAAAAAGTACTGATTTCTCCAGAGCCTTCGATACGGATCGTGATTGAGCTTCCTTCCTCAGCATGCCGGATGGCATTGACGACGAAATTGATCATCACCTGCTCCAGCCAGCCCGCATCGGCATGAATCGGCATCTCATTGGCAGGGATAATGACCGCTTCCAGTCTTTTTCCCTTCAATAGATGGAATAGCTTGTCCACGACTTCCTCCACCAGCTCACTTAATATAAAGGTCGTCTTGCGAAGCTTGAGGGTGCCGGATTCCAATTTGGCGAGGTCCAGCATATCCTCGACTAGCCGCTCCATTTTGTCCGCTTCCTCTACAATGACCTTTATGTAATGATCCTGCTTTCCAGCGCTAACCCCATCCAGTAGCCCCTCGGCAAAGCCTTTAACAATACTCAGCGGGGTCTTCAGCTCATGAGAAGCGTTGGCAAAAAAGTCCTGCTGCACGGCCTCCATCCTCTGCTTCTGCTCCATATCCTCGACCAATTGCTGATTGGCCTCCTGAAGCTCGCGCAAAGCGGAATCCAGGTTCTGGGACAGGGTATACATGCTATAGGAAAGACTGCCCAGCTCATCATTTTGCCGGATCGGTATATGGGCTGTAAAATCGAGTTTAGCCATCCGCTTGGCGGTATTGTTCAAGGCAATAAGCGGACGGGTCACCATCCGGGAATAGAACAGGGACAAAATCAAAATCAGCGCAAATCCCCCGATCCCCAGATATAAATAAAACCAACGCAGGGCTTCATTTGTCTCACTGATTTCCTGTAACGAAGTCACTGTGAACAGCAGATCGATTTCTCCCGTACTCTGACGAACAGGATAGACGATGACCGCATTACGTACGCCCGTCCAAGGCTCTGTCCATTCTTCCTCCAGCACTTCGAAATTCTTGAGTTTCTCCAGATGCGTCTGCGATAAAGGAACCCATTCCTCCAACGCACTTAACAGTAAACCTTGTCGACCGCTTAATGTTTTCAGATCTGGCATTACAATTTCCGTCACTGTGCCGGTCCATTTGACGCTGCTTTCTGCGCTTGTCTCGTCCGAGGCAGCTCCTATATTTTTGAAGCCAGGCTTCTGAATGACCATAGGATAGATCACATTGGCAGTAGAGATTCCATCACTTTCCGGAATCTCACCTTCAACGGTTATCGTATCACCTGGCTGAATCCGGGAAGCTCTCAGCTCATCTCCGTACTGGCTTATAAACAGAGACAGCGATATCTTAACGATCTTACCATCTGCTTTTCTGAGATTGATATGAAACGGATCATCCAGCTTGACTTTGCCGTCCAGTGTTACAATCGCCAGCTGGTTCTTGTTTTGAAGCATAAAGCGAGCCGCCTCGCGCGAAACTCTGCCTGATCCCCACGCCTCCTTGACATAGCTCTGACCGAAGCTTTGTAAACGGCTTTCCACCCGACTAATCTTCTGCTGCTGATAAAAATTTTCAAAGAACAACAATTGGCACAAAATCACCATCCCGTAAAAGCACAGGAAAAATGCAACAGTCATAATGAACAACTTAAAGGTGACTCCCCGCTTGTTCATTCTTCCTCCTCAAACCTGTAGCCTGTACCAAAAACCGTGCGGATATGGCCTGATTCACGGCCCAGCTTGCTTCTCAGCTTTTTGATATGCGTATCGACAACCCGTGTGTCTCCTTCAAAGTCAATGCCCCACACCCGGTTCAGTATCACATCCCGTGAAATGACCATGCCCTTATTATGTATAAGCAGCCGCAGCAGCTCATACTCCTTGGGTGTCAGCTCGACTTCTGCCTGATCCACCTCAAGCCGATGAGCCATCGTGTTGAGAATAGCACTGCCGAATCGCAATATATGCGACTCTGGCTGCACATGTCCCTTCACCCGCTTCATCAGTGCATTTGCGCGGGCGATTAGCACCTTGGGGCTGAAGGGCTTGGTAACATAGTCATCCGCCCCCAGCTCAAAGCCTAATATTTTATCATCATCACCGGATTTGGCTGTCAGCAAAATAATCGGCACTCCTGAACGACTGCGTACCTGACGGCACACCTCCCAACCATCCATTTCCGGCATCATGATATCGAGTACAATCAGGTCCGGCTGCACCGAATCAAACCAGATTAGCGCATCCTTTCCATTGCCTGCTTCATAGACTTCCCATTTATTCTGTTTAAAATAATCCGCAATCACTTCACGAATACGTATTTCATCCTCTACGAGAAGAACTCTTTTATTCAATCGACTTCCCTCTTTCGGCCATTCTATGACAACAGCATACCTAAGACTTGTGTTCTTTATGTGTTCTTATCAGCAGAAATTTTCTCAGCAAATTCCACCTTGGATTAGGGCAAATTTGTCGTGGCTCAGACCATCTCTTCTCCCTTGATCCTACCCTATAATAAAAAGAGATACAAAAAGCTTGAACAGGAGGGTAATACATGAGCAATCAAACCATTCAGTGGTTTTCCACTTCCAAGGCCCAAGCTTGGAAATCCCAAGCTCATAACCTTACCAAGACGCAAGAGCAGGCAAACCTGACCATGACGGAAGAAGTCCATCAGCTTGTCGAAGGATTTGGCGGCTGTTTTAATGAACTAGGGTATGTGGCTCTGAACCACTTGGAAAGCGCCGAACGTGAGCAGGTGCTGCATTCCCTCTTTCACCCGGAGGGCGAGCACAAATTCACGATTTGCAGGCTGCCCATTGGGGCCAGTGACTACGCACTGGAGTGGTATAGCCACAATGAAACGGACGGCGACGTGGAAATGAAGCACTTCTCCATTGGACGCGATCAGCAATATCTTATTCCTTTCATTCGGGAAGCGCTGAAGCTCAACCCGGACTTGAAGTTGTTCGCTTCCCCCTGGAGCCCGCCGACATGGATGAAATCGCCCAAGGCCTACAATTACGGCACACTGCGCTGGGAAAAGGATATTTTGAAAGCGTATGCATTATATTTTGTCAAATTTGTTCAGGCATATCGTGAAGAAGGAATTACAATCCATCAGATTCATGTTCAAAATGAAGTCATTGCCGATCAAAAGTTCCCTTCCTGTGTGTGGTCGGGAGAACAGCTGCGTGAATTTATTCGCGACTATTTGGGCCCTGCTTTTGAGGAACACGGACTGGATACGGAAATTTGGCTCGGTACCATTAATGCTCCCGATCCGTGGGAGGAATTAATGAAGAAGGTTTCCACCGGATTCGACGAGTATGCACATACCGTGCTGAGCGACCCGGAAGCCTACAAATATATTAAAGGCGTGGGCTATCAATGGGCAGGCAAAAATGCCATTCAACGCACCGTTGCCAGTTATCCCGAGCTTCGTTACATGCAGACAGAAAATGAATGCGGGAACGGGGAAAACTCATGGGACTACGCTAAATATGTGTACAACTTGTACCAGCATTACTTTACTAACGGTGTGAATGCTTATATTTACTGGAATATGGTTTTGGAGCCGAAAGGCAAGAGCACATGGGGATGGGAACAAAATTCGATGATCACCGTTGATCCAGCGGATCGAAAGCCTGTCCTTAACCCGGAATATTATGTCATGAAGCACTTTTCTCATTTTGTTTTGCCGGGAGCCAGACGCATTGGACTTCGCGGATCATGGACCGGAAATGCCGTTGCCTTCCAAAATACAGACGGACAAAGGGTGCTGGTCATCGCCAATCCGTTCCACGAATCGCGCACGCTGAATCTATCCGTGGGACAAACGACGCACCGTTTGGAGCTGGAGCCGGAGTCATTTAACACGATCGTCATTCCTTCTTAGCAATCGCTGATTCTGGACTTTTACAATCTTGCACACATCATCACGCGTCACTGTCCGATTGATCCGTATCCAAACGTATGCTTAGTTTCCAAAATGGATGTATCCCCTTTTGCGTAGAGTAGTTATAAATAGTATACTTGGAGTCACTACGGATGGGAGGGCGATGAACATCACTACTGTAAAAGACAGAATTGATTTGAAGCTGATTAATTGTGATAAGGAATTGACCCTCGCGGTCATCGGCGGAAAATGGAAGCTGATTATTTTGTGGCATCTCGGTATGGAAGGCACCAAGCGGTTCGGTGAATTGAAGAAGCTGATCCCTCATATTACGCAAAAAATGCTGACCAATCAGCTGCGCGAGCTGGAGGAAGACAAGCTTATCCTTCGTAAAGTTTACCCTGTTGTCCCTCCGCATGTGGAATACTCACTGACCGAGCATGGCGAGAGCCTGATTCCGGTACTGAAAGCCATGTACGACTGGGGATCAAACTATCGCGAGAACGTGATTTGGAAAGAAGAAGGGGCTATTCAGGACGTTACACCCGTGTAATCAGCTCAATAGCATGATGCATCACGCTTGAAATATATATTTAGCCAGTGGAGGCGACTCTGGGAATACCCGGGGTTGTCTTTTTTATCGGCTCCTTTTCTCTCTCCAGTTAACGTAAAAAGCCTGAGACTGTACATCACACAGGCTCAGGCTTTACGCTTCGATCACTCCATAGCTTGATTAGGCTTGCAGTTTACCCGCACGAATATCATCGGTCATGCCCGCGTAAGGTGCTTGGGAAATCAATTTCTCGTTGTTCACACCCGCATTTTCAATGAATGTAATGTCTGCAAATTCAGGGACTACATACTTCGGATAGGTTTCGTACTTTTCACGCGATTCTTCCATCAACGGAATAAAATCGTTTTGATAGCGTACAGTGATCTCCGGATGCTCATGCACCCATTTGGGGAAGAAAATAATACCGTGCATGCGTTTCTCCTCAGGCATAAAGTTTAGAGAAACGTCAGTGCCTGTCGGCTCAGTCCAAGACACTTTGTACACATTCTCCACTAATTTCACCAAATTCACCTTCTGATCACGTACCCAGCGCCCGCCTACCATACCACTATGAATGCGGTAATCAATCGTATCTTCATTTTTAATGTATATTTCGTATTCCCACCCGTTCTCATAGGTATAAATCATGTGACTACCGATAAACTTGTCCATCGTACATCCTTCTTTCTTTTATAATGAGTTTTCATGAATTAAATAGGACATCGAGAATAAAAGTAATTTTAAACATGTAAATATAAACATGTTTTTTATTACATTTAAATTGTAGCACTGTGATATACTAGTGTCAAATACCCCATTGTAAGGAGAGCTACGTTGAAACGTATATTAAAATATGCCATTTTGGGCCTGGTCCACAAACAGGAAATGAGCGGCTACGATATTACAAGCCAATTCAAGAAGGAAATCGGACAATTTTGGAGTGCGAAGCACAGTCAGATTTATCCCGAGCTCAAAAGGCTAACCGAAGAAGAGTTAATTGAATATCGCACCTCCATTACAGGAGCCAAGCTGGAAAAGAAGCTGTACTGCATCACACCCAAGGGAGCTCAAGAGCTGACCGAATGGCTGTTGAGCCCCAAAGAGCTGCCGGAAACGGAAAAGGATGAGTTTATGCTCATGCTGTATTTTTCAGCCGCTATCCCCAAGGAAGAGAACAAGCGGCTGTTCGAGGATCAGATCGCCAAACGTAAAGAGAAGCTGGAGTATTTGTATGAAAGCAAAAAATCACTCCAACTGCTGGATGAGAACCTCCAAGTTCCCGGCTCTCATCAATTCGGACATTATCTGGTGCTGAGTCGTGCTATCAATCGGGAAGAAAGCTATATTACATGGCTGGAAGAAACGCTGTCCCTGTTTGAGTAGCTTTTTGAATGAGAAATGATTGCAAGTAAACGTCCTACAATACAAAAAAGCCAGCTCAGCAAACAAAATTGTATCCTATCCGCCTGAGCTGGCTTTTTTGTATTTTAATCTGCCGTCGTAGTGGAAGATCCGTAATCCTCAATGTGAATATCCGTACTGAATTGTACCGGAATCGTGCTAAAGGTCGTATCCCAATCCTTTTTGACCTTGCGCCATACTTTAGGATGCTGAATCCGCAGGGCTTCTCCGAAGCCTCCAACATCCGCCCGCAGCTTATGCATTTTGGCTACGGTTTGTTCTGCTAATGAGTTGACCTTCTCCTGAAAAACACTCTCTAATCGGCCTAGCAGTCGATTACTGCTCAAATCCTCATTCGGATTAAAATTTTCCGAAATGCGTCCCTCTGAAGTCATTCTCACACGGAAAGATATCTCATCCCCCTGAACGATGGCCTTGATGCTGCTTTTTGCCGATTTGATCTCATATGCCATGTTTTTACCAGTTTTGGGATCGATATCTTTCAGAAGACCTCCTTTCAGTTCGCCTTTGATCCACATGAGCCCTTCCACCTCAGACTCATTCAGAAAACCACCGTATGTTTGCGTCTTTCCCTTGATGATTCCTGCACCCGCGAGCTTAATTTCATTCTCCGCCGTAATGACATTAGGCAATAAAAAGCTGCTTTTCGCTTTCATGGGTCCGATTACTTTTGCCAATGACACGGGCTTTAACATCCGTGAATTCCGTTTACGGTTTCCGAAAATATCCTTTAATATAAAGGCCGGGGTCTGACCAGGGATTATCTCCTGAAGTGCATCACCTGCCTTGTCTGTACTGATCAGCAATTGGACGCTGGGCCGGATGTCATTATCCCCCAAAAAAAAGTCCAGCAGCTCATACAACGGAACCTTACGAAGTAGACTGGAACTGATAATGACCGTCTTCAAATGGAATCCGATAGGAGGACGATTGGTCCGTAATGAAATTTCCCTTAGCATCTCAAAGACGGAATCACCAGTTTCCGTAATGTTATAAAATTTTTTAGTTTGCGAAGGAGAGTTCCCGGAACTGTGGCTATCCTCTGGCACTACGAATTGAAATGTTCCTTTAATTAACTCTTTCTTCGGATAATCTCCTCCTTTCCGATTGATTTGCTCTTCCTGCGAAGATTGTTCCGCTACATCCATAGCAATGCCTGTCTCCAAATTTAAATCTTCCACCGGAGAGCTGCTCCAGCAACCTGAAAGTGTACTGCATATCAAGAGAGCCGCCATTCCGAGTAATCCTAACCGAACTTTCTTCATGACCGCACCCCCCTCCAGTGAGAAATGAGCAACAGCGGCAGAGGAAGCAATGCGTATAAAATGATAGCCATATTCCCGATGACCGTTCCGAATGAAAACAACTCGTTAAGGTTTTTGGGAATTTGAGATAGGATGTAAATGACCGGGAGCAGAATAAACAGGGTTTTGGAATAGGATCTATTCAAAATTTGGGAAATTCCAAGTGAAGCGCAGTAAAATGCAATAGTGAATGTGGAAAAAATTTGCATAATCCAGATCGACAGCAATAGGGATTCGAACCGTTCAAATACCAAATACTCCACTTCAAAGCTGCGAGCTAAATCCAAAAAAGGCCAGGTTCTGGTCATTACCCCTTCCACCGAAAAAGCGCCAATGCACAGAATCACCGCAGTTATATAAAAAACGACCGCTATTCCAATCGCCAGACCGATCACCCTGGTTGCTCTCTTAGGTTTTTCCATGCGACAAAGAATGATAAGCATGCACTCAGTCCCCGTAAAAGTAAGCGTTGTAACTTTCAGGGCTTTAAACACTGGCATCACACCCTCCGACAAGACGGGACGCAAATTATTCAATTCAAAAACATTTAATCCCAGCAAGCATATCAACAAAAAGATAGATGCCGTAATCGGGAAAATGATTTGGCATATTCTACCTATTGTGCCGATGCCCCCCATGCACAGGTACAGAGAGATCCACATAAAAGGTGCTGAAATAGCCCATGCCGGCGTCCCTTCAAGCAGGAAGAATGCTGTTACTTCCTCCACAGATCGAATTTCGAATCCAGCTATACAAACAAAATAGATGACTAACAGCACGCCAATCACTTTGCCAGCTGCTCTACCTATAATCCTCTGTACATACTGGTAAAAGGTCGATTCTGGAAATCGCTGACTTAGTTTTACAATAATCCATCCGGAGAGGAAAATGATCCCTCCTGCCAAAATAGTGGATATCCACACATCTGGTGTCTTTGAATCCTCCACCGTTACCCGGGGAAGCGTAAGCAACCCAGCGGCCAGCATAAAGCTAAGAATAATTACCGTCGCCTGTAACGTTGTAATTTTATCTGCCTTTTCTTTTCCCACGGCCATTCGGCTCCCTTCATTGTCAACCTCATTCTTTTCGCTTGGGGTCTTTATGCTTCAATAGAATGGGTCTGTTTTTCATAAACTGTAGCGGTGCCCGTAAGAGGTAATCCTTCCAGTCCTTCAACGAACGTGGGGCCGTTAGACTAAGGAACGGCACGCCGAAGCTTTGTAATTTAGCCATATGAATACTCAGCATTAGAAAAAACATGATCACCCCATACAAACCGAAGATAGCCGCCGCGAATATGACCGCAAAACGGAGAACACGCATGGAAATTCCAGCGCTGTATACAGGTGTGGAAAAAGAGGAAATGGCTGTGATTGCCACCACAATGACGAGAATCGGGCTCACGATTCCGGCATTGACAGCCGCCTGTCCAATAATAAGACCGCCGACAATGCCCATGGCGGGACCAATGGGTTTAGGTAGCCGTAACCCTGCTTCACGCAAAATTTCAATGGAAGTCTCCATAATCAGGACTTCAATGAGCGTGGAAAAGGGGACGCCCTGTCTCGCACTGATAATGGAAATGACCAGCTTGGTCGGAATCAGCCCGGGATGAAATGAGATAAAGGAAATATAGAGCGCTGGGGCGAACAAAGATATCGAAGTTGCCATAAAACGAAGAAATCGAATAAGCGACCCTGGTATCCATCGTTCATAGTAATCTTCGGGAGACTGGAGCATCATCCCGTACGTTACAGGCACAAGGAGCGCAAAAGGTGTGCCATCCAGCAGAATCGCTACACGTCCCTCCAGCAAAGCAGCCATGACCCGATCCGGTCTCTCCGTATTCTGAATCTGAAGAACCGGACTCAGAAAGTTATCCTCTATAAGCTGCTCCACATAGCCCGACTCCAGCACCTCATCCATATCAATGGTTTTGACCCGCCGCTTCACCTCATCTACAAGCTCAGGATCAGCAATGTCTTTGAAATACACCACCATCAGTTGCTTCTCCACTCTTTTGCCGACTTTGAAGGACGACATAGCCAGTTCTGTACTTTCTCCATGTCTGCGTAGCATGGCCGTATTGTCGCTGAGTGTCTCGGTAAAACCAATTCGCGGTCCCCGCAGTACCGACTCCGATATCGGATCTTCCACCCCTCGTGTATTCCCCTTGGGTGTACCCAGCACAAAAGCGCCCGGTATGCCCTGAATCATGAGTATTACTGAACCGAACAACACCTTTTGTAAAGCAAACTGCACATCCAACGTACATTCTGTCTCTGATACCAGCATGACCTGGCGAACAATCATATCCCGAAGCAATTCTCCTTTCGGAAGATCGTTGCCTCCTTGCCCGGAGCTACCCCAATCCATCAGCGGCTTTAAAATGTTCTGGTCCATGCCCACCTTGTCCGTTAATCCATCCACAAAAAAAAGTGTACATGCAGCGTTCAGGTTTTCCAGAAAAATCGAGCGTTCATTCACGTCTGCCATATCCGCGACTGCTTGTCTGATTTTATCTAAATTGGCCTCATAGTCTTCGGTAAAAGTCTCCCTTTCCTTCTCTTCTTCACTTACAGATGAATTATGATCTGATTGCTCCGAACGGTCTTGTTCTTCCATGAGCTTTAATCGCTCCCTACGTCTGCTTTCTCGGCCATCCAGCGCTCTAATTTGTCGTACTGTGAGATAAATCATCAAAGGTACAATGAACAAAAAAAAGGCTTCCACCCACACGGTCCAATTGGGCATGTGCTTTGTGATTACCTGCCACATGTTCATTCCTCCTTCATTTCCATCCGATTTGTATATATATTTACCTGGATTAGAAAAAAGATGCATCCATGATGGGTGACTTAACCATCCTCAGGTATACATAAAGGACGTAACAAGTGATGCTCGCATCTCAATATGCGCATTTCATGGGATAAATTTATTGATGAATAAAAGGAATAAAAAGGTGAATTTGATGGAGGACTTGTAGTGTAAAAAGTGGAATTCCATGATAATATCTATTCATTCTATGACTAATGTCGCAATTTTCTTGAATTTATTGTCTATTATTCGAATTTAAAAGGAGCTGTAGGTATGAAGAATCATTTTTGGAAAAAAACCGCTGTATTGAGCTTGTTGGCGGTCATTTTGGTAGGGGGAACTGCAATAAGCCCCAAACAGGCACAAGCATCACCCGACCCTTTTATTGGGGAAATTACGTTGTATCCTTACACGTACGCACCTAATGGATGGATAAAATGTGAAGGCCAGGTCTTGTCTATTCAATCGAATACGATGTTATTTTCACTGCTGGGTGCTAATTTTGGTGGGAATGGAACAACTACATTTGCATTACCTGATCTGCGCGGGGCCTCTCCGATACCAAATGTAGATTACTATATTGCAATTCAAGGGCAGTTCCCGCCTCGACCATAATGAATATGTTCATCAGTGTCCTATTTAATGAAGAAGAGGTGATGGCGTGCTCGAAGGCAATAACTTCACACGCAATAAATTGAAACCCTATCGCTTGCTGATTCCGTTGCTGCCCTTCCTCGGCGGAGCTGCTTTACTCATAGGGACGAATGAGGCCAGTGCTGCTGGCTCGGAAAATGTAGTGCTTAACAAACCAGCCACATCAAGCGGCTACACCCAGCCATATGAGGCCAGTAAAGCAGTAGACGGTTCCTATGAACCGACAAGCCGCTGGTATCAAGCCAGCAACGGTGAAAAATGGATTCAGGTGGATCTGAGAGACTGGTATATCGTAGATCGTTACGCTGTAGCAGGTATGGGGATCATGGATGGATGGCAGGATCAACGTGACCCTTACAGCTTTCGATTGCAAACGAGCAGTGACGGAAGCAATTGGGTCACGGTCGATACCGTTCAGGATAATGCGAACCCTCATTTTGAAAAGAGCATCACTCCTGTAACTGCACGATACTTGAAATTATATATTGATCAAGGAAATGCGAGAAACAATCTATGGGCTTCTATTCTGGAATTTGAAGCTTATGGGGAGCGATTACCCATTCCGCAGGCTCCGGGTCATTTTACGGGAATTAAAAAGGGAAATACGGTGGAATTGAGCTGGGATTCCGTTCCTTATACATCTTCATACAAGGTCATACGAAATGGCGTTACACTGTATACGGGCAGCTTAACCCAATTTATAGACACTTCAGCCTTGCCACCAGGCGAGGCTCTGTACAGTCTGCAGGCTGTGAATGCTAAAGGAGAAAGTACTCCCTCAGAGGTCACAGTGAACATTCCTACGGATGCCGATGATGTTGCACAGGCCAAAGACGCACTTGCGCTAGGCTTCGCCTCCGGAGATTCTGCTGCTGCGGTATCACAGCCACTGGTATTGCCACGGACTGGATTGAACGGTACGACGGTGAGTTGGAGCTCGGATAGCCCGGATGTCATTACAAAAGAGGGTGCTGTAACGCGTCCAAGCTACGATGCGGGAGATAAGAAAGTAACGCTGACCGCAACGATTACAAAGGGAACCGCTTCAGATACCCGAACTTTTGAGGTTACGGTTCTGAAAGCTACTGCTCAAGATACACTGGATCAGGCGGCGGATCATCTCTCGCTTGGCGATTTGACTGCGGTAAAAGATAATATATCTCTTCCTTTATCCGGTTATGGTGGTGTGCTGATCGAATGGTCCACAGCCAAACCGCTTATTATTGCCGCAGATGGAACCCTCACCAGACCCTCCTATAGTCATGGAGATACTGACGTTACCCTGACAGCTACCCTGCAACTCGCTGGCTTGTCGAAAACAAAGAATTTCACTGCCCATGTACTCAGTCTGCCAATGAGCGATACTGAAGCCGTTGACGCAGCATACAGGGCGCTTGAGTTGCCGATGACTACAGTAACCGGAGACGTATATTTGCCGACAGACGCTCTGAATGGCGTTCAGGTGTCATGGACTTCAAATCAGCCTGAATTCCTGGATCATACTGGACATGTCACATTCCCGAGCTATGTACAGGGTGATCAGAACATTACGCTGGAAGCGGTTCTGTCAAGAGGCGGAGTTGAGCTTCGAAAAACATTCAGCCTGCTCGTGCCTGCACTGCCCGTAAGTGCGGATGAAGCAGTGAACTTGGCGGCAAATACACTGAAACTGGATTACCCACAAGGGATTAAGGATTCTATCGCTCTGCCCCATACCGGGGCATTCGATACCCAGATCGACTGGTCCTCGGATCAACCGGATGTCCTCAGCAGCAGCGGTCAGGTGAATCGGCCCAAATATACAGACGGTGATGTGAATGTACAGTTAAAGGCAATCATTTCTAAAGGTACGGCTTTTGTAGAAAGAACATTCACCATTACGGTGTTGAAGGCACTGCCGAATACACCTTATGTACGATTGAACGGCAATAACCCGATTGTTCTGGAAACCGGCGACAGCTTCACCGATCCGGGAGCCAGTGTACTGGACAGCGTCTACGGCAATGTTCTGATCCCTGAGCTGTCAGGTAGCGGTAATGTCGACACAAATGTGCCCGGCATATACGTATTGAACTATGCTTATAGCGACAATGGAGGCTGGACGGCAGAGCCAGCCGAACGCCGTGTAAACGTACTGCCCCGTGCGGTTGGTGCCGCAGCAGGCACTGAGAGTATCGGCTCGGTGATCGTTACGGGTGCCTTGCCGGGGGCTCGTCTGGAGCTGTACAATGCCCAGCAAGAGCTTATAGCGGAAGGAACCGCTTCCGCAGAAGGAAAATATATATTTACACCCGTTCCCGAGGGGGCCAGCTACTATGTGATACAAAGCGCAAATGGCATGAAGAGCGCTCCCTCGGGGTTAGTATATGCTCAAGGCTTAACCGCCCAGCGTGTCGCGGATTCCATCACAAGCATACCAGCCCCTACAGCAAGTGATACGCTGCTCAGGTTGCCTGCTGTTCCCGATGGTTTCCGTCTGACCATCAGCAGCAGTAGCCAGCCAGACATCGTACGGACAGATGGAACTATTGTTCAAGCAGTAACTTCATCCGTTGTATCTGTAGTATTGAATGTCATAAAGGTAAGTGATGGTTCTCATGCTTTGACACAAGCAATAGAAGTCATTATCCCTGCCAAGATTAGTATGGACACGGGCAAGTCTAACAAAGATAACGAGGAAGATCAGTTTCTACAGGCAGGAACCTCCGAGCAAGGAAAAGAGGTCTCCCTCTTTGTTCCGACAGCGGCATATCTCGATGAACAGATACAACAAGCACTTCGGGAAGGCAAGGCATACGCAGACATTCGTTCGGAGCAGGAAAAGCAAATTAGTCGTGTTATCCTTTCTCGAGCTTTGCTGAATAAATGGGATAAGGTTGGAGCTGCGGTAATATCCCGATATGGAACACTGATGATATCCAGCGACGCCTTAACCCGCATGGCCCCAGGCCAGCAGGACGTTACCCTGTCCTTCCAGCATGCGGATGCAGAACGCGCACAGCAGATGCGTGATTGGGCCGAGCAACAATCCAACCTGAAGCTAATAGGCCCGATTGTAGACATCAAAGCCAACGTGACAGGAACCTCGTCCATCGTTCTACCGCTGGATAACGAATCCTTAAACAAATTGCAGAATGCGGAACCTCAATTCTCTATTCTTGCTATTCATGAAAATGGCGAGCGTGAGATTCTAAAAGGCACTGCTGTGATGGATTCAAGAGGAATTTTGTCGGGTGTGAGTCTGAATACAACTCGGTTAAATACCTTTGCCGTTGCCGTCTCTACCGACGCAAAGCCTCAAACCGGTCAGACAAATGTGCAAAATGCCCCCGTAAATTCGCCGGATTCGCAAGAGCTAGCTCAGGTATGGCCGGATGTACAAGGCCATTGGGCAGCGAAATCCCTGCAATCTCTTGCAGCCAAAGGCTGGATACAAGGATATAAAGACGGCAACATGCGCCCTGAGCGCGCGGTAAGCCGTGCAGAATTTGTGTCCATACTGACCAGAGCTTTGGGGACTACTGAAGACGAAGCTACATCTACCAATTTTACTGATATGGAAGGACACTGGGCTGTAGCAGCCGTGGATGCCGCTCATCGTCAGGGATGGATTCAGGGGCTAACCGTTCAGACATTCGGCCCTGATGAGAGCCTTACCCGAGAACAGGCGATGGTGATCCTGTCACATGCATTAGCGGATAAAATATCTGCTTCAAGCAAGGCTGTACCGCAGTCCTATAAGGATGATCCGCAGATTGCTTCCTGGGCTTCCACTGCATTCGAAAATGCTGTTGGCTCCGGCTGGATTAACGGGTATCCTGATGGGACGCTCAGACCGAAGGCAGCCATCAGCAGAGGCGAGCTGGCTGAAATACTGGTACGTATTTTCAAATAAGAGTGTTAAGGACCCTTAAATTAGACAGAGTACAAATAAATACAGCGCGGCCCCAAGCTTCTCGGGGACCGCGCTTTTTTCATGTACAAGCCTCCAACATTCATTTTTGCTTGTTTGTTCACCCTTTTTGCTTCAGTAAATATATTAAATAATACCTGTGAAGCGGGGCGATTAACCACTTGTCACCTCATGTAGTAGGAAGATGGTGAGGAGGAGATATTAAGAGCATGAAACATAAAAAGCCGTTCAGGTTCAGTGGCGCTTCAAAAAAAGATGAAGACCGAAACCAACAAAAGTTAATCGAAGTATTGAGGCTCTTCTCAAGCTTATTCATGAATTGACCGCGATCATCCCACTCGTATTTGAAAATCCCTCAGCAGCTAATGTTTCTTCATTGCAGCAAATTTTAAAACAATTGTTAATTCTGGCGAAAAGCTTAAGACTTAGAAATGGGGTTAAGGCAGACTTATTGGCAGCATTGGAGCTGGCTATCGTGGCGCTAGAAGCAGCACCTTTCTCGCCGATTAGTGTAGGAACTACACTGCAACAGCTTCTGGATGCCCTATTGTCTATCGTTCTACAGGAATCCCTTGATCCTGTTTTTAAAGACAGTCTGATTAGTGCGATCAGAACGACAGGAACGACTATTAGCAACGCATTAGGTGAAACATACGAAGCATATATTCAGGGGGCCCTGGCCCACAAGGGCCTGCTGGACCTCCAGGTCCTGTGGGTGCTCCGGGTCCAGCAGGGGTTCCGGGACCACCGGGGCCTGCCGGGCCTGCGGGGCCAGTTGGAGCTACTGGACCTGTCGGAGCCGCTGGGCCGATCGGGGCTGCTGGGCCTGAAGGACCCGTCGGAGCCACAGGGGCGGCGGGTCCTGCCGGAGGGGCTACGGGCGCCACAGGGGCAACAGGCGCCGATGGCATTGCCGGACCCGCTGGACCTACCGGAGCCACGGGCGCCGATGGCATTGCCGGGCTCGCGGGGGCGACTGGCGCTACGGGCGCGGACGGCTTGCCTGGACTGACTGGACCTACCGGAGCCACTGGTTCGGGGGCAATCATTCCGTTTGCTTCAGGTGGACCAGCGATTATGACCACCATTGCTGGCGGATTGGTAGGAACCACAAGTTTGATCGGCTTCGGAAGCTCGACAACAGGGGTTAACCTTATAGGCGGAGCCATTGACCTGACAGGTGCACTTGCAGGACCACTGATCAACTTCGCTTTTTCCGTTCCACGGGATGGTGTAATTACATCCATTGCCGGATATTTCAGTACAACGGCCGGGCTTACCCTTATCGGTTCATCTATATCCATCACTGCCCAATTGTTTAGTTCCTCAGCACCTAATAACACCTTTACAGCGGTCCCCGGAGCTACTGTTACATTAACTCCACCACTGACTGGTATCATCGCTTTAGGGGCAATATCCAGTGGCATCAATACCGGATTGGCTATACCGGTAACAGCGGGAACCCGACTGCTTCTGGTCTTCTCCGCAACCGCTACTGGTGCCTCTCTTCTTAACACCGTTATCGGTTATGCGAGCGCAGGTATTACCATTACCTGATTCAGGATGACAAGAGCCCCACAGGATTAGGTCCTGTGAGGCTCTTGTCATTTGTATTAAAGCGATATTTTCACTTCTTCTCCGTCTTCCCGAATGTCGAATGTTTTGACTTGCCCGGTATCAGGCTCTTGAACAATACCTGTCTCCAAATCAATCTTCCAGTCACATAGCGGGTCATAAATGTAATGACCGGATACCATCGCTTCGGTAAGCGGCCCCCCTTTAGGATGCGGGCTGGAATTTTCAACAGCGTAAAGCTTGTTCTCAGAAGTGCGGAATACTGCAATTTCGTTATCATCCAACCGGATCGTCCGCCCAATTCTAGTTGGAAAATCCTTACTGTTACCGACGATAAGCCATTCAGCATGTTTGATCATTCGCTTGATTGCTCCCTTCTCTAGGCATGATCTAAATAATTCATACAATAGATGGTGTAACGACCTCAAATAAGTTCTTACGCGAATCCGCATCATGGATAATCTTTTTCCATGGGTCTTCAACCTGTTGCAGTGCAAACTCAATCCGTTCTATTAAAGCTTTGCGATTGTCTATATCGTGGACGACAGCCTTCCGAATCTCTTCAAGGCCGGTCCGTTCAACCCATTCCGAAGTACGTTCCAGGTATTGGCCTGTTTCCCGGTACAGTTGCATCACACTTGCCACAATATCAATCAATTCAGCGTCCGTTTTCACTTTGCAGAGCGAATCAGCCAGCCGCGCTTTTATACCGCCGTTTCCGCCGATAAAAATCTCCCAGCCCCCATCATTACCCACAATTCCGATATCCTTCGTACATGATTCGGCACAGTTGCGCGGACACCCATTGACCGCTAATTTAAATTTCGCCGGAAAATCCAATCTTTCAAATTTCCGTTCCAGCACCTCGCCCATTCCCATGGAATCTTGTGTGCCAAAGCGGCAGAATTGTGACCCGACACAGGTTTTAACTGTACGAAGCGATTTCGCGTAGGCATATCCCGACGGCATGTCGAGTTCTTCCCATACCTTAGGCAAATCCTCTTTGCGGACACCAATCAAATCTAGCCGCTGTCCCCCTGTTACTTTAACAACTTTAACGTTGTATTTAAGAGAAACATCCGCTATTTTTTTCAAATCCTCCGGAGTCGTAACACCGCCGTACATTCTTGGCACAACTGTAAATGTTCCATCCTTTTGAATGTTGGCGTGCAGTCGCTCATTCACAAACCGGGAATCTTCTTCATTTTCATAGGTATCTGGATTAATCATTCCCAGATAGTAATTCAGTGCCGGGCGGCATTTGGAGCATCCTTCATCATTCTGCCAACCTAGTACATTCATAACTTCACGCGTCGTTGTAAGGCCCTTGGTTCGGATCGCTGCAACAATTTCATCCCGGCTCAAGGTTGTGCAGCCACATATTCCCTGCTTGGCAGCCGACTTGAAGCTGTCGCCTAGGACATACTGGAGAATTTGTTCAACGACCGGCTTGCATCCCCCACAGGACCGTGTCGCCCCGGTACATGCCTTAATTTCGTCGACTGTTGTCAGTCCATTTTCATTGATCGCATCAACAATTGCCTTTTTAGTCACACCGTTGCAGCCGCAGACAATTTCATCATCAGCCATCGTTTCAGCGGATAAGGCTTTAGCCCCGTCTTTACTGCATCCGGTACCCATGAGCTGTCCATATATTTCATCAGTCATCAGCGTTTGCTGCCGCACATATTTTTGTAGGCTGGCGGATTCGCTCACATCTCCGAACAGCACCGCTCCGACAATTTTATTTTCACGAAGCAGCACTTTTTTGTAGGTGCGCTTCCACTCATCCTTTGCCACAATCACCGTATGTTCAGGAGCAGTTATGAATTCGCCAGCTGAGAAAACATCCACCCCTGAAATTTTGAGCTTGGTGGAAACCACTGATCCCTGATAGCCTTCAGTATCTGCACCTGCGAAATGCTTGGCAATGACACTTCCCTGTTCAAAAAGCGGAGCAACCAGGCCGTAACAAATCCCGCGGTGTTCAGCACACTCCCCTACAGCATATACATCCGGCATGGAGGTCCTCATCAAGTCATCGACTACAATTCCACGTTTTGTTTCTATACCACTTTGCACAGCCACCTGAATATTGGGCTTGATCCCAACGGCCATAACGACTAAATCCGCTTCCAGTTCGCTTCCATCCGAGAACCGCAGTCCCTGTACCCGATCCTGACCGTACACCTCTGCAGTTTGCATTTGCATAGCAAACTTGATTCCCTGGCGTTCTAGTTCTGCTTTCAGCATCGCAGAGGCTTCCCGATCGAGCTGACGTTCCATCAAATCCTCCATCAAATGAACAACCGTTACGTCCATGCCGAGATTGACTAGACCTTTAGCCGCTTCCAGTCCCAACAGCCCTCCACCAATGACCGCTGCCTTTTTATAGGTTTTGGCCGCCTCAAGCATTGCTGAACAATCGGCAATATCCCGAAAACCGATGACGCCCGGTAATTCTTTACCTGGAATAGGCAAAATAAACGACTGGGAGCCAGTAGCCACCAAAGCTACATCGTAATCAATTTCAAGCCCGTCCTCAGTGTGAATCCTCTTTCCTTCCCCGTCGATGCTGCGCACCGTTTTCCCAGTATATAAAGTAATACCTTGGTCCTCGTACCATTGCAGGTCATTCAGTATAATGTCCTCGATGGTTTTACTCCCCTCCAAAACATAAGAGAGCATGATCCTGTTATAGTTCGGATGAGGCTCATTTCCAAGGACTGTAATTTCATATTTATCCGTTAATTTTAGAATTTGTTCGACCGTATTGATACCAGCCATCCCGTTACCTATAACCACAAGCTTTTGTTTACTGTTTATCATATACCGGTTCCTCCATTCATTCGACGACATTCCTACCGACGACTACTCCTACGATCCTATTAAATATTGTCTATTTAAATATTGTCTATGCTTCTATTCTAATGTCGTGGGTTATGTTATATGTGATTTCAGTCACAATATAGTTAGAGTTGTACATGTCGAGGGAGTTCCCTATTCAAATTCAAGGGATTAAGGTAAGAATCAAAAAAATCGAGCTATGATGTTGATTTCTGAAAAGTGGATGCTTGGATTTGACTGTTCTTGATTCTTGATTTAAAATTCAATTAAATGATACAAAATACTATCAATTAATTATAAAAATTATCAATAAGAGAAGGATTTTCAATGAAGAAGGACATGACAACAATCAAGCAAATGAGGCTTAATAGCCTGTTGGACGTAGCCACCATGCTACTTATCGAAAGGCCAACCGCCTCCATGAACGAGATTGCAGATTATGCAGGAATTGGTATCGCCACCTTGCATCGCTATGTTGAAAGCAGAGAGCAATTGATGATTCATCTGGGATTTCGGGCCATCGAAGTTGTAAGTGAAACCATAAAAGGAATCTCTTTGGATGAGGATAACTATGAAAACTACATTCCAGAATTGATTGAGGCACTTATTCCGTTAGGAGACAAAATTTATTTCCTTGCTCATGATGCATCCGTCAACTATAACAAGGAGATTGAAGAAGCAGATCAGAAGCTAAGAGAACCCATATTGCATGTAATAGAAATATTGCAACAGAAAGGTTATTTTCAGCCACATATCGATAAAGAATGGATCATGGATGTCCTCTACTCGCTGCTATTTCTAACATGGCAGCAAGTAAAGAACGGTAATATCGCGAAAAACTCTGCCGCAGCAATGGTTGTAAATACTTTTTATCATGGATTCAAAGCAACTGAGTAATGGTCATACTGCAACATGAAGAGACGAACCACACGAGGAGGAATCTACATGTTAATTCAAAACGTACTGGGAAGTATTGCGATTTCCAAGGATGCTATTTCTAAAATCATTGGCAAGACAGCAACGGCAACAATGGGAATTGCATCGATGTCAACGGGAGTCGTCGAAGGAATCACCAACAAGTTAAGTGGGAAAAGCCTGCAAAATGGCATTGAACTTCATATGACAGAATCAGGGTTGGATGTCGATTTAAGCATTGTCGTTCATTACGGAACAAAAATGTACGATGTAGGCAGAGAGTTACAGAAGAATGTTCGGGAGGCCATTGAGAGGTATACGGGCCTATCCATTGGCATGATAAACGTCAAAGTTCAAGGGATATCCCTACCCATTCATTAGTCGGAGAAATGAATAAGTGATAGGCATAAATGATAAGGGAGATAATGGAAGTGAACAGGCCGGCTTTTTCGTTGTACAGAATGATCAAAAGGGTGAAATGACAAAGGGACCAGCTGCTGTAGCAGCCGGTCCCTTTTTTTTAGTCTGTCTCCTTTTCATATTCCATGTGTAAATAAATCCTTTACAAGGAATACTTTATGGACAATCTGCTATTCTACGGGGAAATGAATCGAATCGTTTGGGGGGCATTATCATGTGGTCTAAAATAGTTCCTTATATTCCAAGCTGGGTTACATTATTTCAGGCCGTCCTCGCGTTGATTGTTCCATTAGGGATTTATTATATAAATACCTCGATTTATTCGCTTGTGGGCAGTAAGGGAGCGCATCCCAAACAGTCTACTGAGCGTTCTAAGGATGACAAAGACCACGCTGATCAGCAGCAGGAATCGGGCTCCAGCATTACAGGGGATTATGATGCCGATTTGAAATCGCTCCAAGCCGCTATAGGCGGAAATAGCGATGTGCATTTTCGTGAGTTTATGGTGAAGAAATTTCATGCACGATCTGTGTTGATCTTTATAGAAGGTATGCAAGATGAGGAGCTTATGAACAAGCAGGTATTGCAGGTACTGATGTTTGAGGGCCAACAGGAACAACCGGAGGAGAGTACCAGCGAGAATATAAGTAAATCTTTTATCAAAGAAAGCTTGATGCCACTTACACAAATCAGTGAAGTTGCCAATATGGAGGAGCTGCACGAGTCTATCCTTTTAGGCCATACCGCGTTATTAATTGAAGGAATGAACGGAGCACTGCTGGTCGGGGCCCCTAACGGCTCGATCCGCTCCGTGAATGAACCGACCTCTGAAGCATTACTTCGGGGTCCTAGAATCGGCTTTACGGAAGTATTAAGTGAAAATACTTCGATGCTTCGACGCCAAGGCTTAAACAAAAGTCTGGAGATAAAGAAATTCCAGGTTGGAAGCAGAATCAAAAAAGATCTGGTTATCGCGTACATCAAGGATATTGTGAACCCGGAGCTGCTTCAAGAAGTGAACCACAGAATTTCCAAAATAGACATGGATTTTTTACCTGAATCCGGCTATGTGGAACAACTAATTGAGGACAATTATTTAAGTCCATTCCAGCAGGCTCACAACACAGAGCGCCCCGACCGTGTCATGAATGCTTTGATGGAAGGGAGAATAGCGATTCTGCTGGATGGTACTCCCTTTGCCCTCATTGTTCCGGTGACCTTCAGTATGCTGCTTCAGTCTCCAGAGGATTATTATGAGCGCTGGATCCCAGGGACACTTTTACGCCTATTGCGATTTACTGGAGCTTTTATAGCGCTTATGGGTCCTGCTTTATATATCTCTTTTATATCGTTTCATCCCGGTTTGATTCCGACCAGGCTGGTCATTAGCATCATTGAAACCCGTCAAGGCGTCCCTTTTCCATCTGTCATAGAAGTTATGATTCTGGAAATTTCTATCGAAATCTTGCGGGAAGCCGGCATACGATTGCCTAAACCCATTGGTCCTGCGATGGGCATTGTGGGAGGTTTGGTCATCGGCGATGCTGCTGTAAATGCAGGCATTGTTAGCCCATTCCTTGTGATTGTGGTTTCGGTTACTGCCATTTCTTCTTTTTCGATTCCGACATACAGTGCGGGCATTACCTTGCGTCTTTTGCGTTTTGCCGGAATGCTCTTTGCAGCAGTTTTGGGCATGTTCGGAACGATTTTGTTCTTTCTGTTAATTTGTATCCATCTGACGAAATTAAAAAGCTTTGGGGTACCGTACATTACTCCTTTCACACCCATACGTCTAAAAGATTGGAAAGATCTATATATCCGCGTACCTTTAAGTTTAATGAAACGAAGACCCGCGATGATGAAAACTCAGCAAAACAAGCGCAGATCTTAGTCTTAATATCCAGAGGAAGGAGGAATGATTATGTTTAAACGCAATGATGATAAGATTACATCCACACAGGCAGCAGTATTCCTGACCAATACAGTGTTGGGCGCAGGGATTTTGACACTGCCCAGAGGTGTAACTGAAGCGGTACAAACTCCTGATGCATGGCTTTCTGTCCTGATAGGTGGATGTATTGTCATATTAGTGGTCTTGCTAATGGTGAAATTAAGTCAACAGTTTCCCGAAAACACCGTGTATCAATACTCTAGAAAAATCGTGGGCATCATTCCGGGAGGTTTTTTAAGCCTGTTATTAATAATATACTTTCTAATCATCGCTGGCTTTGAAATTCGCGTTTTGGCTGAAGTGACGATGTTTTTTCTGCTCGAAGGTACACCCGTCTGGGCGATTGTGATTCCATTCATCTGGGTGGGAAGTTATCTGGTCTTTGGAGGCATTAATTCTATCGCACGACTATACCAGATTGTACTCCCGATCAGTCTCTTCTTTCTGCTCCTCTGTTTTATCCTTAGCCTTAGGATCTTTGAAATGGATCATCTTCGTCCCGTATTGAGTAACGGAATTCTTCCTGTAATCAAGGGGCTAAAATCGACAGTCCTTGTCTTCACTGGATGTGAAGTAGTCATGACACTGGTCGCTTTCCTACAGCATCCTAAACAAGCAGTCAAAGCCATGGTAGTGGGGATCAGTATCCCTTGGGCATTGTACTTCTTGACAGTCGTTATGGTGGTCGGTGGGTTATCCGTGGATTCTACTGTGACAAGTACCTGGCCCACCATTAATTTAATGCGCAGTTTTGAAATCTCGGGATTTCTTTTTGAACGTCTTGAGTTTCCACTGCTGGTGATCTGGATGATGCAAATGTTTTGTAATTTCTGCAGTTTTTACTTTAATGCATCCTTAGGTGTCTCACAGGTGTTTGGCCTTAAATATCGTTATGCTATATTTGGCTTAATCCCGATTGTCTTTATCTCCACTATGACTCCTGTACGTATGACTGAAGTGTTTAGTCTCGGCGATGCGATTGGATACATGGGAATCATTTTATTCTTTCTGGTTCCGGTACTTCTTTCCATCATTTTTATGATCAGGAAGAAGGGAATGAAGCAAAATGTGTAGACGACATATCCTATCTTTGCTGCTTGCCTTCATTCTTCTGGTTACTCAGGCTGGTTGTTGGAGCAGCAAAGAAGTGGAGGAACTAAGCATATATACAGGACTGGCTCTGGATAAGGGTGAACTTACTCCGATGGAACAAGAACTGGAGAAGAAAGGCAGCCATTACTTCAAGAAAAATAAAATTACGGCCAGCATACAAATCGTCCCAAAAAAATCTTTTGGGGGCGCAGGTAAACAAGGCGGTGGATCACAAGGGCCAAACTATATCAATATAGCTGGCACCGGAGATTCTTTATTTGAAATCTTCCGGCAATACTCCATCCGCTTGGATCGCCCTATTATTGGTCAACATCTAAAGGTCATTGTGGTTTCCACTGAACTGGCGAAACAACAGACGATGCAGCAATTGATGGATTTTGTGCTTCGTGATAATGATATTCGGCCTAGCTGCCTGGTTTTCTTAAGTCAGGAACGAGCAGATGACACATTAGTTACAAAATATAAAGAAGAGGTCCCCTCCTTTCATCTTTTGTATATGCTTCGGAACCATTTCAGAACCAGCAAGCTGATGAGAGGGGTCAATTTATCTGAACTTGATGGATTGATGCATTCCAAAAAAAGCTATATCCTGCAAAACATTATAAAAGCCCAAGAAGAGTTTGAATTTTCAGGGGCCGGCATTATTAAGGGAGATACCGGTCATTGGATCGGTAAATTGGGGCAACAAGAGGTAGAAAGTATTGCATGGATTAAAGGTGATGTTAAGGGCGGAGCTATCAAAACGTATGATGAGCGGAATCAACCTATAACTTATGAGATCAAATCGGTAGAAAGCAAAATACTGACTAAGGTGGCCAAGGGAAACGATATCTCCTTTCATGTCAAGATTAAATCCAAAGGACGCTTAATCGAAAACTGGGATGATAAAATGGACCCGACCAAGACGCGAGTCATGAAAGAAGCTGAGAAAGAATTTGAAAAGGAAGTGACTAGAAGGATTAAGTCTCTTATGCACAAGCTACAGTCGGAATATAAAGTCGATGTTGCCGGTTTCGGCGAACACTTAAATATTGAAAAACCTCAAGTGTGGAAAAAGGTAAAGGACGATTGGGATTATAAATTCAGTCAAATACCAGTAACCTTTGATATTAAATTATCCATTACGGACTTAGGTTCATCTGCCGAATAAAGTCCTCCCTTGATTAAGCTTAGCATAGCACTTTAGAATAATGTATACTTCTTATCATCACCGATACGAAAGGAGTCGCATCTTGCGTATTTTCGATATTCTTCATCTATTGGCTGCTCAGCAGATTATTAAGGGAGAACATCTGGCAAATGAGTTGAATGTATCGACACGAACCATCCGAACGGATCTAAAGGAATTGGATACATTCTTGTCCGAGCATGGAGCAACCATCAAGTCGCTCAAAGGGACTGGCTACAAGCTGGAGATTTGGCTGAAACATTATATGTCAGCCGTTACACGTTACAAAGCGACCTCAAAGATATGCGCAAAATTCTTGCGGCTTATGGATTATCACTAGAGAATCGTCCGCATAACGGCATTAAAATTAAAGGTAGTGAAGCCAAACTTCGTTATTGCATATCCGATTGTTTATTCGGCAGGCGAGACGAGATAAGCGATCGCAAGCTTTCTACGCTCCCCATTATCTCTGATGAAGACATGGATTTAATTAGAGAAGTCATTCTGGAACGGATTGAGCTCAACCAAATTCAACTATCAGACATAGCGCTGAATAATCTCATTATTCATATTGCAATTGCATGTAAGCGCATACGAGATGAAAGATACGTTTCGTATTACCCTTCAGAGATCAAAAAAATTGAAGCACAAAAAGAATTTAAGGTCGCATCTGAAATCGTACTTGATCTCGAGCAAAAAATGGGGCACTCTTTTCCGTCTGCTGAAATTGCCTATATTGCCATACATCTATTAGGCGTGAGGACCATTGTCACCGCCCATATGGATGAAGAAGAAATTAAAGCCATCATTGATAAAGATATATACGAATTAACTATTATAATACTCAATCAAATCGATGAGCAGCTAAAAATGGACATTCGTAGCGATAAAGAATTACTGATTGGTTTGTGTCTTCACCTCAAGCCGCTCATTAACCGTCATAAATTCGGAATGAATTCACGGAATCCTATGCTGGATAAAATCAAAACCAATTACCCGCTTGCCTTTGAAGCGGGGATCATTGCAGCTGAAATGGTTAAGCTGCAACTGGGTATACAAATTGAGGAGAACGAAATTGGTCATTTGGCTATTCATATCAGCGGTGCCATGGAAAGAAAAAAAATAAAAGGTAGACCCAAAAGAACGATGATCGTATGTGCCTCTGGACTCGGTAGCGCCAAACTGCTGTATTATAAGCTTCAATCGACATTCGGCTCCAAACTGGAGATTGTAGGTATAACGGAGCTGTATAAGCTTAAACAGATGTCGCTGGATACACTGGATTTTGTCATCAGTACCATTCCACTTTCCGAACCACTTTCCGTTCCTCTGATTCATGTAAATACATTTTTGGATGGTTCCGATATCCATAAGCTTGAAAGCGCCCTCTCAGAGGCAAAACCTCCGGCTGTGCAGTATGTTCGGAAAAAGATGGTTTTTCTTCAGCAAAAATTCGATAACAAACTCAAAGTGCTTGAATTTTTATCCGAAAAAATACAAGCAGCCGATCTTGTAAACGGACCGCTGCTACAGTCTGTCATAGAGCGGGAAGCAGTATCTCCTACTGCATTTGGGAATCTGGTCGCGATCCCGCATCCAATGGAACCATTGGCCCACTCAACCTTTTGGGCTATCTGTACTTTACAAAAAGCCATTGATTGGGATGGTAAGCCAGTTCAGTTTGTTTGTATGCTCTGTATACAACGTCGTAAAACACAGACGCTATACAGTCTTAAATAATATTGAAGCAAACAAGGACCTCAGCTTAAATAGCAAAGGTCCTTTCTCTTTTGCTGCCCAAAATAAATCTAGAGAGAAGGTTTAATTTCCGTTAAGAAGAGGAAAAAACATACGCCTTATTGAAAGCGGTTCCAGTTTATAATAAGCCTACATCAACATAATTAAATCAAAGGGAATTGAATAACGTGACTAGCGATGAGACTAAAAATTCAGATGTAAGCGCGGAACAAATAGACGACACGGAGTTTGTATTTCAAATCATTTTATATGCAGGAAATGCACGTAGTTCAGCTATGGAAGCTATTGAGCTTGCAAAGGCAGGAAAATTTGAGGAAGCAAGAGAGCAACTAACTGTATCCAGCAACGAGTTGGTATCCTCACATAAAATCCAAACCCAGTTCATCCGAAGAGAAGCATCGGGCGAAAAAACAGAAATGTCAGTCATGATCGTACATGCACAGGATCATTTAATGAACGCTATTTCCATTCGAGATATGGCCTCAGAATTTGTAGACCTGTATGAACGGATTGCACATCTAGGCTCAAAATCATAAAGGGGGGCTATCCCATGGCTTTCAAAGAAAAATTGGTCAACGGCCTCACGGCTGTAGCCAATACGATTAATAATTTTAAATATATCGTTGCCATAAAAACCGCCTTTATCACCTTAATGCCTGTGATTATTGTAGGTGCCTTTGCTGTATTGATTTCTAATATGGTCATGGACCCGGTTAACGGACTCGCGCATTTTAAACCCTTCTCATTCTTGGCAGAGTACAAACCTATTTTTTCAGGTATAAACTATGCCAGCCTAAATATCCTTACTATACTAGCCATTTTCATGATTGGTTTGGAGCTAGGAAAAATTAACGGGGAGAAAAATCTCTTTCCAGGCTTACTCGCTGTGATTTGTTTTGTATCTGTGACACCAACAACGATTGATTTGATGGTTAACGGAGAAATGCAAAAAGTAACCGATGTTCTTGCTCGTCAGTTTACAGATACCAAAAGTCTGTTTTTGGGAATTTTTGTATCCATTCTGTCCATTGAGCTGTATAGCAAGCTGGGCAAGTCCGATCGGCTTAAAATCAAAATGCCCGAAAGCGTTCCGAGTAATGTGGCTGTTTCCTTCTCGGCACTTATTCCAACCATTATAACCGTAACGGTCTTCTCAACGTTTGGAATCTTGTTTCATAAATTCACGGGCCTCTATTTGTACGACGCTGTCTACAATGTCGTGCAAAAACCACTAGAGACCGTAGTACAAGGATTGCCTGGTATACTGGTGCTGATGCTGGTCGCACAAATCTTCTGGGTCATCGGCATTCACGGTAACCAGATGGTAAAACCTATTCGCGAACCGCTGCTGCTTGGAGCCATCACCGTCAATATGACTGCTTATGAGCAAGGGCTTCCGATTCCGAACATTATTACCATGCCTTTTTGGGATGTATATATGAGCATAGGTGGTTCAGGAATTACGCTAGCCCTGCTGATTGCCATTTTGATCGCTTCCAAGCGTGAGGATATGAAGGAAATTACCAAGCTTTCATTTGGCCCAGGACTATTTAATATTAATGAGCCTGTCATTTTCGGACTTCCGATTATGTTGAATCCTTTAATGGCTATTCCGTTCATTGTTACCCCGCTGATCACAGGAACAATCGGTTACTTTTCGACCCTGCTGGGGTTTGCAGGGAAAGCAGTTATCATGGTGCCGTGGACTACTCCGCCTATCATTAATGCCTACCTGTCCACAGGTGGAAGCATTGGGGCTGTCGTTACTCAGATCATATGTATTGTGGTAGCGATTATTATTTATCTTCCGTTCGTCAAAATTGCTAACAAGCGTACTGCTGAATAATACGTAGTTCATTTTATAGTGGAAAGAAGCTGATCATTGTGAAAATGACTTTTCGGTGGTATGGAGAGCAGGATCTCATTCCTCTCTCTTACATCCGACATGTCCCCTATATTAAAGGAATTGTAAGCGCAGTTTATGACGTTGCTCCCGGAGAAGTATGGCCCACTGACCGCATCTCGGCACTCAAGCACCTGATTGAGCAGGCTGGACTCCAATTTGAAGTGGTGGAAAGCGTTCCGGTACATGAAGCAATCAAGCTGGGGCTTCCCGCCAGGGACAGCTATATTGCCAACTACAAAGAAACGCTCAGAAGACTTGGGAAAGCCGGGATAAAAGTAGTCTGCTACAATTTCATGCCGGCCTTTGACTGGTTTCGCACCGTTATTGATAAGCCGCTTCCAGATGGTTCGTTCGCTTTGGCATTTTCGGGAGAAGAATTGAAAAAGATCGAACCTGGCATTGCCGATTTTACACTTCCAGGCTGGGATTTATCATATCCCAAAGAAGAGCTTCCTGCTTTAATGAGCCAGTACAAAGAACTGGGAAAAGAAGGTCTTTGGGAAAACCTGAATTATTTCCTGGCAGAAATTATTCCTGCAGCTGAAAATGTCGGTATTAAAATGGCTATCCATCCGGACGATCCACCATGGCCGATTTTCGGCTTGCCGCGCATCCTTAGCAAAGAAGCAGATTTTGATCGTTTGCTTGAGCTCCAGCCAAGCCATTCGAATGGTGTTACCTTTTGCAGCGGCTCACTGGGCAGTTCACCAGACAACAATCTACCCAAAATGCTAGACAAATATGCTTCGCAAAAGCGAGTTCATTTTGTTCATCTTCGTAATGTAAAGCGGTATCCTAATGGTGATTTTGAAGAGTCAGCACACTTGTCGGAATCCGGCAGTATCGATATGGCAGAGCTGGTTCAAATCCTGCATCAACATACATTTGAAGGGTATGTAAGACCCGATCATGGAAGAATGATTTGGGGAGAACAAGGCAAACCGGGCTATGGACTGTATGACCGCGCACTAGGAGCAGCCTATTTAACAGGCCTCTGGGAAGCGCTTCAACAAAAAGGAGGAACAATTCATGGCTAGTCATAAGGTTCACATTCCATCCAATTTCATTTTGGGAGCTGCTGCTTCCGCCTGGCAAACAGAGGGCTGGAGTGGTAAAAAGGAAGGTCAGGACTCATATCTTGATGTATGGTACAAGAATGACCGCTATGTCTGGCATAATGGATACGGACCTGCGGGTGCCACCGATTTCTATAATCGTTATGCCGAGGATGTCTCACTCATGAAGGAGATTGGCCTGACACACTATCGTACCTCCATTAATTGGTCTCGATTTTTGACAGATTACGAGAATGTTGTAGTGGATGAAACCTATGCCGATTATATCGGACGCGTCATTGACGAGTTGATTTCCAGCGGCGTCGAGCCGATGATTTGTTTGGAGCACTACGAGGTGCCTGCTGATCTGCTAGATAAATACGATGGCTGGTCATCCAAGCATGTAGTAGAACTGTTTATTCAATACGCAGAAAAGGTATTTGAGCGGTATGGAGATCGGGTAAAGCACTGGTTTACGTTCAACGAGCCGATTGTCGTCCAGACTCGTGTATATCTGGATGCCATACGCTATCCCTATGAACAGAATACTCGGAAGTGGATGCAGTGGAATTATAACAAAACGTTGGCTACAGCCAAGTGTGTGCAGCTCTTCAAAGCAAAAGGCTATCATCAAAACGGGGCCAAAATAGGCGTTATTCTAAATCCTGAAGTCACTTATGCCCGTTCGAGTGCACCTCATGATCAGTATGCCGCGCATGTATATGATTTATTTTACAATCGAGTATTTATGGACCCTCTCCTCAAAGGAGAATATCCGCAAGAACTGTTCGGCTTAATGGCTAAGCATGACATTACATTCGAATCGACTCCGGAAGAGCTAAATCTAATAAAAGAAAATACCGTTGACTATGTTGGTATCAATCTCTATTATCCGCATCGGGTAAAAGCACCAAGTAGAGCTTGGAATGAAAGCACCCCCTTTCACCCGGCATACTACTATGAGCATTTTGATCTTCCAGGCAAAAAAATGAATAAATCAAGAGGTTGGGAAATTAACCCTAAAATTATTTATGATATGGGGATGCGCATCAAGAACGAATATAACAATATCGAGTGGTTTATTGCCGAAAATGGAATGGGTATTGAGAATGAAGTTGCCTTTAAGAATGAGGAGCAAATAATCCAGGATGATTACCGCATTGATTTTATTTCTGAGCATTTATACAATGCGTTAAAGGCTGTGGAGGCGGGTTCCAACTGCCTAGGTTATATGCTGTGGGCCTTTACGGATAATGTTTCTCCCATGAATGCTTTTAAAAACCGTTATGGATTAGTAGAAATTAACCTGGAGAACGACAGAAGCAGGCATTTAAAAAAATCCGGCTACTGGTACCAAACGACGATTAAGGAACGTTCATTTGATGTGAATCTGGATGAAGAGTATAAGTGATCGGTTACGGCTACTTTCAATGACTAAAAAATATAGATTTATGGAGGCGTTGAATGATGAAAAAAATTATTCTTGCGTGTGCCGCTGGTATGTCCACATCGATTCTGGTATCCAAGATGAAAAAAGAAGCAGAAGCGAGAGCCTTAGAGATTAATATCGAAGCCATCCCCGAAAGTACCATTAAGGAAGAATTAGCGAGCATCAATGATTCTGTTATTGCCATTTTACTAGGTCCTCAAGTGCGCATGCGTAAAAATGCAGTTACTGAGATCGCATCTCCATATGGTATTCCTGTAGATGTCATTGATACGATGGCTTACGGAAGAGGCAATGGTCCAGCCGTACTCGATCAAGCCTTGAAGATGGCCGGCGAATAATAACGGTTATAAAAATCTGCTGTAAGATGACTTCTGTTAGGAGTCATCTTTTTTTCGTTCCACTGATAACGATCTCCTCCCCTCTTCTTTCCTCAGACACCCCTCCCCGTTCACACCCAACATAACAATAGCCACGATAAACTCAATTCAAGGTGATAACCAATGAGTAAATCACCTAAATTAACTAACAAATGAATAACTCATTAGCATAATATCCAACAAATATAATAAAAAAAATTTAATTATACATATTAATTTTATACAAATTGTAATTATTACATTAAAATCTCAAAGTTTATAAACTAACTAATAAAATATACTGAATAACAAAAGTTTCAATAATATAATAACAAACAATAACTTATCTTTTTTTGAAAGCGCTTAACCATGTGTTTGGCTTGCTGCTATACAAAGACCTACATACTGATTACACCTGTGTGGCAGAGAGTTGAATAATATACTTAAGGAGGAATAAAAATGCAAGTGTTGTTAAGAAAAACATTGTTAGCTGCATTAGCCGGCCTACTCATCATGATAGGCCTAGGAGGGTTCTTCTCAAAGGCACAAGCTGCTTCAAGTTTTTATGTAAGCGGCACCAAGCTGTACGACTCTACAGGTAAGCCATTTGTTATGAGAGGCGTCAATCATGCTCACACTTGGTACAAAAACGATCTTTATACAGCCATCCCGGCAATTGCCCAGACAGGCGCTAATACAGTCCGGATTGTCCTTTCTGACGGAAACCAATACACCAAGGATGACATGAATTCCGTGAAAAATATTATTTCCCTAGTCACAAGTTATAAAATGATTGCTGTACTTGAAGTTCATGACGCTACGGGGAAAGACGACTACGCGTCTTTGGATGCAACTGTGAATTACTGGATTAGCATAAAAGATGCTCTGATCGGTAAGGAAGACCGGGTTATCGTAAACATTGCGAACGAATGGTATGGATCTTGGAATGGAAACGGTTGGGCTGATGGATACAAGCAAGCGATTCCCAAGCTCAGAAACGCAGGTATCAAAAATACGCTCATCGTCGATTGTGCCGGTTGGGGACAATATCCTCAATCTATCAATGATTTTGGAAAATCGGTATTTGAAGCGGATCAATTAAGAAATACGGTTTTCTCCATCCATATGTATGAATATGCCGGTAAAGATGCTCAAACTGTACGCGCCAATATTGATAACGTTCTGAATAAAGGACTTCCTCTGATAATTGGTGAATTTGGCGGTTACCATCAGGGAGCGGATGTCGACGAGACAGAAATCATAAGATACGGCCAATCCAAAGGTGTCGGCTGGTTAGCCTGGTCCTGGTATGGTAATAGCTCCAACCTTTCCTATCTGGATCTTGCAACAGGACCTAATGGCAATCTGACTGGCTGGGGCCAAACTGTAGTTAACGGAAGCAACGGAATCAAAGAAACATCAAAAAAAGCGGGTATCTTCTAAAATATTCTAAAATAACAGTAGCCGCTCCTGAATTTTTTAGAAGCGGCTATCACGCTTATTTCAGATTGATTTTAAATACATCCCCTGCATTGCCACCCAAAACGATCAAGCCACCTTTGGGTAATACAACCGAATTATTATTGCTGGCAGTTGAAAAATCCACAATCGCTCCGCTTTCATCATAAACAGCGAACCCGCCGCTTTTTGGAAAATCAACGGTCATCGTTTGATTGGCTGAGCTTTTATCTATTTTAAACCATGCGGCTTGGCCATTCGACGGTATGGTGTACACTGATTTCCCACTCAGGATAGGTTTAATAGCATCCTCACTAATATAGGACTGTCCATCTATGGTTAAATACTCTGAACCATCCTTGGTATAAAAGTTCAGATCATATGCATCTCTTCCACTCATAACAGGAATCTCAACTGCATTAACGGCTTTATTCTCATCCACAATTTTGGTACCACTTGCGTATCCATCATGATCAACGGATATTTTTTTCGTTATAAATGATGGGGCCAGATAAAAAATAGAAGATATCTTTTCATCCAAAGCATAATAATTCTTCCCGTTTCTGTTTTCCCATGCCTTTTTAACTGTAGGATTTACAGGATTGGCATCTAGCTTTTGATATTCATAAGTCACCATAACCATTTGACCTAATCCCGGAAAGTTTAAATAGAAGTTAGCCTTAATATACGTTTTCCCGTTTTTTTGTTTGTCAAAGCTTATGGCTACACTGCCATCACTGCTTTTGAATTGTCCATTGCCTGTATACACATATTTTTGCGCCGGGACGAATCCATCCAGAAAAGCTGGTAACTCAAACTCTCCGTTTTTAATCTTTACATTGATGGTTGTACCCACTGAACCGTATAATCCCGAATAAGTAAGTAAATCAGATGGCATTTCCACTTTGACGGGAGGCTCAAATGTTTTATCCGGTAGAATGTCTTTAATGATGCCCTTATCTTTTAAAAGTTCCAATAAAACGTTAGAAGCAAAAATACTATCTAGGATGGAAGACCCTCCAGATGAAAGCACAGTCATAGAAAGCTGATGCTCTGGTATGGTGATCAAAACAGAGTGATACAAAACAGTATCCCCACCCTTGGATAGCGCAGTTATTCCGTAATCACTAAATGGTGCCAACTGAACCGCATCCCAACCAAGCCCATAATTAAAGCTGTTTGTCTCTTCAGGTACCCATATTCCTTTTCGATATTCATGACTTTGCATGGACTTTGCTGATTGTGTAGACAAAATATCGGGTCTGTTCCCCGTTAATACTTCTGAAAACATAGCCACCTCTTCTGCGGTAGAGTATAAGCCCCCTGTCCCGATGACATTGGCATTTTCAACCGGTAAGGCCCCCTCAATCGCAGGGAAATAAGTTTTGGACAGCTTTTTTCTATCAAATTGATCGAGAGGTGTTTTTGTAGATTTCAAACCCAAAGGGGTATTAATATGCTTTGTCAGAAAATCGGTGTAACTTAGACCGCTCACCCGCTCAACCAATATTTCAAGCAATTGAAATCCATCATTGCTATATACGGAATATTCGCCAGGGTTTGATTTTAAAGTTTCTGATTGCAATCTCAGCAATAGCTCATCATGATTTTCTGTATCATTGTCATTAAATAACATACTATTTTTATAGTGAGCACCGTAAAGGCCTGACGAATGATTTAACAGCATACGCGGTGTAATTTGTTTATACCTTTCATCAGACATTTTAAAGTCCTTAATATATGTGGTAAGCGGCTGATCAATATCGACTTTGTGGGCATCCACCAGCATCATCGTTGCAGCAGATACATACATTTTGCTTGTAGAGCCTATACCGAACATGGTATCTTTGGTGATCGGCTCGTTGGTAGCTTTATTCTTTACACCCATGCTATCCGACAAAACGATGTCTCCATGATCCATAATGGCATACTGCACTCCGCTAACACCGTATTTGGACACCAGCTCCGAAGCCAGATCGCGAGCCTTTTCCTTGATGGGTTCAGGATTGCCTTGAGCAAAAGTATTCGTCATGGGTAGTACAAAAAGCATAGCAGAAATGAACACAGCTATTATTTTCTTCATTCCATATTTCCTCCTCTTATAACTTCACCAGATTTTATTGCTGGACTGATCATACAATGAATGAGGATTCTAAATATAAAACCACCCCTTAAACGAAAAAAACAATCCCTAAACAGCATGCTGTCTAAGGATTGTCCTTATAAAATGGCAATACAACCATATTATTAAATATTTTATTTTTCGTTTCAATGGTCATGTTTCCACCGTATTTATCACATATTCTAGATATATTCGTTAGACCTATGCCATGAATATCCGGGTTTGATTTTTGACTATGCAAATGGGCAACTTCATTCTCCACATGATTAAGGATGTGAATGAACAGCGCAGACTCATTGGAATGTATTTTAATAAGAATATATCGATCATCCGCAATCCTGACCCTTTTAGATGCTTCTATGGCATTATCCAGCATATTGCCCAGAGCGACACATAAGTCATAACGTTCAATATTTACTTTCTGTGAATGCAAGTTAAGCTGGGTATCTACCTTGATGCCATTGGCCTGAGCAATATTAAGACTGTTCGTGACAAGGGCATCTATAACCAGATTACCGGTATTCACTCTTTGATAGGCTCCTTCGATTTTATTTAATGTAACCTTAATATGTTCACTGGCCTCAGCCAATTCATTTCTCTGGATACATTCTTCAATATACAAAAACTGTTGGTGTGTATCATGAATGATTCTTTTTATATTTTTGAAGCTGTGAACCGTTTTTTCATAGTTAGCATCTTGATAGTCCATCTGATGTTGTAATTGAGCATTTTCATGCATTAATTGGAATTTTTCAATGATATTATCGAAAATATATACGATAAAAATATTTAAGAAAATAAAGCTAATAATAGAACCAAAATAATACATATTCTTTTCACTATAAACAGATAAAACATTGACCTGGTATATACTTATGATGGGTACGATTAAAAATAAAATGTAATAACGAGCTTGCAAAGGGAAAGTTCTGCGTTTGGCAAATAATCGTATAATCTGAATGACAGCAAACATGATAATACAGCTCAGTAACATAACCTTAGAAAATATCAAGTGATCTTGCCGGCTCAAATGACTAAAGTTGCTGATCTTAACGGAGTCTACAGCATATAAAATGTAAAGGGATATAAAATTAACGATGGTTATCAACACAGCATAAATTATGGAGAAAATAATCTTTATTTTTATCTCCACTGTATAGGACTGCGCCAAACTAAATATGACCAGTAATGCTAAAATCGAAGAGATCGTAGGAGACAGATAAACACTTAGATATAAAATGTTCAGTAATCCAAAAATAATGAAATACATAAATCTGTTCGGCTTACGATTGGACTTATCAAAAACCGAGTTAAAGTAAAAATTTACTTGAAAGCACATCACCAATACAACACAGAGGTTAAGAAGCAGGTAGCTATATTCCATCATATTAATGCATTTTCATGATCATAAATTTGGTATACAGATCTTTAACTTCTTTTATTTTAGAACGCCCAATAGGTAGCTTCACATCATTTGACATCAACACATCACCGCCAGCAAATTTTTTGACATGAATTAAATTTATAATAATCGAACGATGAATTTGCAGAAAATTATGTTCCTTTAATGCTGATGCATAGTCCGAAAGAATCCCTTTGCTATCATAGGTTTGAGTAGAGGTTACAAAAAGCAGCTTGTTTTTTATGGTTAAGCTTTTGGCTACCTCAATGCTAATGATATCGTCATATTTTAAAAGCACCTCTTCATATGCTGACTTGATGATAACGAATTTTTTTTCGAGAGATTGAAAGTAGTGACATAGCTTGATCATTTTTTCTTCAAAGATATGGGGAGCAATTGGTTTTATTAAATATTGAAATGTAACCACATCAAAGCTTTCCAGCATATACTCAGGATAGCTCGTTAAAAATATGATCTGTTCATCAAGATAACGTAAACTCCTTATTTTTTGAGCTGTTTGAATTCCGTTCATGCCGTTCATTTCAATATCCAATATTAAGATATGGAATGGCGATTCATGATTTAGATAATGAGATACCAGCTGTTCTCCTGAGTCGAATAATTCAACTTTAAATTCTACATTTGTCTTTATTGATAAAGCGATTAGCATATTTTTAACAAGCTCTCTTTGGTTGTGCTCATCATCGCAGATAGCCACTCTATACATAAATAACATGCACCTCATTCCCATGGCATGTAGCATGGAATTATAGTCCAAACAGTATACATTAATTTAATATTCCATACATAGCTTTTGGATAAAACGCAAATGCAAATCCCTCAAATGCTAGTATACAGGCTGCTCAGCAGTTGCATCCAAGGTAAAAAAGAAACCCTTGTCTTCAAAAGACAGGGTTTCTTAACTGTTTTTTTATTGATGGTCATTTTAAAAAATCTGCTTTCTTGTCTTCACCGTGGGAACGTCTGGCAAAGTCGACAAATTGGAATTTGTCCAACCGATGCCGCGACTCGGTATACTGGAACAACGTGGTGTCTTCCAGATAAACATAGTTACGTACTACGACCACATGGGTATAGTGCTGGAGGTCCATCAACCCACGATCTTCTTCGTCTGCTTCTTCTACGGAAACGACTTTTTTGGCATAGCTGATTTGAAGCTTAAGCTCCCCTTCCAGATATTCGTAGATGGAACCGCTGCTAATTTCCTGGGTTAGCACAGGTACAATGTCTGATCGAAAGTAATCTTTATCCAGTATGACGCGTTCACCTTCAATCTCGCGCGCACGAATGACCTTCCAGACAAGACATTTGTGCTGGTCAATCTCGAGATGGCTGGCTATGTCCTCCGGAACTGGAATCAGCTGATTTTCATGTACAATCGTACGTGATTGACGCCCAATTCGCTCGGACATCTCTTTAAAACTGACCAGTCCTCCCATTGGAAAATCCATCCGCCCAATATCCAAAACAAAAGATCCCTTGGCTTTTATTTTATGAATGTACCCATTTTGTGCAAGCAAGTGAAGTGCCTTACGGACGGTCTCGCGCGAAGTATTATACTCGCGGGCCAGTTCATTTTCAGAAGGCATTTTCGTGCTGGGGGCCAAATCACCTGTCTGAATCCGTCCTGAATACTCCTGATAAATTTGCAAAAATATATTCTTTGTCAATTTTCATCACCAGGTACATTGTAGCATTCTTTCACTAGCCTGGTTAATAAAATAGGCTGAGGGAATCGCTCGGAATTAATCCTTATTGTCTGACAACGAATTCAAATGAATTCTCATTAAGGTATACTGCAAATCGTCCGCCTCACCCGGCAGCTCCTCAACCGATTTGACCATACTCTGACCATCCGGCACAATGATCGGTGTGATGATCGGGTATCCAGCTTCCCGAATGAGATCACGGTTAAATTCCATCAACAGCTGCCCTTGCTCTACAGTTTGCCCAGTCTCCACATGCATGGTGAACCCTTCGCCCTTCAGTGATACCGTGTTGACCCCTACATGCACCAAAATCTGTACACCTGTCGAATGCTCCAGAATCAAGGCATGCTTGCTTTTCAGCATGATATGAATGACCTTTCCGCTGAAAGGAGCAACAATTTGACCCGCTTCCGGCTTCACTGCAATCCCTTGCCCCATCTGCCGTCCGGCAAAAGCCGGATCAGGAACCTGCTCCAATGGGACCACATGCCCCAGCACCGGAGTCTTGACTTCAAGCACATCGAATGCGGAATTCTGGTGGCTCGTATGATTCTGTATGGAACCGTTAGCTGGTGTAGCTGGATTCTGACGGCGCTTATTTAGTATTTTTCCGTACATCACAGTTAAGGTGAACGGCAGAATCAGTACGATCGCCATCCCGATGAAGAAGACCCCCCAGTTGCTTGGGAAAATAGACAAGAAACCTGGAATTCCTCCTACACCGATGGAAGAGGCCATCACATGATTTACTGTAAGCAGAATACCTGCAATACCAGAACCAATCATTCCGAATACAAACGGATATTTATATCGGATATTCACCCCGAATATTGCGGGCTCGGTTACACCCAGAAAAGCAGACACTGAAGAGGTAAAGGCCAATCCTTTTCCCTTTTGCTCCTTTAATACCAGCATCATCGCCAATGCTCCGGCACCTTGAGCGATATTGGACAGCGCCAGCATCGGCCACAGAAACGTCCCGCCTTGTGTACCGATTAATTGCACATCCACCGCCAGGAAGGTATGGTGCATTCCCGTTATCACAAGCAAGGCGTAAAAGCCTCCATAAATCAAGCCGCCCAGCGCTGGAGCTGAATTGAAAACGTATACAATACCGGATGTAATAGCATTACCAATCATGAATGTAAGCGGTCCGATTACCGTAAAGGCAAGAAATCCGGTAATTAATAATGTGATCGGCGCAACGAGTAACAGCTTAAATGAATCAGCTATTTTTTTATTGAGGAATTTTTCAATTTGTGCAAGAACGTAAGCGGATACTAAAACAGGTAAAACCTGTCCCTGGTAACCAATCTTGTTCACATCCCAGCCAAACAGATGCCAGACCGGAACAGTTCCCTTGGTCACCGCATCCGCATAATTGTATGCACTCAGCAAATCCGGATGAACCAGAATCAGACCGAGCACAATCCCGAGTAAAGGGCTACCACCAAACCGGATAACGGCTGACCAGCCGATCAAGGCAGGTAGAAAAGTAAAAGCGGTGCTGGCAATGGTGTTAATAATAGCAGCAAAGTCGGTCCATTGAGGATAGACCTGTACCAGGGACATCCCTTCAAAGAAAATACCCTTGCCTGTCAAAATATTATTGATTCCCAGCAGTAAGCCTGCGGTCACGATAGCGGGTAGTATCGGGATAAAAATATCTGCCAGCGTCTTGATCGCACGCTGAATCGGATTTTGTTTCTTGCTGGCTGCATTTTTAACCTCATCTTTAGAAGCCCGGCTGCCTCCTGTTATTGAAATCATTTCATCATATACCTTATCCACCAGACCCGGGCCTATCACGACCTGATACTGTCCTTGTGAAGAGAATTGCCCCTTGACCAGATCATTTTGCTCAAGGGCATCCTTATCGACCAGCTTATCATCATAGAGGGAAAACCGCAGACGGGTTACACAATGCGTCGAGGCCTCTATATTGTCTTTGCCACCAACAGCTTTAATAATCTCTTCTACCTTTGCTCTTTCAATCGCCATCTATCCCACTCCCTTAACGTTTGCTCATTTTGATGCAGCAACCCCGGTTGTAAAAAGCAACGTACCTTGGGGTGTTACCGTATGTTTTTATACTATTCAATCAAGGCTAACGAATGATCCACATATAGGAAGCATACGGGGTCAAAGTGATAACCTGATCCAGCTCTGGAGCCTGCTTGGTATTGCCAATTAAAAGCTCAGCCGAGCCTAACGCTTGATTTTTGAATGGAGAATACAATGAATCAGGCAGTGCGAATTGTGCATTCTGTCCGCTAAAATTAGAGATGACGACCAAAGTCTCCTGTGCATTGCTGCGTTGATAGGCATAGACCTGAGGATGAGCGTCGTCCAGACGTTGATAATCCCCATCCGTAATGACCTGCACCGTCTTACGCAGACGAATTAACTTACGGTAATGGTGATAGATAGAGTCCGGGTCTTCTAACTGGGCCTGAACGTTAATCTGTGGATAACGTTCATCTACCTTGATCCAGGGAGTACCTGTAGTGAAGCCCGCGTTGGGAGTGTTATCCCATTGCATCGGTGTCCTCGAATTGTCACGGGAGCGCTCTCGAATGATATTTAATGCTTCTTCCGCACTTTTGCCTTGTTCCTGTAAAATACGATACATATTCAGGGATTCAACATCCCGGAATTCTTCAATTTCTGACCACTTTGGATTAGCCATACCAATCTCTTCACCTTGAAATATATACGGCGTTCCTTGAAGGCCATGTAGCGTGGTCGCCAATAGCTTGGCGCTTTCTGCATGGAATGCGCCATCATCCAAAAAGCGAGAAATCGCTCTTGGCTGATCATGATTGTTCAAAAACAATGCACTCCAGCCGCCCCCCTGCTGCATGCCAACCTGCCAGTCCGAGAATAGCTTTTTCAGCATTTCAAAATCATAGGGAATTAATTCCCATTTTTGCCCATTCGGATAATCCACCTTCAGATGATGAAAATTAAATGTCATGGACAGTTCTTTGTTCTCTGGATTGGAATAGCGGATGCAATGCTCCAGTGTCGTGGAGGACATTTCACCCACAGTGACGATGTTATGTCTAGCAAATACTTTTTCATATAATTCTTGAATGTATTCATGTACACGTGCACCGTCCGTATAATACTTACGTCCGTCGCCAGGAACAGTGCTTCCGTCATCATTTAAGAAGCGCTGATCTTTGGAGATCAAATTAATGACATCCAGCCGAAAGCCACTGACTCCTTTTTCAGTCCAGAATTCCAGCAGATTGACAACCTCCTGACGGACTTTCGGATTCTCCCAGTTTAGATCCGCCTGAGTTTTGTCAAACAGCGTCAGGAAATATTGGTCTGTTGCCTCGTCATACTGCCAGGCTGGCCCACCAAACTTGGAAATCCAATTATTAGGAGGCCCTCCATCGGGTGCTGGATCACGCCAGATGTAATAGTCCCTGTACTCACTATCCCTGGAAAGCCGTGCCTCCTGAAACCAGACATGTTCTGTGGAAGAATGGTTTACCACAATATCTAACATCAAGTGCATTCCACGGGCTTGAATTTCCTGACTCAATTCCTCGAAATCCTGCATCGTTCCATAATCCGGGTTGATCCTGTAATAATCCGCTACATCATACCCGTTATCACGTTGTGGGGATACATATACCGGCTGTAGCCAGATAATATCCACACCCAGCTTGTGCAAATAATCCAGCTTTTGCGTCAGTCCTCGGATATCACCGATCCCTTTACCCGTCGTGTCGTTAAAGCTTTTGGGATATACCTGATAGACGACTGACTTGCGCCACCAGTCTGTATCTTGAGGGACTAAGGCCCTATTCATTCCTTCCATCCATGATCATTCCTTTCTTGCGAATGCAGTAGCGTAAACATATTTAATACAACGCTTTCATCATCTTGTATATACAAGATTAAATCATGTATATACATACTGTCAACAGGATTTATCATTTCTATTTAGGTAATACCCGTTTGGCTGTTCAATGATCAGGAAACTCATCCATACCAAAGAGGCCCCTGCTCATTTCCAGGAACCTCTTTGATAAATTGGGTTTCTTTTAAATCCATATAGACAGTGCACTATACAGGAGCAATAAGGCCATGATGATATTAAAGGATCGCTCATATTTGTTTATAAAACGTTGAAACAGTGCACCAAAAACCGCCCAGCAAACGATAGCTGCAAAACCAATACCTGTAAGGAGCAGTGAGATTGCAAAAAGCGTAATGTATGAAGCGCCGTAAGGCATAACAAAGGTTGAGATGACCGTGATACCGTACAATATAATTTTTAAATTGATAAATTGCAGTAGCAATCCTGATTTGAAGGAGTATCCTTCATTCTGACCATTGTCCCTTGTCGAAGATTTGCTTTTGGCTATTTTTATCGCCAAATAGAGCATATAAAGACTGCCCAGTACGTTCATCCATATTTTAATCCGTGGCAAAAAATGATACAAAACAAGGTTAACATAGCAGGCTAACAGCATAATGGCAAAACAGCCGGCTGTTACTCCCAGCATGAACGGAAATGCTTTTTTCAACCCTAATCGCCTGGCACTGTCTAAGGACATAATATTGTTGGGTCCAGGCGTAAAGCTGGTAACAAGCGCATAAGAAAGGAACGGCATAAGCGGCATGTAAAATTCAACTCCAGTGTGCTATAATTTGACTAATCGTACGTTAAAGCGCACTTTTGTGCTTTATAATTGTACAACATGTTCTTTATAAAGCACAATAGGGAGGCTGAAACTTATGGAGAATATTAATCTGGTTTTAAGTAAAAATCTAAAACTTTTGCGCAATGAAAGGAAACTAAGTCTAGATAAATTGGCTGACCTGACAGGCATCAGTAAAACGATGCTGGGTCAGATTGAACGGGGGGAATCTAATCCCTCCATTACAACGGTATGGAAAATTGCGAACGGCTTAAAAATCTCTTTCTCTGCTCTGATCAATGAACCGCCTGCAGATGTAGTAGTCGTTCCCAAAAGCAAAGTACAGGTGCTTGAAGAGCGTAACCTTTATCGGTTATATCCGTTTTTCCCCTATGAGGGCAACCGGAATTTTGAGGTATATACAGTTGAAATTGAAAAAGGCGGGGAGCTGAGTTCAGCCCCTCACCGTGAAGATACAGAGGAATTTATTACGGTATTTGAAGGTGAAATGGTGGTCAAAGTCAGCGAAGAAACGTACACGGTTAAGGCTGGAGATTCCATCCGCTTTAAAGCAGACCGGCCTCACATGTACTATAATCCAGGAGAAACGCTTGTCAGGATGAATATGATTATTTATTACTCTATATAGTCATAGTCTGTTCAATCTATTTGTCTTATAATTCGTGCCGGATTACCGCCTACAACCATATTGTCAGGGACATCCTTGGTTACTACTGCTCCTGATGCCACTACGACATTATTACCTATCGTAACACCGGGGTTAATGATCGCTCGGCCGCCGATCCATACATTGTCTCCTATAGTTACAGGCTTACCATATTCCGGACCAGCAATTCGTTCCAACGGGTCAAGCGGATGTGTGGCCGTATAAATATGGACGCCCGGGGCCAATAAACAGTTATCTCCAATACGTACTTCACAAACATCCAAAATGGTACAATCAAAGTTTGCATAGAAATTTTCGCCAACATGGATATTGTATCCGTAGTCACAACGAATGTTGGGCTCCATGCCTATATGTTCACCTGTTGATCCAAAAAGCTCCTTTAACAATTGTTCGCGGAATTCACCATCGGTTTCTGTCGTCTGATTAAAAAGGCGAACTAGCTTTCTCGCATGTTCTCTTTCTTTTGATAATTGAGGATCAGTGGCTATATACAGTTCTCCATCTATCATTTTTTGTTTTTCCGTTTTCATCGTCATGGGTATCCCCTTTGTTTTTTAATTTGATTTTTCCCTTTTCATCCTGATAGGCCTGGCAGCACCCGATATTAAGCCAGCGACACTAACGCCAATAAGCACTACAATTAATGCATGTAGAAGCCCAAAATGCTCTCCTAAAAAACCTAATCCTGGGGGGCCTACTAAAGAGGCAATGTAACCGATCGTTGCGACGGCTCCAACCCGGGCAGCTGCCCCCCGAGGGTCATCTCCAGCGGCAGATAATCCTACTGGGAAACCAAGTGAAGCTCCAAGCCCCCATAGTAAGACACCCAATCCGGCCACCAGGTAATGCTGTCCCCAGATCACTAAAATGATACCCATAGCTGCCAGGACAGCACTCCCTTTGAGCACAGGGACCCGGCCGTATTTATCCAGCAGAAACCCGCCGGTAAAACGTCCAATGGTCATCGCTGTAACAAATAGGCCATACATATAGGAGCCTGTTAAAGAATCCACGCCATAGCCATCTACCATCGCTAGCGGCAGCCAGTCATTCGCAGATCCTTCTGCAAACGCCATCCCCAGCACAATGATGCCGATCAATAGAATTCGTCTTTCTTTCCAGACCGCAAGCTGCGCCCTCATATTAGCTCCAAGCTTTTGGGTAAAAGCTTCCTTCTCTTTCCCTGTATCATGTGGCAAAAAGCGATAGAAGTATAAGGTTGGAGCTGCTATTATGATAGCCACTACCCCAAAATGGACTACAACAGGAATGTTTAGTCCCACTGCTCCAGAACCGATGATGGCGCCAACAAGGGTCCCCAAGCTAAATGAACCGTGAAAAGCCGGCAAAAGCGTTTTGTTCAATTGATTTTCTACCGCAGAACCTTCTACATTTAGAGCTACTTCAGCTACCCCATAGCCACTTCCGAAAATGACCAAACCGACAAATACGAGGCTTGTGAACGATAATGCAGTTCCTAACCCTACAATAACAAAGCCCACTACGATTAAAAATGCGCTTCCAAGAATAACCGACCGTCCACCTAGACGAGAAATAATAGGACCTGTACTAAGTAGTCCCAATAAAGAACCCGCTGCTAATCCGAAAATAATCACTCCCATTTCAGCAGTCGAGACATGCAAAATATCCCGTATAGTAGGCGTTCTGGACACCCAGGAGGCAAAAGCTACACCCGGTAAAGCGAACAACAAGAATAAAATATTACGAGTTATTTTCGGGTTCATAGATTGTCCTGCTGGCATTCAATTACTCCTTATCTCCACTTTTTATTAAACTTTTAATAAGTGGTATTGTAATTCATTATTCTATTAGCAATCGGACTGTTTGTCAAAACAAATTGCTTTAAAAGGTACTGGAAGCGTACACTTGCCGTTTGCCATAAATAAATGTATTGAAAAAAGGTCTGTACAGGGAATGTGAGTATTCACCACCTGTTCAGACCCTTTTTAGTTAAACCATACCCTATCTATTCTGAATCAACCTTGAATGGTCATTTGCCTTCATGTTCAATATTTAGTCTGATTTCTCCCTGCAACCCTCCATCAGCTGAGGCTTGAAGCAACACCTCCCCAGCCTGATGCCCGGATTGCACAATTACGAGACACCTGCCTCTATGTGTTCGTCTCTGGTTTCCCTGAAAGGGTTCATCACTGGTGAGATCACCGTTGTCTACCCCAAGGATACGACCATCACCATATAACTGAAAGGTTAAATCAAACTCCTGATTGGGAACAATGATCCCTTCCCGGTCTGTGACGATGACTTCAACGTGGGCTATTTCATAACCATCGGCAGGTAGTACCGTCCGATCGGCTTGCAGCCTTAGAGCATAGGGAAGTCCGGCAGTGGTTAATTCATGCTCACAGACCTTCTGATTGCCATGACTGCCAATAGCCCGGATTTTGCCTGGCGTATAGGGAAGTTCCCATGTAATTAAATGATCAGGATAATCAACAAGCTTTCGCTCACCGTAGGATTCATCGTTCACGATCAATTCCACGCTCTCACAATTAGTGAAGGTAACTAATCGTATCAATTTTCCACCGTATTCAGGAAATGTCCAATGATCCTCCATATCCGGAGATTTCCAATGCATCGTCCATGACGGATTGTATTCCGGCTTCATCGGTTCGTGAAATACGGCTATGTGCACAACAGGCTCCTCTGACCATAAGCTTTGTTGGAGATAGGATACAGGTTTGCGGAACCCACAAGTATCAATCAGGCCTGAGGACCACCCTTTGGAGGGATAGCTTGTTTCCCCCAGATAGTCGATCCCGCTCCAGACAAATTGACCGATCACATAATCGTGATTAGCTACATCAAACCAAGGATTTTGCGGCAAATAACCCTTAACCCGGTTATCTTTACCACGATAGTATGGGAAAGTCTCGGTTCCAATGATAAGCGTATCGGGCATGGCCTTCCTGTAGTGCTCATACCACTGTTCCTGATAGTTCAGCCCCAGAACATCCACTCGTTGTGCCAGCAGCTTGGTATGCTCCACTTTGGTTTCAATCGAACCATCACGCAAGCTGATCGGTGTATTATGCGGCTCAAGTGCACATGTAACAGGCCGGGTTGGGTCCTTTTCATGGCAAAAGGCGACGAGTTGCTCCAACATCCTGAGCATGGACGGTTGACCCTGGTGCTCTACTTCATTCCCAACGCTCCACATAAAAACACTGGGATGGTTCCTGTCTCTTACGAGCATCGCTTTCAGGTCCTTTTCCCACCATTCATCATATAAATGCTCATAGGAAAGAGATTTCCATTTGTCAAAGGCTTCGTCAATCACCAGGAACCCCATCTGATCACAGAGATCCAATAGCTCGGGCGCCATCGGATTATGGGCAAAACGAATCGAGTTACAGCCCATCTCCTTAAGCTTCTGCAGCCTTCTCTTCATGGCTGTATCATGATAGGCAGCTCCTAGACAGCCTAAATCATGGTGAATACAGACTCCCTTCAGCTTCAGGCTGCTTCCATTCAGAAATAACCCCTTTTGAGCATCCAACTTCACTTCTCGTATACCAAAAGGGGTACGAGAACAATCCACCTCTTTATTGTCGCAATAGATGATCGTTTGAGCCTCATAGAGCACTGGCTTCTCCGGTGACCATAGTTCTGGCTCCAAAATCCGTGTTATTTGCTCCATTTCACCTGTTTCAAAGCCTGACAGGGTCACTCGATTTTCAATTTTTCCTTTTAGCTGTCTCTTGGAATCCAGTATTTCAGTCACAATGTTACACTCTACGGCATGCGCATGATGATTAGTAACCTGAATACTGGCACTGATCTTAGCTTCATCCCGCGAAATTTCAGGTGTAGTGATGTAAGTGCCCCATTCAGTTACGTGAACATAATCCGTACAAATTAGCCAGACATGACGATAAATACCGGACCCTGAATACCATCTGTCAGGTGGAAGAGTCGTATTATCCACTTTGACAGCAATCACATTATCCTCATCCCACCGAATATATGGGGTCAAATCATATTGAAAACTAACATATCCATAAGGCCGCTTGCCCACAAAATGCCCATTGACCCAAACCTCACTGTTATTGTGAATACCATCAAATTGTGTGTATATGCGCTGTTTTTGAGAAGAGGGCTTTACATTAAAATGCTTTCGATACCATCCCACAGACCATCTGGGCAAATAAGCTTGATTGCCACCATACAGCATGTGTGGATCAAAGGACTTTTCAATGCTCCAATCATGCGGGACTTGAAGGAGCCGCCACTGCTCATCGTTGTAATCCATCTTCTCGGCACCTGTATAATTGCCCTCTATAAACTTCCAGTCTGTGTTGAATGGCTTGATCACTCTGCTTCCCATCATGTTGCCTCCATTTCATAAAATTGATGAACGGATATAACGACATGTGCTTCTACACGATTTGAAACACTGGACGATCTTCAACAAAGTGAACGGGGAGCATTGGGAATTGGGCGGAAAGTTCATCAGTGAGATATTTCATACCAGGCGCTTCACTTTCAGCATGTCCTAACATGATAAGGGCTTTATTTTGACCCTGATAGGCAGCGTCTTTCACATATTCTGGCGTTTCCCATTCTGGCCCTTCACCGGCAATGATCAAATCCACATTTTCATTTAGAAATAATGGAATAGCTAACTCACCACCTCCCCTGTATCCCACCGTGATCCCCACTCGTTCACATGGCATGGTAAGCTCTCCAGCTATTCGCACATAACGAATATGGAGTTTGGCTTTGATATATTCGGCAGCCTCCTTAACCTCCATCGCTGGAATCGTCAAAATGGCGGCCGTCGGCAATGATTTCACTACATAGGGTTGCCAATCGAGCGCCCGAAGAAGCCCAATCATGACTCCATCCGGTTGATAACGGTGTATCGTGTCATGAAAACGATATATACCTAGACCTGAGTCGGCAATCAGGCGAGATTTTTGCAGAAAAACGGGGTCATGTCGTAAGCATTCCTGCATACCCTGGTGGCTATAAAAAATACCTTCATGCGTAATGATAAAGTTCACACCTAAAGAAATGGCTTGTTCTATCACATACTGCGATGCACAGAAAGCGGTTACAATTCCCTGCACTTCAGTATCCACATGCCCTGGGTTAAGCAGATCTACGGTCGTATGGGGTGTATTTATTCCCCTGGTCAGGTGATTCACAATCTGTCCCATAGTTATGGTCATTCAGGTGTCCCTCCTCATGGAGAATATGCGTCAATTATACCATTTTATATCAATCATGGGTGCCATTCTTTCTCGCAAAAAAAACAGCTCTAGAGAGCCGGCTGTAGTATAAATGTATGTATTATATATTTATTTCAGAACTCTTCCAACGTATTTATAGAAAAGGTGTCCCTTTGGACTCGCTTCACTTGTTATATACATATATACATCATGCCGAACAGAGGAGGTGCTTAAGGATTTGGATGAAGAAATAGAATTCAGGATTAAACGGGTTCAGGCAGGCGAGGTCCAGGATTACGCTTTTATCGTAAAAAAGTACCAGCATCAGATTCTGGTGTACTGCTGGCGGCTTCTGGGCAACGAACAAGAAGCAGAGGACGCCGTTCAGGATATCCTGGTCAAGTCATTTGAGAAAATTAACATGTACAAGCCGACAGTAAGCTTCTCGTCCTGGTTGTATAAAATAGCTTATTATCATTGCTTGAACTTGATTCGCCGAAAGAAATTGCACCAAACATTGAAGCTTGGGCTGTTCACCCACAATATGACCGCCACTGACAGTGCTGCACAGATTATAGAAAGCCAGCTTTTCAGTGAGCCGCTCAGCCGGGCGCTGAACAAACTGACAGCAGAAGAACGGAGCCTGCTGGTACTGCGAATCTTTGAAGAAAAGTCATTCGGTGAGATCGGTGAAATTATGAATAAAAGCCAGGAAGCAGTCAAGAAAAAATACAGCAGGACGAAAATAAAGCTCAAGAAAATGATCAGCCCTATGAAGGAGGAAGAGGAATGCGTGAATTTCAGCACACTGTTCAAGACGAAAGCATAAAAGAAATGGATTTGCTGCCGACAAAAGCGTCCAAAATCCAGGCGTTTGATGTCACAGACAAGGTGATGGATCGGGTCTATCAGAAGGAGCAACGAAAAGCGAGGCTGTTTGCCAAAGGTCTACGGCCCAGTATCGCAGTCTCTGCTATGGTCTCGTTCTTTGTTTTGGGTGCTTGTATGACCGGATATGCAGCTTCACAATACCTTGAATTTCGTAACAGTAAGGGCAATATCATATTAAATACAGCTAAAGCTGATGAACCAACGGATTTTGTCAAGACGTATTCCCGGCTACTGAATGCGTACAGCCAACAGGTCAAAGACCAGCTTCAGCCGGGAGAATATGCCGCCTATTATATTAAGGACGATTTTATGAATAACGCAGATCGGTCCAATCCGGTCAAATTTGAATATAAACAAGGGGAATTTTCCAGTTTCAACAGCCTGCAAAATGAAATTAAACGGACGCATGCACCACGCTTGGATAGTCCATCCCATCTACCGAACGGCTACCGTTTCGATTACGGATATGTATATCCTGCCTTTATGTATCCTAAATTGCTGGACCATGCAGAATACCGCACTTTAACGAATGAACTTATCCAAAAGTCCAAAACCGCTCCCGCAGGTGAAAAATTGTTTATAAAGAAGCTGAACTGGGAAAAGGCGGACTTTACCATAGCTCGGTACGTGAATGGAAGTGACTCTGTGAGTATTTCCATCAGGACACTCACGCCTGATTCCAAGCTGACTGTCTTTCAGAATGATCGAGATGCAGCTGAAAGGCTGACGATTAAAGGAACTGAGGCATATTACATCAGATCGGGTGAGACAAGCCAGTCAACTATTACAAGCAAAAACCGACTTGGCTGGAAAGATGACAGTCATCATTTGCTCTACGAAATTTATGACAATTCGAATAGTCCATTGGTCAAGCAGGACTTAGTGAAGATTGCAGAAGATCTCCTTACCTCCCATTGATCTGGTAAATATCGTCATCACAATTCTCCCTATTTCATGAGAATGTGGATGAAAGTTTACAGGCTCAAGATGGCTTTAAAACCATCATTGAGCCTGTGGTGATTTATGGTATAGAGTCGTTGCTTGTATCAGCTTCAAACAGGCCATCAGTCTTCCACGATCATCGTTGAACGCTTGCAGGTTCACTTGTAGATTATGGAATATTTTAACCAGTAAAATTTAAAGCGTTTACAAATTAAAAAAGCGGGTTTCCGGTCAGAGATGGCTACTTGACCGGATCACTTTACAAATGGGCTTAAGCCAATACGCCAAGAGCGTATCCAATAATTCCGATTGCGAATAAAGCAAAAATCAGAGCAATAGCATTCACTTTCTTTTTGAGCAGTCTCATGCACAAGAAAGTCAGCAAAAGAGGTAACAAACCAGGTATCAATTGATCCAGAATCATCTGTATCGTCGTAACTACCTCTACTCCATCGGAACGGGTATATCTGGATACTTCCAGTGGCACATTCAGAGTAGTCCATTTCGATACGAGTGCGCCCATGACAAAAAGTCCTAGGATGGAGGCCGATTCCGTAAGCTTTTGCAGACGGTTTCCGGACATGTCGGACACAATCTCCGTCCCTTTTTGGTAGCCGTATTTCAGTCCGTACCACTTGGTTGCCAGGCGAATAACATTAAAGAGCAAGAAAAAGAGGACAGGCCCGATAACACTCCCGGACAAAGCAATGGAAGCTCCCAACGCAGCCAGAACGGGACGTAACGTTCCCCAGTAAATAGGGTCCCCTACTCCGGCCAAAGGTCCCATTAAGCCAACTTTCACTCCACTTATGGTAGCATTATCAATCGGCTGACCATTCGCCTTTTGCTCCTCCATAGCCGCCGTTACACCCATAATCGGTGCAGAGATAAACGGTTGAGTATTAAAAAACTCTAGATGCCGCTTCAATGCTTCTTTTTGGTCTTCCTTCTTGCTGTATAGCCGCTTGATTGCCGGAATCAAGGTGACACAAAAACCAATCGACTGCATACGCTCAAAGTTAAACGAGCCCAGCAGGAACCATGAACGGAAAAACATTTTGTTTAGATCGCTTTTGGTCAACTTTTTTTCTTCCATAGTACCCCACTCTTTCATTAGGAATTTCTTTAGAGCTCTTCAATTTCACCCATTTGATCTTTTCGTTGGCTATATTTAGGGTTGAGCTGAATGTACAGCAGAGCCAAAACCGCCCCCATGATTCCAAAGCCAACCAGATTGATGCTTGTAAATGCCGCGATGACAAAGCCCAAGAAAAAGAAAGGCATCAGGTATTTGGCTGCCATCATGTTAATAACCATGGCATACCCGACAACGACGATGAATCCTCCTGCAATTTGCAGCCCTTTTGTAATGACTTCCGGGATCGCATCAAGCAAAGCCGTAACCAGACCGGTTTCTGCTGCAATAGCCACCAATACGGCAGGCAGAGCGACGCGCAACCCCTGAAGCAGGAGGGCGATAAAGTGACATAATTCAATTCCTCTGAAATTTGAAGATTCGGCATATTTATCTGCCAGGTGCTGAAAGAACACGGTAATTGTTCTAACAAAAATGGTCAACACTTGTCCGGCAGCGGCAATCGGGATCGCAACGGCAATTCCGGCACCGATCGACTGATGTCCAACAATAACCAATATGGTTGAGACTACACTGGCCAAAGCCGCATCCGGAGCCATGGACGCTCCAACATTCATCCAGCCCAAAGCCATCAATTCCAGCGTACCGCCTAGAATAATGCCCGTTTTAAGATCGCCCAAGACCAGACCAATCAGTGTACACGCAACTATAGGCCGATGAGTCTGTCCTTCATCCAAAACACTGCCCATTCCGCAAATGGCTGCAACCAGCGCTACCATTACAATTTCAAAAACACTCATGTTTGACCCCCTCTCTTATGCCAACCTGCTGTTAAAACTGGACATTCTGGAGCTTGTTAATCAAATTGATTTTAGGATCACTGGCCACTTTTCTAATTTCCAGTTCGATCCCCTTTTCGTGCAATTTATGAAATGCCTCTACATCCTGCTTATCTACGGACACCGCTCCGGTAATCTGTGTCTTACCTTCTTTAAAGCACATTCCACCTACATTTACCGATGTGAACGGTACCCCACCTTCTACAACCCGCAGTACATCAGTCGGATTGGTAAACAGGAATAAGGTCTTAAAATCGTTATATTTAGGGTTGTTATAAGCCTCAATCGCTTTCGCAATCGTGACGACATAAGCCTTAATTCCCGGCGGTGCCACCTGTAACAATAAGGTTTTGCGTAGCGTATCCGCAGCGACCTCATCGCTGACGGCGATAATTTTGTTACACTTCGTTTCCTTCACCCACACCGTAGCTACCTGACCATGGATCAGACGGTCATCAATACGAACAAATGAAATTTCCATACCTATAATTCCTCCTCTGTTTGTATGTCCCGGATGACACGAAAAGACTTCATCGAGTCCTGACCCGCACGGATTGCCAGATCACTCAGGTTTTCCACGTTCTCCAGCCCTCTATTTGTCAGCAGGTCTACGATCATTGGCAGGTTTACCCCTGTTACAATGTCCATTTTTTCATAGCCGGCTACAATCCTGCTAGCTGCATTATAAGGGCTGCCACCAAACAAATCGACGAGAAAGATCAGTCCGTCCGTCCAATCAATCGTTTCCAATGCCGCTTTGTACTTCTCAACAAGTCCGTTAACGCTTTCACCAGGCTCAAACGTCACGCCCACCACATTATCCAGATGGCCGAAAATCATTTCCGTGGATCTTAAGATCTCTTTGGAAAGTTTTCCGTGTGTGCCAACAATAACACCTATCATTTGTTTCACCCCCTTCTTACATCCTTCGCCTATACTTATATGCAAGTCTCGTGCCAAAATTCTGTATGACTCGTTCAATCATCAAAAAAAGACCAAACCCCCTGGCTTTTCCGGGGATTTGGTCTTTTCTCACCACCTGCTTATTGTCCTCATTCGCATAATTAATACACATCAAGCATCGTTTTATACACTTACGCCATTACTCGGGAATGCAGTTATATACTTCGCTTAAGATTTCACAAATATAATATTTTTCGTCATTAGTCAGCTTCATGTTCATACTGGAAGCAAATATATTGCAGGAACGGTTCACCGCATCGAGGACTCGCTGATCAAGCAAGGATACATCCCCTTGATATATTAACCCTTCTCCAATGACCATTCGTTCCATGGCATGGGCCGTATGAACGGCAAGCTGAACTTTCTTTGCATATTGAAAATCGACTTCCAGCTCCTGTTCCAGCTGCTCGATAAATTTCATCAGAATCCCCAAGATTTTGTGGGGATTCAGGTAAGTCATAAACTCCTTTAGCGTATCCTCACATAGATCTCTAACGACGATGCTTTCGTTAGTATGCATAACAGGCAGTTGATTGTTCAGCAACAGTTCTCTTAATGCCTGCTCACCGCTGGCCTCGATCAATTTTTCCAAAGGAATAAACGGTACATTCAACTCGCTTGGCCGCTTTACTCCAATCACCGCAACAATCGTATGCTTGGTCCGCAAATCCTTGACCATTTTATCCAATTCCCTGACCTTTGCCGGCACAACGACAATTTTCTCTTCTGTAAGGTCGTACACGACCTTCTCCACAAACTCCTTCAGCTTGACAGCGGCGCCTTTGCCGGAAGAACAAACCGTCACTATGACCTTATTACTAACCTTCTCCGCTTTCACTTCGGCGTTTCCATTGTTATAACCACGGAAGTCCTTCAAAGATTGGTAAATTTCATCTATATTCATATCAAAAATACTGGCCTTTCGCACAGCCTCCAGCGTAAGTGGAGTTGAAACCATATCAATAGTCTTCACCTTGATCCCGACACGTTCCATAATGGTTGCTTCAAAATTGAGCAGGGAGCCCATATCAACCAGCAACAATACGCCTCTACCATTATCAATGTCCTTTACTTTATCAATAATAACCTCCAGGATTTCTCTGGGGCTAACATCCAAAGGCATGTCTACGGCACAAATATTTGAGCTTCCCAGCAGGCTATTGACGACACCGACGATACTGCTTGCCGTACTGTTGCCATGTGCTGCTACGATAATCCCCACATTTCCTTGATGCTCCTCTTCCACTGATTTTAGAAGGATCGCCACATAGGTAGTCTCGGCATCGGGTACGCTGATTTCAAACTTGGACTCGATCAAATCCTTGATAATTAAGGCCAGTCTGTATTCTTCATCCTGATCATTAATCGGATCATAGACTTGTTTGCTGACGTATTTCTTCTCTCGGATTCGCTTTAAAAAGGCACTCAAATGAAGGCTAAAGGCATAAACAAACCTGTCGCTGTACTTTCTGCCCAGTTCTGTTTGAGCCATCTCCTGCACCTGTTCAGCGAATTCCAGGATATTTCTGCCTACGATTTTAAGGATTCGTTCCCGGCCTCCTTTGATGTTATAAAATCGGTTATAGAAGCTTTTAATATGAATATTGACATCTGTAGTAATAAACTTATTGATAAAGCTGTCGTCGAGCCCTTCTTCCTTCAACATCCCTATTTTGTCTTCAATCAATTTGTAAAGGTTGAACGGCAGTTCCGAAGCGTCTGATTCATCCATTCCTTTGCTACCTTCAGGAGTAATATACAGCGAGGAGTTGACCATTTCCATTTCGACAATCTCCTTGCGGTTTTTCCCCATATTAAATAGACCTTCCTTGATATTTCCAGGCAAAATTTTAAAATCAAGTTCAATTTCTTCCTTATTTTCATGTATGCTGTTCAAAAATCCTTTCGCACACACTAGCTGAATGTTCGATTTCAACTGGCCGATATTGCCATAGGTGACGCTGCCAATCAGTGCTTTTACAGTTTCCAATTCAACCCTAATGGGTTTGTTCACACGATGGGCCTCATTTGCCAAGAGATGCTTCAGGATTAAAAACCGCTCTTCAACTGTTCGTTCCTGCAGGGAAGGAATGTTGATCGTAATCGGTATCCGTCTAATAAAGGTTTTAAGCATGGAAGAGCCGGGATCTTCCGTCGTAGCGCCGATGAGCAGCACATTCGCTTCCCGCTTGCGCTCCGACTCGCCCAATTTGTTATAGCTGTTCGTGTCCATGAAATAAAATATCATTTCTTGACCTTCTGGAGGCAACCGATGAATCTCATCCAAAAACAGGATGCCTCCATCAGCTTTCTCGACCAGCCCCTCCTTCTCCCGATCAGCCCCCGTAAATGCCCCTTTTACATGACCAAAAATGTGGGAAAGCAGCAGTTGAGGGTTATTATAATAATCGGCGCAGTTAAATACGATAAACGGTGCTTGCTCTGAAAACCGCTTCATATATTTTCCATAATTATACATCAACCTGGCGAACATCGTTTTTCCTACGCCAGTCTGCCCCACAATCAGCGTATGCAGGCCCTTCGGCGGATATAATATTGCCGCTTTTCCCTGCTCAACCTGATTTCTCATACTACCCATGAAACCGATTAAGGCGTGAAACGGATCGACTTGCTCTCCAGGCAGCAATATTTCATTAATGCTGTTGACTTGGATTTGTTTCTCTTTCAGCTGGACTCTAAAGGTCTCCTCGATTACCTGCTTGTGCAAAAACTTGACGGGTCTTCCCTTGATTTTAATAATCAAGTCGGTACGAAGCAGGCTATTAAGCTCCTTGCTTACATTATTTCTCAGCATATTCTGATGATCGGCTATTTCCGCAGCCGTAATTCCACCACCGTCCAGCAAAGCCTCTACCGACAGTTTCTTTGTACCATTAGCAATATACTCTAAAATCGCATCAATTCGTTTCACAGTATTCCCCCAGGCTGACTAGTTCTCATGTAATTAGTATATAAAAAAAGAAATAATCCTCTACAAAAAAATAAACTGACAAGTTAATAAGTAATCTGGTACGCTCTTCATTGAATCCATCCAATATTCATACTCAACTTATTCCATTCACTACTTTTCTAAGATCAGAGGTTGGCAGTATAATTGCATTAGCTTCACGAATAAGTTTCATTAAAAGCTATATTGTTGCCCAGCAAGGAGCTGAGATAAAATGATACGCTACGGATTACAGCAAGAGCAAGCATTCAGGCTGGTTATGACTCCTGAATTACGACAAGCTATCACGATTCTTCAATATTCTTCGGCCGATCTAATGTCCTATCTTCATGAGCAAGCGGATGAAAATCCGATTATTGATTTGACAGAGATTGACATGTCCATCAAAAGGATAAGTAAAGAGGAAGAATATTCACCACGAAAAAACGATAATCCGGTAGATCTTCTGGATTTTGTCTCTAACCCTGCGGATAATTTATATAGACATCTCAAAGCGCAACTCGGGATGGTCCGCGGGTTATCCAAGCTACAACAGATGATTGCCATGTTTCTTATTGGGAATTTAAATGAAAAAGGCTACCTCGAGTTGGAGGTAAATACAGTTGCCGGAATACTTGACGTCCCCACTGAAGAGGTTGAAAATATACTCGCCCTGATCCAAGGCTTTGAACCGGCAGGAATCGCTGCCCGCAGCCTGGAGGAATGTCTTCTTTTGCAGCTGCGTTATGCCGGTAATGATGATGTTTTCCTGGAAGAGATCGTGCGACATCACATGGTCAATCTTTCATGTAACCGCATACAAAAAATCGCGGATGCTCTGGGTATCAACATTCGCGAGGTGCAGCAAATCACCGACCAGATACGCAAGTTGAATCCTTGTCCGGGAGCGGCATTTGCCCCATATGAACACCAGTATCACATAGCAGATATTTCGGTAGAGAAATCCAAGAACGGCTACATTGTGACAGTTAATGATATCACAGTCCCGCGCGTCGGAATTAATCCTTTTTACCAGCGTATGCTCCGGGAGCAGGCGTTGGGGGCAGAGAAGCAGTTTCTACATGAGAAGATGAATACGGCATTATGGCTTATTCATAGCCTTGAGCAGCGCCGCCTGACCCTGATGCGTGTAGCCCAAGCCATTGTTGATAGGCAGCGGGAATTTTTCGAGCATGGCATTCATTATCTCAAACCGATGACCCAAAAAGAGATTGCTGAAAGTACCGGCTTGCATGAATCCACGATCAGCCGGGCTGTCAGTAACAAATACATGCAGACGCCCCGTGGATTGTTCGAGCTCAAATATTTCTTCACCTCCGCCCTGGGATCGAAAGACGGAGATGCCACTTCATCGGAGAGCGCAAAAATGCGTATTAAGCAGCTCATCGACGGCGAAGACAAGCAAAAACCGTTTTCGGATCAGGTAATCACAGAACTGCTGGCAAAGGAAGGGCTGGAGCTATCACGCAGAACGGTGGCCAAGTACCGGGAAGAGCTCGGATATCTTTCCTCTAGCAGGAGAAAAATTTATTAAAGCCTCAGTGGTCGGTGACCATATCGGTTGTAGCCCTGTTCCTTTACTCAGAAGCAAGCCGTTACGAATATTAAGAAGCAGCAAAATCAAATAAAAAAAAGACAGCTTCATGGCTGTCTATTTTTTATAGGACCATCCTGCTAAGCTCAGTACTAACAGAGCAGCATCGTCAAAAATTCAATTGTCCAATATAAAAATTAATTTCCTTCTAAGCGGCGATTTGCCGCCCCTTGGCCTTGCCTCGGTCATGGCGGCTCAGCAAAAATCCGACCAGAGACGCGGTGGATTGCTGGAAAATCATTCCGAGCACCACGGGCAGCGCTACCGGAGCCGGGAAGTAGGTGATAGCAAGCACGGCTCCTGCGCTAATATTGCGCATCCCGGCGTTAAAGACAAGCGCCGTACGGTCGGCATCGTTCCACCTCATCAGCTTGGAGATCAGGTAACCAATCACATATCCGGTGGAGGCAAGAACGATGATCGACAGGCATACCCCAACAAGCTTTAGATTAAAATCGACCAGATAGGGCGCGATTACAGATCCGTTAATCATCACGACCAGAGCCATAGCCAGTTTGGAGAACGGGCCCAGCCGAGGCCCCCACACCTGCTCGATCTTCCCCTGGGTCCATTCGTTCAACACCATGCCGATTAGCGAAGGAACGACAATCATCCAAAAGAGGCTCTGCATCATCCCCCACGTATCAAGGCGTACATCTGCTCCGATCAGCACGGACATAATGCCGGGTACGACGAACGGGGCCAAAATCGTATCGATCAGAATGATGGCTAGCGTCAGCGCCGTATTACCCTTGTAGATGTTAACCCACACGAAGCTGGAGACGCCCGTAGGGATGGCTGCACCAAGAATAAGTCCGGTAATCGTATAAGGATCGGCTGCGAAAGACAGATGCCCAAGCATCATGGCGAGCAGCGGCATGGCCAAATGAAGAATAAACAGGCAGGCAATCAGCGGACCGGGATGCTTCATCACATGGACAAAATCTTTGAAGCCCATGCTGATACTACCCGCAAAGGTCATGAATGCAAACAGCCAGGGGGACAATCCGGTGTAGGCCGACAACGGCGTACCGATCAGGACGCCAATTAGAATGCTGATGGGCGTAATCAGCGGCATAGCTGCATTTAGTCTACGATTCAACGTTCTGAACATACATAACTTCCTTTTTTATACTACAGTATAGACCTTGCAGCGCCGATTCGTAAATGATCTGAGAGTTTTCGCCCGGTCCATTTATCCTTCTTGTAAGCACCTGCTTAAATCCACTCGACTGCTGCCTTAAATAAAAAAGAAAACGAGTAACAAGTTCGTTTTCTTTTGATTTCGGTAAATTGAATAAAGTCATGATATTTATTAAGCAAGTTTATTCACTTGTTTTAATTCTGTATTTAGTTTTTAAAGGAATTAATGGTTTATGATTGATAAAAAACACATGCAATTGCGTAATTTTTGTTCACGGCAAGATAAACCTTCATTTCGAACAAATAATCAGTCGCCGATTGATTTCCGACGACTGGCCGCTTAACTTGTACAGTGTTGTGAGCCCTTCTCACAAACGGGGGCCAGTCCTAACCGTGAAAGGTGGGCTTTTTTGTATGAAAAAATTTCAGCTTAAGGATAGGTATTCTGGTCAAATTATTATAATATGAAAGGTATAAAAATTTTCAGTCCATAGGAAGTATTTACAGAAAGAGAGTGGTGAGTTTCCATGCAGGAAGAAAAGTTAACACGGGGGTTAAAAAACAGGCATGTACAGCTGATGGCCATCGGAGGGGCTATTGGTACCGGCTTGTTCCTCGGGGCAGGAAAATCGATCCATCTGGCAGGTCCGTCCATCCTGATCGCCTACATCATTACAGGTATGGTTCTGTTCCTGTTAATGCGTGCATTGGGAGAGCTGCTGCTCAGTAATTTGGAATATCATTCGTTTGTTGATTTTGTAAAGGACTATCTGGGGAATATGGCCGCTTTTATTACCGGTTGGACCTACTGGTTCTGCTGGATTTCGATTGCGATGGCAGATCTGACGGCGGTCGGACTGTATACTCAATATTGGTTTCCGCAGATTCCTCAGTGGATGCCGGGGTTAATCGCCCTTGTGATTCTGCTCCTTATGAACCTGGCCACGGTTAAGCTGTTCGGGGAGATGGAATTTTGGTTTGCCCTGATCAAGGTATTGGCGATTCTGGCTCTGATTCTCGTCGGTTTATTTATGATTGTCAAAGGCTTCTCCACTACCAAGGGACCTTCGAGCTTCGTTAATCTCTGGAATCATGGCGGAATGTTCCCGAAAGGGATTCATGGTTTTCTGCTTTCTTTTCAAATGGTGGTTTTCGCCTTCGTAGGTATGGAGCTTGTTGGACTGACGGCAGGAGAAACCAAGGACCCCGAGAAGGTAATTCCGAAGGCTATCAATAATATCCCGATCCGGATCCTGCTCTTCTATATCGGCGCACTGCTGATCATCATGAGTATTTATCCGTGGAACGAGATTGTACCCGGTGAAAGTCCGTTTGTACAGGTATTCACAGCCATTGGTATTACCGCAGCAGGAGGGATTGTCAATTTTGTTGTGCTGACATCTGCGGCTTCAGCCTGCAACAGTGCTATTTTTAGTACAAGCCGGATGGTGTTCTCCATGGCCAAGGACAGCAACGCTCCCAGTTCGTTGAGTCGGCTGAACAGCAGAAAGGTTCCGTCCAATGCGTTGCTGTTCTCCAGTATCGTTATTCTGATCGCGATTATCCTGAACTATGTAATGCCTGAGGGGGTATTTACCCTGATTACGAGTGTATCGACCGTTTGCTTTATTTTTGTCTGGGGAATCACCATAATCAGCCATCTGAGATACCGCCGCACGCGGCCTGAGCTGGCCCGCCTCAACACATTCAAGCTGCCGCTGTACCCGCTGTCTAACTATATTGTGCTGGCTTTTCTTGTCTTCGTTCTGGTCATCTTGGCATTGGCCGAGGACACGAGAGTGGCGCTATTTGTTACACCGGTGTGGTTCATTCTGGTAGCTGCAATCTATTTGCTCAAGAAAAAAAGCTGGAGTTCGAGTGAATAGTAATATCAGTAACATATAAATTTGTTGTAGAGTAAAGCCGCCCAACTGGATTGGGCGGCTTTACTGCTTCTATAGAGGCTGAAGACTCCTCTACATCTCAAAATCTCTGCAGCCATTCTAGAATTGAATGCACAGCGTCTTTATAGCACTGCCCTACAAGGATTCGGGTAAGCGAGGTATTTTCTCTAATAAATTGTTACGCTCTTATAATCGCCTTCCAAGCTAGATCAGTGATATGACATGCTACGAAAAGTTCGGCGCAGATCCTCGACCCACTTGTCCGGAATCTCCCAGGGGATGAAGTGTCCCCCATGTTCGTGGGCAGTGATGTTGACATGGTTATACCAAGGAGCACGATCACTGTCGAGAAAATTTTGTACGCGATTTTCGGTCGTGATACCCGGCGGATTTTCGTAGCCCACGAAGGTTATACCCGTTGGTGCCTCAATGACAGGCCAGCGATGATGAGCGGGTGTCCATGGATAGCGGTTTGCGTTCGCATAGACGCGCATTGAGGTTTCGATGGCGTTGTTAACCCAGAAGATGGTTGCGTGTGTAAGGATATCGTCCTTCGAAAAGACATTCTCGATGCTACCTTTATTGTCACTCCATCTGGCCCATCGTTCTAAGATCCATGCGAGCATTCCCACTGGAGAGTCACTCAGTCCGTAGGCCAGTGTGCTGGGATCAAGAACGTGCACGGCGAGATGCGATGCAAAACGATGATCAAACTTCAAAATCTCCGTTCGGATTTTCTCAGGAAGGTCGTCGGGAAGGGGACGGCCTCCGGCTAGATCCCAAGCGCGGTCTCCGTTAAACAAGCTCAGTTTTTGAGCAGACCCGATATGAATCCCGTAGAGCTCATCACTATATTTGTGTCCCAGTTGACCCGTCACGAGAGCGCCTACATCGCATCCCCCTGCCGCGTATTTATCGTAGCCGAGAATATCAGCCATGAGTGTATGCCAGAGATCGGCAATTTTCCAAAAGTTCATGTCCGGGTTGTTTGGAAGTGGAGTCGAAAATCCGAACCCTGGAAGTGAGGGTACAATTACATCGAAGGCTTCAGCCGGGTCGCCCCCGAATGCACCAGGGTCTGCTAATGGATCAATAACTTTAGACCAATGCCAGAATGTCCAAGGCCAACCATGGGAGAGGATTAAGGGTGTAGGATTGGGCCCAATGCCTGGTTTACGCATAAAGTGCACAGGAACTCCGTCAACATTGACGTTATAGTGCTCGTAGGCGTTAATCGCTTTCTCGGATTTGCGCCAGTCAAACTTGTTAATCCAGTAGTCGACAAGTCCCTCAAGATAGTTTCGACTAACGCCGTAAAACCAGTCATCATTACCGGCATCGAGAGGCCATCTAGTGGAATTTAGACGATTTTGAAGATCAGCGAGTAACTCATCCGATACGTAGATCGGACTAGGTTCAAGTACGAAAGGAGCTGTTGTCATAAGTGTTCCTCCTTGTTCGAATGGATGCACTAACTGCGACTACGATTCATTTTCAAGTTCGACCAGACGCTTCAATGCGGGTAATGCGGATGCAATGGCCTGTTTTTCCTCCAATGCGAGCCCTTCAATGAATTTTGAGAGCTGCGCCATGCGATCCAAACGACGCGAGTCAATAACATTTGCGCCCAGTGCGGTAATATGTACTTGAACCACTCGTCCATCATTCGGATCTGGTCGACGCTCGACAAGTCCGTCTCGTTCAAGTCGGATCACCAACTGTGTAATTGCCGACTGCGTAACTTGCTCAGTAGCTGTCAGCTCAGTAAGTCGCATGGGGCTCCTGCGAGACAATGTGTGTAGAACAGAAAGCGTAGTGAAGCTTAGTTTTTCAATAGATGGCAACCGAATGAGTATCCTCGTCAGGTCTTCGATCACCATGGTAAAATCGGCGACATTGAGATCGGTAGTATGAGTTTTAGGTTCCATGTCAAAAATTATATCATTAATTTATATAAGTTTCTAATATAATTAGCATTTATAAAAATAGCCAGTAGCATAAAATTCTATAGCTACTGGCTCTAAAAATTCAAATCAGAGATATCTAATTTTCGTGATGAATATGTTTTATTTGAACTTTTTTATATAATTTTTTTGCTCCTTTGTAAACATATAGCCACATCGTTCGTAGAGCCTGTGAGCATGTATTTCGCCGTCATTTCCTGCTCCATCTGTACCAGTACCTTCTCGAGTGTCAGAACGATATGTGCTTGTGAGTATCCATTATAATTGACACTAAAAAATGCCCTTTCCGACGTTTTTTACAATCTCTAATTGAGACATATTACAATTATGAATGAGATTAGTTGCTAATTCTTCAGTATTAACTGACACAATCATCTTTACAATGATCTTAATGTCCTCGGTAATATTGAATCAATGGTGGATTTTCTGGGTCATCTGGAGTCATATGTTTTACAAATATGTTATTCACATCATCATAGAAATCTTCGTACTCAGTATCCGCAGGGCTGAAAAATTCCTTATCCACAATGATAAGTTGCTTGTTTGATAACTCATCTGAATACAATTGATAAATCAATTTATAAAAACCCTCAAATATATCGCGATTTTCTCTCTCGCTAATATTTTTCATTGGTGTATCGATCATTAGGAACGAAGGTAACTGAATTTTCTTTTTTGCTGCTAGTCGATGAATTGCTAAAACGTAGCAGCATTTAAATATTGTTTTCTTTCCCCCGCTACCCAGATTAGCAAATTCCGTAGTAAATAATTCACCTTCTCCAAATCGTGTTATTCTTGGAATAAAATCTGACGTATTGATCTCAATATAGTCATTAGATTCTATCCCTGGAAAGCCTACTATTGATAGGTTTTCAATAAAAAATGTCTTTAATTCTTTTAAGTTAGATGCATCCATTTCTGCATGGCGTCTTGCATTTGTCAACTCGTTCTTTAATTTTTCTTCTTCTTTTGCTAGTTTAGCAACTTCTAAGTACACTTCCTCTACTCTGTTAGGCAGTGGGAGTAAATTGAGCAACTCCTTCCTTCTCCCCTCATACTCACCTATCTGTCTTTCTATTTCTCGTGCTTTTGCCAGAAAAGATGAATCATACTCTTGATCCAACTCCGTTATTCTAGAGTCTAAATCAACTTTATTCTGTATAAGTAAAGCTCTTTCCTTTTCGACTGCATTAAGTTGTCTTTCAAGCCTCTGTATAGAATCCTTTAGCTCACTTTGTCTAACTTTTAGATCTGCTTTAAGTAGCTCAAGTTCCTCTGTGTCTGTAGACTCATTAATTGGTTGTGTACATAGTGAACATGTACTTTCAGTTTTCGCTCGTTGACTTAAATCTTGACCACATTGAGGACAACTACAAAAATCAATGCCTTTCAACAGATCCCTAGAAATTTTTGATCGACTCACTTTTACAGAAGAAATATTATATTCATTTTGTAATTTTTTTCGTCACAGTTTCGTCATAACGGTTAGAGCCTTGATATTTACGTCAATCATATTGATTTCTTGTTCTATATCCGTCTCCATAAATGTCCCACACAGACCGAAACCCGCATTGTTGACAAGGTAGTCAATAATAATTCCCTTTTCCTGAAGCTCGTTGAAAATCTCCTGTGGTACCCCAGTTGCCGCTACATCCTTGGCAATAACCGTCGCCTGAATGCCATATTTTTTCTGATACTCCTGTGCAAGATCCAATATTTTACCCTCGCTACGAGCTACCAGCACAATATTATGTCCACCTTTGGCAAATCGATCTGCTAACTCTTTACCAATCCCGCCCGATGCCCCTGTGATTAAAACTGTTTTTCTCATTTGGTGCCTGCCTCTCCTTTTGGTGAAATTTTATCCATCTGGAATGATGTTATAACATTATTAGAATGATTATTCTAGAAAGTTCAAGTTAAACGGTTATATTAGTATAAGCTGCATGGATAGATTCGTTATACGAAGAAGTTTCTCTTTGGAAATAGAAGTCTTGGCTATCACCCTCAGCCCAACCCCTACATTATGCAGATACTCTGCCAATGCCTCAGCGCTATACTCGGTTGTGAATTCACCTCTTTGCTGTCCCCACAAAATAATGTCCTCAAATAGTTTCTCCGTATTCGCAAACATCTCCATCGATCGGGTATTGATGTCGTCATCAAGCGCCGCTAATTCCACCGTTGAATTCACGATTAAGCAGCCTGAACCCGGATTCTCTTCTCCATGAATCAAAAAGCCAACAATACACTGAAGTGCTTCCGTTGCTGTTTTGGAGCGCTTTACCCCTGCTGCAAGAGTGGTACTAATTTTTTGATTATAAAGATCTACTGACTTTAGAAAGAGCGTATATTTGTCGCCAAATGTGTCATACAAGCTTCTACGGTGAATTCCCATATGCTCAACCAGATCGGCCATGGATGTTTTCTCGTATCCTTGTTTCCAAAAAAGTCTCATCGCTTTTTCTAACACAACAGACTCCTCAAATTCTTTGCTTCTCACTATTTGGGTCCCTCCTGTTCAGAAAAACCATCATGGAAACACCTTAATTGTATTTAAAAGGTAAGAATCACTTTGCCCTGGGAATGACCCGCCGACACTTTAATCAATGCACTTTCAATGTCATCAAATTTATACGTTGAATCAATTGAGGGCTTGATACCTTCTTTTTCTACAAGGATTGTGATTTCTTGCAATTGACTCCCGCTGGAATGCACAAATAAAAAGCGATATTCTTTTTGATTCTTACGCGCTAAGGAATCCAGGCGAGCACCCACGAGACCAAACAATGCTCTTTTCCACATCGGAAGTTTACTGTCCACTGCAAAACGATAATTGGGTCCCGCTTTCAAAGAAACTAATTTTCCATGTGGTTTCAAAATGCTCAGTTCAGCTTTGATCTCATCGGCACCTAAGGTGTCGATGACATAATCGATATCGAACAGGATGTCCAGATAATTCTCTGTCTTATAATTGATGAACTGATCTGCTCCGATCGACAGTGTACGTGATCGGCCTCTTTCGCTGCCACTTGTAATAACCGTTAATCCCATGGACTTGGCAATGGGAATGGCCATCGCACCGAATCCTCCGGTTCCTCCAGGAATGAACAGCTTTTTATTCGGCTCGGCTCCAAGTACATCATGCAATGCTTGATACGCAGTCAATGCAGTAAGGGGTACCGCAGCAGCTTCAATAAAAGATAAATTCTCAGGCATTATGGATAAAGCATCTTCATGGACAGCCGCATATTCAGCAAAAGCACCAATTTTATTCAGCGGCAACCTTGTATAAACAGAATCTCCCACTTTAAAATTCAAAACTTCATCACCGACTGCTTCAATCACACCAGATAGCTCATTCCCTAAAGTTAAAGGTAACTTATAGTCGGCAATCATCCGAACGCTGCCGTTCATATTCATAATATCCAGTGGATTTACACCCGCTGCTTTTACTTTGACAAGGACCTCACGACTATGGATCTGTGGTATATCGACATTATTTATTTCCACTTGGATTTCTTTGGAGTATTTCTGTATTTGGGCTGCTCTCATCATTCATCTTCTTCCTTTGCTAATAGACTATAAACATGGCGTACAATGTTCAGTTGTACGCCACGTTTCATGCTTTATGCTAGTGTATCTCCTTTTACAACTTTTGTTCTTTCAACGTTGGATAATCTGTATAACCTTTGCTCCCCAAACCAAAGAATGTTGTGGGATCTGCTTCATTTAGTGGCGCCCCTTTTTGAAGTCGTTCAACTAAATCCGGATTGGCTAAAGACCATACCCCTACAGGTACCACATCAGCGAGACCATGATCTATATCCACAGTGAGATCCTCCAGAGCTCTTCCAGCCCGATTGACCAACAATGGATTCTGCCAGATTTCGCGAATGTCTTGGAGCAGCGGTTCATTACCAAGATGCATGACGTGAAGGTAAGCTAGATCCAAATCAGCTAATTCCTTTACAAGATAACGATAAAGTTCAGGACCTTGTTCACCATCCTGAATTCCACCAAGAGGTGTCCCTGGTGAAATACGGAAGCCTGTTCGTTCTGCTCCAATTTCTTCGACGATGGCCTTTGTGACCTCGATCGCGAAGCGAACACGATTTTGTATAGATCCTCCATACTCATCTGTACGTGTATTCGAATTTTCTCCGAAAAATTGATTAATCAGATATCCATTGGCTCCATGAATTTCGACGCCATCCGCACCTGCTTTAATCGCCGCTGCTGCTGCTTTTCGGTAATCGACGATGGTCATTTGAATATCCTCTTTACTCAATTCCCGCGGAACGGGGATATCCTGCATCCCAGTAGCCGTGAACATTTCTACACCAGGTGCGATGGCAGAGGGCGCAACAGGTTGACGATGGTGGGGGGTATTGTCTGGATGTGACATGCGACCCGCATGCATTAATTGGATGTATACATATCCACCAGCTTCATGCACAGCATCCGTAACCTTTTTCCATCCTTCAATATGCTTATCGGTATAAATGCCAGGTGACCACAAGTAACCTTGTCCATCATCAGAAGGTTGTGTACCTTCCGTAATTAGGAGTCCCATGGTTGCACGCTGAGCATAATAAAGTGCAGCTTGCTCCCCCGGTGTACCATCTTCTTGTGCTCGACTGCGTGTCATGGGGGCCATCGCTAGTCGATGGGACAATTCCATGTTGCCAATTTTCGTTTTACTCCATACCTTTTCCAATTAAATACACTCCTCTTCAAATAATATTTAACAAATGTATTAGTTCAATTCTGAAATGATTGGGTAGATTGAACCTCTCAGATGGAAATCATAGTTCTGATCTACAATCCCTACTACCACCTCGTTACGATCATACAGATCGATCATGAAGCCCGCCATTTCTTTAGCTGTATGGTACTTGGGCATATTTGCCTTGTAATCAAAATCTTCAGTATCTATTGATTTTTTCACAAATTCCGTTTCCGTTATCGCTGGTGCCAGGATCTTCGCTTTTAGTTTTGCACCTTTCAGTTCCAGTTCTTTAGCAAGCCCTTCCGTGAAGGCACTAACGTAGTATTTCGATGCAGAATAAGCAACACTACCAACAGCGATTGCATATCCAAGCGCTGAAGATACGTTAATTAATTGAGTGCCTTCGACATCTGCGTAATCTCCCACATACAGTGTAGAAAGGATGGTCAAGGATTCAATGTTAACACGCAGCATCGTCTCCACTTTATCCAAATTCTGATTAGCAATGAAGGAGCTGTCTCCAAGCCCAGCATTATTAATCCAAGTCTCGATTTGATATTCCTTCAAATCGTTATACAGTGCGTACGCTTCTGCTGTAACAGACAGGTCACTTGTATGAACGATAACATTTATTTTAGGATCAATACTCTGAATAGTGGATTTAAGCTCTTCCAATTTATCCAATCTTCTCGCTACCAAAATCAAGTTCTTACCTCGTGCTGCAAATGCCAATGCCGTCTCATATCCAATTCCGGAACTTGCTCCTGTAATCACTGTGTATTTCACCATATTCTCTCCTTCTGTCCTGCAGATTAATGTATATAAGATCATGAAACTTATTTAGAACGATCGTTCTATATTGTGCAAAAAAACTGTTAGATCTAACTTGCTGTTATGATATCAGTTCTAGAACGAACAGTAAAGAATTATTTTTATCACTATCCTTTTAATTTGAGAACAACGTCTCTTGATTTCTTGAAGTGATACAAGTTCTTTGTTAAATTAGATGGGTAAGAACTTGTATCATGAAAACAGCCAGTCCTTATTAAGGTGAGTTGTTGTAATCCATTTTATTCTAAAACAAATAGTGTCATATCAATAATATTCATTAATTTTTGTTGATCTGTTGAGGTCTTAATTAAAGTACGCAGTCCTAACCAAGCATTCATTAAATAATGAGAAATAACTACCGGGTCAAGATCAAGCTTGATCTCACCAGTTTGTTGCCCTTCCAGAATAAGGCTGGTCAAGAATTCCTCCGTTCGGGTATAGCTCTCGCTAACCAAGGATGAAACTTCGGAATCCAATACACCCAGTTCCACGCCTGAATTGACGATAAAACACCCTCGTGGTTCTCCTTCGTGTCTTACAGTCGACATAAACATCTCACGGATTACTTGTTTGGTTGATTTTTGTTTTTCTATAAGGTATTTCATTTTGCTGGTCTGCTTCGTTTCATATCGTTCTAGAGCTTTCATAAACAAGGCATGCTTATCACCAAAGGTATCATATATACTTTTTCGATGAATACCCATAGACTCAACCAAGTCTTGCATCGAAGTTTTCTCATATCCTTGTGTCCAGAACAGATGCATTGCTTTATCTAATACTTCATTAACTTCGAACTCTTTGGATCTTGCCACCGTCATCACCTCGAATAATCATTATACATTTTAGTGATTGTTCGGCAAACTGGAAATAATAAAATGAATACAATCAAGTCACTTAGCGTTTGATTTTACTCTGCGTGAATTTTTAAAGCCATATGGCATGTTTGCAGCTAATCAGGCATGCAGCCTTTTTTCCAGAGTATCCAAGGTCATTGACCGCATCCAGGATATCAGCTCAAAAGGATATCGCTTTTCTTAGCGTGCGTTTCACACAGTTACTCATTTGCTGAATGAGCTTGTGTAAAGCCATGATTTTATTAAGCTATCATGCCCAATAGTTGAATAGCGGCAGATCTTTTAATGTGATTCCGCCGCTAACACAGGCTAAAAGAATCGGCGATATAGTTCTCTCCGTCGTTCTCCGCGTAGTTGAGCATAGATTTAAGATAAATTAATTCTAGTTTGCTTCAACTAAGAGGTTTTAGACTGAGGCTATTTAACTAAAGTTTCCCGTTAGCTTAATGAAACAACGTCAGCCTAATACTTTATTTTCTTTGGACATCAGGAACAGAAAAAAGGACGTATCACCGTCCTTTGTCTATCGGAATAATTTATGGCGCTCCCAAGATAATTTAAGCTTTCTTATTGCTCAAACAATCGAAGTACCGTTGCAGACATCTTTTGCTGAATTTCTTTTTTTCTTTTTTCGAATGGTTCTCTCTCAGGGAGTAACGTAATTTTCTCACGTTCTTGATCAAATTTAGGGTCATCTGAGATTAACGATAACCGTATTTCATCAAAAATAGAAATATCATAATATTTTTCGTTCCCAAATAAAAAAAATAGATCTTCTTGAATAATTCTCTTTTTTAAATCGGAATAATGCTCGAATATTTCAGGATTTAACCACCAATCTTCTGATGAAACGATCACTCTTTCAATGTAATTTAAAATATTGATATCCGAGCTAAAAATATAATCCAAAAAAGAGGCGAAATATTCTAAATATTTATAATCAAACATAACCAAAAAATCTGTACAATCTTTATACGGTATATTAATAACAAATAATTCAAACTCTTCATTGCCTAAACGGTACATATACTTTGTGTTTATCGCAATAGGCACTTGGAAGCTTAACTTTTTATAATAGATACCTATATTGGAGATTTGAATTGTATTAACTGAAAATGGATCTTTTACTTCTAGTTTAATTTTATCTATTTGCATTAAATCAGATAAACGCGTTTGAAGATTTTCCAGTCTAGAAAGCATACTGCAATTTTTATGCATAGCGTTCATTACTACATTTTCATAGGTATTTATTAGTTTTTCCAAAACGCGTGTTTGAGCAATCAAATATGCACTACTAATTGAGTAATTGTAACTAATTGATCTATAAAGTTGAGTCACGATGTCCATATATGTTTGTATTGAATGGCTATCTAATTCATGAAATAACTTTGTATCATGATTCCCGCAAAAACCCATGAAAGTAGAAGCATCTTTATATCCGATATCTCCAATGTAATATTTCTTATCAGGGTAATTCCTTTCAGATTTTGGAGTCAGTAATATTCCATTCTTTGCAATTTCACGCAACGAAATAGCTTGAGAAATTGAATGTGATGAAATAGCAAAAGCATTGCAACCTGCGTGCATGCATTTACTATGCTTACTCTTAAGTTTGTTAAGAATTTCATTATTTACGGAAGTATCAAACTCGATTCCTGGGTCAACCTTTTTGTTTTTTTTTCGTCATGGTACGCCTTATCCCTTTTAGTTGACTTAATGATATATTTATAAGATCCAATATTAAGCATCACCCTAATTATAGAGGGTATGATATTTATACCACTTAAATATAATTTTACATAATCTTGAGTATACGTATATGAGTGCTATCCTGCCCGTTAGCTTAACAAAAAGGAGCAGCGCTGCCGACTGGCATGACTGCTCCTTCGGTGTTTTGATCTAACGTTTTTGTAGTAATTTATAGCATTGATTTCGATTGGGTATTAAATCCTTCGGAGTGCTAACTTTTAGACACTTCATAGAGAACAATAGCAGGTTTAGCAATACTGAACCAGCATTGCTTGTTTTTAAAAATGTTTGTTGTGCTCATTAACTATTCAAACACAAAAACCCCCGATTGACTGTCTGTCTTATTTTCTTATTAAAACTGTCAAATCCCCTTCAAACACTACCTCCTCTTTCTCATTAAAAGTTGTTAGTAAAACAGTTACTAATCCTGATTCATTTCGTTTCTCCTTCAGTTCAGTGACCTTCACAAGTGTATACAACTCGTTTCCTGGATATACAGGCTTTATAAATCTGATATTGTTCATAGCAGTCCCTGCAATGACCTCATCTCCATAATTACCTGTCTCACCCAAAGTTTAAACGAAACTGCTAGAGTTTGAATTCCTGACGCTATGATTCCATTAAATCTCCCCTGTTTCGCTTTGTCCTCATTTAAGTGCATATATTGTGGATCAAATTCAGACGCAAATCTGGTGATATCCTCCTTGGACAATTTCAATGACTTGGTTTTGAATTCTTGTCCAATATAAAATTCTTCAAACCGCATTTATTACACCTTCTTGTTTTCATATTTTCTATGCCCTAGTGTATCATTTATTAAACTAACCTCCCGTTAGCTTAATGACGGCTTATATTTATCTTTTTCTAATTCACTCAATGTTCCTTGCGATATACCAATAATCTGTGAGAATTCAATTTGATTGAGCTTATTTATTTTCCGAATACCCTTTAATTTTTCGCCTATAGTCTTCATTGTTCCACCTACTTATCTATAGAAATACAAACAGTCCCGATGTAGAAACCTTTCATCGGGACTGTTTGAGTTAAGGTACCATATTTTCTTGTAGGTAATCTTTAATCATGAGTAAATGTTACATTTGCAATAGCGAAAAAGTCATAAAAGCCACTTCACAACTTTAATGTCACTGGACAATTAGTTACCCAACGTTTTATCTTAATTATAATTGAAGTAATTTCTATTTAGCAAATCCTCTTTTCGAAGCATCATTATTTATTATTTCATCATCATATAAAGTAGAAAAACCTTGATTCATCAGTGTTTCTGACGAATCAAGGTCCTCGCTCTGTCTCAAACATGTATTGCAAAAAATCTCATTTATTAATTACATTTGTCTCAACTATAATGGTTACTCACTGTGCGGTGTCATAATTAGTGAGAATATCACCAAAAAAATACCTTATAGATCAAGTCTGTTTTTCATAATTAGTGAGAAAATTATCGTTATCCAACTCATGCAAGTCACAATTATCATAATTAATGAGAATATCCTCAATACTGTAATGTATAAGTATACATTCACTTGTATAGGCTTCATATTATCTTTATTAGCACTAAAAACATCAAAAAGAATTGCCATTGACAAACTTTTTCAATGTTTAATTTCAACTTAAAATAGGGACAATATTATCATGGTTTTAGAGTTGCTTTCTTAAAAAATATGAATTTAGAAAAATCATTTTGGGCGGGGCTTTGCCATGACAGAGCGTTATTTTCTAAAAAATGTTGCAAACGCCCTAACTGCAATAGATGATGCTATAATGCATTTCCACCAGTAAAACCACTCTGTAGCACTAAATGCATCGAAACCGGGATGAAGGATTTTTTTCTGATTCCACAAAATAATATCGGAATACTTGTCCGTGAATCTTTCGGGTAGTAGTTATCTTTAAAAAAATCAATGCATTAAGAAAAATTTAGTTTTTTAAAATCACAACTACTAAGTTAACTGTAAATAATCTTTCAATTCTGATATCCAAAATAACAAAAGGCCGACATGAACTGTCGCCCTCTAATTAAGCCGTATTTACATTTCAAAATTTTTAGAATATGATAAGTTCCTCAATCAATTAGGTAAATTCCTTCATTACAAAACCAATCATCTGCTGCTAAACATTCGTACAAAGACTTCTTCCAATTATTATTATAAAACGAAGAGTAATCTTCTACAAAATCCTCCAGATACCTCTTTACAGTTTCTGGGCCAGCATCTTTATGTAATTTACATAAACGATACTTTTTTTCGGACAGTTCTAGGGCCGCCCTTAAACTAAATAACTTGCCCAGTTCAAAAAATGCAAAATGATTCTTAACTCGTTTAATCATAACTTCGTCCCAATTTTCAGGTTCAACAACGTAGTAATTTACAAAAATCCCCGAGTCTCTATTAATTCTAGAGTACAACCATCTCTCCGTCTGTATATCATCATAATAAGGATGTATTGGCTCATCGTAGCTCGAGAGCGCAATTTTTGCACTCTTCTTTTTATTGCACTTGTTACACGATGGCACTAAATTAATTGGCGTAACTACTAAAGTAGGATAATTTTTCTTTGGTAATACATGATCTAATGTCTCGACTTCTCTTTCGCCACATGATGGACAAATCCCCTGTTTTGGGGCTTGAAAGATAGTATCATAATAAGACCGTCCCGTACCTCCGACCATTCTGTAATCATATATTTTTATCATATCGCTTTTATTTACAGCATTATTTACGGTGTCTTTTTTAGGAAATGTATATAAAGAAGTCGTAGATGCTAATTCTTCATAAAGAGATTCGTCATTAATTACCTCCTGGGAACAGTCGGATAATAATTTTTTTAGTGAATTATCTTGAACTGAGTCAATACATGCATTGAATACATCTACAACACCAAATTCTGGTTTTTCTAATTTATTCAATTTAGTTCTCCTCTATTCTTCTTTTGTAGCTAATAGTGATCTCACAATCGCTTTGGCCTCACTTCCTAATTTCCCGCTAAAATACTCCAAAACCTCTTCATAGTCACTAGATTTATCAACCGTTTCTTGTAACATTCTATGGAATCCAGAATTCTCAACTTCCAGTTTAAAGACCTCTCTTGTGAGAGATCCAATATTTTCACCAAAGGTTTCGATAATCGGGCGCTCAGCTTTCAAAATCCTAGTTATACTACTTCTTAATATCCATACACAACTTTTTGGAACCTCTTGAAGAATAACTGGCGAATGCGTCGCTATAATACTAACTCCATTTCTAGCAATTAACAAATCGGATAATGCCCTTGTAAATGCCGCTAACAAAGGAGGATGAAGGTGCCCTTCAGGTTCGTCAATCAAAACCAGTGATTTTTCCTCGACCAATTCAACCAATTTTGTTGTGGTAAGTAACACAATCTTATGTCCGGAGCTCAACTGATTAAATAGCCTTGATGCTTCAAGTCGGAATTCTCTTTCTTCCAAATCTTGAAGTTCAGTAAAATTGTATGCCTGAAAGAGAGGGTCCGTTTCTAACATCTCAATCGCTCTAATCCAACGATATTTTGATAGTTTGTTACAAGAATATGCGCTTTTCGCAAATTCTTGTGCAAGCTCATCACTAGTTTTGGTAATGATTCTTTTGTCTTTTTTAGAATATTTTCTTAGTCCTACATAGGAGAACTTAACTTTGTTAAGCGAATTTGTTTCATCCTGCCTATTTTCTTCATTAGAACCAAGAATCTCAGTAGTATCAAATGCACTGAAACTAACATGTACAAGATTCGCAAAAACCTCACTATAATTTTCAACGACATCAGAGTATTCATCAATAATATCTCCATTACTTATATACCCTTCATGATTCGATAAAATTGTTTTGATCATATTATTAATTAAATGAGTTTTCCCCACACCATTTCTTCCAATTAGAGCATGTATATTTGTTGGAGGGTTAGACTCAGGCCTAACTTTAAAAGTTAAGTTTACTGGTTCTTCTTGATTCACTCTATATGTAAATCTGTAATTTGTAAGTTTCGCACCTCCGTGAGCAAGCCTTCTGTACTGTCCTGTGATAGACAAATTTGCTACACTCCGCATTAAAGATTCCCTTGTTACAGTCTCGTTAATAGCTTTATCATAATACTCCTTGTTAAAGGCTATATCATTTAGTGCATTCAACACGTTAGTTCTAATTTTATCGCCCAATTTCTTCAGTGCTTCATAATAAGACTCATCTTGACCTAATGAGAAAAACTTCTCATCTAGTTTATGAAATTCAGATGGAATGCTAGGTCTTCCATCTTCTAATCCAATCTCACCTATTTTCACATTTCCAATATAGTGCTCAGTATGCTCCGCATCAATATATACTAACTTATACATTGTTCTGAAAGTATACCAATCATCCCAACCATCTATTAATAAGTATAATTGATTTGAATCTTTAGATATGAGATCGCTAACAACCTTAATTAACAAATTAATCACTCCTCATGAATCATACGCTTTTGGACAACTTTCCTTAAGAAAAACCATAAAAAGGCCGAGATATTTCTTCTCGACCTTTTCTCTGCGGTACGTCCACTATAAACATATTCTACTTGATAATGGCATATCCAGTCAATTTGCGATATCACAAATTTCTTATTTCAGTTCTACTGTATATCCCTTATCCTCCAGCAACTTCACGATTCCAATCTCACCCAGATAGTGCGCCGCGCCAACCACAATGAAATACTCCTCGTTTTTGCCGTTTTTCAGATATCCGTCGATTTTGTCGGCCATGCCGATGTTCTGGTCGATCAACATTGCTTGGTTGTATTTCTCATCATCGGAGAAGCTATTCGTCAGCTTAAGTAACTGCTCGTCATTGCCTCTTTCCACATTTCACGCTATCATCCAACACATCGAAGTTGACCAGCGTGGCTATCGGGGTTTTCTCTTGCATCTCTTTGGAAAAATCATTGAACTTACCTAGTTGGGACTCGTAGGGATCCCAGCTCAATGACTGGCAATTTGCGTTCGATTACCTTCTGGATGAAATGCAAATCCACTCCTGCGGACGCTTCATTGCAAGTCTTCATCGACTTCAGGCTTGCAAGCGTGCCCTCTATCACCCAAGGCTTGAATGTATCCAGTGCATTCGGCTTCAATCCATTTCACTTCAAAATCTCTTCCAATTTGGTATACGTTTCGCTAGAGATGTGGTCTTTCAGAGTTGTTCCGTCCTGGTACGTGCCTAGATTCAGAACTAGCTTCTGTTGCACCTCGCCAGCTGCTTTGCTGATATCGATCTCTACGCCAAGATAATCCGTCTCGGCAAAAGCCTCTTCGAACTCCTTGCGCAACAGTTAGAAGCTGTCGTCCGCGATATGCATCGAACCTACCAGGTACACCGTGTTGCCATTGCTTTCAACTTCCCACATGAAGCCGCGTCACCCGTCTGGACGGTTACTGTTGCTTCTCTTTTGGATACCAACAGAACTGTACGCGTTGTTGTGTCCCAGTTTTTGGATCGGCTACACTTGCTTGGGCAGATAAAGATGAAGGGGCGAATCTACTATGCCGAAACAAAGACGCACATTCAAAACAGAATTCAAGAATCAAATAGTTTATATGTATAATAAAGTAAAATTAAGGACAGATATTGCTCGTGAATACGACTTAAGTGCTTCTGCACTGGATCGTTGGATTGCACAGAGTCAAAACTCAGGTTCTTTCACAGAAAAGGCCAATCGTACACCGGAGGAAAATGAACTCCGTGCTTTACGCAAAGAAATCCAGCAACTCAGAATGGAGAAAGATATTTTAAAGCAAGCCGCGCTGATCATGGAACGAAAGTAAAGGTGATTCGCAATAACGCGCACAAATACACGGTACCAGCAATGTGCAAAGTCCTAGAACTACCACGTAGTTCCTATTACTACAAACCGGAATCGGCTGAAAATGAAAACGAAAAACGATTGGAGCATGAGACTATCTAGATACTCAATGTCAGTCGAAACAATTATGGAGTCGCATCATGAAAAGTATGGCTTAGTCTCCAACTACACGATTGCTCAGTACAAACCTTCTAAGAGCGATCCCAATGAGTCTCCAGCCCAGAACCACTTACAACGTAAATTCCAACTTGAGAAGCCCTGCGCCGTTGTCGTGAGCGATCTAACGTACGTACGGGTCACTGGAAAATGGCATTACGTTCGTTTGTTGACCTTTTTAACCGTGGTTTCAGCAAGCGGTCCTAGAAAGACAGTATCGCTCGTTTACAAGGCCATTGCAAGCCTATCTATCCGACTTGACCATATCCAGATGTTTCATACTGATCGATGCAAAGAGAGTTCGATAACCAGCGGATCTTCCAAGCTTTATAAACATCTGGTATCATCCATTCACTCAGCGCAAAGGGTTGCCCTTATGATAACACTGTCGCAGAAGCCACATTTAAAATTTTCGCTAACCAGACCCATTTTCTAAAGGAGGAGCAGCTTGCTGTCGAACTGCGCTGAAAATGTCCACTGGCTTAACCACCATCGCATTCACGGTACAATAGGTTACCTCACACCCATATAAGCTAGAAAAGTGCCCTCAAGTTGCTGTACAGTTTTGTATTAACAATCCAGTAGTCATTTCAATGTTATTGAGTGAGTGACTTTATGATTTTTTGTGAGTTTTGACTCGGTTACGAAGACTACTACTCGAGTATGAGTGATAGCTAAAACCAGCTAGCTTTACATATTCTTTCACGATTAAAGCAACGCCTTTATCAGAAAGTCTTTTATCACTTAGATGTCCGTGTTTATTTATTGACCTAAACAAAGCTCCAGACCTAATTTCAGACTTCACCACCCACTCCTTAACAGCACTGACTGGGCAGTTCTTCTCATTAGGATAAAGCGTTAATGTTCCTTCTTTATAATTCCTCTGATTACTTCGTGTTTTCTCAAAATGCACTATTAAATTGTGATCTTGATCGAATTTAATATCCTCGAAGTTGATTGAAACTAACTCGCTCCTATTAAATAAACCTTCATAACCCAATAGTAAAATTGCTTTATCACGAGCACCTTTCAAATTCTGTGGCAGTACTTCAATCAACCTGTTAAGCATTCTTTTATTAATAGACTTTTTGCTACTCTCATCCGTGCCGTAAGTCTTATTCAGTCCAATAATTACGGAGTTTACCAACGAAGTTTTTGGAGTGAGAAATCCTGATGAGAGATGTGCCTGACAAATTGCAACTATCCTTCTTTTTATTGTGCTGGTTTTGTACCCGTTTAGAATAAGGCTTACAATGTATAAAGAAAATTCCCGATCAGTCGCTGGTAAAGACTGATAGCCATATAAATCGCACCAATCCATAAAATCGGCTAGGTCAGAAGCGTAGGCGCGATTTGTACTATATGATTTTGGAATTAAGCTTCTCTTCGTCCTAACTTTCAAAACTTCATCCATCACTTTTGAGATTTTTACAAGATCTGTATCATTTGATATCTGCATATGATACCCCCAAGAGAGAGATATTCTTCAGTTCATTAAAATTCAATTTCTTTTTTTATGAGATATTGCGTTTAAGAGAATGTCCTCTATTTCCTCCTGGAAATGAGCGTTATGAAAGTTCCCTTGGGCTTTTCTTCTTTGGATATAACTCTTCATTGCTCTGCTGACTTTCATAAACGGTTCTCGATTTAGATCACTATACAGTTCTAAAAGCTCTTCATAAAAAACATCTTGGTCTAGTTTTTCAAAAAATGCACAAATATTCTGAGAAGGATCGATTAAAACTTCATAAACCTCCTCCAAATGCCGATGTAGCAGATTAATATCTTCTGCATAACCTTGGTATTTGGAGAGTTTCTTTATTTTTCGTTTATCTAATAAATTGGCCAACTTAAACATTAACTCAATTACTGCGTCCACCGAAAATGGATTCAGATAGCTTGACAGCACAGTATCATCGTTCTTAGAATTCATCAGGATGGAGTGAAAATACAAGTTATGATTATCTTCTTTTTGCTTTATATACATTCTTTTTGCATCCCTAAAATCTCTGCGGCATTTACATATGCCCAAATCTACACTCACGCTTTCAATTTTCCTCCCACACTCACACTCGGATACCATAAGATAATGATGCAAATGACAAGTGGTATATCCTACAAATCTCCAAATGCTCCTATAGTACATTTTATCGTCTAAGCACTCGGGGCATATTTTTATTTTTTCATTTAAGAAGGCTATTTGTTTTAGAAATTCGTTTCTCTTGACCATATTGAAAATTTCTTCGCTGTAAAACATTCTTCTTATCTGATCTATTGGTAAGAATAACGTTTGTTTAAATATTTCTTGTTGCTCATTCATTGTATAATCGTCTATGTTCTTAGTTAAATTAAGAACGTAGTTGATCATGCTTATATTCTGGTAATTATTCTCCTTGAGAATTCTACTCAAATAGCTTTTTATGGTCTCATGCAGATATGGATAAGGTAAACTTAATAGTCTCATGGCAGCCTCAATTCACATAAGTTGAACAGATCTCCTATCTTGTTCACGTTGATTTCTTTCTTGTTCTCTTTTTTGAGTCGATTAACTTGACTTTGTATCTATTTTCCGCATCCTCTTCCGCCTTCATTACTGTTTCAAGATCAAATTCAGGCGAACTAAATGGATTGATTACAAAGGGTCGACCCACCTGCTTAATCTTCATTAAAGCTCTCGATAGGTCGCATTCACCTATTTGATCTGCACCATTCATTGCGGCAATCATCGTAGCCTCTTCCATTAACTTCATAACGTAAAATGGGACCCCTCTTGAAATGTAAAATATTTTACTCGCTAATTGAGGATCGGCCAAATTAGCCGGGTTAGGAAAAGGGAGTTGACTATCAATTTTCTTTAAAAATATGCGAAAGGTTAATATCTCTTCAACTGTACCAAAAGCAAAAGGCTCCATCTCGATCTTATTACAGTATCTTCGATCCAGTTGCGGATTTTTAATAAAGACTTTTACGGATTCTGGCATACCACAAAGAACAACCGCTATATTTATTTCTTCAGTAAAAGTCTTCACCCAATTTGAGGCCGTCGCCAAAACATGATCTGTATCTGCATCAATTAAATGCTGAAACTCATCAAGAATGATCATTTTAGTACCCAAATTCTTGACAAATTTGTGGATACGGCTTGTTAACTCCACTTCCGTTCCTTTATGGTGCAAAGGATCTCCCATAACCTCAAGAACTTTAGACGCCAGCATGCGGTTTGTTGCTTTGGGTGGAACTCGTACATGCAAGACCGGGATGTTTGTGTATTCCCTATCTTCCTCTACAACAATCTTACTCGGATACCTGTCCCTGAATTCTTGAGTCAATGTACTTTTGCCCACACCAGTTGGGCCATATATATATAGCCCTTCGGGACTTACAGATCCTTCCGATAAATGAAGCATCATCTCTAACTCATCAAGAAGCTCTAAGTACTTGGGGTGATGGACAATCAGAGCCTTTAAATGTTCTTTACGTCTTTTCAGTTCGTCGAAATCAGCCTTCATGCCGTTTAAAGATTGGAACATGGATTATCCCCCCTTTGTACTCGTTTCCCATTTTCTAGCCATTTCATCCAAATCTATATCGGCAACAAATAACTCTCCTGGCTTTGGTTTATCAATTACTACCTTCTCTTTTGAAGGATTAAGCTCTTCATCCGTCACATTACTCTTACCTTTATAATCACTTACATTATTGATAATGATATTATCGGAGATACTGGATATTCGCTCACTTGGAACGCCATGAATCGCACTTGCCACTGTCTCAATAGCCGCACGCTCAGAACGCTTTCTAGATTTTTCTCTTTTGTAACTTCGCTTATCTTCCGCTTGTATCTCTTCGATAGCACGTCGAGCATAACCCAGATGTGTGTTCTCAAATTCATTAAATGTACTGTTATCTTTTCCGCTCAGAAATAAAAGCAATTGAGCGTGTATGGGGTATGACTTGTCAATATTATTCTTTAATAATCCACCATCTTTTATATAAGCTTGAACATACTTCTTATTTAGATCGTCACGAACGTAAACCACTCTCATATCCGAACCAAATCGCACCGTTACAGTCCGACTTCTACCCTCTTGTTCTAATCTTCTTCTTAAATTATTAAGTTCCTCACTGAAAAAGAAATGTCCCATTAGTTCTATGCCTCTCGGAACAATAACTCGGGTCACACTGTTAGTTGAGAATATGAGTTCTAAGTATTCCCTCTTGTAAGCTAATTTGGGGTGTACTTTCATTTCTCTAAGACCTTGTTTCCATATTTCTTCTGGAACTCCTCGGATAGCTTCTCCCCTGTTATAATTGTTGGCTACCATATCCACTATGGCAATATGAGCAATGTGATATAAGCTATTAAGACTAACAGTAGCCTTGGACTCAGCGTTATACTCCCCCTTCTCTCTAACATTGGAAAAGAGAGAGCCCACAAGGCCTTGAAAGGCCTTGTGATTAATGTTTCCTAAGGCTTGTTCTACTTTACCTTTTTGGTTCCCATGTTTGGCTGCAGCATATCGAAGACCGATTCCTAAGGCACCACAGACCTCTTCTACTTCACTAGAATCGTTAACTCTCGCATTGTCTAACAATATATTTTGGGGAATACCATAAGCGGTCCATTCATTTTGAACTTTAGGATATAACTCTTTAATATTTGTTTTAGGCAAAATGCAATGAAGAAGAAGCTGCTTCCAATCTGCTGCATTCGGCTCCTTTTTCATAATTAAGTGAAATCCCATAGGCTCATTTGTGGCTTGATCGATACCATACATGAAAACCGGGCGAAAAGATTCCTCCAAATCAAAATCGACTATGAGACAGTCCACAGGTGTCCAATCAAGCTCCATAACTTCAAGAGGACGAGTCGCTCTTTCCGGTGTTTTAGACCCAAAATGTTTTAGATTGGCGTTAGCTGTGCCCAACATTTCCTTATCTCTGTCATACGTATCGACTTGCTCCTTTTGAATCCTTCGAAATGTAGATTCTGATGGAACTTTTAACCTCTCTTGTTCATCCCTTGTATCATTAATATCTTTCAGATAACTTTTTAACACCGTATACTGATCTTTAATGGCTGTAGTCTCTGATTGGTTACCATATTTAGTGATAATTCTTGAAATTTCCGTCATTTCAATTTCAGATATTCTTCGAGAATTTGGTCCTCTCCTCTTAGGGATCAAGTCTATCTTGTACTCCCGTTTAAGCCAAAGATGAACCCATCTATAAAAAGAAGCCACTGATAGTTTTTGATTAGGTTTTAGACTATCCGGGTAGCCTTCCAAGTATTTTCTTACTTCTGATGCCTTTAGCTTTCCTACGATAAAAGGTTCTATTACCTGATATCGTTTATTCATAATGTCAATCTCTTCGGGCGCATAGTCTCGTAAATCAAACTCAATCGCATTTTCAATGCTCGTGTCCGGTTCTAAAAAGAGCCTCTTACTTGCATCTATTTCATTGTATGCCGTAAGTAATTCAGAAAGAGACAACAATTCTTTTTGATCATATTGTATGTTTAAAACTTCGAAGTCCTGATCTCTTTTCTTTAAGATCTCGTACTCCACTTCACCAATTCGAAATCGGAGACCGTAAGTCAGCGCCTTAAACATCTGGATCACCTCACTAGACCATTCGTAGAATCGAATAGTCGTTCAATTTCTCCTTTACCAAGTCTACCTTTATTTCCTGTAAGTAAATAAGGTTGTATAGGTTTGAATAAAACACCTGTTCATCAATTAGATGACAGTCCTTCCGTAGGTGGATCATAGCGCTTTCCGTCTTCTTCTGTAACTGTTCTAAAATATAATCTGAGTACTTATCATTAAAATCCTGAGTCCCTAAATGCCTTAATAATGAAAGATTCCATTGTAAATAAGATGGGTTAATCTCTATTTCCGTATAGACCTGGTACAGCCATCCTCTTTCTTCACAGTATTTTTTGCCTACTTCATATTTAATTAAGTTTTTAGGATGATTCAAAAACGCCTCTGGCTTTACTTCGACTATCACAGTCTGATTATTATTTAAAATCATTTTGAAATCTGGATAATATCTAAGCTGTTTACCACCTGTCATATAGTGGATACAGACTGGTTGATGATACAATTCTTCAACATTAGGATCGAAATCAGCCAATCGTATAAAATTACGTTCCAAAAAACTATCCCAGTGAACCATGCTACCGTTTTTAAAAAATGGTTCTTTACCACGGTATCCGTAGTGTTTTGGTTTTATCTCACGAGCTGGCTTATACGTCATATAGAAATTATCCTTTCAATGATTTATCATTGGAGATATTGCCCACTTTTAGAAACAGTACCTTTTCTATTAGCTCTGAATCTGTGAAAAAAGTCATAATTATATAGATGTGAAGCATAAATATACGAGCTATGTTATTCACATACCTAAGGTATCTCATTTCTTATATTCGAGTTCAAATCAAAAAAAAAAGCCTAATTAGGGATTTTACCCAATCAAAGCTGTTTTACTTGCTCTAGTTTGTTTTTTTAAATCGGTTTTCTTGCTTCATTAGATACTTTTTTTTCATAAAATTTCGATTATAAGCATTCTTTTGTTCCGTGATGTATTTGGTTACTTCAGGTGCTATAGATAAAAGATATGATTGCTTGATTCCCAAGTATCTATATATATCCTTTGCCAGCATCCTTTTCTCTTTAAATTGACTCACATAATCATCAATTCCGATATAAAGATTATTAATTTTGATTGTTAAACGCTTCTGTTGTTGCAGCATTTTTAGTTCTAGGTAGTGGTTATAACCTGCTTCCCAGTTTAAAAGAGTTGTAGAGGACATCCCTATCATTCTAGATATATTGGTCAGAGAAATATTAACGTCCATTTTCAATAATTTTTTTGTTGTATTTGTTAATTTACTCCACTTCAAATCATAATCGATTCTCTGTTTAGCCTTTCTTTGGGAAGATATTCTCGTCCTTAGTACGTCAATATGGTATCTGTACATCAGAAATTCATCCAGAGATCCCCAGCACCTCGAAGCTTTAATTTGATTAAATCCAGTATTACTCTCTAAGGCAACCTGAACACGATTTAACAATCGTGGATCAACATGGCCATCTAAAAAATCCAACCTTGTCCTGAAGTATGCAATTATTCTTTTACATTTTGTCAAAGGCAACTTCAGTTGGAGGACTAGATCATTGGCTGAAATACAATCTTTAATATATGGAAAGCTTCTTATAAATTCTTCCGTTTCAACTTGTTTACCAGTCTCATCAAAATAATAATTACAACCACACTCCATACAAAAAAGATAGTTTTTTCGTATTTCCCCATTCTTCAGATGTTTGAATTTAGTACCTCTTTTTTTCAAACTTCCAGCCTTTTTATAACTCCTACACCAAGGCGCAAGACATTTAGCTTTTGTTTCTTGTGGGTCGCCTGATGATAGTTGCTCAACAAAACCTGATGTTGGTTTGATTAGAAAAAACGTTGGTAGATCCACTTTGCACAAATACAAAATTTTTAATAAATATTGTAGATGCACACTTCTTTTCTGTTTGAGCGTATTACGAGCGAACTGTAACAAATATTGTAGATTTATTCCGTTACGATCACAGAACACAGTCAATGTTTGCATATCAATGGTTGAATTTCTTTCGTTTAGCACAAAAATTAACTTTTGTGCTACCTTCACAGGAGAACAATATTCCTCACCATTACTGAAAAGTACGTCCCATTGATTACTCAACCATTGTTGTTGATGAACTAGCTCCTCCAAATCAGTTACCTTCATTCCGATTCCCACATCCAAAGATGCATTACATTTTGTACAACAATTTGTGTGCTCTAGTTCTTTTAATGGAATTGGATAGCTACAGTTTAAACAACATGTCGATAAAAACGTAAGATGCTCCAAGCAGATATCAACACCAACAATTTTCCATTTTAATCGAATATAGTTCTTAGTCGCCAAGCATTGCGGACAAAAGTATAGTACATCTCTAACTAAACCTCTCATAAACCTAGAATAAACAATCTTTTTACTATGTGAAAATTTCGATTGAGCATAATAATGGGTCATCGATAATAAAGTTTGGATAGATAAATTGGTCAATTCAGAAAGCAGTTTTACATCCAAAGTAGAAGTTGGAGTATTTTCTATCAAATATAAGTCGTTGAATTGGGGTGTACCAAATCTTTTGTTTTTAACATAACCCCAAAATCCTAATAAACTAATGCCATTAATAGATGCATAACGATTCAAGAAACTTAACAAAGATTCTCCTGGATAAGGCTTTAACCGGATGAGAAACATCCTCTCTCCTCCCAAGCATCACTAATCAACTCTTCAATCCAAGCATAGGTAGAACTTCTGTCGATAGGTCACTCGCCAAAACTTTCGATCCACTGATTCCTTTGAGGTATTTCAGAGGACCATCTACCGACCATTCCATTCCTTTCATTCTCTTCACACACTTATCAATAAAGTTATAATCTAATTTCCCTTGTTGATTTGCTGCTCCAGCTGAAAAAATTTCTGCTCCTACTATAGCGAGAGCATTAAGACACACAATATGAGTTAAGCGATATTCTTTGTAATTGAGCCATTCGGAATTAAACTGCTCTTTTATGGCATTAAAATAAACTAAGCTTAGCGTCAGTTTCTTTTCTTTATTCAAAATGGAGATATGTTCAGACTTCGTAAGCAACTCAACGACTTTATATAGATTTTGAAGTGTAACGTGCCTCCCTGAGACTCTTTTTCCAGTAAGTGTTCCAATGAAATGAAACGGACTATCTCCTCTTGTTATGAGTTCTGTTGCAACCCAACTATTATCATCCGAATTTCTGTGTAGATACTTACTCAGTGATGTTCCGATCCCTTTAGCTTTGGTATTAATCGTGTCGAACAAGTGAATTTCTTCATCTTCATCAAGATAGTGAAAAGCTAAGAAAGGTACATTGATTTCAGAATTTGTGTCTTGTGTATAGCGCTTTATGCCCCCCAAACGATGCTGTCCATCCATTAATGAAGCCTGATCTTTACATAGTAACCGGCCAAATGTTGATCTTGATTTGTCATAAGGGCTAAACTCCCATTTCGATTCCGCATTCAACAAAATGGGTGTGAAGAGCGCATCTTCTCCCTTAGAGAGATACAGAGCAAAATCATTACAACGTTTGCTATCCACGGGTCTTTGATACCCTTTTCCTGACGGATGATCAAATGGTTTAACATAGGTTATTTGCAATGCAGAGGTAGCCGAAAGATTACCAAGGTAAGCTACCTTCCCACGCATTTTGTACTGCAATACATTTTCGATAACATGATGGTGTGGCATAGATGTCATTGGATATTTCTCCTCTTGGTGAATTTCACACCCTAATTTTAGAACATATAACTCCTATTTTCAATTGGTATTATGTAGTTGAATATTCTTCATTCCTTTCTCAAACTTGCCTACTCTTAAAGAGAGGTGGCATGGATGGCAAATATATATCTCCAAGTAGGGAAAAAGATCAGATTGTACCGAAAAGCAATGAAATTAACACAAGAAGAACTAGGGGAACAACTTCAAATAGACCAGTCTTATCTGGGAAGAATTGAGCGTGGGGAGATTAACATTACATTAGAAACATTAGCAAAAATATCTAAGGCTCTTCATGTAAGGCCTGTACAACTTCTTGAAGATGATAAAAATCATTCTAATGAGAAATTAAAATCGGAGACTTTAGATAAAATTGATTCAACATTATTGTCTTTATCGAACCAGGAATTACAAGTTGTACATCGATTAATCAAAGAAGCACTCGCTTTAAAAGAAATGTAGATAACATAAAAAAATAGGCAAAGCCGAAATAGAAAAAGTGCACCTTCTAGAGTTCCTCTAAAATCCCCGAAGGATCTTTAAAGTGTTTTCTGGGAGATGCACTAAGTGATTAGATTTTCCGAATTACTTAAAAGTCGTCTGAGAGACCTAATACTCTATTACATACATCACATCTTACATTAACTACAAGCCCAATCCCAGTTGGAATAAATGTATATGCATACTTTGCTCCAGTTACATCAATTGGTATACAAGAATCCCATTCCTCGATTTTTCTTAACATTTCGTCTGTAATTTCAAATTTCATAGATACCCTCCAAAGTCATAACACTATAACTCACTTTTTTCATTAACTAATGCTAAATTTAATAAATTCAAACCCAATGTAGCATTTATTTGGTTAACCTCCCCATCATATGTTCAAGAAATTCATTATAACTCCCATCTCGTACAGCATCAAAAAGATTGACAATTTTCAAAAAAACATCTCCTTTCCCGCCGATTTCCTTTGAAGTTATGCGATTCTCTTTACTTTCATTACTCATACTTATGGCTTCTATTAGCTGAAGGGTTTTCTAACCTGTAGTTATCAGGATCGAATTAGAATTCTTTTAATTCTTCGAGAGTTATTTCTCCATTTTTGTATTTTTCAAACATATCTTTGTATGAATAACCTGATTTATGACCAAAGTCAACAATATCTTTCCTAGGTTGGCCAGGTTCCCATTCATTATGTCACCAGTATTCGGGTCACGCAATTATTCAGTGACATTATAGTTGGTTCCTTAGAAACTGAGGTAAATCAAGTCTTTTCTGGTTTTCAGCCCACTTTATTAGTTAGATTAAAGTTGGTGTCCAAGAAAACATCCTCAAAACTCTAATTACATTAAAGTTTGTACTTCAAAATTACAAAACAAATGATTTCAAATCTCCCGTCTCTCTGTAGCCGGTATCTTCCCTACTGTTTTTCCGAATAGTACTTCCTATAGTCCCAATGTATTTATTCATATTGAAGCAGTCTCAACCGTTCCTTATTCGTTATAAGTTCCCATACAATTTCATTTAATACTTCATCTAATCGACAGCAAATGTTTAAGTATGTCCAATTTTCTATGCTATACTCGAATTCATCGTATTGGTAATTAATCATAAATTCTTCTCTATAACGTTTTAATAATAGTTGTATCGCTCTATAATCTCCATGAGCTATTTTATTTCTGAGTTGTCTCATTATTTGTGCGAACGTGGCTTTCTTAGCTGCTACTATTCGTGGTTCTTTAAGAAATAGGGGAAGCTTCCTTTCTAACTCTCCAACAGTTCTTCCATTCCCTGAAGGATTTATTATTAACATCTCTATTAGTGACATTACTTTAAAAACATGGTAAGCATTATACTCACGATCATGATACATTGAATTTATTATGTAATCAAAAATCCAAAATTCCTCTTCCTTCTGCAAAAAATCATCTATTAATGCACCTACCTTTACTAATGAAGATAAACACTCATTATTATAGTTTTCGAAATCCAACTGTGAGTTTAACATTGCACGAAAAAAATTCAGAATGCGAGGCTTCTCGTTAAATTCATCTGAAGAAAAAGTTGAAAATGGTATCCTGTTGTTTAATACGTCCTTCCCCTTACTTGAATATTGAATCTTATTGCAAAAATTTATGAATTTTCGTGGAAATGAAACTTCACATGTAGGACTATCCATTGTGTCATTTTTTAATTGTAAATATGAATTTTTAAAATCCAATACATCAATAACGACAAGATTTCTCGCTATTACTTCTAAATCAGAGCTATAGTCTTCTAAAGGAATATTCCATTTCGCTTTTTTGACTAACTGAGTAAGATCATAGTTGCTAAGCTGAATGTCTTTAAAGTCTTCTTTTCTCCATACCTTTAAGTTATGTTCAAGTACTATCATCTCTTCTAGCATCTCGTCCTGCAATACAATTACCCAATCACTAGGTGGATTTGATATTCCAACACCTAATTTTTTCGATATGATAGTCGGTTCAATATTTCCATAGAAATTTAAAATAATCATTAATTCACCTCCGACATCCAGTCATTCTTATTATTACATACAATTATATCTTTGAAGATGGTGAAAATATGGCGAACAGCAATTCTTCGATTTGAAATTATACCGATTAATCTAACTGGTGTAAGTTATTAATAATATAAAAACGGCCATCCAAAAAGAATAACCGTTTTTTACAAAACATCATTTTAGTCTGCCCGTTTAAAACCATAAGACTCAAGTAAGTCCCTGTCCTCTTTATTTAATACCGGAACACCCCAAACTAAAGAATATTTGGCCCTGGTGTTCGCAACATATCCTATACGTCCAGATTCGTGGTCTTTCTCGATCCACTTTTTCCAATGCCCACTCCCTAAATTCCGGAGACTAGAAACCACCATTACACTATCAAAAGATTTACCCTTAACTGAATGGATAGTGTTGACTGAAACCGGATTTATCTTATCCGCCATATTATAAACTGTTATCTCATCTTTAGCAGTTCCTTTAGGTGAGATGAGCTTAGATATTTCAGAAAAGTCTCTCTTCTCACTATCATAAATCGCTAAGTTTTGATATGCATCTTGCACTATATTCAAGAAGTTATTATTGAAACTCTTATACCACGTTGAATAATTTACACCATCAAATTTAACCAAATCAGAAACTGCAGAACATACATCCAAAAAATCTTTGATAAAGATTCTCCATCTATAAACGGAATCAATTGAACTGGGGCAGTTATAGTTCTTTTTCGTTTTTGCTCCTCCAAACCACCTATGCATATGCCTACTTGCCAGCTCTAAAGCTAATATTCGTGATTTTGGTGTATTCTCAATCCAAAGTTGTAGAGCATCTAAGATTAAATGTTTACTTTCTCTGAATTTCGTTTCTAAGTCTAGTTTCAAGTTTTTTTGTCGGACTAATATAGCCGAATTATTAAAAGGTATTTCAACTTCCTTAAGGAATTCTATATACTTTTGACTTAAAGATGCAAGGTCATTATATTCTAAATAGCAAACACTCTTTTCACCATATCTATCAACCTCTAAACCACGTATAGGCAATGTTATACCTAATAATTTATTGGATGTACTTACAATAGAATGACAACTCCTAAAATTATCAGTTAGTAAGTACTTTTCAAATACAGATACATATTGTTTGGTGGTTGCTGGATCAGCATCCTTAAATTCATATATTGATTGGTTAAGGTCCCCAACAAAATGGAGAGAAGAACCAGAACGTTGTAGTTGATCAAGAATGTTAATTTCAATCCATGAAAGATCCTGACATTCATCTACAATAATGAGAGGAAACCGTGTAGCAATGAGTGCAGCTAAATGATCACTCTTCTTTAAAACTCTGTAAGCCATATTATTCATATCCTCGAAGTTAGCGAAACCATCCTCAAAAAAAGTTTGTTTGGCTTTTCCTATTGCATTCTTTATAAATTCAAAACTTAATAGATTATTATTCCCTCTCTTTTTACGAAAGCTACGAACGAATTCTTGTACCTCAGTTAACTGGTAATACTCTTTTAATGAAAGTTTATAATTCTCCGAATAATAAATCATAATGTCGTTTATTTTATGATCGTAATAAATTTGATTAGCATATACGTCTTGCCCCGATGAATTATGGTTCAAATAAGGAATTTTATATTTTTTTAGCCAATGGGTATCATATACAACTAAACTTTTATCAATAAGTCTATATGAGGTATCACCTTCTCTATTTTTATGTTTGGAAAATTTATATCCGTAACTCTGAGCAATAAATCCGTGTATGAATCCGGAGAGGGTTCCTATATAGTGAGGATACAATGAAGTTAATTCTGAAAAGATCTTTACTCGTTCTTTGATAGTATCAGTCGCTTCATTAGTAAATGTAAGTACCGCAATACCGCTATTAGCTGAACGCCACTTTTTGATCTCATATGCAGTTTTCATTCCAACAACTTCCGTTTTACCACTGCCTGCACAAGCTTCTAAGAAGATGTTTTTATTAGCAGGAGAGAGAACATATTTTAGCTGCTGCTCTGTTTTCTCCCTCACTTTATTATCAATAAGTGAAGTAAACGAATTCAATGCCTCTTTACTCTCACTCAAAGTATGTATTATTTCTTGTTCCATTTCCTCCTTATTCATACTTCACCACCGTTGCACGCCCATATTATTGATTTCTTAATATAATCTGGAATATCCATGATTCCACTTATATTTGAATAAATATCATTAATATTTGATTTTGTATCATCAACCTTATCCAATTGCTCTCTCATTTGTAACTCCAATTGATCTGTTAATTTTTGTGCGTAGATCCCTTTCCCAACCTCATCAGCATCAATATGTTTAAAAATGAATTCAGCATCCTCTTTTAACTCATATTCATTATCGTACTCATTGTTTTTAGAAGATATGGAAATGCAACGCTGCTTTACTTTCCCTTCAGTGGGCCATAGATCACAAATAACCTTTGCCATTATATTTGTGTTACTATTTATCGCTAAATCGTATTCAAAGGTTTTTAATGGAGAAGAATATAAACGCCCCCATTTACTCTTATTAATATCATCAATTAGTTGAAGTGCACTATTTGCCCCAACAGGCAATTCACTCGGTAATGGAAATGTATCTTGAAGTTTGGTTAAAGGCTCTTTATCTTTATCTTTTATCAATTCATCTTTTTCATCATACACAGGTACTTTTAGTTTTGGTGGATCATTATCCGTAATTCCTGAACACAAAATAGGTAAATGTATTTTACCTGTGCTGTCATCACAATTCGAAAAGAACTTCATGAAATGTTTAAAGTTAATTCCATTGATATTTACCGTAGACACACCAGCTTCTTCTAGGGATGTTGGTAGTAATGGATTGAAATTATCGAGAGCTGTTTTATTATATTCAGCTAGTACTATCTTTGCTAAAGTAGGTATCAGCATAGCCTCACTAATGCCCTCTACAAGAATTATACCTTTTGAAAACAGCAGTGCAGATTTTGTTACATCTAGCCACCTGTTAATATAGTTTTTGCTTTCACCCAGATCGATTTCCTTTAACGGAATCGCTACAATTCTCTCTTCTTTTTGTGATATATGGATTAAATTATTTATGTCTATAGAAGAAGCAAGTACTGGAGAATGTGTTGTAATAACAACCTGCAGATTTTCCAAGTCTCGTGCTATACCTTCTAGATACTTTATAAATTTGACTTGAAGCTGAGGATGTAAATGAGCCTCTGGTTCCTCAATTAATAAAACAGTCATCATGTTATTGTCTTTCAATAGTTCAAGCTCTGCAAATACAGTAGCTATATATAATAAGTTATTGTATCCTAAGCTATTAATTGCAATATCCCTAAATTTATCAGAGTCATTCTGTTTGATACCTGGAAAGAACACCATCTTTATACTTTCCACAATTTTGTTAAATGATGTTTCCGCAAATTGAAGATTTATACTCTGGCCAAGCCGTTGTCCCAATGTTTCTTCAAGCTTAGTATTAATATTGATTTTCGCTTCCTCAATTTCATTATATTTATTCTCAGCATTACTTGTAATTTGAAAATTAAAATCAGTTACGTTTTTCACAAGTGAATCTTTATTGTCACCGTATTGTTTCTTTAGTAACTGGGCTAATCTCGATCTCTTTCCGTTAACTAATTTCTCCTCTGCGTCCCGAAGAGGCGGGAGGTAGATACAATCAATGCAATCAAATGTCTCGTCTTCAAAAATGCTTGATTTTGAAGCGCCACCCCAAACTTCTTTTTTGTAATATCCTTTCCTATTAGGATTCGAGTTAATCTCTAAATGTAGTTGTGCATTATTGTCGGCATCACACCAACTTAAAAATGTAACTTGTTCATTTGAACTCAAAGATTCAAGTGTAAGATCTATTCTAATTTCCGGAGCAGTGTATTGCTTGTCTAAAGATATATAGAAATCATCTTCATCAATATTCATGTATGAAAATTCGTTTTCTCGCAAAACAAGTCTAAGGGCATTAACAATAGTCGTCTTGCCCGAACCATTTTCTCCAACAAGCACATTAAGTCCTTTGTTTAGCCTTATTTCAGATATTTCCTTAGTGTTCTTATATCCCGAAATATTTAACTTAGATATATGCACTTAAGACCCACCTTTCTGTTTCAACACCAAGTTCCTATAATTAACATTATACGACAAAAAAAGAGAATCGACTTCTGTACTTGTTCTACTCCCATTAGTATTCTTTGTAGGACTCGGATATCCTTAATCAAGTCTATTAAAAAATTTATCTTTAACAATGAACATGTAATCATTCACCAATCTCCCAAAAATCACAGCTTATCTTTAAAAACAATCGTATCCCCTACAATATTAAAGTTTGCATGTGATATGAATTTCTTATCCTCCTGAGTATTGCCTCATCTTTTTTTCTCCAACAATTATTTCAATATTATATTGATCTATTTTTAGTATATCTTTATAGGACAGTTCCTCTTTTGGATATACCAATAATAAGTAAGAAGCCATTATTAAAGAACCAATATTTAAAACGGAGCAACCTTTATTCTTGTTCATAAAAGTATCAAGTAGTTCACCAACTTTTTTATCTTTATTTTCTGGCTTCATAGTTTCCTGAATCCAAAGAAAAATTTTATTCCCCTGAGGGAAAATTCCAATTGATTTCTGATTCATGCATACTGTTACCCTCACTAATACTATTTATTTTTTTCGTAGTTTTTTAAAGGAGCTTTATATAAATATCCTCAAGGTGACCAATGAGCAGCTTGTATCGCTGGTTTTTTAAACCAAATATTAGTTTAAAAAATGAAATGTAATAGGAGGAGATAAAGGTCATTGTAGCAATAATAATGAATAGAACCGAGAACAAAGTAACTATTTGCTGTGTATTGTTTATATTTTTAAAGAGACTTACAGCTGTTTGGTTCCAAACCGGTAGGGTTAGAGCGGCAAATATTCCTGGAATAAAAAATCGTCTTCCCGACGTCTCATCTGCTTTTTTTTTGAACCGATCGATCAGTAACTCTAGTTTCTTTTCAGTGTGCAAACCCTTACTCTGAAGATAAACAGCTAATTCACCATTGATGTAATTGTAGTAATCAATGCTAGATAAAGGGAATTTATTGGTCAACTTAGCATTATATTTATCTAATAAAACTTTTCCAACTCCCTTACAGTAAAAATAAGTAAAAATAAAGAATGCTATTATTCCAAAAACTATAAGAGATATAGAAATGTACCACGTACTAATAAAGAACAAGGCAATTAATTCAAACATAATAGCTACTAAAAGTCCTATTTTCATCAACCATCTTCTAGTAGGCATAAATTTATGAACTTTCTCATCCATTCCTAATTCATGTACAAAGTACTCGTAAACTTCCTCCATTAATGAAAACTCCTTTAATAATACATTCAAGCCTCAATATCAAATAAAGTAGAACTATGATCTTAGTAATTTTAGATAATTACTGTTTGTCTGTACCCTACAATTCACTCTTAAATAAATCCCATCGTCTGTAGTTATAGAATGATCAGAATATCCGACAATCTCCCCCTCATAATCAAGTTCGTCCTCCACATATATCTGAACAGATACATTGGACATAACACAATTTTGTAGTTGTTCATCAGTCGAAATTGATAGTGTCCTTTTATTGGATTTTACCATTACCATAATCATTCCTTTCAATAAATCCAGAGAATAGACCTATCAGTCTATTCTCCTTCAACTTTACTTATTTAAGTGGAAAATGTTCATAAAACTTAGAAATCGAATGTCTCTCCAACATATCACCACTACTTGGGAATGGTTCGAATACTTTCCCCAAACGCAAGCCAACAGCATATTGCTTAAGAAGACTTAAAAATTCACCCTCCGTTGTATAATTTTCAATTCGGTCGTTATATTCATCACTCAACAATGCTAATGGCGGAACCGGGCTATCTGTAAACGGAGTGAAAATATCCATTCCCCACTTCCTTACAAAATCTGTAGCGTATCCATTAACAAAGAACGGGGCAGCGTTAAAAGTTCTTCCCTTGGCAAATTGATAATTACTCTCTTTGAATACTTTATATGCATCTCGATCACCATGGATACTTGTTAGGTTTAATGAAGCTAATTCGTAAGACAGAACACTTGCTATAAAACCACCTAAAGAATGACCCGTGATATAGATATCTGTATTTGGATATTCTTCAATTACATTTGCCACGAATCCCTCGGCCTTACTTGTTTGAAAATTATCATTTTTAAAGAATATAGTTAAATCATTAATTCCATCCACGACACCGTTTTCCCAGCCATTCTCAAGTTCAGTTCCCCTGAATGCAATAACGATTTTATTTCCCTTTTTCAAGGCAACAGCTCCAAAACTAAAATCGTACCATTTACTGTCATAAGCCTTAATGATTTTCCACCCTTCCAATTCTTTATCAGGGCGAACACCACTAACTTTAAATTTATTTTCTATGGCTGCTTCTAATGGTCCACCAAACTCCCTACCTTGTATGAATTCTAAATTCACATAGCTCAAATCGCTAATCATAACATTATGGCGCTCTGTAACATTATAAATTAGAGGTTGAAGATCAACTGTATCACTCATACCATCTCCATCAGAGTCCTTTTTCGTTGGATCTGAGATCAATGTAAAATAGACAGGATCTTGATCATAATTTTTAGAAGCTAGGACTAGCTCTTCTCCATCGGGGATTCCATCCCCATCTGTATCAGCATTATAAGGATCTAATCCGTACAAGTTGCCATCATTATCTGGGTATAATCTATACAGTATTTTTCCATTACTTAGGCGTACACCATTAATTTCAAAATAATCAGGGATTCCATCTTTATCACTGTCCAATGCCAATGAGGCATCAATCGTTTCGTCCGCTACATGGTCATATGCCAAGTCAATTGATTCTGCAGTTGTAGCATGGAAATACGAACCGCCTGTCTCTGATGCAATTCGTTTAAGCATTACCTCATCAATAGAATCGCCTAGACCAATTGTATAAACAGCGATTTTTTCACTCTTTGCCTTTTGTAACGCATCATCAATAAGATCATTATCCTCAGTTCCTTGCCCATCGGTTAACAGAACAATAAACTTATCATGATTGTCTTCTCCATTTTGCTCTAGCTCTATTAATGCAGAATCTAAAGCAGAGTAAATGTTAGTGCCTCCATACCCACTTACCTTATACACAGCATCTTGTACTGACTGCTTGTCAGAGGTCAAAGCAATTCTTTGAACAGAATCATCAGCGAATTGATAAATCGCTGCTCTATCATTCTCTTCCAACTTACTTACAAAATTACTAACTGCTTGCAATCTCATCTTCTTTGGATCATTCCAAGCCATACTTCCAGAAGTGTCAATACTAAACACGACATCAACTTTACGTTCACGCCCCGTTGAAGGGTCTTTTTTAGGTAATCTAATTTCCTTTGCCCAAGCTGCATCCCAGGCCTTACCGTTTAACAAAATATAAGTGCTAAAATGAGGAACAATCGCTGTTACTGAATGGGTACTCGGATCATACGTTTGATTCTCTACTTTTTCCAAGAGCTGCTTCTCTTTATTGTAGTAAAATATTTCCGGACGGAAATCATCTGACTCCAAGCTCGGATTATACTCAAATGTGATAGCGGCAGTAGCAAATTTAACATCTGTCGTGAACTCAAAAGGCGCACCAATATACCCAGGAATATCCTTATCAATAAAGGCGTCCATTCCATACACATTTGTAATTACTGTAGAAGTTGCTTCTTTGGCATCAGAAGTAATTTTTACTGAAGGGATAACATTTGAGTCACGCTCAAATGAGGTTATCTCAGTTTTATATACAACAGATTCGTCTCCATCCTTAATACCATTACCGTTTGTGTCGGGATTGAGAGGGCCCATTTTAAATTTTTCCTCAATAGAATCCTTTAACCCATCGTGATCCGAATCAGCCTCTAGTGGATTAGTACCTTTCTTTAACTCGTAGGCATCATCCCAACCGTCGAAATCAGTATCCTTGTTACCAGGATTAGTTCCAAGTTTCACCTCTTCCGCGTTCGTTAAGCCATCTTTGTCGCTATCCTCATCACCATCATTCACACCATTTCCATCGGTATCAATTTTTAATGGATTAGTGCCGATTAGGTTTACTTCTTGACCATCAGTTAGACCGTCCCCATCTGTATCTGGTTTGAGTTTATCTGTGCCTATCATTTCTTCTTTATAGTCGGACAAACCATCCTTATCAGAATCCAGTTTCGTATCAATTTTATTTCTCTTTGATTTTTTATCTGTATCCGTATTACTTGTAGTACTGCCACCCGTTTGAGTACTTTCATTCTGTCTAATATCTGTACTACTTTCTGAATTAATAGAAGGAATCGTTACAGTTTTATTGGAAGCCTCAAATTTAATAGCCTTATCTAGTAAGGTTACCGCCTCTGCGCGTGTTAACTGATTCTTGGGCATCAGCGTCTTATCAGGGTAACCTTGCAGTATGGAGTGTTTTAAGACACCGGAAAAGCTAGTATTAGCCCATTCAGCTACAGTATTTGAATCCTTATATTCTTTCAAAAGATTTAAATCATCTACTTTCAGGTTCAACTTGTTCGCTAGTATAACTGCAGCTTCTTGACGTGTCAGAGTCTTATTCGGTTGAAACGTGTTGTTGGGATATCCTTTAATAAATCCCTCATCAACAGCCTTCAACACATCTTTGTAATACCAATTGCTTTCCTCCACATCGCTAAACTTGCTTTTCTTTTCCGATACATCATAAGTATTTTGGCCATCAAACCCCTTATGTAGTATGGTTATAAACTCTGCCCTTGTAACTTGACGATCAGGATATACCTTGCCATTTTCGTATCCTTTTAAAATCCCTTTGGCTAGCCACTCGCTCATTAATGAACCTGCCCAGTGATTCTCTAATTCTTTTCCACTGGTTGCAGCCTGTGCAAATCCTGGTTGTGCTAGAATTAGTAGCAAGGAAAAAATCAACATACCTACTTTCTTCATATTCCACTCTCCCCAATTGATCAATAATACCTATTTAACTACACCTCAATTCTAGGAAATGAGACAAAAGTAATAATACCATTTACCTAATGAAAAATTTGTCGTTTTATGTCGGTATATTTGTTTTTTTCAAAGAAAGATAATAGATTTAAAATTGAACGATTATAAAAATGCTCCATTCAAAAATCACATAGACAAAACCCAACTGGATCAGCTAAAAAAGCGGCGGTCAAGACAGAATCACTTCTGTTTCAACCGCCGCTTTTATTTGAATCAACATACAGATCAATTATTTATATTATAAATGTGCTTAAAAACTCTTCGTAATTCAACTATTTTCCTGGTTAGATTGTCCACAAAAAATCTCTGATTATCCTCTACAATTAGTTGTAAATCGCTCCCTACTGGGAATTATAAATCGCAAGAATAGCTGGTTCAAACCCAACAACTGTATTAAAATCGCATACTGTCATATTCTAGGGTTATTAATAAATTCGTCATTATCTATATCAAAAAAAATCTCCATCCGTTATTCACTTCATTAACAGAATCTTCTCTAAGTATCCACTTTAAATGACCTTTATTATCCAATATATTTTTTGAGACAATGCACCCACCAGCTCCTTCTATATACTTAGGATTCTTCCCTTTTAACATTCACTTCCATCATTTCTAAATTTTTTAATAAGGTAAATTCTTAGCAAAATCGATAGGGGTCAGACCCCAATCATCCTTTATAGTTAATACTAAGATCATGCGGTTGATTCATAACCCAGATGATATCAAAATCTTCTATTAGACAGTTCTCAAATTCACGATCAATTTCCCCGTACAACTCTATTTTGCTGTCTACCTGAATCACGTCTCCGAAAACCTTCTGGTTCTTCATGGTCAGGCTGTTCACCAAGCAAATGCTTGGTTCCCATCCCAAATCTATAAAACCGTTAAGAATAAATGCTTGGTCCAGACTCTTATTGTGCTCTCATGCTCTAATTTCTCCTCTTTTTTTATCCTTAATCTAGGAACGATAACTGCAACTGACAAGACCATAATCAGGGCACACAAAATCAAGTAGAAAGCCTTAATTTTTCTCATCCTTGAACAGCGTGATAGCAAAGCTGCACTAAGACAAAAAAGGTGCCCCAAAGCACCTATGTCTGCTCTATTACACAGACTCAGCAACGCCAAATGCAACTAAACCCTGCGCAGTATGTTATACTGCCGTCAGCATCACTTGACCGTCGAGAGCAGAGCCTGGAACGTAATCCATACTGATCTTTCTATTAAGGATAATCTATATGAAGCGAGTTATGAAATCCAGCTTTTGGTTAAGGTATGACACTACCGCAAATTTCGGCTCCTGCCCGCATAAGCATAAGTTCAATCGTTATTTTGAAATTGCCGTATAATATGGTCAGCTGTTCGGATCGATAGAGCGATGGTAGTTAACGTCGGATTAGCCGCAGACATGGAAGGCAGCATGCTGTTGTCCGCAACAAACAATCCCGAAACACCAAAAATTTCACCATAAGGGTTGGCCGCTGCGGTAGAAGAATCTTGACCAATACGGCATGTTCCGACGTAGTGCCGCTCCCTTCCTGGTACATGTCTGCATATTTCAGAGGTTAAGGATACCCCAGTGGCATTAACAACATTCTTTACCCCTGCAATAGTTTGACGAATAACTCGTTGATCAGTTTCACTATAGGAAAAATGCACCCGAATCTTTGGAACACCATATTCATCTTTCCTATCAGGATCCAGAGTCAAATAATTATCAAAATGAGATTCGAGTTTGCAATAGGCATGAAAATTGATCGGAATCTCCTTCAATACAGGCTGCATATCATACTTATACAAATAATATTTGTCATTTCTCCTAATATCAACTTGAAATGGAGTGCCTTCTTCCTCAGGAACTACTATACTAAGTGCCCCCAGTACCTCAGGAAAAACTCCCCGACTCACTGTTCCTTGTGCAATCACAGCCCCGTGATCAGTAAGGTAATGGCCAATCGCCCTTCCTGTTACACCTGAATGAAGCAAAATACGCGGGGTTTCCAATGTACTTGCCGATAAGACTACTTTTTTGGCTCTGATACGGTGTGACTTTTTGTCCTGTGAAACGACTTCAATCCCGACAATGCGTCCATGGTCGGTAAGCACCTTCACTGCACGGGTATTTACTGACAGATCAACGGGTCTACGATTCATGGCATATGCGAAAAATATTATCGAGCTAAAAAATACGTTGGAGTTTATCACACCATATTGCGTTGGCTCTAAATTTAAGGACATAGGTCTGTGCGTTGCCTTATAATAACCATGTTGACGAAGCCTTCCTAACATAATTTCCGAAATAGGAGATCCTTTGGATATATTCGTGTTCACATTCATGATTGCTTCTGCTGCTGAATAGTAATAATTCATCTCTTGCAAAGAAATAGGCCAACGTAATAATTCTGAATTTGCCATTCGTGGAGTTAGATTTGACCAAAATAATGTTGCACCACCAAAAACAATTTTACTCATTGCTCCCGGAAGTTCCGGAAGCTCTTCGCCATAAAAACCGAACTTATTGGTGACTAGCGAAGAGTTCTGCTGATAGTTAATTGTAGGCAGATTCATGGCATGTGTAGGCAGAAAAAGATCTCCTGCCTCAACAACGCCAATCTTTTTCCCGTTGTTTCCCCATTGATCTGCTAGCCTCCAAAGTACCGCGCCTCCTCCGGCACCACTTCCTACAATCAACACATCGTATTCAATCTCTACCATTTTTTCCAAGGGGGTAATTTGAATCCACTGATTCAACTCAGGATTTACAATCGGCAAGGAACAATAGGAAGCATCCAATGGTTCGTCAGAAGACGTATTCTTTGGACCGCATTCCATGAACTGCTGGGATCGTTCTGCTGTTCCAAGAATATTCAAATTGCCTAAGCTTACTTTTGCACTCTCCAAAGAACGAGGACTGCCGTTTTGTTCTCTGTTCATACCACGGTTCAGGAACTCCATTGTTCCAACACACCTCCCGAGAAATTCATGGCGCCTGTTAAGCAATATTATTTTACGTTATGTATATTCAATGACAGGGTAATCAAATTCGGATTCATTGGACCTATTCGAAAGTATCCACTTGAGGTGGTATTCTTTTACACTTCCAATTGTACTGTACATTTTGGTAATTTATAACTTTTTTTCGCAGTCAATCCGCATCTTGACCCTTCCATTTCCGCTAATTGGCCTACCCGCATACCGATTCGTAGTGACAATAAATTTCAAATGAATTATTGCAAATTCATTCGGTTAGAATACTTGTGGAAACAACCAATTCGATCCTGTCGAATTGAGAACCCTTCAAAGTTAAGATTCTGCAAATACCGCGATAACCGGTACTTTAGCGGTAGACCGCGGCATTCCACTGAGATGATGGGTGACTTTTCCGTACCATTGCAGTAGAAAAACGACGTGAAAATAACAATTATTGGGAGCGAACAATGAATAAAACAGTTGAAGTGATCATGCATCCCCCATTTAACCCAATACACAGTGGGCTATATAACCCGGATGAATTATATAAGAACTTTGATCCCCATAACACGCTCAGCGTGTCAGTGACCCCGGATTTTCAAAACCTTATATATTTCCATCAAAAAGGACTCACCGCCGTCTCGGACCCTTACGCCGCTATGATGGAAGCCTTGCATGACGCTTCAGTCGGGCTTGGACTGAGGTCATTTTTGGCCAACGAGATGCGATCCGGGAGACGTCCTGTTTCCATTATGGGGGGGCACAAGGAGCCGCGCGGCAGCGAGACATACTGCAAGGTTGCACACATTGCCCAGAAGCTTTCTGAATCCGGCTTTATCGTCGTTAGCGGCGGCGGACCTGGTTGTATGGAAGCAACGCATCTGGGGGCGCTTTATGCCGGACGCTCCGCAGATCAGCTTACTTCCGCCATCAACAGATTGCATGAAGCATATGCCGATTTTCCGGTAGACATGCAGTACATCCTCGTACACAAAGAAAATATGTGGACTATCAATGAAGATCTAATGAGCAAACTCCACGCATGGATGCTCCCTGCTTGGGAGATTGCCCAGGAGCTTAAGAACCAACTCACCCCCATCAATAACAGTTTGGCTGTACCAACCTGGCATTATGGACACGAACCGTTCACACCGCTTGCAACCCACGTAGCAAAGTACTTTCTCAACAGTACACGGGAAGACGTCCTTCTATCATTGGCATCTTGCGGTATTGTTTTTTCCGAGGGGAGGGCGGGTACGATTCAAGAGGTGTTCCAGGATGCTGCGCAAATTTTTTACCGCGGCAAGAAAGACAACGTCCCCAACCCGATTACATCAATGTTATTTCTGGATCGTAATTTCTGGGAGGTCCCTGATGTCCCCGATGGAAAAGTACACGTTCCCGTGATGGACTTGCTTAAACAGCTCTTCGTTGTTTCAAAAAACATGACCGAGGAGCAATTCAAACGCTATATCCGTCTTGTTGATGATACTGATGAAGTGGTGAAGATCATTATTGAAAATGCGCCGTCCGCTGACCAGGTTGTGCATAAGCTCTCCAGGTTTGGCATCAAAGATATCAACCTGTAGTTCATGGCTGATTATATACCATAAGGATGAGGAGGAATCTGGTTGAGGCTAGCTTCTTACAATGTCGAAAATCTCTTTGAACGGGCCAAGATACTAAATCAGACCGAATGGGGAATTGGAGCTGATCCGGATCATAGGCTCTTCTCCGGCCAAAAAGTATTGGAAGAGGTTGCAAAACTTAATGCGCTTGTAGCTCAGCAGATCTACAGTCCATCCGATAAAGTTGAGATTGCGCGCTTAATGGAGGCACTTGGACTCAAAGAAAGAGATGAGTCAGATTTTGTTATCCTGCGCAGGAATCGGGGAAAACTTGTTTCCAGAAAGTATGGTGCCTTAAAGGTCGTGGCGAACGGCCGCGATGATTGGATTGGATGGTTTGAGTTAACGACGGAAGCGATAAACGAGCACGCTACGCAGAACACTGCGAGGGTAATCCGAAACATTGACGCCCAAATCATGGTGGTGGTAGAGGCTGAGAATAGGCCCTCACTTGTAATGTTTAACGAACAGATACTTTATCCCATTGCCAACTGGCTTTATGATCATGCGCTCTTGATCGATGGGAATGACAGCCGCGGTATCGATGTCGGACTTTTTACACGGGCACCGTATGCAGTGGATTTTATGCGAAGCCATGTTGATGATAGGGTGGATGGTAAGCTAGTGTTTAACCGTGATTGCGCAGAATACCACATTCCGCTGCCGGAAAATCGAAGCCTGGTCATTTTGGCTAACCATTTCAAGAGCAAAGCAAATGACGATAAAGCACTTAGAAAGAAGCAGGCGAAGCGGGTCCGCGAAATTTATGAGCATCTGCGTGCTTCGAATATAGATCTGATTGCCGTGATGGGGGATCTTAACGATACTCCGGATAGTGACCCTCTTGCCCCACTTCTACAGGACGGTTCCGATCTTAAAGACGCCAGTGAGATCGAAGGTTTTGATTTTGCCGGCAGACCTGGCACTTGGGGAGACGGTGACGCCAAGGACAAAATTGACTATATTCTGATGTCGCCTGCGCTATTCCGGCTCGCCCGGGGCGGAGGCATCTACCGTGAGGGCGTTTGGGGCGGGAAGGACGGAACTCTGTTTCCTCATCTTCCTGAAATTACGAACGCAGCGCAGGCTGCATCTGACCATGCAGCAATCTACGTAGATCTGGACATTTAGATTAAAGAGCGTTGAACGAGCGTAAACATATGACTGAGCTGCGGCTTCAACATATGCAAGCAGAGAAACAATTCTCTCACTATGATCTCCAAACTCAGAAGCATTTTTTCTCGGTAAGGAGAAGCCAGCAGCTAATAAGGCACTGCCCCCTGTAAATGAGACTGGGCTCCCCCCCTAACAAGTCTGAGCAGCCAGTCGTTGGAATTCAATCGGCGACTGGTTTTTTAGTTTCATTTGAATTCGAATCAAGTTCTAGTAGGTAATGTAGTCTCGAACGGTCTGTTCAAAGATTACCGTCGTTGTGCAGGTTAACCCTTCTAGATAGAACGTTTCAGACTTTAGCGTGGAATGAAACGATTCAATGGGGGCTTTATCAGCAGGCGTTCCCTTGCGGGACATACTCATGGTAATGCCTTTTCCTTTTACAGCCTTTTGGTACGCAAAGGAGGTGTAGACACTGCCCTGGTCACTATGAAGTAGCATCTTTTCCTGCTTTGGAAGTTGGTTTAACGTATCCAAAACAAAAGAAGTGTCTTGCTTATCTGCTATACTGTCAGCTACAATTTCTCCGTTGTACAGGTCTATAATGCTAGAGAAATACAGCATCTTACCGCCAAACGGCAAATAGGTAATGTCTGTAACGAGTTTTTGCAGAGGGGCTTCGGCGTGGAATTGGCGCACCAGCAAATTTTCGGCCGGTTGTATGGGTTTCCCGTGACCTTTCGTTTTTCATCCTCATACGGCACTGGAGCCCCTCACACTGCATGATCCGTTGGACTCGTTTATGATTCACGCGTTGTTCTTTTCGAAGGACCCCCGTGATTTTCCGATACCTTTCTACTGATAGCTAACTCGTGTTGCCAACGCAAAAACACTCCAAGGTTATCTCCATATCTTACGACATGGTTTCATTCTCTTGAAGGTGTTTTGATTTGTCTCACGTTATGGGGTCAGTCCCCCCGTGCTCATCGGGCTTTTTATTAAATACTTACTAAGAAGAGATATTCTTGTTATCCGTCATTAATAATTAGTACACAACTTTAATGTCTAGTACATGACTTTATTGTCTGTACACATATGTAAAATAATGTAATTGATAGAATTACCGTCCAGATTAGAACTTCGACGCTTCACGGTGATGCCAATCCCCATTACGGGACGGGAAAAGGAGCTACGATTTATCGGTTGGCGACCAATTTTCCATTTTCTACACGAAAGTCATCAATACGAACACTCGGGATGCCGTACACGTCATCGACGGTTTGCTCCACCATGAAACGGACTTGGCCATCGAGGTGCATTATACGGATACAGCCGGTTACACCGATCAAGTCTTTGGTTTAATGAATTTGCGCGGATTTCGCTAACAGGAAAGGATTCAAAGCTTTTGACTTGTTATGTAACTTATGCTCGTTCTGATTAAGCCCAAGCAGTCCCTTCTTTATATAATAAAAAAGCCTGATGATACTTGCTCATCGGGCTTTTGTTAAATACTTACTAAGAAAGAATATTATTATTGTTTAATATTAATAATTAGTACAAAACTTTATTGTCTGTAGACACCTTCGTATATTCGGACACCATACAACAACTCCATTAATGTATACCAATGAATAAATATTCACTTCTCATTAATTATGAAATTTTTTTCTCATTTAATCTGAAAGTTTTCTCACTAATTATGACATCACACACTCACAGTGCTGTGAAAAAAATCTAAATTTTATAAGCCTTCATAGCTTTTCTTAGCTCTTTGAAAGTAGGGCGTTTGCCATACATTAAGACACCCGTACGGTAGATTTTGGCAGCCAGCCAGCCGAAGAACAGGATGGAGGCGACCAGAATGGCAAGTGACAGCCATATTTCTAGTAGGCTCGCCCGTTCCAAACCAATGCGCAGCAGCATGACGGTCGGAGAAAAGAACGGAATGTATCCGGCGACCTTGATGAACATCGTGTCAGGTGCAGCTATATTAAAGATACCGATATAGAAAGCCGCCAGTGACAGCACGGTAATCGGCATGATCGCTTGCCCCAGCTCCTCCGTACGGCTAACGATGGAGCCGACAGCCGCGAACAATACTGCGTACAGAAAGTAGCCGAGGATGTAAAAAATCAAACCATAACTGAGCACCGCAGTGTTCAATTGTGACAAATCCAGCCCGGCTGAGCTGAGGATAGCACCGTTATGCGGCAGCATCAGGTTGGCACACACAACGGCTGCAAAAACAGCAATTTGCAACAGGCCGACCAAGAAGATGCCGATAATTTTGCCGAACATCTGGATCAACGGCGATACACTCGTGATGAGAATCTCCATAATGCGTGAGCTTTTTTCCGAAGTCACCTCTGAAGCAATCATATTGCCCGTCATCATCGACGAGGTGAAGAACAGTATCATCAGTATATAGACCAAGCCATAGTTAATCATAGAGGTCGCCTTATCCTTTGTCCCCGCAGCCCTCCCTGCCTCAGATGGACTATCCACTTCCCTGCTATTCACAGCTACTGGTGTGCTAATTTCACGAACTTGATCATTGGTCAATGTATTCTCGCCAAGTATGGCCTTAACCTTTGCTGCCTGTAGTCCTGTTTGCAGCAATGTGATGACCGCCGGGGAGGGTTCTTTTTCTACAGATACGTACTCCACTTGGGGAAACGTTTCTTCCTTAGCGGCAGGCTCCTTGAGCTTCACGTATCCTTGCAGCTTCCCGTCCTTCAAGGCTTGCTGCATGGCCGGAGCCTGTGCGTTGTCATAACGCACCCAAGTGGCTGCCGGATTAGACTGCTCCTGAGTGAATTTCTCCAATTGATCCGCAATCTCTGTTCGGCTCCCGGCAATCAGTGCCAGACGAAGATGCTCGGCTGCTGTTTTCCCGGAGCCTCCTGCACCCCCAGCCGCTTCTCCCTTAAACAAGGAAATTATATAAGGCAGGTTCATGCCGAGGGTAATGAGCAAGGCCAATACCAGCGTCGTAATGATAAAAGATTTGGTTTTCGCCTTCTGACGAAACGTAAAGCCGATGACTGTACCTAATCTATTCATGAGAATCACCCACCTCTCGTATGAAAATTTCGTTCAGCGTAGGCTCCTTGATCTCAAAATGCTCTACATCCGTTTGCCCCAGGGCGGTTTGTAAAATCAGCTTAGCCGCATCCGGCTGTTCAATATGTAGCATCCAACCGCGGTCCATACTCTCCACACGACGTACACCGGGCAATTGCTCCAGTCCGTTCACTTCACCTGTGGTGATGAGACGAACTTTTTCTCGCGGGTAGCGGTTCTTGATTTCCTGCACACTTCCTTGCACAACTGTATTCGAACGATGCAAAATCGTAATATGGCGGCACAGCTCTTCCACATGCTCCATGCGGTGGGTCGAGAATAAAATCGCAGCTCCAGCGTCCCGCAGCTCCTTCACCGTGTCCTTCAGCAGCTCGACGTTCACGGGGTCAAGCCCGCTGAAAGCCTCGTCCAATATAAGTAACGTCGGGCGATGCACCACGGCTGCAATAAAGCCCATTTTCTGCTGGTTCCCTTTGGATAGCTCTTCAATCCGCTTATCGTAATATTCCGGTACGCCAAAGCGCTCCAGCCAGTAACGCAGGCTTTTGTCCGCCTCCTTGGCCGACATCCCGCGCAGCCTGCCCAAATAATTAATTTGCTCACTCACCTTCACCTTGGGGTATAATCCGCGCTCCTCGGGCAAATAGCCCATCGTTCGTTGAAGCTCCTTGCTGTATGGCTTGCCCTCGTATCGAATGCTTCCCCCGTCAGGATAAATCAGGCCGAGCACCATCCGCATGGTTGTCGTTTTGCCTGCTCCATTCCCCCCCAGCAGTCCGTAAATCTCTCCCCCGTTCACATTCAGCGAAATTCCGTTTACTGCTGTATAGTTTCCATATTGCTTCACAACCTCTTCCAATTTCAGCATACTCATGAATGCTCCGCCCCTTTCTTCTTCGAGAAAGTCTCTTCATTGCCCGTTAGTTGCCCCGCAACCCAATGTATTAAAATATCATCCAGCTCCAGACGCCGCACACGGATGGGACGAATACCTGCTTGCTCCAATATGGCGCTAACTTCTATCGCAGCCATCGTTACAATTCGTTGCAATCGGCCTTCGCTCTCTGTCTCTATAACCCCCGGAAGCTCTGATGCTTCCTCCGGCGTGCCCTCAAACCACATTTCCTTGCTATTTTCGAGCAGATGGTCCTTTTCCAGCTTGCCGAGCAATCTACCTTCATGCATCAGGACAATATAATCAGCCAAGCGTTTGATTTCATCGATGATATGAGTGGCGATAATGACCGTCGTTTTGCCATTTTCCATACAATCCCGCAGTTCCTCCAGCATAATCTTCCATGCAAAAGGATCCAGACCCGATGAAGGCTCATCCAGCAGCAATAAACGAGGATGTGGCGCCAAGGCAGCAGCCAACTCAAATTTACGTCGCTCTCCCTTGGACATACGCGATAATTTCGTATGCTGAGGAACCTGAAATCGTTCCATCATACGCTGAAAGCGTGTTTCATCCCAGCCGGGATACCACAACGCTCGAAAGGCCGCTGCTGTTTCTGCCGTAAGTCGATCTTCCTCACGGGTCGGCTGCTCCGGCACATATCCGATCCATTGCCGCGTATCTACAGACATACCTTCCGGGTACACTTGACCGAACCAGCGAATTTCACCGAAATCCGGGTGAACAAGCTGGGTCAGCAATTGAATCAATGTGCTCTTTCCTGAACCGTTATGTCCGGCCAAAGCAAATACATACCCAGGCTCAATGGTCAAATTAATCGGTCCAATCTTCCGATTGCCCCGGGTTTTATAGACCTGGTTCATCTCAATAACCGGTGTTTTCAACTGAATTTGCTTCGATGTTTCCACTGGTACTTCCACATGATTGTTTATATGGATCTTCACGGGCGTCACTCCTTCGCTTGGACTTCATACCTTTTCTTCACCATTTCTGAGAAAAGCTCCAACAATTCCTGTTCTGTCATCTGCACAGCAATGCCTGTAGCAATCGCTGTGTCCAGTGCCTCGGTCACCGCTTTGAGTCGGTAGCCTGAACGCATATCTTCCTCGACCAGAGCGACGAAGGTTCCCGTTCCCTGGCGGGTACGAAGCAAGCCTTCGTTCTCCAAATCCTGATAGACCCGCCGGACGGTGATCACACTGCAACGGAGTGTCCCTGCAAACTCCCGAATGGAGGGAAGCAGTGTTCCCGCTACAATCTGTCCGGTTACGATGAGTGAACGAAGCTGCTTTTCAATCTGCGCATACAGCGGTTCAGCGCTATTCTCATCTATTTGCACCGGTATATTCACCTACTTCTCTCCCCTCTCTGTACTCTCTTCCACATAGCGCTATGCCAGATCACGCTTGATAAGCTTGCGTAGTGTGATTCGATAGGACACAAGCATACCAATAACCCCTGCCGCCAGCGCTCCCCACATCACGGGGGACAATAGCTGCCATTCCTTACTATAAAATGCCGTTATGGATACCAGATTCGCACCATATATACGAACTACAATCGCAACTATTCCGCAAATCAGCATAATGACCAAGGATAGCCAGAAGTACGCCTTCCCTTTTTTAAGAAACTCCAAATACATATAAATAGCGTGAATGAGCATTCCGAACCCTATCCAGGTAAGGGCAAACGATAGAATAAATCCTGTGCCAGCATATACCCGCAGCGTACCTGATACCGTGAACAGAATAGTAAAAAATACTACCCCATTCACGATAAACGCTAAAATCGCCTGTTGAATTCGACTTATAATGACCGCACTCACCGGGATGGGCAATATGCGGAGAAAAGCCAGCATATGTGTATAGGAGTCTTCCTGCAAATATTTAAATGTACGACGGTTATAAATGAATCCAAGAAACGGAATCAGCACCAGCATGACGAAATCGGCTGCCGGATTTAAAGCACCACTCTTACCTAGCTGCATACTAACAACAAAACTAAGTGTAAAACCCAGATACATAATAAAAAGTAACGTCCACAATGATGCATATGGATTATTGCGTAAATCTTGACGGGTAATTGTCCAAGCCTGCTTCATGATTGCCATTTCTCATCCTGATCCCTTCTGCACTGTCTGTAATGACTGTCTCAGCCTCTTTATAAGTTCTAAGGACCATCACAGTAATCAGTGTTATTACTGTATATATCTTTATGCACAGTATATAAACTATAAAGCACACCTGTCAACGTTAAAAATTAAATTGTGCGTACAATCACAAAGGCTCGCCACAACCTATGCTACCCTGTAACTGATAAACGTTCTCACTAAAGGGGATGAGCCAATGGATAAGATACTGCATTGGGATGAGCCAATATTTAACCTTGTTAGTCGGCATCCCGAAGTGAAGAGCATTATGGTAGAGCTTGGTTTTCAAGATATCGCCAAGCCTGGCATGCTGCAAACCGCGGGACGTTTTATGACACTGTCCAAAGGAATTGCATTAAAAAAAATAAGCATGGAGACCGTGCAGCGGACGTTTTTGCAGCATGGTTTTACCATTCAAAAATAAAGGAGATAAAGATCATGAGCGAGCTGATTAACAACCGTGAACATACTGCGCAGGAATTAACAGAACGTCAACAAACCCTGAAAGAAATTATCAAAGAATTACATGCCGGGAAAAGCGTGGAGGAGGTCAAAGCGCGCTTCGCAGAGGCAGTGGGCGGAGTCAGCGTGGCTGAAATTTCAGCCATGGAGCATGCATTGATGACCGAGGAGGGAATCCCCGTGTCGGAAGTCCAGCGTCTCTGTTCCGTGCATACGTCAATATTCAAGGGCTCGATTGAGGATATTCACCGTCCTTCAGGACCGGAGGAACAGCCGGGTCACCCCGTTCATACATTCAAGCTGGAAAACCGCGAGATCGAACGGCTGGTCAACTTCAAGCTGGCACTGCACGCAGACCAATTTCAAAAAGAGGACAGCCCCAAGATTATTTACAAGCTGCTGGAGGATTTAAGTCTGCTGCTGGATCTCGACAAGCACTACAGCCGTAAAGAAAATTTGGTCTTTCCGTATTTGGAACGCTACGGAATATTCGGCCCAACCAAAGTCATGTGGGGAGTGGATGACGGCATTCGTGACGCCATCAAGGAGGCAAAGAATCTGCTCACCCAATATAACGGAGATCGTGAGCTGATCGGGAAGGCGCTTGCCCATATCATAAGCGAAGTCAACGAAATGATATTCAAGGAAGAGAATATTTTACTGCCGATGGCACTTGGTAAGCTAACTGAGGATGAATGGCTGAAAATAGCTCGGGAAAGTGCGGAAATCGGCTTCTGCCTGACCGCTCCCGAACGGGAATGGATACCCGCGCGGGCAGAGGAGCCTGTAGAAGCCCTTGAGCAAAAGGAAGGTGAATCAGGAACGCCGCAGGGCTTCGTGCGATTCGAGACTGGCATTGTATCCGTGCAACAATTGGAGCTGCTGCTGAATCATCTCCCTGTTGATCTGACCTTTATAGATGAAAATGATGTTGTCCGCTATTTCTCACATGGCAAAGAACGGATCTTCGCCCGTACAAAGGCTGTCATTGGTCGTACCGTACAAAATTGCCACCCGCCGCAAAGCGTGCATGTCGTTGAGAAGCTGCTGGAGGATTTTAAGGCCGGTCGCAAGGATGCTGAGGATTTTTGGATACCGATTAAGGATAAGTTTGTCTATATCCGCTATTTTGCCATCCGTGATGCTGAAGGCCGCTATATGGGAACGCTGGAATTCACGCAAAATATCGCGCCTATCCGTGCCCTGGAAGGACAAAAGCGAATTCTATCCGAGTAGTTCCCAGCCATAAGCTACCATGTTCAGATTTTTGCCACCTATTTGGATAAGATGGTGTTCAACTACAAGCTTGGCCCCCAGCCTTTCATAAAAAGTACACGCTGGATTATCCGCTAACACCCACACGATCGCGGAGTGAACATGGCTACTATTGAAATGCTGCAATAGATGCATAAATAGCTCCTTCCCAAACCCCAAATTATGGTATTCTTTTAAAACATAAATGGCCGTTAATTCTCCCCCATATGGGGGATATTCACCTGACTTTTCCGGACCCCCGCTTACGAATCCGATAATTTCCCCCATCTCATTTTCCACAACATATGCCAGATGACCATCTTGACTGCAAAGATTCGCTTCCCACAATTCTGTTCTTTGCTCATAGGAAAGCTGTTCCAAAACCTCGTCAGGCATTATATTTTTGTACGTCGTTCTCCAGCAATCCACATGCACCTTGGCGATGTCCGCGGCATCTGCTATCGTCGCTTCCCTGATCATCATTTGGTTCCCACTCCTATTTCCAATATTATGCTTTCTATTCTATCGACGAGCCAAATCTTGATCTATAATAAGAATATTCATTGTCATTGTTTAGTAAAGTTCGATATTACAACAGCACTCATACGACTCAGTTTTCATTTGGAGGATTCGACTTGAATAAAATCGTTTTATTTTACGTTCCGCTTGGCATTTCGTCTTTGATTGCCGCACTAACGCATGTGATCGTTAATGCCGTGCTCGCGCGTTCAGAACATCCTTCATTTACATTAAGCAGCTATGCGGTCGCCGTCAGCCTGTGCCTGCTGCTGGAAACCCCCTTAACCGCCGTTCGCCAAATGACCACGAAATTCGGCTATGACCGCAAGTCGATTCATTCTATTGGCATTTTATGTGCGTTCGTAGCGGTAGCTGTACTGATCGTTGGCTGGAGTATCGGGCTGACACCCATAGGGAATCTGGTCTTTCAGTATGTATTCGGCGTATCTCCGGCATTGATCGAACCTACCAAGAACGTATTTCAGGTTCTTACTTTACTATACATACTAGTTGCTGTCCGTAACATTTATCAGGGACTGATCATCAACAAGCATCGAACCGCATGGATGACATTCAGCTCGTCCATACGTATTGTCGTGATGCTGCTCGCATCCTGGTTATTAATCCATGCAGGCTGGACGAATGACGGACGGGTCGGGGCTGCCATTTTTATTGCAGGTATCTTCATTGAGCTGGTCGTCACCTTTTTAGAAGGACGGATTTTAAAAGGAAAGCTGCCGACTGACAACGGAGAACAAACCATCCAGCATGCCAAACATTTGCTCCCTTTTTACCTTCCTTTGCTGTATTCGGCGCTGGTGCTGGTGATTCTGAATCCTTCCATACAAGCTGCGCTGAACAATACATCAGACCCGCTTTTGGCCGTGGCCTCCTTCTCCGTAGCCCTGCAAATTTTGAATTTGTTCGTCTGGTTTTGCAGTTCATTACATCAGATTGTCATTCAGTTTTATACGTCCAAGCGCCGGGGGGTTCTGATATTTTTGAGCTTTTTGTCCGTCCTGTCGCCGTTGCTGCTGCTGTCGTTATCCTTCGGTTTTGCAGGTGACCCTGTGTTGCGGAATGTATTAGGATTGGAAGGGGAGCTGTTGCTGGAAACCAGAGGGCTGCTTCGCATATTGGCTGTCTATGTTGCATTTTATCCGTGGGTAGAATATTTTATTGGGCGGTCGATATTGACCGGCAATACCAAACCCATCTTCATCAGCAGGCTGTTTTCTGTAGGCCTTGCGATTCTCGCCCTGATCCTGTGTATCTGTTTTTTTCCGGGACTGGACGGCAAAGTGGCTGGAATTGTGATGGCCGTTTCCTCCCCCATTGAGCTGAGTATCTATCTGTTGCTCTATCGAAAAATATCAATGAACACCATGCAAAATGTCCAGGTACACCCTGGAGAATCATCCTGAGAAAAAATTCACTTAGAGAGCCTTATGCAAAGAAAAAGCACATTGGACTCCCTAAGGCACACCAATCCTTTACGAGGTCAAAATGTATGGGCCGTTCTTCGTGATCGCAATCGTATGCTCGTATTGTGCGCCCCAGCTGCCGTCGGCCGTGCTGATGGTCCAACCATCATCGCCCCACAGCACGGCTCCTTCGGTTCCAAGGGTAAATACCGGCTCGATGGTAATGACCATTCCCTCACGCAGTGGTAATCCCGTTCTGGGACGACCATAATGAAGAACTTCCGGCGGCTCATGCATCTGGCGGCCAATACCATGCCCGATCAAAGGCTTGACGATGCCAAAACGCCTCCAGCCTGCCGCTTTTTCCACTGCGTGCCCGATATCCCCCAACGTCTTCCCCGGACGGGCAACCTCGATTCCCCGCATCAACGCCTTATGGGTTTGCCGTAACAGCCGCTCGACCGGACGACTGACGTTACCTACCGCATAAGTCCACCCCCGGTCGGCCAACCAGCCGTCCTTGTTGACCACAATATCAATGGTCACAATATCCCCATCATGCAGCACTCGTTCCGAGGGGAAGCCATGACATACGACCTCGTTGACCGAAGCACAGGTTGCATAAGGAAAGCCTTTATAGCCCTTTTGTTCTGGTGTAGCTCCGCGTTTGCTCAAAAATTGTTCCACCCATGCATCAATTTCAAGCGTTGTGATTCCCGGAAGAATACGACTCTCCAGCGCACGATGGCAATCAGCCAAAATGCGTCCGGCTTCTCTCATATAACCGATTTCCTCCGGTGTTCGTATCGCCACCTCCATGGGAATTCGCCTCCTTTTGCACATACAATTTCACTAAACCTATCCCATTGTATGCAAGACGAATACAAAAAAACCGTCTCCTCTGTGGATAGACGGTTTATAAAAGGCGTGTTTCTAGTTTAGCGGGTAATCGTACCCTTTAAGATACTGAAGAATTCATGCGACCGAGTTCGTTTTCCACCACCATGGTCAACTCTTCCTCATACCCTCCTGTAATCCGGTATTTTCGCACATATTCCTTTACAAATTTTTTGGGATCCTTAGGCCGGAAAATTCGAGTCATTTCCCGCAGACTTTCCTTTACTTCATTGTGACCTTTCGTTGCCATGTAACTCCCTCCCAAAACGTTGAAAATAAGTGCTCCGTTGAAGAGAATGCCGAAAAGTATAGATGTCCTTATGCAGTGAAGTAGTATGTCTAATGCAGCTTAGGTCGGGAATGCCTTAGGCAAGGCATGTACCTGACACTATTATTAACCGATCTTCGTTTGGCTGAATCACTACCCCATTATAACATATTCAGATACAGCTTTCAGCTTTCCAGCAAATTTACATTGCTTTTACCTATCTTTTACGCTTCATGTTATTTGGAATAACTATCTAGCTGGTTCACAGAGGCATACGTTATTTATCGGCTTTTGGAGTGTATGTGTTTGGGGTAAAATAAATAAACATAACAAGGAGGGAAAAGGATGCGCCGCTATACTCCGTTGTTCACCGCCCCAATCGCCCGCCTGTCTGACCTGAATACCGGAACCTGTGAGGAGGAGGGCGTCAATGCCTCCCTGCTCGATCAGACTGACCGCGAAATTCAGGAAAAGTTTACTAAAATGCGCAGCTTCCTGTTGCTTCGCCGTGGCAAGCTGATCTGGGAACGCTATTACAACGGACACGAAGCAAGCGCTCTGAATGATCTGCGATCCGCGACCAAAAGCTTCACTTCCACACTCATCGGTATTGCCATGGCACGTGGCGATATGCCTGGGCCGGAGACAGCTGTGCATAAGCTGTTGCCAGATTACCTGCCGCGGCGAGAGGATCCGCTACTGGAGCGGATTACGATTCGCCATCTGCTGACGATGACGTCCGGCCTGTATTGGCAGACAGGCAAAAAGCTTGGCGAGGCTTTTATCCGCCGTTTTCATCGCAGTAAAAGCTGGCCGTCCTTTGCCCTGCGCCTGCCTGTGCAGGCAGATCAACTAGGCGTTTTCCAATACCGCAGTGTGGATTCGCATCTGTTGTCCGTACTGCTGACACAATGCTGTGGAACGGACGCCTATACGTACGCGCTACAACATCTCTTCAAGCCGTTAGGTTTTGGGAAAAGTGGATGGGCTCAAGACCCTGAGGGTTATACTATGGGGCATATCGGTCTGTATCTCACATCACGTGACATGGCTAAATTCGGTGATTGCTGCCTTCATCAAGGCTCCTCGAACGGACAGGAGCTGCTCCCGGCCGATTGGCTGCGTCAAGCGACGCAGCGCCAGGTTGAAGGCTATCCGGAATTCGGAGACTACGGATTTCAATGGTGGACCGGACGACTCCATGGCATCGACTACGCATGTGCGCACGGACATGGAGGACAGCAAATTTATCTTGTGCCTGAAGCCGATGCAGTCGTGGTATTTACAGCAGACAGCAAGGTCAGCCGTTGGAAAAATCCGCGCTCACTACTGGAGCGCTACATTTTGCCAGCCATATCCTCCCTCAACCTGGAACGTTCCTGAAATGAGCTTTATGCGCTTATTGAATAATAGGGGGCTAAACATCATGGAAGCCGCAGCACCAAAAATATTAATTTTATATGCAAGCTACGGGGAAGGCCACGTACAAGCCGCCCGGGCAATTATGGATAGCTTGCGAAGAATCGGACGCTGTGAGGTAAAACTACTCGACTTAATGGCTGAATCCCATCCCTGGTTAAATGATCTGACCAAATTTGTATATATGCAAAGCTTCAAAACGATTCCTCAGCTTTATGGCTGGGTCTATAACATCACACGAGAGATGCAGGCCAAATCAGCCTTTGGCAGCGTGCTGCATTCCTTCGGAATGCGACAACTGGCGCTTACACTCGACAAAGAAAAACCCGACCTCGTCATACATACGTTCCCGCAGCTGGCTCTCCCGGTGTTGCGTCGCAAATTGAGAATGAAGCTACCGATTGCCAACGTGGTTACGGATTTTGACCTGCATGGGCGTTGGCTGCATCCCGATATTGACCGCTACTATGTAGCTACAGAAGATATCCAGCAGGAGGCAGCGCAGCGGGGAATACCCATCGAGCGCATTGTCGCTACGGGCATCCCGATTCATGCTTCTTTTTATCCTATGTCAGTGGAAGAAGCAGCTAAACCGCAGCATACCCTCCCGCAGCCACTCTCAGGGACTACTACACTGCTGATTATGGCAGGAGCCTATGGTGTATTATCCGGCATACTGGACATCTGCCAGCGATTAAGCCAGCTGCCACAGCTGAGACTATTGATCGTCTGCGGGCGCAATCAGCAATTGAAAGCAGAACTGGATACGCTGTATGCGGACCATCCCGATATCTACACCTATGGATTCGTGGACTATGTTCCCGCACTCATGCAAGCAAGCGATATGGTGATTACAAAGCCCGGCGGCATCACACTCTCGGAAAGCATCGCATCCGGTTTGCCCATTCTTGTGTTCAGGCCTGTACCCGGTCAAGAGCTAAATAATGCCCTGTATCTAGAGCAAAAAGGAGCTGCTCGTATTGCTCGCACTACGGAGGAGTTGATCCAGCATTGTATAGACCTGATCTCCACTCCTTCCCTCGCTGCGGAGATGAAGCAGTCGATTGAGCTGCTTCGCAAGCCCCATCCCGCAGACCAGATTGCCAAGGATATTTTGCATCAACTTGTGGATAAAAGCACCTCCATCCGGACAACTTAACGGAGAATAAGCCAGACGGAGGGGATACCAATGGAACACAAAGGGAAGGATTTGCTCCCGCTAACGGGTGAAAAGGTAGAAGTGGACGGTATTTATGTCGATGAGGATGGACATGAGCAGCATTTGCACAGAGGTCAACATTTTCCTGCGGATGTTGTTTTGGGGACTTCCGAGTGGAAAATGACCGAATACGCTTTTGATAATCATCATGAAGGACGTACTGATGAACGACTTGTTCCCAAAGAAGATGATAAGCAAAAAGATGGGAAGATTACACACCCACGCCGTCAAATTCAACAACAACAATAAGACCGTTACAGATGAAAAGTATGCACGATATAAGGCTGTTTTGTTAATATCCTGTGAATAAGTTGTTCGTAAAATGTGAATAAAAATCATGTTGTCTACAGTTTGTGCACAAACTGTGCATAAATCATATTTATTTTGTGGATAAACATGGTGATACAGTGGATAAATTGCGTACAACTTGTGCAAAACTTGTGTATAACTGTGTATAAGGGCTGAGCGAATTCTTTCGTTCGGCCTTTTTCATATTTTTATATGTATTCTCTGATGAACTTTTTCTAGCGGTTTGGGCATATCCTACATTCCCGACCTCATAGTTTGTATAGTACAGAGCCTGAGTTTAAAAACTTCTAAAGGGGGATCACTTTGATATGGCAGTCTATAAGTCTTCCACGGGATTGGATGAAAATATAGCAGCTGTCCTGTGCTACCTGTTTGCCTTCCTTGGCGCACTGGCCCTTGTCATGCTGGAGAAGAAAAGTCGCTTCGTATTATTTCACGCTCTGCAATCTATATTTTTGTTTGTGGCCCTTATGATCGGACATGTGCTTGCTGGATTCATTCCGCTACTGGGTCCTTTACTCGCTTCCCTGCTGACGCTGGCAGGCCTTGCATTGTGGATCATCCTGTTAATCCGCGCGGGACAAGGCAAATGGCTTAAACTTCCTTGGATAGGCGATCTGGCTCTACATCAGGCTCGGCAGTTGTGACAGAGATTTATGCTTGAATTTACACATGTCAAAGCAAAATACGCAAGGCCATCAGACTGCTCTGATGGCCTTGCGCAACAACTGAATTCATCTAAATACTCACCTGAAGCAGCTACAATGATGAGAGGTTATTTTCATTGCTTACCGGCTTCTTCTTGTTTTACATGTATATGTCCCAGTTTATCCGGATTGATCATTAAATAAAAATCCTGAATATGCTCTCCGTCCGGTGTCAGTCTGATACATAAGACTTCTTTTACTTTGCCTTCTTTTAAAAATGCCAGTTGTATCTCGCCATTAATGACAGTATGGACCAGTTCTCTCTCCCGCAATGCGGTTAGCACCCGACGAGAGGTTAACAGGGCGAGAACACCTTTGCGTACAACCATCGGTCTCATCACCGTATGCACGTTGCCTCCACCATCGGCCACAAATGCCGGCTGTTCAGCCAGTAGCTCCAGCATAGCAGTCACATCGTAGGCGAGAAAGGCGGAGGTAAAGCGCTCCAGCAGCTTTATTCTGGAAGCATTATTTTTAGAGTTACTTGCCGGAACGGCAAGCTCAGATTCCCCGGAAGACAGAATACGACGAGAGCGACTGAACAGCTGACGACAGTTACTCTCCGTCTTCCCCAGTAATTTCGCAATATCTTTATAATCGTATTGAAAAGCTTCCCTCAGCACAAAGACAGCACGTTCTATCGGCTTTAGCTGCTCCAGCAGAACGAGAAAAGCGTAAGAAATCATATCCTTACGCTCCAGCCAATCCGCAGGGAGATCTGCACTTTCGCCCAGCGGCTCCGGCAACCATTGCCCAACATACGTCTCTCTTTGCTTACGCGCAGAGTTCAGTAGATTCAGGCACCGATTCATCGTCATTTTGGCTACATAGGCTTTGGGATTCTGTATGTCATTCAGGGGCTTATTCTCCAGCTCGACAAAGCAGTCTTGAACTACATCCTCGGCATCCGTAACCGTTCCAAGCATGCGATAAGCAATGGCAAACGAATATTTGCGATATTTTTGATACAGCTCCTCCAGACTTAAATCCACCGATTCCTGTTCAATCCCTTGTTCTATGTCAGTCAAAGCGTGGCCCCCTGTTTCATTAAAGAATGCCCGGATACATCCCGGTCGCTATGGCAATCCGGTTCCAGTTGTTAATAACATTAATTGCGGTGATCAAATCCACGTATTCTTCCTCGGTAAAATGCTCTCTGACCCGATTATACAGATCTGTAGGCACCCCTTGTTCTGAGATACGGGTAACCGCTTCAGCTAATTCAAGCATAGCACGTTCTTTTTCTGTGAACAAAGGAACCTCACGCCACAGGGCAAGCTGTAAAATGTGGTCAGCATAATCCCCCAGCTTGAGCAAATCCTTGGCATGCATGTCCAGACAATAGGAACATCCATTGATTTGGGATACTCTAATTTTCAGTAGCTCATACAGTACCTTGTCTGAAAAACGACCGGAAATATACTTTTCCATCTCCATCATCGCCTTAAACGTGCTTGGACTCACTGCTCTGTAATTGAATCTTAAACTCACAATCATCGCCTCCATTATTGGTTTACACCTAGAAGACAAGTGAACATGTGATTTTGTGACAACATGCAATAATCAATTTGGAATTGCCCTCCGTTGACATAGCATGTATTATAAATGAATGATTTTAAGTAAAGAAGGTGAGCACTCATATGAGCGGAAAAGGTTTTATTAAAGAGTTTAAAGAATTCGCTGTACGGGGTAATGTAATCGACCTCGCGGTCGGTGTTATCATCGGGGGAGCGTTTGGCAAGATTGTCACTTCTATAGTAAACGATATTATCATGCCTCCGATTGGTAAGCTGCTGGGCGGCGTTGATTTTGCTGATTTGTATTATGCTATAGGTGCGGAACCATATAACGGAGATAACACTCGCATGACTCTGGCACAGGCAAAGGAAGCCGGCATTGCGGTTATGGCTTTCGGGCAATTTTTTAACGTCCTGCTGGACTTCATGATCGTGGCCTTCTGCGTGTTCCTGCTGGTCAAAGGGATCAATATTCTCAAGCGTAAAGAGGAAGAAAAACCTCCTCAGGAAAAAACGATCAAGGAATGCCCGCATTGCCTGTCGGAAATTCCTGTAGCTGCTACCCGTTGCGCACATTGCACCTCCAAGCTGGAAGGGTACGTGGAAGCACGCTAACTGATTTCAGATGAAACGAATACACCCGGACAGTCGAAATTCATAGTTCTTACAATAAAACGGCTTAAGACGAATATCGTCTTAAGCCGTTTTGACATGCTATTTTTAGCAATTCAGATGAAAGCCTGATTAATTGAAATTGGTGATAATGCCCCGGGGTCTGACGGGCAAACCCTCTGCATACAGATGGGAGACGTCACCGAAGCCAATACAGCGCGGGACAGCCCATTCCTTGGAGCGCTCATCAAACAAGATCGTAGTTACCGAGCTAGGCGGCATCCAAAAGCCGGACCAGACCAAGGCCACAGGCAGTTCCAGCAGATGGGCAAGCCAGGTCAGTCCAAAGCCGCCATGGCAGAACACAGCCACCCGGTCCTCGGTATGCTTGAGAATCCGGTATCTACCCCCGATTCGCTCAAAGCCTTGGCGCTTCAAAAATTCATCGGAATGAAACTTCAGCTGCTCGAAGGTTTCAGGACTTTGCGTACCCTGATAATAGGAAATCTCCTTCCATGTATCATGCGTCGGAAGGGGCAGCTCAGAGCGGATAACTTCACCGGGCAGATCCCAATGGGATAGACGACCGTATGGAGTTTCCTCCAGCTTCAGGGCCAGCTCCTGCGTCCAGTGCTCCACTTCATGAGTCATACCGAGAGCATCAGCCGTGTAGCGCATCGTATCCAGAGCCCGCCCCATAGGTGAAACATAAATGCGGTCCAGTCCGTGACTGGACAAGCGATTGGCCAGTGCCTGGGCTTCCAAATGTCCCTCCGGGGTGATGGTGTTGTTCGGATAATCCGGATCTGCATGGCGGATGATATACAATCTCATATTCTTTACTCCGTTCCTATGAATTACAGCAGGATCGCTTTATCTCTTTTTATCCTATAGCTTTCCTGATCCTTAATGCTTGTTCAGCAGATTTTCCAGAATCGCACGTAAATTTCGGTCTTCGTGATAAACTTCCTCACCCGTATCCAGCTCAATGACCCGGATATATGTATAGTCTGCTCTGGCATCAACTGGCTTGAAAATCAATTCCTCCGGATTATCCGGACGTACATCATAGCCCATATTTTTGAACATATCTGTAATTTGGTCGATCCCCGGCTTGCCTCCGCTGTCCAGCATAATCAGCCCGCGCAGCTCCTTAGGCTCCTCCGGATGCATGACTCGAAAATGTACAATACATTCCATGTAAAAACGCTCCTTTCGATCATAAACCTAGTTTATGGCGCAAAACCTCATGTTTCCAGCATACCCCAAATGCCACTCTACATTCCACTCCGTCTTCATATCGTCAGGACGGAAAACACGTTATACTGTAAAATAAGCCTTTTACATCGCTTATTATTAGGAGGAACCACCATGACTAGCGAGCTTCTGGATATCTACGATAATGAAGACAAGCCCCTTGGCACTGCTTCCCGACAAGAAGCACATGCCAAAGGATATTGGCACCATACCTTTCACTGCTGGGTGGCACGAGATACCCCCACAGGCCGTCGCCTGCTCTTTCAACAGCGCCAGGATTCGAAGGACACATTTCCGGGATACTACGATATTACGGCAGCCGGTCATTTAACAGCAGGCGAAGATGTATCTCAAGCAGTCCGTGAACTGGAGGAAGAGCTGGGCATTCACGTCCCTTTCACCTCACTGACACCGCTGATGACTGTTCGGTATGAAAGCAAGGGAACCGCACAGGGCACATCCTTTTGGGACCGCGAGGTAAGCTCGGTGTTTGGATTACTGTGGAACCAGCCATTGGAGGCTTATCGTATCCAGCAGGAGGAAGTAGCCGGACTGTACGAAGCAGACCTAGAGCAAGCGCTGGCCCTTTTTGAAGGGCGCATTCCTGTTTTGGAAGCCCACGGCATAACTTCGGGACCGAATCCGGAAAAAACTCGTCGCCTGATCACATCCGATCAATTCGTGCCTCATAAAGCGGGATACATTACATCGATATGCCAGGCGCTAATGGAACTTCCCACCCGGTAATGGGTTTATGCTATTCCCCACCTGACATATATTTGCCGATAATGCCCTCATACCGCCAGCCATACCGGGTCGACAGCTCGCTGCCCATATCGTGTTCCAGTTCATACAGAATAAGATCCTGGGCAAAATGATTCAGCAGCAGTCCTGTCATCACCGGATGCTCGGTAATGAGCGCTTGGGTCGGGCAATTTTCTCCCCGCATCCCCAGCATGCACCAGCGCCGATCAACGACAAAAGAAAACTTGCGTCCTGCCGGTTCCTGTCCGCTTTTGCCAGCCGCACCCGGTAGCCACGGTCCCAGCACGCTTTCGCCGTTATTGCAGGACCATAGCAGGCGCACGCCCCGTTTTTCAGCTTTTTCCAGTTCGGCCCGTAACAGTTCAGCTTCTTCTCGCCACAAATCAAGTACAATCTCATGCTCCGCCCGTTCCAGCTCACGTGTCAGGCTCTCCAGCACATTGCGGTCGCCCTCCGCGTTATAAAAGGTTGGCTTGGTCGGCTCTGCTCTTGGCATTTCCTTCTCCACGGCACGCAGAGACTCCTGCATCTGCCCCTCGATCATTCGGGTCAATTCACCCGACGGCAGCATGCTGTAGCGCACAGGCTCTCCCGTGCTGGTTCTGAGATAGCCCTGTCCGGCCAGACGCTGCAAAGCCGCATATACGTTGGAGCGCGATGCGCCCAGACGCTTGGCCACCTCATAGCCGGAAGCCGCATTTTGCCTTGATAGCTCCACCATGACCTTTGCTTCCATTTCCGTAAAGCCCAGATTTCGCAGATGATGCAGCAAACGCTCCATATGTTCTGTTCCCCCTATGCTGCCCGGCGTTCTGTCTGTGTCCTGCGACAGCCTGTTCGGCTGCGTCAAATCTGTTCAGCTCCGCAACGCGGGCACCACTTGGAGCCTTTAGGCAGCTCTGCTGTGCAAATTTGGCATTTTACATTTTCACGTATTTGCGTAGCCGGCTTCTCTGCCCCGGAGTTATTCGCCTTCCAATATCGAATGCGCTCGTCCAGCTCCTCCTGACGCTCCCGCTCACGTTCCAGTTCTTCAAGACGGCGGTGTTCTTTCTCCAGCTCTTCCTGACGACGGCGCTCCCACTCCTCGTCGAATGCCGCTTTTTCCTCCGGTGTAAAATCAGACACATAATTGCGGTCTGATCCGGCTGGTTCGTTTTCATGCAGCTCATCCTGCTCCTGCTCATGCCGCTCAACTACTTCTTGCTCTGTATACTCCGTATAAGCAGGCTGAGTAGCCTTGGCTGCCTCCGGCTTGCGCAGATCAAAAGAATAGACGTCTGTCGGTATTTCTTCACGCACGGCAGCCACTTGCTTGGAAGCAGCCTGACCTTCATTCAGCTTGCGTCCGCATTTTGGGCAAAAATTCGCATCCAGCGGTACAACGGCCCCACAGGTGCATAAATGAGCGTTTTTCAATTGTGCAATTCTGCTACGCAGCTCGTCAATTTCATCCTGAAGCTCATCACAGGCGGTGGATAGCTGTGTCATCTCCGTTTCTGCCACCGACATATCAGATGCCCGGTAGCCCTCATAAAAAATCTGACCCATCCGCAAGAAATGAACATCCATTTCCTGCTGAATGGCGGTAATTTGCGAATTTATTTTACTAATCTCGACGGCATGCTGCGCCTTTTCTGTAGCGCGATTAGCGCCTTCCTTGATACGTTGAATCAGCTTCATCGTTATTTCCTCCCCATATCCAGCCGGATTTCACTGTACCGTCCGTATATCCCAAAGTTTTTTTCTGTTGGCGAACCTCGAACTCCTGTATAATGGAATGCGGTCATATCGCCTATTTGCAGGCTATATGTATCAGCGACAATCTTATAACGCGCTGACACTCTGGTAAGATCCGCATGAATTTCAGCTACTAGAACTCTATCATACCAAAAACTACCCCCATTTGTGAAAATGGAAGATTTTATGATCGAAAGGGGTTTCAGGATCATGGACCCAAATCCTGCTTTTTATCCCCGACCTCTCGGGGTTTCTTATTCAACACCGAGCCCGCAAGCTCGCCGTGCTTCCATAGATACCAGTACGACACTGGTACCCGACACCGACCAGGACTCGGCCTATTTTCGTGCCTTGGAGGACGCGGGCATTCATCTGAACCGCCCGCAGATTCAGGCTGTCCGCCACGGCAGGGGCCCCCTTCTGACACTAGCCGGGGCCGGCTGCGGTAAAACGACGGTGCTGGCTGCCCGTGCTGGCTACCTGATGGCGATGCGGGATGTACCGGCATCGTCCATCCTGCTGGTGACCTTCACCAGCAAGGCGGCTGCCGAAATGAAGCTGCGCATCGCAGGACTGCCCGGTGTACGCCCTGCTGCTGCACGTGCCGTTCAGGCACGCACCTTTCACTCGTTCGCTTTGGCAATGCTGCGTCATCATGGCGTCCAGGATGAAGTGTTCGGTGAAACACAGGCCCAGCATACGGTTATGAAAATGATGCTGCGTCAGCTTGGGCTCAGCGAGGCTTTCCAGCCGGAAAGTCTGCTGTCTGCTCTCTCTGCCTGGAAAGCGGAGGGCCGCAGCGCGGACGAGCTACCCGAAACCGTACGCGAAGAAGCGGATGCCAAACGAGCCATGCTCGCTTATGAGGCGTGGAAACAGGAACGCAATAAAATGGATTTTGACGATATTTTGCTGCGTGCCTCCGTTCTGCTGCGTGACCCGGATGTGCTTCAGCCGCTTCAGCGGCGTTTTTCCCACATCATGGTCGATGAGTTTCAGGATACGAATGCCCTGCAATATGAAATGGTACAGCGATTGGCTGCCCGACATCGCAATCTGATGGTCGTCGGTGATGATGACCAAACGATCTATACCTTTAATGGGGCGCGTCAGGAATCCATTCTCGAGTTTGACAAGGTCTATAAGGGTGCAAAGGTCATTACCCTGGATATTAATTATCGCAGCGATGCGCGCATTTTGGGACTGGGCTCCAACATTGTCGCCAAAAATATTCATCGACGCTCCAAACGTCTTTCGGCTGCTGGGCGTGAAGGCTTGCCTCCACAATTCGCTACCCCATCCGGGCCCGAGGAAGAAGCGGCACATATCGTTACCCATCTGCTCGGACAGGTGGAGGAAGGTCAGCTTCGCTATCGGGATATCGCTATTTTGCACCGGACAGCCAGCGGAAGCCGATCTATTTTTGAACAATTAATTATGCGGGATGTGCCATTTATTCAATATGGAGCAGGGGCTGTGTTTTATGACCAAACCCTGATTCGTCCTTTAATGGACCACCTGCGGCTGTCGCTAAACCCCCGGCGAATGGAATCTATTCCAAGCACTCTTGGACCGCTGTATGTCTCCCGCGAAGCAGGGATGGAATGGATTATGCGCGAGGAAAAGCAACAGGCTAAAAAATATCCGCTGATTCATCTCAGTCGCTGGGATCGGCTACGCGATTTTCAGCGTGAACAAGTAAAAGAGCGTATCCGCCTGATTCGCAGTCTCACTACAATGAAACCTGCCTACGCCATCCAAGAAATGCGGCGCGTCTTTTATGACAAATATTTGGAAAGCGGAGATACAGGCGCGTGGACTCATTATAAGGAAACGATGCAGGAAAGTCTGGAGGAGTTGGAAACGGCAGCCAAGCGGTTCGACACGGTGGAGGCATTCGTCAGCTTTGCGGACGAGCTTTCCGAGCGTCACCGCCAGATGGAATCGCTCCGCAGAGAGGAAGACAGCGATGCCGTACGACTCATGACGATCCACCGTGCCAAGGGACTGGAGTTCCCTTGCGTCTATTGGATCGGCGCAAGCGAAGGCATCCTGCCGCACAGCTCGGCGTTGCACAGCGAGCTGCCGGAGGATCGGCGGGCAGGCGTAGCCCCTACAGCGGCCGTGGATAACGACGCGGCTCTGGAGGAAGAGCGCCGCCTCGCTTACGTGGCCGTCACCCGGGCAAAGGAGCTGCTGTACATCACCTCACCAGCCTCCAACCACGGCAAGCCTGCCGCCGTATCGCGCTTCCTGCTGGAAGCCTATGGGGTCACACCTCCCGAGGCTTCCAAGCCGGAAACGCGCCGCACCAGCTTCGGGCAACCAAAGAATGCTTCCGGGTACGGCAGCCGTGTCAGCGGTGGAGCGTCCGCATCCGGTGTAGCGACCCGTGTGAGCAGCAAGCCCGGGCCGGGCAGTGCTGCGGCGCGAACAACCTCGTCGGTGGCAGGCTCACGTACAGAGCCACGCATCAGCGTGCCTGTGTGGAAATGCACCGATGACGCCTGCAAGGCGTGGATGCGGCGCGATACAACGAGCGGACGCCGCACAGCTGCGGCTGACACAGGCACGCCGCCGGTGTGCCCGCTCTGCTCCTCCCCGATGACAGAGGGGACACGCAGCATCCCGGCCAGATAAGCGCGAGACGTATAGCCGGTATAGGGGCTGTACTAAGTTTTAGACAGACCTAAATAAAAGAAATAGCGGCAGACTAGGACGTGAAAATAAGACCCTAGTCTGCCACTTTCTGTTTCAACCTGCTATTGAACGATCGTGTCCCCTTAGTTTAATACCGGTTAGTTCAGCAACTAAAAAAAGGTCATTAGAAATGCTTAATTCTCTATCGCTTTTTGTAGGGCCCCAGAGGTTACGATAACTGCATCAACATCGGTAGAGTCAATAACGTCATGTCCATTTTCGTAAACCTTTATGCAGTAAATTGTCATAATGCTTTGGCATGACTCCCCAATAATGTACATGAAAAGGTGCTCCATTTCGCACTAAATGATGAACATATTGATTTAAAGAAATTTTTCCCGAATAGAAATTTACTTAAATTCAAAAAAAGCCTTTCAGTTCAGAACTGAACCCTTAAAATGAGAAATTACACACAATTATAACTGTTGCATTTCTGTTTTCTATTGCTTGTTTCGACGTGTCTAAGGCAAGCTCTACACGGTACATAAGGGTAGAAAAGAAGGAAGACTGCCGAAATTCCAACAGCCTCTATTTTTTCATTATTCGCTTTCCTTCGTTTGAATTCGTCAGTCCGTGCATCACAAACTGAACTGCGGCTTTCATCTCATCGTCGCTGACCGCTGATCTATTCAACCATACAAAGTTTGAAATGAAGAAGCCTCCAAAAAAAGTGAACAGCGCCTTCAAAATTATCTCATTTGGAAGCTGGATAAGCTCACCTTGGGCTTTAAAATAATCCACTACCCGATTTATACGCGGAGTAATGTTCTCTTGGAACAGTGGAAGCAGTTCGTTCCTGAGTTCTTCCCTATAAATCAACTCCTTCACGACGACCTGAAAAATTTGCCGGTTCTCCATTATAAACTGGGTACGATTTTTGAAAAAAGCCATTAAAAAGTCTTCAAAAGTAGCCGTTTTTTCTGTAAAAATCTCGCGAAATACTTCATCAGCCAAACTCGGCAGAGCGCTTTTGATAAACGGGAAGATAATCGAAAACAACAGTTTATCCTTGGTTCCATAGTGCTTAAATATGGTACCCTCCGACACCTCAGCCAGCTTGGCAATTTCTGCTGTAGAAGTATTGGAGTAACCCTTTTTGGCGAACATGCCAATGGCCACTTCAAGAATTTTCTTCTGTTTAGCGCTTTGTTTAAGGCTGGATTCCTTGGCATAAGCTATAATCTCATCGAACAAATTATTTTGAGGCAACCAGATTTCACTTCCTTTCAGTGTTTCCATTATAGTCTGCTCGTGAAAACAAATTCAAAACTATCTTCTGCCTCATTCGTCAGCTTCCTTCGCGGTCAGAGGAACTGTCACCTCGGCCGGCATGCCCGATTTCAGGACGCCGCTTTCCTCCTTGACCGATACCTTCATCTCGACAGCGGTCGGCTCCGTTGAGCCGCTCTGTTTGTCCTCTGGCAAATATTCGTCTTCCAACGCAATATAGCTGACTCGTCCTTCCAGCTTCCCTGCCGCCGAGCTCACTGACAGCGTCTGGTTGTAGATGACCTTATCCAAATGCTCCACCGGTAAATACACTACAACTTGCAAATCGTTTGCCGCGATGTCGGCGATCTGACTGGCGACATTCACAACATCACCTAGCTCATAATTTTTGCTTACAATAATACCGGTATCAAGCGCCCGGATAAAATAGCTGTTCAACTTGCTCTCCGCCTGCCGCAGTTGAGCCTTTGCCTGGTCCAGATCGGACACTGCCTCACGAATAGCCTGCTCTGTGGCACCATTTTTCAACAATGCGAGCTGCGCCTTAGCTTGGTCCACCGCCGCTTGGGCCGCCTGGACGGCCTGCTTGGTAGGACCCTTCTTCAGAAATGCAAGGCTGGCTTTCGCCGCTTCATAGTTAGCCGCGGCAATACTGACCTCTTGAGCTCTAGCGCCCTTTTCGAGTTGAGCCAGCTGCTGTTTTGCATTGTCGAGCTGAAGCTTGGACGTAGCAAACTGATGCTCGGCCATGTCCAGTTTATTTTTGGCAACATCCAGCTCACTCCGCGAAACAACTCCCTGATTGTGTAAGGTCAGTGTAATTCCATAGTCTTTTTTGCTTTGATCATACAGCATCTGCTGCGTGTCTACTGCTTCGCTGGCGACGGATATATTATTGCGGGCCTGCGCTATCTGCTCGGTCCGATTTCCTGCTGCGACCAAATCGTATTGGGCTTTGGCTGCCCGCACCTTTGCTTCCGCCTGCTCCAGTTCTTCAGGCCGGGAACCGACCTGCAGCTCCTCCAATTTGGCCCTAGCGGCATTAACTTGAGCTTCAGCTTGGTCAATTTCCTGCGGGCGCGCCCCCGCCTTCAGTTCCTCCAAAACAGCCTGTTTAAGATTCACCAAGGCCTGAAGCTGCTCCACAGAGTGCTGCTGACTTTCATGCTCAATAACGGCAATAACATCACCCTTTACAACCGTCTCGCCCAAACCCTTTTTCATCTCGATAATTTGGCCGGATACTGTGCTCGTAGCCGTTATAATTGTATTTTCAATCTCGCCTTCCAACGTTAAAGTGTCCGAATCTCCGCCAAAAAGAGAGCCAGGGCTGCCCGAGCACCCCGTCATCAGCAGCAGCGCAAACACTGTTCCCCATGCCTGTAGCTTTTTCATGTGATCACCTCAGAAAAGATATACATGCTTGATTAGCCCGTATCGAGCTGCTAGATTTTACGGTATTTTTTTAAAGCGAAGGTATTCACCACAAACAGAACCAGACATAAGCCAAGTAGAACCCCTACATCTCCAGCAATGTCTGAAAATCCCTTGCCGCGGATCATAATCGTCTTCAGTGCATCCACCGCATAGGATAGCGGCATGATGCGGCTCAGCGCCTGCAGCCATACCGGCATCGCCGTAATATCGAACAGCCCGGAGAAAAAGACCTGCGGTACCAGCGTGACCTGGATCAGCTGAATGACTTGCAGCTCGTTATTGGCCAAGGTCGACAACGAAATGCCCATTGAAAGAGCAGCCATCGCGGTCAGAATGGTAACCAGCAACACCAACCCGTAGGAACCGATCATCATTACGTCAAGAATATTAATCGCAAACCAGGCCACCAGCGCGGATTGAATCACTGTAAAGAAGCCGAAGCCCAGCAGATAGCCGAGCACGATTTCCCACCGGTACACTGGTGTCGTTAGAAGCCGCTCCAAAGTACCGGAAGTCCGCTCGCCGAGGAAAGCCACGCTGGAAATAAGGAACACGAACAGAAAAACAAACATTCCGATCAGGATGGAACCGAAGTTATCAAACGACGACATTTCCTCATAGCCGTATACATACGTGACATCGGGATGGACCGTCGGCGTGGGACCCTGACTTGCCTTCTGGATCACCGCCAGCACGGCCTGATTTTTATTCGGATCGCTGCCCTCCAGCTCGATTTGCGGAATATCCCGCTTTAGCGTAATGACGGCATCCACCTCGGAAGCTCGGAGGGCTTCATGTGCCTCGTATTCGCTGTACCGGAACACTTTCGCGTCCTGATTTTCCAATTTATGTATAAAATTGGACGACACATGGACAGCCCCGATCTTTGGATTATAATCCGATCCGTTGAAAATGAAGGAAAGCAGCGTCAATACCAGCATCGGTACAAAAATCATCATTATTACAGTGCGGGGGTCATGCCGCAGCTGCTGTAATATGCGTAAGGTAATGGAAAAAGTTCTCATCGCCGTTCACCTATAAAATACAGAAAGGCTCCTTCGATCGTCGATGAGGAAGCCGCGGCCTTCAGATCACACGGCGAACCTGACGCGATCAGCTTACCATCGCGGATCATGCCTAGCTTGTCACACCGCTCCAGTTCATCCATGACGTGGGTTGTCACGATGATGGTTGTTCCGTTGTCGCGAAGCTTCCCAAGCTCCTCCCAAATCGACATCCTGAGCACTGGATCAATGCCCACCGTAGGCTCATCCAGGATCAGGATAGGCGGTTCATGAAGCAGTGCAATCGCAAGGGACAGGCGGCGCTTCATGCCGCCAGAGTAGTGTTTGACCTGCCGGGTTATAAAAGCCGTCAAATCGACCAACTCCAACACTTCCTTGATGCGCTGCTCTTTTTTTGCGCGCGGCATTTTAAACATGGAAGCAAAAAAATTTAGATTCTCCGCTGCCGTAAGCTCCCCATACAGAGCATCAGCCTGCGCCATATAGCCAATCTTCTTCAGCATGGACAGTAGGGGCATCTTCTTGTCAAGCACATACACTTCGCCGTTTGTAGCCTCATCCACGCCAGCAATCATTTTGACCAGTGTCGTTTTGCCGGAGCCGGAAGGGCCGAGTATACCGAAGATCTGGGAATAAGGAATGTCCAGATTAATGTTAAAAAGTACCTGCTTCTTACTAAAAAAACGGTCGACGTGATTAATACGGACACAGGAGGCTTGTGGTGAAGCTTCCAAGGTTAATTGTTCCATAAGTTTCCCCGCTCCAAACAAAATTAAGTAAATACTCACAATAAAGTGAGTGATCACTCATTAGTATTATATATAATTCTGTTTTTACGTCAATATATATTGTTTGAAAATATAAATGTGGTTAAAACTTTGTTCTTGTCATCCGATTTTTTGCCCTATATATATGTGGGGACATTTGTGTCAATAACCCATTATGTAGGCAGATTTGTGCATTTTTTTGCGTGACAAAAATTTACCTATGCCTTCTCCTCCCTTTATCCATGGACTGAATGGAAGTAAAGATTATTGAAATTGATCACCTAAATAATGTTTATTAGTATATGTCCAGTAAAGTAGAATTCTCCTTTTAATGTAAACTGAATAAATAAGAATTTGCCGTAAATCCTATCTAGGTAACCAATTCAAAGGAGGAAAGGCAAAATGCAATTAACCGTACGTGAAGCGCAAGATCTACATGAATTGGCATTAAGTTGTGTAAATTCGATAACCAATATGGCTTGCTTTATGAACCAAGTTCAGGATGCTGAGTTGAAATCCATATTACAAAAACATTTTCCGCTTCATATTAAGGATTACAACATGAAAGTGGAATATTTAAGTAAAGCAGAAGGGGCCTCTTCCGAGTTCCCGGTTCCCGATCTGCAACCAATACTTCAATCATTTACTCAATCCCAAGCCAGTCCAATTCCAGTAACCCCTCGAACTTCTGTACAGCAATTTGAAGATCGAGAGATCGCTACAGCATACCTGTTAACTTTAAAAAGAGCAGGCAGGGAATATGCGTGGTCCGCGATGGAAATGAGCAATCCCGATATAAGGATTTTTTTAGAAGATGTGTTTCGAATGAGTTCACGCCATGCTTATGAAGTGTGGCAATGGATGGTCAAAAAAGGCTATTATCCTCTAGAGGCCGCTTCTAGTATGACTTTAACAACTTTAGGAAATATGTATCAATTGGTTAGAGAGCCAATTGCCGTTCAGTAATTTGATTTAACAGACGAAGAGAAATGGGTAGTTTTTCAGCGGGTTCGTGATCAGATTGAGAGAACCGTTTGCTGAGACCAACAAATAACGAAAGACAGTAGCAACTCAATAAGTTACATCCCTAATGTCAAAAACATGAGACAACAGGACGATCCATCCGCTCAACGATCGAAGAATCCGGACCTTCCAGGAAACCTCCAGACCGACTTCCAAAAAAGAAACAGCGGCAGCCATTGACTAAAAAATAAAGTCATAGACTGCCGCTGTTTTTTTGAACTATCGTTTCCCGTTAGCGGAATAACATATACGAAATTCTGATATTTTTGTACAACAGTCTTAATGTTTGATTTTCCTTGAAGTCTTTTTTAAATAGAAATTGTAGGCTGGTGCAATGTGTAGGTTAGTAATATTACGTTGTCTATACCTACTATGTATTTCTAAAAATTCATATATCTTCTTATTCTCTATATCGAATTTACGTCTAACCTATTTTACCCATTTCGGCGGTAAACAATCTGTTGGCGGGAGTGGTAAAGAAGTCGATAGTAGAGCTCGACCGACCGAATATAAAATACGCCGTCGTTATGCCCCTCGTGCATCTTATCTATTTTGATGTCGTTTTATTCTGAATGCGGACATATGTGCCTCGATTGCATGAAACGACGGTTAATCACAGCAGAAACCGACATCCGCCCTCAAATAAAGGACGCGATGTCGGCTTTAAACTTAACGGCCAAACTCCTTATCGATTATTTTATTGTGAGCCGGCGCCACTTCCGGGGCTACCGAGTTGATGCACGTTACCAAAATATGCTGCCCGCCTAGAGATCCGCCGGCTCTCGATTCAAATCCGAAAGTACCGCCGGCATGCCCCCAGTAGGATTGCCCGTCCGCTGTTTTTACTTCATAAATCCCTAGTCCGACCTTACCTAAAGGTGAATCTACTGTTGTGAGCATCTGGTCCATCATCTCTTGATTTAGAAGCTTTCCGCCCAACAGCGCACTGAAGAAGGTGGTCAAATCTTTGGTTGTTGAGACCATATCTCCGGCTGCATTTGCCCATGATTGATTCATTTCTGTTAAATCATACAAATGACCCGATCTGTCCATATTATATCCTGTGGCATGCTTACCCGGAATATCGTGACTATTTTCCATTACAAATGTCCCTGTCATCCCGAGCGGTTCGATGAACCGTTTCCTGATCTGCTCCGCATACGTATCTCCTGTTACCTTCTGAATAATTTGACCGGCTAGTATAGTATTCATGTTGGAATAGTTCCAGCCCTTCCCTGGCGCAAATACAGGCGGCTTTGAAAGTCCCAAGCTGATAAGCTCATCGGTGGAATAGTAACGGTATGGATTTTGAGGCAAGGTAATATCTCGAAAATTATTATCAGTATAGCTCGCAAGCCCACTTGTATGGTTCAATAACTGACGAATCGTAATTTTGTTGGCGTCATACCCGTTACCCTTTATGACCCCCGGCAGCCATTTTTCGACCGAATCATCCAGGTTCAATTGTTTCTCCTCAGCCAACTGCAATACAACGGTAGCAGTGAATGTCTTTGTGATGCTTCCAATACGGAATGAAAAATCCGGCTCCACCGGGCGTGGCACTTCGAAACTGGCAGTACCCGTAGCGTAGGACCAACGTTCCCCATCCTGTAGCCCGCCTGCTACGACACTTGGAACTCTTTTGTTGGTAACTACTTGATCCATGACGCGTTTGACTTCTTCCCGATGCTTGCTTTTCTTTTCCTTCTCCTTGAGTTCTTTTTTTGCTTCTATTGCGAATTCCGACGCTAAAATATCGTTGATATGTTTATCCGCATCTCCTAGTACATTGATATTTATCGAGATGACATGTTGACCGTCTTCCGTTCCGCCTGCAAAGTTGGTAAATCCGGGAATACCGCCGCCATGTCCCCATACGATGGCGCCGTCCGGCAGCTTTGTTTCGTGTATGCCAAGTCCATACTTTCCATATGGGGAGTCAGCTGTGCTGGTCATCATTTCCTTCTGCATCTCTGGTGTCAACAGCTTTCCGCCTAATAAGGCGCGGAAAAACGTCGTCAAGTCTTCCCCTGTCGAGATCATGTCTCCGCCGGCGTTAGCAAACGATGGGTTAAGCACAGTAATATCTACTAATTTACTTCCAATGTTCAAGTAGCCGCGGGCATTTTTTTTCGGAATATCCGCCGAGCTGCCGGGAAGGAACGTTTCTTTAAGTTGAAGTGGTTCAATAATTCGTTTCTTAATCTGCTCCGCATATGTTTCCCCGGTGACTTTCTTGATAATGAGGCCAATAATCGCGTAATTCGTGTTCGAGTATGCCCACCCTGTTACCGGCTTTAACTCCAAGCCGCGGGCGATTAACTGCTCAGCTGTATAATTTTCGCCAGGATTTGTGAGTAATTTAGTCTTGAGTTCTGGAGTCAAGTAGTCTGGAAGTCCGCTTGTTTGATTTAGCAATTGACGAATCTTAATTTTATTGCCGTCGTGCCCATTGCCCTGTATGAGCCCCGGCAGCCATTTCTCCACCGTATCATCAAGGGACAGCTTCTTCTCGCCAGCAAGCTGCAAGGCAACCGTAGCGACAAACGTCTTCGTTGTACTTCCGATCCGGAAAGAGGAGTCGGCGTCCACCTTATGGTTTCTTTCGATATTCCCTTCACCGGAAGCATATGACCAACTCGCATCTCCTTTCTTCACGGTAACGACAACGCCTGGAATATTGTCGGTATTGGCAGCTTTATCGATTGCTTGATAGGTTGCCGTCTGACCCGCTGCGTGGACAGTTTCATAAGCAGGGAATATCAGTGTACCCGCCAATATAGCTGTTAAAGTAAGTGCAACTCCTTTTTGAATGGTGAATGATTTCATAACGCAATCGCTCCTATTATTTTAAAATGTTGTTCTGCTTTACCCCCTCACTTTACCTCCGATATTGTTAAATCGAACAGTGATAAAACCGCCAAGCTTTTGATGACATCGTACTTGGACCTGTCACATATACCGCATGACAAACTGTCAACTGTCTTATATGACGTGCTTGCTAAGATAGGGATCTCTAGTACAAAAGGTGTTAAGACAACAACCTTTACCGATAGGCAAAAAAACATGCCCAGAATGAGTTGTTGTTCTAACTATGTTATTTGATAGAGCTCATACAACTTAGTTAGCAATGGATAAACTAAACTACCACGACAATTAAACAAGAAGACTTCACTGGAAATTCCAGCAATTCATTTAGCAGCAATCTCCAAATTCATTGCTTCTTGTCATCAACCTAATTTTCTGAAATATCATTGATGTTGTACTTTTTGATTTTCCCCGGAGGTGCCGAAATTCTCCAACCCGGCCATACATTTTTTTGATAGCAGTCGGAGAATGTTTCTTTACAGTTTTCTTTTCTTACCGTACTTTTGATTTTTTGCGCTCTTCTTTGGCTATTGCTGACGCCGTATATTAGAAGCTACTCGTTCAGTTTTTGTATTTTGAAGCTCCATGCTTCGGCTTCCAAGTCAATTCATGCATCCACCTTGCTTTATTTAAAATAGCCGACCAGAAAACTAGGAATATAGATTGTAAAAGCAACGAAAGAGCCGAAGGTGATGAAGTAAAAAATGCTGAAAAACCACAGCTTTTCGTTACGATAAACCTGCTTGAGCTGATACTTCCAGGAGCTTCGGACGTGTTCTTAGGTGCCTTACTTTTCTTTTGGCTAATATTGGGCAGTGAGTTTACACCCACTGAGAACATAGCTCAGCCTATCCCAAGAAAGAAGCTCCCGACCGCAAATCCAGAAAAGTATAGGCTCCGGGAAGCCGTTCATTACCACGGGTCACCTTCACGAAAATGGACATACCGTGAACCATGCAGTGCTTGCAATGGCAGAGCGGGGTATTCGGGCATCCATCGTCACGCTTTCACCGTCCGTGCACGGCGAAGGCGATAGGGCCTTTGTACCGATGATGATCAACATCGCCCGGGAGAAGGGCTTCGCCGCCTACATCGGCGACGGAACGAACCGCTGGCCGGCGGCTCTGTACCGACTGGCGCTGGAATCCGCCCCGGCGGGCTCACGGATGCTTGGCGTCGGCGATGTAGGCATTCCGTTCCGCGAGATCGCCGAGGTCATCGGGCGGCAATTGAACGTGCCGACGGTCAGCACCACACCTGAAGAAGCTGCTGCCCATTTCGGCTTTCTAGGCCCCATTGCGGCATTCGACATCGCAGGCGAGTCTGGCAACACGGGAGCTTCTGGGCTGGAAACCGATGCAGCCCGGACTGATCGCCGATCTCGAAGAAGGGCATTATTTTGCATAAAAAAAGGAGGGTGTACCAACAGCCTTAAATGGCTGCTTGGGACACCCCCTTATAATTACTTCGACTTTAGCTAATTGCATCTGGCTGGACTATGTTGTGACGATCGTTGCGCTGAATTGAACTGCTGCGTCCCCATTCGGCAGGAGAAGATGGGCGGCCAAGTCCGACTTCTCCAACACGGTTTTGCCGTCCGGTAGCTTCTTCCGCATCATCATATCGCCGTGATTCACTTCCCTCCGCTCCTTACGTTCCCTTTACTGCGACTCCCCCTCGCGCTTCGAACTTGAACCAGCAACCACACCCCCGCGAGAAAAGCCACTCCGATAAAAAAGAACTTCAAATATTGCTCAATGATGCTGAACATATATTGCCACTGCTCCCCGAAGAAATAGCCGATAAACTGCCGGACTCCAGGAATGAAGAAGCTGACCAGCAGCAATCGGTCCCCGTATTTGTCATAGTAGCGGCGCGTCTTCTCGACCAACTCCTGCTTGAGGAAGAGCCAGCGGCCGTAACGCTCGATCACAGGCATACCTGCCTTGTAGCCAATCACGTACGTGATGGTGACCCTATAATCGATCCCGTCAGGGCCATCGCAATAGCCGACAGCCCATGAAGCACATCTTTAGAGGCTAAGAAACCGGTATAGGTCAAGGTGCTGTTGCCCGGCGGAATGGGGAGCGCGATGAAGTCCAGCGGCAAGCCGATGAGCAAGACCAGGTATCCATATTCGTGAAACAATTGTTCAACTAACCCGATCAGGTCTCATGAGCATTCTCCCTCTTGTGCTGCAAAGTCCCGCCAGCCGAGACAAGCTTGTTTTGCGGCAAAATCAAATAAAAAAGTGCAAGAACCGCCAGTAAAGCAGCGCTGATGCTAATGGCAGCGGCATTCGTATACTGGCTGGCTATCCATCCCCCGATGACCGGGCCAATCATAATACCGAGCCCTTCAATCCCGGAGAGTACTCCCCACCCGGTCCCCTTCTGATCCTCCGGAACAAGGTACGACAGCACCGCATTCCAGGCCGGAAGCACGGCTGAGTAAGACAATCCCAGCATAAAGGCAAACAGCATCGTTAATGCAGGCGGCGGCATGGATACGACTAACAGAGCCAATACGACCGTAAGCGATACGAAACCGGCGAACAGCATTTGCTTGTGCCCCCATCGATCGGCCAGCTTTCCCATCGGGACAAGAAACAGCATCGCGCCGGCTCCGCCTAATATGAGCATTAGCGAATATTGCGGCTGGCTCAGACCGAGATGGTCAGCGGCAAAACCGGGCAGTATCGGCAGCATCAGTCCCGCGGCGGTCATCTGCAGGACCATGCCTGGCAGCAGCCATTTCAGCTGAACGAGTCTTCTTCGCAGTCCTGCCGCTTGTTCGGCAAAGCTGACGTTCTGGAGATGCAAGGGGGTTGTTCTGTTAATCCCGAACGATGCGATGCAGCCGACGGCGAGCAGCGCAACCATCAGCCGGAAGGCAGGTTCGAAGCCATAATCGAAGGTGAGATTGATTGTGACCGGCCCCAGACCGATGCAGGCCAGCCACACGGTGTATATCGCCCCAATCTGGGCCGCCCGCTCCGTCAGCCGGATTTTCTCCAGACAAATGAGCCATATAGGCGACGCCCCCATCCCAAGCATCACGGAACCGGCAACGAGCCCCCAGGCATACGGACTAAAGAACACGGCGGCTAGTCCGGACAGCATCAGGACGAAAGTGGCGGGCAGCAGCCAGCGCAGCGAAAACCTGTCCAGCAAATATCCAGCCACACATTTAATCAGCGTATCGGCTGTATAATGAAGCGAGACGGCAAGACCGACCAAAGCAACGGTTTGCCCCGACTCGTTGACGGCAAAGTTCGGCAGGAACGAGAACAAGAAAGCGCTTCGGACAAACTCTGTGCAAAAAAGCACCGTGAACAGCGTCAGAGTAGAAAGCTTGAACGCGCTCCTCCCGCTCATCATATTCCCCCCCTTCTTAAGGGACTTGCCTCAGGAAACAAATGCCGGACAATATGGTCCGCAGCCGTTTTCTGCCTTGCTGCGAGCAGCCCGTTCATCATCGACTGCTTGATCGGCTCAGAGGAGATCATCGCTTGTATCTGCAACACCAGATCATGAATCGTAAAGGCCACGACTGCCGCTCCTTTGCGCTGCAAATACAGGGCATTTTCCTTCTCCTGCCCCAGAAACGGATTTAGGATGAAAATCGGAACCCCGGCCTGAATCGTCTCGGATAGTGTAACGCCTCCCGCTTTCGTGATGACGCAGCAGGCGCTGCTCATCAGAACATGCAATTGATCGGTGAAGCCGAATACATCCACTCTTGCATCATCCGCCCAGCTCTCCGCAAGCCTCCGTCTCCATCCTTCCTGCCGGCCGCAAATCACTTGAATGCGGACGCCTGACAAGAGCAGCAGCTTCCCGATGAGCCTCGATAGCGAATGCAATGTGCCGCAGGCGTTAGCCATAAGCAGAATCACATGCTCATCTGCTTCTTTAACGGAGCCGGAACCGATCATTGCCGCATCATGAAATGACTCCCTGACCGGAATTCCGGTCACGGTAATACGACTCTCGGGGACGCCCTGCCTGACCATGGCCTCTTTCACGTCGCTGGCAGGGACAAAATAATGATCCGGCTTGGCGAACAGCCATCTTCGGTGAACGTCAAAGTCCGTTATGACAACAGCAGTCCGGGGACGGATCGCAGATAATGCCTCGCTGCTTGGCAAGCTGCCGAACGGGAATGTATAAATGATGACTTCCGGCTGGTACTGGAGGATGATTTTCTTGAGCCTGTCGCCGCCAAGACTGTTCATCCAGGCTGCGATCTTTCCCTTCATGGGAAGCTGGTTGGTCAGATGGTAGGTCCATCCGTAATAGGGAATGCCCAGGCTGGCTGCATACGGGCTTTGCCGGTACAGAAAGCGGATTATTTTGTTCAGCACAGGATAAGCTTCCCGGAACAAGTCGACAACCGCCACCTGGCTATAACCATTGCGAATCAAGCTTTGCTGCAACACCTTGGACACCTGATGATGACCTTCTCCGTAATCGGCCGTTAAAATTAAAATTTGCGGTTCCTGTCCCACTATTGTCACCTCATTTCACTTGTCAAGCCATTTCATCTAGACGAACGAATTGCAAGTTGCGTCCCTGTAATTGATGCAGTACTTCCTCCAGAGCCCGAAGCATAAAATATGGCGCGTGACGGTCCGCTCCCGGCGAATCTCCGCTGTCATGCAGCAAAATAACAGATCCGTCCGTAATTCCGTTCAGCAGCGTTGCCTTCAGCTTCTTGCGGCAGCTTCTACTGCGCCAGTCCCCCGCCTTCAAGGACCAGAGTACGATGCGGTACGATTTGGGATGAAAGAAATCGAAAGCGTTCATGAGCCCCCATGGCGGACGATAGTGATCCGGCCTTTTTCCAATTATGGATTCAATAATATCTGCGGTCCGTTTCATATGATCACGCCGCACCGTCCAGGGAAGCATCAGCCAATTGGAGGTGTGATCGTAATTGTGGATTCCAATCTGATGACCTTCACGATCCATTCTTCTGATCAGATCCGGGTGCAGTTCCGCCTGCGAGCCAAGCACGAAGAATGTGGCCTTCACTTGATAATCCTGCAATAAATCCAATAATTCCGGTGTATACCTCGGATGCGGCCCATCGTCGAACGTGAACGCTACCTGGTTCTTGGTCGTTCCCTTACGAAAGGCTCCAAATCTGATCATTCGTGGCAGAAAACTAGGAATAAGCATATACAGACTGATGAAGCCTATGAGCCCAATCAACAAATATTTAACAAGCAACGTCTTTATCCCCCTTAGTTAAAATTAAGCTTAAGCATACTGCTGCAAGGAGCAAACCCATTTTTCTTTCTGTGTATCGCTCTGCATGCTCATAATTTGCATGACCGCATGTCTGGCGGAATCCTCCTGTCTGCACAGCCCTGCTTTCTCCCTCATTTCTTCCAATAGGGAAGGCTGTTGAACCAGCCGCTGAAGCTGATCCTGCAAATTGTCAATCTGACATAGATACGCTACTCCCGCTTGAATCAAATAATCGGCATTATCCTTTTCCTGCCCCAGCCGTGGCTCCAGCAGCAGCATGGGAAGCTGAAGCGCCAGCGCTTCGGAGGTCGTCAGTCCGCCCGGCTTGGTAATCAATACGTCTGCGGACGCCATCCATTCATGGATTCCCTCCAGGAAGCCTGTCGGCATGACGTTATCCCTGTCTCCCAACGCTTCATGCAGGCGGTTCAGCAGCTTCACATTGCGTCCGCATACGATGACAAATTGCACGTTAGGGGGAAAAGAGTCAGATTGCATTTGCTCGATGAAGGATTTATCGATAATCCCGCAGCCGCCGCCCATCACCAGTACGACAAAGGCGTCAAGAGCCAAGGCCAGCTTCTCGCGTAGCCGGTCTTTATTGTCGGTCAGACTGTAGGATGGGCGAACAGGGATGCCCGTTACAGCAATTTTGTGGTCAGCAACGCCTTTTCTCTGCAGAGCTGCACGCACGCCTTCGGAGCCAACCAGATACAGATCCGTAAACGGATGTATCCAATAGCTGTGATCGGAATGGTCGGTAATGACCGTTGCCGCAGGCAGATTCGTCATCCCTTTTTCCTTAAGCAAGGAAATGGCGGCTGATGCCAGCGGGAACGTGCTGACAATCAACGTCGGCTGTTCCTCATTCAGAAGTTTGAGCAGCCGCTGCAGGCTGGTCGTGAGAAAATGCTTCAGGAAGAAAGTAAGTGTACTGTCCGTCCGGGTCTTCTGATACATATATCCGTATGAGGAGGGAAAATGCTTCACCCATTGCAGGAAGCAATACCGTTCAACCACATGCATGCGGGGATGGATCCATTGCATAAAGTCGACCACCTCTACTCCCAGTTTGTACAGCACCGATGCCTCCAAAATCGCCTTGGCCGCCTGCATATGTCCATCCCCGAGCGCGCCGGACAGAATCAGCAGCTTTTCCCGTTTCATGCTATTCATCAACAATCGCCTCCTTCGTGAAATTTAACTATGCATGAACAAAACAACCAGCACCGCCGTTAGGAATCCGACCATCCCACCAGCCACACAATCGATTGGATAGTGATAGCCCCAATAAACCCGGGATATGGCCACCAACAAGGCCAGACCAATCAAGACAAGCATAATTGCCGGCGATGAGGCCAACATAAAAGGTGTAACCAGGGCGAAAATAGCGGTTGTATGGCCGGATGGGAAGGAATAATCCTTCAACGGGAATTTGCCTACCTTTACCTGCTCCAGCTTGCGGAAAGGCCGGTCTCTGCGCACCTTTCTCTTGATCAGGACAGCAACGATATGGCTAACGACCAGTGCGATCAAGCTTTGCAGCCCGATTCTGCTGAACTCCCCCTCGGCGAACCATGCCAAGGACACTGCGCAAATGATGGTAAACAAAGCTCCGCCCAAATGGGTAATCCATCCGAACAATCGGTCCAGGGCCCGACTGCTCAGCCGATGGTTGCACCAGAAGAACATCGTTTGATCAATTCGCCTTATCCACTGCATCCTGCTTTCCGCCTCCGTTCCCTGTTTTTTCGATCGGTTGATGTTCATCCCTTATCTTCCTCCACTCAGACAGCTTCCGTATCAAGAACCATATTGCCGCAATCGCTACACCAACGCCCACCAGCATAATCGTGAGAACTTGGTTCACCATATTCTCTGCCGCGCGGCCATATATATAGAAGAGAAAACCAACTACATAAAACTTCACCGCCCGGCCAATGGCCGCATAGCTGAGCAGCTTCCATAACGGATAATTCATGCATCCGGATAAAATCGTAAATATTTTAAACGGGATCGGAGTGAACGATCCGATCAGGATTGCGGCCTCGCCGCGGCGGGCAAATAAGTCGCTTGCCGAATCCAGCCATTTTTTCTTCATTACACTCCCCAAAACATGCTTTCCCGACACCTTGCCGATCCCATAACCGATCGGTGTCCCAAGCAGGCTTCCGGCAAAGCCAACCGTAGCGAGCCATAAAGCCGACTCCGGTTGCACCGCGCTTAAAGAAAGCTGCAGGAAGAACGCCGGGATGGGGAAGATAATCGCATCGAGCATAGCGTGAATAAAAAGTCCCGTCGCTCCGAAGTTCTGTAAAAATTCCATAATTTTATCCATGAATGCCTATCCCGCCTTTGTTACAGAGCATGATGAAAAATAGGTTGCCTCTGGGTGGTATGGGTTTCCAATCGCTGTGTTCCAACTCCATACCGCCCTCCAGGAACTTACTCACCACGCTCTTAGTTTCTTTTGTTTTAATTAATTGGAGCTTGATTTGGGTAGACATAACTCCTTTGAAACGGACTGTCTCTTCATCGTCATAAATCGGTTCCTCAGCGAGCTGCGGGAGTGAATCAGCATCATCGGTATCAATTGTTCGGTCTTGCGGCCAATCCGCTTCTTGCCTTCAGGGTGCATGACGGATAACAATAATCGTAGATAAGCCGTTGTAATGCGTTGGAACAGATCGGACTTCATCGGTTGTTGTTCGAAACCAAGACCATGTATCAAACCACGATGAAGCAGCGTAATGCCGACTAACGCCTTCACCTCTCTGAACTCCGGCTGACTTGCGAATGCCTCGCTGATCTGCTGCATGGATTTCCGTGTAAGCCGGGCCGTCATGAGCGCCGCGCGGTCTGAGTCTTCGGATTTGATCAGCATCAGAATCGTTTCATTATTGAGATGGAGTTCCCCGACCAGATCGCCTTTATCGATGATGGTGGAGTCCGCACAGACGATGCTCTCCCCTCGGTGTTTCTTAATCATGACTTTGCAAATTCCAAAGTGCGATGTATGCGAGCCGCGAAAGCGTGAAATCCAATCGAACCCTCTTTCCCACACCATCCAGACCGCCTGCATTGAAGATTTGCGTAAACGAAGCAACATTGATCCAACCACCCCTCATTCTTATTTTAATCGACAAATTCCATTGAAATTGTCAAACTGAAATAATATTTCTATGTGAATTCCTTATTTCTGTTAACTTTATGATAGAGGATTTAACCAAAAGAGCATACGGGCTGAGGTACTGGTTGGTGGCCCGTCTTGAGACGGGGCCGGATACATCCGGTTGCCTACTGTATATGATTAAGTATGAAAAACAAAGCATAATTAAACGTAAAGAAATTCTTAAGAAAAGGTTAATTTTCGTTTGGGGTTGGGGGGGCCGTCACCCAATTTGATGCACATCGCTGATCGCTCAAGTTTAATTTGATATATAAGTGCGACCAAAAATAATTTCGTTACATGCTAGTTGAGATTCATTTGTACTCCTAACAATCAAATCAGGTAATACTGATAGGATGGCTTTTCCTTCTGAAAAGTCCGGATGATCCGAATCACATCGGTACGATGCTGATCGGAAACCTTCAATTGAAGCAGTGTGCAGCACGTGCCGGGAAAATGACGGAAAGTCCCCTCATAGACATCTTCTTCAACAAACCCTGCAACCTAAGGATTCGTCGCCCTCTTACGGCCGAAGCTAAACAATTCGTTCAGTTCTGCGTCTATTGCCAGAGAGGCATGGTATAAGGAGCGGCGGTAAACTTTTTGATCAGCGTTGTGAACTATGTGCCGGTATCGGTCAGCAACACATATCGATAAGCCGGTAGCCTATACGCTTCCATAAGGAAGCCGACAGTATTCTTTTACTGTCAGTATCCAAATATCCCCCATCCCCCTTTTGTTTAACAGTTTAAGGAAACACTCAAACTTTGGTAAGGTAAGTATCAGAGTAGCAAATAGGTCGGAATGGTATTGAAAATCTGCCATATACTAATTCTGATATTCGATGTTTCGTAAGGGGCGATTTCTTGCCGTCTGACCCTCTGCGTGGACAGTTCCATAAGCCAGTGTACCCGCCAATATAGCTATTAAAGTAAGTGCCACTCCTTTTTGAATGGTGAATGATTTTATAACGCAATCGCTCCTATTATTTTAGAATGTTGTTCTGCTTTACCCCCTCACCTTACCTCCGATATTGTTAAATCGAACAGTGATAAAACCGCCAAGCTTTGATGACATCGTACTTGGACCTGTCACATATACCGCATGACAAACTGTCAACTGTCTTATATGACGTGCTTGCTAAGCTACGTTCTAACCGCTGTTAGCCCACCCTCTTTCGCTTGACGGATCGGGAAGTTATATTGCATGATAGGTGTCTGAATCATTCGGAAATTGGTTTGCAAAAAAATATAAAAAGGTGTGCGTAATTCGTGTTCTCGAAAATGAAAAAAAGGTTCTGGTATGATTGGATACTTGTGGCCATACGAACGCTTTGGCTGGTCATTATCGCAAGCGCTGGTTTTGTCGATCCGTCATTGACCGTTGTGTCGCTTTGGGTTGTACTTTCTCTTGCTTTCGTCGTTTATCTCGTTCCATTAATCATCCTCTATAGGAAAGAAGACTGGTATCTCACAATCGAAGTCACGGTAACGGGCTTTTTTTATCTTTATTTAGCCTACGCAGCCCCGGGATTGCTTTGGTCTTTTGTTTTACTCGTGATAACTATCGGCTTGACGAGCAGTCGAAGAACCTATGTGTGGACAGGTATCCTTAGCGGAATCGTATTCCCGGTATTGAACGGTTGGATTACTGATCGTCTCCCGTATGAGTCTATCGTTAGCCGCAGCCTTGGTTTTGCCATCGGCTTCGCGTTTAATATTTTAATTCAGTCCCATAAGCAAGCCCGAATTATTCAAGAGCAAAAGCTGTTGCTGGAGCAGCATATTAAGCGGATTGAGGAACTTACGCTGATGGAGGAGCGCAGCCGGCTGTCACATGAGCTGAATGACACGATTGGCCATACGCTTACCTCGCTCATCGTCGGCGTCGAATCACTGCGATCGTCGGTACCAGATGCGCAAATAGAGAGGATCGATTCGCTTGTCGGAATCGCCCAACACAGTCTGGTTGATATCCGAAAGCATCTGCATCAGCTCTGTCATACTCCGTTGAACCATTCGTTAAGTGAATCGCTGCGGCAACTAACTGAAGATTTTATGAAGTCAACAGGTATAACGGTCAAATTCCGTGTGATCGGCACTGAGACTCTCGTTATGCAGAAAATTAACATTTGTTTATATCGTTGCCTTCAAGAGTCTCTAACTAACGCGGTTCGGCACGGCAAGGCGAGCGTAATATCCGCTCAGTTACATTTCAATAGTCAGCAGCTTCGATTACAGATCGAAGATAACGGCATCGGAATGGAAGAAATCCAATTTAGATTTGGGCTCAATAGAATGAAAGAACGACTTGAACTATTTCACGGCACGGTGTCCGTGCACTCCGAGTCAGGAGAAGGAACTTTCGTCATATGTAATATTCCGTTGCAGACAGAGCCTGTACAAGATGCGATCCGCCTGCTGATCGTTGATGACCAGATGATCATTACCGACAGCTTGAAGCAAATTTTTGATCAGCATGCTGATTTTAACGTCGTTGGTACAGCCGGGGACGGGCGCGAAGCATTAGAACATTGTGATCGCTCCCAACCAGATATCGTGCTAATGGATATTCGTATGCAGGGAATGGGCGGGATTGAAGCTTTACTTGAGATGAAACAACGATGGCCTGATATGAAGGTTGTGTTCATGACAACGTTTAAGGATTCCTTGCAGGCAGCAACTGCATTGGAGCGCGGGGCAGAAGGCTACATGCTGAAGTCGATTCATCCGCGGGAGATGAAGGAAGCCTTGAAACTTATTTATAATGGAGGAACCTGGATCGACCAATCAGTCGCTACGCGAGTTTTCGAAGAGATGAAGCGTCAACGTGAGCAGTTGGAGAAAATCGGTTCAAGTCAGGTAAACTACCCGTACGGGCTTACGAAACGCGAGATGGAGATTCTGGAGCATCTGTCGAGCGGACTGCGCTACAAATCGATCGCCGCCAAGCTATTTTTATCGGAGGGAACGATCCGCAATTACTGCTCGATTCTCTACTCGAAACTGGGCGTCAACAACCGCGAAGAAGCAATAGAAATGGCGCGAATGAAGAATATCGTGTAGCTGGAGAATTTCCCGATGGTACTCACGATATAGGGGCCACCTCACGAAACGGAAAAAATCGTACGCTAAGCAATGCGTTGCAGAAAAAAACCGGACCCTTACAGGGGAATCCGGTTCTCGTCATAGCAGCAAGTGAAGTTGAACTATCGTACCCGTTAGTTGAGTCCCTTTAATTTGGTTTTACATTGATTTCCGTTAAAGTTCATGCATCATGAATTCCCACCGAGTTAAGGCAGCTTGCTGCCGGCCGCGATGCGGTTAGTCGGTGCGGATGTGTCCCGGCAATTACTTCCTCGTTCCTTGTTTCCGGGACCGAGGGTCGCCCAGACCCGGAGCGTGAATGCGGTGTTTATATGATGCACCCGACTTCTTCGAGATACTTTCACACTGCTTTTCTGTTTCTATTTTTACTCTAGTAATGTATATTTCAGTTAAGTCTTCTTTTAAACGCCACTTATTTATTACCGAGTTGTTCCGCCAAACCGATTAGAAGTCCTTCATTTCCACGAATGTAGCAGAGCCGATACGAGTCCTCGTACTGAACCACTTCGCCAACGAGCTGAGCACCATACTTAGTGAGTCTGGATACCATTTCGTCAATGTCTTCAACGGTGAACATGACGCGTAGATAACCGAGGGCATTTACAGGAGCAGTTCGGTGATCTTATATAGTAGGTGGGGTGAGAAATCGCGAAAGTTCAAGTCGGCTGTGGCCATCTGGGGTAACCATCATAGCAATCTCTACACACTGTGAACCCAGCCCGATTACGCGACCAGCCCATTCACCTTCGACAGTAGCTCGCCCTTCGAGCTTCAAGCCAATCTCCTCGAAGAAAGAGATTGCGTCATCAAGGGATTCTACAACGATGCCAACATTGTCCATTCTTAGTAATTTGTTTTTTGCCATAGTTTTATCTCCTTATGTGTACAAATTTATTACCTGATCATCTTCATATTTATTCTATCAATAATTACCAATTCCTTCCAAACGATTAACATCTTGTCACAGTTCATGATAACAAAGATAAGTCACAGTATAGTAAAATGTGAAATTTGGTTTTCGGATATGTCATATTAACTTTTATTCTACGAAATTCAATTCGTAATTACCTTAATAAGATCGTTTTACGTAATAAAATTACGTAGATACCCCTTTTCTAAACTCCTAATATTTTTATACTTCAACAATTCGGAGTTACGATATTATCTCCTGCTTATTATTTTTGATCATTAAACTAAACTGCCCGTTAGCTTAATACCATCGGTCAGTCTACAACTTTATTTTCACAACAAAAATAGTTCAAACCATGATAACCATGGTTTGAACTATGCTTTTACTCATTTTGTAGTTTGTCCTTCCAAATAAGAAACAGGCTCTTTAACCTCTACTTTGGTGCCGCCAAATTCATCTTTAATGTATTTTTGAGTATCCTCGTTATGGTAGAGAGCCGCTAATTTTTGCAGTCCTTTGTCATTTTCCTTATCGGATGTAGTAACCAGGATGTTAATATTGTTCTTGGTCGCCTGACTGATTTCTTCGTGGAACAAGGAATCTTTCAGTACATTCAGGCCACCCTCTAAAGCAATCGTATTCCCGATCAATACCAAGCCCACATCTTGAATGACACGCGGTCCTGTTTTATCGTCGATCAACTCGAATTTCAGGTGTTTAGGATTGCTGGTAATATCATTGACTGTACCCAGGGCATCATCAAAGTCAGCTTTAAGCTTAATTAAACCAGCTGCCTCCAACAGCTTCAAACCTCTTGCTGTATTGGCCGGGTTATCTGCCAAAGCGACCAAAGCCCCGTCAGTCACTTCATCAATGCTTTTAAATTTTTGTGAATAAATCCCCATGGGCTCCAGATAGGTTGTGGCTATAGCCTTCAAATCCGCTTTGCTCTCATGGTTGTAGCTAACCAGATACGCCCACGATTGGAATGCATTCACGTCCACATCGCCGTCCCGGGTCGCATTGTTCGTCTCGATTCCACCGTTAATTTCTTTCACCTGAATGTCCAGCTTGGCATCCTTGGCTGCCTGAGATTGGGCAATATGCTTCCAAATCTGGGCATCAGAGCCCATCGAGCCGATAACTATTTTTTGCGTTTCCGAGCCGGAAGCGGAGCTGGAGCCGTTACTTTCAGTGCTTTTATTACCGCATCCTGCGGCTACTAATAATAAACTAATTCCTAATAGTACAGCGAATGATTTCTTCATCTATATTTCCCCCAGATCATGCTAGTATGCTAGTGCATCGTCATTCCGCCTGTAACATTAATCGCTTGTCCCGTCATATATGCGGAGAGGGGACTTGCCAGAAACAGCACCACATTGGCGACATCCTCCACCTCGGCCGTTCTGCCCAAAGGTACCTGCGAGCAGTCTTCCTCGTATATTTCTTGAGCAGTCATTCCGCGAATGATGCCCCCTTCAATTCGTTCACGATGTTTCATCGGTGTTTCTACAATGCCGGGACATACGGCGTTTACCAAAATGTTATGCGCAGCAAGCTCAATAGCCATCACCTTGGTCAAGCCAAGAACCGCATGTTTGGAGGCACAATATCCACCCATGGCCCGATAACCATTTTTTCCAGCCTGCGAGGCGATCTGAATAATTCGTCCTGGTTTATGTGCATCCACCATTTCTTTGGCAAAACGTTTGGACGCTACATACAATCCGGTTGAATTGATTGAAAATACTTTCTCCCAGTCGGCTAATTCGGAGTCAATGACATAATCCATCGTAGAAGTGCCAGCGCAGTTCACCAATATATCAGGAACTCCCGCTTTGCTGAACAGTACATTGCACCATCTTTCGATATCATCCGGCTGGGATATGTCCAAATGGGTTTCAATCAACTGCGGATTGATCACTCTATACGGTTCTTCATAAGAAATATCAGCAGAAATTACCTTAGCTCCGCTTTGAATGAAAAGCTCCACAATCCCCTTGCCTATACCTGACTTGCCACCTGTCACTACCGCTGTCTGATTAGATAGGTCAATCGAAATCATAGATTTTAAAATACTCTTTCAAAAGGATCGCGGCTAATGCCAGCCTCCAATACAATCTTCACATATTCCTGCGCGGAGAAAAGGGAGTGGTCCTTGTAGTTTCCGCATTCCAAAGCCGTAACCGCCGGAACCTCTGTCGTTTCCAGAATTCGTTTCAACGTTTTTTCCAGTGCAGTTGCGATTTCCTCAGGCTCATGTTCATTCCATAAAATCAGGTAAAATCCCGTTCTACATCCCATCGGAGAAATATCAATAATGCCTTTGATTTCATCTCTCAAATACGTCGCCAATAAGTGCTCCAACGTATGTACAGCGGCTGTTGGAAGTGCATCTTCATTCGGCTGCAAAAATCTCAAATCATACTTTTGGACCGTGCTTCCTTTTTCGTCATGCTCTACTCCGGCTGCTCTTACATAAGGAGCTTTTACAATCGTGTGATCTAATTGAAAACTTTCTACTTTCGCCATTTTTCTCATCCTCATTTTCTGTGTATTTTATATTTAAGCATTTTGCATAATTCTAAAAATCAGATGCCCCAAATCAGCATTTTTGTAATTATACATCGGTTTACTCGGTTTTACCACCATAATTATTTGTTTTTTTTACTTCGCATGCCCTGATCTCCTTTGCCTGCGGGTTTTGACATAGTGTACAATATATAAGGTAGTGCCTGTTTACGAAATAGAACGAGGACATCGTAAGCCTCATTGAGGAGAATGCCCTGTGAATGAACCGGATTGGAAGCAATTGAATGCTGTCCCTTTGCCCTTACAGGAATTCCAGCTGCAGCTGGATCAGAACAGTGTGAACGCCAAGCAATTGGAGGAGTGGAGAAAAATCCCCGTCCTGTATCAGTTGGCTTTGGAGGAATTAAAGAACAAAATCAAGCTGATTCAAACCGAATGGAAGCTGTTGGACGGTTTTAGCCCGATTGAGCATATTAAAACTCGCATCAAGGAGCCACGCAGCATCGTGGAAAAGGTTCGGCGCAAAGGGTATGAAGTTACCCTGGATAATATACTGCGGGAAATTCATGACATTGCAGGCATGCGAGTGGTATGCGCTTTTGTCAAAGATATTTACCGTCTGATGGATCACCTCCGTACACGAGAAGACATTCGTATTCTGGAGATCAAGGACTATATTGCTCATCCCAAGCCCAACGGATATCAAAGCCTTCATGTCATTGTGGAAATTCCGCTCATCCTGTTTGAAGGTACACGCTGGATCAAGGTTGAAATTCAGCTTCGCACACTGGCTATGGATTTTTGGGCCAGCATGGAGCACATTTTGTACTATAAGTTCGATAAGAAAGTTCCTGAGCATGTCGTTAACGGATTATCCGAGGCTGCACGTGCAACCTATGAGCTGGATCAGAAAATGCTGAAGCTGCGTAGTGAAATTTTATCGCTTAGTGAGGAGCCGAATCAAGAAGAATCCTCCGAGCAGCCAACTGCTGCGGAAGCTTCTTCGAAGACACTCTCCCTCGCCACGGATCACGCTGAATCCCGGCCGCAGACCTGCTAGGCATGGGTGGATGCATCATATAAATAAAGAGCGCTCAAACCACTTTTATCGTGGTTTGAGCGCTCTTTTACTTACTCTAAATTCATATATTCAGAGCTTATTGCTTCTCGCGAATCTCAGTGCTGATCTTCTCAATGATATCTGCAATGCTGAGTGATCCCAGATCACCTTCGCCCCGTTTGCGAACCGCTACAGTACCGGTTATTTTTTCATTTTCCCCGATGACGAACATATATGGAACCTTCTCCAATTGCGCTTCACGGATTTTATAGCCAAGCTTCTCATTGCGAGTATCCACTTCGACACGCAGACCTGCTTGCAGCAGTGCTTCCTGCACCAGATTGGCAGTCTCGATATAGTTCTCGGATACAGGCAGCAGCTTCGCATGGACAGGCGCCAGCCACAATGGGAACGCACCTGTAAAATGCTCAGTCAGGATGCCCATGAAGCGGTCAATTGAACCGTAGATGGCACGGTGAATAACAACTGGACGGTGCTTCTGGTTGTCCTCGCCCACATAAGTGAGGTCGAATTTCTCAGGCATTTGGAAGTCCAATTGAATCGTTCCGCACTGCCAGCTGCGTTTGAGCGCATCGAGAATGTGGAAGTCGATTTTCGGACCGTAAAATGCTCCATCTCCCGCATTAATACGGTAGTTGATGCCCAGGTGGTCCAACACGTTTTGCAGAGCTTGCTCCGCTTGATCCCACAACGCTGGCTCGCCCATAAAGTCATCCGGACGTGTGGACAACTCCACTGTAAAGTCAAAGCCAAACACACTATACATTTCGTTAATCAGCTTGATTACGTCGGTAATCTCTTGTTCGATCTGGCCTGGTGTTACAAAAATATGTGCGTCATCTTGGCAGAATGTACGAACACGCATCATACCGTTCAACGCGCCGGACAGCTCATGACGATGCACTTGTCCAAATTCGGATATACGAATCGGCAGGTCGCGGTAAGAATGAAGCTCATTTTTAAACACAAGCATATGCCCCGGGCAGTTCATCGGTTTCAGAGCAAATGTAGTTTCATCTACTTCGGAAAAGTACATGTTTTCCTTGTAATGCTCATAGTGCCCCGATTGCTCCCACAGACGATTGTTCATCATCAGCGGTGTGCGTACTTCTTCATAGCCATGCAGGCGTTGAATCTCACGGGAATAATCCTCCAGCGCAGTACGAACAACCATACCTTTAGGCAGGTAGAACGGCATACCCGGCGCTTCTTCGGAGAACATGAACAGCTCCAGCTCTTTACCCAGCTTGCGGTGGTCGCGTTTTTTCGCTTCTTCCAGCAGGTGCAGGTGCTCATCCAGTTGTGCTTTTTTCGGGAATGCAGTTCCGTAGATACGTTGCAGCATCTTGTTGTTGGAATCGCCCCTCCAGTATGCGCCCGCTACACTCAGCAGTTTAAAGGCTTTAATGCGGCCAGTAGATGGCAAATGCGGGCCACGACACAGGTCAAAAAATTCGCCTTGATCATAGATCGTAATTTCTGCATCTTCCGGCAAATCACGGATCAGTTCAAGCTTCAACGGATCTTCCAGCTCTCCAAAAATACGAGTTGCTTCCTCACGGCTAACGACACGACGTGTAATCGGCAGATTTTCCTGTGCAACCTTGGTCATTTCCTTTTCGATCTTCGCCAGATCGTCAACGGACAACGGGTTTTCGATATCTATATCGTAGTAGAAGCCACTGTCAATGACCGGGCCAATTCCCAGCTTTACGTTCTTCTCACCGTAAATGCGTTTGAGGGCCTGTGCCAGCAAATGCGCTGTGCTGTGACGATAAATTTCCAGACCGTCTGCACCGTCCAGCGTAATAATTTCAAGGTCAACGTTCTGATCCAACACGGTGTTCAGATCTACAGCCTTCCCGTTCACTTTACCTGCTACTGCGTTCTTTTTCAGCCCGGAGCTGATCGAACCCGCCACGTCGGCGATCGTTACACCCTGCTCGTACTCGCGTACGGCTCCATCCGGCAATTTCACTTGAATACTCACGATTAAAGCCTCCATTCAAATTGTGTGCTATTTATAAAAATTGAACGCAAAAAAACGCCTCTCTCCCTCAAGGGACGAGTGCGTTCAGCTCGTGGTTCCACCCTAGTTCGGCCCGCTTCTGTGCATTTAATTCACATGCTCATGCACGATATGCGCAACCCTCCATTGGTATCCGTTAACGGGGATAAGTCGGTAGGCGCTTACTGATGCTCACTGCCACATTGCACAGCTACATGTTCAACGTCACGGCTACAAAGGGGTAACTTCACATGCGGATACCGGAAAAGCTCTCAGCCTTCGGCTTTTCTCTCTGAACGGTCCTTCAAGGAAATCATGTCTTTGGTCAATGCCTTGAGTATTACTATATGCTACAGCATTATAGATGAAATTTGCAGCTATTTCAAGAGGGTGTTTATGTAAAACGCTGTGGTATAATACCATCTAGACGCTATCGTACAGAAAAAAGAAAGAGAGGAAGGAAAGATGCCCAAAATCATTGTCACAAAAGAGCAATGGGTCCAAGAAGGAATTAAACAGTTTGAACAGGGTGGGATCGAGCAACTCGTTATCGAAAAAATGGCTGTTTCTTTAGGATGCAGTAAGAGCAGTTTTTATTGGTATTTTGAGAATCGCAACAGCTATATTAAACAGATTGTCGAGACGTGGAAGGAGCAAACGACACAGCAAGTTATGGCGGCGTCTATGGCCCATGCTACCGCAGATGAACGGATCAGAAACTTGCTGACCCAGATGTTTGGGACGGCGAAACGGGGAGATTTCCTGTTTTATCTACGAAAGCTTTCAGCCAAGGACGAACCTTACCATTCCATTCTGAATGAAGTGGAACAAATGCGAATGGAGTTTATGAAACAGCTACTAATACAAAAGGGGATGCAGCCAGAGAAAGCCTTTCAGAGATCATGGATGTTGTACCATTATTACTTAGGATGGTATGAGCGTCACAAGCAAGAGACGTTAGGTGACGAATCGATTCAGCAACATCTTCACATGATTTGGACGGAATGGATTTTGATCTAAGGAGAGTGTTATATGTTGGAGTTTCTTACCTGGGGAGTCGGCGGAATTCTTCTTGTATTGAGCGGTTTGCATATATATTGGGTATTGGGCGGGAAACTAGGATCTAAGGCAGCGATCCCAAGCACGGAGACAGGTATGCTGTTTGAGCCATCTCGAATGGGAACGACGATTGTGGCATTTTATTAGCTTTAGCGGCTTGGTTTGTTTTTGAACTAGGGGGAGTTACACAACCGCTTTTTTTCCGTTCCTTCTATTCCTACGGAGCAGGCTTGTTATCGTGTTTATTTATTTTACGTTCTATAGGGGATTTCAAATGGGTCGGTTTTTTCAAGAGGAAAAAGGGAACCGTCTTTGCAAAATGGGACAGCGTGCTCTACTCCCCCCTTTGTTTTCTATTGGGATCGGCACTTTTAATCATTCTGTTTTGGCGTACGGAGTAAGCCTTGTCTCCAAAACTTTCAAACTCCGTATTCTTTATTCGTCGGGGTCTATACTAATTCTTTGCAGTAAGTCGATGAGAAGGTCTTCTTCCTTGTCAGATAAATTGCGGACAAGACTGACGTTGAGCTCATCCAGAATTCCTTGCAGGACAGGAGAAAACTCTAATGCCTTGGCCGTGGGTGACAAAAGATGGGAACGACGGTCATTCGGGTCCGTCTTCCGCTCAATGTAGCCGGATTCCTCCAATTGTCTCACCGAACGTGCTGTAGTTGCCTTGTCAAATTTGAGTTCATTCGTCAATTGTTCCTGTGTAATGCCTGGACGCTGCAAAATAAGCTTTAAAAAGCTGTGCTGGCCGCCACTGCCGATTCCGTACGGAGCCAATTTTTTGGACAATATTTTTTGATTTCGGCGCTGTAGGTGGGAAATCAACTTTCCAATCGGTTTTTTTCTCATCAAATACACCTCATTGGCTTAAAAATTTCAAATCCGCAGTTGGGACCAAAGCAAAGTTTACAACAATATTGTTGCGCACGCAACTAATATACTGTAAACTAAAACCGTCATTTAGTTGCATACGCAACTAAATAGCAATGCCCAACGATGAAGAGGTGCTAATCATGAGTTCAACCGCTACAACCGCTGCAACATATCAGGAAAATAGTGAAATCCAAAAGAAACGTTGGATGATTTTGATTGTATTGAATCTGTTTACGTTTATGTCCACACTGGATGGAAGCATCGTCAATATTGCTCTACCGGTGTTGTCCCGCACATTACATTTACCCGTGGCACAGATTGAATGGGTGACAACCGCCTATTTGATGGCTATATGTACAGCCATTTTATTTTTCGGCAAGCTTGGAGATATGGTCGGTAAAATCAAAATATTCAAGATCGGTACGATCGTGTTCATTCTCGGCTCACTGTTGTGTGGTCTGAGTCCGTCGCTGCCCATGCTGCTCATTTCCCGCATCATACAGGCAATTGGAGCCTCCATGACTATGGCAAACAGCCAAGGGATCGTGACGGATATCTTTCCGTCCTATGAACGAGGCAAAGCGCTTGGCCTTATCGGAACCTTTGTTTCTCTGGGCAGTATTGCCGGGCCGAGCCTGGGCGGGATTATTGTCTCCTCGCTGGGCTGGCAGTACATTTTCTGGGTCAATGTGCCGGTGGGGTTGTTGGCTGTCCTGCTGGGTTGGAAGCTTCTGCCGAAGGACCTGATCAAGGTACAAGACAAGATCGATGTGCCCGGCAGCTTGGTGTTTGCTGTTTTTATTCTCGCTTTATTCGCCGGATTGCTGCTGGGACAGCAGGTTGGATACGAAGACACCCGTATTATCGCTTCACTAGTGGTCGCTGTGATTGCTTTTGTCGTGTTCATTCGCTTGGAAATTCGTCGTCCTGGGCCGCTGCTACAGCTCAGTTTATTCAAAAATCCGTTGTTTTCGCTCAGTATTTTGTGTGCTTTTCTCGTATTTGTCGCTAACTTCTGCTTTAACATTATTTCGCCCTTTTATGCGCAGAATATGCTGAATTTATCGCCGTTTTATGCCGGGTTCCTGCTGATGCTGTTTCCCATCTCCATGGTTATCGTGGCCCCTCTCAGCGGTGCGCTTTCCGATAAAATCGGGTCTGAACTACTCACATTTGCCGGGCTTGTGGTCATGGCAATTGCCCAGATTGGCTTGGCTCGCCTTCATGCAGGCAGTCCCGTTCCGTTCGTAGGTCTGTGGATCGCCATGCTGGGCATCGGCAGTGGTTTATTTCAATCGCCTAACAATTCGCTGATTATGTCCAAGGTCCCTCGTACGCAGCTCGGCTCAGCCGGAAGTGTCAACTCGCTGGTCCGTAACGTTGGTATGGTGGTAGGGATCACTCTGGCCACATCTATCCTGTTTTATATCATGAGCAAAGAGGCTGGTTATCGCGTCACCGGATTAATTCCGGGGCATCCGGAAATCTTTCTGGCCGGGATGCATGTGGTTTTCATGACTTCCGCATCCATCTGTCTTGTAGGAGCCCTGCTGACCGGCTGGCGGTTGATCTGGGCTAAACGGGCAAAGGTACAGCAGGAAAGAAGATAAAGAGGTTATTTTGAAAAACCGCTTGGCTGAATCCTTCCTGCTGAATCATTATTCAAAGGATCGAAGCAGGATTCATTTGAATGGATACACACCGAGCAGAACTGTGCACCGCAAGAGGACCTCTTTTCAAGATTCCATCTTGTGGGCCACAGTTTATATGCTTGCCCCTACACTTCCACTAAACGTCCGTCCTCTTTCCACGATTGCAGTATTTTTTCAAGGACCCATTGATTTTTATATCCGTCCTCGAACAATGGGGCACGATCCACGAATTCCCCCCTTGCCAGCTTCACGAAGTCTCCATAGGCCGTATGATCATAGATTGCAGGGACAGTCCAAGTCTCGTATTCGGCATCCGGATGCTCGGAGTCACGCAGCACAATGCGGATATTTTCCCGGTTGCTGAGACTGGCGTGCAGCGAACCGAGTTCGCCGTAGATATCAACTTCGATATCGTGGCGTTTGCCAATGGCATTTTTATGGGTGATGAATGTACCCACCGTATTATCGCCTAGAATTCCATGGAAGGAAGCGAAGTCTTCCACATCCACCTTTACAGGCAAACCTGTAGCCGGATCAGGACGCTCAGGTGTAATCGTATGGAGCAGCGCTGCGACACTTTTAAATTCTCCCACCAGAAAACGAGCCAGGTCAATAATATGTGAGGCTGTATCTCCCACAACCCCAGAGCCTGCCTTGGCTAAATTATGACGCCATGTATACGGATGTTGACGATACGGTGAGAATGCATCCATCAGATACCGGAATTGAATGTTATAGATGCTGCCCAGCTTGTGTTCATCCAGCAATTGCTTGGCATACTGGAAGGCTGCGCCGTAACGATGCTTATAATGGACCAGCAAAGGCACCGGGTTCGCTGCATACAGCTTTTTCAACTGATCCGCTTCCTGCCACGTGAGTGTCAACGGTTTTTCTGCCAGGACGGCTTTGTGTTCTTCCAGCGCAATACGGATAATGTCATAATGCACATCGTTCGGTGTCAGCGACAGAATCGCATCTACCTCCGGGTCACGGATTAAGGCTTCATAATCGGGATATTGCTTGGAAGCAGAAAGTTGTAATTGTTCTCCAATGTATTGAAGGCGATTTGGGTTTAGATCACTGACAGCCACAATAGAAACCCCGGAGATCGTATGCAGTGATCTAATGTGATATTCAGCGATCAGGCCAAGACCGATGACACCCATGCGAATGAGTTTGGTTGGGGAGATGGAGATACTCATATGATCTGGATTCCTTTCTCTGCAATTTGGCTTTATGCCTGCAGCAAATTCCTTTTTGCTATGCAGTATCACCCGTAGCCTTGCAGAATAGTCCCTATAGAAGCGATAGATATCCATAAAAATAAATGGACCTGCATTCCGCTATGCGGTGTTGCAGATCCTTTTTCACATCTTCTCTACCATGCTCACGTGCTACATCAAAAATGTACCCACCACAAATGACACCCCGACAATGATCGAGCGCAGCAGTTGCGCCAGAGCTACATTGCCTTTGGCAATTTCCTCGCACACTTTGGTACGTGGAGTCAACAGATCAAAAATAATATAGACCAAACACAGCACCACTATGCCTACGGCTGACCAAATCAGCATATCGAGCCATGAATGGCTGCTGTATGACACCATGCCCACGATAATACACAGACCCAGCAGCTTTGCCCCCATATAGATGCCTGCCGCCTCATTGCCGCGTGCGATTTCTTGATTATCGTTATAACGTGTCAGCAAGCCGAACACAAAATAACCTACGATTAAGATGGCAAATAGGATAAGCAGGCCGATGCCTACATTGCCCAATGCGTTGCCTAAGCTGATTTGTGAGTCCAATCCTCTTCCTCCTTCTAGATACTTAACCATAGAGACATTTAAGCATATGCATACTTAATGCTATAAATAGTTATATTCTAATACTTGTTAATCACGTAAAAAGGCTAAGATCGCCCAGATGACTCATGAGATGCGGTCGGAACGGCGGCTGCACAATAATAGGCCATATCGCCGGTGACCTTTTCCCCGATTCGTGGCAGGATGCCCGCGAACCTCCCGCCGATGACGAATACGCCTGTCAGCACGTAGCCATGATATAGCCCTTCTTCGGTCTGCACCTCTGCGCTCTGCATAGGCCAGAGCCGCTGATAAATCTTGGGCTGGCCTTCGTAATAAGCGGCAATATGTGCGGCCTCCTCCTGCTCAGGCGTTAGCGGAGCATCAGCATCATTAAGGTCGTTAGATGGGACAGCCTTCGCCCATTGTTCCGTCAGAGCTGGAACTTCCAGCTTATTTTCGGTATCGGCAGTCTCAATCAGATGCGTCCCTTTCCCCTCCCGGCCCCATATCCCTTTGGCCACATAAGGCTCTTCATTTTGCATAAACACCGTTGGCTCAAAATACGTAGGTAGCAGGTAGGTTCGTATTACCTCCAGCTCCTGATCGTCAAACAAGCGAAAACCGCAGAACTCAGGTGTCTGGTCATTGCGCTCATACAGTGACCAGACGGTGGCGGTAAACCCCTTGCTTTGGGTAATAATATGCTGCGGCGGATTGATTAATCCTATTTTACCGTCCGCTACCATATCCATTAGCGCCTGCCCCACCTCAAGTCCCGTATCCTCTTCCCGGTCATCAATCAGATATTCCAGCGGATACAGGCGGTAGAGGATGTGTATGGGTTCTCCCCGGTGATACAATCCTTCACCCGGGATAATCTCCAGCTCTTCCAAGGGTGCATAAACCACTTCAAATCCAGCTTGTTCACACAAGCGCATGATATATTTCGTGTTGGTCTGATCCTCGATATGCCAGTCATAGCAAGCAAAATACACTTTTGTGCCTAATCCCCTGCTTCTATAAAAATGTATCAAGTCAGTCATTGCACGCTGAATGGCTTCATCCATTCCAGATGACGGTCCCAATAGAGCAGTATCTTCCCGTGAACCTTCGGACTCATTCAGTTTCTCCAGCAGCTTCCCTTCGAGATAGGCTACCTCGGGGATTCCAGTCGGGGTGTCCGTATTGTTCTCAATGCACTTGATACCCGCTTCCCCCACAATCCAGTCCTGTCGGGTAATTCCATCCGGCGCGGCCTCTATGCGTGCAGCCCGCAGCAAACCCGGATGGATACCCAATCGTTCCACCAGGTACTCATCAGGCATATAGCGCTGAACGAAGTGCTGAACCTTGCGATAGATGTTATGTATCGCCTCAGATGCAGCCTGAAGCTCTGCCAGCTCGGTTTCCTGATACATCGTTAACGCGGGTACACAATAGGACTTGCCATACATGCGATGGTACGGAATCATACGGCTGATTTCGCCGCTAAAAAGCTCGTCATGATCATAGGGCAGTTGCCGAATGGTACGCATGCTCATTTTAACCTCCAGAGAAAAAGCCGCTACGCGAGCCACTGCTGCCAAAGCCGCTGTGTGAGCCGGATGATGATGAGCTCTTGCGGTAAGAGCTTGAGGAAGAACGACTGCTACTATAGGAGGAGCCTCCACTATAATAGGTCGATCCGCCATAGTAGTACCCGCTGCTGCCTGAATCCCGACACGCCGTTTGCTCCGATACAGGAAGCTCATCGCAGTCATAATACTCGTCGTCACCGCAGCCCGTCAGGGCGGCTGGCACAGCCAGCATCAGAGCAAAGGCCGCCATCCGTGTACGAGAGCCGGGCTTGGATTTGATTTTCTCCCAAGAGTGCTCCATCACAGATCGACCTCCTTCACAAACAGATGTACCTTTTTCAGTTGTGGGTCCAGCACTGAATAAACAAATTCATACGTTGTGCCACCCAGCACCGTATAGTGATCCAATAGACGATGGGCTAGCTCCAGCGTAAATACGGAGCCTTCCCGGTGCTCCATACTACGAAACGCAGGCTCATGCCATACCCAGTAAAGCATGCTGAACGTTGAGGCGTAGCCTCCATCACTTGCCAGTACGAGGTCCGTAATCGATGCGCCGTAAGGCTTCGCACGTTCCCCTGTAAATTCGGTCACATAGACGGAATGCTCTGTGTGATCCTCACTTTCATTGGAGATATGCGCCCATAGTTTGTCATGGAGACGCGTAGCGTCTACAAGCTTGCGCAGAAACAGCTCATCTCCCGATACGGATTCCCGTGTCAGGCTGCGCAGTTCCTTTTGTGTGTCTTCTGACCATTCCCGATACGTTAATGAATAATAAATGATGATTCCCTTCCCTTCCTGCACGCTTCTGTCCTGAGGGCTTGCTTCGAAATCAAAGCGCTTCTATCGTCAATCACTATACGAGATTCTACCTTGAAAAGGTTCAATTTGGAAAGAAAAATATGTAAAAAAGCCGCAATCCCACAGGACTACGGCTTGGTTTTTGGCTGTTACAGCTTGATATTCTTCTCGTCGAAATATTCCTCCAGCGTCAACCCTTGCTTGGCTACATCCTCGGCAATGTCTTTTCCTACATAACGGATATGCCAAGGCTCGTACACATAGCCAGTCACATCTTCCTTATTCTTCATATAACGAATAATAAATCCGTATTCCGGTGCATGCTTCTCCAGCCATTCTCCTTCTTTGGAAGCTCCGAAGGATTGCTCCAGCACATTGCCTACGCTCGGGCTGGATACATCAATCGCCAATCCCGTCTGATGCTCACTCGTACCCGGTACGGCGCTGACCTGAGAGGCATATGCCTCTCCCTTAGTCTTTACGTTGTTGTTGAAAATAGAAACCTGGCGCTTATAGGAACGGTATCCCGATACTGCACGCAGCTCTATGCCGTCCTTCTTGGCACCGTCGAACAATTTCTCCAGCGCCTCTGCCGCTTCCTTGCGCATATGCCGTTTCTCATGCGGCCCCTCGAAGGAAAAAGGCACCTGTGGCTCTACCAGATCGTCCGGAGCATAGCCCACAGGCAAGCTGCGCTTTTTGTTAACAACGACTGTGTCAGATGTCGCATTGGTAACAATCGCGGTTCCGCCCTCTTCCTTAACCGTGGCTTGCAGCGCACTCTGGCTTCGCAGTGCCGTTTCAGAATCAACCTGTCCACTTTCTGTACCTGTGGAAGCTTGTCCTGTGCCAGCGCTGCTGTTGTCTACCTCCGGCTGAGTGGAAGGTTGTACATTTTCCTGTACCGTAGTAGATGACTTCAACGGCTCGCTTTCCTGTCCACCTGAGCCTCCCTGCTGACAAGCTGCCAGCAGGAGCCCCGGCAGGATCAGTCCTGGAATGAGCGCCTTGGTCCAGCGCTGTGGGGGGCGCGTCTGTTGCATATGTCGTTTCATGCTGGTCTCTCCTCCAATATCGCAATTAATGCATAATTTGCTATCACTTTCCGTTCCCCTATTGTAACTGAACTTTCGACACTCTTCGAAGCCGTTATCCAGTTCGATGCAGGTGAATAGGCCCGAAAAAAGAAGTATACACCCGAATTGTTACGGAGTATGACGTTTTTGCGGGATTGCGGCCCGAGCGCGCTCTGCTACACGCTCACGTATGAGCTTTAATGCCTCTTCCGCGCGGGGTAATCCCGGCAGCAAAGCCGTAATATCCGCTTCATTCTTTGAAGCAAGCTTTTGCGGCAGACGAATCTCAATCGTATGAAAGCCCGCACCAGGGCGATGCAATGCTCCCTCGGCGGCAGATTCAGCAATCCATTCACTAATCGCCGCCGATCCGTTGCGTCCGCCCTCTGACCGCGAGGTCGGCTCAAGTGCAGGGGATGTCCCTCGCACATGGGACAGCTCTCCGGCCCAAGCGCTGAATACGTACTCCAGCAGCTCTTCCCGCGTCATTCCGATCAGCTCCAGACAGAAGTGTGGCTCGCTTTTCAGTCCAGCCTGCAGAGCTTTCTTCACATCGTCGGCTGTACCCATGCCATCCTTCAGGCTGAAAGCGACTGTTTCAGCAGCTGCCTGCACGACATCCTCCAGTGAGAGACAGCTCTCCCCCTGCAAGAAACGGTATATGTCCCAAGGCTCCGCTTTGAGCTGCTCCAGCCATGCCGTTCGCTGTTCCGGGTTTAGTACAGGTACAGAACCCGTCCAACGAGCAGCTATAGCCGCCGATCTGCCTTCCGTCCCGTCGACGTCTATTTCTACCACCCATTGACCGTCAGCTACGTTCAGCTTCACTTGCGGCCTTGTCATTGCCTTCATCCTTTCTTTACTTACTTTCTTTTCCTAATCAATCCATACATCATTTTGCAGCGCAATCAGACCGCGCAGTTCATCGTCAGACATTTCGGTCAACCAGTGTTCACCAGAGCCGACAACCTGCTCGGAAAGCGCCCTTTTGCTCTCGATCAATTCGTCAATCCGTTCCTCCAGCGTGCCTTGGCAAATCAGCTTATGCACCTGCACATTGCGGCTTTGGCCGATACGGAATACCCGGTCTGTCGCCTGATTTTCTACCGCGGGATTCCACCAGCGGTCATAGTGAATGACATGGCTGGCACGCGTCAAATTCAGACCTACGCCACCTGCACGCAGGGAAAGTACAAATATATCCGGTCCTTCTCCCTTTTGAAAGTTGTGAACAATCTCGTCCCGTCTGGTTTTTGCCAGTCCTCCATGCAGAAAATACGGCTCTTCGCCAAAGATTCTGGCCAAACGCGATACCAACAATTCGCCCATCGACACATACTGGGTGAAGATCAGCGCCGATTCGCCATTTTCGCGAATGGTTTCCACCAATTCCAGCAATCGCTCCATTTTGCCCGAGTTTTCGTTTTTACCGGTCTCAGCCCGTCCCGGAATGATCAGACCCGGATGGTCACAAATTTGCTTCAGCTTGGTCAGCGAAGACAGAACAAGCCCTTTGCGGGCTATGCCGATCTGTCCATCCAGCGTTCCCATCAATTGATCTACTACGCTGCGATATAAACCGGCCTGCTCCGGTGTCAGCACACAATAGGATTTTAACTCCAACTTCTCCGGCAGATCCTTACGTATATCCGGATCGCTTTTGAGTCTGCGCAGCATGAACGGAGAGACGAGACGATGCAGCTCACGCAACGCGGACCCGCGTTCCTCCCCCGTAGTACTGTACCGCTGACGAAACGAAGACGCTGTACCGAGATAGCCTGGATTCAGGAATTGGAAAATAGACCACAGCTCGCTTAACCGATTCTCCACCGGAGTACCCGTCATGGCAATCCGGTGCGGTGCAGACAGCTTCATGACACTTTGCGCCTGCTTGGTTCGTGCATTTTTTATATATTGCGCCTCATCCAGTACGATCGAGGACCAATAGACCGCAGATAAATCACTGCCATCCCGGCCCGCCAGATGATAGGTGGTGAGGACGATATCATACTCGCGTACACTTTCTTGAAACGACTCTCCGTGGAGTCGCTGGTTACCATGATGAATATACAGCGACAAATCCGGTGAAAACCGCTTCAGCTCCCGCTGCCAGTTGCCGAGCAGGGACGTCGGACAGATGATCAACGCCGGGCGCTGATCCGCAGCACCAATTCCCCCATCGAGCAGGCAGGTGATGACCTGAATCGTCTTACCAAGCCCCATATCGTCGGCCAGGCAGACGCCAAATCCCAAACCGCGCATTGCAGCCAGCCATTGAAAGCCGCGCTCCTGATAAGGCCGCAATGCGCCGTGCAACGTCTCCGGCACAGGTCGCGGCTCCACGGAACGGAGCACGCCGCCCTCAGCCAAAGACGCGAGCAAGCCGACGGATTCCGCGCCGAATATGGACAGGCCTTTCCATGAGGCTTCGCCTGCGCCTTCATTTTCCGCAGCCAGATGCATCCATTCGGACAAGGTCATTTCGCCGTCTTCCCCGCGCTTGATAAAGCGCAGCACCTGACGGATTTCCTTGGGATCGACCTCGATCCATTCCCCTCCGAGACGTACATACGGCAAATTGGCCGCAACGATGCTTTCCAATTCCTCCATCGTCAGGGTCGTATTGCCCAGCACAGCCTCGGCATCAAAGGAAATCATGCGGTTAATGCCGACCGACGACGTATCGGTGATCACACCATCCGGCTTTGCGCCCCGCTCCGTTGAACGCATTTTGAGTCGCAAGCCTGCACGCCTCCGGCCCTCCCGGCTCCACCGTGAAGGCATTTGCACCGTGATGCCGTTCTTTTGCAGAGCAGGTACAGCCTCCGTCAGAAAGTGGAAGAACATCTCCGGCTCCAGTATAAGCCCCTCGGGATAAGGACGATTCAACGCTTCCTGCAATATAGGTGCCGCATCAGCCGCCTGTCCGAGCCGCGTCAACAGCTGTGCCTGCACTTGGCGATATACGATTCCGCCGCGAATCAGATCACGTTCAGGATGCGCCCACAGCGTCAGAGCAGGCAGTCGCAATCCCGGCTCTGCATCGCTTTCCACCCAAAAGGTGATGCGCCATTCCTTCACATTCTCCTCCAGGGCAGGCTCCAAACGAAGGCACAAACGCAGCTGCCCTTCGATCGGTTCCTGCTCCTCCCGCTCCGTGACAGGCATCGCGCTTCCCTCGAGAGAGGCCGCTTGAAGAACCAGCTCCTCCATCTCGGCGGGTGTTCCCTGAATCGCAACCTGACGTGAACCTGTCAGCAGACTGTTCCACCACAGCTCCGCCAGCGGCGATCCTCCGCGCCGATATTCTGCGCGATATCTACCCAGCTCACGGTCCGAGGCAGCCAGCACCGCGGTCGTTTCTGCATGGACGACCGCGCGCAGAAAGGAATATAGCACGATGCCAGCTGCATCCTCTCGTGTTTCCGGCTCCTTGCCCGCGAAGACAGCGGGAGCTGCCATACAGACAGCTGGCATCGCAGCAGCCAGCTCATGAAAGCGGCGAATATCCTCCTCCTGGCGCAGCCGCGGAATCCACACCCCAACAGCCGCCTCGGGGCCGCGACGGCGCGGTCCGGAGGGACGCGCCTCTGTAAGCGAAGGCACGATTTCGCCCCGCTGCATCAGCTCCAACGCAAAATAGGCGGCCTTTTGCCAATATTGCATTTCCTCGCCCAGTGTAATGCCCGACGCGACGCAGCCCTTCTCGTCCATGCGAGTCAGCAGAGCCATCGTCTCGCGCGGTTCGAGCGCCAAGCCCTCCAGCGTGCGCCCCAGCATGGAACGTCTTTTTCCACCTCTGCCTGCGGTCTCCACACGAGCAGTGTTCGGTATCCGTACCTCGGCAAGACGCAACGCAGCCTGCCGAAACGGCCGAAGGTCTCCCTTCAGCGTCAGCCTGCGGATTACACTGCTCCACGCATCTATACGTGGTTCTGACGTCTCACCAGAAAAGCAAAAAAACACATCTCCGAGCCATATTCCATAAAGCGGTTGATTCATATCTGTCTCCCGTCCAGCCTTTTGAATTATTACTCTTCATCATATACGAAAATCGGCTCTTTTCAAAACTTTATCGAAAAAAATAAATATGAGCTGCCATCAGTTCATAGCCATAAATATTCATGTGATGAACTATAAAAAAGAGGCTTGATCTATAAAATCAAGTCTCTTTTCTTTCGTCATCCGCTTCATCATCCTTCAGATAAGGATTGAGGCTGTCTTGCAGCAGTTGCTTGACCCGCATCCGCAGCTCTTTCGGATATATGACCTCGGCCTCCGGCCCGTATTTCAACAGAATTCTGGATACATATGTAAACTCTTCGGCCGGAATAAGTCCCTGCCATTCCTGGCCCTGCTTTTCCTGATGAGAAACATTTTGGAAAATGGGATCTGATTCCGCCAGCCGAGCACCAAATGGTGTAAATCTTATTTTTGCCGAAATTCCTTTACGGCAATCCTCCGAAGCCAACCATTCCTGAAGTGTGGGAAGGCCAGATAAGGTGTCTTCCAGTATAGTCATTGTAACCACGCGGTCTGAGCGGTACAAAATGATCCGATCTCTGCTATGCGCAGGCATGTACCAATATCCATGATCAAAATAGAGTCCAACCGGAAATACCTCAGTCCACTTGTCCCCAGTCGCAGAGCGGTAAAGCATGTTCACCCGGCGCCTATTCATCGCAGCCTCCAAAATAAGCGAGGTATGGGGTGAATCTGCGTGAGTGGGCAGCATGCGAAACGAGATATGATTCTTTAATTGATCGATGCTATCCCGCACATCCTGTGGGAGCTCGGCATAATAATGCTCGGACAGATGCTCTCGAACCGATCCAAAAGGGACATCTGGAATGTTTTCCAACAGTTGCAGCATGAGAAAAAGACCAAAAGCCTCATCGCGAGCAAGATGAAGCGGAGGAAGAAGTCGATTGGGAAGTGCCCGATAGCCGCCATGAGGCCCGGTTTCGGTATAAAGGGGTAACCCGGTCTGCTGTAAATAGTCGAGATCTCTTTGAATTGTTCTAACGGAGACGCCAAAACGCTCGGCCAGCTCACGTGCCGTATATTTTTTTCGGGAATCCAGTATTCTCATAAGAGCGATTCTGCGTTCGTTCATAAAATACTCCTTTTGACCGTTCAAAAGATAAATTCAAATGATAAATTAACTACGACAAGATGTGTCGTAAATATATTGTAACATAGACGATAGAAAGGAGCGATGAAGATGAATGTAATCAAATCAAACGAGGTTGTATTGTATATTGCCATGAGTCTTGACGGGTATATTGCATTGCCGGATGGATCGGTGGACTGGCTGCATGATGTCAAAGGGGATGGTGGGGACAACGGTTATGCCGACTTTTATGACACCGTAGGCACGGTGCTGATGGGCAGGCTGACATACGAGGAGGTATTGAAGCTCTCCGAAGATTTCCCTTATGCTCGTAAGCCATGTTACGTACTCACCCGGTCATTAACGGAGCATCAGCAAGCACCGCATGTTACGTTCACGGACGAGGCTCTGACTGAGCTTGTCCCGCGTCTGCAAGAACAATCAGAAGGAGCTGTATGGCTGGTGGGTGGAGGCCAGCTAGTTCAAGCCTTTATGCGGGAGGGGCTACTGGAGAAGGCAATTATTGCGATCATTCCTAAAGTACTCGGGCAAGGAATACCGCTATTTCCAGAAGGCACGCTGCCAAGTACGTTTGAACCCAAAGAAATAGAGCGCCGCGGGGATATCGTTTTGCTTCATTATGATATATAAGCCGAACTAAAACGCACACGAGTCGCCACTACGCGGTCGGATGGTGCTTCCCATCGCCATCGCCCCGCTTGTACAGCACCATTCCGCCCACTTCGTTCCCATTCCATGTGACTTATACTTTAGTTTCTCTTTTTTAGTTGCATAATTTGTTTACAAAAAAGCCTTCGTATTTCAGGATTATACCACTCTCCCTGAAATACGAAGGCTATATCGCGTGCTCTACCTAACTATTTGCTTTTCAAATTATCCCACGTGCTCTGGAAATCCTCAAATAATTTATTGGCATCCGATTTACCAGCCACATAGGCTTGCATCTGACTACCAAACTCTTGCTGTGCTCCTTCAGGATAGCGGCTAAAGAACCAGCCCAGCAGCTTGTTTTCCTGGCTATATTTCACGACTTCGGCGCCCAACTGGCCCATATCGGCCTCTGCCCCTTTTATGCTTTTGAAGGCCGGAATGAACTTGAACTCCTTGGTGATATATTGTTTGCCCTGCTCGGAGGTCACCATCCAGTTTAAGAATTCTTTGGCCTCAGCCTTAACAGCAGAATTTTTATTAACCACCCAGTTGTTGGCGACACCTACAAACAGCTTATCTCCAGCAGTAGCATCTTCACCGATCGGCATAGGCAGAATACCCAGATTCAGCTTCGGGTTAATCCCGTCAATTTGGACCTGAGTCCAGTTCCCCTGTTGCATCATCGCTGCCTTGCCAGTGGCAAAATTCGTTACCTGCGTATTGTAATCGGTCGTCAGCGGCTTCGAATTGCCATACTTAAGCGTCAGATCGAACAGCTTAATCCACTCGGCGAATACGGCATTACCCGGGATTTTCGCGGTTCCATCATTTAGTCCCTTCACGAAGGCTGACGGGTCTGGCTGATTGGCAAATGCCACATTCAGCAAATGATTGCCTAGCACCCAAAACTCCTGATATCCATTCGAAAAAGGTGTAATCCCTGCGGCTTGCAGCTTTTGAGCGGCTCCCTCCAGCTCGGACAGCGTTTTAGGGGTCTCCGTAATCCCCGCCTTTTTGAACAAGTCCTTGTTATAAATAAAGCCATATCCCTCCAGGTTCATCGGCTGACCATACAGCTTGCCGTCTTTGGTCATCGGCTCTTTGGCGACATCGACCACATCACCGACCCAAGGCTGATCGGACAGGTCTTCCAGATATTCCAGCCACGTATCCAGCTCACGATAGCCTCCTACGTTAAAAATATCCGGCTGTTCTCCAGAGGCAAACTTTGCCTTTAACGCAGCCCCATAGTCACTGCCCCCGCCCACCGTCTGAATGTCGAGCTTGATCCCCGGGTGAGTCGCTTCATATTCCGCCTTCATGCGATTTAGCGCTTCTGCAATCTCCACCTTGAATTGGAAAATATGAATCGTCTTCTCCTTCACTTCCTCTTTGCCTGCATTTTGTTCGCTACCACTGCTGTTACAACCTGTCAAAACCAGTGCAAAGGCTGCAAAAAGCAAAATCAGTGCTTGGGCTTTCTTTTTATAAGAGCGCGTTTTCATATTCATGTTCCTTTCTATTTTCAAATCAGATGAACTCGAAAAATTCATATGGAAACGGAGCAAACGGAATGGTGCTGAACAAGCGATGGTAAGTGCCCTCCGTTTGCGGAGTGGCACACCATGTACATTTTCAGTTCATCCCACACTCAGCCTTTGACCGAACCAGCCATAATACCTTGAATAATATATTTTTGCATGGCCAGAAAGAATGCAATAACTGGCAAAATGCCAAGTACCAGAGCAGGCAATGCCAAATCCCATTGCTTTGTGTATTGCCCGAAAAAGGCATAGGTAGCAATCGGAATCGTGCGCAGTTCAGCCTTTTGCAGCACCAGAGATGGCAGGAGATAGTCATTCCAGATCCAGAGCGTATTTAAAATAATAACCGTCACCATCATCGGCAGCATCAACGGATAGACAATACGGAAAAACACACCATAGGGTGTACAGCCGTCCACCGTAGCCGCCTCCTCCACCTCGACCGGCACACCTTTGACAAACCCGTGAAAGAGAAAGATGGACATAGGCGCACCAAAGCCCAGATAGCAGATCACCAGCCCAGTGATGCTGTTCATTAAATCCAGCGTGCTTACGACCTTGACCAAAGGGATCATCACCGATTGAAAAGGGATGACCATCGCAGCCACGAACAGGCCGAACAATACCCGGTTATAACGTGTGGGGTGCCGGACCATCCGATAAGCAGCCATCGAGCTGATCAGCACGAGCAGCAAATTACTGACTACCGTCACCACGAGTGAATTCCACAAGGCTTCGGGAAAACGCGTAATGCTCCACGCCCTGGCATAATTGCTCCATACAAAGGTTTGTGGCCAGGCTGCAGAATCGGTAAGCAGGTCACCAAAGCTTTTGACTGAATTCACGAACAAAAAATAAAACGGAACGAGGAATAACAAAGCGACAAGGATCATGACCAGCTCAGTCGTCCATGTTCCAAAGCGGTAGCGCTTGCTTGTTTCCATTTACGCCTCCACCTCCCGGCTTTTCGTCAGGCGCACCTGAAGGCTCGTAACAAGCGCAACAATAATAAAGAAAATGAGCGCTTTGGCCGTCCCCAATCCATAACGATTATTCACAAACGCTTCATTGTAAATATTGAGAGCCACCGATTCCGTGGACCCGAAAGGACCACCCTTGGTTAATGACAAATTAAGATCGAACATTTTAAACGACCATGATATCGCCAGGAAAAGACATACCGTAACCGCAGGCATGATCAATGGCAGTATAATCGACCTAAGTATTTGCATGCGGCTCGCTCCGTCAATTTCGGCTGCTTCCAGCATATCCCGAGGCACATTGGTCAGGGAAGAAATATAGATGACCATCAAATACCCGGCGGTTTGCCAGATAAACACGATCACAATGCCCCAGAAGGCCGTAATCTCATCTCCCAGCCAGGATAGATTAAAGAAAGACCAATTCGTGCTTTCTCCAATCGCGGCAAAGCCCTTGACGAAAATAAACTGCCAGATAAATCCAAGCAACAGCCCGCCGATCACATTGGGCATGAAAAAAATAGTCCTGAGCACATTTTTTGTTTTCAGCGGCTTGGTTAGAAAATACGCCAGCAGAAAGCCCATTAAATTCGCAGCCACCACTCCAATCACCGTAAAACGGACCGTAAACCAAAACGCTGTCCTAAATTTGTCATCATCCCATAAAATGTGACTGAAATTATCCAACCCGACCCACTTCGCCTGATTGGCAACCCCATTCCACTCTGTAAAAGAATAGTACATTCCCAGGATGAAAGGGATTACAATAATGATAACGAAAAATAACGTCGACGGCCCTACAAAAATCCATTGCTGGAGCCATTGCGACGACTTGGCGCGGTTCAAACCGATCCCCCCTTTTGTTGTCTGTTGGTGTCTGGAACGCTCCTACGGCTTCCTCAGCAAGCAGCATGGACGCTTGGGCCGTATGATTGGCGGTTCACATATTCATTATGTCGAATAAGCGCTTTCGAGAACACGCAAGATCGTGAACCATTAGGGGGAAATTATTGACCTCTGGCTTGTCTTGAATCGTGAAAGGAGCTACCTGTATGAAATTTTATAGCATTCGTTCCCGTCTGATCTGGTTTCTGCTCATTGCAGTCACCCTGCCGCTGTTGCTGTCGATGACCATGACCTTCATTCTTACCAAGCAATCCTTGCGAGAGCAGGCCACCCAAGAAAATGAACGGCTTATTTTTCAGGGAATTACAAATTTGGATAACTATTTACAAGGATTGAATCGCGCGTCCATCGGTGTTTATAATGACCCTCATTTTCTGCGCAATCTGGCCAAAATTCCGGATGATTACCGGGCCGTCGCCGAAATTTACACGACGCTGCAAACGATGCTGAATGCTTCGTCAGGCATCGATCAGGTGTATTTGCACTCTTTTCAGGCAGGGCAATCTACCCTGATTACCAGTACAGTCCCTCTTCGGGAATTCCGGCTGGAGCCCTTCCCCGGCTCTATCCATTACGGTTCTTCCGGACTATTCATACAGCCATCACATAAGAAGCATTTGTACGGCTTTTCGGCGGTTTCCTATGCAGAGCACGACACACAGCGGCAGGTATTTACACTCCATCGGGCGATTCGGAACATTCCTTCCTCAGAGATGCTTGGGGTACTGGCTATAGATGTTCGTCTCGATCCGCTGCGCAGCATCTGCCGTCAATTGTATAATGCGGATACAGAGGAGCTATTCTTGGTCGATCAGCACGGAACGATCATATATAGCGGGAATGAAGCAGCAATTGGAACACGTTGGAAGGAATCCGGCCTGCTCAATCGAATTTCTAATGAAGGCGAGCACGGAGTAATCGAGGATAATACGGCACTGCACGTGTACGGCAAGCTGGATGCCAGCCTGTCAGGCTGGACGCTCGTTAAGAAAATCCCAAATCGAACGCTTTATTTTCGGGCCACTCGCCTGACCCAGATCAATGTAGTCATTGCAAGCACCGCGTTGCTGCTTGTCATTGTCGCCACACTATGGATTTCCATAAAAATTACGGAGCCTATTAAGCGACTGACTCGTTACATAAACCAGATCCAGTCTGGTCAACTCGATGTAGACATTCGGGCCATGAGCAACGATGAAATCGGGGTGCTATCACGCAGCTTCAGACAGATGATGGATACTATCAACAACCTCATCTTGAGGGAATATAAGCTGGAGCTGGCAAACAAAACACACCAATTGAAAGCGCTTCAAGCACAGATTAATCCTCACTTTTTATATAATACGCTACAGTCTATTGGAACGCTGGCTCTACAGCATGAGGTGCCGCGCATCTATTCTCTGCTCTCCTCCCTCGCCAAAATGCTGCGCTATAACATGCGGGATCATACAATCGTTACGCTCAAGGAGGAGGCCGAGCATGTAAGGCAATATCTTGATTTGCAAAAAGAACGCTTTAGGGAGCAATTAGAGGTGACTTACCAGTGGGATGATGAGGTCCTGAATGACCGTGTGCCTAAAATGATTCTCCAGCCATTGGTGGAAAACTACTTTAAGCACGGTGCTGATCCCCGGCTGGGTCCTGGTAAAATTCACATTACAGGCTGCCGAATTCGCGAAGGAATTGTAAGAATAATAGTGGAAAATAACGGAATATCCATTCCGCAGGCCGAGTTGGAGCAACTTCAACATATGCTGAAGCGTCCGCTAAAAGCCTACGAGGAACCGAATACCAGCGAACAGGATTCCATCGGACTCCGTAATGTTCTATTGCGTATTCAGCTTCACTCGGAGGACGGTTCTAATACCCTGTGTGTAGACAATATTCTGCCTCATGGCGTTCGTTATACACTTGAAATTCGTACCGAGGCTCACATCGGAATTCATATTAAGGGAGAGTGATCTGTTATGAAAGTCTTGATTGTGGATGATGAAAAGCATGTGCGCCATGCCATTCGGATGCTTGTACATTGGGAGGCTTACGGCGTGACCGAGGTGATCGAAGCCGAGTCGGGCGATCAGGCGATTGAGCTCATCACAGCCCTTTCTCCACCTGTTGTACTCACGGATATGCGGATGCCCGGCAAAGATGGAGTAGCCCTGATGGAGTGGATTCAGGTCCATTCCCCCGCGACCAGAGTTGTGGTGGTAAGCGGCCATGACGATTTTGATCTGGTACGGCAGGCCATTCGCCGGGGAGGGATGGACTATATTCTCAAGCCTGTAGACCCGGTAGAGATTAACGAGGCTCTATCCAAAGCCACCAAGGCTTGGCGAACAGCGGAGCAGGATCGGCGCAGGCAGACAATGCAGGCCATCGAAGTAAACCGGATGAGGCCGCACTATGCTGATAAGCTCTTGACCGAGCTGGTATCCGGTACGGCGAATACCACTCTTTCCATCACGCCCTTACGCGAGGAACTAGGTCTTCCCGGGGTGATTCAAATGTGCAATGCAGCTGTGATGAGCATCGCTCAACTGGATGCCGATATGCTGGACAAATACAAGACGCGGCGTCCGCTGCTGAGCTTCTCCCTGATTAACATCTGCAATGAGTTTCTCATGGCTTCCCAGACCGGAATTGCATTCCGTCATCTGGAGCGTATGGACGAAATTATTTTGCTGTATTGGGGCGAGCCGTCCCGTTGGCCGCTGCTTTTGCAGGATATTCACACAGGGATCAGAACAGCATTGCGATGCTATATGCATATTGGAGTTGGCTCTTTCGGTGCCTTTCCCGTGACCGCAGCTACAGCCTACCATGAGGCGCGGCAAGCATTGTGGAAACGGGATGTGTTGCAATCCACCGATTGGCTGCACCATAGTTCGCCTGCAAGACAGTCCGTGCGCCTCCCCCGGCTGCCCGAGATGGAAGAGGAACTGCGACTTAGCGCGCTCAGTTGTAATGCCAGTCGTGTAGCTGCGACGGTAGGCCACTGGGTAGCAGCCGTAGCCGAGCTGCCCTTGGTTACGGCGGAGCAGCTCACTGGCTGGAATCAGGAGCTGGATTGGATGCTGGCCCGCTGGCTGAATGACAGACCCGGAGATACCGAAGGCGAGGAACTGGCCGATGGAGCAAGCTCCATTCCTGCCCTGCCCATCGACAATCGTGGCCTGCTATCCCTGCCCTTATGGAAAAAACAGATCGAAAACCGAATGCTGGCAGCCGGTCAGGCGCTTACACCAAGCCATAGTCCAAATAACCCGGCGATCCGTGATATTGCCCGCTATTTGGATGCTCACTACGACGAGGATATTTCTCTACAGGATATGGCGAGCCGTTTTTACCTCAGTCGGGAATATATCTCTCGCAAATTCAAGCAGGAATACGGCGTGAATCTGTCCGACTATCTGTGCCGGATCAGGATGGACAAAGCGAAGCTGCTACTGCTGAATGACAAGCTGCGACTTCATCATATAGCCGGCATGGTCGGGTATCAGGATGAAAAATATTTTGGCAAGGTGTTCAAAAAACTGGAGGGGGTCACGCCTGGCGAATTCAGAAAACGCCATTCTGCAAATCTTCAGCTGTGATCGCATACAGCACATGATCTTCCCAGACACCATTAATCTTCAAATAGTTTAGTGCCAGCCCTTCACGGCGGAATCCGGCCTTTTCCATCACTCGATTAGACGGCGTATTCCTCGGCATGACCCCGGCCTGAATACGGTGCAATCCCAACTCACTCAAGGCATAACCTACAATGTCTTTCACTGCGGAGGTGGCATAGCCTTGTCCATGATATGCAGGGTCTACAAAGTAGCCCAGATTCGCGTTTTGAAAAGGGCCTCTGGCTATGCCCGACAGCTCCATTCTGCCGATCAGCTTATCATTTTCCGGCAAAAAAAGTCCAAACGTATATCCTTGTCCTGCTTGTGCAGCCTCATGACCGACGGAGATCAGGCGCGCCTGTTCTTCGAGCGTAAAGTAAACTACAGCTCGTTCTGGCTCAAACGGCTTGAAAAAATCAAAATTTTCACGTCTGATCTCCAATAATCGTTCTGCATCACTGACTTGTAAAAGCCGAATTTGCAGCCCGGGATGGGTGGACTGTAACATTGTCATTTTCCTTCTTTCTCGTTTATTCATATGTTTTTGGGTAATCACGGACACAAGACAGGAAAATACCCCGGGTGCATGGAAGCGACCCAGGGTATTCCTATCCATTCAAAATTTAATCCGTAACAGGCAACCAGCCAGGAACCGTCATCAGCACCCCCCACAGGTAGTCCGGAATAACCAGCTCCTGTTGGGCTTGCTTGGACAAAGTCGTGCGAATGGTATCTTCTGTGCCGTTCTGCACCTTCTGAACCCATTGCGGCTCCATCAGAAGCGGACGTCCGAGCGAAACAAGCGGTATACCTGTCTCCAGCGCTGCAAGCGCATCGTCCGGTGTATTCAGCGACCCAACTCCCATAATCGGCACGCGGTTGCCAACTTTCTCATGGATGAGAACGGTACGTGAACGTTCATCGCTACGATCACGGAACGAACCGCCGAAGAAATGGTTGACGGAAATGTGCAGGTAATCCAGCCCTTGATCCGCCAAACGGTCTACGAGTACCATCGTATCGTCCAGCGTAATGCCTGGCGTGTGTCCTTCCTCGGGAGACAAACGATACCCAAAGATGAACGGTTGCTTGGCATGCGCAGCTATCACTTTTTTCACTTCTTGGACAACTGCCAGCGGGAAGGTCAAACGTTTCTCAAGGCTTCCTCCCCATTCATCGGTACGAATGTTGGAATGCGGGGAGAAGAACTGCTGCACCAGATAACCGTTCGCGCCGTGAAGCTCCACACCGTCATAACCCGCTTCAATCGCGCGGCGAGTTGCTTCGCCATAGGCGCGGATGACACGGTGAATATCGTCGGATGTCATTTCACGCGGCACAGGTGCGCCTTCTTTTTCCTCAGCTACTGCGCTTGCACTGATCGGCTGTCCGTCCGGAATTTGATCCGGTGGACACAGGCGACCACCATGGTAAATTTGCAGGATTGCTTTCGCACCCTCCTGATGAATCGTGTCAGCCAAACGACGCAGGCTCGGAATCATTTCATCCTTGTCGGCACCAAACTCATTTACGAAGCCTTTACCGTCTGGAGTCACATACACACAGGCCGTAATGACTGCGCCCACCCCGCCGGAACGTTCACGGTAGTAAGCCAACTCCTGGTCACTGACCTCACCATTTTCATGGGAAGCAAAGTTAGTCATAGGGGCCATCGTAATACGGTTTTTCAACGTAACGCCAGAGGGCAGGGTAAAAGCATCAAATAAAGGCTTATATTTCGGATTCATTCATTTTCTCTCCTTCAGTTTAAGTCAGATCAGATAGGGCCGTAAACCATGAAGCCTGTCTCTTGTTGCTTATTTTAATTGCTTACTTTAATACAGTGGTTATAATAACCACAGTATAATGATCCGCCCCCATAAAGTCAAATCCTACCTTTCTGACCCCTCTTAAACTGTCCGGAAGACCTGAACCTTAGCCACTTTTCACAAGCCATCGCCTTACGAAAAGTAGATTATGACAAATATCTTAATCCCTCCCATCTGCGCCATTTTTCTCCTCCCGGCGGGAAAACCAGGTCGCGAGCAACGAGCCGGAAATATTGTGCCACACACTGAAAATCGCACTTGGCACAGCAGCAATCGGATTAAAATGAGCGGCTGCCAGCGCAGCGCCCAATCCGGAATTTTGCATCCCCGTTTCCAATGTAACGGCTTTACGTTTGGACAGATTCATGCCGAACAGCTTGGCAAACCAATACCCGAGCAGGAACCCGATGCCATTATGTAAAATGACTACCGCAAAAATAATCGGGCCGGTTTCCAAAATCTTGCCCTTGCTTCCTGCAACCACAATCGCCACGATCAGTACAATTGCCAGCGTCGATACAAGTGGCAATGCCTTGACACTCGCATCCGCTTGTTTACGGAATAGCGATTTAACGATAACGCCCAGCACTATCGGTACGATAACCACGATGAGAATATCCATAATCAGCGACTTTGCATTAATATTCATCCAGCGCCCGGCAAGCAGGCTAATCATGGCCGGGGTCGCCAATGGAGCAATTAGCGTCGACACTGAAGCAATCGACACACCCAGCGCCACGTCACCTTTTGATAAAAGAGTCATGACGTTGGACGCGGTTCCGCTTGGGCAACAACCTACCAGAATAACTCCCACCGCAATGTCCGGTGGCAACTGCAATACCAACGCCAATGCATACGCCAGAAACGGCATAATCAGATAATGCCCGACTACACCAATAGCTACATCCACCGGACGACGGAATACTTCACGAAAATCTGCCGAGGATAAGGTTAGTCCCATGCCGAACATGACGATGCCAAGAAATAGCTGTATGTATCCTTTCAATCCTATAAACGCCGTAGGAAAGAAAAATCCCAGACATGCAAATAAAAGTACCCAGATCGAAAAGGTTCCCCCTACAAATTTCCCTACTTTTTCCAAACCATTCATTCTACTTATCCCCTTACTTCTATATAAGCTGAATTTGAGCAAATTCAGCTTATATAGTGCTTAAAATTTTTTTCATTGTACTACATATGACTGAATATACATACAACTTTTTATGAATATATTTGGATCATGAAACTTTCTCCTGCTCGGACATAATTGGTAGCAAAGTGGGTATATTCATAATAAAAGAATGTGACCAGCCGGTCATTTCTTCACTCACTCATTTAGGAGGAGATATCTCTATGTCACGAAGCCATCCGTATAAATGGTGGAATATTCTTGCATTCATCGCTGTTATCTTCGTTAATATTTTAGCTTCTACACTTCCCATCGGCGGTAGGAGCACTGCTGCTGTATCTAATATGTATCCTACCTTGGTAACACCAGCAGGCTTCGCCTTTTCTATCTGGTCGGTTATCTACCTGCTGCTCGCCTGCTTTGTCGTGTATCAAGGCACACCTACAGGCCAAGCCAAGACAAGTGTTCAGTCCATCGGAATTTTCTTTATTTTAAGCTGTCTCTTCAACATCATCTGGGTTTTCCTGTGGCAGTATGTATATGTAGAGCTGTGCGTCATCATCATTATGTTGTATCTACTCTCCCTGAGCGTCGTATACGTACGCACCCGCACGCCACAACCAACTCGCAGGGAAATGTGGTTCGTCAAGCTGCCATTCAGCCTGAATCTCGGTTGGGTGTCTGTTGCTACCATTATCAACATCGCGGTTGCCCTGAAAAAAAATGAATGGAGCGGCTGGGGACTCAGTGAACTCACATGGGCAATCATCATCCTGCTCATTGGAACCGCCATTGCCATCCTGGTTAGCTTCCCTTATCGTGACAGCATATATCCCCTCGTATCCGTATGGGCCTATGTCGCCATCGCCATCGGGCATCCAGACCATGAAAAGGTGCGGCTGGCTGCATTTATCTTGGCGGCAATCATTCTGGTGTACGCGCTATGGCTATTCTTGGCCCGCAACCGCGACCGGGATTAAAGGAAACTAATATCATCTGTAACGAGAACAAACGGGTGTCTCTATTAGAGGGGACACCCGTTTGTCGTATTTATTCGCCTCTCAATGCAATGACCTCAATCTCCACCAGTGCATCCTTAGGCAAACGGGCTACCTCCACCGCACTGCGAGCCGGATACGGCTGCTTGAAGAAAGAACTGTACACTTCATTAACGCTGACAAAATCGTTCATATCCTTCAGGAATACAGTCGCTTTCACGACCTGGTTCATGTTGCTACCTGCCGCTTCCAGTATGGCTTGTACGTTGCTCAGGGACAAACGCGCCTGTTCCTGTACATCTTTACCGAACTCACCTGTCACCGGGTTCAGTCCAAGTTGTCCTGAGGTGTAAATAAACCCGCCCGCCTCTACCGCTTGACTATAAGGGCCGATAGCACCGGGTGCTTTTTCAGTAGCAATAGTTTTCTTCATCTGTTGGATTCTCCTTCCTGATACTGGTTCACCGTATTATAGCACGTGAAGTCTAATGCCACTATTCCGCACTCATGTCTGCGCTTATGGATTAGCGTGTGGTGAGTTACTCTTAAGATACTATTTTCCGTTGTGCTATATTTTTTCAAGCCGGCTGTAACCTTTAAAGCTTGTGCATCATCTAACTTGATGTTCACCTTCTACAAAAGGATTTCACGCATTCAAATACAGGTACAATGATTACAGCCAGTATAAACGGGAAAGGAGCACCATCCTTTGAATCTCGAATCAAAATTACACCAAGCAAGGCACGGGGATCGCAAAGCATTCGTCGCCTTGATGAAGCATATGGAATCGGATATGTACGGTATGGCACGTTCCATTCTCCGCAGCAATGAGGATTGCGCTGACGCGATGCAAGAAGCAATGCTCAAGGCTTACAAATCTCTGGGTGAGCTGCGTGAGCCTCGTTATTTTAAAACATGGCTGCTTCGCATCCTCATTAATGAGTGCCATCTGATCCTCCGTAAGCAAAAGAGGGTCGTACCCGTGGCGGAATTTATAAGGGAACCCTCCACCTCAGGCGGATATGAAAAAATCGAGCTGCGCGAGGCTATTGATCACTTGGAGGAATCCATGCGAACCGTGATTTCCCTGCACTATTTGCGGGATATGCCGATCAAAGAAATATCAGAGGTGCTGAATTTGTCAGAGGGGGCCGTCAAAACACGTCTGCACCGCGCCCGTAGAATATTAATGGACATGCTGCAAAATCGTCAGGAAAGGAAGATGACCATTCAATGAAGCCTTCGGAGTTTGGAACACAGGATCAGGAACTGGAACAGAAATTGCAATGGGAAAAACAAAATCTGGAGGTAGATACGCTGACGATTCCCGACTCAGTAAGACAACGCCTTGATGCATTTTATGAACGGATAGAATCCGATACGGAGACGTTAGCGCCCCCTCCATATCCACATCGAATGGTCAAAAGGATTCTTCGGGGAAGCGCAATTACCGCTGCTTCTGCGGCTGTCATTGGCTTTATGATCATCGGCAGCGCCTTTGTCTCACCTACAATGGCTGAATCATTAAAACAAGTGCCGCTTATCGACAGCGTATTCAAGCTGGCTGGCGACCTCGGGCTGCAAACTGCCGATCAGAAAGGGCTGGCGACCTCCACGAATCTCAGTGTTACCCATGACGGTATTACATTGAAAGTATCTCAAATTATTTTTGACGGCACACGTCTGGTCATTGCGCTTGGAAAACAAGACGGCGATCAGGAAGTTTTACCCTTGTTTTCAAAAGTAACCTCAGATGGACACAAGCTTGAAGACATCATAGAACAACTCGACTTATTCATTAACGGGAAATCAGTGATCAACGAAAATGGCGCGTTTCGTTTATTGACATGGGGCCCGGGCAAAGACAGCAATTCTATGCTAATCTCCTATATGCGCGACCCTGTCAGCGGTTCACCTGCCTTACCAAATCAGTTCGAGCTAAAAGTATACAGCAAATTAAAGGGAGTAGCGGAGCCGTTCACTATCCAAACGACTGTTCACAAAACGAAGATCGCCAGTAAGGTACTCCAGCCACAGATGAGCAAATCCACCCCGTATCTTAAATTTACTGCAGATCAGGTGGAAATGACCCCGGTTACAACCAAAGTCATCACAACGTTCACTATGCTTGTGGACCTTAAAGAGATGCCTGACGACTATGCAATGGAGCGCAAGTATATTTCTACAGAGGGACCACACAAAAACTATACCAAAAAAGAACTCAATGTCCTCGGTTATGCGGTTTTTGACGATCAGGGACGTGAATTAAAAATGCTTAGTGGTTCGGGAAGTTCTCTTTCCAAAAACCATCCGGGCAAAACGGTCATGTTGTTTACTCCTTTTGTGGAGCCACCGAAAAAGATTATCTTCAAACCATTTTTCAATCCCACCAAACCGGATGGAAGGGCCATTCTGGACGCTAACGGCAACTGGACCCGCCGTTACATTTCTGAGTTGGAGATTACGATGGATGTACCACAAAATACAAACCAAAAATGAAACTACAAACAACGCCGCTTGCTACCCGAATCGCCGGGTAACAGCGGCGTTATTGTCATTGGGTATCCTGAAATAAGCGAGATTTTACACGTTGTCATCCGTACCCGTTCCTGTACCAGCTTCCTCTTCATTTGAGGTCAGTTCTGCACCGATGACCCGAATAATATCATTCGGATAAATATGTACGCCGCTTGCCTGTGCGAGAGCAATTCGTACCATGGCTCGTGCGATGACCGAAGCTGGGATGGCACGGTAGGGAGCGAGCTTGCCCGTCATCATGCCATCCAGTGCCTTCATGACAACTGCAGCAGCGGTTTCGCCAAGACGTCGTTCAGGCCTCGCACCCAAAATCAGCGAAGGGCGGAACAAATGGAGCGCCGGCAATCCAATAGCGGCAAGCGCCTCCTCTGCCTCTCCTTTGATACGGTTGTAAAACACACGTGAATTCGGGTCGGCTCCCATCGCGGAAATAGCGAGCATCTGTACTGCACCAGCTTCTCTGCCCAAGCGAGCAGTCTGAACCGGATAGTCCAGATCCACCCTGCGAAACTGCTCCTTGGAGCCAGCCTTTTTCATCGTCGTCCCCAGACAGCAAAAAACATCATCAGCCCCTTCGAAGGCGAACGCCGTCTTCTGCGGCTGCTCCCAGTCGATGTTTGCCTGCTCAAGCTTGGGATGCTTGATTTCCAGCGAACGTCTGCCCACAACCATGACGCGGCTGTATTCCTTTTGCACCAGCAGCTCCCGTACCACATATCCCCCGACAAGCCCCGTTGCCCCTACAACGACCGCTTTACGTTCCATGATGACCTCCTTTGTGCACCTAACAATTCTGCTTCTACATGGCGCATCAGGTTAATTTAAATGGCTGCTTGCCCGCCTCCTTGCTTTCGGATGGACACATAGGCAGGTATAGGGAAAAGGTACTTCCCTTGCCTTCTTCACTCTCCAGACGGATAAAACCGCCCAGCAAGCGCGAAAAATCGCGGCTAATGGACAGTCCCAACCCGGTTCCTCCATATTTGCGATTAATGGAACTGTTCGCCTGCTGAAATGCCTCAAAAATAATATGCTGCTGAAGCTCTGAAATACCGATTCCCGTATCTTTCACTGCAATGACAACCCAATCCCCCTCCTGTCCCTTTCGATCCAGATGCTGTGTGCTGATTTCCAGCAATACACTTCCTTCATGAGTGAACTTAAAGGCATTGGACAATAGATTGCGTAAAATTTGCTGTACACGTTTGGGATCGGATCGGATTTCATCCGGTATATTTTCATGTACCTTCAGGCTGAATTCAATATTTTTATCCTTCGCAGTGACTTCAAAATGCATCATCATCACCTGTGCAAGCTCGTGTATATTAATCGGTTCATTTACAATTTCCATGCGCCCAGCCTCGACCTTGGACAGATCCAGAATGTCATTGATTAATTGGAGCAAATCATGCCCCGAGGCATAGATCAGATCGCTATACAGAGATAGCTCGTCCTCATCCAGTTCCTTTCCCTGCTCGTTGATAATCTGTGCCAGATTAATAATACTGTTAAGAGGTGTACGCAGCTCATGCGACATCGTTGCCATAAAATCCGATTTATATTGAGAGGCCATCATGAGTTGCTTGGCACGTTCCTCCAAAACAATCTTCGCCTTCTGCAACTCATTGCGCTGCTGCGATAGTAGATGATTTGCCTGTTTAATCTGAGAATTGCGCAGTTGCTCCATCTGAAAATCACGTAAAATCAGAGCAAATAAAAAGCTGAGGACCACGCCGATAGGCAGTATAAGAGGAACAACCTCCGCTACATAATAGCGCCAGGGAATGACGCCCAGGAAGGCAATATTTATCGTATTGACGATATTAACCGCTAAAATGGTCACCGATGCCTTAATGATCAGACGCCAGGTGGACCGACGCATCCAGTAGTTCAATCCGGCACACAGTACGCCCAGAATGCTCATATTCAAAAATCCAACCCACGCCGCCATATTCAGGCCAAAGGTAAATCTCGTAAGTCCGATCGCCACCCCAATAATAATAAGCGTGTAGGAACGGGGATACACCAACGCCGCAATAATCAACGGAACAAAGCGCAGGTCGAAAATCACCGTCTCACTAAAATTAAAGCCAAAGCAAGAGCTGATCCATCCACCAAATACCACCAGCAGCACCGAGCTGATATATTTAAACCGCGAAGAGGTGCGACTCAAGCCATATTTATAAATCACATTCGCCACATAGGCAACGGCTATCAGCATCCCCAAATTGATTACAAACATCATTGAAAATTGCACGGACTCACACTCCCATAGCACAAAAAATTGGATGCCACGCCTATGCTAACCGCTTTTGTCTTTCTTGTACATCATACCATGAAGCACCATTTTTCGACATGTCCAATGACGTTCTATGGGGTATCAAAAAAAGCGAACCGCAGTGGCTCGCCCTCGTGGAGTTATCTCTGATTTCAGCTTATGATGCCTTTATTCCGGCGCCATTCCTTGACAAATAATTCGGCAAAGTAAGGGTCCCACTGAGTCCCTTTTCCTTCCTCCAATATCATAACCGCCTTCTCTTCCTTCATACCTTTACGGTATGGGCGATCCGACGTCATCGCATCATATGCGTCTGCCACCGCAATAATCCGTCCAAAAAGCGGGATATCCTCCCCGGAGAGCTGGTCAGGATATCCCTTGCCATCATAACGCTCGTGGTGCGAACGCACGCCAGGCAAATAAGGAGCCATGGCATAAGCCGGTTCAACCTGGCGGAGAATGCTTTCTCCCATGACGGGGTGCATTTTAATCTGGTCAAATTCCTCGTCCGTCAGCTTGCCATCCTTGAGCAGTACAGCATCAGGCACGCCGATTTTACCGATATCATGCAGTAAGGCTGTTTTACGCAGCAAGTCGAGATCCGTCTCGTTCAAGCCACCTTTTCGCCCAATGAGCACAGAATACTCAGCCACACGCAAAGAATGCCCCGCGGTATAGGCGTCCCGGGCATCCAGGGCCGCCGCCAAAGTAGCAAAATAACTGTCCAATAGCTGACCGTTCTTTTCTTCCCGCTCCTTGAGGCCCTCGATCATCATGTTGAAGCCTTCGACCAGCTCCGCAAATTCGTCGGAATACAAATCGCTGGCATTACTGTTCAGGCGACCTTCCCGCACTTCGTTCATTTTTTCCAGCAGGTGATGGATTGGCTGCTCGATCTCACGGGTCAGCAGTCTTCCTCCCAAATAGGCAAAAGCCACACCAAAAATTAAAATCGTTCCTGCCCATAGCCAATAGGAGCTGGAGGGCGTCGCATCCAATCGTTCCAGCCGAATCTGCGTAGCCAGACAAAATAAAAACAGCGGAAAAGCACCGATTAGCGTCGCGCTCAACTGAAATTTATGCCGCAGTGATAGCAGCACGCGCCCTCGCAGTGACAGGTTCAGTCCATATTGCTGATACGTCCGTTCCTGAAACTCCTCCAGCAGCGGCCGAATCGCTCTCATCGTCAGAAAAAATTCAACCAGTGCGTGCATAGAAGCAACCAGACAAGCCCCTATGCAAGCAATGCCTACGTAATAAAAGGGAAAGGTAAGCTGTCCGGTATGTATCATCCATAGGGCTATACCTGCTGCCGGTATGGAGAACCCCAACAAATGCGGGCCTATAATACGTAAAACCGACAAATTAGGCAGATGATGAACCCGTATATACACCGCTTCTACATCCTCGAATGTTGTTGGTTTGCCGTGGAAAAATTGATGAACAGGTCTCAGATGCATCCGAAACGCAGTAACTTCACAGCCAATCATAATCATGCTGGAAAATAAAATGATTTTCACAAGCCCCAGAAATTCATAGTGGGCTACATTTAACGTGGAAAATACAAAAATCGCACCTACCAATAATACAGCGATCAACGAACCTATAACATAGTTCAGGATAACATGCTGAATAAAGCGCTTATAGATCGGCAAATAGCTACCCCTCTTTTCATCCGTACGCTCATATAATATCTTGTTTATTCAATATCGGAGTCCAACCGTCAAAAGTTAACCTTCATTGCCAACAAAACAACCACATATCCGATGATACGCAGTTGTCGTGATTACAATTAAAAGCCCCTTGTGTTTTAGAATCATTCTTGCTATAATATTAAAGTATGTATTAACCCCATAGGATTCCGCGCAATAGGCTACACTCCTTATCACCGCATGGAGCTTCTCCAAATTTTATGTATAACCCAAATGTAGAATTTTGAGCTTTTGCCGTAAGATTTTCACATTCACACTGGCGCGGTCATCGGAGCCGCAAGGACGAAAGAGAGGTAGGGCTTTTGTCGTTTGGAAAATAAACAGTGGAATCAGACTGCCCCTTATGAACATGCTGACCATATTATGCAAGGTAGCAGGGGTTGAATATATATTATGCCGTCAAACGATGAAGTTTGAGCAGGCCATGCAGTCTACGTAGACTGCAATCAATCCTCCGGATGATCCCCGGGGGATTTTTAGTTGTTATTTTTTATGGATATAAGTGTGTTTGATTCACCAGATGAGCATGTGTATGAACAAAAAAGTGGCCCTGCCGATACATCGACAGGGCCTATAGCTTGATCAAAAAGGGGTTAATACGGTCATTATAGTCTCTCTTTCTTAAAATTAAATGATATGCACCTTAAAAACTCATTAATTTTCCAGTTTAAAATGTCTTAGCATTTTGTAAAATCCTCACCTTCTAATAATTCGTCCAATATTCTGTATTGTCCAGCGGTGTCGTCGGTGTAGTGGAACGCCCTGTTCCCATTGGAGTACGCCTATGGACCGAAGGCCGCTCCCACCCTTCCAGTAAAATTACATGTTGGGTACCTGTGTTATTTTCCCATGTGATATAGCGCTCTTGTTCCATATGTCGCAAGGCGGCTGTAATTTCAGCGTCTCGCTTGCCCGTTTTGACGGTTAATTCCGTCATCGTCGGCATGTGGCGATGCTGGGCAAAATAGTTGTACAAGATACGTAATAGCTTTCGTTCCAAATCAGGCAGCATCATCTTTCCTCCCTTTCCAGGTTCCCAGCCATTGACCGGGATGATAATAGCAAAGAACATATGTTCCCATTGTAACATATAAAAATGCACCCTCCTACCGGAAGATGCATTTGGGCTTGTATGCCCATGTCAAATTCAGTTTTTTTCCTTCTCCTGACGGCCGACAGAGCGCAGCCACCAGACGATTCCCCCAACGCTTCCTAGTGCCAGAACCGTTAGGAAAATAATATAGAACAAATGAAATGCACGATCACTCATGGCAATCGCCTCCTTACTTTATGTATACACTTTCCAGCCAAGAGTGTAAACCTCTTTTTGATCCTTCAGTCTATTTTTTTCCACCCCCTTAACAAGAGGGCTCTGGTTGTGGGTATTCGGTGCATGCTGACCAAATATGGTTAATACCACATATGGCAATACCACATATAACAGACCAAGGAGGTTATCAAATATGAAATTTCTTTTGATCGTCATCATCGTCGTGCTGATCGTTGTTTTGCTTATGAGAAGACGCAGATAAACCTAGGCATCCCGTCGGTTAAAAAAATATACAAAAATGGCTTTCGACATATTGCCGAAAGCCTCTATTCACCTGAGATTAAGGCTGAATTACGCCTTACTCTTCTTGCTGTATTTAATAAAACCAATCACAAGCGCTACGGCAAACAATATTCCGCTGACCACCCATGTTGTCAGAAATGCCATACCCAAACCGACATTCGCTCCCATCGTCGGGTGCTTCATCGTATTAAACATCGAGCCTTGCATCATAAATATGGTGCAAAATAAAACAACGGGCGCCAAAATAATCGTGCTTGCCGTCTTCCGGCTACCTGATACTGCGATCACACACAGCGCAGAGATCACCAAGATCACCCAATATATAACTGCTTCCCAAATCATTGAAGTGCCCACCTGTTCGACCTCTCTTCTATCCATTCATAAATGTCTCTTCCATTGTAACAGACGTCACACAGTGAACCAAGCCATTTTTGATAAGAAAAGGGGTAATTCCCACGGATAGCGTAAATAATATATAGTAGTAGAAGTCCTCTATCAAAGGCATGAAAGGAAATGATCCCATGAGAAGTGCAAGCCCTTATGTCATTGTAAACGATGTACAGCAGACGATTGATTATTATCAATCTGTTTTAGGTGGAACAATCAAAGTGCTGAATAAGCATGAAGGCAAGCTTTTACACGCTGAACTGCACCTCGGCAACAGTCATATTCATTTTTCCGATTCCTACGGCAAACCGCTGAAAGCACAGCCTGTACAAATCATTCTCGACTGTGAGAGTGAGGAGGAGCTTAAACGTGCTTACCACGCACTCGCCGAAAAAGGGACCATCACCGTGGAACTGCAGGACACCTTTTTTGGTGCGCTGCACGGCCAAGTCACGGATCACCTGAATCAGATTGGATGGGTAATGAACTATTTCAAGAGATAAGCACGCTCAGCCATAACCGAATACGTCTTGTAGCCACCATCCACGTTTCTCACCGAATAACCGTGCTGAGTCAAAATTCTGGCCGCTAGATAGCCGCGCAAGCCGACCTGACAAGATACCGCGATCTCCAGGTCACGAGGGATTTCAGACATTCGATCTCTAAGCTCAGCCAAAGGAATATGGATAGAACCCGGAATGGCTCCAGCCCGCAGCTCCACCTGATCCCTGACATCTATAATCACACCGCCATTGCGGTGAAAATCGTCAACCTCATGCCACTGTAACGTTTGGACAAGCCCATCCATGATATTGGAAGCCACGTAACCAGCCATATTCACAGGATCTTTTGCCGAAGAATATGGAGGCGCGTAAGCAAGCTCAAGGTCAGCCAGATCACGGACATTCAGATTGCCGCGAATCGCTGTCGCAATGATGTCAATCCTTTTGTCTGCTCCGTCGGCGCCAATAGCCTGTGCCCCGTAGATCATACCTGTGCCTGGATTAAACAGCAGCTTGATGGAAATTGGCGATGCCCCGGGATAATAACCTGCATGCGAACCGGGATGAATATGAATCGCTTTATAGGGAACGCCCAGCCGTGACAATGTTTTTTCGTTATTTCCTGTAGAGGCTGCGGTCAATGCAAAGACCTTAATAACGGAAGTCCCGAGCGCGCCATCATAGGAAATGGCTTGACCGTTAATGTGATCTGCCGCCAAACGCCCCTGCCGATTGGCTCCCCAAGCCAGCGCCATGGTCGCAAATCCATGATTGCGGTCTTTGACCTGGATAGCGTCCCCTACCGCATAAATGGCCGGATCGCTGGTTTGCAGCTGGGCATTTACCTGAATGGCCCCGTGAAAACCAAGCTCCAATCCGCTTTGCTTGGCCAGCTCATTTTCAGGAACAACACCAATTGCCAGAATAACCATGTCTGTCCGAAGCATATCGCCTGAGGTCAAGCGAAGCTGTGTTCCCTGGTCTTCAAAAGCCGCGACTCCTTCCTCTAAACGTATCTCCACCCCGTTGAGCTTCATATGCTGCTCTACCAGCTTGGCCATTTCAGGATCTAGCGGATTAAGGACTTGCTGTCCCATGTCAACAAGGGTCACCGCAAGGCCGCGTTCCCGCAAATTGTCAGCCATCTCCAGCCCAATAAATCCACCACCGATCACCGTGGCATGTTTGGGCTGGCTTTCATCTACATATGTCTTAATGACGTCCGTGTCATGAATGTTTCTTAACGTAAATACATTCGCGGCTTCATGTAAGCCAGGAATGTCCGGCATCATCGGTTTGGCTCCTGGCGACAATACCACAACGTCATACGGCTGCTCTCCCGTCTCTCCTGTCGTCATATCACGGAAACGGACGAGCTTATGCTCGCGGTCTATTTGCACCACTTCGTTCAGCACCCGCACATCAATATTAAAGCGTTCTCTAATCCCTTGGGGTGTCTGGACAAACAGCTTCTCACGCGCCTGAATCGTCCCGCCAATATAATAAGGAAGACCGCAGTTCGCAAAAGAAACATGCTCTCCGCGTTCAAACAAAATAATCTCGTCTTCCTCATTCCATCTCCGCAATCTCGCCGCAGCAGAAGCTCCGCCTGCTACCCCGCCAATAACAACTATTTTTCTGCCCATTCCTTCGCCTCCTTGTATACCCTATAGGGTATATAATATACCTATAGGGGTATATTGTCAACGCAAAAAAGATGGAGGATATCCCCCACCTGATCAACCACTGAATCCTAACGAATGCCTATCACACTCGTCTATCAAACCAATAACGATCCCTATCTACCGCTGACTGGCCGCGATCGCTTGCTCCAAATCGTACAAAATATCTTCAATCGCTTCTGTCCCAACGGATAGACGCAACAGCTCCGGTTTGACCCCGGCAGCAACCTGTTCCTCCGCACTAAGCTGCTGGTGCGTTGTGCTCGCCGGGTGAATGATCAAAGACTTGGAATCACCCACATTAGCCAGATGGGAAAATAGCTTCACATTGGCGATCAGCTTGCTTCCCGCCTGACTCCCGCCTTTGATGCCAAAGGTCAGGATCGCTCCTTGCCCTTTAGGCAAGTATTTTTGGGCTAACTCGTAGGATGGATGGCTCGGCAATCCGGAGTAGCTGACCCACTCCACATCCTTGTGGCTTTCGAGATACTGCGCTACCTTCAGTGCGTTCTGACTATGTCTCTCCAGCCGCAGATGGAGCGTCTCCAGGCCTTGCAGCAGCAGCCATGAGTTGAATGGTGAAATAGCTGCACCCAGGTCACGCAGCAATTGCACTCGCGCTTTGATAATATACGCGATCGGTCCCACCGCCTCGGTATACACGACCCCGTGGTAGCTTGGGTCCGGCTCGGTCAGTCCCGGGAAACGGCCGCTCGCCTTCCAGTCAAACCTGCCGCTGTCCACGATCACACCGCCAATAGATGTACCATGTCCACCAATAAATTTCGTGGCCGAATGCACAACAATGTCCGCTCCGTATTCGATAGGTCGCAATAAATAGGGGCTCGGAAACGTGTTATCCACAATCAGCGGAATGCCATATTCGTGTGCAATCGCCGCAACAGCTTCTATATCCAGCACATTACCCTGCGGGTTGCCAATCGTTTCCGCAAATATAGCCTTCGTTTTATCCGTAATGGCTTTGCGGAAGTTCTCCGGGTCGTCCGAATCGACAAAATGCACCTTAATGCCCAATTTCGGTAGTGTGGTAGAAAATAGATTATATGTACCGCCATACAGGCTGGAGGCCGATACAATTTCATCTCCTGCTCCTGCAATGTTCAGGATGGAAAAGGAAATCGCTGCTGCTCCCGAAGCCGTTGCCAACGCACCAGCTCCTCCCTCCAGAGCCGCAATCCGTTGCTCGAACACATCCGTGGTCGGATTCATCAGACGCGTATAGATGTTGCCGAACTCTTTTAGTGAGAACAAATCAGCCGCATGCTCCGCATCCCGAAATCCATACGAAGTCGTTTGATATAGCGGAACGGCACGGGCAAAAGTAGTAGGATCAATTTGTTGTCCGGCGTGGACAGCGAGAGTTTCAAATGACAGCTTGCGTTCTTCTGACATGGTTATTTCCTCCCTTGTTATACGTGCTGTATGAATCGTCTCTTCCTGTATGCATAGTCGTAGATGATTTTTCAATCATTCTCGCACAAAATGAATCATTTGGGAAGATAATTCTCATTATTCAGGTAGGAAATTATTATTTTGTTGAATCATCAGGTTTCGGCTCGGAAGGTTTTGCCCAAATGGTCACCCAAACCAAAATAATGGCGGAAATTATAGATGAGAGGACTCCACTTGGTCGGATCAATATGGTTTTCTCCTAGAAGCTTATCCTGGTGAACATGTACCTGCACAGCCTGGGTTTCGACGATCGCAAAATAAGAAGCGTGGTCAGGAATGCGGATATGTCTCACCTCAGCTTCAATCTGAATAGGACATTCCCTGATTCGGGTGGGCTTGACCCTAATAGATTCAATCGGAGTTAATCCGCTAATCTCATACTTATCTTTTTGATAGGTAAATCCATTTTGCTTCTTTTCCGCCGGTACAGGATTTTTGCCTGTGTAGGGAGCCAAGCGTTCTACATTCTCCCACATAGAAGGCCCCGGAACGTTGATGACACATTCAGAATGCCGTTTCATATTTTCGAACGCTTTCCCGGTTATTCCAATGCCTAATACCAGGCAATCGCCCAATGCCCATGAGGAGGAGATGGGGCTAATATTTACAGTGTCGTCCTCATTCAATGTATTAAGCAAAACGACAGGTGTCCCGTAATATAAAATGCTTGGATTAATCGTCTTTATGTCTTGATTATGACTTATGGGTTTCATGTTCTTTTCTCCTTCTGTTCATATCTGCCTCCTTATTGTAAAATAAAAACATTTCAAGCTTCATCGAAGTATGGATTACAGAAGTATGAATTACAAAGGGGGTTAACTGTGCCATGAGCACCAAATCAAATGTAGCCATGATTGCTTCTCTCGTGAGCGAGCCTTCCCGTGCTGCCATACTTACCGCTTTATTAGACGGCAGGTTCCATACGGCAAGCGAATTGGCCCATATGGCTGGTATTAAACCGCAAACGGCCAGCTTTCATTTATCTAAAATGATCGAGGCACAAGCCGTTACTGTGGAAAAACAAGGACGACATCGCTATTTCGGCATACAAAATCCTGAGGTTGCCCGCGTGATGGAGTCACTTTTATCCATAGCTCCGCCCGTTCAAATTAAATCGTTCAAACAAGCCGCTGAAAACGAGGCCATACGGTTGGCAAGAACTTGCTACGACCATCTTGCAGGTCATTTAGGCGTACAAATCATGAATTCTTTGATGCAAAAGGGGATTCTGTCCGAGAATCAGGACGGACTTCACATTACCGGAAAAGGAGAGGCTTTCTTTGCAGATTTCCAGGTTGATCTTACACAAACGAGACAAAAACGCCGCTCCTTCTCCCATAAATGTCTGGATTGGAGTGAACGGCGCCACCATTTAGCCGGGGCTTTGGGGAGTGCCCTTTTAGACAGATTATTGGCCTTACACTGGATTGAACGTCTGCCCACAACCCGGGCGATACGCGTTACAGCAGAGGGTAAGAGAGGCTTTATAGAACTATTTTCAATAGACATCGGCTAGATTAGCTACTCATGAAAGCGTCCCTTTTTCTAAAAAAGCCAGCATTTCATTTAACGATTTTTGAGCTGAATGGACATTGTATCGTGAAGAGTACGGGTCACTGAATCCATGTTGTCCGTTATATTGGTATGCTCTGACATTATGGCGGTGATCTAAGGTAGAAATTAGCTCACCTACATCAAAGGATGGCTCCTCCTGTGGGAAAAATAGCAGTGTTGGACATTGTGGGGTCACTTCCAAATAATTTCTAATACGTGAGCCATAAAATCCTACGAGGCCATCGACACATTGCTCTTCACTACATAGCCAGGCAGTCGTTGCCCCTATGCTAAATCCGACGATAAATATTTTGTTATAGCGATCTCGAATACTTAATAACAAACTTTTAATTTGTGATGAAGCGTGGGTAAAGCCTACATTGTCCACAAAATTTTGATAGGCAGCTTCCTCTTGTGAATAGTCAAAGGGGGCTTGTCTTCCCAGTAAATCTGGACAAATCACGTCATACCCCTGATCCGATAATAATCTGCACATATGCTGTATATGCTGGTTCATCCCGTAAATCTCATGCAACACAACGATTACGGTGTCCGACTTTTGTTCAATGCTTATCATGGTGTGTGTACCTCCAACTCCTTTTATTAGGAACATTATATCCATTCCAATGATCCTGGTATATATTGTTTTTAAGTTATTAGGTCATCCTGCGTTTTCCCTGATACTAGGTATACCCGAAACTCGAAATGGTCTCGCCTAAAAATTTTACCCGCAATCTTGACCGATTCCGGCGTAATCTTCTCTACTACTCCACCATAATCCTCAAACGTTACGCGTAATTCCTCATCAATAGATGCAACGTATACGTGCAACTGAACCAAAGCAGCTCCAAACAATTCCATGTCCGTATTTAATATTTTAAATGTGCGATTCATGACGATCACCTCCACAAATTCATTCGGTAGATCATATAAGGTTTCCTTCTACGATAATCATTTGACTAACAGCGGTACTGAAATACGCTCATTTCACTCAATTTAATGCCAAGTACCTTTTTATACATTATCGACGACCTACGTACCTCAAAAATTTAAATTCCACTATATATCTTATTTGTAATATATAGAATTTAATGTTTAGACAATTTTCCCCATAGAGTTTTATAATTCACTTGTTATTACATATATTTAGGAGGAAGTCATGAAAAATATCATATTAAAAAAACTAGGAACTATGATGTTAGCCCTACTCCTTGGAGTTTCGGTGTTCTCATTGTTCCCTACAGTTACAAAAGCAGAAACGGCAAATGTGACTTGGTCAAATGGATCTTTAGATAGAACTCTCACGAAAATAAATGAAGCTGACAAAGCAACCATAGGAAAAACCTCAGGTAAATGGTACTGGGAAATAACAATAAAAGATACATGGGTTCAGTCTGCAGTTGCCATAGGAATTACTGGAGAAACAGGTGCATTACCATCATCCTCATGGGATATAATTACAGCTTATGGATTCACTCCTGAATTATTTATTAAAACAAAAAACACATCAGACAAGTTTCAAAGAACAACTTATGGTAGTCAATTCGGCAACAAAGACGTTATTGGTGTAGCTCTAGATTTGGACAGCGACAAGATCACATGGTATAAAAATGGGGTTTCCCAAGGAACAAGTATTGCAAAACCTTCGGAGCTTGCTGGATCACAAGTGTTTCCACTGATTTTAAATGGTACATCATCAGAAAAAACGCTCACTGCTAATTTTGGAGCTAGTTCCTTTAAATATCCTATTCCCGAAGGTTTTTTACCTTATCAAGCTACGGACGGATCTACAACACCAGATCCATCTACAACACCGGACCCATCTACTAAGCCTGATCCATCTACAACACCGGACCCATCTACTAAACCTGATCCGTCTACAACACCGGATCCGTCGGATACAGATGGTAACTCCCAACCAACTGGTGATTGCGCTATTCTAACTGTAACAATGGACAATGGATTTGATAAAGAATTTGATCTGAGCAAAAAAGAACTGAACGCCTTCATCGCTTGGTATGATGCTAAAGATGCTGGTAGAGGTGCTTCTTTCTTTGCCATTGACAAGCATAATAATAACAAAGGACCATTCAGTAACCGTAAGGATTACGTCATTTTCAACAAAATACTCACCTTTGAAGTAAGCGAATATTCAACCAAATAAAACATTATGAAGGACTTCATATCAGCCACGTGCTAATGAAGTCCTTCTTTATATTTAGGACTAGTAATTAGGTAACTCTAAAAAGTGTTATATATTTACTGCCAATATTCGATAATAAACGTAACAAGATAAAATGAGCAACTACCTCAACCGATGAGGATACTCACAGGAGAATTCATCATGTCCAAAAAAATTCTATTCATTGCTCTACTTTCTGTAGCTCTAACAGCTTGTGGAAGCAATATTAAAGAAGAAACAACAAAATTCGGGTCTGATTCTTCAACTACCTCCTTTGCTACTGAACAAACAGCGAGCAACGAAAATATTACTGAGGAAGCTTCTACAAGTAATCAAGTCTCAGATCAACAATATTTATTTGCCGATTTCATGAAAGATGGGACACCTGTTTTAACAGAAGATCAAGCTTCTATGGAGCAAACATCTTACGACTTCATTGTTAAAAACGGTGACTTATTTCCTTCCACAGATAAAAGCAAAGTCATTAATCTGGTGGACAAATCTGTCACCACAAAACACTTAAATAAAAGTCTGAATTTACACTTAAACAAATTTGTAAAAATAAGCGGCGATGTAATAGATATAGAAGAAGATAACACTGATGTAGGAACAATGGCTATCGTTTATATTAGTGATGAAAATGATAATACAGTAATGGCAGTTTACCCCGGAGCAAGTGGGGACATTTTTGAGGGTGACGCTGCTACGGTTATTGGAGTTCCTATTGCTAATTTTTCATATGAAAATGTTTCAGGTGGCTATACGAATACTACACTATTAGCAGCTTCTTTTCTCACAAAAGAAAATCAATAGATTTAAACATTTAAGCCCTTCGGGGCTTTTTTTATTAAACAAAGCAAATTGCTCACTCCAATAAAAAAGCGAAATACTCTGTCGCTCAACACCATACTTAATTCTAAAGTAGTTGAATACAGGAAACCAATTCGATAAAATGGACAATAGAATGGGAGGGATTACATGCAGATAAATAGTTTTGATGAATTGGGAAATGCTTTATCGTTCCTGCAATGTGTACTAGTTGCCAGACGTTCAAAAATAAACCCCGAACACATTACTTGGGCACAATATGATGTGTTGGAGCTTTTGCGCATTCGTGGTCCATTGGTGCCGTCGGTCATAAGTGATGCTTTAGGGTCATCACGTTCAAGTACATCAAAAATTCTCCGTATGTTGAAAGATAAGCAATTAATTCAACAAACCGAGGGGCAGCAAGACCGACGAGAGCAGACAACAGCAATTACTAACAAGGGTCAAGAGTTTTTAGCGGGTGCTTCTCAAAGTAGGAACGAGGCGGCAGAAATAGCAGCTTCCATACTTACAAAAGGTGAACAAGCCATTTTTGCTGAACTTTGTCATAAAGTGGCGGCCGCACTTCAAGATAAATAAAATTAAGACAGAGCTATATGATTTTCATTCGGAAATTAAATAACTAGTTAGCTTTTTGAATGGGGGTCGTAAGCATTCCCAAAAATCAAATTACTGTTTTTACAGGTGTATCAGACTCGGGTAAGTCATCACTCGTATTTGATACGATTGCAGCAGAATCACAACGACAGCTCAATGAAACATTTACGAGTTTTGTTAGACATCGACTCCCCCATTATGGACAACCAGATGTGGATTCGCTGGAAAACTTATCGGTAGCGATTGTTGTAGACCAAAAAAGAATTGGCGGCTTCCACTATTATTCCTGCATTGGTTGGACGACTTGAAAATCTGATTTACATAGGGCTTAACTATTTAAGCCTGAATCGGGAAACTTCTACGCTTTCCGGCGGTGAATCTCAGCGAGTCAAAATGGTTCGACACCTCGGTAGCAGCTTAACAGGGTTAACTTATATCTTTGACGAACCCAGTATTGGTTTGCACCCCCATGATGTGCATAGGCTAAACACGTTTATGAAACTCCTGCGGGATAATGGCAATACGGTATTGATTGTAGAGCATGACCCTGATGTGATTTCTATTGCTGACCATGTAATTGACATTGGCCCAAAAGCAGGATCTTACAGTGGAAATATCGTTTATCAAGGGGATTTCGCAGGGCTTAAGAATGCTGATACGTTGACAGGACGTTATTTGAATCGCCAGTTATGTTTGAAGCTGAACAGAAGGGAGCCACAAGGCTTTCTTACCATTGAACATGCAACGATGCATAATCTCAAGAATGTATCGGTAAAAATCCCGAAAGAAGCTATGACCGTTGTAACAGGTGTTGCAGGTTCGGGAAAAAGTACACTTATTAACCGTGTATTGCCAAAGCATTACTGCGATGCCGTTTTTATTGACCAATGCGACTTGCGCGGTTCAAAGCGTTCAAATCCGGCAACCTATACAGGAATGTTTGACTCGATTCGTGAGTTATTTGCAAAGGCCAACAAGGTAAACGCGTCCCTTTTCAGCTTCAATTCCGCAGGTGCCTGCCCGGAATGCAAGGGACTTGGTATTACCTATACCGATCTTGCTTTTATGGACCCAATTGTAAGCACATGCGAAGTGTGTGGTGGCCGCAGATTTACAGATCAGGTACTCACCTATACTCTGCGCGGGAAAAATATTAGCGATGTTCTAAATTTAAACATTACGGAGGCAAGGAACTTTTTTCATGAGAAAACCATTAAATCCATTTTGGACAGGATGCATGATGTTGGATTGGATTACATAACGCTTGGACAGCCAATCAACACTCTTTCGGGCGGCGAGCGGCAGCGTATTCGACTGGCAACCGAACTTCAAAACAGCGGTCAAATTTATGTGTTTGATGAACCGACCACCGGCCTTCATATGTCCGATGTTGACCGTCTTATCGCTCATATGAATCGACTTGTGGATAATGGCAGTTAAATACGCGCTTTTAGGAGCCTTCCAATGGCAGTTTTTGCGGTTGGAGGCTCCTTTCTATTTTCCTCGGCTCTGTTACGGTCAATCAAACGCTAGTTGAAATAAAAAAGTAATTATTTGACTTTTTTTAGTTCCTCGACATAAGCTGCTACAAAAAACGTAGTGTGGGAAAAACCAAAAAAAAATGGTATTGAGAAGTCATAGTAACGGCTCAAGCCATTTTGGTTATAACGATGGACAATGGATTGGATAAGGAATTCGATCTGAGTAAAAAAGAACTAAGTGCAACAAAGGTCCATTTAGCAGCCGTAAAGACTACGTAATATTCAATAAAATTCTTACATTTGAAGTAAGCGAGTATTCAACTACATAAAATAAAAGAAGGACTCAATTTGGCTAACATTAGTTCTTTTAACAATGGTAATTAAAAGAGCAGTGAGATTTTATCCTATCCCACCCGCTCTTTACTTTGTACCTTATAGATACTTTTCTGTGATAACAATCAACGTTTATCTGGATTACGACGTCTTAAACCGAGTAATCCAGCTAGACCTATAAGGCCGAGCCATCCCCAGTTATCATTGTCATCATCACCATTGTTATTAGTTGTTTGCATTTGGGCTGTACCTGTCTCATTAGTGCCTGTCCCAGTGGTACTGGTTTCAGCAAATGCTACAGATCCTCCGATACTTGAAATCATTATTACCATCAAAAGCATGGTCTTAACCTTTTTCAACACAAATCGACTCCTTTTATTCTTAGTGTTTGCAGTTGTTTTTTTAATAATTTTAGCGTGTCCAATGTACCCTATTTTGTATGCAACTTATTTTAAGTGCTCTTATGGCTCATCTCTATTCTTACATTAAATTTTCACTGTTGGGCACCATAAACTCGTACAAAATAAAAAAACAAAGGAGTGGTAATTAAAATGGGTATCCTAAGCGGTAATCCTAAAAATGAGCCTATGCACTATGGAGAAATTTATAGTGTATGGATGTTTTCTGCATTAGCAAAGGGCAGCATTTCCTTTTACCAAGCATTTTTAAACCACGCTGGAGACAAGGAACTAAAAAAAATGCTTGATGATCTTATCGATCAGGCCAAACTTGAGATCAAAGAATGCGATACATTGCTCACTGATAATGGAATTGCCCCAGCTCCTGTCATGCCAGAAAGACCACCTGTGAAACTTGAAGATATTCCTGCAGGTGCAAGGTTTACTGATCCCGAAATAGCAGCTAAAATCGCTTCAGATACTTCCATTGGCCTTACAACTTGTAGCCAAGCTATGGGTCAATCAGTCAGAGAAGACATTGGTGCTTTATTCGCTAAGTATCACCTTACTAAGACGGCTTTAGGCGTTCGAATACTTCAAATGAACAAAGAAAAAGGCTGGCTTATTCCTCCACCTCTACAATTAAAGCGTCCTGAGCCTGTGAATGCATAATTGAAATAAAATTTAAAAATCCCCGCCGACCAGTTAAGGTTAGCGGGGATTTTCTGCTATCTATGTTTAAGCACCTCCAATGGTAACGTAAGGCTGAATACTATGGTGGTGGTTAAGGGCTTGATCCGGCACAGTAACAATAAACAAAAAGCTAGCCGCGATGATCAGCAGTACCATTTTTTTCAACATTGTTCATCCACACCTTTTCAATAAGATTTAAAAATGCTGCTTTAGTTTCTGGAACCGTATAATCCTGAAAGTGTAAAAATAGACCCATACAATTTATAAAATAAGTCTCATTATTTAGTATATGATAACTTACCATTGAATACATCAAATGTTTAAAACCATCAATGTAATAACCTCGATGTAAATAATAATAAGCTAACTCGTAACCAAACCACGCGATATAGTCCGGTATCACCTGTTGGGTATATATATCATCAGATGGAGGCTGTATAGAAAACGAATTAATCTCCGTTTCAAACCGTTGAAGTATATCATCCACTTCCAATTCAAATCGGTTTGCTGCAATTATAACATTCAACAATTTGGAGATTTCCTCTTGTTCATTAGAGACTGTTGCTGCTATATATTCAACATAATCTTGAAGCACACTTATATCTCCTGACAATAGCTTATATACGTAAGTATTACCTTCCGCCCAATGTTGAAACAAACCGATCCAGTGTTGGGTATCCTCGTCAGTCTCTTTTACCCAAGCTAAATTAGCGTAGGCGTATGTATATTGTAGTGCTTGTTGATAATCGCCTCGGGCTTCACAGACGCTTGCACACAGTAAATCGGCATAGGTGATGTATACAAACATGGGGCGACTTAGCTTCTTAGTAGCCTCATTGCGTTCTTGGCTCTTCTGTTGATGTTTCCAAGTATATTGGATTTCCGCTTTATCTCTCATTTTTCTCGCCATTTCCTCTACCTTGTCCCATTTACGCAAAGACCTGTATACGTTAGCCAAATCTTTTAATGCATCAAGCTGGTCTATTTCATCCAGGCGCTCAACAAAAACTTCAAATACTGTAGCTACCCTGAGATTTTGGCTTTGGTCATCTCCAACCTGAATCGTGAATATACGATATTGACAGAGTGCCAAACGTTCAGAATGTTGGTACTTCTCCACTTCTGCTACATTCTCATAGAGCAGCAGCGCAGCAGCATGTCGTCCTTGTGCTAATAGCGCTTCTGCAATGTCAAATAGTTTAGGCGAATAGAGTAGATTGTCCATGATTTGTCCAACGATTCGACTGATCGCATCCAGCTTGTCCAGCTCTGCACAACGATATAGCAACCGCTCAATTCTACGCATATTGGGGGAACGTTCGATGATGTAGTTTTCTACATATAAGTCGTAGAAGTAGCCTTCCGGTAAACCCATGGCCTCAGTGATTCGGTCAAGCTGGTTAACAGATATAGGACTATTTCCTGTCAGGATGCCACTTACTATCCCCCTATTAATGCCTGCAATATGCCCGAATTGCGTTAGGTTCAAACCCTCTTGTTTTAGGTATCTGTCTAATTCCGCCCGAATCGTAGGTGTATGCTTCATGTCATATCCACCCTTCGCATAAAAATTCCAAAATTTTTATATTATTGAATTCTATTGTTGTCCAAAATTAACCATATGTCAATATATCATGCAACTAATGTTAGATATCAGATTTTAGCATCAAATAAAATAAAAATACCCTACCAGCCGAAGCCGATAGGGTGTTCACTCGTTTTAAGCAGCTTTATCATCTTTGGTCATTCCGGGTATATCTTAAACACTAATTCGAACAAAGCCCGTTCTAGACAATCCGGCTAGGCTGCTCATTGGATTAAACTTTTTACCATCCTTGAAAATGATTGAAGTGATATTATTCAACAGCTCTTTTCACAGAATTAAACCCAAAGTGATTTAGTGATTATAACCAACAGGATAAAGAGCACCAAAATTGCCGCTGTAGAAGTCCACACACCGCCAACACCTGCACCTGTATCTCCACATGCACCCATGGCTTTAACCTCCTTTATTTGTCGTCACCTTAATATATGTATAAATACGTTCTGTGATAGGGCAAGCAGGTAAATAAAAAACACCCCGCCGGCATTCAGCCAGAAGGATGTTACCGATGCTTTCGGATTGCAGAACGGCGTCCGTATGTGTTGAGGCAATAATATTCTTTCTCCGTTTTATGGGATTCAATTATAGGAGAGCCTTTTGACACTGAAAAAACTACTTCACTAGACTAAAGGTTAGAAGAATGTTAGAAGATCAGTCTTCAGCAAAAAAGCGCGGCCTCCAAAAAGCTTGGAAGCCGCGCTGTACTTGCGTTTGTAAGGATGCTGGTGAAGGGAATTGAACCCCCGGCCTACGCATTACGAGTGCGTTGCTCTACCCCTGAGCTACACCAGCGAGTCAGTATAAGCTGACAACAAAAACTATTATACTCTTCCTTACATAAAAATCAATGACTTACATCCATTTTTTTAACTAGGATTTGGATTTAATTCGGTCACATTCCCTATCCCTGTGCCGGACAGTTTATCTACTACGGAACGGAGCTTTTGACGGCTGGAGGAAGGCTTGTCGCGACGGTCGTCGATTTTGACCGAGGTGGAGACGCGCTTGGCCCCTGACAGGAATGGCGCTTCGTGCAGGGCTGCAATGGCGGTAAACACATCGTCCAACGAGCCTTCAATAATCGTACTCATGGATGTAAGCTCATAGGTAATTCCTTTTTGCGTCTTTAACACTTTTTGCATCTGGGCAACATAGTCGCTTAGGCTGGTACTGCCCGTTCCAATCGGGATTACAGTCACTTCTGCGATGGCCATCGTGGTGTGCCTCCTTTATTTTTGAAATTACACTTCACTTTTTAAAATCTAAAAACACTATCCGATAGAGCAACCTTATTCCACATTAAGGCCATATGTATGCTGAGACGCTGATTGTTTCTGAAAGAAACCTCTTTATCATTCATTGTACCGTTCACACAGCCTCAATTCAAATACAGCCCCCGATTCCCCTGCATATTTTGATTTTCCATTCCTTTTCCTTTACGTATGGCTTCGAATGTTGCTATAATACTCCTTGCACTTATTTGAAATTTTAAGTTTATAAACACAATATGTTGGGTTAAATATTCATAACACTTCTAAATATAGTGATGTAGCCGATAAATTGCATGGGAACCAACTTTCTCTTCCTTCATTGGCAAGCCGCATCGCTATTTCTACGTTATGGGATTACATACAGCCTCAGAATGCTGTCTGAACCATCGATTTTTTCATCATCTTCTTTGTCAACATGATCATCTTCATGCCTATTCCCTAAGTATATATTCCAAATCAGGAAAGCGAGGAATTAATCCTATGCCACAACTCGTAACAAAACCAAACAACCGTCAGTTGGCTTTTGATGAAATACGCATTTCCGTATATGCCGACCGTGTTCTCAGCGGATTGGACAAGCTGGATAAAGATCGCCTTATCCGCGGTGTAACCAGCAAGCTGCGCCGGGACGAAGTCACGGGAGATGAAATCAGCAACGCATTTACGATGGCTGCACTTGAACTGGTCAGCAAAGAAGAACCGGACTGGAAATTCGCCGCTGCGCGTGCATTGCTCACTTCCTTGTATAAAAAAGCGGCGACCCATCGCCGTTACAAATCCTATGCAGACGAGCCTTACGGCGCCTTCTATCCATTGATCACAGAGTTGGTCGAAAAGGGAATCTACCGTCAGGAATTGCTCGATTACTATACTAAAGAGCAAATTGATGAGCTGGGTGCTTCCATTTTGCCGAAAAATGACCTCCTGTTCGATTATATCGGGCTGCTGACGCTGTCTGAGCGCTATTTGGCGAACGATTTTGACGGACGTGTGATGGAGCTGCCGCAGGAACGCTACATGATCATCGCGATGTACCTGATGCACAAGGAACCTGCGGACAAGCGCATGGATCTGGTCAAGGAAGCCTATTGGGCGATGAGCAACATGTACATGACAGCTGCTACACCAACGATGTCCAATGCAGGAAAAAAAGTGGCCGGACAGCTCTCCAGCTGCTTTATTGACACGGTAGACGACTCGCTGGAGGGTATTTTCGATTCCAATACCGATGTAGCTCGTCTCAGCAAAATGGGCGGCGGCATCGGCGTATACCTCGGTAAAGTACGGGCTCGCGGCTCCGATATCCGCGGACATAAAAATACAAGTTCCGGTGTCATTCCATGGATTCGCCAGTTGAACAATACGGCCGTCAGTGTAGACCAATTGGGTACACGCAAAGGCGCGATTGCCGTTTATCTGGACGTATTCCACAAGGACATCCTCGCATTCCTTGACCTGAAGCTGAACAACGGTGATGAGCGGATGCGTGCACATGACGTGTTCCACGGCGTATGTCTGCCTGATCTGTTCATGGAGCAGGTCGAAGCACGCGGCGAATGGAACCTGTTTTGCCCGCATGAAGTGAAGAAGGTTATGGGCTGGAAGGACGAAAACGGCCGTCCATTGGGACTGGAGGATTTTTACGATGAAGCTTTCGGTTCAGGCTCCTTCCGCGAGAAATATGAGGAGGCGTCGCAGCATCCTATACTTTCCCGCATCACGGTGCCTGCCATCGACATCATGAAACGCCTGATGAAATCGCAGTTGGAAACCGGTACGCCGTACATGTTCTACCGCGATACTGTAAACCGTGCCAATCCGAACCGGGCCCACGGTATGGTGTATTCCTCCAACCTGTGTACGGAAATTATGCAAAATCAATCTGCAACCGTAGTGGAAAAAGAGGAATTAGTCACCAAGGACGGACAAACACGCATTGTCATTTCCAAAATCCCTGGCGACTTCGTTGTCTGCAACCTGAACTCCATCCATTTGGCTCGTGCCGTTCCGGCAGGGGTACTGGATCGACTTGTACCGATTCAGGTACGTATGCTGGATAACGTCATTGATATTAACAATATTGAAGTGCTGCAAGCACAATATACGAACAGCCAATACCGCGCAGTCGGTCTGGGCACGTTCGGTCTGCATCACCTGCTCGCACTCGAAGGCATCCGTTGGGAGTCTGATGAAGCGGTAACCTATAACGATCATTTGTATGAAAAAATCAACTATTTGGCTGTTAAATCCAGCATGGAGCTGGCAAAGGAAAAAGGACGTTATGCCAAATTTGAGGGTTCTGACTGGTCGACCGGGCATTATTTTACTTCCCGTGGCTATACGGACGGTACGCGGGAAGGCAAATTCGTTACCTCGTCCGAGTGGAGCGAGCTTGCAGAAGAGGTCAAACAAAACGGCATTCGCAACGCATGGCTGTTCGCCATTGCGCCTAATGGTTCCACGTCAATTATTGCAGGTTCCACTGCGAGTATTGATCCATTGTATGAGCTGCTTTCCTATGAAGAGAAAACAACCTACAAGATTGCCAATCCTGCACCGGACTTGAACGAAAAGACGATCTGGTACTACAAAACGGCTTTCTTGCTGGATCAGCATGCTTCGATCAACATGGCTTCTGCACGTCAGCGTCATATTGACCAAGGCCAAAGCTTTAACCTGTATGTACGCCCTGACATTAAAGCTACGGAATTCCTGGAACTGCACATCCATGCCTGGAAATCAGGTATGAAGTCGACCTATTATGTACGCAGCCGCGCACTGACGATTGAAGAATGCGAAAGCTGCGCATCCTAAACTAAAGGAGAGAATCTCCCATGCAGTTACAAAAGATTTTTAACACGGAAGCGCCTAACCGCTCTACCCGTATTATTGAAGGCGAAAACTCCGGCATTCTGAACTGGAACGATATTCGGATGCCGCATATGTACAAGCTGTATAAAGTGCTACTGCTTAACCACTGGATTCCAGATGAAATTCCGATGTCCAAAGACGCTTCACAGTTTCCTATGCTGGATGCCGAAGAACAGCGCACCTTCAAAATTAACATCGGCCTGCTGGCTGTGCTGGATTCCATGCAAACGATGTTTGTCGGAGATGTAAAACGCTATTTTACCGACTCCTCGCTGGAAGCGATCTCGGCCATTATCGGGCAACAGGAAGTGGTGCATAACCAATCCTACTCCTACGTCCTGTCTTCCTTGGTATCGGAACAGGAGCAAAAGGAAATTTTCGAATACTGGAAAAATGATCCTGTCCTGCTGGAGCGTAACACATTCATTTCGGACATTTACCAGGAGTTCCGCGATGAGCAGAACCCGCAGACCTTTTTCCAGGCGATGGTAGCCGATTTGATTCTAGAAGGCATTTTCTTTTACAGTACATTCGCTTTCTTTTATAATTTGGCCCGTGACCAAAAAATGATGGCCACCAGCCAAATGATCTCGTATATTCAGCGTGATGAAAATCAGCATTGCTACTTCTTTGCTGAAGTGTTCAAGCAGCTATTGGCTGATTTCCCTGAGCTGAACTCAAAGGAAAATACGGACTATGTTTACCGTATGATCAACCGCGCTGTAGAGCTGGAAACGAATTGGGCGCATTATACGCTCAAGGAGGTTCGTGGCATCGACTTGAACGAGCTGAGCGATTATATCAAATATATGGCAAACATGCGCCTGAGGCTGCTTGGTATGGACAAAGCCTATGAAGGTGTAGATGTAAACTGTATGCCTTGGATCAAGCCATTCTCGGATGAAGCGCTGAATGCGACAAAAACAGACTTTTTCGAAGCAAAATCACGCAATTATGGCAAGGTCGGAGACGACAACGGATTTGACGATTTGTAAGTAACAAAATGCAGCCTTAACTCGGTATTTACCGGGTTAAGGCTTTTTTTATGAGGAATGAAAATTACGCAAAAAAGCCTGTCAGGAATCTGTGAACTTTGCCACGCTGTGGATGAGTTCAACAGGAACGGACTGAGGCTTTTTGGCATATAAAAAAACAGGGGGATAAGCATAAGACCCGCTTACAGGAAGTTCACCTTCGTCTGCCATGTCGCATACATATATCCTAGAACCGTGTATTGAGGCACTTTAAGACGGGGGCATCAACACTGTTTTTACCTGCTTCGTATAAGAGGGATAGCCACCCGTATGCTGGAGCATTTCGATTTCACGCAAAATACGCGGCAAGTCAGCGATCGAGTTCATGACGATATGGGCTCCTGCCCTTTTTAACGCGTATACGCTCTGTCTGCGTCGTTCCTCAGCCACTCTGTCGTCCATTTCACGACTGTTTGTTTGTGCCGCGGTTAGCGCACTTTTGTTCTGGTTCAATACACCTACCGTCCATACCCCGGCATTCCTTCCCTCTTGCATATCGGCTGCCGTATCTCCTACCTTTACGATATCGCTGAGCGGAAATACCTGCAAGCGATGTGCAATTTCGTAGATCATCCACGGATAAGGACGTCCCTGTGACACTTCACAAAGGGCTACCATACAATCCAGCGTATAGGGTGACTGGGCAGGCGTGAAAATAGGACCCAACATCTCCATCGGGCAGGCTGTGGTGGCACCCGACTGAATACGACGATCCTGCAATTCATGCAGCGCCTTGTCTATACCGATCACGGGCTCAGCCCCTTGAATCAAGGAACGAAGAACAGGGACAAGCTCAAGATAAATATGCTCAATATCCGCTCTTCCGGGATGTGTACCGAAGCGCTCCAACCATTTTTTTCGAACCTCTGAAAGTCCCAGTACATTGGCAATATGATCACGGATCGGCAACCCTCTTCCATGAGATACCTGCTCTTCGGTTACTTGTACACCTTTCCACCTGAAAATATCAAGCATTCCCTGAATTAGACCCCGTCCTCCGGGGTCCAACAATGTACTTTCGAGATTAAAAATAACCGCCTGTATCATGCAATCCCCGCCTCTCCGTACGCGGCTATCCGCAATCTTTATTACCTTGACATTTGCATCATTCGGTCTCACTTGTTCGCGGGTACAACAATATGCTTGCTTAGGAACATGATACACAGCTAACGTAAACTGAAATGCCGTAAACCGTAAGCGGATTGTAATAGCAATTAATTTCCTTGATTGGTTGTGGATTACTGAGTGTCATAAGGAGGAGTCGCAACATGAGACAGCCTTGGAATGAATTTAATTCCAAAATGCCTTGGCGAATGGAGCTTGGTTGTTATGCGCTGAACAAACTGGCTTGTGGAGGATTGGTCTTTGGCCTCTTATGGGTGTATTGCTATCTGACAGAGGAAATAACGGGGATTCCCGCGACTATAGCAGGCAATAGCGGTCTGACCGCACAGTTGTGGGCCTACGGCTTTGCTCTTCCGGCAGCTCTTGCCGCCGATGCGCTGCGCGATTTTTTGCCCTGGCTACGAAAACCCGAGCAACTCAGCCTGTACCTTGCCGCAGGATTCAGTATCTTTCTCCTGCTAGGTACTTTGATGTCGCCTGCCGGAGCGGGCATTTCATGGAGCAACGGCATAGCTGGTACAGCCATCACACTGCTGTACTACGGAGGAAGACACTGGCTGAACCGCGAGTATGGAGTACAGATCATACTGGCCTTCCTCCTGCCGCTACTCCTATGGCCTATAGGGCTTCAATGATGTCACCGGCCACCACTGCAGCGGGATGCTGCCGATGACGCGCGGCTGTTTCTCCAGCCGCGCCATGCAGGTACACGCCAAAGGCCGCTGCCTGCGAAGCATTCAAACCTTGCGCTAGCAAGCCTGCGATAATGCCTGTCAGCACATCGCCCGCGCCGCCTGTCGCCATTCCGGCATGGCCTGTCGTATTGACGTAGGCTGTTCCGTCAGGGCACGCGATGACGGTACGCGCTCCCTTGAGCACCAGCGTAACCCTGCGTGTCCGGGCATACTCCCGGGCATGGGTGATGCGGTCACGCTGCACCTCTGCTGTCGATATGCCCATTAGACGAGCCATTTCGCCAGGGTGCGGCGTCAGCACGACCGCCGCGTTTCTCGGCTTCCAAGCCTCCAGCTCAGGCCCCGCAGAGGCGAGAATGTTCAGGGCGTCCGCATCGAGCACAAGCGACCCATCGTACTCCTCCCACAGGCGGCGCAGCCAGCCGGTGTCCCCAGGGAAGCGGCCGAGGCCGGGACCGACGGCCAGCACATCGCGTGCCTGCGCGAGTTGCAGCAGCTCGCTCGCGGAGTCGGCGTTCCATTCGCCGTCTCTCCCCGTTGCCGCGGCAGCGAGCATTAGCTCCGGCGCGGCGCCGATCACGTGCGGCAGCAACGCTTCGGGTACTGCCCACGTCACAAGGCCGCTGCCGATCCGCAGGGCGGCACGTGCAGCCAGCAAGCCCGCGCCGCTCATGCGCAGGCTTCCGGCCGCGACAAGAACGTGCCCGTAGGTGCCCTTGTGCCCGTCCGGCACACGGCGGCGGCTTACGTCCACGTTCAGCGCTTCGCGCAGCGTGTCGCCAGTCAGGAGACGCAGCTGCACGCCGCACTCACGGGCAAGACCGGGCGGGATGCCGATGTAGCGTACCACCACCTCGCCTGCGGCCTCGGCGCCCGGGTATTGGACGAGCCCACGCTTCAAATAGGCGAGGCATACGGTGACGCACGCACGAATGCACGGCTCGTGCAGCGCGCCCGTGTCCGCATCGAGGCCGCTAGGCACGTCTACCGACACGAGCGGCGCGCCGCTGGCATTGGCCTCGCGGATCAGCGAGGCATAGGGTTCGCGCGGCGGGCCCTGCGTACCCGTGCCCAGCAGGGCATCGACGATGCCTGAGGCGCCACGCAGGTCGAGGGCATCCCGGCCGTAGACGATGACCGGGATGCCTAGAGCCGCGATGATATCGCGTCCGGCAGCCGCCTCGCCGCGCAGCGTATCCGGTGAGTCGGCATAGACAACGGTGACGTGCAGGCCCGCATCGGTCAGATGACGGGCTGCAACCAGTCCGTCGCCCCCGTTGTTGCCTTTGCCCACGAGGATATACCAATGCTCCCGTTGCCATACATCATGGCATCCGTGATTCCACGGCTCCACCCGAATGACCTCCCCGTGACTCGGCAGATCCCCCGGGCCTGTCTGGGAGACCTTTTCTGCCGCCTGCCCCCTGAACACATCAGCGCCGTCAGCATCGCAGGTCTGATTGGGCCTTCCTCCCAATCCCCCATTACCTGATCTGCTTTTCATAGCACAGAGCTTTAATACTTCGTCAGCTACTGCTCGCCCGGCATTTTCCATCAACGTGAGGGCCGGGATACCCAGCTTGTCAATCGTATACCGATCCAGTTGCCGCATTTCATCGGCAGTCACCATATACATACTTTTTCCCCTCCCGTATTGCTGTACTTATGGTTTAATACCCAACCGTAAAACGGGAATTGACAAATTCACCCGCCACCAGCTCATCAATCAGCGCTACTGCATAATCTTCTACCGAGATACGGCTGTGGCCCAGCTCGTCAACCACCAAATGATCCAGGCCAATGCGGAAATGTCCTGTACGTTTCCCCGATTCTATAATTCCAGCCGGACTGCAGTACGTCCAATCCACATCGGCAGCGCGATACAGTTCAAGTGCCTCAGCATGTGCTGCCGCAAGTGGCTTGACTTCTTCGGGGAACTCGGCGGTATCCATCAGACGTTCACCGTTTTCTGTTTTGAGGCTTCCGGCTCCGCCAACTACAAGTATGCGCTCCACACCGGAACGTCGAGTGCCTTCCAATAAAGACCGAGTGGCTTCGAGCAATTCTTCCTCGGCTCCAAATGTGGGGCCGTAGGCGCTAATGATAGCATCGTGACCTTTCGCCACCTCCGTAACTGAATTTGGATTTAGAATATCCGCTTGAACGACCGCCAAATATTCGCTTTGCTCCGTCACCCGCTGCGGATTACGCACCGCCGCCGTTACCTCATACTTGCGCTTGATTGCTTCCTTCACTAATGCTTGACCAATCGTTCCTGTTGCTCCGAAAATAATAACCTTCATCGTCTCTTGCCTTCTTCCTGTCTATGATTTACTTACTATTTAGTATTTCGCAAAATTCGATTTCAGTCGTTTATTCGTTGTCTCTCCAGCTTAAGCCCTTATACAATATCAGCTATAGCCCGCCGGGCTGTCGCCAGTACATCCCTTCTGACCTGGGACTGACGGGTTGAAAGCCGAATTGTGCATACAAGCGGTCGGCCGGTTTATCCGCGATCAGTGTCACAAAGCTGCCCGCCGGAACTTCTCGTCTTAAATACTCCATAATCTCTTCCATAAGCTTACGTCCATAGCCTTTTCCCTGGTGGGAAGGCTTGACTGCAATATCAGTAACCAGAAAAAACACACCGACATCACCGCTCACCCGGCCCATCCCGATCAATTCCTGTCCAAGCCGCAGTGTCACGGCAAACAAACTGTTCGGCAGGCCCTTGGCTGCTGCTTCTTCCGTAATTTGCGTTAAACCAGCTTCCTTACGTAACGCCCGATACTCCTGGACGGATGGAACGGCGTAATCCACTCGAAGCTCCACGTACGGTTGATTCGATGTCTTATGATGTTCTGTGGTAATATCTATATTTTTATTCATAGTAAATCTCCTCCCCCGCTTGTAATCTTATCTATTTTACCAAAAAATGCTTCATATATCTTGGTCAGATACAGACAAGCCCTTGAAATGCCTGTGCGGTCTGTGCAATAGTGTAGGAAGAACTATGGAAGGAGGGATTGCGGGTGTCCCCGACGGACTTCGCGGCCTTAGCCGCATATATCTCACCCGGTCTGATTGCCTTCCTGCTGGCGTTGTCCTTGCTGGTATGGCTGTATGTTCACAGCGCAGCCCAGCTTCGCAATTCTCGTCAGCAGCGGCTAAATGAATTACAGGAGTCGCTACGCATCTACGGGCGATTAGCAGGCTGCCTTCAAACCTCTACCCAGGACGGCAGCAGCAACCAAAAGCAGCCACATCCAAACGGACTGATTCATGCTCTTCAGGAGGCGAAGGCCACTCCCTATTTGACTCCTCACCTACAGGAGCAGGTGCAAGCATCTCTCCGGGAATGCGATGCTTTCCGCAGGGAATTGCTTCTCAAATCCCTGGAGCGCGAAATGAACAAATTGATCGAGGAGCGGCGGCTTGTTTTGCTGGAGTCACATGCTCCGGGCTGGGGAACAGCTTTATGGAAGCTGCTTCGTCCGGCAGCCGGCCCGTTGGCGCTGGTCGGGATCGTCTGGCTGGTCTCACGGCTGCTTGTCGAATGGGTCTCGTATAGCAACGTCTATAGTAGCCTGTCCAAGACTGCGTCATCTGCCTATTGGCTTATAGCATGTACATGGATGAGATTCGTATCCGGTTTGATCGCACTGCTGTATGGTTATCGGCTGATGACCTTGCGCAGACAAAATGATCTGGACGTTACGGCTTCCCATTTCCCAACAAGCCTGTTGTCTATGGTGATCGCTGCTGTTGCTTTGTTTCAATGGATCGGACCAGAAGCTTCTCCCTATATACTAGCTGTACAGCTTGTGTTGTTTTTAATTGGCTTCCGGCTCACCCGAGGTCGCTCCCGGAGTGATCGTCCTTATGTCGGTTATCCTGGCGTGATCAAGACGGATTCAGCTCAGCAAGCGGTGCATACCGCAGACAAAGATAGAACGTCTGATTCTTCTTTGACAGAAGAACATACCCGATATTAACCTTTTATAACCATATACCCTCATCAGGACATCCCGACAACAGCGAGTGGTTTTAGGGATGTCCTGTTTTTTGAACGATTTTGGGCTTTTTGAGGGGTTAGACTTGTGCCAGCAATCAAGGAAAGGGTATATTGTTTATATAAATGTAAATCATATCGTTTTTTATGTATGAATATTGAAAAAAATCCATATATGTTAAACTACCATCAATTGATGATGTGCGTTAGAATTGGAGGAACTATGCAACTGGACATTTCTGAAAAATCACTTCCCGTATATGAAGCGCTGGCCAGTGAGGTTCGGCTGAATATGATTGTTCTGCTTGCGGAGAAGCCTATGAATATACGTGAGCTGGCGGAAGCGCTGGGACTTAGCAGTGCGATTATGACCATGCATGTCAAAAAGCTGGAGAGAGCGTCCATTATTTCGACCAAAATGCTGCCCGGACGTGGTGGAGTTCAGAAGGTGTGCTCGCTGGCTACGGACAAAATTGAAATCGCTATGCCACGCTATCAGCAGGATGTACGGCAATTTCATCAGACGGAGATTTCCGTCGGGCACTTTACGGATTTCGAAATTCAGCCGACCTGTGGATTGGCTACCGTCGAGAAAATCATCGGAGAATTCGACGAGCCTCGTTCATTCCTGGACCCTGAGCGCTTCAATTCCAAAATCCTGTGGTTTAGCCAAGGATATATGGATTATAAGGTACCTAATTTCCTGCTGTCCAGCCAAAAGGCTGAGGAGCTGGAAATTTCGATGGAGCTATCGTCCGAGGCGCCTTTTACCAATGATAATTGGCCTTCAGACATTACCTTCTTTCTGAATGATGTCAATCTGGGTACTTGGACCAGCCCCGGGGATTTCGGGGATAACCGTGGTAAATACACACCCGCATGGTGGCCAGACTTCATCAATCAATACGGTTTGCTCAAAAGACTTCGCATTACGTCCGAGGGTACCTTTATGGACGGCAAGCAGATATCCGATGTGACTTTAAGCCAAGTGCTGATTGATCAAAAGCAATGGAAATTCCGTATTGCCATATTGGATGATGCCCAGCATGTTGGAGGGGTGACCCTGTTCGGTACCGGATTCGGTAACTACAATCAGGATATTCTGTTCCGCTTGTACTACAAGCCTGCCGAAAACCACACCAAAACAGCAGCGGTTGAAGCTGACGAACCCAGCAAATAGCTGTCGAGCCATTTCAGACCGTTTCAAGACCTGGAACACGGCGTTTTGCCCATGCCTTTCATGGAAGCAAAACGCCGTGTTTTACTATGCACTCTTTCAATGCTCTACGGCTACCGTACAGGTTCAATGCATACAGGAGAAGGAACCTCCAGCACATAGCCCGTTCGTGTCAGTCGACCGTCCTCATCATGGATAGCAAAAGATACGATGTTATTTCCATCCTGATTCGCCACCACCAGATAACCTGACAGGATGTTGAAGTTACGCGGCGTGCCACCGAAGGTTTCCACCCACTCGACCGCCTCCAGCTTGCCGCTGTCCTGTTCGACATGGTACAGTACAATGCTGTCATGTCCCCGGTTTGACACATATACATAGCGCCCACAAAGTGTAATCCGAATATCTGCGGCTGTATTTTCCACATCAATGATGCCTGCCGGCAATGTGGACAGGCTTTGCAGCAAAGTAAGCTCTCCATTACGTTCATTGTAGCTAAACACAGCAACGGTATTGTTTAACTCATTGGCGACAAAAGCATAAGGACGTGAAGGATGAAATACCAGATGGCGCGGGCCGGAGCCAGGCGGCAAATCTGCTTCACAATGGGTCACCAGTTTTCCATCCTCTGTCAAACGGTATACTACAATCTGATCCAGACCCAGATCACATACCAAGGCATACTGTCCTGAAGGATCAGGAATAATCGAATGGGGATGTGCCGCATCCTGGCGGTCCTGGCGAATACCTGAGCCCGTATGCTGAACCTGCCCCGACATATCTCCCAGCCCTCCAGCTTGTGTCGTCGGGAATACCGTGGCATTCCCACCTGAATAGTTAGAGACCAGTACATAACGTCCATCCGCTGTTACGGACACATAGCAGGTGTGTGCCCCCTCCGTCCCTTTTCGATCCAAAGGATGTAGCTCTCCTGTCTGGGCATTTACCTGATACACATACAGCTCACCTTCCTCTGTCTCACTGGCAGCATACAGCTTCATCCCATCCGGGTGCAGCGCCAAAAAGGAAGGCCGCTCAATCCCCTCTACACCGCCAATCATACGCAGATCACCGTTTTCTATATGCAAAGCGCATACATAAATCCCTCTTTTCTCACGTGACGCATAAGTTCCTGTAAAAAATAACTGCTCACTTCGTTCATCCATTCGGCCTACGCCTCCCTCCGATTGCTGCGTTGTCTTGCATTATTACCCATAATCGACTCCAAACTGCACTTTGATTCTCTTTACACAGACTTCTCGTTTTGTTAATATTGTTAAAGTTAATTGTCAACCTTTTAAAATTCATTTTGGTTGACAATTAAAACACTAGGTTGGTGAAGGATGGTGATCATTATGCACTATGAACGTCTTGCCGCCATGAATAAGGCGCACTTATGGCTTCCCTTTACTCAAATGAAAGATTACAACGAGTCGGACCCTCTTATTATCGAACGTGGTGAAGGTGTCAAACTGTATGATGTCCAGGGACGGTCTTATTATGACGGGTTCTCGTCTGTTTGGCTTAATGTACACGGACACAACGTGCCGGAACTGAATCAGGCAATCACGGATCAGTTAGATCGGGTCGCCCACTCTACACTGCTGGGAATGGCGAATATACCTGCTATCGAGCTGGCTGAGAAGCTGGTAGGGATCACCCCCAAGGGTTTAAACAAAGTGTTTTACTCCGATTCAGGAGCAACCGGTGTCGAAATCGCAATCAAAATGGCGTTTCAATACTGGCACAACCGCGGAATACATGAGAAAAAGACATTTATTACGATGAATCAAGCGTATCATGGAGATACAATCGGGGCAGTTAGCGTCAGTGCGATTCCACTGTATCATGATGTGTTCCGACCGATGCTGTTCTCCACAGAGGTCATTCCTTATCCTTATGCTTACCGCCACAAGGGCGGCGCAGTGGGTGCAATGGAGTCTACTTTAACCGCTTTACGCAGTTTGCTGGAGACTCGTGGGGATGAAATTGCAGCTCTCATGGTGGAGCCGATCGTGCAGGGAGCGGCAGGAATGATCATCATGCCGCCCGGCTGTTTGCGGGAAATGGCCGCGCTTTGCCGTAAACACGACGTACTACTCATCGCGGACGAAGTCGCAACAGGCTTCGGTCGGACGGGAGCCATGTTTGCCTGTGATCTCGAAGGCGTTTCGCCTGATCTGATGGTTGTCGGCAAAGGACTCACTGGCGGCTATTTGCCCGTGGCCGCGACACTTGCGACTGACGAGATATATGACGCCTTCTATGCCGATTATCAAGAGCAAAAAACATTTTTCCACGGACACTCCTTTACCGGAAACCCGCTTGGCTGTGCCGTTGCTTTAGCTAGTCTAAAACGATTCGAGGAGCGAGATATGCTACAAGGCGTGATAGCAAAGTCCTCATGGGTCCAGCAAAAGCTTATGGCACTTAAAGAACGGCCGCATGTCGGTGAAATTCGCCAAAAGGGTCTGATGATCGGCATCGAACTCGTACGTGATAAGGCTTCACGCGAGCCATACGATTGGGCAGATCGAATCGGCGTTCGTGCTGCCCAGCGTGCAAGAGAGCTTGGCATGCTTACAAGACCGCTTGGCAATGTTGTCGTATTTATCCCCCCTCTTGCCAGCACAGAGGATGAGTTGGATGCCATGACAGATATTTTGGCAGCATCCATTATTGACGTCACCGAAAATGGATTAACGACATGAGCACACTGCGGGGAATGTTTATAACCGGTACGGATACCAGTGTTGGGAAGACAATTGTGACATCGGCACTTGCCGCTGCGCTGCGTGCAGAAGGTCTGAATGCGGGTGTCTGGAAGCCTGTGCAGTCTGGCGGCCTTCTTGGCAGCGGAGCAACGGATGCCGAACGCCTGCTGCAAAGCACAGGCATCTGTGAACGCCCCGAGGCTGTAGCACCCTTTACGTTCGAAGCACCGCTGGCCCCAATGCTTGCCGCGAAGCAGACGGGTGTGACGCTTAGTCTTAAGGAGATTATCGCCGCAGGAAAACCACTTATCAAACGCTATCAAGCACTGCTTATTGAAGGGGCGGGTGGGGTCGCTGTACCGCTGACCGATAACGCACTGGTGATTGACCTGATTTCCATGCTTCACGTACCCGTTCTGATCGTGGCCAGGTCTGGTCTGGGTACCATTAATCATACACTTTTGACCATTTCCTTCTTACAGCAGCGCGGAATCCCGATTGTAGGCATCATTATGAACAACAGCGAATGTATTGACGCCCTAGATGATCCAAGTGCCGTGACAAATACAGAACTCATCGAACAATACAGCGGCGGCCTGAAGGTCCTTGGGCATTTTCCATACTTACATGACGAGGCAAATACTGAGATGCTTATCCATTCTGTTCGAAGAACAATTCAATTAGCGCCGATCAGGCAAGCATTGTCCGTATAATCCTCTCGGGGAATGATGGACATAACAACAATTGAAGTCTCAGGCTTTGAAATGAAATTAGATGCTCTACAAGGCGGTGATGATCATCCTTTGGATGAAAAAAGAACTTGAGGCATTACACCACGCATCAATGGAACGCCGCTTGCGTACCCATGTCCCTATCCCCGAAAGTCCTGGTTATGTGATGCATGGCGGACGAGCACTGCTCGACTTGTCCTCGAATGACTATCTAGGGCTTGCCCAGCATCCTGCTATTATTGAAGCAATGCGTGATGCACTCCTCAAGGAAGGAGCCGGCGCCGGTGCCTCCAGGCTTGTAACCGGCAATCGGCAGCCATATGCACAGCTTGAAAAAGCGTTGGCAGAATGGCAAAACTGTGATGCGGCACTTGTCTTCGCAAACGGGTATACAGCCAATGTTGGTGTCATTAGCGCGCTTGTGGGCCGTGGCGATGTGGTATTCAGCGACCAGTTCAACCATGCCAGCATGGTCGACGGCATTATTTTGAGCCGCGCCGAGCATGCACGGTATCGCCATAACGATATGGAGCATTTGCGTGCCTTATTGCATAAATTCCGTGATAAACGGCGGAAGCTAATCGTGACGGACGCAATCTTTTCCATGGATGGTGATCAGGCGCGCTTGCTCGACCTTATTGCGCTCAAACGGGAGTATAATGCTCTGCTGATGGTTGACGAGGCACATAGCGGAGGGGTTTACGGTTCACGTGGCGAGGGATTGATCTCTGCACTTGGGGTAACAAGTAATGTGGATATTCATATGGGAACGCTCAGCAAATCGTTTGGCATCTACGGAGCTTATGTTTGTGCAAATGAGACGCTCATCAGCTGGCTGATAAACAAGGCCAGGCCGCTTATCTTTTCAACGGCACTCCCCCCTTCTCTTATAGCGGGGGCTGTCCAAGCATTGAAGCTGATACAAACAGAACACTGGCGTCGTGAACGGCTAATCGCGGCAAGCAAATTTTTTCGTTCCTCATTATGTGATGCGGGTTTTAACATCGGTAACGGAGATTCTGCAATTGTGCCCTTGATCCTAGAACATAATCATAAGGCTCTGCTATTTAGCAGTGCTCTGGAAACCGAAGGTATTGCGGCGATAGCCATTCGTCCTCCAACAGTACCCGAGGGTACTGCGAGAATTCGCTTCTCTTTATCGGCTGCACATTCCCTGGAGGAGCTAACAGATGCCGTTACGAAAATTTGCAGGCTAGGACTTCAACTGGGGGTTTTGGAATCATGCCGTCAGAATTAGGTGGCGCCATCCTGTGGCTGACCGGGTGGAGTATGTCGAATAAGGTCTTTGATCAGCTTCGCGGGCTTCTCCCTGATTTTCATCATGTTTCTGTAGATTACAGCGCTGCTGCTTCCTCCGAGGAGATATTGCATTTGGCCGAAACTGCAGCGAAAGGTTTTCTTTCCTCATACTCCGGTCCTTTTCTGATAGCAGGCTGGTCACTGGGCGGGTTATTGGCATTGAAACTCGCGGATCAGAAACTGGCAGATGGACTCATACTTTTTTCAGCAACAGCCAGGTTTACCCGTCCTAAAGAACAACAGAATCGCGGCTGGGCAGATATCTATGTTAGGCAGATGATCACCGGACTCCAAAGAGATCGGCAGGCTATAGAGAGCAAATTCAGTCAGATGATGTTTACGGACTTGGAAACAGCGTCGGAACTCAGGAACCATCGTTCCCTCATAGGCAACTGGACAACTCCGGCACTCATCGCGGGACTTGAAACCCTCCGTCATCTAGAATGCCTCTCTCGACTTCCGGCAATTCATTGTCCGGTTCTTCTTATACACGGTACCGAAGATCAGATTTGTCCTTACGAGGCAGCAGAGGAGTTGCTTATGCAATTGCCTCAGGCAAAACTACTAGCCATACCCGATAGCGGACATGCTCCGTTTTTGGGAAGGGAGGCACTTATGGCTGAATCAATTAGGAGTTGGTGGCATGATCAGTAGAAAAGCAACTATTGCACGGCAATTTAACCGCAGCGCGGCAGGGTTGTATGATACTCATGCCCATGTGCAGCGTACCATGGCGGACATGCTTGCAGAATTTCTTATGCGACAGACAAATGCCGATGATTCCAACAAACTCAGCATGCTTGAGATCGGATGTGGCACCGGTATTCTAACTGAAATTTTGGTGAACAGATGGCCGTACTCATCTATTACTGCGCTGGATATTGCACCTGCAATGATTCTGACCGCTGAACAGCGTGTGCTGAGTACTGCAAATCCTGTAGGCTCGAACGATAGACCATCATCTGATATTCACTTTTTGCTTGCCGATGTCGAAATATGGGCGGCTAACACTCCTGCCTCTTCGTTCGACCTCATCGTTTCCAGCGCTTGTTTCCAATGGTTGAGCCAGCCGCAGCAAACACTGAATTACCTTTACCGACTGCTTCGCCCCGGAGGGATACTCGCATTCGCAACCTTTGGACCTGGTACCTTCCACGAGTTGCATACGGCTTTTGAAGAAGTTTACCGTGCTGAAGATATGATGCCCCAGAGGCACGGACTCTCGTTTCAATCTGCAAATCAATGGAAAGATTCATTGACAACAGCTGGTTTCTCCAATATTCAATATAAATGTAAGCTGTTAACGGAAGAATACGCTTCACCAAGAGATTTTCTATTATCTGTAAAGGCGCTGGGAGCTAGCACTTCAGAAGCCGTTATTTCCGGCAGTCTCGGATCGCGGCGTCTGTTCACCAGCCTGTATAAAGAGTATGAAGATCGTTTCAGCACGCCGGAAGGTGTTGCAGCGACTTATGACATTGTACTTATTCAGGCATCAAAAACTCAGTGATCTTTAAGGACACAAATCAAAAAAACAGGACGTTTCGTTCAAGAAACGTCCTGTTTTTCAATAATACTACGCCGCTGTGGTTTGTGTGCCTCTGCTGTTCCATTTTACAGCCAGCCCCAAGCTAAGAAGGAGGATGGCCGCCCCGAAAATGTACGGCAAATTGATATGCACCTCGAACAACGTACCCGCCAGCGCAGGTCCAAGAATATTACCGATACTCATATAGGCATTGTTCATCCCGGCTGCAACGCCCTGCTCATCTCCTGCCATTTTGGATAAAGCAGTATTGATAGCTGGCCGCAGGAGCGACGTGGCGGTGAAGAAAATGAGTGATACCCCAAGTACATAATAAAAGTTGCCAGAGAGCAGCATAAGCACAAGGGAAATCGCAGAAAACAGAAAGGAGCCGATAATCACACCTTTTTCACCAAAACGATTCAACATCGGACTGATGACCACAGCCTGAATCACTGTCCCCACCAATGCGCCTACTGTAATGATGATGGCAATATCACGCTCATTGTAATGAAACTTGCCTGTTACGAAGAAAGGGAACATCGTTTCAAAATGTGTCAGCCCAAACGTAAGCGTGAATATCATAATCAGCAGCATAAAATACGGTTTGTGAAAAGAAAGTGCAAACTGCTTAATCACATTATCGCGCTTAACCTTAACATTGCGAAATTTCAACTGCTTCTCCAACGACAAGGTTTCAGGCAGCAAAATCAATGAGATCAGCGCAGCCAAGCCCGATACGCCAGCCGAAACATATAAAGGCGTGCGCAGTGAGATATCCGCCAGCAAGCCGCCCACACCAGGGCCGATAACAAAGCCTAGAGACATGGCAGCGCCTAGCAAGCCCATTCCTCTACCACGATTGTGTACCGTTGTAATGTCGGCAATATAAGCCATCATCGGAGGAATCATAAAGGCAGCGCCCGCTCCTCCCAGCAACCGGGAAATGTACAGCATCGTCAACGAGTGTCCAATAGCAAACAATACAGAAGACACCGTCATGATTACCAAACCGGTAATAATCATTTTTTTACGTCCGTATTTATCGGACCATTCCCCAGCTAACGGTGAAAACAGAAACTGGGTCAAGCCAAACACAGCAACCAGGTAGCCTCCCGTTTCACCACTGCCTCCCAGGGAATTCATAAATTTCGGCAGGATGGGAATGATAAGGCCAATTCCCAGCATGGCAATAAACATATTAATCATCAAAATGACCAGCGGTCCCATTTTCAACTGTTGTTGTGAATCTGACATGTTGCGTTTTGTCCTCCTCAGTTCTTTATTTCGTATGCGAAAAGCTTATTTTGCAGCTATTTCATCAAAACTCTTCATTATATTAATAGAGCGAGAGACAAATAACAATCAAAAAATACTTCCGCTAACCCTGAATGTTTCCTTTGACAGGACAGCAAAAAGAAACATTCACATGCTTGAGCAAAACGGAAGCTCCAAAAAAATCACAATTAAGCGATATCGAAAAATGGAAAGGACGGATTTCACCCCACCCTCCGTTCCTTATTGGGGATCCTCGAATAGCTCATGCAGCATCTTTTCCTTGTTGTTCAGAAATTGCTTCATAATGATGAAATGATCGGTTTCCTCCAGCGTTCGGGTTTCGATTCCTTCATGTGTCAGATGATACAGGATGGAGTTAGGATAGGCCATCAAAATCGGGGAATGCGTAGAAATGATAAATTGTGAGCCCTGCTGTACGAGTTCGTGAATACGTGCAAGCATGCCCATCTGGCGCAAAGGCGATAACGCAGCCTCCGGTTCATCCAGAATATACAAGCCCTGTCCGCCAAAGCGATGCACAAATGCTGCAAAAAAAGACTCGCCATGCGACTGCTCATGCAGTGATTTTCCCCCGTAGGAGTTCCGAATCGGCCGTCCTCCTCCTTCTCGATCCAGCTCGTCAATATGAGTAGCTACATTATAGTAGCTCTCCGCACGGAAAAAGAAGCCGTCCCTCGGCTTATCTACTCCTCTCACCAACCGGATATGCTCATGCAGCGAGGAATGTGTGGCCTGTGTTGAAAAATTAAAATTTTTAGTGCCACCCTCCGGATTAAATCCCCACGCGACTGCGATTGCCTCCATAAGCGTCGATTTACCTACACCATTTTCTCCAACGATATAGGTAACGGAAGGATGGAATTTGAGTTCATTCCACTGGTGAAGAGCCTTTAAGTTAAAAGGGTATTGGCTTCTGTCAGCATCTGGAGGCCATAACAGCTCCAATCTACGTATAAAAAGATTGCGATCCCATATACTCATGTCTGATTCAACTCCATCGCCAAGCAATTTACTAGGTATTCCATCATTATATTGGAATTATTTACAGTGATCAATCTGAAATCCCATTTTCGTAACCCTTCTGTTGTTATTCGAGCGATTATTACAGGTATAATATATAGAAGCCTGTTTAGTGGGGCACGAAATCTCTGTGTTTTATTCAGTAGGGTATAGTTCATTATTTTTTCAGGCAGGTGAATCTATGAATTCAAATCACAAACCGGTCCAATCCTTTAAAATCGTACAGTTCATGATAACCATCTACAGGCAGCGAATGACACGTATTTTGCTACCGCTGGCTGTACTGGCTTTTATTATATGGGAAGCCGGACGCGAGCTGAAAGGCTTCAATCTGGCGCGGATGCTTCATGAGCTGCGGCGAATGGATGCCACATTTCTCATCGAGATTGGCTTGTTCTCACTGGTAGCGGTGGCGGCCATGAGCGCATACGATTACGTGATCAGGCATCATTTCAAGCTTCAGGTCAAGCCTGGAGTAACATTCCGATATGCCTGGATCTCCAATACCTTCAATAATGTCTTTGGCTTTGCAGGCTTTACAGGTGCGGGGCTTCGCACTGTGCTGTACAAAAAAAACGGCGTACCGCTGGGTGTCATCACCTCTGCGGTTGTGTTCCTTTCGCCTGTCGTCATTACCGGATTGTCTTTGCTGGCTTGGGGAGCCATCGTCCAGCTGTATTCGGTACAGCCCGTGCTGGATGCTCATCCATGGCTTCATTGGGCGCTATGGGGAATGGCGTTGTACCTGCCGTTATTTTTGGTCATGCAACGATCCAAACGGTACGGCAAATGGTTCAACAAGGGAGAAGGCCAGCTTGCTTGGTCCACAATCTCCGCCTCCATTGGCGCTTCGCTGCTGGAATGGCTGCTGGCTGGTCTTACCTTTGCATGGATTGGCTCACACTTGCTCCATGAGCTGCCGATCAATGCCGTGTTCGGCATTTATGTGATTGCCGCGATTGCCGGACTCATCAGTCTTGCACCCGGAGGAGTCGGCGCTTTCGACATCATTGCCCTGCTCGGACTGCAATTGGCAGGCGCTAATCCAGATCGGGCACTGGCTGTGCTACTGGTCTTTCGCGTCTTTTATTACATCATTCCATGGCTGATCGGCTTGGTCTTAGCCGCCCTGGAGATGATTCCGCGCAACGAGCGCCTGAGCCAGTTGGCTGAGACAGGCTGGGATTACTCCCTTAATGCCTGGCAGAAGGTATGGGGCTGGCCCGGCCAGTTCCGGTTTTTGGCCGATCTTGGGGTATGGGCGCTGGGTAAGCTGGTACTCATCTCCGGCGTTGTGCTTCTTTTGTCTGCGGCTACGCCCGGCCTGTTATATCGGCTCCGTTTTGCCGAGCATTTGCTCAGCCTGCCTGTTATGCGCTTATCGCACGAAATCTCGGTCATCATCGGGATTATGCTTGTCGTCCTGTCCCACGGGATCTCTCTGCGTATTCGTAGAGCATTGCGATTGACATTGATGCTGCTGCTGGCGGGCGCTATGTTCACCTTCATCAAGGGTCTGGATTTTGAAGAGGCCTTGTTCCTGCTGTTCGTGGCGTTAATGCTGTGGATTTCACGTTCACGGTTTTATCGGGTCAGTGCACCGCTGAATCGGCACAACATTTTAATATGGGGTGGATTATCTCTGCTCGTGACCGGGGCTTATTTTATGATTGGAGCAGGCTCCAATACTCCGTTTATGCGTCATCTGCATGCCAAGGTTCATCTGGATTTTTTTATGAATCGCAGCGATTATGGGGTTACTGCCGTGTTCAGTTTGATTTTGGCATGGGTGTTTCTGACGGTGTATTTCTTCCTCAGACCGCAACGCGTAATCGCTAATCTGCCCGACGCGCAGGAGCTGGATAAGCTAAAAGAGTTTTTGGAACGGCAGGGCGGCAATCTCGTTTCTCATATGCTTTTTCTTGGTGATAAGTATCTGTATTGGACCAAGGACGAGCAAGTCGTTATTCCCTATGCTCGTAGCCGGGACAAGCTGATTGTATTGGGCGACCCGCTCGGTCCAAAAGAGGGTGTGAGTGAAGCGATCCAGGAATTCCAACGCTTCGCAGACCGATATGCGTTGACGGCTGTATTTTATCAGGCATCACCGGAGTATTTGTCCATCTATCACGAGAACGGCTATCGCTTTTTCAAGCTGGGCGAGGAAGCGCTGGTGCCACTGGAATCCTTTACACTGACAGGCAAAAGCAACCAGGCGCTGCGCAGCGCCAAAAACCGCTTTGACCGCGAGGGCTACACATTCGAAATGATTCAGCCGCCTTTAGAGGCGTCACTGATTGAGGAAATGCGTCATATTTCAGATATCTGGCTGGACGGACGCAAGGAGAAGGGGTATTCACTCGGCTGGTTCAAAGAGCCTTATCTTCAGTTAGCACCGATTGCATTGTTAAAGGACCCTGAAGGAAAGGTCATCGCCTTTGCTACAATGGCCCCTGCCTATGATCATGGACAGACGGTTTCCATTGACCTGATGCGTCACCTGCCCGACACGCCGAATGGCACGATGGACTACTTATTCACACGGGTTATTGAGTGGGCCAAGGAGAGCGGTTATACGACATTTAATCTGGGCATGGCACCGCTGTCTCAGGTAGGACAAAGTGAAAAAGCACTGCGCGAGGAAAAGCTGGCCCGGCTCGTGTTTCAATACGGCGGGCATTTTTATGGCTTTCAGGGGCTTCGACGCTTTAAAGATAAGTTCAAGCCGCAGTGGGAGCCACGCTATTTGGCCTATCCAGCTTCTGTCTTTCTGCCGATTCTGACGCTGGAGCTGGTATATCTCGTGTCCAAGCGTTCGGACTAAACCCAATTATTTTGGCAACCTAATACGACATAAGAAAAGGGTGTTCCCCAACCACGACGGTTGCAGGAACACCCTTTTATATTCACAAATTTTCTTAGAAGCTACCTTTTACAACAACTTCAGACAGTGGGAAACGTCCTGATGGACGTGCTGGCACTTGTGCCTTACCTACACTAATAAGCATAGTAGGTAGGTAACGTGCTGGAATATTGAATTGCTCAATCAGCTGTGCAGGAATGAAACCGCCCATTGCGCAAGTGTCATAGCCCAGAGATTTAGCAGCCAGCATAATATTTTGTGCTGCAAGAGCAGAGTTCAGGATCGCTGCATCGCGAGCTACCTGCGGGTTTTGGTACGCACCGTTGATTTGACCTACCAATGCATCACGGATTTCCGCTGGAAGTGCGCCTGCTTCTACCGCTTGATCATAAATGACGGTGTTGCGGTTCGCTTCCAAATCACCCAATACGGCAATCGTTACGGAGCTTTCCGCTACTTGGCCCTGGTTGTAGGCGATAGGCAGCAATTTTTGTTTGTCTGCTTCGCTTTCGATCACAAGGAATTTCCAATGTTGAAGGTTCCAAGCGGAAGGAGCTTCTATCGCCGCAGTCAAAATGGCCTTCAAATCTTCCTCTGGCAATTTAAAATCCTTAACATAGCTCTTTACCGCGTGTCTTTCACTAATAGTAGATAGGGTTTCATTTTTTGGACTACTCGACATTCTGGGCACACTCCTAATTTCTCATAATATATATCTAACTTAAATCCTTATTAACTTCCCAAACTACTGCAATTATAAAAATGATAGTGAATGATGTCAATATGTTTAAGTATGACCCCGCACTCAAAATACAGTACAATACGGATAAGACACTCATATCGGCAGATGCCCGCCGATCGGACAAGACACGATGAGTTCATTTTGTTCTCATTTGAATGAAAAAAGGAGCGTTACTATGATTGGATCGTTTAAAAAAACGGATATTGCTTTGTTTGCCGCCTGGGTTGTAGCTTGTGTGGCTACATTAGGCAGTCTGTATCTCAGTGAGATTTTGGGGTATGAGCCTTGTAAGCTGTGCTGGTTTCAGCGCATTCTGATGTATCCCCTGACCCTTTTGCTCGGGATCGCTTATTTTCGGGGAGATACGGGAATACGTCGTTATGTCATGCCGCTGGCTATCATTGGAGGCGCCATTTCGGCCTATCATTTTACGATTCAGCGTATCCATGCAGCTGCCAAAGCAGCTACGCAAGCTTCAACCTCCTGCGGCAGAGTATCCTGTGAACAGGATTATCTGAACTGGTTTGATTTTATCACCATTCCTTTTCTCGCACTTATTGCCTTTATCCTTATTATTGCAGCGATGGGTTATATGATGCGCCAGGAGAAAAAATCAGCTCAGGGAGAGGTACAAGCAGAGGATCTCGCATAAGCATAATAGAGACCCGATTATAGGGCCAGGTATCACCTTGAGGCGTATAATCCGCTTGTCGGAGGAAAGACTGTAACTAAATATATCCATTACATATGTGCTATAATAATAGAGGTTTGCAGTCTGTCCAACAACGCTTACATTCCTTATAAAGGGGGCCCAGTTCATGTTTCATATCAGCACCCCAATTCTGCAATATGGCGCGACCTTCGGCATGATTTTGATCGCTGTTTCGGCTATTTTTATCCGCATGAAGACAGGTCATCGCCCCGTTAACGCCAAAAAGATTATCATTCCTCCACTCGGCATGAGCACCGGTTTTATGATGTTTGTCGTGCCGGAGGTACGGGTTCCCTCGCTTTGGGCGCTGGGCGCTTTTCTGATCGGCTGGTTTATCTTTTCCTATCCACTGATCCGCAGCACCAAGTTTGAACTGCAAGAAGGGCAGGTTTTCGTGCAACGCTCGCGTACCTTCTTTTTTATCCTGATCAGCCTGCTGCTCGTCCGACTGCTGCTGCACGAGTTTATTCAGCATTACATTACCATTCCGCAGACAGCAGGGCTATTTTTCATATTAGCCTTCGGAACATTACTGCACTGGCGGCTACGTATGTATTTTCAATATCGCGAATTTGTTCCGAGCTAGACGTAAGCCCGCATCTGACCAACAGATACTTACATGCATCATGGCATGTTGCTGTATAGACCAAAAAAGACACGTTCTCCCAGCAGAAGGGCGTGTCTTTTTGGTTTCTATTTGCATCGCACGTCAGAACATTCATTATTTTTCCCGCTTCAACTCATTCAAGCCGTTAATCTGTACGCTGCCCAGTCGCTGTCTGTTTCCTATTGCTGGGTCAAAATGATCGGGCCGTCCGCTGTAATAGCCAGCGTGTGCTCGTATTGCGCCGACAAGCCGCCGTCCAGCGTACGTGCGGTCCAGCCGTCCGCATCAATTTTACTGCGGTATGTTCCTGTGTTGAGCATCGGCTCAATCGTAATGACCATGCCTTCTTTCAGACGGGGTCCACGATGTGGTGGTCCATAGTGCGGAACCTGCGGTTGCTCATGCATTTCTTCTCCGATGCCGTGACCGATGAATTCGCGTACAACCGAGAAGCCCTCCGCTTCTGCATAGGTTTGAATCGCATGGGAAATATCCCCGATCCGGTTACCGATAACGGCCTGCTCGATCCCTTTGTACAGAGATTCCTTGGTGACGTCCAGCAGCTTTTGTGCCTGCTCAGACACATTACCTACTGCATACGACCAAGCGGAATCTGCCAGCCAGCCGTTCAGGTTCACAACCATGTCGATCGTCACGATGTCCCCGTCCTTCAACGGTGTCTTGTTCGGAAAGCCATGGCAAATCACATCGTTAGGTGACCCGCAGGTTGCAAACTGGTAGCCGTTGTAGCCCTTTTGCTCTGGCGTTGCGCCATGCTTTTTCATGAACGATTCCGCAAAGGCGTCAATTTCCAGTGTTGTAATGCCCGGCTTGATCATTTTGGCAATTTCCCGGTGACAAGCAGCCAAAATCTCGCCAGCTTTTTTCATATTTTCAATTTGTTCTTTGGTTTTAATGATAATCATTAAACGGTCTCCTTCTTTTCCGTGTTCGTTCCACTTTTCACTGCTTCCTTTTGCTGCTTCTATTGTAACGCTAAAAGCAGCGAAATGGAACCGATGTCAATTGATATCGTTTACAAGTGTCTTAAACGGGGTATATAATACCCGTAACTTGTATACAAGTATGCAAAGTCATTTCCAAGATAGCATATCCTATGAACTATCCAACAACCTGGTTACAGGGTGCATCCCTAGGGGAAAGATTGCTTGTGAACTCCGGCTTACGATTCACAACCATTGCACCTTTGCAAACGCTTTAAATCAGGGGAACACGCAGGAGTTATTCGAGTTTATTGAGGATGATAAGGAGGCATGACTTCATGAACACACTATTCGGTTTGAGCCATAATGTTTCACTGCTCATATGGGCGCTAGTTACTGTCATTCTTTTGATTTTGCTGATTGCCAAATTCAAATGGAATCCCTTCGTTTCACTGCTGCTCTCCTCCGTATTTCTCGGGCTGGTTAACGGGATGCCGGGACATGAAGTCACTGCCTCTATTACCAAGGGACTGGGCGGCACGCTCGGCTCCATTGCTATCGTCATCGGACTCGGCACCATGCTTGGCAAAATGATGGCAGAATCCGGCGGTGCCGAACGCATCGCGACTACACTGATGGATCGTTTTGGTGAAAAACACGTCCATTGGGCGATGATGATTGTAGGCTTTATCGTGGGAATTCCGGTATTTTTTGAGGTTGGTATTATTTTATTAATTCCCATCCTGTTCACGGTTGCCCGTAAAATGAATATGTCTCTGCTGAAAATCGGTATTCCAATGCTGGCAGGACTATCGACGGTACACGGCCTTTTACCACCCCACCCGGCTCCGATGATCGCGATTGAAGCCTTTAACGCCAATATTGGACGCACGATAGGATATGCACTCATCGTGGGCATCCCATCCGCCATTATTGCAGGCCCTGTCTTCGGCGCTTGGATTGGCAAAAGAATCATGGTCAGACCTTCCGAGAAGCTGGACGAGCAGTTCAGAAATACGACGGGACGGTCGTTGCCTCCTTTTTGGATTACTTTGTTCACCATTTTGTTACCTGTTATTCTAATGCTTAGCGGATCAGTCGCTGAAATTGTAGACCCGGCCAATACACATCCGCTCACTGTATTTTTCAAATTCATTGGTGATGAGGTTATGGCATTACTAATTGCGGCGGTGTTTTCTTTTTTCTCGCTAGGCTATGCACGTGGTCTAAAGAAAGAGGACTTGTCCCGTTTTACCAGTGAATGTCTGGCACCAACAGCCTCTATTATCTTAATTATCGGCAGCGGCGGTGCATTTAAAACCGTGCTGATTGACAGCGGCGTGGGTCAGGCCATAGCTGCAGTCGCTACAGGAGCGCATATGAACGTAATCGTATTTGCTTTTCTGGTCGCTGCGCTCATTCGTGTAGCCACCGGGTCCGCGACGGTCGCGATGACGACAGGCTCCGGTATTGTCGCACCTGTACTGGCACTCACACCCGGCGCGAATGTCGAGCTGGTCGTCCTGGCTACCGGGGCTGGATCGCTGATGCTGTCTCATGTGAATGATGCCGGTTTTTGGATGATCAAGGAATTTTTCAATATGACCGTTCCGCAGACTCTAAAATCATGGACCGTTATGGAAACCATCCTCTCCCTGGTCGCTTTCGGTTTGATTATGCTGCTAAGTGTGTTAATTTAACGATAATGAGCTAATAACGGTAAGTGAAGGGGAGATTGACTATGACAGACACCCGATACATGATCGGCGTCGATATCGGTACGACTAGTACCAAGGCAGTGCTTTTTGAAGAAAACGGCAATATTGCCGCCCAGCATCATGTAGGCTACCCGCTGCATACACCTGAGCCCGATGCAGCGGAACAGGACCCGGAGGATATTTTCAATGCCGTTGTGACAACGGTGCAGGAGGTCATGAAGCAAAGCGGAGTACCAGCCGAGCATGTACTCTTCGTCTCTTTCAGCTCAGCCATGCATAGCGTACTGGCGGTGGACAAGAACGGCAAGCCGTTGACCGCCTCCATCACCTGGGCAGATAACCGCAGCGCCAAATGGGCTGAAGCGCTCAAGCATAAGTACAACGGACACGACATTTACTTACGCACAGGGACGCCCGTTCACCCCATGTCACCGCTGACGAAGCTGATGTGGATTACACGGGATTTACCGGATGTTGCAGCTCAAACGTACAAATTCATCTCCATTAAAGAATATGTATTCGCCCGGTTATTCCAGCAATATGTCGTGGATCATTCGATTGCATCCGCTACGGGTCTTATGAATTTGCAGCAGCTGGATTGGGACGAGGAAGCGCTGCGCATTGCAGGTATAACGAAAGAACAGCTATCCGAGCTGGTGCCGACGACTCATGTACTGCAAGGGCTGGACAAGAACTACGCCCATGACATGGGCCTACTGGAAACGACTCCTTTTGTTATTGGGGCCAGTGACGGTGTCTTGTCCAACCTCGGTGTGAATGCAATCAAACCGGGGGTTGTGGCTGTCACAATCGGCACCAGCGGGGCCATCCGTACCGTGGTTGATCAGCCGCTGACCGATGCCAAGGGACGTTTTTTCTGTTACGCATTGACCGAAAAGCAGTGGGTGATCGGTGGCCCGGTGAACAACGGCGGGATTGTGTTCCGCTGGATCCGGGATGAATTTGCAGCCTCCGAGGTGGAAACTGCCAAGCGATTGGGGATCGATCCGTATCATGTACTGACCCAAATCGCGGAACAGGTACGTCCCGGCTCGGACGGCCTGCTTTTCCTTCCGTATTTATCCGGTGAACGTGCACCTCTGTGGGACCCGAATGCACGCGGCTCTTTCTTCGGCCTATCCCTGCGCCACAAAAAGGAGCATATGATTCGCGCCGCACTGGAAGGGGTACTGTTCAACCTGTACACGGTCATGCTGGCTATGGAAGAGGTCATCGGCAGGCCGTCGGTCATTCACGCTACTGGCGGATTCGCACGCTCTGAGCTGTGGCGTCAGCTCATGGCAGATATTTTCGACCAGGAGGTCATTATCCCCGAAAGTCTGGAAAGCTCCTGTCTGGGCGCAGCTATTCTGGGCTTATATGCACTGGGACGGATTGATTCGCTGGACGCAGTCTCCGATATGATCGGCACCACTCACCAGCATAAGCCTGTGGCAGAGCATGTAGATATATACCGTGATTTACTGCCGATTTATATCCGCATCTCGCGTAAGTTTGAAGAAGAGTTCAAGGATATTGCGGAGTTTCAGAACAAGTCCCTACAAGCCTCAAATTAATGGAACCTGTTACAGCATTGTGGCGTATTACCGTTTCATAAGAACCTGTCTATGTCAGTTAATGATATAAAAAATCACTGGACAGGATAAGAAGGAGGATTAGACGATGCTCAAAAAAATACTGCACCGCCTGCTACATTCCACCTCTCATTCTCATAAGCGGCGATACAGCAGCTCAGATCGTTATTACGACCGTAGACGCCATTCTTCATCAGACGGTTACAGAAACAGCCATAACGGTCACCGATATTACAAGGACAAACGCCGTCACTACTCCAGTTCCTAGCCAAGTAACAAAAAACGATGACGGAATAGAATGTCACACAGGAAGCAAGCCACGGGCTTCTTCAAGCCCTATAAAGCGAAGACCCTTCTCAACACGGGCCTTCGCTTTATTGTTGTACATCCTTCGTTATGCAGGACAACATCTGTGCATTTTAAAGGAAATCGGCTATGACCGAAATTACAGAAACAGGGTTTTGGATATAATCACCAACAAAATGAACAGAACCAGAATTGCTCCTATAGAGGTCCAGGCTCCTACGCCGTAATGCATACCGCCTACTCCACACATATGACTCATTTACAACACTCCTTTCGCTCATTTACAGGATCATTGTATGTAGACCTGGTCAAATGCGTAAGGGGGCATTCCCCCATTTTTACGGCGAATACCTGGCTATCTTTATGGACTGGTATTACGGATTAACCTCAAGCTGAAGCAATGCTTCCTCCAGCTCCAGTATAAATTGCCGGCTATGTTCATACCGCGGACCCATCTGAAAAAGCCGCTCCAGCATACGACGCACAGGTGGACTCAGCTTCAATTCCTCCTGCCAGCTTCCCGATGGTTGATCCGGCTGAGGCTCGTAGCTGCTATACAGCATAAAAAGCATCAAGTGGCCGACATCATACAAATCGCTATAGACAGCGACGTCCTGCCGCTCAGATGCGCGCTTGTCCAGCATGGATTCAGTGAATACATCCTCCTGTCGTTCTCCTACCGCCAGCGCAAGACCAAAGTCGATCAAGTATAGTTTCCCTTCTCGATGAAGCACATTCGGTATCCGGATATCCCGATGGATATAGCCACGTTCATGCACATGCATAACCCGCTCCATCAGCTCCAGCATGTAGACGATGCATTCCCGTTCTGTAAAAGAACGCTCCTCTTCAAATATAAGCTCCTCCAGTGTCCTACCCGAGATATATTCCATGACCAGGTACATTCCTTTCGGAGGCTCTACCCTTTCGAGCAGCTTCGGGATATAGGGATGGTCCATCTGCTGCATGATATCGGCCTCACGCTGCAGCAGCTGAACTGCCTTCGCCCGCTTGCTCGGTCTGGGCAGCTTGACCGCTACCTCCTGCCCACTCTGTCCGTCCTGACAGAGATAGGTCAGACCATAGCTGCCCATGCCCAGCAGCGAAAGAATACGATAACGTTCGTTGAGTATATCGCCAGGCTGTTTCGGGTAATCGATCCATGATTGATAAGCGTTTCGCAACCAAGCAAACATTCTTCTGCCCTTTCCTATACACGCCGCGTCAAACCTCTCTCTATGCGACCTGTTCTCTTATTCTTTTGTTCTTGTATGCCACCATTATACCACCACAATAAAGACCATCAGAGCCGGGACGGTCTGATGGCCTTATCAGAAAAACAGAAAAATAAGGGTTATGCCTCTCTACGTCTGCGCGGCGCCAACCCGAGCCAGGATAGCAGCGAACTGCGCGATTTGCGCTGTCTGCCCTGATAGGTGCGCAAATTGGTGATTAACTGTCGATCCCGTTCCTCATCAGCCCGTTCTTTCATCCAGCGTTTTTGATCCTCCAGTTGGTTAGAAAGGCTAATATTTTTTTCCACCAAACGGCTATGCTCCGCTTCCAGCTCTTCCAGGCGACTTCGCATCTCCAGCAAGGCACTTTGCACCATATCCTGCATCTGCGTCAATTCTTGTGGCTCTATGGGCTCCTGCGTTTGTACTGATACAGGTGCTTGTTCCAGTCTGTGCTCAATGGTTAGCGCCAACGTCTGATACGGCTCCTGTGCCTGTAGCTGCACCGGTACCTCTGACAGCTCCTGTACATTGATTTCCTCCTGTAAGCCTGCCGACTCCAGGGTAGCAACGGCTTGCGCCTGTATCACATGCGCATCCCTGCCCTCAGCCGCCGCCAATATCTCCTCCCAGGTTGCAGTCAATGATTCCGCATCCGAGACGGGCGGCAAACGGAATTCTTCTTCCACGATTGGGAATGGTGCGGTCACCCTTTCAAGCACCGCCTGTACTGCCTGATCCATCGTCATATGATCTTCACGCAGCGCTTTTCGCATTACCCTTAAGCACTCTATATCTTCTGGACTGAACATTCTCGACTGGTTCGCGGAACGCTGAAACACATAGCCCTGCTCCTCCAGCGCTGCCGCATATTTACGAAGGGTACTTGCCCCGATTTCCAACTGTCTGGCCGCTTCCATCGTCGATTTGCTTTCTTCCATTGATCATTACCTCCCCGGATGGTATGGAAAGAAATAAGCTTGTATATGTACAATTCGCGGAATCAAATGGAAACCCTTTGGCAAAAAAGTTCTAATATTGCGGACTGCTAGGAACCTTTGTCATCACCCGCGATTTTTAAAAAATGCAAAAAACGACACGGCGGCGTTGCTTGGGATCTATGCAATTTTAGAGCTTTTCAAAACGTCACGTAAATGTCATATTTCCAGTGTTTTGATGGCATTATTCCTTCCATTGAAACAATGTATTTTTTAATTTATATAGATATTGCTTTAAAAAGGAATTGAACCAGCTTATCCTGTATTCCAGCAAAAACGTCGTTTAATTCACGCCTATGCTACGCTTCACCATAAAAAACATCTCTATTTCCAGTTACTTTTTCATCTTGCAGCATGAAGGTAAAACAATGGATATTTTCAAAAGATCAGCAATATGTTATGTTATGTAACGTAAAATGGATTTCAGACATAATTTGTAGCATATTAACGTTCACTGGAACGAGGAGGAAACATAAATGAAAGGGAAAACAAGGAAAGTAGCGATTGTCGGTGCGGGAATGGTCGGTTCGAGCTGTGCCTACTCAATGGTCAACCAGTCCATTTGTGACGAAATCATGATGATTGACCGCACATATGACCGGGCCTTGGCGCATGCGCTCGATCTATCCCATTGTATGGATTTTACGTCCACACGTACGAAGGTGCATGCGGGAACATATGCAGATTGCACGGATATGGATGTTGTGATTATAACAGCCGGGGCCAATCCGAAGCCGGGTCAAGACCGCCTGTCTGTATTGGACGACGCAGTGATCATCACTCGGGAGATTGTAGCATCTATTATGGAGGGTGGCTTCGACGGCATTTTCGTCATTGCAGCTAATCCTGTCGACATTGTGACCTATCTGGTGCAGAGCATTTCCGGCCTGCCGCGCAACAAGGTGATCGGTACGGGGACCTCTATTGACTCATCCCGTCTCAAGACGCTGCTTTCTGAAGTGTTTTCCATAGATCCACGCAGCGTGCAAGGGTATGTCCTTGGCGAGCACGGCGATTCCCAATTCGTCGCCTGGTCACACGTCACCATTGGCGGGAAGCCGCTCTTGCACATTCTGCGCCAGCATAAAGAGCGATTCAGCCACGTGGATCTGGACGACATTGCCCGGAAAACGAAGGATGCGGGCTGGGAAATTTACACCCGCAAAGGCGCTACTTATTTTGGCATAGCTAATGCGCTCGCCTATATTACCCGTTCCATTTTAAATGATGACGGTAAAATTATAGCAGTTTCAGCCGTATTGGACGGGGAGTACGGACATAGCGATGTCTGCACAGGCGTTCCGGCGATTATCGGCAGCAGAGGAATCCAGGAGATCATCGAGTTGGAGCTTAGCCCGGAAGAACAGACCAAGTTCGACGCCTCCTGCCGCCTTATCAGCGATAATATTCGTGCGCTGCCGGGCTTGGTGTAAAAACGTGCATCACACCGGACTGAATGCTCTTCAATCCGGTGTAACCATTTCATAAATTCCACCCTCTCAAATAACGGTGTTTCCTTTTTAAAATTGCAGAGTGACCATAATATTAAACCTGTGATTAATAGCCTCAATGCTCACATTCCCATCGTCTTTCTCCGTAATCTTTCGAATGTTTCTTCAGCACAAATTAGCTAGCTACCAAATTACCATACTCCCTTCAAACGAGGTGTTAATATGATTTATTGGTTTTTTCATCAACTGAACCCTCTTGTCCCCACTCTGCTCATTTGCCCCCTAATCGCCATTATAATAGGGATTATTTGTTCATTTCTTCATTTTAGGATTCTGCTGGGTGTAGGCATCGCTATTGTACTTCCTCTCCTGTTTATCACGACAAATATAGACACCTTTAAATCCAATTTGGACGCATGGGCGATGTATGGTATTATCTATGCCCTGATTACCTATGCTTCATTTAGAATAACTTCACGAGCTAGACGTTGAATCAGCTCTATATACCCATTCTGAGACATGTCCCGGAATGAATGAAAATAATAAAACAGAAAACAGATCGAGGTAAGCTTCATGTACCAGCAAGCTTACCTCCTATATCTCACTCTATATCTCTTTATAACGAAACACCGTCAGGCCCGAAATCAAAAACACGACAAAGCTACCTAGTACAACCATCATTAGTGTATCGGCTGGTACCATGAACGCCCCGAAGTCGTCGCTTCCGCTCGGCATCATCGCCAGTAAAGGCTGTACCCACGGATAATACGGAGCGTAGGTCTGGGAGTTGGCGATGAGAATATTCGGTACAGTAAAGACGAAATTCAAAGCAAGCGGTGCAGCAAAGCTGGACCACAGGAAGGACACCATGAGCTGCAGCGCAGCCAGCGGTAGACAGGCAACCCAGCCTGCGAGCAGACTTTGGGCGATCACGGCCCAAGGGATCGGTCCATTCATGTCCTGCACAGCTCCAACACCCAGCAGTGCTCCCCCGAACAATAGCTGGGTCAATCCGACCAAGGCCATAATGATCGTCAGCTTGGCCGCGTACAGGCTGGTGCGAGACAATGGCAATGACAGCAATTGCTTCCAACCGCCGCCCCCATGCTCGAATCGGCAGACCAAGGAGCCAAACACACCGGTCAGCATTGGCATGAACAGGAGCGCATGCATGGTGAGCATGGCCGACAACAGCAACAGCCAGTTTCCTCCCGGGTTCGCCAGCAGACCAACCAGCACGGCAATCGCCGGACTGACGAGTGCGAGCAGCCAGACGGGCGATTTAGCCATTTTCATACGTTCGACAGAAAGCAGCCGTACATATCCTCCGAACATTACGCCACATCCTTTCGACTAAAATGGGCCGCTGTCAGCAGGCTGAGGAGTACACCTGTTCCGCAGCCGATGGACGCGAATATCCACGCTTGAGGCGCAGCCCATGCGAATTGCGGCCAAGCCAGCGGAAACCATTCGGACAGCTGTGAAGCAAACAAGCTGCCGATGCCGAGCGTAATGCCCAGTGTTACAGGCAGCGCCTGATTTTGGAACGTGACCGTTAGCCACAACAGCAACACGAGTACAGGCAGCGTGCCGCCCAAGGGCCAAAATCCGAGTCGAAGCAATTCGCCCATCGGCGCAGACTCTTCCCCGAAACCAAGAAGTATTCCCAGCCCCCACGTTCCCACCGTCAGGAGCAGACAGGACACGCATAGCATTCCGATGGCCAGCGTTAGCTTGGCCATATAGACGCTGAATTTGGAAATAGGCAGGGCCAGCAACTGCTTCCAGGAGTTAGACGAATGCTCCACATTCGCCAGCATGGAAGCAACCATAGTGGCTCCTAATACCAGCGCAAGGGGTACGAAAAGAGCAATGTTATCCATCAAGGCTTCCCACAGACGGCCCTTATATCGCGGAATCAGATAGTCATAGCGGAGTCCAAAGTTCAGTCCCTGCATCGCCACCAATCCAATGGGACCGAGGAAAACCAGGAACCAGATTCCCTTTCTGCGTGCTTTGAGCAGATCCGCCTTCAACGCCCGCAGCATCATAGGGAGCCCCCTCCCTTGCCCACCACTTGCATGAACATATCCTCCAGCGATTTGCGGCGCTCCTCCACACGATACACGGCATGCGTGTTTTCGACCAATCTTCTGACCAGCAATGCAACAGCCGCATCATTCATGTTTTCAAAATCCAGTGCTGCTCCGTCCTTCACCGAATGATATCCCTGCTCACGTGCAATCAGTTGAGCCGCTTCCGGCTCCGATACTACGATACGGATGCCCCCTGCGGATTCCTGACGGAGATTGTGAATCGTATTTTGGAAGACCAGTTCGCCTTCACGGATAATGCCGACGGTATTGGCCATCTGTTCCACCTCGCTCAGCAGATGGCTGGATACCAGTACGGTGATCCCCCGTTCCTTGGGCATCGCTTGAATCAATTCGCGCATTTCCTGAATGCCTTCCGGGTCCAAACCATTGGTTGGCTCGTCCAGAATGAGTACTTCGGGATTCCCGAGCAGCGCCGCTGCAATACCAAGTCTCTGCTTCATGCCCAGCGAGTAGCCTTTGACCGGGCGTTTGGCATGCTTGGTCAGTCGAACAACCTCCAATACGTCCGCAATATTCTCTTTGGGCACATTCAGAATACGGCGAATGGCCTCCAGATTTTCGATTGCGTTCAAATGACCGTAATACGAAGGATACTCTACCAACGAGCCGACTTTACGCAAAATATCGAGCTTATGCCTGCGAATATCCTGTCCGAATATGCGGATCGTTCCCCGGGTTGGGCGAATGAGTCCAAGCAGCATTCGGATCGTTGTCGTTTTTCCCGCCCCATTCGGGCCGAGAAAGCCATAAATATCTCCACGCCCTATTTTCAGGTCCAGTTGGTTAACCGCAGCACGGCCTTTGTATATTTTGCTGAGACCGTTCGTTTCAATAATATATTCGTTCAAGTTCCTCACCTCGACACCTATCGTAACGTGCCAAGTTTAAAGCTGAGGGGACCCTTCGTTTAAGTTTTGTTTAAAAAACGGATTTGTGTTCCGGCAGAGGAACTGACAATATCCCTTTCCAGATTCATTTCACGAGCCAGCAGTTCTGTAATCGCCAAGCCAATCCCGGCTCCTTTTTCACTAGACTGGCGTTCCATTCCGGGCCCTTTATCTGCAATAACTAGCGCCGATTTCCCGTGATGCTCCTGTATATGAATACCAATATAGTGGCCTGAAGCGGCGTGGCGAACTACATTTTGCAAAAGATTATCCAGTAAACGGCGAAAGCCCTGCTCATCGACCTTCCACACTATACTATGCTCTGGCAGATCGATATCCACCTCAAAACCTTCCTTTTCCCACACCGGGTACCAGCTGGCCGCACACTCCCGCACCAGCCGCAGGATATCGCGTGGTTCATTTCTCAATGTGTATTTACCACTCGACAGCAGATTGTAGGTGAGCAGGTTGTCGATCAGACTCCCGAGGTCTTTCAGCTTATTTTCCATTAACATAATGGAATGCCTTCCCTTGACACTCAGATTCTCCGTTTCCAGTGTGTACAGATGGCTGCGTACAACCGTAAGCGGCGTCCGAATATCGTGTGACAGATCCGCCACCAGCCTTTTTCGCAGCTCTTCCTCCTGACGCTCACGCCCCCGACTATCCGCCAACTGCTCAACCATCTGATTGAACGCTTCCTCCAGCTTGCCGATTTCATCCGGGCGTTCAGTGGTGACAAGAATAGGTAGTCCATCCTCACCTCGCTGCGACATGGCCGCCTGAAGCCGCACCAGTCTGCGCCGAATGCCTACAAAGAACAGGAGAGACACGAATATAAAACCTGTAAGCATCAATACTATAAAAAAGAGGTAGTACATAAATATGCTGCTATCTGTATGCTGCTGTTCAAAGAATGAACGGGGCACTTTTAATACCATGTAGCCTTGATTCACATCTTCTTTGCCGCCGCCAATAAAGGCCACTACTGTGAACGGTCCCTCGTAGCTTGCTTGCTTCATAAAAGCTATAGCCTGCCCCGCACTCCATTGATTCGGGATATCCGGTTGTGTGGGTAGCTCCAGTCTTGTTTTCCCGGTGGCATCCACCCAAAATATTTGTGAATCAGGAAACATATCCCGCTGTATTTTGCGCAGATGGGCTGAGATTTGCTCGGGTGTGTTCCCCTTCAAGGCTATAGCTTCACGATGCCAGCTGCTTTCGGTACCGGTAGTTGAGGGATAGTGTGGGTTTTTAGGCGTGGAGTTCGTCTCCCAGTTAGACAACATACTATAGATAAGCACCGTAGCAGGCAGCACAATGGGCAATAGCAACATGGCTACCACAATAATCAGCAGATAGCGAAATAACAGCGAACTTCCAAAACGTCCTCCCTGACCAAGACCCGAGCTACGCAGCCTCCTCCAACCATTACGTGGCCCGTTCATTACGCCTTCACCCGATAGCCTACACCACGGATCGTCTCTATGATACGGGGATTCGCAGGGTCAATCTCCAGCTTCTCGCGCAGGTGCCGGATATGAACCATCAGCGTTTTGTCTCCGTCGATATACGGATCGCCCCACACAGCCTCATACATTTGCTCCTTGGTCATAATTTGGCCCAAATGCCGCAGCAAATAAGCAAAAATATGATATTGCTTGCCTGTTAACGTAATTTCTTCCCCGGTATCACGATTCACAATACGGTTATCAGGAGGATATACCGTGAGGTGTGCCAGTTGTATGGATTCTTCGGGTACGGCACCTGTTCGACGCAACAAAACCTCCATCCGTGCAATAAGCTCATCGGGATGAAAGGGCTTAGTCACATAATCGTCGGCAAAATCCAGTCCTTGCAGCTTATCATCAATGGAGGTACGGGCTGACAGCATAAGAATCGGCAGCTCCGGGCGCTCCTTCTTGAGCCGCTTGCCAATTGTGAATCCATCCAGACCAGGCAGCATCACATCCAAAATAACTAGCTGACACGTACGGGCTGCCTCCACAGCCCCATCCCCACTGCGAAGCCACCTTACAGCGTAATTTCGTTCTTCCAAATATTGATGCATCCATGCACCGATATCCTGATCATCTTCAATGTATAACACATTTGTTTTCATCGTAGGCACCTGCTTATCGTTTTTCTTTTATGTAATGGGCATTATAGCATTTATGGTACATAACCCGCTTAAAAAGGTTAATAACTACCTTATACGACATACGCTATACGATTTCAAATTTTATTGCTCGTAAAAAAGGAGGCTATTCCATGCTACTGGAAGCGATATACCATCACCCGAAGCGCAATTGGGCTTTTGGCTATGATCATGAAACGATATTTTTGCGGCTTCGCACCAAGAAAAATGACCTGACCACCGTTCACGCTCTAACTGTAGATAAGTACGACTGGGAACGTACCCGGCAGCTTGTTCCGATGTCCAAATTTGCCACCGACGGCAGGTTTGATTACTACGAATGCACTGTAAAGCCTACCCACCGCCGGCTGAAATATGGATTCTTACTGGAAGATGGAGAGGAACGCCTGTGGATGAATGAGGACGACTTTACTACCGAGGAACCTCAAAATGCAGATAACCTGTTCCAATACCCGTTTTTGAATCCGATTGATATTCTGAAGCCTCCTGCATGGGTGAAGGATGCCGTGTTTTATCAGATCTTTCCGGAACGCTTTGCGAACGGTGACCCCTCCATTAGCCCGAAAGGTGCAGAAGCATGGGGCGGCACACCGCGAAGAGACAATTTTTTTGGTGGCGATCTTCAGGGCATTCTGGATCATCTGGATCACTTAAGCAAGCTGGGAATTAGCGCCCTGTATATGACTCCTGTCTTCAAGGCAACAACGAATCATAAATACGATACCGAGGATTATATGGAGGTAGACCCGCATTTCGGGGACAAGAAGATATTGAAAAAATTGGTAAATTCCTGCCACGACCGGGGAATTCGGGTACTGCTTGATGCGGTATTCAACCATTCGGGGCGTACCTTTAGGCCATTCGTTGACGTGCTGGAAAAGGGCGAAGCCTCGCCTTACAGAGACTGGTTCCATATACATAGCTTCCCGCTGGAAGTAGTCGATGGCACACCGACCTACGATACATTCGGGCTGGAGCCGATGATGCCCAAGCTGAACACGGAGCATCCTGAGGTGAAAAAGTATCTGCTGGGCGTGGCCAAACATTGGATCGAGGAGATCGGCATCGACGGCTGGCGGCTGGATGTGGCTGACGAAGTGGATCATGCCTTCTGGCGAGAATTTCGTACGACGGTCAAGCAGGCCAATCCGGATGCGTACATTTTGGGCGAAATGTGGAATGAATCGTCTGAATGGCTTCAGGGTGACCAGTTCGACGCGACGATGAATTATCCGTTCACCTATGCGGTGAATGATTTTTTCGTCAAAAAAGTGACCGATGCCCAAAGCTTCGCCTTTGCCATCGGACAGCAGCTGGCCCGCTATCCGCAGCAGGCATCCGAGGTGGCCTTCAACCTGCTGGATAGCCACGACACGCCACGCCTGCTGACGCTGTGCGGAGGTGACAAGCGGCTGATGCGGCTAGCCGCTATGTTCCAGTTCACGTATATGGGCGCGCCCTGCATTTATTACGGTGATGAGATCGGCCTGGATGGAGATGCCGATCCCGGCTGCCGCAAGTGCATGGAGTGGGACACCGACAAGCAGGATCATGAGCTATTCGATTTTTATCGCGAGTTGATTGCTCTTCGCAAGGCGCATCCGGCCCTCCGCGATAAGGGTAGCCTTACTTTTCTGGAGGCACAGCCAGAAAGCTCGTCCCTCGCCTACGAACGCCGGAGCGAGGAAGAAGTGCTGCTTGTGCTACTCAATCGTTCCGATGAGGATCACGTTTTTGAACTGGACATTCCCGAGCAGGAATGGCAGTTAGCCTTTGGCGAAAGCCAGTGGTCCACAGGAGCAGAAGGCTTGCATGCCAAGCTTCCCCCCTACGGCTACGCCGTGCTGAAGACAACACCTGTCCGGTCAGTGAAGCTCGCGAAATAAAAGGATAACAAAGCCAAAAGAAAGGCATAATGCCTATGTAGGTTCATGGTGAGGTATCACACAAACACCGACAAATATAAGTTAAACCACCGGGAAACAGGTTAGAAAACCTGTCTATCCCGGTGGTCTTTTTGCGTCGACGATGAGGCTTTTACATAAGAAAGATTACTTGTTTTTAATATCTGTTCTGACTACCCCAACATCCGAAGCATTGATAGAAATCGGGTTGCCGCCTTGTCCTGTCTGAGCTGAAGAAGATTGTCTAACGTCCACCGAAATTCTTTTATTTTTAAAACCGCTTCGTCTCGTTCTTCCCAATCCAATGACCTCCTTCAGTAAACGTAAATTTATATATGAATATGCTAGGGTAGGAGAACTTGCATCAGCAAATAGCAGATTATAGAGAAAAGAGGCTGATTCAAATTTAGTTAAATAGATACGTTAGTTCGTCCAATCTAGGATACTCTCAACTTCATATGCTAAACAATCAAGAGAAAAGGAGGGGACAATATATGAAAACAAAATGTTCATCACTGAAAAAGAAAGCAGCCATAGCTAAGGGCAGAAAAGTCATCCTTGGCCCAACAAGAGCCCGTGCAACCCAAAACCTTGGCAATGGATTTTTACGTAGTGTATTTAGTCCGTTTACCGTGGGTCCCAATAGCTTTCTCACTATTACTTTTAATGCTGGATCTGGGAGGGTTGTCATCAATGCAGGTTGGACCATTAGCGGTTTTGCTTCGGCATGGCCTACCGACAGCTTCCCGGCTACGGATACTCAATGGATATTGATTATCGAAAATCCAACGAATGTTACCAGAACGGTCACTCCGTACCTGATTACCAAAACACGGTAATTCTCACAAAAAAATGAGTGTTTCCATCCATGCAAAAAAACCGCTTCTAGGAGACCCCTTTGAAGCGGCTTTTTCTGCTCTACCTGAGCTAGTACAGTAGTCTACGCAGGTAGCGTTTGTGTTTTCAACTGTATATATAGCTGGTGCGTCACCTGTTGAGGCTCAACGCCCAGCTCATCTTCCAGTAAACTGGCGAACGCCTTCATAATGCTTCTGGGCAGCTTTTCCCTTTTCGGATACGCCCATGGGTAATCGTGCTCCTTCGTCCCATTTATTGGTATATATCCTGTTTTATCAAAGTCTTTTGTCGTGTTTAGTTCTATCGATTATGCAACCAAGGAAATATGCTAAGAGGATTATACGAAGGCTCACTGAACCAATTCTGAACAATTAGACCTATACGCAATGAAATTTGCCAAGTTAAACGTTGTCATCCGCGACAAAAAACCCGCCAATATTGGCGGGCACAGTACTAAAATTCATATAAGCTGAGCTTGAAGCTTCGTGCGAATATATTATTCGTTTGCTTAGTAACCATCATAAATCTGTGCTGTGCTGGTCTATCAGTTATTTTATATCAGCCTCTGCGTGCTTTACGGGACAATAGATCACCCAAAGACTGAACGCCTTGTACAAATAAGACCAGAACGACGACGGTAATCAGCATAACTAACGTATCAAACCGCTGGTAGCCGTAAGAGATGGCCAGATCACCAATCCCGCCGCCGCCGACGGCACCAGCCATAGCAGTGGCCCCAATTAAGCCAATGGTGGCTGTCGTTAACGATAAAATCAGAGAACTGAACGCTTCTGGAAGCAAAAAGTAACGAATGACCTGAAAAGGGGTCGCACCCATTGCATCTGCCGCCTCCAATATTCCCGGATTAACCTCCAGCAGCGAATTTTCGACCAGCCTGCCTATATATGGCGAAATATATACAATCAGGGGGACAATCGCCGCACTGGTTCCAATGGATGTATTCACAATCAGCCGGGTTAGTGGAATGATCGCTACCAGCAAAATAATAAAGGGCAAAGAACGAACAATGTTTATGATTGGATTCAAAATACCGTAAAGCCATTTGTTCTCTAAAATGCCGCCCGGACGGGTAACAACCAGCAAAATACCAATAGGTATACCGATTAACGCACCAATGAATAATGATATGCTGACCATGAGTAAGGATTCATACAATGCTTCCCACAGTTGATCCCAGGTTATCGTGGTTCCTGTAATCATCATAGGACCTTCACCTCCTCCTGAATATTGACCCCTTTGCTCTTGATAAAATCAACAGCCTGCTCGACGGCATGCTGTTCACCGCGTAGTTGGATCGTCATATAGCCAATCGTCGTTTCTTGTATTTCCGTCATGTTGGCAAATAAAATATTCACATGAACATCATGCAGCCGAATCAATCCATGAACCACTGGTTCAGAGGCTGCCTGGCCGATAAATTCCAGCTTGTAAATCCGCTGTGAGGCTTGCTGTTCGAATGTTTGCAGCACACTGTCCGGTACCGTATCATGAATCACTGTGCGTACAAAGCTTTGCGTCGTCGGATGCTGCGGCTGCCCGAATACCTCCAACACATTGCCCTGCTCGATGATTTCACCTTTTTCCATTACGGCTACCTTGTTGCAAATCCGCTGAATCACCGACATCTCATGCGTGATGATCAGAATGGTGATCTTGTATTCCTTGTTGATTTTGCGAAGCAAATCAAGTATAGACTGCGTGGTCTGCGGATCAAGTGCCGAAGTCGCCTCATCACAGAGCAAAATGGACGGGTTGCTCGCCAGCGCCCGCGCAATCCCGACACGCTGCTTTTGACCGCCGGACAGCTCACTTGGATAGCTGTTAGCCTTGTCGGACAAGCCCGTAAACTCCAGCAGTTCCTTTACCCGCTGCTCAATCTCCTGTTTGTTGCGCTTGAGCAGCACCAGTGGAATTGCAATATTGTCGAACACCGTTTTCGATTCCAGCAAATTAAAATGCTGAAAAATCATTCCGATCTTCTTCCTTACCTTTCGAAGCCCTGCGGTCGAAAAGGTATTTAACTGCTCTCCCTCGACAAGAACCTCTCCGCTGGTCACCTTCTCCAGACGATTGACTAATCGGATCAATGTACTTTTACCTGCACCGCTGAATCCAATAAAACCAAAGATATCCCCTTTATCTACTTTGATATTTATATTTTTTAACGCATCTATGCTTAACCCTTTTCTTACATAGGTTTTGGATACATTTTTTAATTCAATCATTACTCTAGCTCCTTCCGTTCCTTCAAAGTATGTAAGATATCACTGAGCTGTTTGCATCCGTTTGTTGTTAGTTCGTTTGTTGTTAGTTCACTAAATCCGAGTATTCTAGTAAGTTTTATAAAGTATACTACTTCGATTTAATATTCATGTCAATATGTGTTTTTTGGTTAAAAGCGGTTCTCGTCCTCAGTTGAGGGCATTTTATGCATAAATAGTCATGGCATTGCAGACTCTATGGAATATGCCGAAGCATACACACCTTGCCTACACGAGACGGAAGAGAGGAAGTTAAATGAAACGAATATTTGCCTTGTGGCTATGCGTTACGGTTATAGGGATGTTAGCAGTTACGGGTGAATCCGCACAAGCTGCTCAGACTGTTGATGGACAGCCTTATCATTTTGGATTCAAAAAAAGTAAGGGGGGCGAGCTGCCTTCTATCGCACAAGAGGGCTTTATGCACCTGATTGAAAGACAGGGTGGTATCTTTTTGGGGGATACTACTAAAAAAGAATTATTTCTCACGTTCGATAATGGCTATGAGAATGGATATACGCCCAAAGTGCTGGATGTATTAAAGGCCAAAAAGGTTCCGGCCGCCTTCTTTGTAACCGGGCATTTTGTAAAGGATCAACCAGCCTTGATGCGCCGCATGGCAAGCGAGGGCCATATTATTGGCAACCATTCATGGAGTCATCCAGATATGAGTACCATTTCTTCGACAGAGATCCGGTCCGAGCTGGATCGCGTACGAAATGCATCGGCAGAGCTAACCGGACAAAAGGAAATGAAATACGTTCGGCCCCCTCGCGGTATTTTTAACGAAAAAGCATTGGCCTCGTGTCGAGAAGCCGGATATACGAGCGTGTTTTGGTCTGTGGCTTACAAGGACTGGGACACGAATATTCAGAAAGGAGCAGACTATGCCTATCAGCAGGTCATACGTCAACTCCACCCCGGTGCGGTCATTCTGCTCCATTCTGTATCCAAGGACAATGCCGAGGCGCTTGGCTCAATTATCGACGAAGCACGCAAACAAGGATATGAGTTCAAAAGCCTCGACGACCTTAAGGTTAAGCATTACCACTAAAGCTACAACTGAATTTGACGAATCGCTCAATGTTATCAGCCCGATCCACACCTGCTTACAGCAGCCAGGGTGAATCGGGCTTTTTTATTGCAAGGTTAGCTTATACACCCTTGCTTCATAAGGACGCAGCCTCAAATCATGTAGGTTCTCCCCTTGTGCCGGATCGTAGTTAGACAGCAGCAGTTCCGCTTTGGCAGTAGCGTAGCCATCTTCCTCAGGCCAGTGAAAAACCGGATCACGGTCAAAGAAATTCAGAATGACTAGCAGATGCTCCTGTCCCAGCATGCGGGTGAATACATACAGTTCTGTATCAAGTGGTAACAGCAGCTTATATTCGCCATAAACAATGACCTCATGCTGTTTGCGCAGAGCAATCAGCTTACGGTAATAGTGAAAAATCGAATCCGGGTTCCTTCTTTCCGCCTCCGCGTTGATGTGCGTATAGTTATCGTTGATTTTCATCCATGGCTCTCCGTCGGTAAATCCAGCTGCATGCCCATCATTCCATTGCATAGGCGTACGCGCATTATCCCGACTTTTTCTCCAAATTGCAGCCATAATCTCTTCCTCTGGTTCGCCTATCTTTCGTTGCTGCTCATAATAATTTAGCGTTTCCACATCCCGGTAATCATCAATCAACGGGTATGCGATATTGGTCATGCCAATTTCCTCACCCTGATAAATATAAGGCGTACCTTCGAGCATATGTATGAAGGTTGCCAGCATTTTGGCTGACTCCACACGGTACTGCCCATCATTTCCGAAGCGAGATAGAGCACGCGGCTGATCATGATTGTTCAAATAATTGGCGTTCCATCCTTCCAGGTGAAGCACAGTCTGCCAACGACTCATAATTTTTTTCAGCTCTACCAGGGTCCACGGCTTAAACTTCCATTTTTCGGTCCCTTGTCCTTGGGCATCGACAAACATATGCTCAAACTGGAAAACCATATTCAGCTCATGCCGCTGGTCACCCACATAATCAAGCGCCTGCTCGGGACCCAGACCGGAGGTTTCACCGACGGTCATTAAGGGATAACGCATCAGCACTTTTTCATTTAGCATGCGCAAAAGGTCATGTACCTGCTCCAGATTGGAAAAGAGCTGATAGGCCCGCACCAATGTCTTTTTATTGGGATTATCAGCATCAGGGAGTCCTTCGGCTTTGACAATATGGGCAATGGCGTCAAAACGGAAGCCATCGATTCCCTTTTTTAGCCACCATTCCACCATACGATAGAGTTCGCCTATCATCTCTTCATTTTCCCAATTCAAATCCGGCTGGTGCTCGGAATACAGATGCATGTAATATTCGTCTGTAAGCTTGTCATATTTCCACACAGAACCCGAAAAATACGATTCCCAGTTGTTCGGATATCCTCCATTTTTGCCTGCTCGCCATATGTAGTAATCCCGCTTCGGATTATCCTTGGATGAGCGTGATTCCGTAAACCACGGATGCTCATCTGATGTATGATTTAATACCAGATCCATCATGATTTTTATGCCCCGTTCATGCGCCTTGTGCAAGAGTTCATCAAAGTCATCCATCGTTCCGTACTCATCCATAATGGCATAATAATCACTAATATCATATCCGTTATCATGATTGGGCGACTTGTACACTGGGCAAATCCAGATCACATCAATGCCCAGCTCACACAGATAATCCAGTCTGGACAGAATACCTCGCAAATCCCCTTTTCCGTCTCCATCAGAATCCTGAAAGCTGATAGGATAGATCTGATACACCACTGCTTCCTTCCACCATATCTTTTTAAGCATGCTTCCCTCCTGTAGCTTCTCTGTACATCCAATAGCTTATGCTGTTAACATACACGCAATACCAGCTGGCGAATCGTTATTTAGAGGAATAAGACAGCTTCAGGTTGTACAAGTTGACTCGGCTTTACCTATATATATGAACCACCCATATATATAAAAAAGAAGCGGTGCCATTCTTAAATCAAAGGAGGAATTCATGTGAATCATCGATCCAAGGAGCCCAAAGATCTGATTGTAGAGTCCGTTGTAATCCCGCCAAACATCCATGTAGATGTGGAGTCAGCCACCGAAGGGGGAACCCGCCGCCTGATGCTTAGCGATAACCCGGAGACGCTTACCGACGTGACTGTACCTACCGAGCAAGCCACTCTGTGGCATGATGTGGTTCGTACCACAACCCGAACGGTCAAGCACCGTATTTTCGGCTGGCATTACAACAAAATCGGAGGCCCCGTTAAGCTAGGCATTACGGTAGAGAACAAAAATAATGCTGTGGCTGGAAGTACGTCATATGGAACGCGCTCTTGCGATTGCGCCTGAGGATGGCAACTGGATTATAGATGTCGGGCAATCCATTGCCAAAAGTTGTTTGGCGGGTACGATGAAACGTCTAAAGCCTGTTGACCGCCATAAATTCGGCAGAGGCACCGCCCTGCTGGAGGAATTCGAGCTACCCGAAGGATCGCTGGCCGGATTCACCTATGACTTCACGGTGGAATTTGGCGAAGGCCACGGTACACTGGACTACGTCATTCGCACCGTGGTCAGCAAGGACACGCAGGTCGACCTGCGTCAGATTCATGCGGATGCGCTCCCACCCGTACCTCCACCGCAGGCGCATCCACGGGGGGTGTGGTCCTTTTCCGAAACGAATGCGCGGATGCCGGCGTACGTGATAGGGCAAAGCGCCAATTATCGGGCGTGTGCAACCAAAAAACTGAACGGCGAGACTCCTGCCGATCTGCTTTTTACCGGGGCACGCAGCGAGTTGGGCCCTGCGCTGGATAACCGCGGACAATTCGGCACCATATACAACGCGACCATCCCCATCGTTAATGACAGTGATGAGGTACGCACCGTGCGGATTTATGCGAATCCGCGTGGGGGAGCATTTGCCGGGTCTGTACGGATAGACAATCGTGTATATGGTATCCCTCTGCTGCGAGATAATACCAAAGTATGCCGATTGGTTGATATCAGCGTTCCCCCCGGCAGGTCCAGCTATGCTGTCAGCTTCATGGTCGCAGGCAGTGCAACTACGCCGCTAGGTCTGTACGTTATCACGCTATAGCTATACTCACGATGACTGGATGAGCGAACGTGGTGCCATAAATAGTCACAGGATATAGTCTTTTCTATAATAAATGGATCTATCCCAGAAGCCAGTTTTAAACTTTATTGGACAGTGCACGCTTCGTCATTAGCGTAAAAAAAGCGCGAGTTCTAGGGTTATTTCCCCCTATAACTCGTGCTTTTTGGATCATGCTCGCCCATTTGAGCAGGTTATGGATAGTTGTTCTTTAGTTGCCCAAACATACTTAATACCGCTCTATTTGAACCGCTGGACCTGCCTCGAAGGCATAATGGTCAACTCCGGAATGTTGACATGCTCCGGCTGCTCCAGTGCATACAGGGCAGCTTCAGCAACATCATCGGGATGCAGCGGCAAAACGCTCGAAGCAAACGCCCGAATCTCCTGCTCGGGATATCCGGCCACCTGCGAAAATTCCGTCGCCACCGCCCCGGGGTGAATCGCAGTTACACGAATTCCTTGCGTACTGGTCTCCAAACGCAATGCGGAAGCTATGGCGCTAACGCCGTACTTGGTAGCGCTGTATAGTCCTCCTCCGGCAACCACTTCCTTCGCTGCAATAGAGGAAACAATGACAACATCCCCCTTGGCCTGTTCCTTCATTGGCTGAAGTCCGTACTTCAATGTCAGGACAAGACCGTGCACATTCGTCTTGTAAAGCTCCTCCCATCTTTCCAGATCCACTTCTGCCAGTGGGCTTCGATACCCGAAGCCGGCATTGGCAACGATAATGTCAAGCCGCCCCCAGCGTTCAAGAATGGCGTGGACCGCCTGCTGTACGTCTTCAGCTTTTTGGATATCGGCAGGGATTGCCATGACCTCGTACAATTCCTCTTGGTGCAAGTCGCGAACCAATTCGTCCAATCGCTCCTGACGGCGTGCCAATACAGCTACATACGCGCCTCGCTTTGCCAGTTTTTTTGCAATCGATGCCCCAATGCCGCTGCTTGCGCCTGTTACCAAAGCTACCTTACCGGCTAAGCTTTCCTTCCCTTTCCAGGATAATTTCAACTCATCCAATATCATGTTAAACCCTCCCAAGCTTATTTGGTTAAACGCACGCGATGAACACCCTGGCTGCCTCCAGGAGCTGTGCCTATATATAAATATCCGTCATGGTTTACAGCCGTAGTTACCCCATAAACCGAGCCTTCAGGATCATGCCAGCTTCCGATGAGTTTACCCTGCGGATTAAGCTCCACAGCAAGCCCATGCTTCACAGGTGCGCTTGCACCGCTGAGCAGCGATTGAGGCAATTTGGCCATCATTCCAGCCAGCCACGGGCTTTTATGCATCTGGTCTACAAAGGGAATACGTGTCGTGAAGAGACCGACCCAGAAGTGGCCTTGATCATCACGCGTAATGTTATCCGGAAAACCGGCGAGATTATCCGCAAAAATATCCGAAGTCCCCTTCTTTGGCCCTTTGAGCCAGTATCTGGTCAATTGGTAGTGATACGACTCTGCCACAAGCACAAAATCTTCGTCCGCAGACAAGGCAACCCCGTTCGCAAAATAAAGGCCTTCCAACAGAACTGTCGTCTGCTTGGTCGCCGGATCATATTTCAGCAAACGTCCATGTGGCTTGTTCTCGGCGATTTCTTTGAAGACTACACTGCCATAATTGGAGGTGTCAGAAAAATAAATAGTTCCATCTTTTGCAATATCCAGCTCATTGGCCAAATAGATCGGTGTGCCGTCGACTTGATCGGCCAACACCGTCACGTTTCCAGAAGGATCTACCGATAGCAACCCCTTCTTAACATCCGTAACGATCAGATTTCCACTTGCGTCAAACATAAGTCCATTGGGCGTTCCTTTGGTATCTGCATATAGCTGGGCCTTTTGCGGTTTGCCCTTTGTATCAATGGCAGCCTTATAAATTTTCCCGTCGGAGTCTCCCGTATATAAATTTCCTTTTTTGTCAAAGGTGATAAATTCCGGAAACTTAGGGGCATCTGTAACAAGCTCTGCGGAGCTGAGTTTATTGTTTTGTTGCCATGGACCCGCTTGTTCAAAAGAGGGGGCCGTAGGTGCAAGCCATTTTGCAGGCTGGACAGGGGAAGGGATGAGCATAAAAATAGCCACTCCCAGAAGGATTACCGCCAGCAGCGATAATCCGGTTCTGCGTACCCATTTACGCGGTTTCTTATTCTTTCTTCCTTGAGAATCTTTGGACAAATCAGGTTTACTGGGCATGAGTGCCTCCTATGTGATGTGAATAATACTTATATTTGAACGACGATTTTACCGAAATACTGTTTTCCTTCAGCCAAAAGTGCGAAGGCTTCGCCGATTCGGCTGAGCGGGAATACCCGGTCGATGACAGGATGTAAACGATGGCGGGAAATGGCGCGATTCATGTTTTCGAAATGTTCCCGGTTACCGACTTGGCTGCCGCGAATCGTCGCAGCCTTCTGCAAAATGCTGGTGACATCGAACTCAGGAATGGTCAAGCCCGATAAGAATCCGACCATGCTCACAGTCCCTCCGGTACGAAGTGCATTGATGGATTGTGCCATTGTTGCCGCTCCCCCCACATCCAGGACATGTTCGACTCCGCCGCCTGTCAGCTCCAGAGCCACTTTACCCCACTCGGGAACTTCCGAATAGTTGATTGTCTGCCATGCGCCGAGAGCTTTTGCCCGTTCCAGCTTGTCATTGCTGCTCGATGTAATAATTACCCGTGCTCCCGCCATCAGAGAGAATTGAAGCCCAAAGATGGAAACACCGCCTGTTCCTTGCAAGAGCACCGTATCCCCCGCTCGCAGCCCGCCGGATTCCATCAGCATGCTCCATGCGGTTAATGCCGCAATCGGCAAGGTGGAAGCCTCCTCCCAAGAAAGGTGATCCGGAATGGCGACGACCCCTTCTTCATGCAGAACGATATATTCAGCCGCCACTCCACTGAGCGGGCCTCCCAGACTGTCCTTTAATACCTCCGCTCTGGTGCTCCCGCCAATGAATTTCTGTTGGAAATTTCCCGCTACCCTTTGTCCAACCTGAAATTTTGTCACCCCTTCGCCCACAGCCACAATTTCACCCGCTCCATCGGATAACGGAATGAAGGGAAATTGAATGCCGGTCGGCACTGCTCCATTAAGTATTACCAAATCTCGATAATTAAGAGACGCTGCCCTTATGCGGATTAGAACTTCCAGCCGTCCCGGCACCGGTATGTCGAGTTCCGTCAAGGTTAATTCTTCAAAGCCAAAACCGTTTTTCAGTTGCACTGCTTTCATTTTGGTTGTCCTCCCTGCGATGTTAAATTTTTTACCCATTGTAGATACAGTGTATTATACAGGAAACAATGTTTCTTGTATAATACACTGTATCTATTTATCTTCAAAACGTCAATCTTTACTTGAAAAATAAAACGTGTCGTAAAACTGCCTCCGTTTTTTTACCGTTCCTTACCAAGTAAAAATTAGAGGCAGGGTCGCTTTCGCTTGCCCATAACTTGCTCAGGTGGGAAAAGATGAACCAAAAAACGCGAGTTGCAGGGGTGGAATAACCTCTGCACTCGCGTTTTTACATTAATGGTGATATAAGCACTTCCAATACAGTTAAAATTTTGCTTATGAGACAGACCCATTTAAGCTCCACATTTTATAGACTACGTAGATTTAAACGTGCTTCTGACTACACTACTCTACTAAGTACAAAATTGGAGGGCGGGCAGGGTTCCGGCTTGCCAAACAAATAACCCTGAGCCAGAGACACACCTGCTTCACGACAAAACTCAAAATCCTCCATCTGCTCAACGCCTTCAGCCAGCACCAAGCCACCAAAGCGAGAAGCCGATTCCACGATCCCTGTAATCTGTCGCTTCTGGTCACTGCTACGATGACAGCCATTAATTAAACTTCGGTCAATTTTGACATAATCCGGCTGGAGACAATTCATAAGTTCTGTCGTGGAATAACCTGCCCCTACATCGTCAAGTGCCACTGAAACTCCCCGTGTGCGATATTTTTCAAATATTTGATGCAAAATACTCAGGTCGTCAATTTCTTCCGTCTCTACGACCTCAAACACAAAATCCTCCGTATTCATGGACAACCGGTCAATCGTCTCAAAGGTATGATTCAAGCAGTAGACAGGATTATAAATGGTTGAAGGAAGAAAGTTAATAAACCGTTTAATCCCCGCAGGAAGACATGCTGCACTCTTTTCAATAGCGGAAATACGGGCCGAACGATCCAAATGAGCATGCAGGCCAGCTTCACGGGCAATTTCAAACAGTCGAAAAGGCTGAAAGGGCCGCTCCGAATGTGACGGACGCAGCAAAAACTCAAACCCGATAATGTTCAATTTGTGGTCAACAATAGGCTGCAGGTGGCTGGAAAAACTTTTGTCACAAATAATATTCACAATTTCCGGATGTTGGAGTCTGACTTGCAATTGGCTAAATAGAAGCCAGTCCTCATATCCTTCCACATGATACATCCCGGTCACCAAAGCCTCCATATGTAGCAGCCATTCATGGGGAAGACGAGCCAGTCCGTTAACCAGCTGCTCCAGCTCTGAACGACTGTTATACCGAAACACTCTGCCATTCTCACAGCATTGCTGCGATAGCATACCCAAGCCATCTAATGCTGGACTAAGCGACACCCTGGGATGCCTGATCTTCAGCAATCCTTGATCCTTAATAGGTAAGATGATGCTGCAACTGCTGCAAGTCATAATGGTCCTCCTCGGAACAATTTTCCGGTTTTTTCACCATTATATCACAAATAACTAGAGCAAAAGCACTATAAATCAAGAAAAACAAGCTTGTTTCCAGTCTAAACTTAGGACTTAAGTGTAGGTTCGACAAGAAACACAGACTTTTGTATCATTTTTCAATTTCAATATTATTTTTCATAAAAATCAAAAAAAGCAGCAAGTCTCTCGGATAGAGACTTGCTGCTTAGCTCTGTTAAACTTTGGAGCCGTAAAGCAAACTTACTTGGAAGTCTTTGGCTTGGTTGTTTTAGCTGGTTTAGCAGCTGCAGGCTTCGTTGTTTTAACCGCTGGCTTTGCTGTTGCTTTCGCAGGGACTACAGCTTCCTTTACAGGAGTCTTTGCTGCCTCAGGCTTTGCACCAGCTTTTAAGCTGTATTTGGCAAAGCCGTCTGCCGTGCTGCTCAAGTATGAAATTTGTTGATTTCCAGCCAGCACATCCTTGGCATCAGGAGAGGACTCGAAGGTAACCTTAGCCTGACCGAAAGGAGCAATCGACCAATTGCCATCCGCTGACGGATTAATGGTTCCGTTCGTACGGATATAGTCAATAACGACTTGACGGTTTTCATCCGGCGCTGCCATCACAATCCGTTTGCCATCCGGATTGGCCAGTTTGGATGAGGAAGCACGGTAGTTATTGGTCGCTACGATAAATTTCTGTGCAGGATCAATTGCCTTCCCGTTATATTGCAAGTCCTTGATACGATGAGCCGAAGAATCAATAATGGTTCCCTTGGCATCATAGCGTGCAGGCTGAGTTACATCGATTTGGTAAGTTACACCGTCAATGACATCAAAATTGTAGGTTGGAAAATCTTTGTTGATCAGTGCTTGTTCCTCTGTTTTGTTTGGATCGATGCGGTTAAACTGACCCGCAGACCACTCCAGCCATTCCTGAATTTCAGCACCAGTTACTTCTACGGCATGAACCGTGTTCGGGTACACATACAGATCGGACACGTTTTTAATTGCTATTGTACCTTCAGGAATGTTGGTGTAATACGAAGCACCGTTGCGACCACCGGCCTTGAATGGGGCGCCAGCCGACAATACGGGAAGATTTTCATATTCGGTCCCTTTAAGATGGCTTTGAACATACCATTTTTGTGCATTCGTCACAATCTGAATGGATGGGTCATCCTGCACCAATGCAAAATAACTGGAAATCGGTGCGGTGGTAGTTCCGACCGGCTGACGAACATAATCCAGCGTTCCTTTATGCTCATCCTTGATTGCGTCTACCAGCCTAAAATCTGGATTCGTCTGTACAGCTTGATTTTTGGCATTCACAACCGGACGTGCTTCAGACTGGGAATCCGTAACGGTCCACTCATTTTTTTCCTTTTCCAGACTCAGGTCGATAATGCCCAGCTCCTTGCCCCACGAGGAGGCTTCAACAGCCGGTACACCATTAATGGTTCCTTTATCCAGGTCTACCCCGCTCATCCCTTTAAAATCAGGGCCTGGGAAAGATTTATGTGCATGTCCAAACAGAATCGCGTTAATTCCATCCACCTGGCTCAAATATTTAACGGCATTCTCCATCATTGGTGTTTGCGGCACATCCTCATAACCTGTGTGTGCAAGCACGACAATAATATCGGCACCCTCCAATTTCATTTGAGGAATGAATTTTTTTGCCGTTTCCACAATATCCTTCGTAACAACCTTGCCTTGCAAATTAGCTTCATCCCACTGCATGATTTGAGGAGTTACCAGGCCGATTACACCCACTCGGAGCGTTTGCTGTTCACCCTTCTCATCCGTTACCGTTTTATCGAGAATCTTATAAGGAGTAAAATAATTTTTAGTATCTTGGCCCCCGTTGTCATAGTACACGTTCGCATTGACGTAAGGGAAATCGGCACCCTTGAGTGATTTCTCCAAAAAGTCGAGACCGTAGTTAAATTCGTGGTTCCCCACTGTAGCCCCATCGTAGCCCATCAAGTTCATCATCTTGTAGACAGGATGGACACCGCCTTTTTTCTCGAAGGTTTTGTTTCTAGCCATATAATCGCCCAATGGGCCGCCTTGCAGTAAATCGCCGTTATCGAACAACAGGCTGTTTCTGGTTTCACTACGCGCTTGCTGAATCAGTCCGGCTGTGTTAATCAATCCATATTCGTTGGTTTCCTTGTCTGCATAATAATCGTAGTTCATCAACATTGTGTGAATATCCGTCGTTTCCATAATTCGCAAGTTCACTGTAGCTCTGTCCCGAGAATCATCGGCAGCCCAGGACGGAGCAGCTGTAAATACCAGCATACTGCAAGCTACAACCGCTGCAGTAAACCCTTTAGACCAATTTTTACGAAATAACAAAATATACCCCTCCTCATTAAGGTGTATGGCTCATATACATACTTTTGCACATATATGTAAGCTTTGAACCCACCATTCCTATTTTAATCCAACGCCAGACAAAAGAGTAGTCATTTACTTAAATTATTTATGAAAAAATAATTATTTTTTCTCGCAAATAAAAAACCAGCAAACCTCCTCCATAACTCGAAAGATTTGCTGGTTTTTTCAATTGAATATCTGTCGCTATTTCTCCCACACCTGCCGCTCGGTTTGCTGACCTACATACTCAATACGAGTCGGATTCACGTCTAAAATGACATAGTTCGGGTCATCCGGGCCGGAAAACCATTCCTTCAGGGAGTCATTCCACACTTGTTTGCGCAGTCCCTCATCTGCTGTGACCTGAACGGTAGCCTCCACTTCTACGACTTCCTTCGTGCCGCCCACCTCATAACCCAGCAGCAGGTAAGCATTCGGATTGTCTTTTAGCTCATCCACCTTATGTGTCTTACGATTCGTTGCCAGATGGATATTCATTCCATCGTTAAAAAGGGCCATATAACGTACCTTCGGCTTACCGCCCTCCACCGTGCCCAACGAGCAAAACTTGTTGTTATCCAAAGCCTTCACAATGGCTTGTTCCAGTTGGCTGCGATCCAATGTTTCCGTTTTACCCACAGTACAACAACTCCTTTTCGCGAATTACAATCTATACTCTATGTCATCCGGCACCAGCTTATCTGATCCAATCTGCGCAGCTGACCTGAAAATAACATGACCCGATCGTCTCTGAATGATTCATGTTCATTTTCAGAGCGAAGCTCACAATAAAAGTGTACCCTGTCGTTCGGCAAATGAACCGTCATCTCTCCCTCAATGCTGGACAGTCCAGCCTTCAAGGCATATAATCGTCGTAGTAGACCCGAATAAATAAACCCATTAAACCATACAATGCCAGGGGTGCTGGAATCGGCCGGCTGAGAGTGTGTCCCAAGACACTGACCCTTACAACCTGATCTGGGTAATGCCAGCGTAGGAATGCTTAAGCTAAGATGTGCTTTTTTACATAGGCCATCCCTTACTTTGGTATATACAAGCGCAAGCGTTCCGGAACCTCGGGGCGCTTTTTTTGTTGAAGATTAAGTTGTGGAAAGATAGCGTCCGGCAGATGTTATTTTTATGAAATGGGGAACATAAGCTGTCTGATTCGACGGATGACGGGTAATTAAAAGGAGAGAACACAACGATGAAGCGCATGAAAATGATAAGCCTGGGTCTGATTAGTTTGTGGCTCATGGCTCTGACACTGACCGCCTGCGGCGGAGGCTCCCCCTCTGCATCTCAAGAGACGGCTCCTGCCACCAACGCTCCAACGTCCACCCCCGCAAAGGGGCTTAAGGATGTTAAAGTCGTACTCGACTGGACACCAAATACGAATCATACGGGACTCTATGTCGCCAAGGATAAAGGATTTTACGAAAAAGCGGGCTTGAATGTCCAGATTGTTCAGCCTGGTTCAGGCGGAGCCGATCAAATGGTTGCTTCGAATGCCGCACCTTTTGGTATCAGCTATCAAGAGGGTGTCACCCAGGCTCGCACGCAAGGCGTCCCGCTTGTGTCCATCGCTGCAGTGATTCAGCATAATACCTCAGGCTTCGCAGCCCCGGTAGATCGTGGAATTAAAAGCCCAAAGGATTTTGAAGGAAAAACATACGGCGGCTGGGGTTCACCCGTAGAAGAAGCGGTTATGAAATCCATCATGGATTCAGACAAGGCCGATGTGAGCAAAGTGAAGATCATAAATATGGGCAATGCCGACTATTTTACAGCCGTGAAGCGGGATATTGATTTTGCCTGGATTTTCTACGCATGGACCGGCATAGAAGCAAAGCTACGGGGTGAACCACTGGATATGCTGTATGTAAAGGATTATTCCAAAAGCCTCGATTACTATACGCCTGTGATTGTCAGCAATGAACAGACCATTAAAAATGATCCAGAGCTGGTCAAAGCGTTCATGGACGCTACCGCCCAAGGCTATGAATACACCATTGCTCACCCGGAGGAAGCCGCGGATATCTTAAGCAAAGCCGTGCCGGAGCTGGACAAAAAGCTGGTACTTGCGAGCCAAAAGTGGCTAAGTCCACATTATCAGGACGATGCCGCGCAATGGGGTGTGCAAAAAGCAGAAGTATGGAAAAACTACTCAGACTGGGTGTACGAACGCAAGCTGCTCAGTAAGCCTTTGGAAGTCGATAAAGCCTTCACAAACGACTTCTTGCCCAAGCGTTAAGTATTTTGTTAAAACGGCTAAAATGACTAAATAAAGTAGAACCGGAGACGAAACGAAGCGCCACTGCGCGGTCGGATGAAGCTTCCCATCGCTGTTGTACCCACATTTCTTTTATGAATATTTAGAGGTTAAAATCTGGGTACAAAGGCGAACGCTAACGCTTGTACAGCACCATTCCGCCCACTTCGTTCTCGTTCCACTTGGTTTATTTCTTTAGTTTCATCTTATCTAAGCGCTAAGTAAGAGCGCTTGTGTGTTAAAAATGCCATACAACCCAGCTTTAAAAATAAGGTGCTTTTAAGGCGGGCAGCAGCGTAGCGGTTCATTTGAATCTGGAGAAGCGAAGCGCTCGCCTTTGCCGTGGGATTCTTACCTTTTGAAATTTATTCAAAGAATCCCATGGCAACAGCGATCGTAAGATCAAATGAAACGCGGAGCGTCTGAACCGCCTTAAACCACCATATTTTCTCTAAAACACTCCAAATGAGGGACAGGTGAATTTCGCATGGCTAACACTTTGCTCAGTATTCAAGTGATTCCTAAAACTCCTAACAACGAGGACTCTTATCCTTATGTAGATAAAGCGATTGAGGTCATTCAACGTTCCGGTGTCAAGCATCAGGTTAACCCACTGGAGACGACGATGGAGGGCGAGTTGGACGAGCTGCTGCAAGTCGTTAAAGAAATGCACGTTGCATTGACAGAGGCCGGCAGCCCCAGCATCATTTCACAGATCAAAATCGTACATAACCCACAGGGCATCAGCATGAATAAGCTGACCGAAAAATATCGCCCATGAACCCAAAAGGCAAGAATGCATCCTGGTGGAAAAGCGTATGGCCGCCCCTTGTGGCGGTCCTCTTCTTTTTAGCGGCCTGGCAGGGGGCGGTTTCCTATTTGCATGTTGAATCCTGGCTTCTGCCAGCTCCGTCTCTGATCGTACAGGAGGGCATGGCCCAGTCGGCGCTGCTTGGCGCCCATACGTGGGCTACGATTCGCCTGACGCTTGGGGGATTTGCTATAGGGACAGCAACGGGACTGTTGATTGCCATCATTCTTCATACGATTCCCTTTCTCAAATCTGCCCTATACCCTTTGCTCATCCTTAGCCAAAACATTCCGATCATTGCGCTCGGGCCATTGCTGATGGTGTGGTTTGGTTTTGGCGTGCTGCCGAAGCTGATGGTCATTACATTAGTGTGCTTCTTTCCCGTGGCTGTAGCGGCCATGGACGGACTGACACGGACGGACCGTATGATGATGAATTATATGCGCATGTCGGGCGCGAGTCGTAAGGCTATTTTTATCAAGCTGGAGCTGCCGCACTCCTTGCCACAGGTATTTTCCGGCATCAAAATTGCTGCCACCTACAGCGTGATGGGCGCAATTATTGCCGAATGGATCGGTGCCAGCGAAGGAATAGGATATTATATGATGCTGCAAAAATCGGCCTATCGCACGGATTTGATTTTTGCCGCCATTGTCATCATTGTTGCACTCAGTTTACTGATGTTTGTCATTATTGTACTGCTGGAAAAATGGCTGGTCCGCTGGAAACCGGATCAGGAATAGCTTCCAAAAGGGATCAAATAAACTCGAAGAAAGGGCGTGGCACGTATGAGCCTGCATCCGCCTGATTTATCATCACAAAACATGGCTGATGAACAACGGGGCGGGGAACAGCAGAAGCTTTCATCTGCTCCTCCGGCATTAGAAGTGGATGGCATCAGCCTCGCCTTCCGTGAAAAACGAAGCTCACTGCCCGTATTGCAGGATGTATCCCTAACCGTTAAACCGGGAGAATTCGTCTCCCTCATCGGCCCGTCCGGCAGTGGCAAAAGCACGCTGTTTCACATCATCGGCGGGCTGCTCAAGCCGCAGCAGGGACGCATTCGTATGCACGGACAGGAAGTGACGGGTGAACGCGGGCATATTAGCTATATGCCGCAGCAGCCCGCCCTTTTCCCGTGGCGTACCACGCTGGATAACGTACTGCTCGGGCAAGAAAACGCGCCGCGCAAAGATACGGTAGCGCGCTCACGGTATGCCAGCGAACGCGAACGCCGCAAAGAAGCCCTGCAATGGCTGGAGCAGGTCGGACTGGGCACCTTCGCCAAAGCGTATCCGCATACACTCTCAGGCGGTATGCAGCAGCGCGCTGCCTTCCTGCGCGCGTTGCTCAGCCCACAAGAGCTGATGCTGCTGGATGAGCCGTTCAGCGCTCTGGATGCGTTGACACGTGCGGACATGCAGCAATGGTTATTGCGGATGTGGGAGAAGAACCGCCGCTCCGTGCTGTTCATCACCCACAGTATTGAGGAAGCATTGCTGCTCTCTGACCGTATCTACGTGCTGTCGGCACGACCTGCTACGGTGATGCATATCGTCGATGTTCCCTTCCCACGCCCTCGCCGGGAAGAAATCACCCTTGATCCGCGTTTTAGCGAATGGAAGCGGGCCATGACTAGCTGGATGCGCGAGGAAAAACATAAACTGGACGATGGCATGGACAACGCTGAGAGTGTCCACAACAATACCCCGAATGATGGAGTGAAGCGGTATGAGTAACGTGAAAGTGCCGTTTGCATTGAAATGGAATAACACAACAAAATCAAGCCTGGAATTGGACGCGACAGCACTCGCGCCGTTGATCGACGCGCACATTCATGTTGACAGCTACCCGCCTGAGCAGCAGGAGCTATTGCTCGCTTCTCTTGCCAATAGCAGCGTCGAAGCCATCATAGCCGTGTCCATGCATCTCGCCTCCAGCCAAGCCAACCTACGGTTAGCTGAACGTTGGCCCGGGCTGGTACACCCAGCCTTCGGCTTTCATCCCGAACAGCCTCTTCCATCACAAACCGAACTTGATCTGTTGTTTGACTGGATGGACAAGCATATAGAGCAGATGGTCGCCGTTGGCGAAGTCGGCTTGCCCTACTACAATCGGCTGGAGGCCGAACGGAGCGGAGCTCTCCTTGACCTCGCTCCCTACATAGCTCTGCTGGAGCGTTTTATCCGGTTTGCACGCAAGCATAACAAGCCAATTGTGCTGCACACCGTTTATGAAGACGCCGATATCGCTTGCGATCTTTTGGAACGTCACGGCGTCACACAGGCGCATTTTCACTGGTTCAAGGGCTCTGCCACCACAACCAAACGTATGGCCCGCAACGGCTATTACGTCTCCTTCACTCCCGATCTTCTATACGAGGAAGACATTCGCGACTTGGCGAGACAGTATCCGTCCGATCAGATCATGGCAGAGACAGATGGTCCCTGGCCGTTCGAGGGACCTTTTACCGGACAACAGACACATCCACGGATGACTGCCGACGTCATCCGCGCATATAGCGAGCTGACCAATCAAGACGAGGCTGCCGTCCGCCTATTATTTTATGAAAATACGAGACGCTTCTACTCCCTGTCTAATTTATAAGGGCATTTACAGCATAAGCAAAGAACCTTCGAGTACGCATTCTATGGCCAGCGTAACCGGAGGTCCTTTGTATTTTTTAACCTATGCTCTACTTTTATTGCTTCAAAAATCCCTTTTGCTCCAAAAATGGCTTCAACTGCAAACGGGCAGGCTCGGTCAGTCTCGCCGCCATTTGCTCAGACCAAGGAGTAGAGCGTTGACCGCCCGTACGTTCCTTCAAATATTCAGCCGATGTGTGATCATATAGCTCCACAGCCTTCATCGTCTGATCTTTGTCGTAGCCGTTCATGTGCAAAACACCGGACAGCGGAAGACGTGGACGTAAGCCTGTGTCCTGATCCGGTACGCCAATACACATACCAAACACCGGATATACCAGTTCAGGCAACCCTAACAGCTCGGATACCTCAGCTATTTTCGTACGGATACCCCCGATGTAAACGATGCCCAAGCCAAGTGATTCAGCGGCTACTGCTGCATTCTGTGCAGCTAACGCGGCATCAATGGTCGCAACCGTATAATTTTCGACGGAACCTTCATAGGAAGGCTGACCTGGCTGATGGTGAACTGTGACCTGCTTCAAGCGATACAAATCTGCACACCATACCAGAAACACCGGGCATTGCTCAACGTAAGCCTGACCGCCCGCCAGCTCAGCCAGCTTGGTTTGCAAAGCAGGCTCTGTAACGGCAATAACAGTGTAAGCCTGCACATTACTGGACGAGGAAGCCATTTGGCCAGCCGCCACAATAGCTGCGAGCTGCTCGTCGGTAACGGCGTCTGACTTGAACTTACGTACAGACCGGTGATTCATCAACAAGGAAATCGTATCATTCATGACTGCTTCACTCCTAATCCATAATATAAGCTTTTTATCTGTGTCAAGCTGTGCGTACACGAAGAAGTTCTTGCAGGTTTGCATGGCACTCCTACAAATATTATGAAACTTTCGCGGTTGATAAGCAACCTAACGCGATAGAGGGCATCAGTAAGGAATTAAGAGAACCGGGCATAACAAAAAGCAAGCACGCTGAAAATCAAATCAGACGTACTTGCTCCAACACCAGTTTTGTCATGCTCCAGACGATTCAGGGAATCACCCTGCTAATCCAACATTGCGATTACAGCTTTACCCGTTGAAGGCGCAGCGCATTCAACACAACCGAAACAGAGCTGAATGCCATAGCTGCTCCCGCCAGCCACGGAGCGAGGAAGCCCAAGGCAGCAATCGGAATGCCGATTACGTTGTAACCGAGCGCCCAAAACAGATTCTGCCGTATGTTAGTCATGGTCCGGCGGCTCATTTCGATTGCGTCGGGAATGCTGTTCAGGTTGCCACGCATGAGCGTGATGTCGGCGGCCTCCATCGCCACATCCGTACCTGTGCCCATCGCCATCCCAATATTGGCAGTAGCCAGCGCAGGCGCATCGTTAATACCATCCCCCACCATCGCTACGATCAAACCTTGTTCCTGAAGTCGTTTCACTTCTTCTGCCTTGCCTTCAGGCAGCACTTCCGCCAGTACCCGCTCAATTCCGGCTTCGGCGGCAACCGCCCGCGCGGTTCGTTCATTGTCACCCGTAATCATGATGACTTCAATGTTCATCGCCCGCAGACGGGCAACGGCCTCACGTGACGTTTCTTTGATCGTATCCGCCACGGCGACCAATCCCGCATAGGAACCTTCCACAGCGACAAGCATTGCTGTTTTCCCTACGTTCTCCAGTTCATTCATATGCTGCTCGGCGGAGTCAGCTATCACAATGCCTTCCCTGCTCATCAATCGGCGTGTACCTGCAAGTACCTGCTTGCCTTCCACATGAGCCTTTACACCATAACCCGGAATATTTTCAAAATCTGTCGACTCTACCAGCTCAATGCCGCGATCCGCAATCCCCTTTACAATGGCTTCCGCCAGTGGATGCTCCGAGCTTTTTTCCGCCGCACCCAGCCATCGCAGCAGATCCGTTTCAGCCAAGCTGTCCTCTTCGACAATCACATCCGTCAGCACCGGCTTGCCATTCGTAACTGTACCTGTCTTATCCAATACCACCGCGTTGATCGAGCGGGTCATTTCCAGATGCTCACCGCCCTTGAACAGAATGCCATATTCTGCGGCACGCCCTGATCCTGCCATAATGGACGTTGGCGTAGCCAATCCAAGCGCACAAGGACAAGCAATGACGAGAACTGCAATCATCTTCTCCAGTGAACCTGCAAAATCAGACGGTGTCACAAAGAAAAACCAGACGAGGAACGTCATCACGGCAACAGCCACTACAATGGGTACAAAAATACCCGAGATTTGATCCGCGATCCGTTGAATAGGAGCCTTGGAGTTTTGCGCATCCTCCACGACCTTAATAATACGGGCCAAAGCTGTATCACCACCCACACGCTCGGCCTGGATACGAAGTACTCCGTTTTTATTGAGCGTGGCTCCTGTGACTGGGGAACCCGCCTCTTTTTCAACCGGAAGGCTCTCACCGCTTAGCATGGATTCATCCACTGCCGAGCGTCCATCCACGACCACACCATCGACGGGAATCTTCTCACCGGGCCGTACAATAAAGATATCCTTCACACGCACCTGTTCAATCGGTACATTAAGCTCTTCTCCGTCACGCACCACACGTGCCGTCGTCGCCTGGAGACTCATCAGACTCTTGATCGCCTCGGACGAGCGCCCTTTGGCTACTGCCTCAAACCATTTACCGACCAAAATAAGCGTAATCAGCACTGCACTAGTCTCGTAGTACAGCTCGGGCATAGTCATAATCGGTGTCCCTGTCATCCCTCCCATATCCTCCATGACAGCAGAGGGACGCAGGGTGAGGTACAAGCTGTAAAAATAAGCCGCAGACGTACCCAGTGCAACCAACACATCCATATTTGAGCTTCCATTGCGAAGCGCTTTATATGCGCCCACATAGAACTGCCATCCAATAATGAACTGGATTGGCGTTGTCAGCACAAGCTGGAACCATGGGTTTAAAAATAGTTCCGGTACATAAATCCATGATGTAAAGGAAAAATGAGCCACCATCGCCCATAATAAAGGAAGCGACAGTACCGCAGACACAATCCACTTCCATTTTTTACGCTGGATATCCTTGCTGCGCACATCCGCAATATGATCATCGGCGCCCTGCGGGATCGCTCCGTAGCCCAGCTGCTCAATCTTGCTTACCAGATCTCCGACTGTAATACTCCCTGCTGCGTATTCGACATGAGCCGTTTCCATTGCCAAATTTACCGTAGCACCTGTCACACCCGGCATTCTATTCAGACCCTTCTCAATCCGGGTTGCGCAAGCCGCGCATGTCATGCCTGTCACATTCAGATTGGCTTCTTCGCTTACAGTTCCAAAACCCAGAGAAGCAATTTTATCGCGAAAATCAGGGATATCCACCTGCTTCGGATCATATGATATCGACGCCTGCTCTAGAGCCAAATTAACGTTGGCCTGGGCCACACCGTCTATTCGATTCAAACCTTTTTCAATACGGCTAGCGCAGGCGGCACAGGACATTCCTGTAATATGAAGCGTTGTCTGCTTGTCACCGTCGGTCACACGATTTTCCATGGTAGCTCTCCTCCTACATACCCCACAGGGGTATATTATATTCAAAAAGAAAAAGCTCCTGCTACGGAAGCTTCTTCTTTAAAACAAATCTCTTCACACATGAATCAGCTTAAATTTAAACAACATCATAGCCCTGATCTTCAATGGCGTTTTTCAGAGCTTCCACGTTCAGCTTGGACTCATCGTACTCCACAGCCACTTGCTTCGCTTCAAGATTGACTTTACCGGAAGCGCCAACTTTCTCCAAAGCTCCTTCTACTGCTTTCACGCAATGATTACAGCTCATGCCTTCTACGTTCAATGTAACTTGTGCCATTATCTTTTCCTCCTCCGGGGTACTTCATGTACCCGATTATGTGTATAGGTATTGCTTTTAACGGATTAGCTTCTTGACCGTAACTAGCAGCTCGTCGATCACTTCCGGCTCTCCTGCCTGCATGCGCTCAATGACACAGCTTTTCATATGCCCTTCCAGCAGCAGCTTGCCGACACCATTCAGAGCGGACTGAACAGCCGCAATCTGGTTCAGCACATCATCACAGTAGGTATCCTTCTCGATCAAGCCCTTAATTCCGCGCACCTGACCTTCAATACGGTTCAACCGGGATGTAAGACTGTTCTTGAACTCTGCCGAATGATGACTTTTTCTAACTGTCTTTTCCCCGTCTGTTCCGCAATGATTCTCGTGAACTTCATGGTGGGAAACAGGTTGCTCCTCAGCCATACATCAGCCTCCTGTGTTGTGTATATGCCTGTGTAGTGCATATCAATATTGCATTTGTTAATATGTCCCTATCATAATATACCCCCATGGGGTATGTCAAGCTTCCAGAAAAATGTCACCCGTTTGCCTTATTTTATCCTTACTGATTCTTACCAAACGATTTAAGCTGATCAAAATATGGCTGGAGCAGCTTCACATGCGCATCGTAATCTTTTCTTTCCTCCTCAGACAAACGATCAGGATATAACACCCCATTGACACCCGTTATGCGAGGTACATACTTGTAGAACTCTTTGAATAGCACACGAAACTTTACAAATTCATCCTCGCTCAAAACCTTTTTCGCATGGTCCAACTCGGCCTGTAAATCTATACTCGTTTGGGTTTGTACTTTTCCCTGATTCAACTTTTCAAAGTATGGTTCCAGCTTGGCAGATATACGATCGTACTCACGCTGTTCATCGGCGCTTAAACGCTCCTTATGGAGTGTTCCGTTTTCGCCCGTTATTTTAAGATTATAGGCTCCTAGTTCCTTTAGTAATCCCATAAAAACACTAAACTCTTCCTTCGACAAACGTTCCTGTGCTTGTTGGAGCTTGGATTCTACTTTTGTATATTCCTCTGCCGTTCCTCCCATTTCAATTAGCTTTTCCTGCGAGCCATACATTGTATCAGTCAAGTAAGAGTAAGCAGCAAAGGCACCCGTCGGGATCAGTAATGCCGCTACAAGAATCGTTGTCACGATATACTTTTTCATAGGTTTAGATCCTTCTCCTTTAATTCGCTCAATTTGTCTCATGACGTTTTCCTTTAACTCAGCGGGAGCTGATAAGTGGTCATCCTCCTGCTGCATCGCCTTACGTAGTTCTTGCTCAAGCTTCATGGATCTTCTCCACCTTTCCGATCAGAAAATGTCCCTCCCGCTCTTTCGAACGGAGCTTTTGCAAAGCCGCATGAATTCGTGACTTCACCGTACCTAACGGTATTTCTAAAATGTTTGAGATTTCCTCTTGGGAATACTCATGCAAATAGTGCAATACAATGACCTGTTTTAGCTTGAACGAAAGCTGCTGAACCGCATGGAGCAATGCATGATTTGCAACCTTGTCCACAATTTCCTCGGAAAAATCATACGCTGTGTAATACTCCAGCCTTTCGGCTCTGCTTGTGATTCGCAATCTCATCCATCTTTTTCTCCGATAAGCCCGAATCTGACGCATAACAATCCCCATCAGCCAAGGCTGAAAAGAGCGGTTTACATCAAATTGTCCAAGTGATCTATATACTTGAATATAAATTTCCTGCACTACATCATCGGCGTCTGCTTTTTCCTCCAACAGAAAATGCACCGATCTATAGACAGTATGAATCGTGTAATCATATAGCTCCCTATAAGCTTCGCGGCTGCCAGCCAGCGTCTCTGCAACAAGCACTGTCATCCGATCATCCTTTGCCAATCTGACCACCTCCTTGCGCTGTCCGATCCTAATCTCCTCCTTTCTTGTGTCTCACACTATATATTGGAGGGTACAGGAAATATCGTTCGATTTTTTTTGTCTCAATAACAGGAAAATAGTCTACGTATAATCATTCTTTTGTAGGGACTACTTTATTGGTAATATATTGATATAATATTAAATGATACTGATTATGCTATTTATTACGACAAAAAAAGTATAAACTCACCCTTACCTTACTGCTTTTTATATCCATTTTTTGGTTTAAACATAAACGGAATAGACCCTTTCTTTCCCGTTCATATCAGCATGCTTATTTCAATTCTGGTTCACAAACCATCTCGTATGTACTTAAAGCAGACACCTTTCCCCGTAAAGGAAGCCGGAGATATCTCGAATGTAGAACGGTAGAAAAAACTCCCATGGACTGAAATGGTTTCACATATCAGTCCATGGGAGTTTTTCAGTTCAAGTTTGCCTTATTTCAAGCCTTCGCACGTGCGTCCTTGGCAAGTACCAGAAAGCTTAACAACGCACCGATCTCTGCAATAGCGATAACGACCGCCATCGGTACAGGCGTTGTGCCGCTGCCCAAGCCCACTAACGGTGAAGCGATGGAGCCAAGCAACAGAGGCAGCAATCCAAGCAAGGCGGACGCACTACCAGCGGAGCGCTGCTGGCTCTGCATGGCCAGTGAAGTCGTCGTTGTGCTCACAATCCCCACGCAGGAAACGATGAAAAACAGGGGAACTAGAACAGCAAACAATTGACCTCCGGTAAGAGCCACGGTAAACAAGCTGATGCCGGCTACGACCGCAATCACCAAACCCGACAAGAGCAACTGGCGCTCGCTGAAGCGGCCCACGAGTCTGCCAGTCAGCTGGGAAAACAGCACAATTCCCAAGCCATTCACCGCGAAAATGATGCTATACGTTTGAGGGGAGACCCCGAAAATATCCTGAAGCACGAACGGCGAGCCAGCGATGTACGCAAACATTGCGCCTGTAATGAGCGCCTGTGAGAAGGCATAGCCCATAAAGCGTCGATCCGCAAACAAATGACCAAGTGTACTCAGCGTCTGTTTCAACCCCCCGGATGAGCGGCGATTAACAGGCAGCGTTTCCGGCAAGCCCAGCACGACAGCTATCAGAATAGCCACACCGACTATGCAAAGCACCATGAATACACCGCGCCAGGAAACAAAGTTCAAAATCACTCCGCCCAGCACAGGTGCGGCAATGGGAGCCACGCCATTCACCAGCATGAGCAATGAGAAAAAGCGCGTCAATTCTTTGCCTGAGTATAGATCACGCGCCACAGCTCTGGAAATTACGATTCCCGCTGATCCGGTGAGCCCTTGAACAAAACGAAGCGCAATAAGCAATCCGATATTCAGCGCAAATACGCATAGCAGCGAAGCAGCAGCGTACAGAATAAGCGATATGACCAGCGGCCCTCTGCGGCCTCTGACATCACTAAGCGGACCAGCAACGAGCTGACCCACTGCCAGTCCCAGCAGACAGGCGGTCAAACTAAGCTGTGCCAACGAAGTAGTCGTGTGTAGATTGTCGGCTAATGTAGGTAATGACGGCAAGTACATATCTATGGACAAGGGTCCAAAAGCACTCAATGCGCCCAGGACAAAGGCAATCCATAAAATCCGGGATTTGGTCATATCTGCGGCAACCATTACCGTATTGGAAAACCGGTTCATAATCAGAATCATCCTTTTCAAAAAAATAAAATATGACTTCAATATATTATGATATCATTCATTTCGCCCTGCTTCGAACAATTACACGCTAATCCGCGATTTTTTTTCAAAACTGCTATATATCAGGCAGGAATTTACCAATTTCAGGTCGAATTATACTGTATCCAAAACTTGCATTCAAAACAAAAAATTTATGAGATCTGGAGAATGATAAATGGTCTATGATGGAGTGCTGCTGGGTCTCATTGTAGGTCTGCTCCGAGGAGGCTGGCGACAAGGTCTGCTCCGTTTCAGTCAAATTCGCCTCATAGCCGGCTGGATGTTCCCCTTCCTGCTGCTGGTGCAGTTTATGATTTTTTATGCCCAGGAAAAGTGGGCTTGGCTAGCGTCCATTAACGGATATCTATTTATGGGCATCTACGTAGTTGGATTGATATTTCTCTGGTTGAACAGACAGCATAAGGGATTCTGGCTTATTTTCATCGGCGTACTGTTGAATTTTATCGTAATGGCGGTGAATGGCGGCAGAATGCCGGTCTCGTTGAGCGCTTCGGAGGTGCTGGGTCCCTATTATACAGACATGCTTAAATCTGGGAGCGTCATCTCGAAGCATTATATGATGGATGCGAGCACGCATTTATCATTGCTCGGTGATATCATCCCTCTCTCCAAGCCCTACCCCCGCACACAGGTGATTAGTATTGGAGATGTTGTCATGAACTTCGGGATGTTCCTGTTTATCCAAAGCGTTATGGTCGTGAACAAGAAGAAGGATAATCAGCAAGAAACCAATCCCCACCACGCCTAGTGCGTACTTATTCCAAGGAAGGGAGGGAATCCTATGAAGAACTTGAAATATTCCCGTGTGATTATCAATGCTATTATTGTCGCTTCTGTCGTAATCGCTTTGACTTCCGGTTACAAAATCGGGGGCTAGCACCGATAAGAAAATAAGGAAGCACAGGCTCAACAAAACAGGCTGGATTCCGGCCTGTTTTTTCATGTGAAATTTCCGATTACAAAATTGTAAATTATCCCATTCACCCCTGGTAGCTTTGACATCAAGATACGACAAGGCAGGAGAAGAAATGATGAGTATATTAAATAAGCTGCAAGAACGGGTTACCGCGACGGGAATATACGTGTTTTGCATATGTACGGCAGGCGTGATCGTCCTCTTGTATACGAACCACTGGTCCTTTTTGTACTATTCGACAACAGAGTGGGTCACGATTTATTCCCTATTGGGAGCAGTTCTGATTCTGGAGCATTTTACCTTCCAGCTACCACCAGCCAGTAACAAGCAGTCCATGGATTCCTCCGTGTACCTTGCTTGTATTTTTGTGCACAGCGCTGAAATTGCCATTCTGATTTTGTTACTCAATTCAATCATTGCCGCATTCCGGCATAAAGAGCTGTCCTGGTGGAAGCATACCGTCAATTTTTCCATTTACGCACTTGCCATTTTCCTGTCTTCAACAGTATTTGAGCTAAGCGGCGGAACGCAGGGGGCCTTGAACCAAGAGCATTTTGCTTCCTACCTGCTCGCGCTGATCTGCTACTTTGCGGTGAATACAATTACACTGGGGATCTATTTTTATATCGCACACAAAGGGTCCTTCAATGAGCTGAAGCAGGCTTTTTTGGCTGAATCCCTACTCGTATATTTATGTACGCTCATCCTGTCTCTGGTGTTAACCACGTTGATATATTACAACGGCATTTTGGGGCTTCTGTTGGTCCTGGGGCTAAGCATGCTCCTGTCTCACGCGTTCAAGCAAATGTTCACGATGTACCGGGAAATTGAGGAGAAGGCCAACATGGATCGCAGAACAGGGCTATACAATCACAGTTATTTTGAAAACACACTTGAAGCTGAACTGGATATATCCAGAACCCAGAACACTCCTCTCAGTTTGGCTCTGATTGATATTGATGATTTCAAAAAATACAATGATCACTTTGGCCACCTCAAAGGCGATCAGCTGCTGGGATTCCTCGGAGACTTTCTAAAAAAAGAAACCTCTGGTACTCAGATCACTGTATCCCGTTATGGCGGAGAAGAATTCACCCTGCTTATGCCTGACCATACCGCTGAACAAGCTTACGAAATCGTTAATACCATGCGAAAAAGGCTAAATGACTCCCGCTACGAGGGCGTTGAAATCTTTCCGCACGGCTGCTTGTCCTTCTCTGCTGGGATTGCACAAAGCCGCATCGACATCTACGACAAATCACAGCTGGTCGATCTGGCTGATAAAGCACTGTACTATGCCAAGAAACAGGGAAAAAACATCGTTCATACCCATGGTACTTTAAATGAAGTGGAACGTGAAGTCGATCTTGGACAAGATATTCGTGATATTGAACAGCAGCTTAAACTGTTTTTGTACAAGGATATTAATACCTTCAAGCATTCCAAACGGGTATTCAGATATGCAGCAGACATGACCGAAGTGCTTCAGCTCGGCCCGGAGGACAAGCGACGTTTTGTACTGGGTGCTCTCATTCATGATATTGGCAAGCTCGAAATCCCATGGAATATCCTGAATAAAAAAGAGAAGCTGTCCTGTGAAGAATGGAAGATGGTAAAAGCACATGTTGTGTGGGGCAAACGAATTATCGAGGCCAACGAACGATTCATAGATCTGGTTCCTTTTGTGGAACTGCATCATGAACGCTATGACGGGGGAGGTTATCCGTTCGGCTTTAAGGGTGAACAAATTCCCCGACTGTGTCGGATGCTGACGATTATCGACTCTTTTGATGCGATGACGACTGAACGCCCTTACCAACCTACCAAAACCTTCGAGGAGGCCATTGAAGAACTGCGCGCCTGCTCGGGTAGCCAATTCGACCCTGAACTTACGGCTATTTTTATCCATTATATTCAACACAAGCAACCTGCTTTTATTGATTCCGTGGAAGCAGGCCTCTAGTTTCCCACAGGCTCGTCCTCGTCACCCCTACCGTTGGAAATCGTCCAGATTTCTACATCGGTAGGGTTTTTATATAATTAGCAAAAGCAAAATGCTGTTTATTTCAAATTTCATATAAATGTCATAATTCGATCCATCCATTCACACGATATGCACTATGATAGATAGAGATTGGGTTTGTCCGTATAAAATATTACAAATAAGGATATCCTCGCTTCAAGTAATCGAGAGAAGGTGACTTCACAAGCATGTTGTACCTGTCCAGGCCAGCTCGCATGGCTTGTCTTCTATTGCTGTGCCTACCACTTCTTATCCTGTTTCCTCGCTCATCATGGGCTCATGCATTTGTCGTTGAATCCAGTCCGACCGAAAATCAGGTTTTGGACAAGTCGCCTTCACAGGTGAGCATCACCTTCAATGAGGATTTGCAGTCTGCCTTTATGTCGATCAAGGTGACTGATGAAACAGGCAAGCGAGTCGATACAGGAAAAGCACAGCTCAACCCGGAACATAAGGCCACCATGGAAATCAAACTGATTCAGGGGATGAAAGGCGGAATTTACACCGTCAATTGGAGAGCATTGTCCGCGGACGGACATCCGATTAATGGAGTCATTCCCTTTCAAGTCGGTAGCGGTTCCAATGCGTATACCAACCCAGCTGCCACACCTGAAGGCTCAGTAGCATCACGACCCGACTTAATTGCTGTCCGGTGGCTCCTTTACATAGGAATATCGCTGCTTTTTGGAGCGCTTTGCTTCCGTTTGTTCATCTTGCCGAGCTTAAGCCAAGGCAATAGCAAGCAAGTAAGGGCACCGCAGGAGCTTGATCAACGCTCCTTTGCCACATTGCCCCGCTGGCCCGCGCTGCTATGGAGCGGCTACGCCATAACATCTGCCGCCATTTTGATCAGCCTGCCGCTTCAGGCCTCTTGGGATGCGGGGGTTTCCATCGGGCAGGGCTTTACACTCCCGATCCTAGGAGAAGCGCTCCAGTTTACAGGGGCAGGACAAGTCTGGTTCGTCCAGATGGTTCTCGTACTGCTGCTGAGTGTAACGCTGATTTACGCGCTGGATCACAGCATTTCCATCCGCCAGCGCCGTCTGTGGGGCTACAGCTCTGTCATGCTAACGCTGAGCGTCATGCTGTCCAAGGCCTTTGTAGGCCACCCGGCAGCGGCTACCCATCCGGCTCCCGCCATCGCCGCGGACTTTGTCCACCTGGCGGCGTCAGCCTTTTGGATCGGCTCACTTGCCGTCATGACCGTGTGCCTGCCTGTTGCCGGCTCGGAGTTGCCCGTGTCGGAGCGGGCAACTCTGCGACAAGCGGCCCTGCGCCGCTTCGCGGGCTGGGGCATTGCCATGGTGGCAGCACTGCTCGCCACCGGTATATATGGAGCCGTGCTGTACGTACCGGCTCCCTCCTTGCTGCTGAACACGTCCTACGGACTCGTTCTGCTCGGAAAAGCAGCGCTGCTGCTGGTCATGCTGGTCTTCGCGGCCAGCCAATTCCGCAGCGCACGGCAAGCGGCGGCTACCCAGCGGGCCGCCGGGGGGCTGCGCGCCGAGCTGTCCGTCGGCCTGCTCGTGCTGCTGTTGGCTGCGCTGCTCACCCACCTGTCACCTGGCCAGGCACCCGCCGTACCGTTCGAGGAAACCCACACTACGGGTGAGTACAACGTCACGCTGGGGATCAGCCCCAACGCTGTGGGTAGCAATGAATTTAAGGTAAGCATTCAGGATAGCACAGGGGCTGCGGTTACAGGAATTCAGCAAGTTACATTGACACTTGTTCCGGCAGACCCTAACAAAAATCGGCAGGAATTTGTTCTCCCCGTAAAGCAGCAGCCCTTCCGCAGTCAGGAATTGATGACCGCCGAAGGAACATGGGTTGTAAAAGTACACGCCCTGACGGCATCTCTTGATGCGGTTGATGCTGACTTTACCCTGCACGTAGGTGGGAAACAATAATCATTTTATTACTTCAGGATGTTGCAAAATCCTCACATTAAAGGGAGCGAAATAAATATGAATACAACGATTCAATCGGTGAAATCCAGATTTTCCAGGTTTGCGACCTCCATGGGCTTGATTGCAGCAGGCGCCTTTCTTTTTGCAGGTATGGCCAGTGCACACGTGACCGTAAAGCCTTCTGTTTCGCAGCCTAATGCGTGGGAAACCTACACGCTGAAGGTACCCGTGGAGAAAAACATTCCTACCACCAAAGTCGCTTTGAAAATTCCGAAAGAGGTCGTTTTTAAACAATACGAGCCTGTTCCGGATTGGAAGGTAGCAACTGACAAGGACAGCTCCGGTAAAGTGACCACCGTTACCTGGTCGGCGGAAAAAGACGGTATTCAAGCAGGGCAATACCAGCGCTTCAGCTTTGTAGCACAAAATGCGAGCCAAAATACAGAAGCAGCCTGGGATGCCTTCCAGTATTACAGTGATGGAAGCATCGTCGAGTGGGCAGGCGACGAAGGAAGCAGCAATCCTCATTCCATTACCAAAATAACGACGGAGGCTACATCCGAAACTCCTGCTCATGCCGCAGACAGCGGACACGATTCGGCGGGTACGGCAGCAGGCCACGCGAGCACAGATACGACTGAAGATAGCAGCAGCCCCGCACCTGCTTCGAACAATGCTGTAGAAGCTGCACCTGCCGCTTCTGCTCCAGCCAGCTCGACTGCACAAACGACCGCACTCATCCTCTCGATTATTGCAGTCGTGCTTGGTGCCGCAGCTATCGGCATTGCGCTCAAGCGCCGCAAGTAATCAAAATTGTTCTGATTACTATAAATACACAGTGGCTTGCCCCTCTCCTGAACGGATTTGACCGGCTAGAAAATGTGTACCTCTGAGCACGCTCCACAAAAACAACCATGGACGGCTGTTAAGCCATCCATGGTTGTTTTTTGATCTTACAATATGGCGGAAATAAATTTTACGTGATTGTAACGAGATATGCTGATAAAGCCTGTTCTGCATTTTTTGTAGAGATTTTGTAAAGATTCATTTGTTACGATCAGGCATGTTCGCGAGGTGTAGAAATTAGTACTTTTGTATCAGATTACGACGGGGAGGGACAACAATAGGAACAGAATAAAACATCGTTATCGATTAGATGGATAACACGTATCGAAGCAGTCTGGAATCGTTTTAGAAAATTGAGGTTAAACAGGACAAAAGTAATGACATCGCTCTTGCCATACTCGCTAACAGAGTGATATGGACGAGCTATAAGCAGCGAATCCGAGTGAACGGAAAGGAGAGGAGACCATAGTAGTATGAAATGGAATAATCATAAAAACAAATTATCTTTGCTGATGTCGATCTCGATTGCCGTGCAGGCGTTTTCCTTTACCCCCGCATCTCGCGCTGAGAGTTCGGATGTCAATCTGCTTGCAAATGGCAGTTTTGAAGAGCCGGCTTATTCCAGTACCAATTGGTACATAGTTAAAGATTCTGATAAATCTATAGCATGGAAAACATCCGCGCCAGACCACAATATTGAAATATGGGCACGTTCTAACGGTGGAGTTACCGCATTTAACGGGCAGCAGCATGCAGAGTTGAATGCCTATTATGATTCTACCTTGTATCAGGATGTCGAGACAACGCCTGGTCAAATGCTGGTCTGGCATCTGTCCCACAGAGGGAATCGAGGAACAGATGTGATGAAGCTGCAGATGGGAGCTCCCGCTGCTTTCACACAACCGTCGGGGAAAACTACTTTATCTGTACCAGAAATCAGCGGCACCAATATTACCTATACGAAGACAACAAACAGTACAGGAACTTCGACACTCACCAGCCCGTATTCGAATTCGTTTACGATGACTGACGGAAACGCGGAGTGGGGCTACTATACAGGTTACTATATCGTGCCTGAAGGTCAAACGACGACCCGCTTCGCTTTCACAGCCGTATCTTCTGCTACAGGCGCTGCCAACACTGGAAATTTTATGGATGATGTTTTCTTCGGTACAGCCGGGACTCCGCCTGTTGCAACGAATGTAAGCATCACCGGCACTGCACAGGCAGGACAAACGGTAACGGGAAGCTACACCTACTCGGATGACGATGGGGATTTAGAAAGCGTAACCGGGTCGGTATATCAATGGTATAGCGGCAGCGAAAGCGACGGTAGCGGCAAGACGCCGATTGCCGGAGCGACAGGCTTGACCTATACGATCACCGATGCGGATATCGGCAAGTATCTGTTCTTTGAAGTAACGCCAAAGGCGCAGACGGGCATGCCGGCAGGAATCGCCGTTGTAAGCTCCGGGTTGACCGTCATAGACAAACGTACGCTGCAGAATGAGATAGATCTGTTCGATAGCTTAATAGAGACAGACTATACTTCGGAAAGCTGGGCAGGGTACAAGGAGAAGCTGGATGCTGCGAAAGTAGTATTTGAGAATCCGAATGTCTCTCAATTGGTAGTAGATGAAGCACGGAGAGCTCTGGAAACCGCCAGAAAAGAACTAGTAAATCCATTTTTTGATAGCTTGAAAATCACCGAACCGAGCGGGGACACCGTGAATATCCGTAAACCGGAGATTAAAGGGGTCGTCGAGGCCGGTTCAGAGGTTTCAGTAGTCATTAAAGCTGCAAAGGGCAACGAGGTTCCAAACGCAGGTGGCATTGCCACTGTGGACAGCAATGGAAACTGGAGCTTTATCCCGTCAACGGAATTGCCGGATGGAACATATACTGTCGATGTAACGGCAGTGAAGGGTGAAAAGGTGTCCAAGGCTTCCAAGACTATTGTTGTAGACTCGGTAGTGGACAAGTCGCCACGGCTCAGCAACCTTGAGTTAAAGGGCTCGGATGGAGCTCTGATCGGGTTGTCTCCGGCTTTTAACGAAAACACGTATAACTACACCGTTAATACTGCAACGTACAGCGTGTATCTCACACCAACATTGGATTCACTTGCCGGTTTGGATCCGAACGCCAAGATTGAGATTTCACTCAACAATGGCTCGTGGACGGACGGAGCTAACGGAACAACAAGTGATAGTTTGCCATTGAATGAAGGTACAAACACGATTGTTGTTAAAGTAACAGCTAACGGCAGGGAAACCTTGTATACGCTGACCGTCTTCAGAGCATTTGAAGGTGGACATAACAGCGGAGATGATGATGACGATGACGACAAAGGCAGCAGTGGAGGCGGAGGCGGCGGAAGCACGACTCCAACGGTAACTCCAGAAGCACCAAAGGATACCCTCGACGTGACCTTGAACGGCAATGACAATCCGTTCGCAACCGGTACTGTATCGACTACAGGCAATCGTACCGTAACATTGGTTAAGGGTAACCCAGACAAGCTGAGCGCTGCCGTATTGCAAGGTACGGCTCAAAAGCTGGCAATTCACTCGCCGAATGAAGGCGCTATGACGGTAGACGGCTTAACAGCAGACAGCCTTAAGCAATTGAGTGACAAAGGAGCAAGCCTGGAAGTCAGTAACCTGCTGGCGATCTATCCTGTACCTGCCGGGAAAATGAACTTGTCTTCCGTGGCTGATAAATTGGGCAATGCGGTGCTGAGCGATATTGGGGTTCGTATCGACATTAAACGTTCTGCGGAAGACGTTATCGCCTCCGCGAAGAGCAAGGCCGCCGCGGCTGGTTATGAGTTGCTGGTGGATCCGGTCGATCTGGATCTGACGTTTAGTCGTGCCGGACAGACAATGAGATCCGATCAGTTGAACGGATATGCAGTGAAGTATATCGCTCTGCCGGAAGGCATCGATCCGAACCGGATCACAACAGGTGTCATCGTGAACCCGGACGGCAGCGTATATCACATGCCAACCGTAGTGACCAAGATCAACAACCGTTATTTTGCACAAATCAACGATCTGCGCAGCAACGGCACTTACTCGGTGATCTGGAATCCGCAGGATTTTGATGATGTGAAAACGCACTGGGGCAAAGAGGATGTCAATAACATCGCGGCAAGACTGGACCTGAAAGGAAACGGAAATAACACGTTCTCGCCAGACCGCAGTGTAACACGCTCCGAGTTCGCAGAGATCGTGGTCACGGGTCTGGGCCTGATGCGTCCGGATGCGCCGCAGGCGAATTTTCCCGATGTATCGGCGTCCGCCTGGTATGAAAAAGCGGTCACCATTGCGAATGAATTTGATATCGTACGCGGTTATGAAGACGGCAATTTCTATGGCGACAAGCAAATCACGAGAGAGCAAGGCTTCTCGATGATTGCCCGCGCGTACCGCCTGATCCAATCCGAAACTGCGGCTGGTCAGGATACTTCTGCACTGTCCCAGTATGGAGATGGGGCAAGCGTATCGAACTGGGCCAAAGCGGATGTGGCGCAATTAATTGAAGCAGGCATCATCCAAGGCAACGATGCTAAGCTTAGCCCACAAGCCACGATGACGCGTGCGGAAGTGACGGCGCTGATCGCAAGAATGCTCAAGACGACCAATCTGATCAACAAGTAAGTAAGAATGACACTCCAACAACCATTGATGGCCTAACAGCCGTCAATGGTTGTTTTTTATATGGGTACACCAACCAAAAAACATAATACCCATGCTAAGATATACTCGGGTTCATCTCATCCTATTCATTTCACATTCACCTATCTATCATTTTTTTGGTAAAATGGTAGCAACCTCACGATTCTAGCATAATAGCTTTGCAATCTATTGAGCATAGGAGATCATAGGATGAAAATCGTAAATAAGGCTCTGTTATCTAGCGCTATTTTTCTGAGTACCGCAGCGGGCATCTATAGCCCCTTGGCACAGGCGGAGGCAGGCAAGGTCAGCATTATGCTGGACGGATACCCATTACCGTTCCCCGTACAGCCCGCAATGATGAACGGCACGACCATGGTTCCCTTTCGTGCTATTTCTGAGGCTCTTGGCATTACAGTAAAATGGGATCAGGCTAGCCAAAGCATCACCGCTACCAAAGCACAAGGCTCCGCAACCAAGCAGGTGGTTCTGAAAATGGGCAGCCGCAATGCCACAGTGGACGGGCAAACGGTGCAACTAACAGCCGCACCCCAAACCGTACACGGGAGCACGATGATCCCGTTAGGCTTCTTCGGGCAGCAATTCGGGGCCGCGGTGAACTGGAATCAGGCAACACGGACGGTCTCTATTACATCGCCACGTGAGGCCATATATACGGTAGGCTTCTATGCGCTATCATCCTTTGACCAGCGAGCCAAGATACCGAATTTTAATGCAGTAGCCTTTGGCTGGAGCCGAATTGATACAAACGGACAGTTCACGACGACTGGTAAAGAATACAAATGGCCTCAAGCTTCTGGAGCCGTAACGCCGGAATCTATTGTACAGGAGGCAGACAGCCAGGGGACCTCCCCTTACCTGATGGTCTATTCCGGTGACGGCAATCACGAGTTGACCAAGGTTTTGGAAAATGCGCAGCTTCAAGAGCAGACCATTTCCCAAATTGTCAGCACCGCCACCGATAAACAGTTCAAGGGCATCACGCTTGATCTGGAGGGTCTGGGCTGGAGCGGCGATAAAGCCAAAGCGCGTTCAGACTACAACGCTTTTATTCAAAAGCTGTCTGCCAAAGCGCATCAAGCCGGACTCAAGCTTACCGTCGTTCTGCATCCGCTGAACAGCTCTTACGCCGGCTATGATTACAAGACGCTGGGCAATCTGGCGGACGATCTGATCATTATGGCTTATGATTATGGCCAAAAGGCGACGCCTGAGCCTTTGGACAAAGTAGACGAAGCCATAAAGCTGGCCTTGAAGGAAACCTCGCGGGACAAGCTGATTTTGGGGATTTCGATGGGTAGCGAAAAAGACAGTACCGTTAACGCCAAGGTCGGCCTAGCCAAACGTTATGACCTTAAAGGCATCGCCATCTGGCGGCTGGGCATCATTGGAGAAACGGCTTGGGCGAAAATGAACGAGGCCATCGAGTTTAAATAACCCTGCTTTTATTCCGCCCGCTAATGAACTCATGCATCTTGGATGAAATCATCAGCGGGCTTTCCTTATCCTCACCTTAACAAAAATGCTTTCCCGAATTGGATGTTGTCGCCACAGGCTCGCCACTCTGTTCCCCATAAAAGATACCCCACTCTCTCATAAAGTCCAGCAACGGCCTTAATGTATCCCCCAACGGAGTAAGCGAGTATTCCACGCGCGGCGGATTCTCATTATAAATTTGGCGATGTACAATGCCATCTCGCTCCAACTCACGCAACTGCAAGGTCAACATCCGCTGCGTAATATTGGGCAAGGTCCGTCGAATTTCGTTGTAACGCCGTGGTCCTGTGGTCAAATGATACAAGATGACTCCCTTCCATTTGCCGCCTATGACCCCGACGGTTTTCGCTACCGGACATCCAAAATTCACGCTAACTCCATTTTCCATTTTTTGTGTCATCTATTCCCCTTCTTTCTGCAGGATGCAGATCCATAGCCTCAAATTTGTAACAAGGAACAAATATGTGCGTACTTGTTCCCTCAAAAAACTTTCTATATGATGACTATATATTCGATATCAGCTCTCATTATATTAGCAGAAAATATATGGAGCACCAACTAAACCCAACTTGAAGGGAGTACATATTATGTCCAACACATCCGCTAAAAAGCAGGAAATTCTGGATGCTTTTCTGTTCCGACATGCCACGAAGGAATTCAATCCTGATCGCATCATACCAGAGGAGGATTTTCAATTCATTCTCGAAACCGGGCGACTTTCCCCAAGCTCCGTCGGTTTTGAACCGTGGCAGTTTGTGGTCGTACAAAATCAGGCTTTGAGAGAAAAGCTGGCTGCGGTTTCCAGTGGGGGCCAAAAACAGATTCCTGCGGCCAGCCATGTCGTCCTCATTTTGGCGCGCAAGGATGTACGGTATGATTCTCCTTACGTGGAGTACATGTATAAAGAGGTTAAAGGCATGTCCGAGGAAGAATTTGCTTCGCTACCGGGTCGCTATAAAATTTTCCAGGGTGAAAATCAACGTCTGCTGGAAAACGAGCGTACGTTATTCGACTGGGCTTCCAAGCAGACCTATATCGCCTTGGGTAATATGATGACGGCGGCGGCTCAGATCGGCATTGATTCGTGCCCGATTGAGGGCTTTAACTACGATCAGGTGCACGCCATCTTGGAGAAAGAAGGACTGCTGGAGGACGGACTGCTGGATATTTCGGTCATTGCCGCCTTCGGTTATCGCGCTCATGAACCCAAGCGGGAAAAATCCAGACAACCGCTGGAAAAGATCACACGTTGGGTCCTATAAATATACGTCCAATACTGTTAGTCAAGCTTTAAGTTTAGTACATCCTAACAGGCGGGCTTGCGATCATTCATCTTAACGGTGGCCCATCGCGGCCCGCCTTTTTATTTTAAATTTTTTTCTTCTACAACTTTTTGCTTATAGCCGCAGCCCAGTTATCCTATATAATAAGATGTATCTGCCTAAAAAGGAGTAAAGCACACGTGGAAAAATCAGAGAAATTGACAAGGATTGTTATTGTCGATGATGAAGAGTTAGCTTTGGATTATATGAAGCGTCTGCTTGGCAAGTTACAAGGCATACATATTGCAGGAGCTTTTACGAATCCGTTCGTGGCTAAGGACTATATTCTACTTGATAATATAGACATAGCCTTTTTGGATGTAAGACTTCCAGAGATCAGTGGAATTGAATTAGCAAATCAAATTTTGGAGCACAAGCCCTATATTCAGATTGTATTTGTTACGGCTTACGATAAGTACGCTATCCAGGCCTTCGAGCTTAATGCGCTGGATTACCTGCTCAAACCGGTCACGACAGAACGTCTCATCAAAACCATGAATCGCATTCTAAAGCGTGACAATCAAGCTGCCTCCATACCTGAGAATCAACCTTCCCTTCTTCATTTACAGGTTTTTCAACATGTCGTCTTCACATTACCGGATCAGCAGCCCACTGTTCTTCAGTGGAGGACCAAAAAGACTCAGGAGTTGTTTTTGTACCTGCTCCAAAATCATGACCAATGGGTTCGCAAATCAGCCTTGATTGAATTACTATGGCCGGAATATGAAGAAGATAAGGCCTACTCTCTTTTATATACTGCCGCTTATTACATTAGAAAAAGTATAGCGCCGTATCATTCCTTTTTAGATATTTGCAACACTAATGGCGGTTATATTTTGCATACGCAAAACGTGCTGTTAGATACAGAAAGGTGGGAGTCCCTCCTGGCATCCGCTCCGCAGATGAACAAGGAGTCTATTCACTATTATGTTAAAATGATGGAATTATACAAAGGGGACTATTTACAGGAATATGATTTTTGGTGGGTTGAAAGTGAACGCCAAAGGCTGCATAAAATGTGGTTATCCACAGCATTGAAAATGGCAGAGTGGTATAGAGGGAACGCCCAGCCAGAAGAGGCGGTCTCTATTTATGAGGGCATCTGTAGTCGTCACCCCCAAGCAGAGGAAGCCTACTGGGGATTAATGAAAACCTATGCTGATATGAACAAAAATAACTTAGTTAACAAGTGGTATAATTTGTTATCATCCGTCCTATGGGAAGAACTTCATGAGAAGCCCAACGAACAAATTACGAATTGGTTTATAGAGTGGCAAATGGCACATGCCAAGTCTCATGGCTAGAGCCATTCTCCGGAACTCGTAGAACCCCATCAGAACCGGCACTTGCTTCGCCTCGTTCTGTATGAGGTCCTACGGGACAGAGATATTAAGATTCTTGCCTTTGTCCCCGGGGAACATGGAAGCTCACCGTTGTACCCTGATTGGAATGACTACTAATATACAGCCCCTTACCGAATACTTGCTTCAGACGTCGGTCCGTATTCCGTAATCCAATCCCGCTATACTGTTCTTGCTGAGGATCCAGCAGACGATCCAGCTCCTCCTGACTCATGCCCACACCGTCATCCATAATGGCTATTTCTGTGCCATCCTCCTGCTGCTGAATTCGAATGCACAATGTTCCTCCATCTATCCGATTCATGATACCATGCCTGATCGCATTTTCCGCAAGTGGCTGAATGGACAATGGCGGCAGAAGCAAGGACACCTGTTCGTCTACTTCCCATACAATATCTAGTCTATTCCCAAAACGCTCCTTCTCTATATAAAGGTAAGATTTCAGGAGTGTAAGCTCATATTCCAGTGATACGACTCTATCAAGATTTTGAGGATTAAAGCTTGATCTTAAATATTTACCGAACTCCTCAATAAGATTCACCATTCTGGCGTGATCCACATGACTTAAGGATGCAATGGTATTCAAGGTGTTAAACAAAAAATGAGGTTTGATTTGCGCCTGTAACCATGCAGCCTCCATCCAAAGCCGCTCCCTTGCGGACTTTTTAACATCAGTCAAGGCACGGACCCTGGATTTCAATTCCATGGAATCCACAGGCTTCATAATATAATCGTTGGCCCCAGCAAGAAATCCCGTATATAAGTCCTCCTGCTGACTACGTGCCGTCAACAGCAACACAGGCAGCTCGGAAATGCTAAAGTATTCCCTTACACGCCGAGTTAACTCATAACCCGACATTTGGGGCATCATGACATCGGCTATAATTAAATCCCATTCCCGGTGATCCAGCCTATGCAGGGCATCCTGGGCACTGGTTACAGTGACAAGGTCGTAAGGCTCGGATTCCGAGGCGAGAATGCCCTCTAGCACTCTTAAATTAACCGGATCATCATCTACTGCGAGTATAGCAGACCGTGCAGAGCCTGCCGCAACCTGCATCACAGCTTCATTTTGCAAAGCTATAAAATCAGTACCTGCTTCTTTATCCATACACACCTGCTCGTTATCTCGTGATTCGTCTGGGATAGGTGAGGGATCGAGCGGTAGTGTGAAAGAAAAGGTTGAACCTTGACCAAGTTCAGAGCTTACACTCAGAGATCCTCCATGAAGCTCCACCAATTGCTTGCTGATGCTCAACCCTAGTCCAAGCCCATCCCCAATAACCGTCAAATGAGAATTTCCTTGTTCATATGGACGAAATATTCGCTTTTGCGTCTCCTCATCCATCCCAACGCCCGTGTCACGAACCTGAATACTGGCCATTTCGCCTTGGATGTGTGCGTGAACGGAAATGGTCCCCTCAGCAGTATGTTTAACCGCATTGTGAAGGAGATTGAACAGGATTTGGATTACTCGGTTTTCATCCGCTAATACATTTGGAAAATCAGCAGGGATGTTTACCACCATGTTTAGAGGTTTACCATCTGTCATGAATTGGAGCATATCCAACACACCCGAGGCTACAGCCTGGGGCTTCAAGCTTCTTTTTTCCAGAAGAATATCCTTTTCACGCAGACGTGTAACATCCAGCAAATCATTCAATAATAAGGACATACGGCGACCGACCGTAACGAGCAATTGCATGTTTCTCCTGTTGGGTTCATCCAGGGCACCATTCTGATTCTCCAACACGGTCTGCGCGATATTGATCATCCCATGTAGAGGATTTCGCAGCTCATGAGAGGTATTGGCCAAAAATTCATTTTTCACCTGATCAGCGCGTTGCAATCTGTCCGACAGCCTTCTCAGCTCGGCATTCGTATTAAAAAACCGTTTGAACCAATAAGATGCAAACGCCACAAAGGCCAGCACTATATCCCAAGGGTAATAGGGGAGATCATTCGTTTTGAACACGCCCCACAGTATGCTGGAAGCAATGCTAAGGGATGCGAGCAACAGAAAAATAGCCTCTTTTTGCCCTCTGAATGTTCTAAGAAAAGTAAACGTTGGAACCGTAGCACATAGGGTAATGCCTGAAAATGCGATAAGAGCCAACAAAAATGCATAGAGGTTGGATGTAGATGCAAATAAAACGGTAACCGCAAAACAACAGTGGCCTATAAAAACAATCTGAATGATACGGGATCGAACCAACAGAGACTGCACCAGCTTCAGTACACACATACCTATTCCTATATAGGAAAGTATGGTTATTTTTAACGAAAGACTCAAACTGATGGGGAACCAGTCTATTAAAAGCTTGTCATCGTCTGTCAGGATGGATAATACCGTGCAGACTACAATTCCGGCAAAATACAGTAGCGCCTTCTTTTGTGGATTCATAAAAAATATAACGACTACATACAACCCGTGAAGCAGCAAAATAATACAAACCATAATTTGCATCGAGATCGCGAAGTTGGTTCGGCTATTCACAGCCTCCGCGCTTCCGAAAATGATAGGCTTCACAATTCCTCCACTGGAAGGAAAATCATAATTGGATACTTGAATGACAATTTCCATGGCCTGTCTGTTCGTATCAAACATAGCAGAGAACGGAACGGTCGATCCTGTATGCTGTTCGACCTTGTTAGAGACCCGGCCACTATGACTAACTAAACGGCCGTTGACAAATATGTTGGATGCCGTACTAATCCTCCCGATCCGAAGTCCGTATAAAGTGTCTTCCTGTTTGTCACTCAAAATAAGCAGCCGATAGGTTCCAACCCCATATGCCTTATGATCCACAGGAGATACCGACTCACTCCATAATCCTGGTACCTGAATGGTCTGGCGCTGCTTCTGCATAAATAAGGATTTCAGTTCGGCAGGAGAAGATAAAGTCCCAGGATAAAACTCCCACTCACCATTTAATGGTAGGGTCTTAATCTCCTGCAAATTCAAGCCCCTCAGATCCAGAATTCCCGCCTTGGCCCGGGGATAATCCTGATTGTGGTAATAATCAAACCACAGCAAACGCAGGCCGATAATTACGATCAGGAATGATAGCGTAATTAAAAAAAATCTCCGCTTACTCATCCACTTGTCATCCGGTACCATACATCACCGCAACTCTGCCGGGCTCTCATTTGAACCAGCAGCATTGGATGGTAACCAATCCTCATAGTTTCACAACCTTTATCTACACAATTTCCACCTATCGTTCCTTTGCACAGATTGTTCGTGCTACTCAAGCAACATACGAACCCCAGTAAGCACAATTCCAATCAGAAAACCTGTAAGCGCACCGTTAATCCGTATCCATTGTAAATCCTGCCCCAGCTTGTCCTCCATTAAAACAATCAGTGAAGCGTCATCCATTTTATTCACATTTTCACGGACCAGATTACCAATTTGGCTGTGGTTGGCTTCCACTACTCCGGTAACACCTGCCACGATCCACGAATTGATCTTGTCCAGCAGCTCCGTATTTTTCCATAAATCAGACAGCATTTGATCCAGTAAAGGTACAATGTATGCCGTTACATAACTGGCGTCCTCCATATAATCCAGCAGATGACGGCGCAGCTCTTCGAGCTTCCCTGATATAGCTGCATCACCTTCCCAAGAATCAATAAAGGTGTTTTTCCAGTGATTCAGCCCCTCCCTGACCGTATCTTTGGCTGCCAGACGGATCATCTGCGTGTTGATACCATCCAGAACGGCCTGACGACGCGGATGTCCTTCATTTTGAAGCTCCGCTACGCGGTCCAGCAAAAAGTGACGAATCATCTCGCCCATACGCTCCTCATTCAAATAGCCAAGGAAGGCGTTCAGGGCAAACTGCATGAGCCCGCTGACCTGCAAGCCGCTAACAGCCTGCATCCCCAGGGTGCCAAGCATAACCCCGGTGTCTGCCCGCAGCAGCCAGGACTCCGTTTGCTCCAGCGCATAATCCAACGCTTGTTGGTCATACTTCCGCTCACCAGCTTGGCGGGCGAGGGCCTCTAGCAACGGCCCCATATCGAATTCAGTCGCCTGCCGCTTAATCCCGGTCGCGATCACCGGGGCCAGCTCCGCCAGCGGAAGCGAGCGAACAAGTCGCTTGGCAAGGGCATCTATGAAAGTGACCGCTTCGGGCGTGCTTATTCCTTTTTCCACGCTTTTCAGCACCAGCTCGGCCAGCCGAATATCGGCAATTTTAGATGCAATACTTTCTTTATGAAGTAAATTGTTTTCGACCGTGTTAACTAAGGCATCGGTCAGCTTTCCCCGATTTTTGGGGAGAAGCGCTGTATGTGGAATCGGAATGCCCAGCGGATGACGGAATAACGCGGTTACGGCAAACCAGTCTGCCAATCCTCCAACAAGCCCGGCCTCAAAAGATCCAGCCAAAAGACGGGCCCAGCCAAATTGTTGAAAAGGTAACGTAGCAGCAAAGCCCGCCCCCATCATAACCAGTGACCAAGCTGCTGCGGTTTTCGTTTTTTTTGTTTTTCCCATCCTGTGATCCTCCAAACTAACTGTCGAATATATATCATTACATCTATAGTACCCATCATATCACTGCCTGTACAAATTCCAAAAGCTTACCACACTCTATTATCGACAAATTGTGCGAAATTCAGAATTTGCGCTATTAACACAAATGGAGTTCACATACCTACACCTCTTAATACATGTTCGTGAACAGAATCACAACATTGGAGCCAAAACTATTTTCTAACAAAGTGAGCCCTACGAATCATTTTGTCGAAATATAGTCCCATTTTTTCTAAAATCGAAAGGATATATGCCTCAAAAAGTGGAATTGCAAGATTATGATACATTATCATAAAGACCAACTATTTTTAACTCTCACCCTTCACTTCAATCAAGTTAACGAATTAAATTCCGGAAGAACACTGTTCCTTTTCACTTAGATACCCACTGGTTATATTTGTCGAATATTGTGTAATCTCTAATCGTTTCATGAACATACTTTAATGTGATAAAATAACCTTTGTAAATGGGAACTCCGGTTTTAAAAGGGTATTCGTGAAACAAACTACAATTATCTTACTAAAATTGTTCTTTTGTAAAGGAATTGGATATGACAACAAAACAAAAAAATGCCCAGGGTCTCTGGAGCGAAGATCCAGTTGCAATTGTATGTACACCCTCTGCTTTCGCTAAAAAATCCCTCTTTTATATACAGGAAATAGGCTATTTCAAAACAGATGCTTATGCAATGGAACGGGAAAAGCTCTCCTCATTTTTGCTCCTTTTTACCCTGTCTGGGAGAGGGGAATTGCAATACCGGGACAAGGAATATATATTGAGGCCTTATGATATGCTTTTTATTAATTGCAGAGAATATGTACAGTACAAAACTTCCTGTCAGGAGACATGGGAGTTTATTAGTATTAATCTGTACGGCAATCTGATTGACAATTTCTACGAACAATTTGATAAGCACAATAAGCCTGTAATCTCATTAAAGGACCCAAGTGTGGTATTGGACAAGCTGCGTACGTTATTACATGTACAGTCTGAAAGAAGCATATCCTCTGAACTGCTCTCATCCAGACTAATCGTTGACTTGTTAACGGTTATTTTACAGCACCCCTACACCAATCCCAACGCGAATTCAGATGGAATTGCAGAGGTGCGCAAGGTAAAGCAATATCTGGATCAATCCTATTGTGAAAGGATCACGCTGGATTCACTGGCAGACATGTTCAGACTGAACAAGTTTAATCTGGCTAAAAACTTTAAAAAACAGACTGGCTTTTCTCCTATTGAATATCTTATTAATGTTCGTGTCACGGCTGCTCAGGGCTGGCTTAAAACCAGTGATGTATCTATTGTTGACATCGCACAATATGTGGGCATTCCCAACACAAGTCATTTTATCAATCTGTTCAAAGAGCACATTGGAGAAACGCCTCATTCCTATCGCAAAAAATGGGGAAACCGTATAAAATAGGCCTTATGTATAATCTGCAGGCTTGGTTTGTCGATAAATAGCGAAAATTTGAGATTTAAACTTGCCTAATAGAGTACCTAACTGATAGAATAAAGAATATAAGCTATTCAGGATAAATGGCAAACTTGTCGAAAGGCAAGGACGCAAAGCTACAGGGCCTTCTGTATGATGGCAGCCAGCTACCGATTGAAGTGGCTTTTTGTCGTGCTTTTTTACCCGAAAACTTTATACGAAATGGCAAACCTGTCGAAAGGCAGGGACGCAAAGCTATAGGGCCTTCTATTTATGATGGCAGCCTGGCCACCGAAAGGAAGTTTTTTATGGGGAAAATGATATTTTCCGCACTTCTCCTATTTTTCATGCTGTCCACAACACTCTTAAATTCGACAGTTCACGCTGCTGATAGTGATAGTGTTGCATGGTTGGATCAAAACAATGTAAATCATGGTACGGTCAGTGTTCGTTACCCTGTTAAACCTAACGTTAAAACCAAGATTTTGGTTACCAAAGACGCGCAAAAATACTCTTATAATCTGACACCCGGAAAATCCGAGGAAGTATTTCCTCTCCAAATGGGTAATGGGAACTATAGCATTAGTATTTTGGAACAGCTTAGTGGTAATCAATATAAAGTGATAGGACAAGATACGATCGAGTTAAAGCTAAACGATAGCAAAGCGGTATATCTCAATTCCGTTCAAAATATTGACTGGAGCGATACCAATCAAGCGATTCAAAAAGCCCGTGAATTAACCCAAGGCGCAACAACGGATCGCGAGAAGCTTCAAAAAATTTATGATTACGTCATTAGTCATATCAAGTATGACTCCAATCAGGCCTTCGCCTTAACGACTGACTATCTGCCGCAAATTGATCGTACGTTAAGCTCACAAAAAGATATTTGCTATGGTTATGCTTCACTGATGGCTGCTATGTTACGAAGTGTAGATGTACCAACCAAGCTGGTTATGGGCAAATCCTCCTACGTGGACACTTACCATGCCTGGAATGAGGTCTACATCGACAATCAGTGGGTGGTCGTAGACACTACAGTAGATGCAGCCCTGTATAAGGGTAAACAAAAATTCGAAATGATCAAAGATCCCTCCAAATACATTAAAACAAAGCAATATTAATATCAATGTTTTTATGAATATTATTTTTAATAAATAAAAAATGAAGAAATAGAGCTACATTTCTTGTAGAGCCTTGATCACATGATCAAGGCTCTTTTTTCTATCCTTGTTGAGAAATTGTTGAGATGTGGCATGTATTCTAGTCCAGAAAGACATTGAGGTCTAACCCACTATCCTAATTTCGGGACAAAAGGAGGAGATATTCTTCCCCGAATGTGAATTTTCGTAAATTATGATCATGCTCAATGCGGCTAACTTAGCATTATATGAATGAATGATGAATATATAAATACAACCCTCTCAACCTCGAAGGAATAACCATTAGCCGCTAAATAAAAGTATTTTAAGAATAGGAGATTTGTTTACCGTATGAGAAAAAAATGGAATACAGCAATTGTTGCGTTATTGCTCTTTTTGCAATGCTTATTCAGTACAACACAAGCCTATGCACAAAATCCCGACCCTGCTCTACCAGTGCCCCCAGGAACCGATCCGGTTCAGAGTGTGACTAACGATGTATATCCAACCTCAGAGCCGATTAACATCCCGCCTGCCGTCCCGGCTCCAGCCATTGAGGCAACTGCCGGCTCAACTTCTGAAGTGAGGGCAACTCAGGAAAGTATTTTAACCAAGCTAACCCTCACAGATTCCACTGGAAGTGTTATTGATGCAGTGTATAATCCCGATAGTCGTATTGATATTGGCTCCGCCATCCATTTAGGTTATGAATGGGAGCTGCCGAACCATACGTATAAAGCTGGAGACACCTTTACCTTTCAATTACCTGAGCAATTTCAAATTTACACAGACATTACATCTCCTCTAACGAACACGGATGGAGAAGTTGGTCATTTCACCGTAGACCGCCAAGGTAAAGTGATCATGACTTTTAATGATTACGTGGAAAGCCACTCTAATGTCAGTGGTAAGCTTGAGATCCAAACTGAGTTTAGTAAACAAATAGAAAAAGGCAGCACACAAGTCATTATTGCGATTCCAATCAAAGGCGGTGAGCAAACGGCTATCGTAAATATTAAGCCTGCAGCTGGCCCTACTTTGGAGAAGCAAGGAAAGTTTGATGGAAAAAATGGGATTGATTGGACAGTTGACGTAAATAAACAATTGTATCCTATAAAACAAGCCGTAGTAACCGACCCGACTCCCCAAGGATTGGAACTAATCAAAGACTCCATCCGGGTATATCATTTGCAAATCAATGTGGACGGAACCGCCGTGCTACGGGACACTGTTAGTGCAGATAAGTATACAGTTGAAGCTGATCCGGCCGGGACGGGCTTTAGAATCCGCTTTAACGAGGAGCGTATTAACAGCGCATACCGAATTCAATACTCCACGAACATCACAAGCGAGGACACCCGGTTCTCCAACACGGCCACTTTTTCAGGAGACAATGTGAAGGATACCTCAGCATCAGCTACAGTTACCGTTAAACGTGGGGATTTTCTAAGCAAAAAAGTAGAGCAATACGATCCGGTCACACAAACGATTTCATGGGCAATCAAATATAATTTTGCCAACAAAAAAATCCCTGCAGCAAAAGCGATATTGAGTGATCGCTTTAATAACAGCCAACAATTCGTCACAGGCTCACTTAAAGTGTATAAGGGGGATACGCAAGAGGAGCTTCCTGCATCGGAATACATGGTCACTCCAGTTATTGACGACAACGGTACCAACGGTTTCAATCTACTTTTCAATACGGATATTGATGCGCCATATACCATCCGTTATCAAACGAAGGCTATAGATCGTGTGCTCAAAAATGGTAAAATAACGAACAGTGTAACATCGGACGGAGTAACAAAAGAAACGACCACAGAACTGAAAAGTGTAATTATCACCAAGGGCTATAAGGAACCGAACTATAACACCAAAACGATTCCTTGGATCATTTCCATTAATGCAGATAAGTATACAATGGACCAGGTTGTTATCGACGATGCCTTTCCGAATGGCGGTCTGGCGTTATTGCCGAACACATTGAAGATCCAAAGCGCGGACGGAAAAACAACACTAACATCGCCGATAGACTACGAACTGATCCCTCTTACGCTGGATTATAAAAAAGGGTTCACTATACGTTTTCACAAAAAAATTCAAGACACGTATACAATCAGCTATACAACTACATTTTATAACGAATGGAAAATCGACAAAACCAAACCGGACTTTTGGAATAAAGCCTCTATCACTTGGTTATACAACGGAACAACACAAATCGCGGAGGCCGAAGCTCGATTATGGCCGGACAATATGACCCAGCAAAATGGGGCTAAGTCAGGTAGCTACAATGCCAGCTCCAAGCAAATTACATGGGACATTAAGGCCAACTATAACCGCAAAACTCTGAATCATGCTGAAATAAGGGATACATTGTTACAGGGCCAAAAACTGGTGCCAGGTTCTGTTAAAGTGTACGATATGACCCTGCTCGGGTGGTGGAATGGCGTACAAAAGGGGGCCGAAGTGCCTTCGAGCCAATATACTCTTGTTTTACCTTCCGCCGCTAACAACAACGAACTGAGCGTCCAGTTTAACCAGTCCATCAACTCTCCTTACTGGATCACTTTCCAAACGACACTGGAAGGAGAGCTTATTGATAAAGAGATTAACAATAACGCTCAGCTTATGGATGGAAAAAATGTAGATTCGGAATGGGCAGCCAAAGTGACTGTGCCTCACGGTGGAGAATACGTGACGAAATCCGGTGCTCAGAATGGAAATAAAATCGATTGGAACATCCATATCAATGAAGGGCAATCCTATGTCTCCAACACGAAAATCGTGGATACGCCCAGCAATAATCAAATTCTGATTGAAGATTCTTTTCATCTATATTCCACCAAGGTATCTGCCAAGGGAGAAGCTGTCAAGGACACTGAGTTAGTCAAGGATCAGGATTATAAGCTAAAAATAACAACGACTGCTCAAGGTCAGCAATCCTTTGAGCTTGCCTTTACGAAGGCTATATCATCGGGCTATATTTTGGAATATCAATCCTTTATTCAAGCTGAAGACAAGGCAAAAGTGAGCAATAAGGTTAATTTTGAGGGCGACCGTTTGACCACCGAAATCAGAGAAACAAGTAAAGAGATTATCGTGCGTACATCCTCTGGTTCGGGATCAGGAGGAGGAGTTACGGGAAGTCTGGAGATTACCAAGGTTGACGAGGACGATCATAATAAGGTACTGCCCGGGGCACGTTTTGCACTCTATGACAAGGATCAGAAAAGAGCCCCTCTTGTCCAAACTACCAATTCGGATGGGAAAATCGTATTCTCTTCATTGAGTTATGATGACTACATTCTGGAGGAGCTTACTGCTCCTGAAGGCTACAAAATAACAGAGCCAAAAACTGCAATCCAGATAGATGCAACCATCAAACAAAGTTCTGGTATTAAACAAATAGTGATCACCAACAAAAAGGAGACTCCTGTTGATCCGGGTCCGGGTAAACCTACAGACCCAGGTACGCCTACGAATCCAGGCTCAGGCAAAAAACGTGATAAGGACCCTGAAATAACTGAACCTCCGGTGACACCTGCTACGCCTGTAACAACCGAGGAGCCGCAAATCATCGAAGATGAGGATGTTCCGTTGGGCGTTCCAACTATTGAGCAACCACCTGTAGATCCCGAGGTAGAGGCGCAGCCAGGGTCACCAGAAACCGACCCTCACCAGGAGCCTTCTCCACCCGTGAAGATCGAAGAAGATCCAGTACCTACGGGCGTCATCCGCCTACCGGCAGAAAAGCCTAAAGATCCAAACGAGCCGAGTCATACTCCTAAGGTGAATACATTGCCACAGACAGGAGAAAACAGTCCTGCTCCCTTCTATTTAAGTGGTATGTTCTTAATTCTTCTGGGGGCCTATCTTGGTTATAGACGAACGCATAAAAACAAATAACATTTTATAATCAAAAATTCCCCCTTCTCAGCTCATCACTAGCGAGAAGGGGAATTATTTTACATGGTCCATCTATGGATTACTGTTTTAGGGAGGCTTTTCAATTGCGTAAGCTGGCGTACGTGAGCATCATTTTAGGAATCATCATCATGTTATTTCCTACCGCTAATGAATGGATGGAAAATCAGAAGCAAAAAGAGCTATTACAAGAAGCTGAATCATTATCAAATACAGATACATCGACACTGACTCCCGAAATGATTAAAGGCTATACAGACTTGTCCAGTTGGCTGACAAATACCGCAGCAGCGGATGGATCACAATTGTCTAAAACCAAACCCTCTTCGTCGGCTCAAGAGCAAGCTCCAATCGCTACAATCCAGATTGATCGTATCGGGCTGGAACTTCCTGTACTGGAAGGTGCGACCCGAGAGCATATGAGATATGCAGCCGTACATATGTCGGAAACTGCGGCACTCGGCCAGGTGGGGAATGCTGCCATAGCCGCTCATCGCTCACGAACGACTGGACGTTTATTTAACCGACTAAATGAAGTGAAAATCGGAGATCAGATTCTGATTCACACTCGGAGTGAAAAATACTTGTACAAGGTCTACAACATCTCAATTGTCGCTCCTTCAAACATCTCCGTTTTAAAAAGCAGCAAGGAACAAAAGCTCCTCACATTAATTACCTGTGATCCTCTTGTAAACCCGACACATCGACTCATCGTTCATGCCAAACGACTGACCTAATGCCGCTAATGGATAGCGGAATAACCTATAAACTATATTGGTGGTGACCCCATTGAGTATATCTTTAACAGCCTTATTTTTAATAGGTCTAACTCTGGCGCTGTGGATATATACGTTTATTTTTTTACGTTCCGTGATGATGGAAAGAAATTTGCTGCGAAAGCTTGCTTATCAGGACCCTGTATCGGGTCTGTTCAACCGGAATGCACTTGAACTATTTTGGAAACGAAGCAACAGCAAGGAGAGCATTGCTATTATGTATCTTGATCTGGATGGATTCAAAGCCATTAATGACACATATGGACATCAAATAGGTGATAAGCTGCTAAGACGGGTAAGCGATCATTTACTCCAGGTGACAAACTCCAATCAGAAGGCTTTTCGGATCGGGGGAGATGAGTTTCTGCTCATTATGAAGGATTATGACGCCGATCAGGTCAAAGTTCTGGCAGAGCTGCTGCTGCAAAAAATCAGCGCTCCTTATAACATCCAGGGAATCAGCCTTCAAGTTACAGGAAGCATTGGTATTAGCATGCATCCTTCTCCGAAGAAACCTCTGCCTTCATTACTAAAAGAGGCCGATATCGCCATGTACCAAGCCAAACGAATGGGGAGAAACTGCTATGCTGTATACCAGAAGATCAAACAGGGGGCAAACGTCAGATCATACGGTACTGCGCGGGTTAAAAAACTTGCGGCTGGTATTCGAAAAAAAACAAAGGTCCAAAGTATACAACAAATGGCAACTTTCTAACATTAAAAAAGATACCCGTAACATCAATCAGGCGGGCAAGTCCTGTTCATCCAAGATTATACCCGCCGATAAAAATATTCCTATTCCACCTTACCCTTTGCAATCAGCTTGAAATCATCAAAGTGGAATCCCGGTGCAACAACACAGGTTACCAGTACAGGCTCATCCCCAAGCGGGCGTGCCGTTTGCCATACTGTTCCTGGTACCAGTGCTTGCGGATGCTGTCCAGCCTCCACATCAGCACCGACAATAATTACAGTTTCTTCACCGGGCTCATCTCCACTTCCACCCAGCTTCAACTCCACAGGACTCCCGCTATGATAAAGCCACAGCTCATCTGAATGTACAACATGCCACTCAGAGAACTCGCCCGGATGCAGCAAGAAATAAGTCGACGAAGCTGCAAACCGCGGACCGGAATAGACATCCGGCAGCACAGGTTTTGGAATTTGAAAATTAGCCTTCCACATCTCTTTGTACCAACCGCCTTCCGGATGGGGCTCCATGCCCAATGCCGTTACAAGCGGTGAAATAGCTTTCGTCATTGTACTAACCTTCCTTTACCCTAAATTCCTTCCTCCCTACTGTAAAACATAGCGTTGCTTTTGTCACGTTTCTCTCTTCGCATGTCGAACACTATTATTTTATGTCAAATTTAATAACATTAAATTATGAATATTCACTCAATTTCATCATATATATAGCACTTAACTACCACAAAAATATACTTATATATATTTTGCGTAAAGTTTTATGACATAAAATCTTGTTTTTTATTGTAAGCTTATAGTATCATGAGAGAAAATTTTGAAAACTAATAGAGCTTGATCATGCCAGTCTAAGTACTAAGCTATGTATCCAAGCATAAAAGGGGTGAGCTCTCTGATCCAGTTTCGCAATGTAAACAAACATTACGGTCACTTCCATGTACTCAAAAACATCAATCTTCAGATTAAGGAGGGCGAGGTCGTCGTGATCATCGGTCCCTCCGGCTCAGGTAAAAGCACCCTGCTTCGCTGCATTAATCGTCTGGAGACGATATCGGATGGGGAGCTGTTCGTCAACGAAATACCTGTACATGACAAAAAGATTGATATCAACGCCTTCCGCCGCAATATCGGGATGGTATTCCAGCATTTCAATCTGTACCCCCACAAAAAGGTGATTGAGAACATTGTACTCGCACCTATGAAGGTGCTGGGTATTTCCAAGGAAGAAGCTACTCAAACCGCCATCACCTATCTGAAACGCGTCGGCATCGAGGAAAAGGCCCAGAGCTATCCCGCTCAATTGTCCGGTGGGCAGCAGCAGCGGGTTGCGATCGCCCGCGGGCTCGCCATGAATCCGAAAATTATGCTATTTGACGAGCCTACTTCAGCGCTTGATCCCGAAACCATCGGGGAGGTACTGGATGTCATGCGCTCACTCGCCCATCAGGGCATCACAATGGTCATCGTCACACATGAAATGGGCTTTGCCCGCGAAGTGGCGGATCGCGTAATTTTTATGGACAAAGGGCAGATTTTGGAAGACAGCCAGCCTGCCGAATTTTTTCAGAATCCGGGTGAAGAACGGGCTCGCCTGTTCCTGAGCCGTCTGATTCATCATTAAACAGACTACCAATATAGCGTAAATCGAAAGGGGATTGTTCTGATGAGAAAAAGATTTCAATGGAGTACTTTGGTGCTGGTAGCATTATCTTGCCTGCTCGTCCTGGCAGGCTGCGGAGGTAAGCAAGAAACGGCAACGTCGGGAACTGAGACGGCAGCGAATGGGCTGGAGGCAATCAAACAGCGTGGCAAGCTGGTCGTTGGGGTTAAGTACGATACCAAGCTCTTTGGTCTGAAAGACCCGGGCAGCGGGAAAGTGGAAGGCTTTGATATCGATATTGCCAAGGCTGTAGCCAAACATATTTTTGGCGATGAAACCAAGCTTGAATTAAAGGAAGTCACGTCCAAAACACGTATCACTATGCTGCAAAACGGAGACATCGACGCCATTATCGCAACCATGACCATTTCGGATGAACGTAAAAAGCAGGTCGATTTCAGCGACGTCTATTTTAACGCCGGACAATCTCTGCTCGTGAAAAAAGGAAGCCCCATCACCGGGCTGGAGTCTCTGACCCAGGATACCAAGGTACTTGCCGTTAAAGGCTCTACCTCCGCAAAAAACATTCGTGAGAAAGCACCTAAAGCGACGATATTGGAGTTCGAAAACTATCAGGATGCTTTCAACGCCCTCAAGGCAGGTAAAGGGGATGCGTTGACTACCGATAACTCTATTCTGCTCGGCATGCAGAAGCAAGATCCGAATTATATTCTTGTAGGCGGGAACTTCACAGAGGAACCCTACGGCATTGCAGTGAAGAAGGGACAGCCTGAACTGCTGCAAGCCATTAATGATACGATCAAGGAACTAAAAAGCAGCGGTGAATACGATAAGCTCCACGAGCAATGGCTTGGGGTTAAACCCGAATAATACTCTTGTGAAGGAGCCGCAGGTTGCGTGCTCCTTCCTTTTCTTTCTACTGCACAACACACCAGTAGGAATCCCATCCACCCTCGGATACACCCCATAGCTCTGGATAAGGAGGTAAATGCGCAGATGCTTACTTTTGATATCAACGTACTTTTCGATCATGGCGATCGTTTCAGAGAAGGCTTGCTTTATACCGTCCAAGCCAGCGTCATTGCCTTGATCGGCAGCTTTATTCTGGGAGCTGTCATCGCCATCCTTCGAATTGCGCCTTTTAAATGGCTCAACTGGATCGGCACCGCTTATGTAGAGGTCATTCGCAATATCCCGTTGCTGATCGTCGTGCTGTTTTTTTATCTCGGGCTTCCCACTTTGGGCATCCCTTTGGACGGATTTGTATCCGGAACGCTTGGATTGACCGTATACACAGCCTCCTTTATTGCGGAAGCCATACGGGCCGGCATTCAAGCTGTTCCCAAGGGGCAATTTGAAGCGGCAAGGTCCTCCGGCTTGAGTTACAACCAGACGATGATCAGCATTATTTTACCGCAAGCGATCAAAGTCGTACTGCCCGCGATTGGCAATCAATTCATCAATCTAGTCAAAAACTCATCCGTGCTGGCCATAGTAGCCGGACTGGATCTAATGTATTACTCGGATCTGATTAACTCGGATACCTTCCTGCCCATCACAGTCTATGCGATCACGGCGTTGTTGTATCTTACATTGACGGTTCCACTCAGCTTTCTTGTGCTGTATATGGAGCGACGTCTGTCCAAAACATCCTAAGGAGGGAAGCCTGTATGGATTTCAGTGGATTGTTTGTATGGCCTAATGTGCGGTTTATACTGGAGGGCTTCCTGCTAACGCTGGAGGTCGCCATTTACTCTATCGTGTTCAGCTTCGCTCTCGGTATTGTATTCGGCATCCTGCGCTATACGCGTTTACCTGTCATTTCACAGGTTGCGGCCTTTATCATTGATCTCATTCGCAATCTTCCATTACTACTCATTATTTTCTTCATCGGCATGGTTTTACCATCGATCGGTTTTTCCATTTCTCTCAAATGGGCAGCCATTACGGGACTGTCGATCTTCGAGGGGGCCATGATCGCTGAGATTGTGCGCAGCGGCCTCAACTCGGTTCATAAAGGACAGGTGGAAGCCGCACGTTCCTCCGGGCTGAGTTATTTCAGCACCTTATGGCATATTATCCTGCCCCAAGCGCTTCGCCGTATGGTTCCACCCATTGTCAGCCAGTTCATTTCCCTGTTCAAGGATACCTCACTGGCTGTCATTATCAGTTTGCCGGAGCTGACACATAACATTCAGATTGTCGGTGGTCAAAATCAATCCTTCGTCATTCCGGCTCTGCTGTTCGCCGCCTTCCTGTACTTTGCTGTCAATTACAGTATGTCGCTAATTGCACGCAGGCTGGAGGTTCGCACACATTAAAGCTTGTTGCCATTCATCAGGGCTGCCGTCAGTTGGAACGCTCTATCAGCATGGCCTGTATTTTTTCAATCAATCGCTTCACTGCTTCTCCAAGATAACGATCAGACCGATAAATCAGCTCTAGCTGACCCTGAGGCGCTCCCCGCAAAATAGGTATAGTACAAAAATGGGAATGATCCAGAACTGCCGCGAGGGACCCCGGCTGTAGGGTTACAGCAAGTCCCTCCTGCACCCAGCGCAGGATTGAAGGGATGGAATTTGTCTCCAAGACGGTTGCAAAGCGATACCCGCGATCACGGAAGCACTTCTCTACCAGCCTCCTGCCAGGATGATAGTCCGGCTGCATCGCCCAGGGTACATGCCTCAACTCGTCCAGTGTAATAGAAGAACGACTGGAGAAGACATGCTGGACCGGGACAATAAGGCAGTAATTCTCCGTACGAAGAGGAAGCTGGACAAGCCTGTCATCCGTACCCGCATGCAGCGTAATGCCCATATCGACCCGGTTATCCAGCACCTGTTCTGTTACATCGAATGATGGACAGATGTGCAGGCTGATTTTAGGAAATAAGCGATGAAAATGGATAAGCATCTCTTGCAAGGGTTCCTCCAGCTCCGGTAGTGCGATACCCATTCTTAAGCTTCCACGTTGCTCGGTACGCAGCTCTTCAATAGAAGCCTTCGCTTGCTGCAAATCCTTGAGCGCATGAGCACTGTGTTGCAGGAGCAATTTCCCGGCCTCTGTCATTTTAATTTTTTTGCCTGCACGATCGAAGAGTGTCATTCCCAGTTCCTCCTCCAGTGCTTTAATTTGCAAGCTGAGCGTAGGTTGGGAGATTCCGATCTTTTCCGAAGCTTTCGTAAAATGCAGTTCCTCACATACCGCTATGAAGTATTGAAGCTGACGTATTTCCGTCTTCTTTCTCTCCCTTCGAAATCTCCAAACTGGTTAAAAGACTCAAAAAAGCGCGAGATCGGATCACTCCGGTTCGCGCTTCTTTAAAGTTATTGCGCTTTTTTGAGATTATTGGGCTACTTCCGCTTTTTCCGCAGTTAACGTTATATTCGCAAAAGTGTCTGCATCGTACTCCTTGCCACGGGTAATATCGTAATTGGCTACCCGATTATTCAACGCCTCCAGCGAGTAACGGAATAACGTGGGTATGACTGGCGCTTCCTCACTCATATACGCCTGCCACTGATTATATATATCTTTACGATAATTGTCGTCAAAGGCCTTCACCGACACACCTTCCTGCAGCAGCTTATCATTCTCTTCACTCGTAAAGCGCGAATAGTTAAAGTTGGCTCCGCGTCCATACAGCCCATTAGGGTCTACATCTGAACCTGTATTCCATGCACCGCCAAAAATATCAATGCCGGGATCATCCTTTTGCACACGGTCATAAAAGGAATTGAACTCAAGCAGACGACCGTCCACCAGCTCGACATGTAGTCCGACATCCTTCCAGTTCTGCAAATAAAACTTCGCCAGCGATTCAGCTGTCGCATCCCCGCTCATTGCCGCATAATGGAGCACCAGTTCCTTACCTTTAGGGTCCTCACGATAGCCATCTCCATTGGTATCCACATAGCCTGCCTCGTCCAGCAGCTTTTTCGCCTTGTCCGGATCATACGCGATGCCCTTCGCATTCGTATCATGGTATCCCTTAAAGGCAGGCGGGATCAGAGATGTTGCGGGAATCCGAAGTCCATGGTAAAGCTGCTTGCCGACCTGCTCATTATTGAGCGCATAGCCAAGGGCCTGACGCAATGACTTGTTCGCCAGCTTGGCATTCGGGTCCATAATATTTGTATTTTTCGCCTGATCAAACTTGCCCAGTTTAAAGCCTATATAGCTATAGGACAATTCCTCCTGACCGAGAAACTGTACATTTTTGGGGTTACTATCTACATTGTAGCGGGTGGTTGGATAGTCTGCCCAGTCAATTTCTCCACTTTTCAGCGCCTCGGTAATGACATTCGGGTTCACAACTTTCAGATGAAGGCCGTCCAGCTTGGGCTCACCGTGAAAATAATCGTCATTTCTGACGAATTCTACGGATTCGCCTGTAACCATGGATTTAATTTTGAACGGACCATAGCCAATGGGGTTTTTACGAACAGGGTCAGATCCTGCCATATCCTTCACGGGAATGCCCTTGAACACTTTTTTCTCCAGTGGGAATGACCAGAGTCCCGATTTTATGGAGGGAGTAGCCTGTTTAAATTGAATCGTAACCTCTTTCTCATTCAGCACCTTGATGCCTGAAATGGTTTTGGCCTTGCCTGCGTGATAATCCTCCATGCCCACAATGTTCGTCATAAAGCTGTCGTAACGTGGACCTTCATAATCTTTGTGGCCAATGACCTCATAGGCAAAAGCATAGTCCTCCGCTGTTACCGGATTACCGTCTGTCCAGTTCAGCTTGGGATCGATTTTGACAGTCACCGCTTTATTGTCTGCGGAAAAGGAAATCGTCGCTGCTCCTTTATTGTCAATATTGAGGTTGGAGTCGATGGAAAATAACGAGGGGTAGAAAAACTTAAAGACTTCATAATCGGGGTTTCCGTCATAAAATACAGGATTTAGAACACCTTCAAAAGGAGTATCGGACACCAGCGCATAATTGATCACACCGCCCTTGATCGGAGCCTTGTCGTTCTTCACTGCCGTCACCAGTGCAGTCGTATTCACCTGCTTGCTATCCGAGCCGGAGCCGCCTGTACTGTCAGAGGTAGAACCTCCATTTGGAGCAGACGGCGAGCCGCTGCATGCGGCCAGAGAAAACACCAAAATTGCAGATAGAACAGGCAAAATTCCTTTTTTCCAGCATTTTACCATTGTAAGCTCCTCCTTATAGTTGCCCTTATAATTGAATTTCGGTTAACCCAATCGTTGTCTGGCATCTGTGGCGCGTTTGAGCGCCTGACCGATGAAGTTAATCGCCAGCATCAGCACCAAAATAAGCAGTGAGGCAGGCAACCACATCCACCAGCTGTTCTGTAGAACATCCGGATCGTTGGCGTAGCTCACCAGCGTCCCCAGACTTGGGGTGGATTCCGGCAGCCCAAAGCCGAGATAGGAAAGCCCGGTCTCAATCCCGATATTTCCCGCAAGACTGAGCGTCAGATTGACGATCACGACTGAGCTGAGATTGGGCAGCACGCCAAACCAGATGATTTTCCAATTGGGTGTGCCGAGAGTTTTGGAAGCCTGTACGTAGTCCAGCTCCCGCTCCGACAGCACCTTGGCTCGAATCAGGCGTGCTTTTCCGATCCATAGAAAGGCGGTCATGATGAAAATAAAAGATCCGATGCCGCTCTTGGGAACAATGCTGACGAACACGATCACCAGCATCAAAAACGGAAGCACCAAAATAAAATCAATAATCCGCATGATAATGTTATCGACCAGCCCCCCATAAAAACCGGCCAGCAGACCTAACGTTAGGCCAATAGCGGCGGATAGCAGCGTAATCGTGAAGCCAACCGTGAAGGAATTGCGTGCTCCAATAATCAGCTGACCGAAAATATCCCTGCCCGCCCGGTCTGTACCAAGCCAATGCACCGAGCCTGGAGCTTCGCGGATCGCGCCCAAATCCACGGTTGTGACTACATCCTGATTTACAAACAGGACAGAGGCATATATAAAGATCAAGAACAGAACCACAAATGCAATGGACACCAAAGCCATTTTGTCACGTACCCAGCTCGCGGCGCAGTACCGACCAACTGGATGGTGATTTACGAATGATTTGTGGTGTGAATGCTTCCTCCACCTGTGTAGACACCTTACATCCCCCTCCTTCCTTCAGACTTGTTCACTATTCGATGCGAATGCGGGGATCAACCTTGCTCAGGATGACATCAGACAGCAGGGTTCCCAAAAGCGCCAGGAAGCCGGAAATCATCACCAGTGCGTTCACAACGGAAAAGTCCCGTTGGGTGATGGACTGGAGAAACAACTGACCCAATCCCGGATATCCAAAGATAGATTCGAGGAAAATGTTGCCCGCAATGACTCCCGTCAGGTCGTAGCCCAAAAAGGCGGCAATCGGCAGCAAAGAGTTTTTGAAAATATGACGGGAGTAGATTTTCCCTTCCGGCACCCCTTTGGAACGCGCTGTTTTTACAAAATCCTTGAGCCGTGTATCAATGACCTCGTTACGTAAATACTGGATCGTGGCCGTCGTACTGAGCAATGCGCCTGTAAACGCCGGCAAAACGAGATGATAAGACTTGTTCACGTAATACGCCCATGTTCCCGGCTCCACCCCTACATCCACGCTGCCGCTGGTCGGAAACCAGCCGAGCCTGAATCCCAACACGTACAGCAGCAGCAACGCGAGTATAAATAACGGTGTCGCAAAGCTGAGATAGGTATAGCCCACTACCGTTTTATCCAGCAGACTATGCTGATAGCGACCGCTGAGTACACCGAGTGGGATGGCGATCAGATACGTCAGAATCAGGATGACCACGCCCAGAAAGAACGTGTTGCCCAAACGGCTGCCAATCAGATCGGTCACGCTGATTTTATGTACATAGGATTTGCCTAAGTCCCCGTGAGCCAGCTGGACGAGCCAGTGCCCATACTGCACCCACACCGGGTCGTTCAGTCCCAGTCTTTGCCGCTGTTCCTCCAGTGCCGCCGGGTTCAGATTGGGCGTCGAGGTAATAAGTCCTGTCAGGGCATCTCCCGGCATGGCCTTGGCCAGAAAAAATATAAGCACGCTCAATGCAAAAAGCTGGGGAATCATAACCAGCAGTCGGCGCAGTGTAAATTTCCACATATTTCATCCCCCCTTATGGTAGCGCGACTTGATGGGATGGGCTGATTGCTTTTAGCGCAAACGGCTTTCCACTCGCGTCCAGATGTTTGGGCAGCTCGGTTTTGTAGGAAGACAAAAGCACTCGCCTTTTTTCAGCGTTCTCCAGCCGCTTTGCAGGATCGATATTGGGTATGGTCGCAATGAGCCGTCGGGTATACAAGTGCTGTGGATGCTCATAAATGTCCTGCTCGCTCCCTTGCTCGACCAGTCGCCCACGGTACATAATGCCGATTTGATCGCACATATGGCGGATGATCCCCAGATCATGACTGATGAACAAATAGGTTAGGTTGAATTCCCGCTGTACATCCTTCATAAAATTAAGCACCTGTGCCTGTACGGAAACGTCCAGCGCCGACACCGGCTCATCGGCAATGATCAGTCTCGGATTTAACGTCAACGCACGCGCAATACCAATCCGCTGCCGCTGCCCCCCCGAAAATTCATGCGGATATTTGTAAGCCGCATCGGAGTTCAGGCCGACCTTTTCCAGCAACATCTGTACTTTCCTCCGTTCCTCCTCACTACTCAGCCTTTCAAAATTTCGCAGCGGCTCAGCGATGACATCCAGCACGCGCTTTCGCGGATTAAGCGAAGAATACGGGTCCTGAAAAATCATTTGAATATCTCTGCGGAGCGGATGGCGATTGCTACGGCTCAGAGCGGCAAGATCCTTTCCGTTAAAAAGAATCTGTCCGCTCGTCAGCTTATTCAGACCGATGATCGTCCTTCCAGTCGTCGTTTTTCCGCAGCCGGATTCTCCTACCAGCCCGTATGTCTGCCCCGCCTCAATGCGGATAGACACACCGTCCACTGCTTTTACCTGATCCACGACGCGCTGGAAAAAACCGCCGCGCACCGGATAATGTACCTTCAGATTATTGAGCTCCAGTAATGCCATAAGCAGCCTCTCCCTTTGCCTCGTCTTCAAAATGAAAATGCTGATAACATATACAACGGACCCAATGACCGGGGGAAATTTCACTTAATTGGGGATGAGCTTCATGCGCCCCTTGCCCTATCCACGGAATACGCGGAGCAAAGCGGCAGCTATTGCGGGGAATATCCTGCAAGGAGGGAACAATTCCGCCGATGACATGCAACGGTGCTCCCTTGGTATGGGAGTCCGGCATGGAAGCCAGCAAAGAACGTGTATACGGGTGCTGCGGATGCCGAAACAATTCAAAAACATCGGCGCTTTCCACAATTTCACCGGCATACATGACCACCACGCGATCGGCTACTTCTGCCACAACGCCAAGGTCATGCGTAATCAGGATAATGCCGCTTCCAGTCTCCTGTTGAAGCTGTTTGAGCAAGTCAAGAATTTGAGATTGAATGGTTACATCGAGCGCAGTAGTGGGCTCATCTGCAATAATAAGAGAAGGTCGGCAGGCTATGGCAATGGCGATCATCACACGCTGCCGCATCCCTCCTGACAGTTCATGCGGATACTGGGCATACACACGCGCGGGATTCGGTATATCCACACTGTTCAGCAATTCCAGCACACGTTCCCTTTTTTGCTTCGTGGATAGTGACGTATGATAGTCGAGACTTTCCTCAATCTGCTTACCAATGCTCATCAGTGGGTTTAGGGCTGTTAGCGGGTCCTGAAAGATCATGCCAATGCCCGCCCCGCGGATTTTATTCAATTGTCCTAATGAGAGACGGTTCAGGTCTGTGCCTTTAAAAAGAATCTCTCCCTCTATACGCGTGCGCTCCATGTCATGTAATTGTGCTATCGAAAGCGCCAGCGCGCTTTTGCCACAGCCGGATTCCCCGACCACAGCCAGCACTTCATTGGGGTTGACCTTCAGATCCAGATGGTCAACTGCAGGGTAATATTGATCCTTGATGCGAAAGGAAACGGTTAGTCCTTTAATTTCCAACACAGGTTCGATATTCAATATGTGTGCTGCCTCCATTCTCTCGCGGCCTTGTCCCGCTTACTCACACCCTGCTGATGTTAAACCTATCATAAACATTACATACTGTTTTTGTCGGAATAATTTGAGTACATCCTATCACCAGTATATGGATATATCAATTAAGATTAGACTATCAACATCATTTAAAAAACCAATGATTCAGCAATAGCGCGACCTTTTTGGCACAAAATGTAATGAAATAACCAACCACAGGTTAATTTTCATCACAAAAAAAAACCGCTTGGCCCTCTAAGGGATCAAGCGGTTTTCTCGAGTAGCTAACCTCGTACTGTCTTCGTTGGTTATGAAGCCACTCCATAGGAGCCGGACTTGTACGTTCTTGGATCGTACCATTTGTAGCCTGCTGCCGGAGCAGCCCAAGGCTCAGCCTGCGGTTCCGTAGAAGCCGCAGGCTCCTCGAACGGCAGCAGCTTCGTCGGCTGGTCAATTGTCAAACCTGCCACCTCGGACAGCTTCGTATAGTCCTGCTTCCATGCAAGCCATTGGACGGTTTGCACCAGGAAGGTAGCATCGTCCACTTCCTTGAAGCCATCATACGTCTTCTTCGACTGTCCGTTTTCCTCACGCGCATATTTCGGCGTGGCGTCTTCGACAGGTGAAGAATCCCCGATGAATGCCGCCTTGCCCTGACCTACCTTGGAAATAGCGGCAAAAGGTCCTTCGGCACGACCTCCGCCGTTATAAACACCCTGGTCTACAGCATTGCCCCATTTTTTCGTGCCTGCAGGGATATAAGCAATCCCTTTAGCCTTGGAAGGATCAATAATAGCCAGCGTAGATCCAGCATGCATCGCAATCGAGCGCACGCCCTTGGTAATACCGAAGGATTGATCCGCAGCCACAATATCCGTCGCGTTCACGTCACCGAGCGCATTGTAGCGGAAACGAACACCAAAGTTCGTCGCCAGCCAGTCGGAGCTGGTTAATCCCTGCATTGCTGGTGATGCAGCTTCTTCTGCTGTCATGCCTTTCGCCGGATTGGAATAGGCTCCGCGACGGTAGCCGTTCATGACCTCGGAAGAATCCCAACGGTTTTTGTTGCGGTCTGCGTTATAGTGGTCAGAGATGAAGAAGACGCTGCCTCCATTCTTCACATATTGCAGCAAAGCAGCCTGCTCGGATGCCTTAAAGGCAACATTCGCTTCACCGATGATGAACACATCATATGGGCGCAGCTTGTCATACGTTATGGCCTGCTCTCCATAGGTAAAAGGAATGCTGCGGTTCAATTGATCTACCGTAAAGCCTGCATTGCGCAGCCCGCCCGCAAAATCGGAAAAGGCCCCATCAATAACCCAATCCGCAGCTCCGGCTGTCTGTGCGTGCGTATTATCGAACAGCACCTTTTTGCCTTTTCCATCCGGCAATGTAGTACCGGGTTGTCCCGGGGTGCCAGGATCAGGCTCGCCCGGATCACCAGGGTTTCCTGGTTCGCTTCCACTCACCAGTTCCACAGCGCTTGGGCTTTTCACTCCACCAAAATTGTTGTAGTCACCAAGCGTACCCGTCACGCGGATTTTGCTGCCGATCAGCTCAGGATGGCCTGAAAGTCCAAATTGCCCTCTGTACGCTGATGTAAGCTGTATATCCAATAGATTAGACGTATTGCGTTCATTGGCCTGATCAGCAATCAATACGTTAAAATCATTCGCAAACGGCCTGGAAAAGTTAGCCGTTTTTGATCCGGTAGCATGTCCGACGATGTAGCCTTCCACCGTTACCGTCCCTCCGCTGCTTTGACGCTGAAGTGCTTCAGCCACTGTCAATGCTCCCTCGGCTTTAACTTGACCGAACGGAACGAAAATTCCTATAAGCAGTGATACAATCGCTGCCAGATGCAGCATTCCTTTCAAGCGTGAACCTGTGAAGCGCAAGCCTTTTGCCATACGTCAATATCCCTCCTATTATTCCATAAATGGTATTGTCCTCTATCAGATTAGCGATCTATCTTCTAATTCCTTCCTGATTTCATCCATAATTATGTAAAATTTAATTTTTTCTAGTGGGGACGTGTTGTTCTTTGTAAAAATCGAACCCTGTGATTGACAGCGGGCACGGCATATATTACGCTAAGAAAGATATGTAGAACGGTATACGCGAATGAAGATGACGGGAGAGTCCGTCCAGGAAGCCTACAACCTGGAGGCACCGAAGGAGCAAGACGCCAGCACCCGGCTGACGAATAATCTCTCAGGTCCATGTATCGTCATCTGACGCAACTCTGGAGAGAGCGCAAGCCACCCAAGGGGTAAGGCGGGAATGACACCGCACGAAACTCTCAGGTAACGAGGACAGAGATAAGGGAAACTTCCTTATCCTGTCCTTTTTTTGTGCTCACATTGTGCGTCAGCATTAGGAACCGTCTATACGCGCAAAGACGCGGCAATACCATATACTATGGTATTAGAACATACAGGGGGCCATACCATGCGTTTCAAAGATGTATTTTCCATTATCGGCCCGGCTATGACCGGACCTTCCAGCTCACATACCGCAGGCGCGGTGCGGCTCGCACGCGTTGCCCGGCACTGGCTCGGCGCACAGCCTGACCGTGCCCGCATGACACTGTACGGTTCTTTTGCCGATACGTACAAGGGCCACGGCACAGATCTGGCGCTCATCGCTGGGCTGCTCAATTACGATACGGACGACTACCGAATTCCGGATGCCGAGCAATGGGCAGAGCAAGCCGGGATGGCGGTGGAATTCGCCTTTAGCGGACTACCCGCCCCTCATCCGAACACGGTCCGCTTCGAGTTGTGGAAGGGTGAGGAGCAGCGCACGCTGCTGGGTTCCTCCATTGGCGGCGGAAGCATCCATGTCCAGCAACTCAACGAATTCCGGGTCAATCTAACCGGAGAGCTGCCTACGCTGGTGCTTCTTCACTCGGATAAGCCCGGCACATTGGGCGCAGTGACCTCAGCGCTCGGCGCGGCTGACATTAACATTGCCTATATGCACGTGGATCGCAAAGGACGGGATGGTGAAGCCCTCACCGCCATCGAAACGGACAGTCCTGCTACGCCTGAATTGATCACAAAGCTGCAGTCCTTACCTCATATGTACGAAATTAAAATGATTAACTTGAAAAAAGGAGCTGAATCTGATGCGATTTAGCCATCTGCATGAAATCAGTGCTTTATGTGCTGAGGAATCCACCACGATTGGCCGTCTGATGATTCAAGAGCAGGCACAAGAGACGAACACACCGGAGGAAGAAATCTTCCGCCAAATGTCTGATTATTATGAAGTAATGAAGGAAGCCGTTCATCGCGGTCAGACTCAAGACACTGTATCCCGCAGTGGATTGACGGGCGGCGACGGCAAGCGCCTGGCCGAATATTTGCGGGCAGGGGAAACCTGCTCCGGCGATGCCTCGGCGCTCGCCATGGCATATGCCCTCTCCGTGTCGGAGGTTAATGCGTCCATGGGTCGCATTGTCGCCACGCCCACCGCAGGCTCATGCGGAGTCATCCCCGGTGTGTTCATCAGTGCACAGGAGCGATTCGGCTGGGATGACGAGCATATGGTGCGCGGCCTGTTCGCCGCTGGAGCCATCGGCTACGTGATCGCCAACAACTCCTTCATTTCCGGCGCGGAGGGAGGCTGCCAGGCTGAGATTGGCTCAGCGATCGGGATGGCTGCCGGCGCTATGGTCGAGCTGCGCAGCGGCACGCCTGAGCAGGCTATTCACGCCGTGGGCCTTGCACTTAAAAACACGCTCGGCCTGATTTGCGACCCCGTCGCCGGGCTGGTGGAGATTCCGTGCATCGTGCGCAACGGGCTCGGGGCTGTCACCGCGCTTGCCGCAGCGGATATGGCTTTGGCAGGTGTGCGCAGCGCCATCCCGTCTGACGAAGTCATTGACGTGATGCTTGAAGTCGGCAGCGCGATGCCGTCAAAGCACCGCGAGACTGCCAAAGGCGGTTTGGCCCAAACGCCAACCGGCAAGCGTTTGACCGAATCGCTTACACGCAACGCATCGACCAAGAACAAAAAGTCGTAGTTTCTAAACGGTAAACCTCTCCCCACATTCTCTAAAGAGAGAGGATTCACTTTATAAAGAAAAGGAGCAAGCATGGCGTCATCTGGACGTATGCTTGCTCCTTTTCTTTTCAGTCGGTTACAGATTACTGCACGTTCACCTGTACCTTCGTCATTTTACCTGCATATTTTACTGTAATTACGGCTTTTCCCTTGCCCTGTGCCTTAATGTTACCGTCTTTGACTGTGGCAACAATAATTCTGGACGAGGACCAGACAGCCGGTTTGGAAACATCCTTCTCAGACTCATCCTTGTACGTGGCTGTAGCCGTCACTTTAGCCAGCTGTCCTGCCTTCAAATTCAATGTGACTTCGTCTGTTTGCAAATATTTAAGTGTATCTACATCCACGGGTACGCTGATAACCTTCCCGCCGAACTTCGCCTGAATGTTAGCTTTACCGTAGCTGACTGCGGTAACCTGCCCCTTTTTAACCGTAGCTACCTTGTAATTGGACGTTTTCCATTCAGCTTGGGTCGTAACGTCCTTTTCTTTGCCATCACTGGATTTAACAACAATCGCGATGGTTTTTTGATCACCGGATTTCAGCGATAACGCGATCGCATCCGCCTCAATCTTTTGCGCTACGTCCACTTCCACTGTGAATGTAAGGTTTTGCTTGCCATAGGAAGCTGTAACGGTAGCCTTACCATTGCCATTCGCTTTGATCAAGCCCTCGCTAACCTCGACCACTTTCACATTGCTGGTCGTCCAGGTTGCATCCTTGGTTACATCTGTTTTTGTGCCGCCACTCTTGACGCCAGTTACCTTCAACTGCTTCGTTTCCTGCGCACCAAGCGCAATGACCCGTGAGTCTGTTTCCAAACGGTCTACTAGGCCCACTTGAACGTTTATCGTAAATTTTTTGCCGTTGTAGGTTGCTGTAATAACCGCCTTACCGGCTGATTTACCCGTAATCGTTCCTTTGGATACAGAAGCAATGTCTTCCGCACTTGAAGTCCATTCCGCATCCTGTGTCACATCTTCCTTACGCCCGTCGGCATAAGTAGCGGTCAAAGTTGCAGTATAATCCTCATTAACATCAATCGTTGCTGTTTTGGAGGACAGAGCCAGGTCACCAGGTACATTCACAGATACCGTCGCTGTGGCTGTTTTACCGCCATAAGAAGCTGTGATCGTTGCCTCACCTGTTTTATAGCCCGTTACTTCCCCCTTACTGACAAATGCAATATCTTCATTGCTGGATTTCCACTCTGCCTTGCTTGTAATATCTTCTTCCGTACCTGTTACGTACGTAGCGGTCAGCTTGAGCTTTTTGGTTTCCTTGGCATTCAGGCTCAGCTTGTCCTCACTCAAATCGAGATATCTGGAGGTTTCAACGTCTGTCTTGATCGAAACCGTCTTATCACCATACTTAGCGGTCACCGTAGCTGAACCCGCTCCAATTGCCATAATCGTGCCTTTATTCACCGTCGCAATTTTCTCATCACTTGATGTCCAAGCAGCTTTATCTGTGATATCAGTTACCGTTCCCTCCGGGTAAACAGCGGAAACCTGTACTTTCTTGGATTCGTCCAAACGGAGAAAAATATCGGATTCGCTGGCTTTCAGCTTGTTCGTTTGATCAACATCCACCGAAATGGTAGCAGACATTGTACCATATTTACCTGTAATCGTCGCCTTTCCCGCGCTGTAGCCGGTAATAGCGCCTTTCAGTACATCTGCCACGGCCGCATTACTGGAGCTCCACTCGGCAGACTCTGTAACATCCTGAGCCGTTCCATCCGGGAATGTCGCTGTCAGCTTAACCTTCTCCGTATCCTTCAACAAAAGGGAAACCTCTGATGGGCTGACATCCAAACGTTTGACCTGTTCTACCTGCACAGTAATCGTTACGGTCTGTTGGCCGTATACGGCCTTAATATTGGCTGTACCTGCTCCCTGAGCGGTAACCAATCCGTTAACTACGGTTGCTACCTTCTGGTTATCCGACGTCCAGGTGGCATCACCCGAAACCTGAGCTGTTGTATTATCACTGTAAGTCGCTGTCAGATCGATCTGTCCTGTGCCGCTTGAACGCAAGCTCAGGTTTTGTACACTGGATGTCAGTGCCTTAACCTTTTTCGTTACATGTACCTGAACCGATTGTATTTTATCTTTATAGGTCGCAACCACAGTCGCTTCCCCTTCGCCCTTACCTGAAACTGTACCGTTATATACCGTAGCAATAGCAGTATTATCACTTTTCCAATCCGTGCTTACGGTTACATTTGAAGTCGTCCCATCGGTATAAATAGCCGTAGCCGTCAACGTAGCCGTATCTCCCTGTTGCACAGTTACCTCGTTAGAGGAAAGGACAATCTTGGAAAGCACCGGATCAGCCGCGTATGCGAACCCTGCATATGATGTAAAACTTGAGATCAGGATGACTAACGCCAGAAAACCAGACCACCTATTCTTCAAAATCTAATTCCCTCCATTTCAAAAACTTAAAATCAAGGATTCCGCAAAATCCTTATACCTACGTTTTATGTCGACATATGGAAAAGAATAGTTTAGGCTTTAAAGAAAATTTGGTCCTTATTAACTAGAATCGGTACTGATCCAGATCAAGTCGTTAAATGTAACCTCACTTTTACAAGCAGCTGTAAGCTGCTGCACGAACTCTTAAATGGTGGTATTCTTCCATGTTTGGATCGAGCTGATGCATATAAACGACCGAGAACTGCTCACTTGGATCTATAGAAACCCAAGTGCCTACTGCTCCCGTCCAGCCAAATTCTCCAATAGAGCTGTTGGCATGCCCCGCCGCTTTATCAATTAACGTGCGCACGCCCAGTCCGTAACCATAACCTGTATGATATGAATTCGTAAAATCAGATAACTGGGCTGTATTCAGATGATTTGTACGCATTAAATCAATCGTTTTTCTCCCTAATAGCCTCACACCGTCTACCATGCCGCCATTTGACAGCATTTGTGAAAATGTAAGATACTCTTTAACTGTCGAATACAGACCTGCGCCTCCACTTTCGTATATAGCATCTGGCTGATGATATTCATCCAAGAAACCCTCTATTTTTTCAAGTTCTCCGGTGTCTGTCCGGTGATAAACGGAAGCCATCCGCGATTCAATATCTCCACGATAACGGTAACCTGTATTGTTCATGCCAAGTGGATCAAAGATTTCATCCTTTAGAAATTGCCCCAATGATTTTCCTGAAATCACTTCAATAAGACCTGCAACGAGATCATGTCCATATCCGTATAACCAGCGTGTTCCTGGCTCGAATGCAAGCGGAACTTCCGAGAGCGCTTTAATTTCTGTGCGCAAATCATATTTCCCTTGCTTTTCCTTTAACGCTTTAATGACCTTCTGCATAGCTTTCCCTGTTTCTGAAGACTCGGAAGCGTAAGGAAGCCCTGCGCTCATATTGAATATATGCTTAATTAAAATGGGGTTATCCGCCTTATCAATGTAGGTGTATCCGTTAGGAGCAGTTTTGAATACATACGAATTACGATATTCGGGGAAATATTCATACAAAGGCTCATTCAACAAAAATTGCCCGCGTTCGTACAGCATAAGTGCAGCCGTACATATAATAACCTTTGTCATGGAAAACAAGCGATACACGGTATCCTCAGTGATTGGTTTTTGAGCTTCCAGATCAGCATATCCGTAGTACCCTTCATACAATACTTGACCATTTTGTGCGATGGCACAGCCACACCCTGCCGGTCCATTCGCTACGAATTGTTGCAATAGCTGATCTACCTTTTCAAAACGAGACATATTCATCCCTCCTGTTTTTCCTTCAAAAGAAACAAGCTTTCCCTCGCGCTCTAATCTCCTGTTCCAACAAGCCCAACCTGATTCCCTGTAAGCGCTTATTCCTCATGTCATAACCACCAGATGGCTTTACATTAACAGCTCTGCCACCGTTTCTTTCCAGCGATCCAGCACCGCTTCCGGCTCCTTGAGTCGGATTGTAACACCTGTCACAATATCTGCATATTGGGCCGAATCTTCTCGGGCAGCGAATACCCGTGCCGCAAATCGCTCACGCACATGCTTGGCTCCGGGCAACATCGACAGATGTTCCAGTGACAGCCGTACATAGTGCGCCTTCCCGCCGATGAACACCGCAAGCGTTGCTTTCCCGGTGCGGATCATGTTGCCTGTCGTGGTCGTCCCCGGCCATAGTGCCAGCCGCAAATTCCCCTCGTCGAGCGCAACAATCTCGCCTACGCTAATCATTGCAATGTGCGGCCACTGATCCTCTGTGATCGTCAGCAGCATCATCGCTTCATGCTGCTTGTTTTCTAATGTCCTGCCGTCCAACAGCGTAAACAGCTCCTTGCCGATTCTTGGTATCTGCATAAGTATAACCCCCTTTACATTCGGCCCATATACTCAAAATACCACAATTTACATCCAGTTACGAACGATCCTGCCTCCGTTCCGCAATCAGGGGTACGTGAATCGCATTCGGAATATCCCGGGGATCGACCTTGAACGCTGATTTATACTTTGCCGGATCGGTAATGCTATCTGGTTCCGAGGTTCGCCATGTGAACAGGCAAACAGGGCACAACAAAACCTCCCAGGCACCTTCAACCGGCGAATGGGAAACAACTTCTGAACGATTGGACTCACAACGGGGACAAATATGCATATGTCAGCACTCCTTTAATTTTTTTATTTTCAAACATATTTAACGCAGCATTTGGCTCAGCTTTTGGCTCAGCTTTTTCTCCCAATCTGCTACACCCAGCGGAGAATCAAGCGGCTGCGAATAATGACCTCTAACATCCGGTGCTACAGGTGTCGTCGCATCCAGTATCATTTTGTGCGTCATACCTGCCGGGTCGGAGCCGGGGTCAAGTGGCAAAACAGACAAGCCTGGAACTATGACAGCATCATGCTTCGGATGCAGCTTGGTGGATAAAGCCCACATGACCTGCGGCAGATTGAACGGATCGACATCCTCATCCACCACAATGACCAGCTTGCAATACCCCAATCCATGCGGAGTCGTTAACGCACGCATCCCCACAGCCTTCGCAAAGCCGCCATACCGGGTTTTCGTAGAAATAATAGCGACCAGCCCATGCGTATACATGGCATTAACGGCTACGATTTCATTAGGAAATGCATCCTTGAGCTGTTGGAACAACGGTACACTTGTATTCACACCAATCATATAGTCCGTTTCCGTCCAAGGCATTCCGATGTACAAATGCTCAAAGATGGGCTGCTTACGGTGATATACACGATTAATCTGAATGACTGGCATCGCGCGCCCACCGGAATAGTGACCTGTGAATTCACCGAATGGACCTTCATACTCCCGCTCGCCCGCTAACACTTCACCTTCCAAAATGACCTCGGCCCCCCAAGGCAGATCCAGGTCCGCATCCTTGGCTTTAACTACACGGTAAGGCTCACCCTGAATGGCACCTGCCATCTCATATTCGGATTGATCGTACAACAACGGTGTAGAAGCAGCCGTCGTAATAACAGGCTCACATCCCAGGGCAATCGCCACCTTCAAATTTTCCCCGCGTTCCTCAGCTTGACGGATATGGATCGCTATATCATGCTGCGGTACAGGCTGAATACCCAGACGGTTTTTACCTTTCACCTGCATCCGGTACAAACCGACATTTTGCTTGCCATACGCATCCGGGTCATCTAGATCGCGCGAGACCAGAATAGCTTTATCCAGATAAAATCCCCCATCTCCCTGATTCAAACGGAACAACGGCAGAATATCAAATAAATTAATATCTTCTGTAATCTCCACTTCATGAAAGGGAGCCGTTTCTTCCCGCTTCACAGGTACCGGAAATTGTTCATAACGTCTGGCAAATTCAAAAAACTGCTCTTTGAGCGGAGTGTTCTTTGGCATTCCCATCATAAGAGCATGATTGGGCCAAGAGCCCATCACATTCATTGCAATACGTGCATCTGTATAGCCATAAATATTGTTGAAGAATAGAGCCGGTGTCTTATCTCCAAGGTTGTTTAATGCTCTGTTTGCCGCTGCAATATCCGGCTCCGGCTTTACTTCATCGCTAATGGTGAGCAATTGTCCCTCTTTCTCTAGAGTATGCAAAAAATCACGAAAATCTTTATAAGCCATGATCCATTCTCCTTCGTTTTCCTATTTTAACTTTGGTGCAGTCTGGATTCAGCCTGCTTCATTCCATCCCAGCGTTTGGCTGCGGTTGTAACGATGTCGAACTGATCCAATACGCGGAATACAATATGATCCACCATTTCCTCAATCGTCGCAGGATGATTATAAAAGGCTGGCATCGGCGGCAGGATCGTCACGCCCATGCGTGACAGTTCCAGCATATTCTCCAGATGAATACTATTCAGTGGTGTTTCCCTTGTCATGAGCAGCAGCTTCCTACGTTCCTTCAACATCACATCTGCTGATCGAGTGAGCAGGTTGTCCGCCATTCCAATGCGAATGGAGGCGAGCGTCTTCATGCTGCAAGGAGCAACAATCATACCGTCTATCCGGAAGGAACCGCTAGAAATACGCGCAGCCTGATCCTTGTACGAGTAAACCACATCTGCCATCGCCTCCACTTCCTTGACCGTGTAGCCTGTCTCATAGGGAATGTTCGCAATAGCCCACGGAGATAACACGAGGTGGCTCTGAACCCCCGTCTCCCGTAAATGCTGTAGTATACGGATCCCGAAGATTGACCCCGTCGCTCCCGATATTCCTACAATGATTTTCTTCATATATTCCCCTCCTTCCACTCCATTGTTTTCGTTCTCTAACAACGCTCTGCTTTTTAGCCAAGTTTATCCAATTCATCACTACCAAAAATTATACGCCTCTTCTATACACACGAAAAATATATATAATATATGTAATGCATACTTTAAAAGTATTCATCTAGGATTGTTCAGAAATGGGAGGTAATCTAAATGGATATAAAGCATCTACACTACTTCTGCGCCATTGTGGAAGAAGGGCAAATCACGAAGGCCGCCCGAATGCTTAACATGGCTCAGCCTCCATTAAGTCAACAACTCAAAAATATGGAGGATGAGCTTGGCGTAAAGCTGATTTACCGTGAAGGAAAGAAGTGGGAGGTAACTGAGGCTGGATACGCACTATATACCCGCGCCAAGCGATTATTGGCCGAGATGGAAGATACCTGTAGAGAAATTAGTGAATTTGAAAGCAATGTTACCGGTACTCTGTCTATAGGCACTTCATCAGTCTGTATGTCATTGATTACCGGACCTCTCAGCCGCTTTCATCAGGATTACCCGGGGGTATATATTAAAATAGGGCATGGGGACACGCATCACCTGGAAGAGCTACTGCATCAGAATAAAGTTGATTTGGCCCTGCTCCTTCTTCCGGTGGATGACAAGTCCTACCATACGATAGAATTAGAAGGAGTTCCTTTTGTCGTGGTACTCCCTTGTGAATGGGCCGATCGTCATCCGAGTGGTGAAATCACGTTACAGGAAGCCGCCAGCTATGACCTCCTGTTAGGACGCCGAACGGAAGGACTTGGGATATACGAGACTGTGATTCGCAAATTTCAGGAGCAGCATCTTAATCCCCGTGTGGTACTAGACTGCCCTGAAATATCGACCATTCTCTCACTTGTATCAACAGGCATGGGAATTACCATCATTCCAGACACTGGCTTGGGACAAGAGTACGGTGACAGATTTCGTACACTATCTATTAAGGAGCCCTTCCCCTTTACCCGACCAGCCGTCGTATGGCGCAAGGATCGCTATTTGTCCAATGCAGCTCGTAAATTAGTTGAACACCTGCAAGCTGGAGCTGGAAACACAAAAAAGACTGCCCCAGAGTAGAAATTCCACTCACAGAACAGTCATATATTACATAGGTACTCACTATTTAGATCAGATTGTATATCGCGTCCTACTTGACTCCCTGATGCCGATACTCTGTCGGAGTCATTCCACATTTACGCCGGAATACTTGTGTAAAATGCCGCATATCCTGGTAGCCGATCCGCTCTGAAATATCAGCCAGCCGCAGATGGGGATCACTGAGCAGCCGCTTCGCCTCCTCCATCCGCAAACAAATGACATAATCCTTATAGCCCTGTCCCGTTTTCTGCTTGAACAACTGGCTAAAATAGACCGGGTTCAAAAAGACGACCGAAGCTACCTTCTCTAACGACAGATCCTCCGTAAAATGAGCCTGAATATATTGCAATGCCACATCCACCGTATGCATGCCTTTACGAAGACATTCCCCGGTATCCGCTGCTGCCGCGGCAATCTCCTCTGGCGTCCGTCTTAGCCGTGCTACCTCTTCAGGTATGGAGGCAAAATTGTGATGAACGCCCGAACGCGTAATTTGCAGGGGCACCTTCACGTAACGTTTTAAATGGGATTCGAGTAACGTCTCCAGCCGTGCGGCCTCCGCCTCATCCCGCAGGCGTGCAATACCCAGCAGGCTATGACGGTCGAGACTGACGACAAAGCCACTGCCCCCCGCCTCAATGAGCTCGGACAGTACGTTTTCAATCATAAAATGCTCCAGATGCGTCTGCTTACGATCAGGTTCCATACGAACCATAAAGAGATGAAACTCCGGATAATTTTCAATAAAGGGCTGTATATCCAGTTTTCCCGTGTCCAGTCCAAGTGCATAGCGTTGAAAAACAGCCTCACGCAAATAGACCATATTGGATTTGAGAAGCCTGCCCTCATTGGCCTGCTGCGAAGCGACAAGCGCTTCGGCCGCCAGCATTTTAATGCATTCCAGCAGCTTCTTTTTGCCGATTGGCTTTAACAGGTAGTCTTTGGCACCCAGCTTCACTGCTCTTTGCGCGTATTGGAAGTCGGAATGGGCCGAGATGACAACCCACTGTAGATGAGGATGCTTTCGCTTGGAAATGCGCATGAATTCCAGACCATCCATACCCGGCATCAGGATATCAGTCAATACAATATCCACCGAATGCTCCGCCAGAATGCCTGCTGCTTCCTCGGTGGAAGCAGCGAGATGAATGCCGCAAGTTGGCAGAGCTTGGCCAATCGTACGCCGAATCCCCTGCCGAATCATACTTTCATCGTCAGCTATCAGAATATTCATGTTTCTCCTCCTTCTGTGGCAGAGGCACACTTACAGTGGCCGTCGTTCCGGCTCCAGGTGTACTAGAGATCCGTAGACCGTACTCCTCTCCAAACATGTGCCTTAGCCTTAAATTTAGGTTTTGCAGGCCGATGCCTCCCGCCTGCCCGCTGCCCGTCTGCTTGCCGGGTTCTGTCAAAGCTACCTGAACCACCTCCCATCGTTCGTATTCCATCCCTGCACCGTTATCGATGATGTGCAGGCTTAATACACCGTCATGCTCCTCCGCTCGAACGAGCAGCTTGCCACCTGTATTCGCAGGCAGCGGCTCCAACCCATGCTTCACTGCATTTTCAATCAATGGCTGCAAGGTCATCTTCGGCAAGCGGATATCCAGCCAACCCTCATCAATGCTGATATCTACAGATACCCTGCCCTCCAGCCGGGCTTGGATAATTGTAAGGTAGTCGCCGATCTGCTCCACCTCCTCACGAAGGCTTACATCGGCCCCCTCTTCCCAATGACTGCTGTAACGGAACATATGCGATAAGGAGAGTACCACCTCTCCTAGCTGATCCTGTCCCTTTTCATCCAGCATCCAATAAATCATATCCAGCGTATTGTACAGAAAATGTGGATTAACCTGCGTCTGTAGCGCATGCAGCTCCGCATTTTTTTCACTGACTGATGAGATACGGACCAACTCGATCAGTTCTGCAATCCGTCTTACCATATGGTTGAAGGAGGTGGCCAGCTGATTGATTTCTTCATAGGACTCAATGTTTACCGTATGACGGAAATTCCCCGTCTCTACCCGCTTCATTTCGCGAATGACCCGCTTGAGGGGAAGTGAAATCCCTCTGGAGACGATAGATGCAATTAACGCGGACACAATAATGAGTATGGGTGCCACAATAAGCAAGTACCTTTGATTTTGCACCAGCTCCACGTTCAGATCCTCACTGGGTGTCACACTAATGACCGACCAATCCGCAAACGGTAACTTGGAAGCGATTACAACTTTCTCATTACTCCGATTTACAATGACGTCATCCTCCGGTACTTTCTGTTCCAGATCTCGCAAATCCGGGGGCGGGTCAGAGGAAGTAGCCGATACAATCCGGTTTTCATGGCCTAGCAGATATACCTGACTATTGGTACCCAGCCGCAAGTTGTGAAGAGCGGACAAAACAGAACGCGGTTCGGCTTCAAATAGCACAATCCCAATCGGTTTGTGTTCGTCCAGATCATACAACTGCCGTCCGAATGCAAACACAGGTCTGGTTTCCACTTGATCAATGACAGAGTGAGGATACACGCCCAGCCATGCGATTTTGCCCGCCGACTTTCGAATTTCCTTATACCATTCCGCGTGCTCGTAATGAGTATCAATGACATTCATATAATTGCCATAGTTGTATACCTTGCCTGTATCCGTGATGACATGAATGCCGATCAGGTCCTCCCGCGAATAATAGATAGCTCCCAAAATATTCGTAATCGTACGTTCATTGATGTAGTTAACAGCAGGCGAGTTACTGCTATCTGTCGTTAGCAAGCGAACCAAATCCATATTGTTGCTGATCGATTTGGACAGGCTGTTGTAGCTGCCGAGCAGCAACTCGAACAGCCCTGCTGTCTGGGAAACATTTTTACGTGCCAGCTCACTGACCTTGTCATGGAACTGCACCGTAGTACGGTTGTAAAATAGCAGACTGACCGCCAGTACAATGCCGGACATGCTCAACAGGAACAGAACAAACAAACGGTATTGAATGGATTGAAAACGGCGCAGCATACCTCCGTGCGCTCCTCTCGCCTTGGCCGACTATCCTTTAACTGCTCCCGCTACCATGCCCTTGGTAATCTTTTCGGACAAGACAAAATAGATAATAATGACTGGTAAGGCTCCCATGACCAAGAAAGCACCAATATTGCCGTAATTCACAGAATACTGACTGACGAACGTATAGACGCCAAAAGGGAGCGTTTTGAGCTTCTCGGATGAAATAAAGGTGGCAGCCATAATGTATTCATTCCAGATGTTAATGAAAGTTAATATACACACTGTCATGATGGGTGGAATCGAAATGGGTAAGATTACACTGCGGAAAATGCGGTAAATGCTTGCTCCGTCAATGTAAGCGGATTCTTCAATTTCGTGGGGTATGGAGCGCATAAAGCCGGATAGGATGAAGACCGCAATCGGTGTCTGAAAAGCGATATAGGGTAAAATCAGCGAAAAGTACGTATTCAGGATGTGAACATTTTTAAACATCACCATCAGTGGCAGCAATGTAGCCTGCAGCGGAATCATCATTCCGATCAGAAACAAAGTCAGTACAACAGCCCCAAAGCGCCAGCGAAAACGCGTAATCGCATAAGCAGCCATCGAGCTTAATAAAAGGACGAACATCATCGTAGCCCCGGTCACCAGCACACTGTTTCCTAAATAACGCAAGTAGTTCCCTGCTTCATAGGCTTCCTGATAGTTGTGCCACTGGGGCACTTCAGGGAGTGCAAAGAAGCTTGCGCTCAATATCTCTTCATTCGTCTTCAACGAATAGGTCAGCAGCCAAAGGAGTGGATACAGCTGCGTGACAATTAAGATTGCCAATAAGGTAAAGACTCCCGTTTTTTTCAAGGCATTCAACAGTTCCATCTCCTTTAGCTTACCTTATTTTCGATTGGTTTGAAAACAAAATTTATCACAATTGTAAATGACAAGCAAATCAATACGAGAATTGAAGCCAATGCGCTGCCATATCCGTATTTCATCGATAAAAAGGACATATTGTACATATACGTAGATACTGTATCCGTTGCATGAGCTGGTCCTCCCCCCGTCATCACCCAGATCAAATCAAACGATTGCAGGGAGCCGATAAATGCTAATACAATTGATATCTTGAAAATAGGTACAATGAGCGGCAGCGTAATATAGCGGTCTGCTTTAAATCCTTCAGCTCCATCAATTTTGGCTGCTTCGTACAGCTCATTCGGTATATTTTGTACCCCGGTAAACTGGATAAGCAAATGATAGCCGAAATACTGCCACAACGATACAAAATAGAGGGCGTACATCGCTATCTGCGGTTCCGTCAGCCATGAGCGCGTCCAGCTTTCCAGCCCAATCGCCAGCAAAATACCGTTCAGCATTCCACCCATCGAGGCTGGATTATAGATCGTCTTCCACAGCTGCCCGATAATGACCACCGACAGAATAACCGGCAGAAAATACATCGTAACCAGCGTATTGGCCTTACGCACATAACGATTAAGCAAGATCGCCAGCAGCAGACAGAACGGAATTTCCAGCATAGAAAACACAGCGAACATCATAGTCCGTTTCACGGACGGCCAGAACACTGAATCTGCTGTAAAAATCCGTTCAAAATTAGCCAGCCCCACGAACTTTGCCTCGGCGATTCCGTTCCAATCCAGCAATCCGCAATACACGGACACCAGGATCGGTACAAAAACCATACAGGTATACAGCAGCAGGCAGGGTAGCACGAAAACAGCGATGGTGCGTGCCGGCACCTTCAGTACATTCATACTCCAGTCTCCTTTGCGTTCTTTGCGAACTTCTTCCAAGGATACGCAGACCTAGATGATTTCAAATCAGAGAAGGAACCTTCCCGCTCCTCCCCTGTTGTCAGTTACTTATTTATTCGCCTCAAAAACACTCTGATGCTCCTTGGCAACTTGCTCAGAATCTTCTTTTTGCACGAACAGGTTTTGAATACTGCTCAGATGGGCCTGGGCAATAGCCGGATTCATCGTATTATCAAAAGCGAGATCGCCACCCTTTACGTTTTTGAATAACTCATTGAGGTTGATTGCCAGTTCGGAGTAACCGGCTTCCTTCAAATCGCCCTTTATTTTTTGACCGCTGCCAATCGCATTTTTCAAATCAAACTGGATTTTAGGCATCTCCTTAATAAAATAATGCAGAAAGTCCTTCGTCTCCTGTAAATGCTCACTGTTCGCCGATACTGCAAACGCGCTGCCCGGGGCGATTACATACTCATTCACATCACCTTTGCCATTTACCGTTGGGAATTGAAATGCTCCCACTTTGCCTGCTACCGGGGAAGCATCAATAGACCCGGTCTCCCACGTGCCCATAATATACATCGCAGCTTTTCCTGTTTTAAAAATATTGCCACCCGCGTTATAGTCAATGGATGTAGCTCCGTCTGGAAAAGCCCCTGCCTGCACCAGTTCCTGAAATGCATCCACCGCTTCCACAAAAGCTGGGTCGTTAAAGGTCTTTTTGCCGTCCAGTACATCCTTGAGGAAATTCGGCCCTTCATTTGTGCGCAGCAAAATGTTCATAAAAAGGAGGGAGCCGGTCCAAGAATCCTTTTCTCCAATCGCAATCGGAGTAATTCCCTTCGTTTTCAGCACCTTGACCGTTGTAATCAATTCATCAAAGGTGGTCGGCAGTTTTTGAATTCCCGCCTGCTCAAACAGCTCTTTATTATAAAACACCACTTCTATATTGTTGCCGTCAGGAAAAGCATAGAGCTTATCGTCAAAGCTATAGTAATCGAGTAGTCCATCCTGAAATGTATTCTGTAAACCCTCTTTATCAGCCACATCGTTTAATGGAGCCAGTAGTCCGGCATCCACGAACGGCTTCATCTGTGCAGCCGGGTTTACAATCGTAATATCCGGTACTTCCTTCGCTGCTGCTTGCGTTTTCAGCTTTAGCTTTTGTTGATCTGTATTGAGTGAGTCCAATTCAATTTTGACATGAGGATGATCCTGCTCATATTGACTGACAATTTGCTTGATCATTTTGTAAGAAGGGGTACTCGGGTCAGGATTAATGTTCTGGAAGGTAATCGTCACATCTTGGGTTGAGGTATCTCCTCCCTGTTTCCCTGAATTCCCCGGACTTGCGCTCTGTCCATTATTACAAGCTGCCAGCGTCAATGCCAAGGCGCTCACCACCACAATAGCAAACGCTTTCATTTTTGTTCTGCCCATAATCCTTTTCCTCCTCTTGTTGAAGCATTACGCAAATGGTCCCCTATTGGTGGACACTCAATGCCCGCTGTTTTTTTCATTATGTTCCATATAAAATTCGTGAACAATGTGTGAACTTAAGGAGAAGGGTTTGTTTTTTTAAGCCCTCATTTGCGTGCTTCAAAATACATTCATATCATAACTTGCAATTTATCTCGAACACAGGCATAATATGAATAAGCTCATAGTTTGATAATGATTATCATTATTGAATACTAAATACACATAGACTTAAAGGAGGCAGGACCGCAGTGAAAGAAGTTTTCAGCAAAACCTCCCTGCATATTGATGATTATTTGGATCTTCTTAATCTTGCCGTACAAGTCGGAGATACAAAGTGGCAAAAAGAAATTACACGTAAACTTCAAGCCTTAAGTGTTCTCCAGACAGAACAAGTTGAAATAGATTAAGTGTCCCTCAGATAACACTGTACCGCTGTCCAAAAAAGCTGGCAAGACACCACTTTACGAGAACAACCGGGATAGTGTAAAGCTCTTAAGCGGGAACACGATAAACTTGTGTATGGACGATAAATAGATCGAACAAAATAAAAAAGCACAGCCCGTTAAGGGTGTGCTTTTTTAGTGTGCTTGGCAACGTCCTACTCTCCCAGGACCCTGCGGTCCAAGTACCATCGGCGCTGGAGGGCTTAACGGTCGTGTTCGGGATGGGTACGTGTGGAACCCCTCCG
>NZ_JAIVEM010000140.1 GCF_020404765.1 Paenibacillus sp. BJ-4
AAGAGCGATTAGCTCATGTTGAAACTGACGAGATAAAATATCTCATTGTTGATTTTGCGAACAAAATCATTACTCACTCGTTGTTCAGTTTTCAAAGATCAAACACTTCATGTCTGCTTCAGGTTTCATCCCCTCAGCAACTTTTATAGTGTATCATGTTTCCTAGAGTTATGTCAACACTTTTTTTTCAAAAGTGTTTCCACTCTTTTTCGACAACACTTGAAGCGACAAGAATTAATATACCATACTTTTAATATAATTTGCAACCTTTTTTAAGAAAAAAAATTAAGTCTCAATACACTCGATATAAAGCTCTCTTTGAAGCATCAAGTTAATAATTTCCCCATTTACTTGAACCAACGGACGAGTCGGCTGATCCCGATCAGCAAATATAATTTCCCCTATACGATTATCATTAAGGCGTACTTTGGTCCCGTTGTTAAATTGGGTGAGCTTGTGAATAAAAACCTGTACTACACTTGGGTCCAGCTTACCAAACGATTCTGATTTGATTTGCTCCAGAACCAGATATGGTGATTGGGCAGATCGATACGTCTTCTCCAGCGTCATGGCATGAAATACATCAGCCACTCCGACAATTTTAGCGTAAATGTGGATTTGTTCCCCTTTGAGACGCAACGGATATCCGGTACCATCCACTTTTTCATGATGCTGAAGAGCAGCCAGGCGTACACCTTCGTTAATGGCCTTCACATTTTTGAGCAGCTGATATCCTAGTGAAGTATGACGACGAATCTCTTCTTGCTCCTCCCCAGTTAATGCGGAAGGCTTGTAGAGGATGGCTGGGTCCATCTTGGCATTTCCAATATCATGAAGCAAACCGGCGAAGGCAACCTGCATCCAGTCCTTTTGAGGCAAACCAATCCACTGCGCAATGGAATATGAAGTAAGTGAGGTCAAAACAGCATTGTGAAAAATATAATCAACTTCGATCATGGGTCGCGGAATGAATGTCATTACGTTATAGCGCTGTATGTGCACCAGTAAGGACTCCAGCTGTCCTCGCAGCTCAAATATAGATAGATTAGAGACGAGTACGGATTGGAATGCACTCTTAACAAGCATCACCATTTTGTCATACTCATCCTGGAATTGTGCAAACTCATCTCGCTCATCTAATAAGAGTGCTTGTGATTCAGCTGTTGCAGATTGAACAGTAGCATGTTCGCCAACGGCAGTCGTATTATCATCCGCTCCTACCTCTACTTGCTGGATCAGGAACGCCTGTAAAATCTCCAAGTCACGGGGCAGTAGAATGCGCCCTTTCGGCAACAGTAAGCTGCCCATTTCAGTAAATACATCGCTTTGTAATCTAAGTCCTGCTTTTAATTCGGATACGGGTACAGTTGTCATGGTCAACCTCTCTGTTCTCACAACAGCTGCTCCAGCTGCCAGTTTATGATGTCATTATATTACTTGGAAATGATCCTGTACATTCATTTTATGCCATTTAAAGTTTTATCCGTCTGAATTCATTGGTCCGAAAAAGAAAAAGACTCCCTGACCAAAATAGTCAAAGAGTCTTCCCCATCATTTAAAAAATCAAGCAACCACTTGTGTAGTATGGATGGCTTCTTATTCGTTCTCAGAAGGCTCTGAATCACTGCCTTCTGTATCTTCTGTGTCCATATCAAGAACAGGTTCAGCACCTGATGGAGATGCACCTTCGCTGGCTTCCCCGTCCTCTAATAGCTCTTCAAGCAGTTCATCCTGCTCCTCATTCTTGTTCGCACGACATACAGTAGCGACCGAATCATCCTCGCGGATGTTAATCAACCTTACCCCTTGTGTGTTGCGGCCCATCGTGGAGATTTCGTCCATACTGGTCCGAATCAGGGTACCACTGGCTGTAATGATCATCAGATCCTCTTCGGTTTTTACAACTTTGAGGCCGACAACCGGACCATTTTTATCCGTAACATTGATCGTCTTAATTCCCTTACCTCCGCGGCTTTGGATACGATAATCCGCTACAGGGGTACGTTTGCCGTAGCCTTTGGCCGTTACAATCAGGATATCCAGGTCGGTATCTACAACATCCATACCTATTACAGCATCACTCTCATCGAGACTGATTCCTTTAACCCCGGTAGCACTACGGCCCATAGACCGTACATCGCTCTCATGGAAACGAATAGACATCCCTTCTGCCGTACCGATGATCATTTCCTGCTGTCCGTCCGTCAGTTTTACTTCGATCAGGGCATCATCTTCACGCAAGTTAATGGCAATCAAGCCACCTTTGCGAATATTAGCATAGTCGTCGAGCGGCGTCTTCTTGATAATCCCTTGTTGGGTCGCAAAGAACAGATAACTATCCTCAACGAATTCCTCAATTGGGATAACCGCATTGATCGACTCGCCCTGTTCAATCTGAATCAGATTAATAATCGGTGTTCCCCGGGCTGTCCGACTGAGATCAGGAATCTCATAAGCCTTAATCCGATAAACCTTGCCCTTATCGGTGAAGAATAACAAGTGGTGATGTGAATTCGTAATAAACAGATGCTCTACAAAATCCTCGTCCTTGGTATCCATACCCACCACACCACGACCACCGCGTTTTTGACTGCGATAGGTAGTAACGGGAAGGCGTTTAATATATCCGGTATGGGTTACAGTAATAATAACATCTTCACGAGGAATAAGATCCTCATCCAAAATGCTCTCTTCACCTACTGTAATTTCAGTACGACGCTCATCAGCAAAACGGTCTTTAAGCTCATTCAGCTCTTCGCTAATGATGTTAAGCACCAAATGCTCGTTGGCTAAAATTTCGCGATATTCGGCAATCTTTTGTATTAACTCGTTATATTCATTCTCGATCTTCTCACGTTCCAAACCGGTTAAGCGTTGCAGACGCATATCGAGAATAGCCTGGGCCTGCTCGAGAGTGAGTGAGAAACGCTCAATCAGTCCTTCACGAGCTGCATCTGCAGTTTGAGAGGAACGGATCAAGGCAATAACTTCGTCCAGATGGTCAAGAGCAATCCGCAAGCCTTCCAAAATGTGTGCTCTAGCTTCGGCTTTTTTCAGGTCGAATTCTGTCCGACGACGAATAACTTCAACCTGATGTTTAAGATAATAATACAAGACATCTTTCAGATTCAAAATCTTCGGCTCGTTGTTTACAATGGCAAGCATATTAATACCAAAATTGGACTGCATGGCCGTATGTTTAAACAAATTATTCAGAACAACGTTCGGGTTCACATCCCTACGCAATTCAATAACAATACGCATACCTGTACGGTCCGACTCATCCCGAAGATCCGTAATGCCCTCAATACGCTTGTCACGAACCAATTCAGCAATCTTCTCGACCAGACGAGCCTTATTCACTTGGTAAGGCAGTTCATGCACGATAATCCGTGCTTTATTGCCAATTTCCTCAATGGTGGTCTTTGCACGCATGGTCACAGATCCGCGGCCCGTTTGGTACGCCTGACGAATGCCCGAGCGTCCTAAGATATAGCCTGCTGTCGGAAAATCCGGCCCTTGAATATAATCCATAAGTTCCATCGGTGTAATGTCAGGGTTTTCGATCATTGCTTGTACACCGTTGATAACCTCTCCCAAGTTATGCGGAGGAATATTGGTAGCCATTCCGACTGCAATCCCGCCGACACCGTTGACCAGCAAGTTAGGATAACGTGCAGGCAACACGACGGGCTCACTTTCTTCACCGTCGTAGTTCGGCATGAAATCAACGGTCTCTTTGTTCAAATCTCGCAGCATTTCCATTGCAATCTTCGATAATCGTGCTTCGGTGTAACGCATCGCAGCCGCCATATCTCCATCAACGGAGCCAAAGTTGCCGTGTCCGTCCACCAGCATATAACGCAAGGAAAAATCCTGCGCCATCCGCACCATCGTATCGTATACAGCCGTATCACCATGAGGATGATATTTACCGATAACTTCGCCAACGATTCTTGCCGATTTTTTGTAAGGTTTGTCTGGCGACATGCCCAGCTCGGACATCGCGTACAAAATACGACGGTGTACCGGCTTTAGTCCGTCCCGCACATCAGGCAAGGCACGGCTAACAATAATACTCATGGCATAATCCATAAAGGATTCGCGCATTTCCACTCCGATATCCCTGTTAATGATCTGCGGGTTATTTTGATCGGCCATGCTGGTCCTCCTTCTCGTCCTTCAATACATTGCTCTCTATGTGAAAAGCCTAATAAGACAATGCCTATATACTCTGCTCTCTGTGCAGGATTTTGGCTGAAACCCTCATCTGTATAATTATATTACTTTCACAAAAAGAGCACAATTAAACGCCTCTATCCTCTTTACAGCGTAAATCCCTCGTCTGCCCCTTCTTCCAGAAGCAGATAGCTAACCCCCACACCACTAACAAGCCCTGATTATAACAAATTCCCCTGAGCTGGGGATTAGCCCCCACACTAAGGGCCTTTTCCACATACAATACGTATACGGTCAGGGCTAATATAGCAAGATTCCGAAAAACGCCGTATTTCTCTATTATATCATTGTTTTCCGCGCTTGTCCTTTAGTTTCCCTTGTTTTGTTAAAGTGTTGTCAATTCCATGTATGTGACTCATATTACGAAAAGAAAGGGATGAGAATACTTGTCTATTCAGCGAGTAGCCAGTAAGTGGACCAAAACAAATGCCATTCTCCCCAATCCGACGTTGGCCGCTTATATACCGGAGACACGTTTGTACACATTCGAGCACTTGAACGAAATGTTAGCGGTGTATGGAACTGTCTATATTAAGCCGGATAACGGTACTTATGGAAAGGGGGTTATGCGCGCAGAAAAACTAACAGAGCCGCTTCCGCCGACAGAAGAAGGAATCATCGGGGAAAGAACCTGGTATGTCCTACGTTATGAAGTAGATACCCTTACTTTTGAAAGTCTGGAGGATCTGCACAAGGTGGTTTCTGCCCGTATACGGAAGCGTCCATATCTGATCCAACGCGGGATTCCCCTTCTTCAGCATGAAGGACGTCCCTTTGATCTGCGGGTATTAACCCAGATGAACTTGAGACACCAGTGGGAAACAACGCTTATTATAGGACGTGTAGCTGCTCCTGACAAAGTCGTCACCAATCACCACAGCGGTGGCACAGCACGCTTTTTCAATGAACTTGTAGCACCCTATCTGGATGTAAAGGAAGCAGTTCGTCTCGAGCAAAAATTATCGAAAATGGGCGAACGAGTAGCCTGGCAGCTGCAAAAAAGATACCCTCGGCTAAAGGAAATTGGATTGGATGTGGGACTGGATCAGCAGATCTATCCGTGGATTTTGGAGGTTAATACGAGACCAGCCATTAAAGTCTTTTCTTTCCTTCCAAACAAAAGCCTTTATCATAAAATATTCAGATATGCTGTAGGCTACGGCCGTTATTCATCATCCACGGGCAAGCCTGCACGCTCTAAGAGAAAGGCCTAGAGCATTGGCGTTAAGTATTCAAATTCACCCAGGCTGGTTAATAAACAGGAAAAGGGACGCCGTTTGGGCGCCCCTTGGTGTTGAACTCAAATCATAACAAGCAAATAGTACATTGGCTTAGATGAGAATATCACACATTAAAAATCGAGATTTTTCACATACTTAGCATGTTCTTGGATAAAGTCGCGGCGGGGTTCTACATTATCTCCCATTAGGGTGTTGAACAGTGTATCTGCCAGCATCGCGTCATTAATGGTTACCTGTAGCATGGTACGGCTCTCAGGGTCCATTGTAGTTTCCCATAGCTGTGTCGCGTTCATCTCGCCCAAACCTTTATAGCGCTGTACATTGTACTTCGCATTTTCTCCAAATTCCCTGATGATCTCATCGCGTTCCGCCTCGGAGTTCGCATACCGTACAACTTTGTTACGCTCTACCTTGAATAGTGGTGGCTGAGCGATATAAATATAGCCTGCATCAATGATTTTGCGCATATACCGGTAGAAGAACGTCAGCAGCAGCGTGCGAATGTGAGCACCATCGACATCGGCATCCGTCATGATAATGACTTTGTGGTAACGCGCTTTGGCAATATCAAAATCGTCTCCGATCCCTGTACCCATTGCAGTTACCATCGAGCGGATTTCATCACTGGACAAAATACGATCCAGGCGCGCTTTCTCCACGTTCAGGATTTTACCGCGAATCGGCAAAATAGCCTGAAAGTGACGATCACGGCCCTGTTTGGCCGATCCGCCCGCTGAATCACCTTCGACGATGTACAGCTCACTAATCGAAGCATCCTTGGAGGAGCAGTCCGCTAGCTTGCCGGGAAGAGAGCTGATTTCCAGCGCACTTTTACGGCGCGTCAGTTCCCGTGCTTTGCGGGCTGCTTCACGGGCACGGGCTGCTTGTAGGGATTTATCAACTACGCGGCGAGAAACAGATGGATTTTCCTCCAGAAACTCCTGAAGTTTCTCAGCGAACAGGGATTCGACAATCCCTCGTACCTCACTGTTACCGAGCTTTGTTTTGGTCTGACCCTCAAATTGCGGTTCCGGGATTTTGACGGAGATAATCGCCGTCAGCCCTTCACGCACATCATCACCGGTCAGGTTGGCATTGCTATCCTTAATCATGCCGTTTTTGCGTGCATAATCGTTAATAATCCGGGTTAATGCACTCTTGAAGCCAGATTCATGTGTTCCGCCCTCATGCGTGTTGATATTGTTGGCGAAAGAATAAATATTCTCGGTATAGCTGTCGTTATATTGCAGCGCAACTTCGACCTGAATCATATCGCGTGAGCCTTCGACATAAATCGGCTGCTCATGAAGTGCTTCTCTTTGTTGATTCAAAAATTGTACGTATTCACTGATTCCGCCCTCGTAGTGGAATGTATCACTGGCACCTGTCCGCTCATCAGTCAGGCTGATCGCAATTCCTTTGTTCAGAAAAGCCAGCTCACGAATCCGCGTTTGAAGCGTATCATAGTCATATACGGTTGTTTCTGTGAAAATTTGCTCGTCGGGGTAAAATGTCGTTTGGGTCCCCGTCTCGTCTGTGTCACCGATAACTCTCACATCATACTGCGGCGCACCACGATGATATTCCTGTTCATACACATGTCCGTCCCGTTTGACACGAACGACCATTTTGCTGGAGAGAGCGTTCACTACGGATACACCAACCCCGTGCAGACCACCGGAGACCTTGTACCCTCCGCCTCCGAATTTACCACCTGCATGAAGTACAGTCATAACGACTTCCAGCGCTGATTTTTTCATTTTGGCGTGCTCACTTACTGGAATACCGCGACCGTTGTCTGTAACGGTGACGCTATTATCCTCGTGAACGACAACTTGGATGCTGTCACAATAACCCGCCAGCGCTTCGTCAATGCTGTTGTCCACAACTTCCCAGACCAAATGATGGAGACCTTTGGCACTCGTGGAGCCAATATACATCCCGGGACGTTTCCGAACCGCTTCCAGGCCCTCTAGGACCTGAATCTCGCCCGCATCATAAGACGGTTGATTCATAGACATGCCTTTCACCTACTTCTATAGATTTCTATGGTTAAGCATTGGCAACAAATTGGTTTGCCCGCTTTTTGAGTGTTGTTGAGGAGATGGGGGAATAATACACCGTATTCTGAGTCACTACAATGGACTTGGCTTCCTCTTCGCCAATCATCTCGACATGCTTTTGCTGCTGGGCGTGGTTCACGTATTGCTTGGAGATTTTGGAGGATTTTTCAATCGAGATATCGAAAATAGCCACAAGCTCTGACGAGCGGATGATTTTTTCGCCACCCAGATGAATATACATATCGGTTACTCACTCCTTAGTATTCCACATGCCCGTCGTGGACGTGATAAATATTCGCATCCTTGAGTCGTTCTGCGTTCAAACTCTCAATCCCGGTTGCGGTGATAAAGGTCTGTACCTTGCTCTGGAATGTTTCGATCAGCTGAGTCTGACGATAGGGATCTAGCTCAGACAAAACATCATCCAGTAGCAGGACTGGATATTCACCGATTTCCTCATGGATTAATTCAATTTCGGCCAGCTTCAAGGACAGGGCCGTCGTCCGCTGCTGCCCCTGAGAGCCATACGTATGCACTTCTCTGCCATTAATGGCAAAGGCCAAATCATCACGATGGGGTCCCGCCAAAGTCATGCCACGGCGGATTTCCTGTTCCCTCATTTGGGATAACTTTATCATAAATCGCTCCAATAAGACAGCTTCATCTTCTTCCTCTGGTTCGCTGAAGGAGGGAACATAGGTTAATTTTAGCTCTTCAGTCCCCCCCGCGATCCCTTCATGAATGGCCTGAGCCCACCTTTGCAGCTTTGTTATAAATTGTTTCCGCTTTTTAACAATTTTAACACCATGCTCAACAAGTTGCTCGTTCCATACCTCCAGCATCAGCTGCACCGAGGCCATATCTTTCCCCCAAGCCTGCTTAAGCAGGTTGTTCCGCTGAACCAGCACCTTTTGATATTGCTGCAAATGATACAGATAGCCCGGCGCTACCTGTCCAATTTCCATGTCAAGAAACCGGCGGCGAACCCCCGGTGTTCCTTTGACGATTTCCAGATCCTCGGGCGCAAACATGACCACGTTTAACGAACCGATAAAATCACTCAGCTTTCGCTGCTCCAATCCATTGATCTTCGCTTTTTTGCCTTGTGTGGATAACGACAGATCCAGTCTGATTTTCCCGTATTTTTTATCCACATCTGCAGCCAGATGAGTAGAAGCAGCCCCAAAAGAGATTAACTCCTTATCGCGCGACGTTCGGTGACTTTTGGTCAAAGCCAGCACAAAAATCGCCTCTACGAGGTTCGTTTTGCCCTGGGCATTCTGTCCAATCAGCAAATTAACGGGCCCAAATTCATTCAGCTCCAGCTGTTCATAGTTCCGGTACTGCTGCAAAGCAATGTTGTTCACAAACACATAGGGTCCCCCTTGCTACTCCGTACCTAAAAGGAGTCCTTGCCGACTAGGCGATTATGCTCCTGCCGTAACCTCGAAACTTCCGTTGTCCTCTACTTCTACAGTATCGCCAGGGTACAGCTTTCTTCCCCGTCGTTCTTCCGGCTCACCGTTAACGCGAACTTGTCCCTCCTGTAAGAGGGCTTTGGCCATTCCACCTGTAGATACACAGTCAGCCAGTTTTAAAAATTGATCGAGCTTAATGTACTCGGTCTGTATCGATATCCGTTTCAAGGCTTGTTCATCCTTTCGCTTGTTCTCGGGTGGATAACACTAAATGTTAGTTGGTTGTGCGATACGGCAGGATAATGTACAGCGCATTGCTGGAATCTGCCGGTTTTAAAATAATCGGGCTCATGATGCCAGTAAAAGCGATCGTCAGCTGCTCACTATCAATCACCTTCAGCACGTCGAGCATATATTTGGAGTTGAATGAGATTTTGAGTGGCTCTCCCTCAAATTTGGAGACAGTTACTTCCTCACGTACTTTACCAAGCTCAGAGGAGCTAGAGGAAATTTCCAAACCGCCATTTTCCAGCGACTGCATTTTTACAATATTCGTTTTTTCCTCACGGGACAGCAAATAAGCACGGTCGATAGACTCGCTCAAACTTTTTGTATCCACAATCAGTTCTGTTTTGTAGGAGGTCGGAATAATCCTAGAAGTATCAGGGTAGGTTCCATCCAGGATGCGGGAATAAAAGAGTACCCGGTCCACTTTGAACAGCACCTGATTGTCCGCTACGACGATATCCACAAGCATATTTTGATCCGGAATAATTCTACTCAGCTCATTCAGCGTTTTGCCTGCAATGACCACATTGCTAAAACGCAAGCCTTCAGATGATTCCAAACGAGCGCTGCGGGTGGCCAGGCGGTGGCGGTCTGTTGCTACAAACTTTAATTCTCCCTCAGCCAAATTCCATAATACCCCGGTCAAAATCGGTGTTGTTTCGTGGGTGGAAATGGAGAAAACCGTCTGTTTGATCATATTTTTGAGCAAATCACCTGGCACAGAGATAACCTGATTTTCTTCAATGTTGGGAAGCACCGGGAATTCCTCAGGGTCCAAACCCACGATTTGAATTTCAGTCGCACCGGATGAGATGAAGGTTTGGAACTGATCCTTCACCTCCATACGGATCTCTTGAGACGGCAGCTTTTTGATAATTTCGACAAAGAATTTGGCTGGCAGGACAACACTTCCGGGTTGTTCAACCTGAACGACAGTTTGGTCTCCATCCTCCATTGGAATAAAAGATTGAATAGAGATGTCTGTATCACTGGCCGTCAGCGTTACTCCCTGATGATTCACATCCAGCTTAATACCACTAAGAATTGGAATCGTAGTCCGACTCGATATAGCTTTGGATACATGCTGTATCGCCTCGTTTAAAACGTTTTTCAGAATGCTGATCTTCATAAGTTCCTCCTACGGGTTTTATTCCTTCAAGCACGCGTTGACGCGGGCCTTATTTAGGTGATGTATATCTTTAAAATATAGTAGTAATAGTAATAGGCGCACTGAATATGTGGATAAGTAGGTGTAAACCTAATAAAATCAAGCCTATCCACATGTGTATAAATTGTGTATAGGCTCTGAACTTGTTCAGGTTGGATTTTTGATTTTCTCTATTAGGTTGTTGATAACTTTGAACAACTCCTGATCCACTTGAATGGATTTGGAGATTTTTTCGTGCGCATGAATGACCGTCGTATGATCACGTCCACCGAAGGCTTCACCAATTTTAGGCAGAGAATAGTCGGTTAACTCACGCGACAGGTACATGGCAATCTGTCGTGGAAAGGCCACAGCCTTTGTCCGCTTACGCGCTTTAAAATCCTCCAGGCGCAGATTGTAAAATTCCCCGACTTGATGCTGTATATCCTGAATGGTGATCATTTTGGGGCGGCTGGACGGGATGATATCCTTCAACGCCTCAGCCGCAAGATGACTTGATACATCCTGATTGGTTAAGGAAGAATAGGCGACAACACGAATCAGCGCCCCCTCCAGCTCACGGATGTTTGTATCAATCTGGTTGGCGATATACATCATGGCCTCGTTGGGAATGTCCAGGTTTTCCGCACGGGCTTTTTTCCGAAGAATAGCGATTCTGGTCTCGAGATCCGGAGGCTGAATATCCGTAATGAGTCCCCACTCGAAGCGGGAGCGCAGTCGTTCCTCCAGCGTTGGAATCTCCTTAGGAGGTCGGTCACTGGAGATGATAATCTGCTTGCGTTCCTCATGAAGTGCATTGAACGTATGGAAAAATTCCTCCTGCGTCGATTCCTTGCCCGCAATGAATTGAATATCGTCAATGAGCAAAATATCAATGTTGCGATATTTGTTTCGGAAGCTCTCCCCGCGGTTGTCCCGGATGGCATTAATGAATTCGTTCGTAAACTTCTCCGACGATAAATATACGACCTTGCTGGTCGGATTGTGCTCCAAAATATAGTGCCCGATGGCGTGCATCAGATGCGTTTTGCCCAAACCCACACCGCCGTAAAGAAACAGCGGATTGTACGCTTTGGCCGGCGCCTCGGCGACGGCCAGCGATGCTGCGTGAGCAAAACGGTTCCCCGATCCGATGACGAATGTATCGAATGTATATTTGGGATTTAGCATATGGGACACGGCTTCTTCATGTACGACCGGCTGCTGCTGAGGTTGCTGCTGAAGATCGAACTCGGGAGGTTTGTTCTCCTCAATGACGAACTTGACCTCCAGTTGCTTACCCAAAATTTCATAAACCGTTGCTCCGACTAGCTTGGTATAGCGGCTTTCAAGCCATTCCACGGCAAAAGTTGTCGGGGCAGAAATCACAATGGAGTGGTCATTCAGTTTCGCTGCCTTGGTAGCCTTAAACCAAGTGTCGTAACTCGGCTTACTCAGCTTGGTTTGTATAATGGATAGAATTTGCTGCCATAGTTCAGAGATATGGCTGTCCACAGACGTCACTCCTTTTAAATCCTGACATTTTGCCGATTAACTGAGAGCTGCTCCCGGCGTTTCGGCAAAACGCCTAAAATCCCAAAAATATTGTTGAAGGCCATAAAAAGACATACCGCCGCCTAAATCATGCGGCAGTGTGGTGAGAGAACGCAGCACAAAATGACCCCGAAAAATAACTGATGGAAAATTCCACTGCTGTTGGGCAGAAGAAAGGCGATATTTCTCAGGAGGGAATGTGCGGCACGATCCGTTCTCTTAATCCCGCAGGCCAAAACGGGACTGCAATATGTCGAAATCAAATGAAAAATGTAGAATATATCCCCAGAATCCCGAATCCGCACAAAAACAAAAAGATGGATAAATTGAACTTGTTCACAACTTTATCCACAGGGTGTTGATAATATGGAGGGTAAAACAACATATTCACATTCAAAAGTAATATCATCATAGCAAAAGAAGCCTTGTATTTCAATGACTCGTGGTTATTTATCCACAAATTCAATCTGTTGTGTACAATTTTTATTCACAACACAAGATATTGTTTATAATTTGTTCAGTTTTCGACAATAACTCTTTTTTGCTCTAAAATGTTATGCACAGGTTATGACCATTTAAATCACAATTCCGTTCTTTTTGTGAATCTGTGTATAACAGCCGTTGCCTTTTGGTTACAATGGCTTATTTTTCTGTTGAAAATTTCCGGTAACGTTTCCGACATTATTTTTAAATGAACTGGCGACGGCAATCTGAAAAAGACCGAATTGAAGTGACAGAATGAATAGAAGGTAGATACGAGTAGTTTTGGCGGGGGAAAATGCAGATGAACTGCTGGTGGGAGGAAGAAGAAGCAAGAAAATTGCTGCTAAACCAGGGCAAACGAGAGTGAAGTAGTGAGTTAATGAGAGGGATTGGATTCCTGAACACGAAAAAGAGGGAGAGGATTCACAATCACATTGACTTTGACGGCTATTTGTGGTTAAATGTACAAAGGTGTTTTTTGTGGAGATTGCTACGTTAGGTATATTCCATATAAAACGTATTCCTTGTAAGGAGGTGCAGCACAATGAGACCGACTTTCAGACCGAATGTCAGCAAACGTAAAAAGGTTCACGGCTTCCGTAAAAGAATGAGCACAAAGAATGGCCGTAAAGTTTTGGCGGCTCGTCGCCAAAAAGGTAGAAAAGTATTGAGTGCGTAATGCGTGCATAAAGACCACTACGGTGGTCTTTTTTTTCATAATTGAGGTATTAACGGACCGGATCGCTTCCTCTAATTTGTATAAATGCAATGAAAAAGAGAGTGAAGTGCCGAATCCTGCGCTATATTAGATGAAGCTTTTGAAAATGGATGTAAAATAAGCGAGATTACCATGACGGAATGTTGTCCATACTTCTTACTATATAAGAGGTAAGGATTGGCTTACCGAAGTGTGTAAAAGAGATGAGCAAGGAGAAGCGCCGTGCGAAAAAAATTGCGTCTTCGAAACCGGGCGGACTTTGGGCGTGTATACCGCCATGGCAAATCTTTTGCCAACCATCAGTTTGTGGTGTACTGGTTCCGCCGTAGAGAGGTAGAGCAGTTCCGTGTCGGAATTTCGGCCAGCAAGAAGATCGGCAACGCAGTTGTCCGTAACCGGATGCGCAGAATCGTCAAGGAAATTGTGCGTCATCATGAGCATGAATTGGTGGAGCAGATTGATCTGATTTTTATCGTCCGTAAGGGTGCGGTTACGATGTCGTATCAAGAGCTGGAGAAAAGCGTGTTGCACGTTCTGCGCAAAGCCTCGCTGCTCAAGTCTTCACGCCGATAGTCAGTATCTTTGTCCTACAGGATATGGTATGATTTACGTTGGAATGGATTGGTTAAGAAAGGGGTTATGAAGTGTCGCGTTTGAAGACTCAACGGGGGAAATGGTTCCTCCTAATTGCCGTATTGGCACTTGTTGCCGTGCTGTCCGGGTGTGCCCCGACAGTTCACAATTCTTACACGACGGCAGACTTGGCCAACGGATCGTGGTGGCAAAGATATGTCGTTTACTGGTTTTCGTATGCGCTGGATACATTTGCCCAATGGTTCTCTGGAGAGTATGGCCTGGCCGTACTGATACTGGTGATTATCGTGCGCACCATTATTTTGCCGCTTACACTCAAGCAAGTACGCAGTTCCAAAGCTATGCAGGCTATTCAGCCGCAATTAAAAGAAATTCAAGCGAAATACAAGGATACACCTGAGAAAGTCCAGCAAGAGACAATGAGATTGTTTCAGGAAAACAAGGTCAACCCGATGGCGGGCTGTCTGCCTTTGGTCGTACAAATGCCGATTTTTATCGCGCTTTATAATGCCATTTACTATAATTCGGCATTACGGGATCATGACTTTTTGTGGCTCCAGTTAGGTAAACCGGATCACTTCTTCATCCTGCCGATTCTGGCAGCAATTACGACATTTGTCCAAACCTGGATGATGATGAAAATGAATCCTACGCCGCAGCAGGGACCTATGCAGTTTTTGCTGTACGTTTATCCGGTGCTGATTCTGTTCATGTCGTATAATTTCCCATCCGCTTTGCCGTTGTATTGGTTCTACAGTAATATCTACACAATTATTCAAAACTATTTCCTTTATCGCAATAATGATAAAGAAGCTGCCCTGGCGAATGTGAAAACAGCCAGTCTTACAAAAACGGGTTCCTCCAATAGCAAGAAAAAGAATAACAGAAACACGAAGGGGGCTAAAAAGTCGAGATGACCAAGGTCGTGACATCAGGAAAAACCGTTGAAGATGCTGTAAAACAAGGACTCTCCCAACTGGGAGTAAGCCGTGAACGGGTAACCGTAAACGTGTTGGAACAGCCATCAAAAGGATTCCTGGGATGGCTCGGGGTCAAGAAGGCCAAGGTGGAGCTTACGCTGCTGTCTGAACCGTCTCCCGAAACCATACACGCGGCTGAACCTCATGTATCGGCTCAAGCGCCTTCTAGTGTAGGACAGGCTATTTCAGAAGCTGAGCCTGTTGCACGGGAAGCACATATCAGCTCGGAAACCTCTACGGGACAAGTTGATCCCTATGAGGAGGCGACGCGTTTTATCCGCGAAACAGCAGCAGGAATGGGATTGGACGTTGAAGTAGATGTCCACCACTGCAAGGATGAAAGTATACTGGATATCTCCGGTCCGTCGCTCGGTATGCTGATTGGTCGTCGGGGACAGACATTGGACGCATTGCAGTATCTGACGAATATTGTTGCCAATCGTCATTCTGACAAATTCATCCGAATTGTTCTGGATGCCGAGCAATTTCGCGCACGTCGGCAGAAAACGCTGGAGGATTTGGCAGATCGGTTGGCAAACCAGGCTATTCGTTACGGCAAGGAAGTCGTGTTGGAGCCAATGCCGTCACAGGAGCGAAAGCTGATTCATGCTAAGCTTCAACAGCATGCGCAGGTTAGAACATACAGCAAGGGGGACGAGCCGAATCGGCGCGTCGTCATTGCCAAAAAATAATCCGACGCAATGGCTCTCTGCATGATGCAGAAGCCATTGCTTTTTTTCTTATACTTTTAGCTGAAACGGATGCCGTCCTTACTCCAGGACGGCAAAGCCGTTTCTACTTAATAGGAGGTAGAAACGATATGCTGAGCGATACCATAGCTGCCATTGCAACGGCTGTCGGCGAGGGCGGCATTGCGGTCATACGGGTCAGCGGCCCGGAAGCTGTCACGGAAGTGGAGGCTTTGTTCCGCAGCAAAACGCCTCTAAGCAAGGCTCCATCTCACACGGTACACTATGGACATATTATAGATCCCCACAACCAGGAAAAGGTGGAGGAAGTTCTGGTTACGGTGATGCGGGCGCCACGCTCTTTTACAACTGAAGATGTAGTAGAGATCAGCACGCATGGCGGAGTAGTAGCCGTCAAACGGGTTATGGATTTATTACTGCTGCAAAATATTCGTTTGGCCGAGCCAGGCGAATTCACGAAGCGCGCCTTTTTGAATGGTCGTATTGACCTGAGTCAGGCAGAGGGGGTCATCGACCTCATTCGTTCGAAGTCAGATAAAGCTTTTTCGGTAGCTCTGAAGCAGGTGGATGGACATCTGTCGCAGAATATTCGTCGTTTGCGTAATATTCTGGTAGAGACGCTCGCTCATATTGAAGTAAACATTGATTATCCTGAGCATGACGTGGAGTCTTTTACGTCTGAGCTAATTAAGGATAAGAGCAGTCAGGTCATGGCGGAGATTGATCGGCTGCTGCATACGGCGGAGCAGGGTAAAATTTTGCGTGAGGGTCTGACCACAGCAATTGTCGGAAGACCGAATGTGGGCAAATCCTCGCTGTTGAATACACTGGCTCAGGGTGAACGGGCGATTGTGACCGATATTCCGGGTACCACCCGAGATGTTATTGAGGAATATGTGACGGTTAATAACATCCCGCTCAAGCTGCTGGACACGGCCGGGATTCGTGAAACGATGGATGTGGTGGAACGGATTGGAGTAGAGCGTTCGAGAACGGCAGTCAGTGAAGCGGATCTGTTGCTCGTTGTGATTAATGCCAACGAACCGCTACATGAGGATGAAATGGCATTAATGGAACAAATCCGCGGTAGACAAGCGATTGTCATTATGAATAAAATGGACTTACCGGCTCAAGTAGACCGGGATTTGCTGCTGCGCTATGTACCTGAGGAGCTCATCGTACCGATGTCCGTCAAGGAGAACGAGGGGGCAGACCGACTGGAGCAGGCCATATCCAATTTATTCTTCAGTGGCAAGCTGGAATCAGCCGATATGACATATGTCAGCAATGTAAGGCATATTGCTTTGTTGAAGAAGGCTCGCCAATCACTGGTAGACGCCTATGAAGCTGCCGATCAATTTGTACCGATCGACATGATTCAGATTGATGTAAGGCTGGCGTGGGAGCATTTGGGTGAAATTGTGGGCGATACTGCGCATGATGCGTTAATCGATCAAATATTTTCACAATTTTGTCTGGGCAAATAGGACATTCAAGCATGGCTGGTATAAGCCCTGCTATCGTTATAGATATACAAGAGCATATTCGGCGGAAGACCGGAGTGTATAAGGAGGTAAGAGAGGTATGGGATATCAAGGAGGCGACTATGACGTAATTGTCGTAGGCGCAGGCCATGCGGGCGTAGAATCCGCCTTGGCAGCAGCCCGGATGGGCTGTCGTACGTTGATGATTACAATTAACCTGGATATGGTCGCGTTTATGCCCTGCAACCCGTCTATTGGCGGTCCTGCAAAAGGTCATGTGGTGCGGGAAATCGATGCTTTGGGCGGTGAAATGGGTCGCAACATCGACAAGACATTTATCCAAATGCGCATGCTGAATACAGGTAAAGGACCTGCGGTTCACGCATTGCGTGCACAGGCGGACAAGTTTTCTTATCAGCATACGATGAAAGAAACGATGGAGAAGGAGCCCAATCTGACCCTGCGTCAAGGTATGGTGGAAGAACTGATTATTGAAGACGGCCATTGCGTAGGCGTGATTACGAAGACGGGCACAGAGTATCGAAGTAAAGCAGTTGTCCTGACTACAGGGACCTATTTGCGTGGAAAAATCATTATGGGTGAGCTGATGTATGAGAGTGGTCCGAACAATCAGCAGCCTTCAGTGAGATTGGCTGAGCATTTGAAAGAGCTGGGCTTTGATCTCGTTCGATTCAAGACAGGAACACCGCCACGGGTCCATAAGGATACGATTGATTTTAGCAAAACGGAAATTCAGCCGGGGGATGACCAACCGAAGTTTTTTTCTTACGAAACGAAGTCTTCGGACAATGAGCAGCTTCCTTGCTGGCTGACGTATACTTCAGTAGAAACACATCAGATTATTAATGATAATCTGCATCGTGCGCCAATGTTCTCCGGTCTGATCGAAGGAACGGGACCGCGTTATTGTCCATCCATTGAAGATAAAGTGGTGCGTTTCAGTGATAAGCCGAAGCACCAAATCTTTTTGGAGCCTGAAGGTAAAAACACATCTGAATACTATGTTCAAGGCTTGTCGACCAGCTTGCCGGAGGATGTACAATTAGCTGTACTGCGCACCATTCCGGGGATGGAAAAGGTAGAGATGATGCGTAACGGCTATGCTATTGAGTATGATGCGATGGTGCCTACGCAATTGTGGCCTACTTTGGAAACGAAAAAGGTTCCCGGCTTGTTCACGGCAGGTCAGATTAACGGTACCTCCGGTTACGAGGAAGCTGCGGGCCAAGGCATTATGGCAGGGATTAACGCAGCTCGCAAGGTGCAGGGCAAAGAGCCCGTTGTATTGGACCGCTCTCAAGGCTACATTGGGGTTCTGATCGACGATCTGGTGACCAAAGGTACAAATGAGCCTTACCGTCTGCTGACGTCCCGTGCAGAATACCGTCTGTTGTTGCGCCATGATAACGCAGATCTGCGGTTGACGCCGATTGGGCATGAGATTGGCCTGATTACGGATGAACGGTACGAGCGCTTTTTGGACAAAAAGCAAAAGGTAGAACAAGAGATTGAGCGTCTTCGCTTGGCGAAGGTTCGTCCAGTTGATGTAAACGAAATGCTGGAGCAAGGCGGTTCCGCACCGATACAAGATGGTAGTAATTTGTTAACGGTGCTGCGTCGACCAGAGATTAGCTATGCACAAGTAGCGCAAATTTCACCTTCACCTATCGCTCTCACTGAGGAAGAGCAGGAGCAGGTAGAAATCCAAATTAAGTATGCGGGCTACATTGAGAAGCAATTGATGCATGTAGAACGTCTGCAAAAGATGGAGAAAAAGAAGCTTCCAGAGGATATTGCATACCATGAGGTTCAAGGTTTGGCTATTGAAGCGAAGCAGAAGCTTGAAAAAATCCGTCCGATGTCCATTGGTCAGGCATCCCGTATCTCGGGCGTGACTCCTGCGGATATTTCCATTCTGCTGGTCTATCTGGAGCATTATAACCGCGTAACGGCAGCAAGGGGATCATAATGGACGCTATACAACAGCAATTTAAGCAGCGACTGGCCGAGCATAGCATTGTGATCAATGACAGTCAGCTAGAGCAGTTTGAAACGTATTACCGTGTGCTGGTGGAGTGGAATGAAAAAATGAACCTGACGGGGATTACAGAGCGTGATGCGGTGTATACCAAGCATTTTTACGATTCTCTTTCACTCGCCTTCTATGTTCCGTTAAAGGATGTGGGAAGCCTGGCTGACATTGGGTCAGGCGCAGGTTTCCCTGGCATTCCTTTGAAAATATGCTTTCCACATATTCAATTGACCATTGTGGACTCGTTGAACAAACGCATACAGTTCTTAGCACATGTGGTAGAGCAGCTGGGGCTGGAAAATGTTGAACTGATTCACAGCAGGGCAGAGGAGTTAGGACGTAAAGCAGGCTACCGCGATAGTTACGATCTGGTTACCGCCAGAGCTGTTGCCCGTCTTGCGGTACTGAATGAATTTTGTTTGCCTTTTGTCCGTGAAGGAGGTCACTTTGCTGCGATGAAGGGCAGTGATCCAACGGAAGAAATTAAGGAAGCCTCCTACAGCTTGAAAGAGCTAAAAGGTAAAATTAAGCATGTTCAAGCTTTTCATCTACCTGTTGAGGATGCAGCCAGACATATGATTATTATTGAAAAAAGGGCGGCTACACCAAGGAAATATCCGCGCAAGCCGGGTACTCCCTTGAGAACTCCGTTAGTGTAAATGTTTGAAAAAGAGTGAGTGTTTCACGTGAAACATTCACTTTTTTTATGGCTGAATAGGTAGCTGGTAGGGGGATGATAATTTATTATCTGATCCTTCCGAAAAGCTGGTAGAGACGATAGGATTATGGTTAGAAAAGTGATAGAATAGAGATAATCGTTTTAATGTAAGTTGACTACTCCCCGTACTCATTTATCCAGATATACATATAGGGGAGTGGGGCAACAAGGTCAGGAAAGTACGTGGAGTGTACCCACTTACGGGGCTGTCTCATATAAAAGGGGGCTACGATCCGCGTAAGGAACTGTTTTTCACGAAGCGCTGTAAGTATGGTGCTATTATGAAATTAGGTGGTATTATACGGAATGAAAGAACAATTTTCCAAGCTATTTGGTTTGACGGAGCGATCTACTGGGGACGAAATAAAACAAATTCCCGTTCGGGATATTGTCAGCAGTCCTTATCAGCCCCGCACCATATTTGACGACGAAAAGATTGATGAGCTATGCCAAACCATTAAAACGCATGGTGTAATTCAACCGATTGTCGTCCGTTTCCGTAATGGACAATATGAAATTATAGCAGGGGAACGTCGTTGGAGAGCTGTTACCAAACTGGGAATGGACACGATTCCAGCCATTGTTCGTGAGTTTAATGATTCACAAGCTGCATCCATCGCGTTGATCGAGAATCTTCAACGGGAAGGGCTAACTGCGATTGAAGAAGCAGTGGCTTACCAGAAGCTGATTGATCTCCATCAGCTCACTCAGGAAAGCCTTGCTCAGCGACTGGGTAAAAGCCAATCTACCATTGCTAACAAGATACGACTGCTTCATCTGCCAGAGAGAGTGAAAGAGGCTCTAATGGAACGGAAGGTGTCCGAGCGTCATGCTCGTGCGTTATTGTCATTAGAGACCGAAGAACTACAGTATAAGGTTTTAGATGAAGTCATTTCTAAGGAACTCAATGTAAAGCAGACAGAGGCACGAGTGGCCTTTTATAAACAAGTGTCAACAATTAAGAAATCCAAGCGGATTTCCTTTACCAAGGATGTCCGGCTTGCGCTGAATACGATTCGTCAATCCATTGATATGGTATCTGGCTCTGGCTTGGATATCAAAACCAAGGAATCCGATCACGAGGATCACTATGAGATTGTCATTCAAATTCCCAAACGTAAGTAAGGGATGCAGCGTATAGGCGGCAGCAATTGCCGCTTTTTCTGTCTAACGCCCAATAAAACCGCAGCATACTCGTATTCATTCTATAAAATTGCCGGTATCCGTAAGTTAAGGATTAAGTAACGTCTCCATAGAGCATTTTGCATCATGGAATGTAGCAGAATTCCGATTAAATTATGAGGTGAATGAAGTGTCAAAAATAATAGCCGTAGCCAATCAAAAGGGCGGAGTGGGCAAAACAACTACTTCCGTGAATTTGGGCGCCGGACTTGCTTCCCTCGGCAAAAGGGTATTGCTCGTGGATATCGACCCGCAAGGTAATACAACCAGCGGTGTGGGTATCAATAAGGCGGATGTGGCAAATTGCATTTATGATGTACTCATTAATGAGGTTGATCCTAGTGAGGCGATTGTCAGTACACAGATTGAGGGACTGGATATTATTCCAGCAACCATTCAGTTGGCAGGTGCGGAGATCGAACTGGTACCGACTATATCTCGTGAGCTGAGATTAAAAAGATCACTCCAGCTCGTGAAGCATAATTACGATTATATATTAATTGATTGCCCTCCATCGTTGGGTATTTTGACACTCAATTCATTAACGGCCTCCGATTCGGTCATTATTCCGATCCAGTGTGAATATTACGCATTGGAAGGATTAAGCCAGCTATTGAATACTGTACGGTTAGTACAGAAGCATCTGAACACCTCATTGCAAATTGAGGGTGTATTGTTGACCATGTTTGATGCCCGTACGAATTTGGGGATTCAAGTGATTGAAGAAGTGAAAAAGTATTTTCAAAGCAAGGTCTATCAGACGATTATTCCACGCAATGTAAGACTTAGCGAAGCCCCATCGCATGGCCAGTCCATTATTACGTATGATCCCCGCTCTCGTGGGGCAGAGGTATATATTGAGTTGGCAAAGGAAGTGGTATCTTATGAGTAAACGGTTGGGAAAAGGACTGGATGCACTCATTCCCTCCCTTACGGTCAATGAAGAGGATAAGGTTGTTGACATTCCGCTTAGCCAATTGCGTGCGAACCCGTACCAGCCTCGAAAGACGTTTGATGATGAATCCATTAAAGAGTTAGCGGAATCCATTCGTCAGCACGGTGTTATCCAACCTATTATTGTACGCAGTGTATTGAGAGGATACGAAATTATAGCGGGAGAAAGACGTTTTCGGGCATCCCAATTTTGTGGAAATCCAACTATACCTGTGGTTGTTCGCAATTTTACGGATCAGCAGGTAATGGAGATTGCCTTGATTGAAAACTTGCAGCGTGAAAATTTGAATGCGATGGAAGTGGCAGTAGCTTATCAGGGGTTAATGGATCAATTTTCCTTAACACAGGAAGAGTTGTCCATGAAGGTTGGAAAATCACGCTCTCATATTGCCAATTTTCTTCGTTTGCTCGCATTACCGGAGGAAGTCAAAGATCATGTTTCACGTGGAACATTGTCTATGGGACACGCCAGAGCCATTGTCGGACTCAAAGATCCAAGTATAGTGAAGCAGCTAGCACTGCAATGTATTGAGCAGCAGTGGAGTGTTCGCGAACTAGAGGAAGCTGTACAACAACTGGATCACAAACCTGGGGAAACGAAGGCCAAAGCCAAGATGCGAAAAAAGGACCCCTATATTGACCATATGGAAGAGTCCTTGCGTGAGCGTTTTAAAACGACTGTTAAAATTAAGCACAATAAGGATAAAGGCAAAATCGAATTAAATTATTACAGCCAACAGGATTTGGAAAGATTACTGGAGCTACTGCAGTAGTCTGTACCAATATAGACATGTCTCCTTGAGCAAAATGGAAGTGAGATATGTCTTTGCTTTGTCTGGAGCTATAAGAATCAGAATGGTATTGATGGGTAAAATAATAGCCTTCTGTTATTTGTTTCGCTGTTCTCAAACGTATAAAATATAAGATAAGCAGGTACATGATTTTCGAGGTAGAGGAGTAGAAGCAAGCATATGGCTGAATTGAATGGACTAATCATGGAACAGCTTGCCGGAATCGTTGCAGGGATTGTGCTCATTTTGCTCTTCCTGTTGATTGTTATTATTGTGCAGGGTGCAAAATTGAAGAAAATGCGGCGAAAGTATGAGACCATGATGGCAGGCAGCGGTGTCGAGAATTTAGAAACGCTGCTGATTGATTTGAAGGTACAGATGGATACGATTGAGGATGAGCAGGAAGCCCATCGTGCAAGCATGAAATCTCTACGTAGCAAGCTGACTGGAATGAAGGGAACTGTAGGTATCAAACGTTATAATGCTTTTGGCGAAAGAGGAAGCGATCTGAGCTTCTCTTTGGCTATTGTAGATGACAATCAGGATGGTATAGTGTTAACCGGTATTTATAACCGGGATGGCTCTTATGTGTACGCCAAGCCCCTCGAAGCTGGGCAATCATCCTATTCCTTATCGCCTGAAGAGAAAGAAGCCATTACTCTTGCGCAGCAAGCAGGACAGAACGGTAATGCCACTCCTTAATCGCGGAGTATAAGCTGCTAGCAATGATATCTGATAATTTCATTACCAGATTTAACCTTGTATTTTGCAACACAAAGTATTCCATGAAGCCGCCGACGTTAACGATACCTGTCAAATGGATATCGCCGACCGGCGGTAATTCTTTATTTACGCCCGCTCCAGGCTTTAGCGGACCCTCTGCGACCTGGATGCACCCCACACTGGAGGTTTGTCCAAGGCATGCATCGATGCCGATGATGTAAGGCTGTTCATACCGCGTATAGATGCCGTTTAGCGTCGTTTGCAGATTCATAGCATGCACAGGTTCCTCTAATGTACCATACAGGTTGAATAGGGGGCTTTTATAGCGTGATAAATGGGTGCCTACGAGCGGTCCGAGACAATCTCCTGTAGAACGGTCGGTGCCGATGCAAATGATGACGATATTCTGTAGACTCGGTGCCTGATGCAGATGGAACAGCAAACGATGGATGATGGCTGATTGGATTCCAGGGTCGGTGTGTGATATTTTTAGGCTAAGGGGTTCTTGCCCCGGAATGAAGTCAGATGGATGAGACATGGTATCTTCCTTTCGCTCTGTAATGGAGTGTGCAGGTTGCGCTCGCTTTACATATCGTTATGGGGGTAGCATTTATTCTTTAGATAGTAGCTAGTATATGGATAAGTTTGTGTTTTTATACTTGGGAAAGTAGATTATTCATTGTCGTAGGAATAACATCAGTTGATGTGCTTATATAGTAGGAAATAGAATGCGGGAAGCAGGAAGGGAAGTTCCCTTGTTTAAGGAGGAATACAGCATGACCTTTATGCATTGGTTGGAGGGCGACTCAGGCACAGAAGAGGTAGTGAACGGGGCTATCCACTTGAAGGATACTGCATGGAAATTTTTCACAGATGGTGAGATGTGGTCGACCTTTTTGTTTGTAATTTTGAAAATCGCTATTATTTTCATCATTACCCGTATCTTTATTCGGGTTATTAATAAAATTATAGATAAGTCAATGCAGCAAAAGGGAGATAACAGCAGGTTCCGATTGAATGAGAGACGGTTAACGACTGTTGGGGAACTTCTTAAAAATGTAACGAACATTGTCTTCAATTTCATTTTGATTATGCTGGTATTGTCTCAAATGGGTATTAATCTTGGACCTCTGATTGCTGGCGCCGGAGTGCTTGGATTGGCTGTTGGTTTTGGAGCACAGAGCTTGGTTAAGGATGTAATTACCGGATTTTTTATTATTTTGGAGGATCAGTTTGCCGTAGGAGACGTCATTCAGACAGGAACCTTCAAAGGGACGGTAGAAATGATTGGGCTGCGTACAACCAGGCTGGTGAGTTGGAAAGGAGAGGTTCACATTTTACCGAACGGCTCCATTACAACGGTTACGAACTTCTCCATGTCCAACGCATTGGCGGTAGTCGACGTACCGATGAAGGTAGAGCGTAGTCTGGAGGAAGCCGTTGGCTTGGTAAAGCAAGCAATCCAGGGGATTGAGGAGTCTAATGCACAGATACTCAATATACCGGATGTGCTAGGGGTGCAGTCCATGACTACAGCAGAGTATATTGTACGTGTTGTGGCGGAATGTATGCCGAATACAGCGGCTATAGTCGAACGGGATATCCAGAATAACATCAAGAAGGCTCTGGAGGATGAGGAACATCGTCAGGCCGCGCTAGAGACAGCGGTAACCCTCGAAAAAGAAGATTACGAAGAAGGAAAAGGGGGAGAGAAGAGTGGAGCGTAAGTCGTTTGAACTAGGGGACATTGTGCAGATGAAGAAGCCTCATCCCTGTGGAACGAATGAAATGGAAATTATCCGTATGGGGATGGATATTCGGATCAAGTGTGTCGGTTGCCAGCACAGTGTGCTGATCCCGCGTGCCAAGTTCGAAAAGAATATGAAGAAGGTGCTGCGCTCAAAGTCCAGTACTGACGAACAGAATTCGGAAACCATTTGAGCCCGAGAAAGTGAATCATGCTGGACAAGAATCAGCTTGCGTCATGGTTGCAATGATGATATAATAATCCTTGCTGCGGAAAGGTACCCAAGAGGTCCAAGGGGGCTGACTCGAAATCAGTTAGGCGTCGCGAGGCGTGCGTGGGTTCGAATCCCACTCTTTCCGCCACTATACGTAAACATGCGCTACTACGGCGTTTTCAGTACGATATGTGGACCTAAAAACTACACGGTTTTACACGAAATTGAACTAGATGATTCCGATATACTTAAATGATTACGTTAACCTCTTACGCTAAATACGCGTAAGAGGTTTTTTAGTATGGATAAATGCACAGGCCGCAAGACGATTAGTACGCGTAAACCGATTGCAGGCGTGGGGTTATCGTCATACACGCTTGAGGAATCGTTGGACATTGTTGTTGAGGTGAAACACGCTAATAAGTAAAAGGAACGGGCGATTGAAGGACACATACAGAACATGGGGTATTTTAAGAGTGGATCGCAGAAAGGTACGGAGATATTTCAGTTGATGACGTGACGGCGGCTATGCTGTGTGAGTATGTCTTGTGGTGCGCCAATGACAAGGAGTTTTATGCAGGTCATCCGTTCAAGGCGGACTACGCATAAGGAGCGTAATAGCTTTCTCCGGCGTCTGTGAACGTACGTATGCGCGTCCTAAAGACGTTCTTTAACGTGTTGTACGCCGAGGATGTATAGACCGTAATCCGGTCGCAAATCTGCCTCTAATGCGCCAGGACGTCGATACCGGTCATGCCACTAACAGAGGACGAGCTGCGGCACTTCATGGAGGATCGCTGTAGAGAAATTAGAAGGTGCTACTTTTAAACGGTTACTATCCGTTATAGTAACCGTTGCATCATCTGGGATATGCTTTGCTTGATCAAATGTTAATTCTTACTGTATTTTCATTTGGTTTTGTTGCTAGTACTGCTTAACTGCTGATAACAAGCATTAGCATGATTGATGTCTAAAAGCCGATACAAATCTCTTCATTTTTCACTTACCTCCTAATAATATGATATAATTGCAAATATGTTACATATAATTCCATATATATTATTTCTTTAACATTTCTTAGGGGAGTTGTCAATTTGAAAAACTTTGTAACAAACTTGATCATTGCCTTTTTCACTGGACTCTTCACTATATATATACTTTCTGGAAAAGTAGAAGTAAATGGTTTAATAGTTTGCTTTATAAGCACAGGGGTAGTAGCACTAGGATATCTGGTTGTGTATTTAATAAAGAAAGTGCGTAAATGAAACCGCATTTCTAACACGGACTCGACTCCGAAATCTCAGTTTGTTTTCGGAACGGAAGGATTCAAATGAAAAACGCTTTACGATTTAACACAACGAAGCGGATCGTATCCCCAAGGCCTTTTGCGAGGGTCCGGAATCTGGTGCGAAAACAATTCGGACAATATTTTTAATTCGGGGGTAATCCAATATAATGATAATCTAAGCGCTCGTTTCTTCGTAGGCGGGAGCTTTTTCTTCGTTTAATATGCTTGTGCGCTTGATTGCTTCGTATACAGTGTATTTTATAATAGGAGAAACTAATTCAAAATAGCGTAAGGTTTAGAGTAGATTATATGTATGCAAGATGCATGTCTCAGTGGTATCGTTACACTCAAAAAAAATACTCCTGACAGCAGAAGAGATCAGTACCGTCAGGAGTATTTCTTGTGGTTATAGTTGGTTTGGCGGATAATGATAGCGTTTTGTTCTTTTCGAGCCAGAGATCATCAGAAGGATCGCTGCGATCAAATGTAGAACCCAGCCCACTACGGGGATCCAAGCCAGCAAAGAGGTGAGTATTCCCCATGCAGAGCCGTAGATCGCTTCCTGATAACGTAAAGACAGGATGAGTGTGACTGCATGCAGGACAAGCATGAACCCCAGAGCAGAGTAGCCCGTCCAGATGACAATGGCTCCTCCCACAATCGGTATGGCAAGCACCAATTCGAATATACCTGATACCCATTTTAGTATGCGAGAATAGCTCATCTTAAACCCTCCGTAATAGTAGGTCTTTGTACTTGGATATATTCTAGCAGAAGGAGCTGGATTAATCTGCATTTTACCAGTATATGCAAAAAGTCCGATAATACAACAAAGGAGGACCCCAAAGGTCCTCCATCGTAGGCGGTACATTTTTAACAGGATACGATCTGTCCAATCACATCATGAAACTCGGTGTACTGACAAGCAATACCAGTGTTGAAAAGACAGTGTCCTTTTACACAAACCTAACGCTTCTAATGCCCTGAATGGATCTCCTAACAGTTTGTCCGGCTACGTCGTCCAACGGAACCACACCTCTCTGTTGTACCGCCTAATCATAATATGGCCCAGATTCCGAGGAAATATACATTAATGAACGCGGGCTTTCGTTTTTTTCTTCCACTTGCGGTTATGGTTGGTGGTTTTCGGAAAAGAGTCGCCTCTTTCCAAGGTTATTTGCTGCGGGTTTTGAATTTCGGTATGAAAGCTTTTTTCTCCGACCTCCATATATACGCCGTCATTGGGGACCTTGTCGCCTGGTACGAACTCAGTCTTTTCACCCATGAAATTTGTACCTCCTTTAGATAAATAAATTTGGACTGCAACGGTTATTGTGCGCTGTCGTGAGCAGAAACATGCGGAAGTGATATAGAAGTGCATCAGCCGACTTGTATTGCTTGCACTGAATTGCAGGTTGCATTCAGGCGCTCGATTTGGTAAACTGTTTTAGTGCGAGTTTAGGCTCGTTCCTTGCTCTCAACGAAGATTGAGGGCCTTATGTCCATAAGGAGGTGTAAAGAATGCGCAAATATGAAGTGATGTACATTATTCGTCCTGACATTGAACAAGAAGCTGTTCAAGCGGCAGTCGACAAATTCCAAGGTATCATCTCTAACGGCGGTGGTGAAATTACGAATCACGATGTAACTAAACGCTGTCTTGCGTATGAGATCAAGAAATTCCGTGATGGTTCTTTCGTTCTGGTAAACTTCACAGCAGAACCTGCTGTTGTTACTGAGCTTGAGCGTATCATGAAAATTTCTGACGAAGTAATTCGTTATCTCATTACGAACGACGTAGCTTAATTATTGTACGTGACTATGTAATGAACAACGCTCAAAGGAGAGGATTGGATTGTTGAACCGTGTCATTCTGATCGGTCGGTTGACCAAAGATCCGGAGCTGCGCTATACACCGTCCGGTGTAGCAGTAACCCAGTTCACCCTGGCTGTAGACCGTCCGTTTACAAGTCAAGGCGGCGAACGGGAAGCGGATTTCTTGCCGATCGTAACCTGGCGTCAGCTTGCTGAGACGTGCGCTAACTATCTTCGCAAAGGTCGTCTGACGGCTGTTGAAGGCCGTGTTCAAGTGCGTAACTATGAGAACAATGAAGGAAAACGTGTATACGTGACTGAAATTGTTGCTGATAATGTGCGTTTCTTGGAATCTAACCGCGATAGCGGCAACGGTGGCGGCAATAGTGGTGGAGGTATGCGTGAAGAGTCTCCTTTCGGGGGCGGTAACAGCAATAGTGGACGCGGGAATAATAACTCGCGAAACAATCAGGATCCTTTTTCCGATGACGGAAAACCGATCGATATTTCGGATGATGATTTACCATTTTAATTGGGAAAGGACTGACAAAGAATGGGCTTCAGACAAAGAGAAGGCGGAGACGATAACAAAAGACCAGCTCGTCGTGGTGGTCGCAACAAACGTCGTAAAGTATGTTTCTTCACTGTGAACAAAATTACTCACATTGACTATAAAGATACAGACCTGCTTAAAAAATTCATCAGCGAACGCGGAAAAATTCTTCCTCGTCGTGTGACTGGAACAAGTGCGAAATATCAACGTATGTTGACAATCGCGATCAAACGTTCCCGTCAAATCGCATTGCTTCCTTACACTACTGAATAGTAGCGGTTGGAAGAAAAAAAGAGATGCTCCCGAAATCGGGAACATCTCTTTTTTTGTGACTTTTTATATTGACAACAAGTGCCATCTATTGTAACTTACTAATAATACAATCCATGTTTAACCATAGAACGTAAATTCATCTTTTATTGACTTGTAAGATTACAAGTCCTCCAACTCGCCAGAGCAGACATTTCGGTACTCCGAAGTGTTATTTTATATTACATCTAATTCTGTGTTTTTCAATTTCCCACAAGTTAAATTCATAAACTTTACATAAATAGATATTTAAACTTTTTATATTACATAAAAAAAGATATTGACGTGATATTATTTTACACGTAAGATAAACCTTAATAAAAATGTAATGTTTGCCAGTGAACAAAAAAATTGACCAAAGGTCTAAAACACGTTTTACGCTATTGTAGGTGACGGTAAGGAGGGTGTGACGACTTCATTTTCAAACCTTAAGCTTTAATGAATCACCGCAGGAATGAGGCAAGCTGTTAAATAAAGAACCGACTAAGGGGGATTAACAGAATGGTAAAGACGAAGAAATGGGTTTCTTTGCTTATGGTGCTTACGATTGTTGGTGTTCTGTTTGCAGGATGCAGCGGAGGTGCTAATGAGGCACAGCCACAGCAGGGCAATGCAGACAAAAAAACAGAGGGTAATGAAGCCAGTACACAAGTGACGGAGGGTGTCATTAAAGCGACTGATCTGACACAAAACCCGCCGGGAGCAACCAATCGGAAAGATAATATTGTGGTAGGCATGACATCACCTAAAGGGGTATTTAACCCGCTTTTCTGGCAAACAAGTTACGATTTATATGTAGTCAGAACAGTGTTTGATTCCTTTTTACAGGTGAAAGCAGATGGTACATATGAAAATAGCTTGGCTGACAAAGTTGATGTATCACAGGATGGTCTAAAATATACATTCCATCTGAAACCGGGTGTGAAGTATAGCGACGGCACGCCGGTAACGGTGAAGGATTACGCCTTTGTTCTCAAGGTGCTGCATGATCCGAATTACGACGGTGAAACTGACGTTCTGTCGTTCAAAATTAAAGGCGGTAAAGAATATCACGATGGTAAAGCAAATGATATCTCCGGTATCAAAATCATTGATGATAACACGGTAGAAGTAACGGTTACAGAAGCAACAGCCTATACAAAGGATTTTTTGGGTGAGCAATACCTAATGCCAGAAGCCTATTACGGAAAAGGGTACAAAAAGGGTAATCTGGATAGCATCAAGGCGCTTAATAATAAGCCACTCGGCTCCGGGCAGTATGTGTTGAAGAGCTTTTCTCCGGGGCAACAGGTCGTATTCGAAGCGAATCCAAACTACTTCAAAGGCGCACCGAAGGTGAAATCGGTTATTTTCAAAACAACGACGGAAGAAACGAATCTGTCTATGCTGCAAACGGGTGAAACAGATATGGATAACGTTACGGTTACCGAAGATAACGTAGAGGAATTGAAGTCCCTGGGCTTCCTGGATGTGCATATTATGCCGACGAACGGCTATGGATATATTGCGTTTAACCACAAAGAAAAGAAATTTCAGGACCCTAAAGTACGCCAAGCTCTAACTATTGGCTTGAACCGCAAGGAGATTGTACAGGGCGTATATGGTCCATATGCGAATGTGATTAACATTCCGCAGTCTACAGAATCCTGGTCTTACACGGATGAAGGTATTAACAAGTATGAATTTGATATGGCTAAGGCGAAGGCCTTACTGGATGAGGCAGGATGGAAGGTTGGCGCAGACGGTATCCGTGAGAAGGACGGAGAGAAGCTGGCCATTAACTTCTCTGCGACCGCTGATAATCCCGTTGTAGAGGCGTTGCTGCCGATTATGACGAACAATTATAAAGAACTGGGTATTAAGCTGACTTCCGAAACGCTGGATTTTAATGCAATTATGGATAAAAAGGATACAGGCAAGTTCGATATGTTCTTTGCGGCCTGGGGATTGACGCCTGATCCGGATTCAACGACTTTTATTACAAATGGTGCACAAAATGATATCGGCTACTCTAACAAAAAGGTCGATGAGTTGACGCTTGCCGGCAAGCATGAATTGAATCAAGAAAAGCGAAAAGGGATTTACAAACAGCTCTATCAGGAGTTGAATAAGGATTTGCCAGTCATCTTTATGTACCAACGCAGAGATATGGTACCGATTAATGGACGTTTGACCGGCTTTGATATCTCACCATACAAGGATTTTGAATTCACTTTGCATAATGCTCAAATCGCTCAATAAGGGTTGCCAATCATATGCTCAGCTCTCACGGGCTGGGCATATCACTTTATTCGTCTGGAGGAATGATTATGAAGCAGTACATTATTCGTAGACTGCTGCAGCTCATCCCCACACTTATTGGCATATCCATTATCGTATTTGCGATTTCAGCCATGGTGCCGGGTGATTATATTACAGCCAAGCAGAACCCGAATATGACCGCCGAGAAGGCGCAGCAGCTACGACATATCTACGGGCTGGATAAGCCGGAGTACCAACGCTATTTTATATGGGCTGGCAATATGCTGAAGGGAAATATGGGAGATTCATTGCAGCATAAGCAGCCGGTAACGAAGGTTATCGGCAATTATGTGTGGAACTCGTTTATTATCGCTTTTTTTAGTCTTATTTTTAGCTGGCTGATTGCTGTTATTGCCGGGGTATTTTCAGCCAAGTTTCAATATTCGTTGTTTGATAAGTTTGTCACGTTATTCATTTTCTTATGTATGTCACTGCCCTCATTCTTTATAGGCCTTTTAGTGATCAAAATATTTGCACTCGAATGGGGGATTCTTCCGGTTGGCGGCATGACCACAGCAGGAATGGAGCCAGGCACGTGGGCTTACATGGTGGATATTCTCAAGCATATGTTCCTGCCAACACTCGTACTTACGATGTTGAGTACAGGCAGCCTAACCCGGTATTTCCGCACAGGTATGCTGGAGGTTATCCGTCAGGACTACATCCGTACTGCACGCGCCAAAGGCTTGAAGGAACGGACGGTTATTTTCAAGCACGCTCTGCGCAACGCACTCATTCCGGCAATCACACTGCTCGGCTTCGAGCTCCCGGCCTTATTTGGCGGGGCAATGATTCTGGAGAAGGTATTTGTGTGGCCGGGGGTGGGGCAGGTGTACCTGGAGTCAATCAGCATGCGGGACTACCCGTTTATGCTGGGCTTCACCATTTTCCTGGCAGTCCTTACGCTCGTTGGCAATCTACTTTCTGACGTATTGTATGGCATGGCAGATCCAAGAATTCGCTTGAAATAGGAGGGATACTATTGTCCGCGAAAACAGTCACGATTGAAACCAATCAAAAGGCGGCGATCCGTCCTGAAGCGTCTCCATGGAGAATCGCCGTGCGCCGTTTTAACCAAAACCGTCTGGCTTTGGCTGGACTCGTTATATTATTCCTAATGGTTGTTATTTGTATATTTGGACCGAGGATTTCACCGTATAGTTTGAATGATTACCAGCTATCCAGCAAAAATCTGGCCCCTAATGCTCAGCATTGGCTTGGTACAGATAAGCTGGGGCGTGATATTTTACTGCGTACAATGCTGGCTGGCCGTATTTCTTTGACGGTCGGGCTGGTTGCCACGTTTATTTCGGTCGCAATTGGTGCGACGTTAGGGGCGTTGGCAGGATTTTACCGTAAAAGCGTGGATACGATAATTATGCGGATTGCCGATATTTTTATGGCATTGCCTACATTGCCGCTGCTCATTATTTTAGGTGCGGTTTTATCCGATTTGAAGGTCGATCCGTCGAACCGGATTTATTTTCTGATGCTCATTATCGGGGCTTTAAGCTGGACGAGCTTGTCCCGTCTGGTCAGAGGGCAAATTCTTACACTGCGTGAACAGGAGTTCATGCAGGCTACAGAAGCTCTCGGCTTGAGGGATCGCCGTAAAATATTCCGCCATTTGCTGCCGAACACCATTCCTACCATTATTGTTACGGCTACGCTCGGGGTGGCGGGTGCGATTATTACAGAGTCTGCGCTCAGTTACCTGGGAATTGGCGTGGTCCCGCCCACACCTTCGTGGGGAAATATGATTTCTGCTGCCAATAACCTAATCGACTTCCGCAAACGGCCTTGGATATGGGTTCCACCGGGAATGTGTATTCTCATTACAGTTGTAGCCATTAACCTGATTGGCGACGGTTTGCGTGATGCACTGGACCCTAAAATGAAGAAGTAGGAGACGAACGTTTATGGAAAATGCTTTGATTGAATTTCGTAACCTGAAAACCCACTTTCATACCTCTAGCGGAACTGTCAAAGCGGTCAATGACGTCAGTTTTAAAATTCGTGAGGGTGAAACGCTCTGTGTGGTAGGGGAATCTGGCTGTGGTAAAAGTGTAACGGCGATGACGATGATGCGGTTGATTGATTCTCCCCACACTTCAGACGGTGAAATCTGGTTTGAGGGCAAAAATCTCTTAACACTTAATAAAGGTCAAATGCAGCAGATTCGAGGCAATGACATTTCGATCATTTTTCAGGAGCCGATGTCTTCTCTGAATCCGGTGCTTACGATCGGAGAACAAATTACGGAACCGCTGCTCATGCATACATTAATGAGTAAAAAGGAAGCACGTGCGCGAGCGATTGAACTGATCAGCTTGGTAGGTATTTCTCGGTCGGAGGAAATATTTCATTCCTATCCCCATGAATTGAGTGGCGGTATGCGCCAGCGGATCATGATTGCTATCGCATTAAGCTGTAATCCGAAGCTGCTGATTGCAGATGAGCCGACAACGGCTCTGGATGTTACCATTCAGGCACAAATTCTCGATTTGATGCGGGATTTGAAGGATAAGCTGAAAACATCCATTATGTTGATTACGCATGATTTGGGTGTTGTGGCAGAGATGGCTGATTATGTGGTCGTCATGTATGCTGGCAACGTTATTGAAGAAGCGCCTGTCATTGAGCTGTTCAAAAACCCGCAGCATCCGTATACTCAAGGGCTATTAAAGGCGAAGCCTGTCATTAATCAGAAAATGGATCGACTGTACTCCATCCCCGGTCAGGTTCCCAATCCGATTGATCTGGAAGAAAATTGCCATTTTCACGATCGGTGTGCGCATTGTATGCAAATTTGCAAGGATCAGGCTCCTCCCTTGAACGAAAAGGAGAATGGTCATAAAGTTGCCTGCTGGCTATATGAGAAAGAAGGAGGGCAACGAATATGAGCGAGCCTTTAATTCAGGTGGAAGGGCTGAAAAAATATTTTCCCATCACAGGCGGAATTTTTCAGCGTACTGTCGGACATGTGAAGGCGGTCGATGATGTATCATTTAGCATTCACAAAGGAGAGTCCTTCGGTCTGGTCGGGGAATCAGGCTGCGGAAAAAGTACGATTGGACGGACCATTCTCAGGCTGATGGATAAAACAGATGGATCGGTACGATATAAAGGAGAGGACTTGCACACGTTAAGCAAGGAGCGCATCCGAGCGCTTCGACCCAAGCTGCAAATCGTATTTCAGGACCCTTTTAGCTCGTTGAACCCGCGAATTAAGGTTGGCGAAGCCATCGGAGAGGCATTGCTGGATCACGGGCTGATTGACCGTGGAGAGTTGCGGAAGAAGGTTAACGAAACGCTGGACATTTGTGGACTGTCCTCGTATCACTATGATCGGTATCCGCATGAGTTCTCCGGCGGTCAGCGCCAGCGGATCGGGATTGCACGGGCTTTGATCTTAAATCCTGATTTTATTGTAGCAGACGAACCCGTATCTGCGCTGGATGTGTCCATTCAGGCCCAGATTATTAACTTGTTAAGTGATTTGCAGCAGGAACGTCAATTGACGTATCTGTTCATCTCGCATGATCTGAGTGTGGTTGAGCATCTGTGCAGCCGCATTGGTGTAATGTATTTGGGCTCGATGGTAGAGCTGGCTTCCAAGGAGGAGCTGTTCCGCAATCCGCTTCATCCGTATACGAAGGCGCTGCTATCGGCAGTTCCGATTCCTGATCCGACGATCAAGAGACAGCGAATTGTGCTGAAAGGGGACATTCCTTCTCCGGCCAATCCGCCGTCTGGCTGCAAGTTCCATACACGCTGTCCCATGGCGGAAGCACGTTGTAAAACAGAGGCTCCGGTATATCGGGATGCGGGCGACCAGCATTTTGTAGCCTGTCATTTTGCCTAACGCGTTATTATAAAGAAGCCCCAATATCCGCTATCCTGAAAGCAGGGATGGGCGGATATTTTGCTATAAAATAAAAAAGGTAAAAAAATTGTATCTTTTTTTCGAAAAATTGCAGACAAAATGAATTTTTCATCGTCTAATAAGTATGGGGGTTATTACGATGATGAAAAAACACTGGTTACGTTGGGCTATTATTATCCCGGTACTTATAATATTGATTTTTATTACACTTGGACCCCGGCTGTTGGTTGGGAAGCCGGATGTGGATGCAGAGGCTGCGGTACTGATGGACATGCATACTGGGGAATTGCTGATGGATGTGAACGGCAATACGCCTATGCCCTCCGCAAATATGTCCAAGCTCATGACTGAGCTGTTGGTGCTGGAGGATATTCGGACCGGACGGTTAGGCTGGAATGATGAGGTGCGAATTAGCCGTTACGCGAGTACGGTGGGGGGTATAAATCTATCTCTACGGTATGGCGAAAGAATGACGGTATCCGAACTGTTCCAGAGTATGGTTGTGTATTCAGCCAATGACGCCGCTGTGGCTCTGGCAGAGCGCTCGGCAGGCAATGAAGCGGCTTTTGTGAAGCGTATGAACGAGAAAGCTGCCCAAATTGGATTATCGTCCGACAGCCGCTTTAGCAATGCGTCTGGAGCAGGGCAGAGTGAATTGGGACCGAATCATCCCGAGGATATTCGTGGAGAAACGAAAATGACAGCAAGCGACACGGCAAAGCTGGCTTCTTATCTGATTGCGTCACATCCGGAGATTCTAAGAACGTCCAGTCGTACGCAAATGGAGTTAAAGGATAAGGGACTCTACATTAGTAATACGAACTGGATGCTGCCTTCCCTGGCTGGACCGTACTCTTACGCCGGAACGGATGGCCTGAAAGCCGGATATACGAGTGATGCCGGATATTGCTTCACGGGTACCGCTGAACAGCATGGTAGACGGTTAATTGCTGTGGTACTCGGTGCGCCGAGCAAGGAAGAGCGATTTAAGCAGACGCGGAAGCTGTTCGATTATGGTTTTTCACTGTGAAACTGTCGCTGCACTAAGGCAAGGAACGAATCTGAAAGCTACATAGGAAACAGACAATAAATATGAATTTGAGGCTTTGACCGTGAGGGCGAAGCCTTTTTGCTATGAATTTGAAGGGTTTGTGCCATGGCACTTTTGACAACAAGGCAGCAGACCTTTTATGCTTTGAGGGGAAGTTTCCGCTTCATAAGGGATTTATTCGGTTTAATGAAGAGATGGGATTTGTGCAGGAAAGAAGGAAGGAACCTGTTATGGAGAGAAGACATAAGAGAAGGACCAGCGGCAAGTCTCAAAAGAAAAAAAGGTTTACCGCCCTATATATTTCATGTATTGTTTTATTTCTGATCGCAGCGGGCGGATATCTGTTCCGCAAACAGCTAACACTGGTGGCTTTTGACTGGTTTGTATCTCCGACGTTGGAAAGAAAATTGGAAAATTCCTATCAGCCGCGTCAGTCTGGAGAACAGAAGCAACAAGAAACAGTAGCTTACCAAAAAGAGCCGTTTTCAATGCTGCTGCTAGGCACTGATCAAAGGCCAAACGAAAAGGCGCGTGGTCGCTCGGATACGGTTATTTACGCGGCGGTGCGGCCTGCGGAATCGCGTGTGCTTTTGATTTCCATCCCAAGGGATATGTATGTACAGATTGCCGGACATGATCCGAATCGTGATGGTGAGGATGATTTTGATAAATTAGGGCATGCTTATGCGTTCGGAGGCGAGGATATGTCCATGGCTACGGTAGAGAAGCTGCTGGAGCATAAGGCCGATTATTACGCTACGATTAATTTTCAGGGTATTCAGGATGCCGTGGATGCCGTGGGCGGGGTTGTACTTCCCATCGACAAGCCGATTGAAAACAAAGATCCGCTGCATATCAAGTTTCGTATTGAGGCGGGCAAGCCGCTTTATAATGGTGAAGAAGCCATGTATTATGTTAGATATCGGGAAGATAGCGACTTCAACCGTACAAAACGGCAGCAAATTTTTCTGAACGCTATGGCGGATAAGCTACTGAATATCAACGGAATTTCCAAAATTCCGGAGCTGCTCGATATTATGGGAGCCAATTTCAAGACCGATATGGAGCCTGCTTTTATCACAGGGCTTGGCAAGCAGGCTATTACGCAGAGTGAACCACAAATCTCAAGTTTTACGATTACGGGGGAAGGGTTCAAGAAGAAGGGCGTGTATTACGATCGGGCCAATGAACAAGAACTGGAATATGCCAGACTTATGATTGCGAATTGGCTGGATCCCGGTACAACTCCGCACACGCTGAAGCTTCCCGACAAGCAGGACATTCAGTGAGTAATCAATTGATTTACATTTGATTTTGAGGGGGATTCGTTCTCATGAATATCGCTTTTTTCTTGCTTCCCAAACAGGAAGTCGCTTGTGTAACGGCGGATGCTACGTTGCGGCAAACGTTGGAGCGGATGGAATATCACCGTTTCACAGCGGTTCCCATTTTGGATAAGGAAGGTAGATATACGGGTACAGTTACAGAAGGTGATCTGTTATGGCATATGAAAGAGTCTGAGGGGAAAATCACCTTTGAAAACGCTTCTAAGTTTATGCTCAAGGATGTTCCGTTACGGGTTTCGATGAAGCCGGTGTCCATTGATGCGAATATGGAGGATTTAATTAATTTGGCTAAAGTACAGAACTTTGTACCCGTTGTAGATGATATGGACCGGTTTATCGGTATCGTGCGCCGCAGCCAGATTATAGAGTATTGTGAAAAGTTTGTGTCCAGAGAATCGTTTAATACTTCTTCTTAAAATAAGCTCATAGCTGCTTTGAAAATAACGATTTACCCTATGGGGTAACAGTTATTTTCAGAATAGGATATGCTATAATGGAGAATAAAGCTTTTTCAGAGGGGTGTGACTCTTCATCATATGCCTAAAGAAATGGATGTTGTGAAAAGGGCCAAGGTTATTGAATGGCTCAAAACAGAAGTTCTTGACCAAGTTTCCCGTCTGTTTAAAGCGATGTGGGAAGGCAGTACAGCCCGTATTGGCGATTGTCTGGCGAGCTTAATGATGAGCAGTTATATTTTGGGAAGGCGTCTTGGAGTGTCTTACCGTGAATTGGATGATCTACTCATCGACAAGCTAAGAAGACACAGAAAAGAAGGACACCAGCTGGAGGATTGGTATCAGGATATTTCTGCACTGGAAGAACATATGCGTAAGAGGTGAAAACGTTGAAATTCCGCTTGGCAACTGCAGCATGGAGCGTCATTTATTTGCTTCTGCTGCTGACTTTATTGACACCACTGAAAATCATTACCGTATTTTTGCTAATTGTGCCTGGCGCTGTATTGTTTTCATCGCTGCATTTCAAAGGATTTCTGATTCACGTCATACCGGCGCTGCTGATTTTAGCGCTATTAGATGTGTATTCATTGCTCCCTGCGATTTATTTTCTGATTCCTGCGATACTGATGGGACGGATATATAAAAAGGGAGGGTCTTCTTTTCAGGCTTTGATGACAGGAATGGGCGTTATTTTAGCCGAGTTGTTGGTTGTACTGCTCTTCGCTACGTATTCATTCGGTTTCGATCTTTCGCAGTATCTTCGTGATCAGGCTGCGATAACGGCAAGTATTGTACAGCAGATTTTAAGTGCCAATCCGATGCTTTCGGGCGCAAATTGGACTGCAGACGATACGCAGCGACTCGGTACGATGCTTATCGGTAAAGTTCCATATGTGCTGATCGTGACCTCTTTCGTTCTGGCTGTAATCACACACGCTTTGGTACGTCCGGCATTGAGTAGTCTTGATGTGCCGGTACGCAAAATGAAGCCAGCCCGAGAGTGGAGGCTGCCGCGCGCGCTTATCTGGTACTATCTGCTGGCGATTGTGATTGAATGGATAGCAGGTTCCTCGGATAGCAGCTGGATTCAAATGGTTTCCATTAGTATGCTGCCGCTGATCCACGCGTGCTTTATTATCCAGACGATTGGATTTATTTATTTCTGGACGCATAGCCGTAAAATGAGCCCGGTGATTGCGCTGCTGCTGTCGCTCGTCGTACTGGTGTTCCAGCCGCTCCGCATTATAGGTATTATTGATTTGGCCTTTCCGCTGCGTGAAGCTATTACAAGATCAAAGAAATAGGGTGAACAGTCATGCCTAAATTTCTACAAAAACGCTGGCACGGCTATCAAACTGTCTGGGCGTTTTTGCTGCTGCTGGTGCTTGTCATATGTATTTCCATGTACAATTGGGAACTGGGTGTGATAGGCCTGCTGCTGTCATTCTTGCTTGGCGGGCTGATGCTGAAGACGGAATTGGATTTTCGTCGGGAGTTGAATCAATATATCAGCGGTCTTTCCTTTCGAATCAAGCGGGTAGAGGGAGAAGCGATCAGCACACTGCCGTTTGGGATCATTTTATACAGTGAAAATCGAACGGTAGAATGGCACAATCGGTTTGCCGGGGAAATGTTCGAGGAGCAGTCGCTGATAGGCGAGCCTCTACAAGACCTATTTCCTCAACTGGCGGGAGCTTTAAGTGCCAAAAAGGAAACAAAGGAGCCGACTCGCGAGCTGAAGGTGGAGTTACAGCATGATGAGCGCTACTATCAGTTTCTGATCGTGCCGGATGAGCGACTGATATACTTGTATGAAGTAACGGAGCTGGCGGTGCTGCGCAAGCAGTATGAAAACGAGCGGCTGGCGCTCGGTATCGTCATGCTCGACAATATGGACGAGGCCGCTCAGGGGATGGACGATCAGCAGCGCACTGCGCTTATTGCGAAGGTGACGAGCGAGATTACGTCCTGGGCGAATCATTACAATATTTATTTGCGCCGTTTGTCATCCGAGCGTTATCTCATTATGTTGAATCACAAAGCGCTTCAAGAGCTGGAGCAGAGCCGATTCGTCATTCTGGATACGGTGAGGGAAATGACAGCGGATTTGAAAGTCCCCATGACACTGAGCATCGGTTTGTCCTTTGGTGCGGAGAGCATCAAGGAGCTGGGCGAGCTGGCTCAGTCCAGTCTGGACATGGCGCTCGGACGTGGGGGCGATCAGGCAGCAGTGAAAGCCGGACAGCGCCTGTCCTTTTACGGAGGCAAGTCCAACGCTGTCGAGAAGCGTACAAGGGTGCGCGCCCGAGTCATTGCCCACGCGTTGCGTGATCTAATGCAGGAGAGCGATCGCGTGCTGATCATGGGGCACAAAATACCGGACATGGATGCATTGGGAGCGGCCATCGGCGTGTGGAAGGCCGCAGCGCTCTACAATGTTGAAGCGCATATCGTGCTGGATAAATCCAATCCGTCCATCGACCGAATGATGGAGCAGGTTAACAAGGACGAGAAGTTGTCGCAGGCACTGATGACGCCGGAGCAGTCGCTTCAGGCCATGACCGAGCATAGCCTGCTGGTCGTGGTGGATACGCACAAGGCCTCGATGACGATTGAGCCACGTCTCGTGCAGACGGCAAGCAGGGTGGTCGTGGTAGATCACCACCGTCGAGGCGAGGAATTTATTAACGATTCGGTTCTGATCTATTTGGAGCCGTATGCGTCGTCGGCCTGTGAGCTGGTGACTGAGCTGCTGCAATATATCCATGAGAAGGTCCAATTGACACCGCTGGAGGCGACATCGCTGCTGGCCGGGATTACGGTAGATACCAAGCATTTTTCCCTCCATACAGGCTCACGTACGTTTGAGGCGGCCGGTTTTTTGCGGCGGAGCGGGGCAGATACAGTCATGATCCAGCGCATGTTAAAAGAGGACCTGGATGAATATATTGCTAAGGCGGAAATTATTAAGCATGCTAAAATGATATATGGGCACATCGCGCTTGCGGTGACAGAGCCCGGACAAAAAATTCCGCAGCTTCTGATTGCTCAGGTGGCGGATTCATTACTCAATATGACGGATGTACTGGCCTCTTTTGTGGTCAGTGAACGTCCTGACGGCCTGGTGGGGATCAGCGCCCGTTCGCTCGGGCGCATGAACGTACAGGTCGTCATGGAACGGCTAGGCGGCGGAGGACATCTGACGAATGCAGCAGTCCAATTGGATTGCTCGGTAGAGGAAGCCAAACGCAGAGTGGTCGACGTGCTGGCCGAAATTGATGGGGAAGAGGGGTTATTTGAATGAAAGTGATATTCATTAAAGATATGAAGGGCCAAGGCAAGAAAGGGCAGGTTAAGGAAGTGTCCGACGGTTATGCAGCGAATTTTCTGCTGCCGCGGGGTATTGCCCGTCCAGCAACGGAAGGAAATATGAAGACGCTGGAGAATCAGAACGCTGCTGAGGAAAAACGTAAGCAAGAGGAAAAGGAAGAGGCGCAAGTACTCGGCAAAAAGCTGGAAGAGACAACGATTCAGCTCAAAGCGAAGGCTGGAGAAGGTGGACGGCTGTTCGGTGCGATTACAAGCAAGCAAATCGCAGAGGCTGTTTCTAAAACTGGAATCAAGCTGGATAAACGCAAAATCGAGCTGGAAGAACCGATTCGTACGTTGGGCGTGACTCAAATGACCGTCAAGCTTCATCCTGAGGTCAAAGCTACGCTGAAGGTCCAGGTGACTGAAGAATAATTATGGGCGGCGAATTTTTTGATCGGATTCCTCCTCAAAATCTGGAGGCTGAACAGGCGGTTATCGGGTCCATTTTGCTCCAGTCCGAAGCACTGATTACCGCGATGGAGCGGGTGCAGACCGAGGATTTTTACGATAAGGCTCATCAGATGATTTACGAAGCAATGATTGAGCTGGGTGAATCCGGGCAGCCGATTGACTTGGTTACGCTGACCTCGAAGATTCAGGACAAAGGTCAGCTGGAGGATATCGGCGGAGTCAGTTATCTGGCCAAGCTGGCTCACGGAGTGCCAACAGCGGCTAACGTGGATTACTATGCCCAGATTATTGAAGAAAAGGCGATGCTTCGTCGCCTGATTCGCACAGCTACGCAAATTGTGAGTGAAGGCTACAGCAACGGCGAGGATGTCGCCGGTATGCTGAGCGATGCCGAGCGCAAGATCATGGAAATATCCAACGGGCGCTCAGGCAGTGGTTTTATCGCCATCCGCGATGTCGTGATGGAAGTGTTCGACCGTGTCGAAATGCTGCATCAGAACAAGGGCAATACAACCGGAATTCCATCCGGATTTGTTGACCTGGACAAGATGACGGCGGGTTTCCAGCGCAATGACTTGATCATTGTGGCTGCCCGTCCATCCGTGGGTAAAACGGCGTTCGCCCTGAATATTGCACAAAACGTTGCAGTGCGGGCGAAAGAGACGGTAGCCATCTTTAGTCTGGAGATGTCGGCAGCCCAGCTCGTGCAGCGGATGATCTGTGCCGAGGCTAATTTGGACGCGAACGTCATGCGGACAGGTGAATTTAAAGGCGACGAAGATTGGGCCAAGCTGACGATGGGGATTGCAGCCTTGTCTGAGGCAGAAATCTATATCGACGATACGCCTGGTGTCACTGTCGCTGATATCCGTGCCAAGTGCCGCCGTCTCAAGACGGAAAAGGGACTGGGCATGATCGTGATCGACTACTTGCAGCTTATTCACGGACGCGGCAAAGCAGGCGAGAATCGGCAGCAGGAGGTATCCGAAATTTCACGGACATTGAAGCAAATTGCCCGTGAGCTTGAAGTGCCTGTTATTGCCCTTTCCCAGCTGAGCCGGGGTGTGGAGCAGCGTCAAGACAAGCGACCGATGATGAGTGACTTGCGGGAATCGGGTTCTATCGAGCAGGATGCGGACATCGTCGCGTTTCTGTACCGGGACGATTACTATAATCAGGAAACGGAAAAGAAAAATATTATTGAGATTATCATAGCCAAGCAACGTAACGGCCCGGTCGGAACGGTAGAGCTGGTGTTTCTCAAAAACTATAATAAATTCGCCAATTACGAGCGTGCGCATTCGGATGCGTTCGCCGGCTAACGTATTCATATTATTAGTATAAGGCTCTTTCGACTCGTGTTTCACGATGTCGAAAGAGCTTTTTTATAGACTGTTTATATGTTTTCATATAGGATTGAAACTCCCAATTACGAACAATACTATTTCCATGTGATATATTGTTCGTTTTTTATTTGACTTTGAAAAATGGTACTGGTACACTTATAGTGCTGCTTCAACGCAGTGGGGAGATCATTACGCCCGGGGCATTCCGACCTGTGGAATGTCTGCGACGGACGTTTTTTCCTGCTGTCCGAGAACGCTCCATACCTGGCTGCTGAGGCAATTAGAGCCAGATATGCGTAGTGTGTCAGCTCAAAATCAGAGTGTCTGTGGGCACTCCACGGAGGAATGAAACATGTCAACTGTAGTCGTTGTGGGAACACAATGGGGAGACGAAGGCAAAGGTAAAATCACGGACTATCTGGCGGAAAGCGCTGAAGTAGTGGCCCGTTACCAAGGCGGAAACAATGCTGGTCATACGATTCTCATTGACGGTAAAAAGTACAAGCTGAGCCTGATTCCATCCGGCGTTTTTTATGAAGATAAAAAGTGTGTTATTGGCAACGGCATGGTAGTGAATCCAGCCGCTCTTATTGAAGAAATTACTTACATTCATGATAATGGCTTTTCTACGAAAAATCTGGTCATCAGTGACCGCGCACATGTGATTATGCCTTACCATATGACGCTGGACGTACTGGAAGAAGACCGCAAAGGTCCTAACAAAATTGGTACGACGCGTAAAGGGATCGGCCCTGCTTATATGGATAAAGCTGCACGTAATGGTATCCGTATTGCTGATTTGCTGGATGCGGAGGAATTCGAAACGAAGCTGCGCCTTCTTACGAAGGAAAAGAATCAAGTAATCCAACAGGTATACGGCGGTGAGCCGCTGGATGTAGAAGAAATACTGAAACAATATCTGGAGTATGCAGAATTTATCCGTCCTTATGTAGGCGATACGTCTGTTGTGTTGAATGATGCGATTGACGCAAATCGTAAGGTACTGTTCGAGGGTGCGCAAGGCGTTATGCTCGATATCGACCAAGGTACGTATCCGTACGTAACATCCTCCAACCCATCGGCTGGCGGCGTATGTATCGGTTCCGGTGTCGGACCATCCAAAATTCAACAGGTAATCGGTGTAGCTAAATCGTACACAACTCGCGTAGGCGACGGACCGTTTCCAACCGAGCTGAACGATGAAATCGGCGATTATATCCGTGAAACAGGTCATGAGTACGGTACAGTTACAGGTCGTGCTCGCCGCGTAGGCTGGTTTGACAGCGTCGTTGTGCGCCATGCCCGCCGTGTCAGCGGACTTACGGGTCTGTCCCTGAACTCACTGGATGTACTGACTGGCTTGAAAACAGTCAAAATCTGCACAGGCTACAAATACCGTGGTGAGATCATTACGCATTATCCGGCAAGCTTAAAAATGCTGGCGGAATGTGAAGCGGTATACGAAGAAATGCCGGGCTGGAGCGAAGACATTACTGGTGTGAAAACACTGGAGGAACTGCCTGAGAATACCCGCAATTATGTACAACGCGTATCTGAGTTGACAGGTATTCCAATCGCCATCTTCTCTGTGGGTCGTAACCGTGATCAAACGAACCAGGTGCTTCCGATTTATTTGTAAGACTTAATGATAGAGCTATTCATATACGTTCAGGGAGAGAGGGCTGTTAACAGCTCTCTCTTTTTTTATTGTTGAAGTGTTAAACGGAAATCTTCCTCTTTACATAATCTTATCCCCCTTGTCGATTTGTGATAACAAACCCTCTCTATAATCCATATTGAAAAGAGATTCGGACGTCTAGACGTCTTGAGAGGGATGAATTATGAACTGGTATCTTCGCTCACTCGGCACACGCAAAATTGTGGAATTCATCGTGCTTGTCATTTTCGTCATTTTTTTTCTGGGGCCTCTGACCAATCTGCTCCTGTTGGCGGTTTCGGGAAAATGGCAATATCCTGCACCGCTCCCGCAGAGCCTGTCACTGGAATGGTGGAAGTTTGTACTTACCCAGGATGACGTACTCAGCTCGATTTCCCTATCCTTCCTGATTGCTATTACCGTTACGGTCTGTTCGATTATTGTATGTGTTCCTGCTGCTTATGCCTTTGCACGGATTTCCTTTCCGCTCAGTAAGTGGTTTCTATTCTCATTCCTGCTCACGCATGCTTTTCCGAAAATGGGCTTGTATGTGTCCATCGCCGTGCTGTTCTACCAATTCGGGTTGATGAACACCTTTGCAGGCATTATTCTCATCCACATGGTGAACACGCTCATGTATATGACCTGGATTCCTTCCTCTGCGTTCCGCAGTGTACATCGCGCACAGGAAGAGTCAGCCAGGGATGCTGGAGCCGGGCCATTTCGGGTGTTCTGGAAAATCAGCTTTCCTATGGCACTGCCCGGCATTGTAGTCGCCTCCATCTTTACCTTTCTCGCTTCACTGGATGAGGCACAGGGAACACTGCTGGTCGGAACACCGGACTATAAAACGATGCCTGTCATCATGTATTCCATCATTGCCGATTATCCGAGCACAACAGGTGCTGTTTTCTCGGTCATTCTTACTCTGCCAACGATTATTCTGCTATTGGCCGCCAAGCGGTTTGTAAGTGCGGATGTACTGGCAGGCGGATTTCAGGTGAAATAACGTAATTGGTCAAAAGGAGCCTAAACGAATGTCCATTCAACTATCGATTCAAGAGTTAACCAAACGATTCAAGACAGGAGACGGAGTCAAAGGCATTTCACTTGACGTGATGAAGGGGGAGCTAGTGACCCTGCTTGGGCCATCCGGCTGCGGCAAAACAACCGTGCTTCGCTCGATTGGCGGCTTTCTTGACCCGGACGGCGGTGACATCCAGATTCAAGGTAAAAGCGTACTGAAGCTGCCTCCCGAAAAGCGCCCGACAGCCATGGTGTTCCAAAGCTATAATCTGTGGCCGCATATGACGGTGTATGACAATCTGGCCTTCGGATTGAAAATTCGCAAGGTGAAAAAGGCGGAGATCGACCGCCAGGTCAAGGAAGCGCTGGCGCTGGTGCGGCTGGAGACAGCAGAACGCAAAACGCCCGGCCAGCTCTCAGGCGGCCAACAGCAGCGGGTAGCGCTCGCCCGTGCTCTGCTGCTGAAGCCGGATGTATTGCTGCTGGACGAGCCTTTCTCCGCTCTCGATGCCAAGCTGCGGATGGAGATGCGGGAGGAGCTGCGCGATATCCAGATGCGGACGGGAATGACGATGGTGTTCGTCACCCACGATCAGGAAGAGGCGCTGTCCATCTCCGACCGGATTGTAGTCATGAATGCAGGCCGGATTGAGCAGCTTTCGACGCCGCAGGAGATTTATGACAAGCCGGAATCGCTGTTTGTGGCGGGATTTATTGGCCGCATCAATTTATTAAGGGGGGTGAGCAGAGGTCGCAGTGTCTCCGTGAGCGGAATACCTTTTCCGCAAGAGCATGAATACACAGGTGAATCCATGGTGGGTGTAAGACCAGAGGATATTGTTCTGACGAATGAAGACAAGCCTTCTCTGTCTGGAACGATCCGACAGGTGATGATTCTCGGGCATTATGCCGAGGTGTCGCTGGACAGCGGGACGGATCATCTGAAAATGTTTGTGCCGCGTGAGCGGGCTGCCGAGCTGCGAAGTGGAGAGCAGATCAGATTCAGCTTCAATAGAATTGTTACTTTTCCAGCAGCACAGTGAATGTGTACCATCAACCTTCTGCATCGCTTCAATGTTAATGCATCATGAACGCATCATCTAGCGGTGTTGCGAACTTGTGCAACCATCTAAAGGAGGAAACAACGTGTTTGGGAAAAAGAAGATGAGTCTGATTTTGGCTGGGGTGCTCAGCCTATCGTTACTGGCCGGATGTGGAACCAGCGGCAAGGCCGCAACCACGACAGGAGAGGCTAAGGACACGAAAGCAGAGGCAGCTAAGGGTACGACGGAGATCTCCTTGTACACTGGCGGATCTTTGAACGTCAAAGAATTGTGGGAAACCTTAATTAAAGATTTTGAAGCTAAAAATGATCGCATCAAGGTCAAACTGGTGTATTTGCCAGCCGGAACCGGGGGAGCATCGACGCTGGATCGTCTGATCGCAGCCAAAAAGAGCGGGCAAACCGATGTGGATATCGATCTGTATGAGGGCAGTCTGGATGACATCACTAGAGGTGTAGGTGAACAACTGTGGGACACGATGGATGCCAAGAAGGTTCCGAACCTGGCCAATGTGGATGAAACCTATCTGAAGCAAGTAAATAATCAGGCTATTCCATACCGGGCATCTTCGGTAGTTCTTGCCTATAATAGCGCGAAGGTGGCTACGCCTCCCAAAACAGCAGATGAGCTGTATACGTGGATTCGTCAGCATCCCGGCAAATTTGCTTATAACGACCCGTCCACGGGTGGGTCAGGCAGTTCGTTTGTAAATACCGTCATTTATAATTTCCTCCCGCCAGAGGCCATGAACAGCAATGATCCGGCTAATATGAAGAAATGGGATCAAGGCTTCTCGCTGCTCAAGGAACTGGGGCCTTCCATGTATCAAAAGGGTGTCTATCCGAAAAAGAATCAAGGCACGCTTGATATTCTCGCGAGCGGAGAGGTGGATATGATTCCCGCCTGGTCCGATATGGCGCTGGAGCAATTGGCAAAAGGCCTGCTGCCTGACACGATCAAGCTGACGCAGATCGACCCTGCTTTTACAGGCGGGCCGTCTTATCTGATGGTTCCTTCCCTTTCCTCCAAGAAGGAAGCAACGCAAGAATTCCTGAACTATGTGCTGACACCGGAAGCGCAGAAGGTTGTTATCAATAAAATGTATGGCTATCCGGGGATCAAGTGGAGTCTGATGCCAAAAGAACTGCAAGAGAAATTCAACAGTGTTTCTTCAGGCTACCGCAGCTTCAACAGCGGCGAGCTTCAGCAGGAAATCTACAAACGCTGGCAAAGTGAAGTCGCAGGCGGCTGATCATGAGTTCATCTTCTAAAAGAGGGATGTTGGGGCTTGCCCTAGTCATCCCATCTTTTCTCATATTTGCTGGTCGTTGTTATTATTCCCATTCTCTATGCGGTAAAAGAAAGCCTCATTGATCAGCATGGAACCGGCTACGGTCTGGCCAACTATATTCGGCTGTTCACGGAGCCTGCCATGCGCAGAAATATCATATATACGATTAATGTCACGCTAGTCTCGACGGCCCTTACTCTGGTCATCAGCTATGCTTTGGCTATTTATCTGAGATTCGGTAAAGGGGTCGTTGTGAAGTGGATAGGCCGATTGTATTTTATTCCGATGTTTGTTCCCGGTGTAATTGCAACCTATGCGATCATTACGATGTATGGCAATCACGGTTGGGCTGCACGTCTTTTGCTGCCGCTCGGCATTGAAACCATTCCCAGGATTATTTATGACTACAAAGGACTGGTGCTGGCTAATTTGTGGTTCAACATCCCGTTCGCAACCATGCTGCTCAGCTCGGCACTTGCCAGCATTCCGAACGCTGTCGTCGAAAGTGCCAGAGATGCAGGAGCCAGCACGATGCAGCTGTTCGCGCGCTTCATTTTACCCCTTTCCTATAAAACGATGTGGGTCGCGGTGACTTTCATCTTTATGGGAATCATGGGTAGCTTCACAGCTCCGTTCCTGATCGGTGCCAACTCGCCGCAGGTATTGGGTGTCGCCATGCAGCAGGTATTTTCCAGCTATCAGGAAACGCATACGGCAAGCGCTATGGCGGTGTTTATGTTTTTACTGTGTTCTTTCATGGGCTACTTTTATATTCGAACCATGGTGAAGGATGCGGATGCGGGCTAGATGACCGCTATACACTAAGGAGGTTACAGGGATGAACAGCCAAGCAGAAGTGCAGATTACCGGATTTCGCGGGGAATTGCAGGAAAAAGACCTGCTGGATTGCGGATATCGGATTGCCTTACACAAAGCCGAGGTCGAGCTCAGCACGGGGAACGGGTTCCGATTCACGTTTTCCATGCCGGAAGACGGATTCGCAGAGCTGGATTTGCTGGCCCGCTCGGACAGCGACTGGGCTGCGGCAGATCGGGAATCCGCCTTTGTGCGCCTCTACCTGAACGATGTCTATAATCAGGACGTTATTTTGTATTATGGCAGCAGCTTGGGTGTGTACACTCGTCTGTTGGGGAATCTAAAGGAAGGCGATTATGAGGTGTATGCGGAATTCCGGGAATTGGAGTCTGCTCCGCTGGTGTCCAGAGCATGGATCGACGGGGTCGAGCTGCGCTGTGTGGCTGATTCTTCGGCCAGATCGATTGTCTATCGCCACACCCCTCTTTTGTATGGCCGCAATTTGTTCCACCCCTATGAAAATCGTTTCACGGATACGCCGCTGGTTCTGTTTTATTCGGTGGCAGAGGAGGAAGAACGGACGATCATCGAATATCAGATGATGTTCAGCCATGAGGATGAAGGAACGCCAGCACCGCTGTTAATGAGCAAGTGGGGAAGAACAACTGATATTGAGTGGATGTATCGCGTTGAGCTGGATGCAGACGGCAACGTGTTGAATGCCGTTTTCCAAGGCCCCCATCACATAACTACTGCTTTTCAGGGAAGCTATGATCTGGGCGGGCATCCTGTGCTCCAATCGGCTACGACTAATGGAAACTTTACGGATCATATTACGTCAGGCTACCGTTTTATGCTGACACCTGCCTTCCAGTGGAAGCCAGAGGAAGAGCCGCGTGAGGCAGTCATGAGCCGTTTTCCTTTTGCCTATCAGGTCACTGGGTGGGAAATGGAGCGCCAGCAGGAGCTGGAAATGCCATCGCTTGCGTCATCCATTGCCCTTGCTCATCAGCGAAGCTATGTCTTTATCCAGACTTCCAAGTTTTCTTTGCACAGTTCCGACGGTGAACGCTCTTCAGCATCGAGACCAGGCTTTAATCGACGTGAAGAGGATGCCTGTGTCGATATCCAGCTTCGCCTTCATGGCTCTGAGCAGTGGTATTCATCGTGCCATCATGATTTGAGACTCGGGGATTTTAGAGCCGCTTATGAGGGGGCAGAGTCGCACTTCTCCACAACGATCAAGCTATCGGGAGAGCCTGCGCTGGATGATATAGCGGAAATTAGAGCAGTGCTGCTGGAAGGAGGTGCCGACCGTATGAAGGTGGCGGGACTGTATGCTTTTATGTTGAACGAGAATTATTTGCCGAAGCAACCAGGGATTCGTACAGATCGGGCACTTGAGCTAACGCGAGATACCCCAGCAGGTATTCTATGGGCAGCAGACGAGACAGGGTCAGTAACTTATGCTGCGGACTACTCGACAAGCAAGGATGAGCAGGTATGAGCAAGCTGCTGTATGTGGAAGGAACGGTCGATCGTTCCTGCACCCAGAGCCATATTACGTACTCTTTTCATATTTCACAGCCGACAGAAATCATTCGCATTCAATTTTCGTACACCCCGAAGCTGTTGGAGGATCAGGAGCAGGCTCGAAGCATGATTGAAGAGAGCATGAGCCGATACGGATACGACGAACCGGGTCATGCTGAAGAGGCGTGGAAGAAGTATACGCCAATACAAAATTTATTAACGCTGTCTGTCGACGATTCTGTTCGCCATCGGGGCAATGCGCACCGCCCCGAGATGCAGCAGGAGCATCGACTGGGTTCTTCCGCGGCTTCGCCGGGATTTGTCGCAGGAGACAATCCCGCAGGAATGTGGAGGATCACCGTCAGTCTGCATGCCGTTGTAACAGAGATGCTGACATACAGCATTCAGGTATGGGGGGAGGACGCCGTACATGGTTAAATGGATCCCGGCAGAGCTTCATACCCATACGCTTCACAGTGACGGCAGGCAAACACTGGAGGAACTGGCCCAAAGCGCAGCCAATCTCGGGCTTGAATGTATCGCCATGACAGATCACAATACCCAGTCAGCACTTATAGATCAGGAGCGGGTTCAACAGCAATTTGGCGTCCCGATCATTCCAGGAATGGAATGGAATGGACCACCTTTTACGGACATATGCTGACGCTCGGGGTAGACCGTTTTATCGACTGGCGTGTTCTGGGGCCGGATGATATCCACGAGGGGATTCGGAAGGTGCATGAGCAGGGAGGTATTGCAGGGATTGCCCATCCGTTCAGGATTGGAAGTCCGATCTGTACGGGATGCTTCTGGGAATACACGATTCAGGACTGGCATGAGGTCGATTATATTGAGGTATGGTCAACGCTCATGCCGTCGATTAAGCGTGACAGCCAGCGGGCATTTGCGATGTGGACGGATTTGTTGAACCAGGGATATCGCATCACGGCGGTAAGCGGTCGGGACTGGCACGTATCCAAACCGGATGATGCCCTTCCGGCTGTCACGTATCTAGGTGTGCGGGAGGAAGCGGGAGAACAAGAGACGTTGGCAATCCGGGCAGTTGAGGCAATCCGCAACGGCTCTGTATCGGTTACGATGGGGCCGTTATTGACGATGCAGGCACAGGTTAAGGGGGATGACAGACGTTATAGCATCGGGGAATATGTAGAGTCGATGGCGGGAGATTCGCTGTTGGTGACGATACAGTTGGATACACAGACCAGACCAGAGCAGCCCATTATCGGCTGGAGCCGCAGAGCCTTCGTTTGCTGCTAACCAGTCGTCAGGGGACATGCTCTGAAATTCACATTCCTGCTCAATCAGGAGAATATACGATAACGCTGCAAGACCCGGCAGAGAAGGGCTGGATACGAGCCGAGTTGTATGGCTGTATGGAAGACTGCGTCACTATGATCGCTTTTACAAATCCGATTTATATCGCTGGAATCCAATCATTATGATAGAAAGGCTGGGCTTTGGACGGTGTCGACCAAACAAGAGAGCATTAAGTTGCTCATAGAGGAATATATAGAGGTTAACCAGATTGGACCGGGCGACAGGCTGCCTTCGGAAGCCGCGCTTTCGCAATCATTCCGTGTGTCGCGTACGACGCTACGTGGAGCGATCCGCCAGCTGGAATCGGAAGGAAAGCTGTTGGTAAAGCACGGGAGCGGCACATTCGCCACTCGTCCGCTTCCCAGCATTCCCAGTTCATTGGATCGCTTGTACAGCATCGGGGATATGATTCGTTCAGCAGGGCTGCGGGAGGACGAGCAGTTGAAATCCATCCAGAGGATTTCAACGTGTCCCCCGGATATTGCCGACCGAATGGAACTTTCCGAGCATGAGCCGATGATTGTTCTGGAGCGTACGCGTACCGCGGACGGGGAAGCGGTGGCACACTCTATTAACTGGATGCCGGAGAGGTTAGCGAGTCCTATTTTGGAGGACGGGTCTTTTTCAGGGTCCTTATTTCAAAGTTTGGAGCTTCAGGCCGGGGTACGAATTGTAGGGGCGTATTCAGAGCTTACCGTCCCGAACGCTCATGATGCCCACGCGGCACGTCTGCTCCAGCAGCCGCAGGCTACGGTATTACTGCTCAAGCAGCTTCATTACGATGAGCTGAACCGACAGGTGCTGTATTCACTGGATTATGTTCGCAATGATATTTTCCGTTTTTGGGTACGCCGTACTCGTTGATCCACTGCCAGATCACATCTACTATTCAATCGTGCTAGTTTTACATATTCCAAGGGTTAAAAATCGTCATATCTCGTCAATACTGATTGATATGCACTTCATGAAGATGTACACATGGCAAGCTGCGTATGAAGGAGGTAACGGGATATGAGATGGCTTGGATGGCTGCTCAAAAAAGGAATGACGGTGGTGCTGGTCAGTGCTCTGACGCTGGCTGTGACAGGTGTGGTCGTGAATGCCTATGTTCAATCGCTGCTGCGGCAATTCAACATTCAGCTCGATCATCAGCCGATATGGGGATTGGGCTGGCTGAATGGGAGCACAGATACAGGAAAAAATACAGACACGGGGAAAAGCAAGGCAACAGGCGGGAGCTCGGAACATGTAACCCCACCGGACAATGCTCTGCCCGTCATGGGACAGGGATTGAACGAGGGTGAAGGCGGTACGGGTGCCGCTGCACCTGAAACAGGCCAGTCGACCAGTATCGAAGGCCATGATCTGGTGATTACGCCCGATCATTTAACGGAGAAGAAGAACAATCTACCTGCGGCGGAGAAGCAGGAGATTTTTTCGATTCTGATGAATAAGCTGCCGCCAGAGGAGATGCAGAAAATATCAGCCGCGATGGAAGGCGGCCTGACCGAGCAGGAGCTTCAGGATATTCAGCAGGTGCTTGCGAAGTATTTGACGAAAGAGGAGTACAACAAGCTGATGAGTATGCTTAAATAATAACGATGATTTTATGGGCAAAACTTATGTTCAAAATAAGACTATGCAATCCGCGCTGAGCGCGGATTTTTTTGCGTCTCAGGAAGGTATTGGAGTGCAGTTGAATTCTTTGTAAAAGCTATGTTAAAGTAAACTGTGTTGTGAAAAGGTTAAATTTTTGAAACCTTTTACGCAACTATGCAATGATAAATAGCGACTATTATCATAGATCAGCGTGCAAAATGGCTATTTTTATAGTGTAAAAGAACAATAACGAACGCATTTAATAGAGATAGGATATGCTGAAAAGGAGAGGACCATGGAGGTTTCTAAGGGGAAGTATTCACCGGACCACAAGAATGAGAATTCAAGCGTTGAAGGCAATTCTACTGGCAAGCCAGGAACAATAGCAACATGGTGGAGCGGACGGAGAAAATGGTTGAGCTGGACGGCAGGCGGCGTAGTGATTGCAGGCAGTCTTATTTTTGCTGGTAATCAGTATGTTGGTGCCAACACGGTTCCTTATTATAAAGTGTATGTAAAGGGCGTCGAGGTCGGGAATATCTTGAATGAGCAACAGCTCAAGCAGCTGTATGCTACAAAGAGCAAACAGTATAAGGACAAGTATCCCGGCGTGGACATGGTGCTTAATACGAGCGCGGTAACAACCACCACTGAAAAGGCATATAAAGCGGATATCGATAGCTCAGCCACGCTGAAGAAGCTGGACGGTATGCTAACAGCGTATGCCAAAGGAGTCGAAGTGAAGGTCAACGGAAAGACGGTTGGCATTGTCAAGGAAAAAGCGACTGCACAGGCAGCGTTGAAGCAAGTACAGAAGAAATACACACCTGCGGGTGAGAGTAAGGCTACAGGTATTAAGGGACTGGTTCGCAAGACGTCGGTGGGCAGCAGTCATGCCAGTGCTAGTACCAAGGCGCCTAAAGCGTGGCTAGAGTCTGCCAGTATCCGTGAGAAAATTGTATATAAGCCTGTGAAAGCAGACCCCAACAAGGTGCTGACAGAGGCAGAAGCGGTGAAGGTGCTGACTGAGGGGCGCGAGGAACCTGTAACGTACACGGTGCAGGAAGGCGATTCGTTGTCGTCCATTGCTACGAAATTCAATATGACCGCTTGGGAAATTAAGCAAAACAATCCCGGCCTGCGCGAGCTGTATCTGCAAATTGGGGACGAGCTGAAGCTCACTGCACCCAAGGCTCCAGTCACGGTGCGAACGGTAGAGAAGGTTGTCGAGCAGATTGCCATCGAACCTGAGGTTGAGATTCGCCAGAGTGATGAATTGAAGGCCGGGGTTACCAAAGTCGTCAGACCGGGACAAGCGGGTCTTAAAGAAATGGACTACCGTTTGACCAAGGAGAACGGTGAGGTCGTGCAAGAGGAATGGCTCGGTCAAAAGGTATTGCAGCCGTCTCTTACCGAGGTGGTTCTGAGAGGAACGAAGGTCGAGGGAGAAGGCTCGGGTCAATTTGCTTGGCCGATTTCGGGTGCAATAATGACGAGCAGTTTTGGGGGACGCTGGGGACGTATGCATGAAGGTGTTGATTTGGTTGGCAATCATACCATTCAGGCCTCCGATGAAGGTGTCGTCACATTTGCGGGTCAGCAGAATGGCTACGGCAATGTCATTATGATTGATCATCGCAACGGCTATCAAACGGTCTACGGACATTTGAGCAGTATTGGGGTTCATGTGGGACAGGTTGTTCAGCAAGGTGAGGCCATTGGTATTATGGGGAATACTGGACGCTCAACAGGCACGCATGTTCACTTCGAGATCCGTAAAAATAATACAGCGCAAAATCCAATGACATATCTAAGATAGATTTGTTGTTTATATCGGAATGTACATGATTTATGAGGACCAAGGAGAAAGGCCATGTTTTTCTGCATGCTTAACAATGGGTGCAGACATGGTTTTTTTCTGCATAAAAGAAAAGGGTCTGAAGAAGTAATGGAATGGCGTGCGTGTATGATAGAATAGAATAAGCATCTTATGGATACTAACAAACGAAAGTTCAATATATAGATTACGATCCGTGAGAAGAGGTGAACGCTGTATGCAGGGGACGATTCTGGTCGTGGATGATGAACAGCCTATCGCTGATATTTTGAAATTTAATTTGGAAAAAGAGGGCTACCAGGTGATTTGCGCGTTCGATGGAATCAGCGCAGTGGATATTGCGGTCAAGCAGCAGCCTGACCTGATTCTGCTGGACCTGATGCTGCCGGGCATGGACGGTATGGACGTATGCCGCGAGGTACGCGGACATCAGCTCCAGACGCCGATTATTATGCTAACCGCCAAAGACGGCGAAATCGATAAGGTGCTGGGGCTGGAGCTGGGTGCGGACGATTATGTGACGAAGCCGTTCAGCACACGGGAATTGCTGGCACGGGTAAAGGCACAGATGCGCAGACAGCAGCGCGGCGGGACAAGTACGCCGGAAAGTCGTTCACAGGAGGATAAGCAGGGGCTGCGCGTGGGAGACCTCTTTTTTGATACGGATATGTATACAGCTTACAAAAACGGGACGGCGCTTGACCTAACGCACCGAGAGTATGAGCTTTTGCACTACATGGCGAAAAATGCCGGAAAAGTTATGACCCGCGAGCATTTGCTTCAGGCGGTGTGGGGGTTCGAATACTACGGGGACGTACGGACGGTGGATGTGACGATTCGGAGACTGCGTGAGAAAATCGAGGAGAATCCGAGCAAACCGGAGACCATCCTGACTCGGCGTGGACTCGGATATATTGTTAGCGGGAGCAAAGGTGGCCTGCGGGCATGAGATGGCTGTCTTTCTTTCGTACCATCCATGCCAAGCTGATTATTATTTATGTGCTGCTTATTTTGGTGGCGATGCAGCTGATCGGAGTCTATTTTGTCAGCTCGATGAAGAACTCTCTGACGAGTAATTTTACACAGGATTTGCAGGCGCGGGCGGAAATGCTGTCCGTACTTGCAGAGCAGGATCTGAACGGCAGTGACGGTAAAATGGAAGAAGACAGCGTAGAAAGTCTGCGCGCGCGGGTGAACAATCTGTTCGATTTCAGCGGTGCGGAAATTCAGGTGCTGGATGCCAGTGGCAAGGTATTGATTACCTCTCAAGGCTCACACGCCGATTATGTCGGACGTAAAAATACGCAGACCGTTGTCAGTCGCGCACTCCAAGGGATTCGCGATAACGAAGAATACATGGTGGACGAGGATAACGTCCGTAAAAAGGTCGTCGCCAAGCCTGTCATCAGCCAGGGTAAAATCGTTGGCGCGGTGTACATCGCCGCTTCGATGACCGAGCTGTACGATACGATGAAACGCATTAACAATGTGTTTCTATCCGGTATGCTGATTGCGCTGGCGTTGACGGCAGTGCTGGGCGTGGTGTTGGCCCACACGATTACACACCCGATCAAGGTGATGACACGCCATGCGACAGAGGTCGCAGAGGGCAGGTTTGACCAGCAGATGCCAGTGTTTGGTGAGGATGAGATCGGCAGACTTAGCGTGGCCTTCAACTATATGACGGGCCGCCTGCGTGAGGCGCTGTCCCAAAATGAGGAGGAGAAGGAGAAGCTCTCCTCTATCTTGACCAATATGAGCGACGGTGTAGTCGCTACGGATGATCATGGCCGGGTCATTCTGGTGAACCGTCGGGCCAGCGCTATGCTGGGCGTGAACGAGAACGAAATGACCGGTAGACATATCGCGGTGCTGCTGGGAATCGATCCGGAGGAAACCGAGGCCCTGTATAGCGGCTCTTCGGCCTCCACGCTCCTGCAGCTGGAGCCGGCAGGTCAGGATGATCCGATCGTGATCCGTGTGACGTTCACGCCGATTCATCGGCGGGAATTTGGCATTACGGGAACAATTGCTGTGCTCCAGGACGTGACGGAGCAGGAGGAAATGGAGACGACACGGCGGGAATTCGTAGCGAATGTATCCCATGAGCTGCGTACTCCGCTGACGACGATCCGCAGCTATGCCGAAGCGCTGGATGACGGCGCGATGAGTGAGCCGCAGCTTGCGGAACGCTTCGTGGGCGTGATTCGCAACGAGACGGAGCGTATGATCCGGCTGGTTACGGATTTGCTGCATCTATCGCGGCTTGATTCCAATGAGGCGCCTTTGCGGATGCAGCCTGCGGATGTGATGGAGATGCTGGACGAAGTGGCGGATCGATTCTCTTTTCAAATGAAGCAAAAGCACATTCGCTCAGGAATGTTCGTAGAGCAGGGGATTGGCAAGGTCGTGATCGACCGGGATCAAATTGAGCAGGTATTGGACAATCTGATGTCCAATGCGTTGAAATATACGCCGGAGGGCGGAAGCATTCGGATTGAAGCACGCCGCAACAGTGAGGGGATGCTGTCGATTTCGGTGCAGGATACCGGAATTGGGATTCCGAAAAAGGATCTGGACCGGATTTTTGAACGGTTCTATCGTGTAGACAAGGCGAGATCGCGCAATATGGGCGGTACGGGATTAGGGCTGTCGATTGCCCGGGAAATTGTAAAAGCTCATGGAGGCCAGATTTTTCTGGAGTCAGAGTATGGTCAAGGGACTTGCACGACCTTTACGCTTCCGATGTCGGGTGAAGGGAGGGAAGCACAGTGAAGGAACGTTTGAAGTCAGGGGCGCTTGCTTTTCTGGTGGCTTCCAGCCTGATACAGACTTACTTTTTGATCTACCGCCTTCCGGGCAGTGATTCTGTACTCACTTCAGAAACAAACTATGTGAAGACCGAAAGCATGGGGCAGGAGAAAAAGATTGAAAACCTCGTGTTCCCCGATAAAATGCTAATTCACCAAGGGGACAAAAAACACACTGTTTTTTATCCGGGTGTTGCTTTTTACGATTTGATTTATACGCGGCTGGAGAGCCGGAGCTTTGAAAATTTCCAACGTCGGAGTATTCAGTCAGCGGATTGGGCACGAATTCGCAGCGAGAATGAGGGCATCGAATTGTCTTTTTCGGGCGGCGTCCCCGTGTCATTACTGGAGCGGGTCATGCGTCTGACGCCAGATTCGGTGTTTCAGGGAGAGACGATTAACCGTATCTGGATCTATATCGATGAAAAGAATGCCAAGCCGCACGCTCTCTTTTTCAGTGCGAGAGGCGATGTAGTGTATGAGGCGAACCAGTTCGATATGACGGTGGAGGATATAAAGCAGCATGTGAATTTTGGCAAAAATGCTCCGTTGTACGAGCTGGTGGATCATCAGTACTACATTCCCGTAGATGATCTGGAGACGGTACAGCCCGTGGTGTATGTCGGATTGTTTACGACAGAGCAGATGCAGCGGAACTTGTTTTTTGATCCAGGAATTACACGTAATATTCAGGAGAAGGACGGCTCCCAAATTTATACCGACAGCAAGCGAAGTCTGCAAATCAAGCAGGATCAGCGATGGATGAGCTATACCGATCCCAGTGCTCCAGGAGCGAGCGGAAGCAGTCCGATTAGGGATGTGTTGGCCGCAGTTGATTTTGTAAATCAACATGGCGGCTGGGATGCTTCCTATCAGCTGAAAATGAGAGGCAGCGATGAAAATCGTACGAGTGTGCTGTTTCAGCAGTATTACGGGGCTTATCCGGTGCTGGATACACCATCATTCCGCTTTGGTACGATTTCGCTGCAAATCCAGCAGGAAACGGCATCGGTCTATGATCGTTCGCTGCTGTACCTCAAGGGTGGGGAGCAGTCCTCGAAGAAGGTCATGCTTCCAGGCGGCGACGTCTTGAAAAAGCAATTGAAGACGGTAGGCAAAGGAAAAACCATTAGAGATCTAACTCCTGTATATCAGCCGGAGCTGACCAATGATGGGTTGAAGCTTGTTCCCGAGTGGCGCGTTACGCTGGGCGACGGTTCTATTGTAGAGATTCATGCTGTTCCAGTAACGACAGCATCGAATCCACCACAAGCGCAGCCACCTCAGGAGACAAAGCGGTGACAGGAAGGGGGAACGGGAATGGATTGGAGCCGTGCCAAAAACGTACTGATCTGTACATTTTTGCTGCTCAATGTAGTGCTGGGGCGCCAGTTGTGGAATGATGCACAGGAAACGGCAGGGCCGAATTTGGATTTTACTTCATTGGATGAAAATACGCAGCGTTTAATGGAAGAAAAGAGCATTCAGGTGCTGGCTCCGATTCCAGGAGATACCCCGCAGCTGCCCAAGCTTTCCTACACGTATGTTCATGGTGGGGAAAAGGATGATCGCGTGCAGCTGGTAAAGCCGGTCGACAGCAAGCTTGTATTCACCCATGATGCGCTGGTTGAGGCATTGGAGCCGCAAATCAAGGATATTGACAACTACCAGTATGATCCACTGGATGTTCAGGAGGAGCCGGTATCCGGACAAGCGGACGCTTTTGTGCTGCATCCATTGGTACAGGACAAATGGCCGCTGTTTAATGTGAAGCTGGCTCTGTTTTACAGCAATCAGAAGATTACAGGATATCGCAAAATTCAGGTGATTCTCCAGCCCTCGGACGAGGCGAAAAAAATGCTGCCTGCATCCAAGGCGCTGGCACGCTTGATCGACAGCTATTTGCCGCGTGACTCGATTGTGAAGGATATTCGGCTCGGTTACTACGGACAGACCTTTAACTCAGATAGCCAGGTGGCCGCCCCCGTGTGGCGGTTTATGCTGGATAACGGGAAAGGCGTCTATTATGTACAGATGAACGGAGATGTCATTAGTCCAAAGACAGAACATACAGAAGGGTCTTGAACAGATATGGGGATTTCATTTACCGTGCTGTCGAGCGGTTCGACCGGCAACGCTACCGTTGTGCGGAATGAAGACACGACATTACTCATCGACGCAGGTCTCAGCGCGAAGCGTATTGATGAATTGCTGAAAGAGCGCGATCTGAGCGGAGAAGAGTTGGATGGTATTTTGGTCACGCATGAGCATTCCGATCATGTTAAAGGACTAGGCGCCATGGCGCGTAAATATAATTTACCTGTGTATGCCAATGAGAAGACGTGGTTTGCCATCAGCAATGCTGTCGGGCAAATTCCGGACGATAACCGCAGAATATTGGAGACAGGCGCGACGCGTGAATTTGAATCATTGCGTGTGGAGTCTTTTGGCATATCCCATGATGCAGCTGAGCCCGTAGGGTACAGCTTTTACGATGGGGCAGAGAAGCTCAGTGTAGCGACCGACCTCGGCTATGTCAGCGACAAAGTGAAGCAGGCGATATCAGACGCTGACGTATTAGTGCTGGAGGCTAATCATGATGTGGAGATGCTGCGTATGGGGCGTTATCCGTGGAACATCAAACGCCGTATTCTCAGCGATATCGGTCACTTATCCAATGAGATGGCGGGTGCGATTCTTAGCGAGCTGCTGACAGGGCGGACAAAGCGAACGTATTTGGCACATTTGAGCCGCGACCACAATATGATGGAGCTTGCGAAGCTGACCGTACGCGGAGCGATGGAAGACCGCGGCTGCTTTTACAAGGACAGTGAGTTCCGATTGTGCGATACGTATTATGATCGTCCTACACCTTGGGATAAGGTAAGTGAGTCATAAAGCTGTCCAGCTCGGCGGCTTTGCGTTCTACCTCTTCACGGGTCACAACGCCTTTATCCACCAGTAGTTCAATCAATGTACTTAGCGCCAGTGTGTTGCGGTAATGCTCGTCTTTTAAATCCGCAAGCTTGGCAGCCATACGAACTTCATCCATAGCTGAACGATGTGAATTCATCATATATTCCCCCTGAAAAATATTTTGAAAATGGCGTGTCATAAGCTTGATTCTGCCTGTGGTTTTGTTGGGTGCTGTGATACAATAAAGCTAACAACAGATAGCTTTCTGAAGGAAGGCTCTCATCCAAAAGTATAGGCTGCTTTAAGCGGACGGGAACAGGCCAGAACGTCTCTATGAGACGATCATTTTGTAATAGAATAGAAGACTTGTTACTATTGTAGTCCATTGGTTTGGAAATCATTCCTCCTTTTTCCTCTATTCGGAGTCAGATTCGGCGTGTATGCTAATTTATGAGATCCGGTTGCTTAGGTAGGCGCCATTTGTGGTGATAGATAAGTAGGCTGGAACGATAGGTTGCTGGATTCCGATGATGGGGGATATTCAATCCACTTGAGATGTTCAACGGAGCAGGTTCTCTGTAGCATAGGTTGGCGCAAGCCCGAATAGCCCTAATTTTTTAGTGAGTGTCGGTGCATGACAACGAAGGGGAGAGGATTAGTATGGGCTTGTTCGAAGACGATTTTTATTCAACAAAGGTATCTACACGTGCGGCGAAAAAAACGGCATTCAAGGCACGCCGTGGAGGACGGGGGCGTTGGCCGCACCGAAGCCGCGGAGTAAGTCCGATGCAGGCTGCTGTCATTAGCGGTGTAGTCAGTGCCGTGTTTGCTGTACTGCTGTTCAGCTTTATTACAGGGTTGCCCTCCGCTACAGCGGTAACCGGAGCAAGCCATTATTCCTTGCGGCAAGCAGCGGGTGATCCGTATGACCGGATTGTGCAGGCGGCAGCCAAGGTGCGCCCGGCTGTTGTCAGCATCGTGAACCTGAAAGGGGAAGATGGTAGCAGCACGGAGCAATCGGCACTTGGATCGGGTGTTATTTTCCGGGTGAGTTCCGGCAAAGCCTTCATTATGACGAACAACCATGTCATCGAAGGTTCGGATGATCTGGATATTGTAACAGTGGATGGTGTTAGAAAAGAGGCAAAGCTGATTGGAAAGGATCGCATTAGCGATATTGCCGTGCTGGCGGTTGATGATAAAGGTATTAACACGGTAGCCGATATCGGTGACTCCAGCAAACTTCGTCTAGGCGAGACCGTCATTGCTATTGGCAATCCGCTCGGCTTGGGGGACACGCTGACCTCCGGCATTGTGAGCTATACGAATCGGATCATTCCTATTTCCATTAATCAGGACGGCGTATACGACTGGGAGCAGCATGTCATCCAGACCGATGCGGCGATTAATGAGGGGAATAGCGGCGGTGCGCTGGTCGATCTGGACGGACGTGTGATTGGCATCAATACGATGAAAATCGCCGATACCGGCGTTGAAGGACTTGGGTTCGCCATTCCCGCCAATGAGGTCATGAAAACGGTGAATGAGCTGGTTGAGGACGGCAAAATTACCCGCCCTTATCTGGGGGTCTACACGGTCGACCTCAATAATGAGTATGCACCGCTGGACGAAACACAGCGCAAGGAACTCAAGCTACCCGATAGCGTAAAGGATGGGGCAGTGGTTTTGGAAGCCCACGGTCCTGCCAAAGAGGCAGGCTTGAAGCTGAACGATGTCATCACAGCCTTTGATGGTGAGCCGATCAACTCTACACTTGATCTGCGCCGCTACTTATATGATACCAAGAAGATTGGCGACGAGCTGAAAGTTACCTTTTACCGGGCAGGCAAGGAAGAAACGGTAACGTTAAAATTAACGGATAAGCCGGAAGGCTAGGGTTTAACTTATAGGCATAACTATAAAAAAAGGCGTTCTCCGGCTCATTTTCCGGGAACGCCTTTTCAGTTTATCGGTTGCGTGTTAGCTTAAGAGGTCGTTCCCGTCACACGCGTTCCGCTCTTGGTGATCTTGTATGTCACCACATCGCCGCTCCAGAAATGGAATTTCAGCGTGACTTCACCATCCTTCACGCTGTTAAAAAATTCAGGCAGTAGCTTGATGCCATTGCTATCATAGGCAGGAGCGAAGGTATTGCCAAACTCCTTATAGGGTGTCCAGTCCTGCGGACCGGCATTGCCCCCATTGGTATACACAGCTTCCATTGTAGCAAGCTGGCTGCCACGGAAGTCGGTTGGAATGGTAAAGGCTTGCGTAGTCCCCTCGGTAGCGCTTAATTTTGGTGTGTCATATACCACCACTTTGAAGTTCCAGTCTGCTCCTTTATTAAATTTGGCGTTAATTACTGCATTCTCGCCATACTTACCGGAAGTGGTCAGGCTGGTAAGCAAGCTGGCCTTGAAAGTTAATGTATCACCGCTCAACGTGTAGTCGGTGCCTTGCTTCAGTTGCTTGCTGTTGGCACTGAGTGTGGTCAGCTGATTGCCATTCAGGTTCAAAGTGACCTTGGCATCCTGAACGGCAGCACCTTTCTTCAAGTGAATGAGGTCACTGACAGCATTGGAGGAACGTCCTTTCAGACCGGCCCGGATGACATTAAAGAGTTCAGGATCGGACCACTTGTACGTTGTACGGTTGAAATGCTGGCCGTTATCCCAGAGTATGCCTGTTATTTTTTTCTCTTTCATGTAATAGGTTAGGAACTCAAAAAATTTCAGCTTTTCGCCTTGTTCAATAACGCCTGTATTTTTATCAAAGCCGAGCAGACCGAATTCACCGACAATGACCGGAATACCTTTGGCTACAAAGGTGTTATAGACGTTATCAAAGGTTTGGATAATATCGTTTTTGGTATCTGTATCAAAAGTAGTATGGCCCGCAATATTTACACTGAAAGGCCAATAACCATAATAGTGAACGGTCGCAATCAGGTTAGGGTCGTTGAGCTTGGTTATCGTGTTGTACAGCTCGTTGATTTTGTTCTGGGCAGGTGACGTATCCAATCCGGGCAGAACAAGGGGGCGAGTGGCATTTTTGCCGCCGGAGGCACGGACAATTTTGTGGAAGGATACATTCAATTCTTGGAGCATCTGGTTCGCTTTCGCTTCATTGGTTGTTCCGCCCTCGGTGAAACGGGGTTCATTAATGCTTTCGAACATCAGCTTGTCCGGTTTATCTTTAAAGCGCTTGGCAATTTGTGTCCATAATGAGTTATAGCGAGCTAACACTTCATCATGTTTGGGCTCCATACTGCTTGCCCACAGCCATGAATCATGATGAACATTGATCATGACGTACAGATTGGCATCCAGCGCCCAGCGCACAACCTCTTCTACACGGTTCATGTAGGCAGACTCGACGGTATAATTCGGTGCGGCTCCTATGTGTTTATCCCAGGTAACGGGAATACGGATACTTTTGTACCCTTGGGCAGCAATTTGCTGGATCAACGCCTGGGTAATGCGTGGATTGCCCCAAGCTGTCTCATCTGCTCCGACAGCATCCAGAGAATTTCCTAAATTCCATCCCGGCTGCATGGCTTCAACATACGATTGCATATTGCTTGCAGCGGTGGCTTGTGGTGCTTGTCCGTCAGATTCGGCAGCGGCGGCAACGGACGCGAACGTAGATAACAATAGGGTGATGGCAAGCGTCAACGACAGCAATGAAACGGGTCTTCGTTTTAACATAACAGGCAGGCCCCTTTACAAAGTTATTTTTGAAAGCGCTTTCTAATAAACACTACCATACTATTTGAATATGGAATACCTGTATAATTAATGTAAAAATCATGTGTTAATTAGATATTTTAAAATTGTAAGCGTTATTATTGAAAAAATACAGAAATGAGTGTAGAATCTATGGCCCTACATGGAAAGTAGATTCGCAAGGGCTATTGAGTACGGAGGGGAGATGGGTATGAATATGAATAAGTGGGACACGGAAGAGGCCATTCGACGCTGGAATATGCATGCAGAAAACTTTACTGCCAAGTACACTGAGGAAGGGGATCGATCTCGCGAAGTACTGCTGAATCCGGCATTGCAAGCCTGTATGGGACCCCTCGTGGGCAAAAAAGTGCTAGATGCCGGCTGTGGCGAAGGCTATCTAAGCCGTAAAATGGCCAGAGCGGGTGCTTTGGTAGAGGCTGTCGATTACTCGACAGAGATGCTGAGGCTAGCCAAAGAGCGAACGCCTTCAGCGTTGGGCATTACATACCATCACGGCAATCTGGAGAAGCTGGAGATGTTCGGAGACCAGAGTTTTGATCTGATCGTATCCAATATGGTCATACAGGACTTGGAGGATTATGAGCAGGCGATTGCCGAAATGCGGCGGTTGCTGGTTCCAGGGGGCAGCTTTATTTTCTCTATATTACACCCGTGCTTTCAGACGCCGGATAGTGGATGGGTGAAGGATGAGACTGGGAAAAAGCTGTATTGGAAAGTGGATCAATATTTCAACGAAGGTCCATTGGAGCAGGATATGCCTTATGATCAGGAAGAAAAGTTTTTGTATTTTCACCGCACGCTGAATAGTTACGTACAGACCATTATTGAGGCAGGCTTGTTGTTGGAAGGAATGATCGAACCGAAGCCATCGGCAGAGATGCTAGAGAAATATCCCCATTTTCGTGAAGACCTGAACGTCAGTAATTTTCTCATTTTTAAAACCAAACGTCAGAGATAGAAGACCGGCTCTTTCCTTTCCGCGTCAAGTGTGGTAGAACAAAAGTAGGCGGTTTTGACACACCTACAACAGGAAGAGCTTCAAACGGAAAGGGATGCAACTGAATGTACGTGGTATGTAAAGAGCATGTGGAACTGGCAATTGATATGTTCGTCGATGAATACGAGGATGCACCGGATGTCGTCGATCTCAAGGAAACGAAATTTTCGGATTGGGACCCTCCAGTGAAGTGCAAGGAATGTGAGAAGAAAGCAGAGTTTTTGGTCGTCTAAAAAACAAGCACGGGCGTTTCGGGCAGAAACGTCCTTTTTGTATATCAGAATTTATTGCAAAAATACCTCATACATAGAGCTATATTTATTCTCACCACGTACTGAGACAGGAGTGAACGATGGATGGACCCTTTGCTGCATTCACTATTTCGTCCGCTTCAAGTCAATGGAAGTGATCCCTCCACGTATTATATCGAACAAAAGCCGTCTGCTGCGCTGAGAGCTTACGTAGCTTGCTATTGGGAGTCTGGTCCGGTTACTGGAGAAGCTTTTGAAAGGGATGTTACAGTATCAGGTAGAGATGCAGCTTCATTAAGCTGGCTGGAGAAAGAAGAGGCAGTGGATCGGGTATTACCTGACGGTTGTACGGATATTCTATTAGAATACGACCTGGTGAGTAAGCGTCAGGATATCTCGTACTGCGGGACATTTACGCATCCGTTCGTGTCTACCAGACAAGCAGGGTCCGAGACACGTATTTTTGCGGTGCGATTTTTTCCGGGTGGTGCACACTATTTTCACGGCATGCCGACTCACTTGTTTACAGGCGGTAATTATCGCTTGGAAGATATATGGCCCGAGAATATCGAGATCATAAGTGAACGTATTTTTGAGGCACGAGACTTTAATGAACGGGTGCGCGTAATGGATGAGTATCTCATCCAGCTTCTACTGCGCCGTAGGACGAACGATTGTGACCTGATGAAAAATCTGCTGCATCGGATTTTTGTAAGCAGTGGGGGTATGAGTGTGAAGGAGCTTGCAGAGCGCGAAGCGATCAGTGAAAGACAGCTCAACCGCAAATTTGGGCAATGGATCGGGATCAGCCCCAAAAAGTTCAGTGAGGTCGTCCGCTTCCAGAGCGTTCTGCACAGTATACAAAGCGGTGGCTCTCTGGATTGGATGGAGCTTGCGTTGAAGCACAACTTTTTCGATCAAGCGCATCTGATCCGTGATTTTCGCAGGTTTTATGGCGATTCCCCGCTTACTGCGGCAAAGGATTTTCGGAGATTGTCCGATTTTTACAATACACGCCCTGAGGCTTCCGCTATACTCAAAGCATGAAGAAGAATGGCAAAGGAGAGATGAGAATATGAGTGGAACGCTGCAAGTTCGTGATCATCTGCTGAATGAGCTGGAGACCGGAGTACGGACGGGGGAAGCACTGATCCGCAAAATACGTCCAGAGGATTGGAGCTTTCGGCCGCAGGACAATTTCCGCTCGCTGCTGGAGTTAGTGCACCATTTTGTGCTCATTCCGGCTTCGGATCTTGCGATTATGCAGGAGAAGACCGAGGAAGAAGTGGGCAACATTGAAAACAGCCTGTCCGGGGTGGAAGATCCCGAGCGCTTGGCTACGACTTTCAGGGAAAACTTTGAGGCCTACAAGGCTTACATTCTTTCGCTTAGCGAAGACGATTATCTGAATCGTTCGACGAAGGCTTTCTATATGGAGCACGGACATTTACAGGTTCAATGGCAGATTGAGACCGTGACCCATGTGTTCCATCACCGTTCGCAGATCTACAATTATTTGAAGCAATTGGGGCATGAAGTGAGCTTTTTTATGTTGTACGCTTGAGTATTTTTTATAAAAGGTTTGGAGGGCACCTGTGAGGTGCTCTTTTTTGATTTTATTCAAAGCTTTTTTAGGGTGGAATGGCTTACTCGAACGCGCGTGAAACTTCTTTACTAACTCGTCTGAGAATCCCGATTTGCTCTTCATTCAATCTGCTGGTCAACGCAACAAACTCATCTATTGCCTCTTGGCGAATAGTTTCGTCTTTAGTCATTTGTTCTTTGGAAAACATTAACTCACTGATAGACACGTTTAAGGCAGTCAGCACTTTCTCCAAGGTATCAATCGAAAAGTTTCTTTCGCCACGCTCTACCGATCCGATATATGCATCATCTAATCCTGAAAGTTCCGCAAGTTGTTGCTGTGTTAATCCCTTAGCCTTCCGAATCGTTCTAATTCTTTCTCCAACCGAATTCCGTAATTTTGTCATATTAACCACCTCTCCTAAAGGTTAGGAGAGTATCGATGTAATTAGCAGAGACATAAAGGCGGTAAAATATATTGAAAAAACTGCGATTAAGTACTATATTTAATTTATTGTACTACTTATTTGGAGTTTCACAAAGGAATATATTAAGAGTGAGTGCTTTTTATCCTAGTCATTTTAAAGGAGGAACCCTCTTTGCGAACTTCTATCCTGAAATCACTCAAACCGGACATCATTGTTGAAATGTTAGAGATGGCTGTGGCTTTTGAAAATTGGAAAAAGGTGATTGAGACGGCGGATATTTTGTACCAATGTGTACAGAGTATCTATGAAGAATGGCAGTATCATAAAGCAATGAAATTACCCATTCCGCATGTCAATTTAGAACGTCCGTTGGTATATTATTTTGGGCTCAGTCATCTGATGGGTGGGATGGCTCACCAGAACCAGGGCGCGTATGAGCAGGCAAGGGAGTGTATCTATAAGTATGCTGAGCTGGGTTGGATGGAGGATTTAAAGGAAGAAGACAATCAGGTTGTCGAGGAATTCAGGTTTTTAGCCAAAACTAATTTATATGCAGTAGATATTTTGTCTGGAAGTATAGAGCTTGTCGAGGAATACGTAGCCTTTTTGCAGGATAATCTAGAGGAAATATTACCGGGGCTGAATACCATATTACAGGCAGCGCTTATGTATCATTTAGATGTGGAAAATATTTTACATACGTTTGCAGAGCAGATTGATGAATTCGGGAGTTATGAAGACGCAGAGAACGTATCTTACTATTATAGCTACTGCTATCATTTGGCTTTGTGCTATCGGAAGTACGATAGATTACAGGATGCGGTGGGGCTTACTATGCAGGCGATGCACTTAGCCAATCAGTCGGGTAATGATCGTAATTTCAAGAAATGTACAGCTTTGTTCGAATCGCTGCGTGAGTGGGCGACAGCTGAACAAATCAACGAATATCGACAGATGCTAATGCAGTGTCTTGATGAATACGAAACTGATAAGCATTTCATTGTGAAGAGCATAAATGAATGATTCGCTATGATCTGAACAGGGAATAGGCTCGTAACGGAGAGGAAATAGATAGGTAAGAGGTGAATCGGGTGCTACAATAGTTATGTTAAAGGTATCTTTTTATGTTAGGCACGGTAAATACAATTTTACATTATCATTCGACATAGATAGGGGTATGGAATTTGTTTATTCAACTTATAGGTGTAGGCAAGCTAAAAGAGAAGTATTTGGTCATGGGGATTCAGGAATACGCTAAACGGCTGGGCCCGTACATCAAGTTCCAAATGATCGAGGTAGCGGACGAAAAGGCACCCGACACACTAAGTGAGGCTGAGGTGCGACAGGTCAAGGAGCGGGAGGGTGAGCGTATCCTTGCTCATGTGAAAAGTGAAGCACATGTCATTGTGCTTGCCATCGACGGCAAGCTGTGGAGCTCAGAAGAGCTTGCTGAGGAATTGGACAAGCTCGGCACCTACGGTACAAGTCATGTCGTCTTCGTCATCGGCGGCAGCCACGGTCTCTCTGACGAGGTCCTCCGCCGCGCCCAGCAGAAGCTGAGCTTCGGAAGAATGACCTTGCCTCATCAGCTGATGAGGTTGGTGCTTGTAGAGCAAATTTATCGGGCGGTGAAGATTAATCGCGGGGAACCGTATCATAAATAACGGCAAGTTTCTGTTGTACAGTATTACGTTTCAAGGGGGGAGTCAATGAACAAAACAGATCGTTTGTTGGCCATCGTACTGGAGCTGCAAGGCAGACAAGTGGTACGTGCCGAGGATTTGGCGGCACGATTTGAAACCAGCGTGAGGACCATCTAACGCGACATTCAGGCGCTCAGCGAAGCAGGCGTGCCGATTATAGGCACTACAGGCACAGGGTATTCTTTAATGGAGGGATATTTTCTACCTCCGATCAGTTTTACAATAGAGGAAGCCGTAACCTTGCTTATAGGAACAGAATTTATCGAGCAACGATTTGATGATGATTATCGTGATAGAGCTAATGTTGCTAGGAGGAAAATCGAGGTGACTCTATCAGACAGTGTCCGCAGTGAGACCTCCCGTATACGCAAGTCGCTGCGATTGCTCGCTCCTGGCAAACAGACAGCTCTGTCAAACGAAAGGGGAAATCTCGATAAGATCCGCCGAGCTCTACTAGATGGGCGAAAGATCAGATTTCATTATTCGAAAAGAATTACAAATTCCACGGGGAGCCGCCATAGCGAACGTACCGCCGCTACCTATGGCCTTGTACTCGTTGAAGGGTCTTGGATGCTTGTGGCCCGGTGTGATCTACGCCAAGACATCCGCCATTTCCGGTTGTCCCGAATAGCTGAACTTATCGAACTGGACGAACGATTCGAACTCCCTGCGCATTTTGACTTAAGGGAAGTATACCCCTTTAGATGATCGCCAATTGCGAGTCTTCCTTCGATTTAATCATGACATTGCAGATAAGGTGAAGGAATCGAACTATCATTACATAGAGGATATGAAAGAGCATCAAGATGGATTGGATGTGGTCTTACGCGTTCGTCAGCTGGATGAATTGCTGCAATGGGTGCTTGGCTGGGGAGCGGGCGTAATCGTGTTGGAACCCAAATCATTCCGAAATCGGATTCGCCAGGAAGCCCAAAAAATTCTAAACCGCTACTGACATAACGTTGTCAGTAGCAGTTTTTTATAATTGGACATGTAAATGTAAAGGAGATAGATGAGTAAGAGTATGTTTTGCAACGGCTGAGGGACACAGTCAAACCTATTATTAGGAAGGATGATATCTTGTGAATTTCGCTTCTGTACGCATCATTACTGACGACGTGGATCGTCTCGTCGCGTTCTATGAGAAAGTCATGGGGGTTGCGGCGGAGCGACCCGCCCCCGTATTTGCCGAACTCGTTGCGCCATCATGCACCCTTGCAATCGGCCACTCCCAGACGGCGCAGCTATTCGGCGCCGGTTCCGTAGTGGGGGCCAATAATCGCACTGTCATTATTGAGTTCCGCGTCGACGATGTCGAGGCCGAATATGTGCGCTTGAAGCCATTTGTCGATAATTGGGTAAAGGAACCGACCACGATGCCGTGGGGGAACCGTTCTATGCTGTTCCGCGATCCCGACGGCAACCTTCTTAACCTCTTCGAGCCGGTGACCGAGGATGCGATTAAACGGTTTAGAGGTAGACATTGACAGACAGTAAAGGATGGCCTTCAAACTTGCCGTTACAGACAGCGCGAAGAACCTTATCATAAGTAGGGGCTTTATTTATACGGAAAATTTTAACTTGACATAAATTTGTCAAGTTTTTTTAGTTATACTGAAACCAAGAGGTGAGCGGATGCAAATCAGCAGATTATTTCAAATGATTTATATTTTACTGGAAAAGGGGACGGTTACGGCACCAGAGCTGGCTGAGCGGTTTGAGGTTTCTACCAGAACGATCTATAGAGACGTTGAAACCTTGAGCCAGGCTGGAATTCCGGTCTATACCAGCCAAGGAAAAGGAGGTGGCATTTCCCTTTCCGACAGGTTTGTCCTGAACAAATCTTTGCTTACCGACAAGGAGCAGGATGAGATACTTTTTGCCCTGCAAAGCTTGTCCGTAGCCCGATTGCCTGATTCCGACGAAGTCTTCTCGAAGCTGAGCAGCTTGTTCAGGAAAAATAGTACCAACTGGATTGAAGTCGATTTCTCCCCATGGGGAAGCGGGCAAAAACAAAAAGAGCTGTATACATTGCTGAAACAGGCCATTTTGGAGCATAAAGTGATTTCGTTTACATACCTGAGCGCGGCCGGGGAACAAAAAAGCCGGAGAGCCGCACCAGTGAAACTGCTATTTAAGGATAGAGCCTGGTACGTTGAGGCTTACAGTTTTGACAAAGATGCTTTAAGAAACTTTAAGATTACTAGGATGTCGAATGTACAGCTTTCAGACGGGGACGGGGCTCAGCTCTTAGAGCTTCAGCAAGAGCGCATGGAGTCTACAGTGACTTCTCGTGAAGAATCTAGGGTTAAAGAAATGCCGAGAATCCGTCTGGTATTACAAATAGAACCGGCGGGAGCCTATCGTATCGTAGATGAGTTTAAGGAAGAGGACATTTTGAAACAGGAAGATGGGTCTTTCCGGGTCACTTCAGATATGCCTTCCGGAGAATGGCTTGTTCAATATCTTCTTTCCTATGGAGATTTACTGGAAGTTGTTGAGCCGGCGTCTGTCAGGCTGGAGATAAAAAACCGTACGGCGAAAATGTCCGGAAAATATTTAACATAACTGGACACGCTGCTGTCAGGTTCTGTTGATTAAACTAGCCTTGTATTCAAAACATACTAAGGAGGATTCAGCAGAACAATGGATAACAGCCCGTACTTATTGGATATGAGCAAAGAATTTGCAGGTAAACGAGCACTGGTGACTGGCGGAACCCGGGGAATCGGCTGGGCGATCGTCCAGCGTTTGCATGCAGCGGGAGCTGAAGTTATAGCTGCGGCAAGATCCATGCCTGAAGCATTACCGAAGGAGATAGGATTCATTCAGGCCGATGTGGGCCTTCCGGAAGGTGTGGATCATATTGTTCAGGAAACGACTCGAAAATTCGGCGGTCTGGATATTTTGATTAACAATGTGGGAGGATCCTCAACAAGTACAGCAGGGGCTTTAGCTCAAACAGATGAAGATTGGCAAACGACGTTTAATGCCAACCTGTTTTCTTCCGTCCGCCTTGATCGCGGATTTTTGCCTTACATGGTCAAACAGCAAAGCGGAGTGATTGTCCATATATCCTCTATTCAAAGTAGGCTTCCCGGCAACATAACCATGCCTTATTCGGCTGCCAAAGCTGCGCTCGTTAACTACAGTAAAAACCTGGCGACCCAGTACGGCCCAAAGGGGATAAGAATCAATGCATTGGCGCCGGGATTTACCGAAACGGAAGCAGCAGAACGCTTAATCGAGAGAATGGCTGAACAAGCCGGAACGGACTATACAGCTGCCCGGCAGCAGTTAATGGACGAGCTTGGTGGCATTCCTCTCGGCCGGCCGGCCAAACCTGAGGAGGTTGCCGAGCTTGCCGCCTTCCTTGCGTCAAGTAGAGCCTCTTATATTACGGGCTGTGAGTATGTCATTGACGGCGGAACCATCCGCACCGTTTAACGAAATTACAAAGGGGTTGATCATATGAAGCCTGATCTTAATCTGCTTCCACAAGTCGTACAAGATTTTATAGCCGCTACTAATAAACCCGATCCGGATACTTATGTCGACTGCTTTTCGCAAGATGCACTTGTTCTCGATGAAGGCAAAGAGTGGGCAGGCAAAGCTGCTATAAAACAATGGAGTGCCGAATATCACTTTGGAGCTAACATAACGCTTGAACCCATACAGGATAAACAGCATGAGGAAGAAGCTGTGGTAGTTTTTAAGGTTAACGGGGATTTCGACAAAACCGGCCTCCCGGACCCTCTCTATTTGGATTTTTATTTTCAGATTCGCAACGATAAGATTAAGCAGCTTGCGATCCTGCTGTCTAAAGGATCGGAATAAGTAGACAAAGGCTAATCAGATAAGGAACGAGGGGGACCTAAAGATGATACTAAATCATGTGTTATTGAAGCTGAAGGACCGGAGCCTGGAGCATATCGAGCAAGTTCAAACCGTTCTGCTAGGCTTGAGAGGGGAAATACAAGTTCTTCTCGATGTTCAGGCTGAAGTTAATGTTCGCCCTGGTCCTTCAGCATACGATTTGATCCTGATCACCAAGTTTGCTTCCTTAGAAGACATGGATGAATACCTTATCCACCCGGCCCATCAGGAAGTCGCCAAGTGGATGGGTACGGTTCTGGAAACGCAGGCGTCTGTCTGCTGCGCAATCTAATAGAAGTTAACTACCAATGTCTCTTCAGTCGCATAACTGCGAAATATAAACAGCACCATATTCTTCATTAGTGAAGAGTACGGTGCTGTTTTCCGTATAGAGTCCACAGCGTTCGACTTTGAGCTGAACGAGGAGGAAATGGAACGAATCCGGTGTTTGGACACGGACAAGAGATACTCAGTAAGCCCGACAGGTCACATGGTCAACCCGATTTACGTAAGGTCTCAAAAGGAATGGCCCTAAACCTTGCCGTTACAGCTAGCGCGGTGAAGCGTACCATAAGTGACGGCAAGTTTTTACAAAGTTTGGGGAGATTTGGTCTCGCCTGCACCATATCGTTGTACACAAAAAGGCCCCATATTGGCAAGGGGCCTTAGTCTTGCCTATACACATTACCGCTTTTTGGAACCAAACGTGCCTTTTTCGTAGTATCAGAAGTTTTCTAAAACAATTTTTCCAATGGACCGTCCAGTTTCCAACTTCTCATGCGCTAAACGTAGGTTTGCTGCATTAATGGGTTCTAGTCGTTCGTTTAGTGTAGTTTTTAATTTTCCATCATCGATTAAGTCCGCCAGGTCATTCAGCAATTCGTGTTGTTTAATCATGTCTTTGGTATGAAACATGGACCGTGTAAACATGAACTCCCATACAAACGTTACACTTTTAGAAAACAGCAAGTCCATTTTCAGGCTTCCTGCCCAGGTAGCCTTATCTGCAGGTACGATACAGCAAATTATACCTTGAGGGGTAATGACCTCCGCCATATTGGCTAGATGTTGTACAGTATCATTCAAGCAAAAGATATAATCTACGGTGTCTATACCAAATTCTTTGAGCTGAGGTTGAAAAGGGTTGTTGTGGTTTATTATAAAATCCGCACCTAGACTTTTAACCCATTGAGTTGACTCTGGACGCGAAGCAGTACCGATGACAGTCAAACCTGCTAATTTGGCAAGTTGAATGGCAATCGATCCTACCCCTCCTGCTGCACCGATAATAAGTATATTTTTGTTTTCATTTGCGTTTAGGCTAATTCCTAAACGATCAAATAGGCCCTCCCATGCAGTTATCGAGGTAAGCGGTAATGCGGCTGCGGCTGCGAAATCCAAACTTTTCGGCATATTTCCTACAATTCGTTCATCAACCAAGTGAAATTCACTATTACTGCCTGGTCGAGATACACTGCCCGCATAATAGATCTTGTCCCCAGGTTTAAACAATTGACAGTCAGGACCAACTTGTTCTACGATTCCAGCAGCATCCCAACCAAGAATTTTCGGTGATTCGGCTTCGTAGTTATGGTTTTCGCGAACACCTACGTCTGCAGGGTTGACAGAGATTGCCTTTACATTTACAAGCAAATCACGGCCCGTAGGTTCCGGTTTATCCAAATGCAGATCAATAAGGCTTTCCGGATTGGATATTGGGAGGTATCGGTAAGCACCGACTGCTTTCATCTTTTGGTTGGTATTCATGGGTATCCATCCTCTCAAATAGGAAATGTTGTACAGTTGCATTGTAAATCAATTCGATTACTTTAAGTAAGTACGCATATTTTTATGATATAGTATTAAAAATCAAACCTTTAGGGAGATAAGCTGATGGGAGACCGAAGAAACAAATATGGAGCGAGTCCGGATATGCAAGCATGTCCGGTTGAAACAACGCTGGATGTTATTGGTGGGAAGTGGAAGGGAATCATTCTCTATCAGCTCCTGGACGGAACGAAAAGATTCAATGAATTTAGGCGCCTCAATCCGGGAATTACGCAGTTTATGCTCACATTACAGTTAAGAGAGCTTGAACGGGATGGCATCATTCACCGAGAAATATATAAAGAGATTCCGCCAAAAGTGGAATACTCCCTTACTGATTTCGGAAGGACTTTGGAACCGGTCATTATGTCTATGAAAGCATGGGGGGAGTCTTATAAAATGCGGCTTGATGAAAATCGAACGATACAAGGGGAGGAAAGTTAAAGGCAAGTTGAGTAACAAGCCAGGCGGTGGGTACAAGGCCACAGCTACAAGAAGTAAAGAGAATATACAATGCATGTTCTATAATTTTAAGGCCATCCCGCAAAGGATGGCCTTAAAACTTGTCGATACAGACAGCGCTGAGAACCGTATCACAAATAGTGGTAAAGCAGAGAATGGAGTTATTGGTGAGTTTGAAGGAATTTATTAATGAAGATCGAAGACAAAGCAATTGCTTGAGGCGAAAATGATATTCGTGAATTTCTTTGTTTTGACTTGTTTCCGTAACCTTTGAGTATTAAGGTGGCACTTCTATACAATACAGAAGAAAGGAGCGGGAGCATGCTTCATGTTATCGAAAACGCAAAACAAGGGGATCGGCAAGCTTTCGAATATATTGTTCGACACTATACAGCGATGGCGAATGCGGTTGCGTACGAAAAGCTACACGATTTTCAATTAGCGGAAGATGCAGTTCAGGAATCATTTACAGAAGCATTCCTGCATTTAAGTAAATTACGAGCAGTAGAAGCATTCCCAGGATGGTTCAAAGCTATTGTGATACGGCAATGTTATCGTATTATGCGTAGAAAGCATCATCGTGTTGTACCCTATGGGGATGTTACACAATCGACAGAGATTCAAGTTAGTCTAACGGATGTTATTGAGAAAAGAGAACTACAGCAGTTGGTTCAAGATTCTATAGCACGCTTAACGCCCAATATGAGAATTGTGGTTCAATTATTTTATATTCAGGGGTACTCTCTTCAAGAGATTTCCAATTTTCTGGAGACTTCGGTTCCGGTATTGAAGAAGCGCCTCTTTGATGCTCGCCGTAAATTGAAGGGTGCCCTGCCTGTAGCCGACTTGATCTCTGTATGTAACCATCTGTATGAAGGAGGAAAAGGTGTGCTTCACATTGTAAACGGAGATTCGGTGGCTGCGAAGCTACGACAAGGCATTGTACAAGGTGATATTTTAGTGTGGAGGGAAGTATATCCTCATGGTCCTGTATTTTTAGATCCTGCTGTATTGGACAATCGTTCTGTACGAGCACAATTCTTAGAGCAAACGCTGGGAATCCCTCGCTTAGAATATATACAGAGCAGTAAAATGCAAGAGAAAACCTTGGCAGATTTTAATAAATATGAGGAAGTCGTTTTATGGTTTGAGCATGATTTATTCGATCAGACGATGTTGTGTTATTTGCTCCATTGGTTCTCAGAGCAGCCGTTGTTGAAAACGAAACTGAATTTATTGTCCATCGGAGAGTATCCGGGGATCGAGCTGTTTCGAGGATTGGGACAACTCTCTCTGGAGCAAATGGAAACTTTATCGGGAACATGGAAATCTATTGGAACAAAAGAACTGGACTTAGGCAGAGCATTTTGGAAAGCCTATGCATCACAGGATCCGCAGCTGCTTCAGCAATTATTAAATAAAGACACGTCTGTGCTGCCGTATGCGCATGACGCATTCCAATGTCATCTATCTCGGTTTCCTTCCACACACAACGGGCTTGGCATCGTGGAGCAGACAACGCTGGAGATGGTATGTGCGGGGATACATTCTCCGTATGAATTATTTGAACATGTTGGAAATAAGCTCAATAATTTAGGTATGGGTGATCTGCAGTACTGGCATATTTTAAAAGAGATGTCACAAGATCCGTATCCGTTACTGCAAATCCGCGGGTTAAAGGTATTCCCCGCTTATAATAGTGCATCAGTATCATTTCGCAACTGTGACGTTGTTTTAACTGATTTTGGAAATTGCGTAATGGATGGAAAAGAGGACTGGGTCGCAAAGAAAGGGATAGATGAATGGTATGGTGGGGTTCACCTGCAAGGATACTTTCCACGATGGCGTTGGAATTCGACCCTACAAACGATTCATGATACAGGCATTGAGGTGTAGCTTTGTTTTACAGACAGCGCGGTGAAACCGTATCACAAATAATAGCAAAGCGAAAGCGGCCGTTACTATCTTTTTTCGTCATCCGTGATGTCTTTGGACATAATCTTAATCTATAACACCGACCTCATGCAGCGAGAAATGTAGCAAGACGTATTCTCCAAGGTGGAAACGGCTGATTTGTTTAAACAAAACAAAAAGAGATTTGTTCTTTAACTGAAACAAGTCTCTTTTTTTGATTTTCAATGGACTTATTTTTTTCTTGACTGAACGATCTGGAAAAGATAAGATAGGTGTCAGAAAGGAGGTGTTCAATACATGGGGAGAAGCAAGGAATTCGATACGACGCTTGTGCTGCACAAGGCTATGGAGGTATTTGGCCACTATGGTTATGAGGGCACCTCGCTGCAAAATTTACTCGATGGGTTAGGTATAGCTCGCCAAAGTCTATATGACACGTATGGAACAAAGAGGGATCTTTTTATCTCGGCAGTAAAGCATTATATGAATGATAAAAGCGCTGCTGTCATTTCCTATTTGGAACGCCCCGGTTCGGCGAAGAAAGCTATTACCGATATCATTTATGAGGTTGTAGCCGTTCTAAAGGATGAACAGCGCCGCAAGGAATGCTTCATTATGCACAGTGCCATCGACCAAGTCCCTCACGATCCGGACATCGCAGAGTTCTTCAAACAAGATACGGCACGTTTGGAGCAAGCTTTTTATAAAGCATTAGTGCGCGCACAAAAGCAGGGTGAGCTTAGTGAACGTCTAACCCCCCTTGCCCTTGCCCGATATTTGAATCAGGCGAGATATTCGTTAACCCAAGCTGCTAAATTAACCTCGGATCCGGAAGTTTTGGACGATATTGCAGCTGTTACTCTTACTGCGCTTGACCATTAATGGAGCGGTATGGATGCTCCATTAAATTTTAATCTTATTGGACCATTTGATCCGAAAAATGAAGTGGTAACAAACGTAGTGTTGCGACACATCGCAAGCGGCGAATTGACGCGGTCTGTTTCCGGTTACTGAGTCAATATGACTGACCGTTCACAACCATTTTGGACTTATTAGTCTAGAAAAAGAAAGGGAGTAATTGATATGCCTAAAAACGGTAAAATTCTAGTAACAGGTGGAAGAGGTAAAACGGGAAGCCGTATAGCTAAGCGACTTACAGATTTAGGATATGCCGTTCGTACGGCCTACCGCGGCACTCCCGCTCCAGGCAGCACAAATGAGCATGTGACCTTTGATTGGTTCGATGAGACGACGTTTGAACCGGCTCTAAAAAACGTGGATAAAATCTATTTGGTAGGTCCCCTTGCAGTCATGGACCCATCCAAGATCATGGTGTCGTTTCTGGAGAAGGCTTTAAAGGTAGGCGTGCGCCGGGTCGTCTTGCTTAGCAGCGCATCCGTGCCCGAAGAAGGGCCGGTGTTTGGCAACGTGCATAAGGCAATTCGTCAGCTTGTGCCGGAGTGGGCGGTACTACGTCCTTCTTATTTTATGCAAAATTTCACCGAGGGTCATCACGGGGCTCAAATTAATGGTGATGGGGTGATGATTACTGCTACAGGATCGGGGCGGGTTGGATTCGTTGATGCCGACGATATTGCTGAGGTCGGTGTGAGAGCGCTGATTGATGAACAACCTCATAATACAGATCATGTCATCACGGGTCCTCAGTCCCTTAGTTACGCGGAAGCTGGGGAAATCATCGGGGCCATTGCAGGGCGAACCATCAAGCATGTGAATATTAGCACGGAGGAACTGGCGGCTGGGATGGTGAAACTGGGCATGACGGAAGACTATGCTTATTTTCTCGCAGGTCTGGATGAAGCGATCAGGCTTCACGGTACCGAAGATCAGGTTACGAGCACCGTTGAACGTGTAACCGGACGTCCACCCAGATCTCTGAATGACTTCGCAATCGCTCACGCCTCTTACTGGAAACAGAAATGAAAGCGGGTAAAACTATTCATTTTTATTCAATAGCGAACAAACGAATAAGGAGTGATAAATATGACATTCAATCCGGCAGATAACGAAAAGGTGCGGGAAGCTTCACGGGAGATTTTCAGTAAGTTTTGCAAGTCTTTATTAGAGAAAGACATGAACCAATTTATTGAACTTTTTGATGACAATGCGCTGTTCGAGTTTCCTTACGCTCCTAAAGGCTTTACTCAAAAACTTGAAGGGAAGGCTGCCATTTATGAGTATATTAAAGACTTTCCTCAAAGGTTTGATATCTCACAGTTCAGTGAACCCACATTTCACTTCACGTTGAACCCCAACATCATGATCGTTGAATTCGGTATTGAGGAAGCGCAAGTCCTGACTACCGACAAGCCCTATCTTCAGAAGTATGTCTCCGTGATCGAAACAAGGGACCATAAAATCGTACATTACAAAGATTATTGGAATCCGTTAGTGGCGCTTACTGCGCTTTTGGATACAGCATCCATACAGAAACTATTAAACGAACAATAATACAACAAAAGAGCATCAAATAAGGGTATCGCTTCAATTCCTCTTATGGTGATAGATCGCTTTATGTCAGGTAAGCCCCCCAATCTCGTTGTTGATTCATTTTGCGATTTGTCGTAATACTTATGCCCTGTTTGTATTTCATCAGGTATGGGATGATGGGTACATCAATGGTTCGGAGTCACGGATTCTGAACCTTGATCTTCAGGCTATTGCGATCCTTCCTTCTATTCATTTGGCGAATTAGGGTCGCAGCTTTCCTGATGTATTTCTATCACGAGGGGGCGTTCAGGCTATCATATTCCTTCCTTCTACTGAATCTTCCAATGATATTAGGGATATGGCTTTCCTGGACTCTTTTTATGATGATAAATACCATCTATCTGCGAAGAGCGATCAAACTGATTGTAGACGAAGGAAAAGGGCCCGCTAGGCTCCCAAAAACTTATTTGGCAACAGCCATGAAAAATATCGAATATCTTGGATTTACATTCTCACATCCATTGATGCGCGCCGTGCGTACCTTATCGAAAGAGCAGTTTGAAGCATTATATGATCAACTGGTTGCTGATTTAAGGGTACTGGTAGGTGCACATGTGGAATATCATCCGATGTATCCCGCTTTCCCGATGCAGGTGATGGAGACGGATGATGCAGAGCTTTATCTGAATGCCATTTATTATTATCTTACTTTGGATTTGCCTGAGTATGGGACTACAGACAGACCTGCATTGCTGGATGAGGTAAACCTGAGAGTGATTGATCTTGGGAGCAAGGCGGAGCTTCATACCATGATACGCCGGCTTATACAGGCCAAGGTATCGATCTCCGAGACAGACAAAAAAGATATTGATACGATTTTGGAGTTCGCAGATCCGGATGCAATGGATGAGATTCTCCCGTCCGAGATTCCGTTCAAGGAGAATGCAGGATTCGTGATCGCTTCATTATTGAAGCATGACAAGGCCAATGTAGAGCTGATCGGACGATATTTTAAAACCGCAACCGATGTGCTTCGTTTGGCTGTGGCTTGGTCGGATGGCGATGTCAGTCTTTTTGAATCTGTGCGTTTTCGCAAATTTAAGCGGCGTGAGAGACGGTTGCTGCTTGGATTGCTGGAACGTTGCCAGCCCATTACAGAGGATATGCTGAGATACAAAGAGCGCTGGATTCGATTAGGCGAAATTCTGCATCCATCTGAATATAAGCATCGGTTTATGCGTTGTGAGGAAGCTTTTGATATTTTACGTAATAACAAGCCCTTTACAACCTTTAACGGAAGCGTGGAGCTTGCATTCCATTATCGTCAGGTCTGGACTTTGATCGATCTGTTGATGCAGCGTCCAGGTGAATTTGCCAGAAGATTGGATCAATTATTGCGGTCAACCGAATACACGGAGTATGTCGTGCTGGCATTTGGTGAAGTCGCGAATCATGTATCGACGCCTGTATTGCTCCAAGTGAAGAATCATTTTGCTCGCCGCCATGAGCCGCGTGATCTGCGTGTCTTTTTCCCAAAAGGAAACGTTGCCAAGGCCTTTGCTGTTCCCCATACGCTCCCGGAGATCGATGAAGCGGTATGCCAAGACCTTGTGCAATTGTGTGAACGAGTGCTTATCGAGCGATTCTCCGTGCTCCCGCCTCTGGGAAAGGCTTATGTCGATGAACGATTGCAGGACTATTATGTGCCGTTCTCCCAAAGATCGGCTAGCAAAGCCCTGCATACGATTGTTCGCGGAAGCCATGTACCGATGATGGAAGGGGACACCATTCGTTTCTTCAGTTGGTGGAAAGAGGGGACCGTTCATGGCACGCCCACAGGCCGTGTAGATATTGATCTGTCGGCTGTCTTGTATGATCATAACTGGCAGTACATTGAGCATATCTCGTATACGAATTTGCGCTCCTCCAAATATAAAGCCGTCCACAGCGGAGATATCGTATCAGCCCCTCAAGGCGCGTGCGAATTCATTGATCTGCACATTCCCTCGATCGTCCATTATGGCGGGCGTTATATTGTGGCAACCCTTCATTCCTACACCAATCAACCGTACTGTAACTTGCCGGAGTGCTTTGTGGGCTGGATGATGCGCAAGAAACCCGGTTCCGGCGAAATATTCGAGCCTTCGACGGTTGTCAATAAAATCGATGTCACCGCTGAAACGGAGATTGCGATTCCCGTCATTCTGGATCTGGTAGAACGCACGGTCATCTGGACAGATCTATCTCTGACCAGACATCCTCATTACTACAATAATGTGGAGGGGAACCAAAAAGGCATGGTCTTGATGGGCAAAGCCATGACAGATTTACGTAAACCGGATCTGTACGATTTATTCAACCTCCATGCCAAGGCAAGAGGGGAGTTAGTAGATACAGCCAATCAGGCCGATGCAATATTTTCATTGGAAAGAGGGATTACTCCATTTGATATCGAGCTAATTATGGCTGAATATGTGGTTTGAGTGTAGATACTAATGGAGATCGTTATCAATGAGAAGCAGCCATGTGCTGCTTTTTTTCTGACGAGCTCTGCATAGAAGATACTTCTTTGTCGATTAATATACGTAGGATAAGAGCGACTATGGATCACCCGATAAGCCTGCTCGCATAATATGGATGTATGTAGATCATAATCCATTGATTATTTGTATATCATGGATATATCTATTTTCTTAGATTATGCGAAGGCCTCATTTTCGGTTAAAATAGTGCTAACGCAGAAAATAAACAAAATCAAGCCGTAAATCTTGTAAAAAGCTGAGTTCAATCCTTATTTTTGCGGAAAGAATTCTCACTTTTTAACATAAATAGTCTATAATTATTATATGGTAGTTAGTTTTATTTTTAATAGACTATAATTTAGTTATAATGGAGACAGAAAAGGTATGTTCCTGAGTGGAGCCTTGCTTCTTGTATCACCTAAGCAGGAGGGCCTGCTCTTTTTTGCAAAAATAAGAGATAAGGAAGGTTTTTATGAGCAGCATTCAGAAAAAAACAGACGTTATCTTAATTGGTGCCGGAGTCATGAGTGCGACTCTGGGATCATTGCTGAAAGAGTTAGCACCGGAATGGGAAATTAAAGTGTTTGAGAAACTCGCAAACGCAGGAGAAGAAAGCTCTAACGAATGGAATAATGCGGGTACGGGCCATGCTGCACTGTGCGAGCTGAACTATACATCCGAGAAGCCTGACGGATCTATAGATATTAGCAAGGCTGTAAACGTTAATGAGCAGTTTCAGCTCTCAAGACAGTTTTGGTCTTTTCTTGTAACCAGCAATCTGATTCGTAATCCGCAGGACTTCATCAGGCCAATACCTCATATGAGTCTGGTCATAGGGGAGAAAGACGTATCTTTTTTGAAAAAGCGATTTAAAGCGCTATCAAAGGTTCCTCTGTTCCAAGGAATGGAATTTTCTGACGACCCTGAAAAGCTGAAGGAATGGATTCCGCTGATCATGGAAGGCCGTACCTCGAATGAACCGATGGCGGCAACCAAAGTCGACTCCGGAACAGATGTGAACTTTGGTGCTTTAACACGCATGTTGTTTGAGCATTTACAAAGTAAAGACGTTGAGATCAAATACAAGCATAATATTAAGAATATTAAACGTACGAGCGACGGCTCGTGGGAAGTCAAAGTGCATAATCTTGAAAACGGTAAAATCGAATACCATACGACCAAATTCGTCTTTATCGGTGGTGGGGGCGGCAGTCTGCCTTTACTACAAAAAACGGGTATTCCTGAGTCCAAGCATATCGGAGGATTTCCGGTAAGTGGACTATTTATGGTATGTAATAACCCAAAAGTTGTCACGCAGCATCATGCAAAAGTATACGGTAAAGCTAAGCTTGGTGCTCCTCCCATGTCTGTCCCGCATCTGGATACAAGATATATCGGCAACGAAAAAGCACTGCTGTTTGGGCCGTTTGCCGGCTTTTCACCAAAGTTTTTGAAAACGGGTTCAAATTTCGATTTGATCTGTTCTGTAAAACCCAACAACCTCTTGACGATGTTGGCGGCAGGCGCAAAAGAGATGGCATTGACCAAATACCTGATCCAGCAGGTGATGTTATCCAATGAAAAGCGCCTGGAAGAATTGCGCGAATTTATTCCAAACGCCCAAATCGAGGACTGGGAGATCGTGGTAGCGGGCCAACGTGTGCAGGTGATCAAAGATACGGAGGCCGGTAAAGGAACACTTCAATTCGGTACGGAAGTGGTTAGTGCCGCTGACGGCTCAGTAGCTGCATTACTCGGCGCTTCTCCGGGTGCTTCTACTGCTGTTAACGTTATGCTGGAAGTATTAGAAAGATGTTTCCCACAACATATGAAAGATTGGGAACCGAAAATAAAAGAAATGATTCCTTCTTACGGTGTGGCACTATCGGAAAACCCAGAGCTTTTCCAAGAAATCCATGCTTCCACAACGCAGACGCTTGGTCTGGGCGAAAAAGAACTGCTCCATCGTTAGTTTTTGGATATAGGAACCATGAAATATTCAATGACTCAGGCCCAGCTTCGGCTACCTTCTCAGATACGGCCGGACACTGGGCGGAAGGTGATATTGCACGGGAGCAGCAAGCAGGCTATATGCATGGCATGCCGAACGGCAGCTTCCAGCCGGACCAGACTCTGAGTCGGGCAGAGGCGGTCACTCTGTTCAATCGTGTATGGAAGAGAGATCCGAAATCCTTCACTAACTCGTCCAAGTAGTCAGATGTCCCAGTCGAACATTGGGCTTACCGGGACATTGTTGCAGCGACAACCCGGATTCGCTAGGATACATCGATAAGCGAAGCTTATCTGCATTTACTGCTGCATGTACGGATCGCATTCGGTCGGTGATTCCCCAAAAGACCTGGCCTGTTGCAACAAGAGAATCCGTACATGCAGAATAGTCCAGTTTGAATTCTCTGAAAAGAGGTTATATCGATCTTTTTGGATAATCCTAATTTATTGGATGGGCGCAAGCACCAATGTCTTAACGATTTCTTCCTGATTTTTGTCCAAACCTAAAAAGATGGCGGTATAGTAAATATCGTTCTGCTTCCATAAGTAATAGGTTTGACTTCTGGTGTCCTTCTTGTTTGTTGTGCCTCGTCCATATTCATTGTAGACGTTATTGTTATCCTCACCAACGGAAATGTCGATGCCGTTAATATTTAATTTGCGAATTACGGATAGTTTTGCAGCATTAACAATGGGAACTTTGCTCTGATAGAGGGCGAGTTCATCATTTATTTCATATATTTTAGAATTGTATTCTGCATGGTATATATTTTCAATTGAATCTGCGCCTGGTCTAAAATCGTAACCCGTGTTTTGATCTCCTGCCTGGAGCAGTATCGAGTCAATAAGCTTAAGTTGGTTATTCGACAGGCCAATTGGGAACTTCACCTTAAAACCCAGAATTTTTTTTGCTTCCAGCAAATCCTTTTCGTCATATAGAGGAAACGAATTTCCTTTTCCATCGTAGCTGACATTTTGGATTTGTTGGGGGAATGTAAAGGATAGCAAGAATTTCTCCAGCTCGCCTTGCGAGATATTCGTCCAAAACTCAGGGTGTCCTTCTCTGGAATGATTTTCGCTATAGTAATTCATTGCATACCAGACTCCCTCATCCTGCCAAACGAAGCTTTTTTCCCTTTCCGGTTGATGGTATTCATAATTTTGAATTTGGGTTACTAATGTGCCTTTGATGCCGGCATACGTAACCTCATCTTGTTTGTAGGCACGGACTTGTGCATTCCCCCAAGATGCCGGAGCATTACTTCTGACATCCCCCGCCACCGATCGACTGTATGTTTGGAGTAAATTCCCCTTGGAGACGAGCAACGTGAATTTTTTTTCATCCGATTTTCCAAAGTTTGATACAAAAGTAATAGTAACTTGATTATCGATACGATTGACATATTTCTTAAGAACCTCGACATTTTGAAGTTGATAACCAGGAGGTAGATAATCGGGTACTTTGAACCGAAAACCGGAAAAGTCGTTTGCCCTTGCCAGACTAGGAAACCATTTTGCCCAATCATTAAGACGTTCTACCTTCCATGAAGAAAAAGTTCCCTTCATGGAACTTACGTTTGGATCTACAGCTGATTCAGTATTCTTACCGCTCTTTAATGTAATAGTGAGGATTACGCCACTTAAGACAAGAACCAGAATTATTGCGGCGGCAGCTAGTCTATACGAACCTTTTCTGAATTTTGCGATCATCGTGATTCTCCGTTTCATTTCATTATTGTTTTGAAAAAATGCGAAAGATTGATCGGGGAGGGAGAGCCTTGGGGAAAATTATGAAACCTTTTTCCATATACTTTGTTTACATCCGTAAATAATGCCTTAAATTTACTCTTGTACATAAAGCGTGTCAAGCGTAAACGTTCAGCCTCATGAATTAGAAGCATAGGCCAGCCCGATCAAGAACAAAGTCGGAATGGATGATAGTAACTCATTGTACGTGTCTGGCAAGCTGGATAGAGCGATGCCGGGAATGTTAGAATTAAAAAAAGGGCGAAAAGTAGGAGGCAGAGCTGATGCGGGACAATCTGTTGCCACAGCTGGAAGCGTGGCATGAAGAAGATGAATTCGAAGAAATCGTAAATGCCATTATGGAGATTCCTGCGGAGGACAGGGATTATGTGTTGATCAGTCATTTGGGCAGAGCACTGAACAATCTCGAGCGTTACGAAGAGGCGGTTGAACAGTTCCTATCCATTGAAGAGGACGGGAAAGGCGATCCGCTGTGGCATTACCGCATAGGTTTTGCCTATTACTACCTGGATCAATATGAGGAGACCTTGCGCGCATTTGAAACTGCAGATCAGTTAGACCCTGGGGATGAGGATACCTTGGAGTTCCTGGATTTGACTCGGAGCCAAGTTCAGAAGATCGTGGAAGTGTCCAGTGCCGAGGTTGATACCGTTGTGGATTTCGATTTCACGGACTTTTGGGATGACAGTGAACATGCGTTAGAACAATATGTTATGGATGATCCGCCCACTGATGAGCTAATCGCCTCCTTAGAAGAAGAATTGGTATTCAGGCTGCCGGCCTTCTATATTCATATGATGAAGCTGCATAACGGGGGAGTTCCTCATAGCAGATGCTTCCCTATAGGTGAATCGGTCTCCGGGGCGAAAGAGCATATCAGAATTGCAGGCATTCTGGGAATCGGACGGGAGAAGAGACATTCGCTGTGCGGTGAATCAGGCAGCCGTTTCAGAATTGAGCATGGAGGATATCCTGAAATTGGTGTGGTCATTTGTGATTGTCCTTCGGAGTCCGAGGTGGTCATGCTGGATTACCGGGAATCCGGCAATGACGGCGAACCGGAGGTTGTCTATGTGGATAAGGAGAATAACTACAAGATTACTCGGCTTGCGCCCAATTTCGAGGCCTTTATTCGCGGGCTGGTAAAAGAATAAATGAGGAGTCTGATTCGTCAATCTAATTAATAATAGATCCAGGCTATCCTCCATTTAACCGCGAAAGATTCGTTACGGATAAAATGCTCGGCTTGGATGCTGGTGCGGATTCCAGTCGGATGGCCAAGAGCACATAAGTAGGGAATCTTCTCGCGTGTCATCGGATGGATAGTGCCTGGCTAGCGAGTGATCGACATTGCTCAAAATAAGGCTTGGACTGCGGTTACTGGGAAAATGCCAACTTCAAACTTGGCCAAGATGGCTGTACCGAATGGGGAACTGTTTAGGATCAACACGGCCAATCACGGACGTGTGGTTATCAACGGAAGATCGTCCAGCTTTTCGTAAATCAACAATCCTTTCTCTTTCGCAACCCTTACCATTTCATCGGCACCCTGAGATGATCCTCCGATTCGAAGCACGGCGTTACAGTAATCAAGCAAGCGAATGGAAGATGGATGAAAAATTCGGTTGAAAATCTCGTCTCCCGGATTAGTAGAGCCGGCTGTTGCGATAAGGGGCAAAGCATACCACTCCCCCAGCACCGGCATGTGCCCAGCCTCGTAAACCTGAAGAGCGATTTCATTCATGTAGCTGACATTTTTCTCAATTAATACAGGATCATCATTCGTTCCAGAGCGATACGGGCCTGCGATAAGGATATGCAGCGGTTTCGATTTCACTTTCAAGAGACCTTGGATCTGAGCGTATTGGAGCAACATGATCGTCTTGGCGTCACGAATCTCGCCGCTTTGGACCATGTCGAGCGCCTGAGCAAACGGAAGTTCCACCACTTCAATGTTTTCCTGTTCTTCCTCAAGGCCTCCACCCCGACCCGTTGTCATATCTTCATTATACTCCGCTACAAAGAAGTGCAGGATTTCGGTAACCGATCCCGGTGACATATAGGCCTCGCCTATTTTCTGCACACGGTCGATACGGTACCCCGTCTCCTCCTTCGTCTCCCGCAGAATACTTTCCTCCGGTGTTTCTTTATCGAGCAGTCCTGCACAGGTTTCGATAAGCATTCCAGTCTCATTGCCGTTCCGATAAGTAGGCATTCGGAACTGTCTGGTTAGTACAATAGTTTGTTTGTGCCGATTATAGAGCAGGATCGTCGCACCGTTGCCACGGTCGTACACTTCACGGGATTGTGTCTCCCATTGTCCATTTTCTTTTTCATACTCGAATGTGACCTTCTTTAAGATGTACCAGTTATCCGATAGAAGCTCCTCTTTTACGATCCGTACTTTTGGGTGGTGCTGCTGTGCCTTCATCTCATTTCCTCCCTAGAAAGATCCCGTTCTCTTTAGTCATTTTGAGGGTCCCGTTCTGCTGCAGAAGCCAATTGACGTGGTCCCGAAACTTATCAATAGCCGCTCCGACAAGTCGCTCTCTTGCGTTCATCGGAGTCGAAATCATATATTCAATCAGGGGTTCTGCTTCGTTGACCAACAGACGGTCGTCGTAACGAAGCAACCGAAGATCGGAGAAGCAAGAAGACAGCAAGTCCCCTCCGTTACCCAGGTGGAACCGTTTAATAGCTTGATCCAACACATGAAGGTCGGGGTCGAACGAAACCGCCAAGTGCTCGACCTCTTGTAAGTGTTGAATACTCATCGTAGAGGTGCACACTATACCTCCTCGCTTTAAGACACGGTGCATCTCGCGGATCGCTCTGGGGATGTCCGGCACGTGATACAGCATGTTGTTAGCGATAACCATATCGAATTGTTCATCATGAAATGGGATCTGTTGCGCGTCAACAGATAAAAGCTTAAACTGCGAATTGTTGCTTCCTAAACGACAACGTGCTTCTTCCACCATCCCGCTTGACATATCGGTAAGCGTGATGCGCCAGCTGCTTGGAATTCGTTCAGCATTTCTTATCCAAAAGGTTCCGTCGCCGCAGCCCAACTCTAGAATGTGGGCTCCTGGATGAACCTCCAGTTGTTCAAAAACCCAACTATGCCAGCCTTGCGGATTCGTGCTGAACTTGTCATAAAGATGTATCCGCGTTTGCAGGCGGTTCGCCGTTCGATACTGCTCCCCCCAATTTTGCTCACTCTGCACGGTTTGAATAACATCCGCCAAGTGGTTCCAATCAGACCCATTGACTGACATTTTCATAGCATCTCGTATTGCATGGACGACGTGCTCTGTATGAGCAATTTTCCTTTGTAGAACATCGAGCTGTGCTTGCAACGAATGTCTGATCTCCCCTATGGATAGCGACTCTGCATCTAAGATGTCCCTTATTTCTTGAAGCGATAACCCTAGGTACTTCAACGTCTGAATTTGCTGCAATCTTTCCAGGTCTTTCATGTTGTAGGATCTTATGGATCCGGTGTGATGCTTTTCTGGAATTAGAAGCCCAATCTGATCGTAATATCGCAATGTCCTGACCGTTATCCCTGTACGCTTGGCAAGCTGCCCTGTCGTCAGATTGTTCTCTTTGTGCATCCTTTACTCACATCCAATCGAATGCTCTAGCATGTCGTTCTCAGTAAGTATAGCAGGTGACGTAACGTCACCTTCAAGCAAAAAATTATGCATAAGAAAAAAAGAGAAGACCAACCTTGCAGCAGTCGGCCTTTGCCTGCCGTTAAAAGAAATAGGCAGAATGTAAATGGTAGAACCAAAAATTTCGTGGTTAATTTATTGAGTGCAATGGCACATGCATTGTTTCATGTGAAAATATTTTTGTCAAATATAGGGGCATAGCTATAATCAGCACCTTGACAGGTTCAAATGAACATGCTAATTTAAATGCATGCGCATGCATTAATAATTTAATTTAAGGAGAGATCATATGAGTAGAACAACTTTAGAAGATTACGAAGAAATCGTTAATGTGCTTAATGGTTATATCGAAGGGAACATTTCAGGTAAAAGTGAGCTAATGAAATCCAGTTTTCACAAAGACGCTATTATGTATGGCTATACAAAGGATGGTAATCTTAGCGAAGGATCCATCCAAAACCTATATGAGGTTGTAGATCAGTCAGGTCCTGCACAAAATCTTCAGTTTAGAATTGATATCCTTGATGTTGCAGATACCATTGCGATGGCTCGCGTAATTTTAGAGAATGCTCACGGTGCTACGTATACGGACTATCATCAACTGCTAAAAGTAGATGGTGAATGGAAAGTAATAGCAAAATTATTCCATCAACACTGAGTAGGTTTGTTGAAATAAGCTTTACTAATGGAAGCTCCAGATATAACAAATAGAAAGATACTCAGACTACAAGATCAAGCATTGTGGTCTGAGCATTTTTTGTTTATAAATTGTACTGGTCGAGCTACAAGGATTAACGCTATAATACTCTCTACATAAGAAGATTAAATATTTACTTATAAATTTCATTGGTAATGGAAATTACTGATAAACAGTAGTAGTTCTTGTCCCCTCTCATAGCCTCGATATCATCCTTCAATGATCGCGAATAGAAGCCCTAAATATATCTACTGTTAGACTCCAAAATTTTTGACCAATTCATTTTAACTTGGTAAAATTAAAATTAAATTGCTAACAATTTATTTAACAAAATAGATATTGCTTTACATGTCTTATTTTTACCCGGGCATTATATTTTTGGAATAGAAACAGGTGAAACTTGTATGGATAACAACACGAAAAATGAGCCTTTAGATAATTGGTTATCTCTTACCAACATACAGACAAGTATCAATAATGAATTAGAAAGTGCTTTGCAGGAGAAGTACAGTTTATCCTTAAAGGAGTTCTATGTTCTTTATTTCCTGTCTCAAACAAGCGATAAAGAATTGAGATTGCAGCAATTACAAGAAATGGTCGGCTTGAGCCAAAGTGCCATATCAAGGCTGGTAGGTAGGATGGAGGCTAAAAGCTGTGGTGCTTTGCAGCGGCATGTATGTGAAGATGATCGCAGAGGAATTTATACCCGTTTGACTGAGCTTGGTGAGGACAAATTACAAAGAGCTCTGATCACTTTTAATGAAATTTTTCAGTCTGCTCTTTTAAAGGACGATCTCCAGCATGAGTTACAATCCTTAATCAAAAAGTTATAGGACGCAATTACTTATCGTGCAAGTATAATGTTATTTCTGCCCAGAAGAGATACCCTTCTGGGCTATTTTGTATTAAGTAATAGGATAAATGAGAATCATCTTACATGCCTATAAGTTGACATAAGGAAAATAACCATGCTAATATAAATGCGTGCGCATGCATCTATGAGGCCGAGACGAATACGCTAATAACTGGTGGGAAAACTGTTTGTGTTAGAGCATTCACAAAATATTTTACAATCTAAAAGGAGTTTTTCGATGAAGGATTTATTTAACCCCTATAAGTTAAAAGGAATGGAGTTAAAAAACCGTGTTATCATGCCTCCCATGTGTCAGTATTCGGTTGACAAAAAAGATGGAATAGCTACCGACTGGCACTATCTGCATTATGTAAGCCGAGCTGTTGGTGGTGCAGGGTTGATTATAATTGAAATGACCGACGTAGAACCGGATGGACGTATTTCAGACTTTGACTTGGGATTGTGGTCTGATGAGCAGATCCCTGCTTTGAAAAGAATTGTTGATGCCTGCCACAGTTATGGTGCAAAAGTGGGGATTCAAATAGCCCATGCCGGACGAAAAGCAGAAGATGCTGAAGTGCCGGTTGCTCCTTCCGCTATTCCATTCGATGAGAATTCCAAAATACCTAGAGCCCTTTCGACCAACGAGGTTAAAGAAATGGTTGAGAAGTTCCGCAGCGCTGTACAGCGTGCCGTAAAAGCAGGGGTAGATACAGTTGAAATTCATGGAGCTCATGGTTACTTGATACATCAATTTCACTCTCCTCTCACGAATAAAAGAGAGGATGAGTATGGAAAAGATTTGACTAAGTTTGGCAGAGAAATTATTCAGGCTGCCAAAGCCGAGATACCGGAAGATATGCCATTGATTATGCGCATATCTGCTAAAGAATATGTAGAAGGTGGATACGGAATTAAGGAAAGCATCACTTTTGCTAGAGAATATCAAAAAGCAGGAGTGGACATTTTTGATATCTCTTCAGGTGGTGAAGGTCCTATTGCTGCTTGGGGAAGACCCGGTACTCATGCTGCTTATCAAGTACCATTAGCCCAAGAAATCAAACAGGCGCTTGATATTCCGGTCATTGCAGTTGGAAGATTGGATGATCCTATACTGGCCAATGCTGTTATTGGAAATGAAGATGCGGATCTCATAGCTGTAGGGAGAGGAATGCTAAGGAATCCATACTGGGCCCTGGAAGCCGCAGCTAAGCTAAAAAAAGAAACGACAACACCAAAACAATATACTACAGGTTTTTAATTGACAAGAATCCGATCATAGTTTGGGTAAAGCATACTGATGACCGAAAAGAGCGGCTAAGCTGCTCTTTTTTATTAAGCACAGCGTTTCACAAATTAAAGCGGCTTCCATGATTGTACACGAAGAAGGAGTAGAGAAATTAACTTTAGAAGCCGTTGCTAAGAAGGCAGGAATAAGTAAAGGAGGACTGTTGTACCATTTTCCTACTAAAGATGAATTGATTCTGGGTATGGTCGAGCAACTGTCGAGTAACTTTGTAGCAGAATTTCATAAGAGAGGATGCCAACAGATGAGCAGTCGCTACAGAAAGCAGAAGCCTATTTAAGAAAGACGTACGCAGGGAAGAGAATTCCTGTTCAACAAGGGGGACGCTTCGGTAAAGTTTTGGTCTGCATAAAGGATCAGCACATGTATTAATCCCTATAGATAAAGGGCTAGAGGAAAGGTACATCATTGCTCCCCTCCTCTAGCCCTTTTTGTGTCGTGCAGCTTCTATTTATTCCCCTTGCGCACCTTTAACAGCTTGCCTTTTATGGTCGTATTTTTCATAATTTCAAGCACAAGCGGTCCCTTGCCATTCAGAATTTCAACGTCTGTTACATGATCGAAAATCGTAATAATCCCTATATCGTCTGCTGTCACCCCGTCAATCTTAGCGATTGTTCCAACAAAGTCTACGGCTCTAAGTTTCTTTTTCTTGCCGCCATTGAAGTTAAGCTTCATAATTTGATGGTTTAATTCCTGGCGCTTGTCTTTTTTCAGTTCAGTTCTGGCATGTAGTTTCTGTTCAAAATCTTCTCTACGGCGATCAACTGCCTCTTCTGATGGAGCTTTTACTCGCGGAATCGCAAATCCAATATATGCTTCAATATCGGCTAATCGATTGCTATCCTTAGGAGTGACTAGGGTAATCGCCTTACCCGTCTTGCCTGCACGTCCCGTACGTCCTGTGCGGTGAACATAGCTTTCCTTCTCAAGTGGAACATCGTAGTTAATGACATGGGTGATATTCGTGATATCGATACCCCGGGCGGCTACATCTGTCGCGATCAAGTAACGGAACTGTCCCCTTCTGAATGCATTCATTACCTCAAATCGCTCATCTTGCTCCATGCCGCCATGTATGCGATCACATGGATATTCGAGATCGGCCAATGCTCTGAATAATGTATCTACGTTCTCCTGCGTACGGCAGAAAATAATGCAGCTGTCAGGATTCTCAACAATGAGCAGATCCTGCAGCAGTGCCAGCTTGTCTGACTCCTTTACCTGAATAAGAGAGTGATCAATTGTGGCGGTCGTTATACCGGTCGCTTTAATTTCAATTTCAACAGGATTGTTCATATACTTACGTGACAGTTTGGCTACATCCTCAGGAAAAGTAGCGGAGAATAACATCGTAACCCGGTCACTAGGCAGCGCCTGAATAATCGACTGAACCTGCTCGATAAAGCCCATATTCAGCATCTCATCAGCTTCATCAATCACGAGATAGGCAATCCGATTTAAGGATAGCGTGCCTCGCTCAATATGATCCAGTACACGTCCTGGTGTACCTACAGCCACATGCGTTCTTTGTTTTAACTCAGCCTTTTGTATATGAAAAGGATGTTTCCCATAAAGGGGCGTTGCTTTTATCCGCTTAAAGCGTCCGATATTCGTGATATCTTCGGTGACCTGTAACGCGAGTTCACGGGTTGGCGTCAGGATTAAAGCCTGGGGCTTATTCTCATTCCAATCTACTAGCTCACAGAGTGGAATACCATATGCCGCTGTTTTGCCGCTACCTGTTTGCGATTTGGCGACAAGATCCCTCTTCTCAAGCGCAACTGGAATGACTTCCGTCTGAATCTCTGTTGGCGTCTCATAGCCCAAGCTACTCAGCGCTCTCACAATTTCTTCACTTAATGCGTAATCTGTAAAATGCTTCTGACTCATTTTTAACCTCTTCTGCGCTGTATTTGAATACCATTACATATATAATGTCATCGTGTATCGAACTTATACTCATATAGTATACTCTATATCCAGGTTCGCTCTATTACATATCAATGAATTAACCGTTTGTCTAAACGCATCCTTGGAGCATTTACCGAATGGACGTAGAAACGAGCCTACTCTAAGCACCAAAGGGAGGCCATGAAGGCACGGGTATCGGCATGTTTCCATATCCGCATGCGTGAAAACATGTGTTACGAACAAAGGGCACCCAATCGGGTGCCCTTTGAATTGCCGTTAGCGCGGAGAACCGTATCAAAAGTATTGTTACGATGAAAAGTGAACCCAGTCTCTCCCTTGGACAGCACCCATCTTTTTAAAGAAAATTTGTGCGCGTTTATTCTCAGTAGAAGTTATCCAGGTCATATGAGCATACCCATGATTTTGTGAGTACTTTTGACATTCTAAAAAAAGCTGTGATTCTACTTCTGTATCTCTAAAGGGTTCCAATACAAATAGGTCGTTCATAACTGTGATTTTGTCTGCTTTCATCGTGCTAAAGGTAAAGAATAATGTAGCAAAGCCGATTAATTGTCCATTTTGTTCCGCCACAAATTGTATACCGTTTTGCTGCTCAAAAAGGGTATGAATCAAATTATGAATTTTTTCGATAGGTGGCCTAGGGTTTTGATAAAAACCAACGATGTATTCATACATTAACTCGGTCAAACTGCTTAAATCATCAGGCTTAGCGTTTCTTATTAAATATGACATTAGATGTACTCCCTTTTCATTAGTTTTGAATTAATATACATCATTAAGTGTATATATGCAAAACTAAGATCAGTGAAGGAATCGTTTGAACTCATGCAAATGCGAAGAAGTATGTAATATGAGCGCAACAAAGGCTGCAGAGAAAATGTATCCGGCAGCCTTTGTTGCGCTGAGGGACATGTGCGTTGAGAATACACCCATTTGTTAAAATTGAATTCACTCCGGATTACTTAAGCAGTGTAAGTGTCACCTCTATCGTGTTATCAATAAATGATCGTTCTGGACGAGACTTTATCATTACGGTCAGTCCAATTAACGATACGACTAGCGCCTGTGATACAGCCTTCGCATTGAGCCCGATCTCAAGCTCACCTGATTGTATACCTCGTTCAATGGTTTCTTGAAATATAACCGATAGGTACATTTGATGTTCCCTTGTAAGAATTTCAAATTTCTCATCATGAGGTGCAAGTTCAACCATTGTATTGATGCAAAAGCATCCTTTTCTAGGGTTTTCTGTATATTCCTCATCGACCACACCTTCAAAAAAAGTTCGAAATGCTTCTTTTACAGATGGGTTGCTTTGAAGCTTGGCTCGGATCAGAGAAGCACGGGACATCATGTATTTGCGCAGCGCAGCTTCGAACAATTCTTTTTTGCCTCCAAAAGTGGAATATATACTAGGTCGTTGAATTTCCATTCTGGAAGTTAAATCACTCAATGAGGTAGCTTCATATCCCTTTTCCCAAAATATTTGCATTGCTGCATCTAATACTTTATCTTCATCAAATTCGCGGATTCGTCCCATAATCAATACCTCTCATTGCTCTTAATTTTATTCTTAATTCAATGACTCTGATCATAATTGTCAGGGGTCTTTATTTGCGTACCAATTAGTATGTTATTATCTTATAATTAGCCCGTTATATTGTCAAATGCAGATTGGTTTATCGCACCAAGGAGATATCAGTATGAGGATAAATTAAAGTGATTTTACTATATTTATTGACATTATTCTTTTTGATGAGTTATATTTACTGGGAAAAATATTTTACCGATCAGTATGATATTTTATCGGTATTTGATTGGCATACAAAGAAAGCTATTAGAATAGGAGAGATGGACCATGGAGATAGGTATTACTTCGTTTGTAGAAACAAAGCCTGACGTTCAGACAGGTGAAGTGATAAGTCACGCACAGCGATTACGCGAAGTTGTCGAGGAAATTATCCTTGCTGATCAAGTGGGACTTGATGTGTTTGGGGTAGGTGAGCATCATCGGCAGGATTATTCGGCATCTTCACCAGCAGTTGTGCTGTCAGCGGCTGCAGCGCAGACGAAACGGATTCGGCTGACCAGTGCAGTGACAGTGCTTTCTTCAGCTGATCCCGTTCGCGTTTTTCAGGATTTTGCTACGCTGGATGGTATTTCGAATGGACGTGCGGAGATTATGGCGGGCCGAGGTTCCTTTATTGAATCTTTTCCACTGTTCGGCTATGACTTGGAAGACTATGATGAGCTGTTTGAACAACATTTGGAATTGCTCCTTAAAATACGGGAGTCCGAAAAAGTAACCTGGAAGGGAGGGCATCGGCCAACGATCAACAATTTGGGTGTGTACCCACGGCCGGTTCAGAATCCTTTACCGATATGGGTTGGCAGCGGGGGCAGGCAGGATTCTGCTATCCGTGCAGGTCTGTTAGGACTGCCCTTGATGCTGGCGATCATTGGTGGAAATCCGATGAATTTTGCACCGCTTGTGCAGCTTTATAAGAAAGCAGCAGCGCACGCTGGTCATGACGAATCGCAGCTTAAGGTTGGATCGCACTCGATAGGATTTGTCGGAGAGAATAATGAACGAGCTGCAGATACATATTTCCCTTCTACGATGGCAGGTATGAATAGATTAGGCAGGGAGCGGGGCTGGGCGCATTATGATCGTTCTAGCTACGATGCCGCGCGCAGCTTTGAAGGTGCGCTGTATGTTGGCGATCCTGAGACTGTTGCCCAGAAGATCATTCACCTTCGCAAACATGTAGGTGTTACACGCTTTATGCTGTATGTTCCGTTAAGTACAATGCCGCATGCCGAGGTGATGAGAGCCATTGAGCTGCTGGGAACAGAGGTAGCACCCCGAGTTCGGAAGGAAATAGCTCAGTGGGAAGCGGAGACGGATAAAAGATTATAAAAACCAACATAGGAGTGATTCGCATGGATTTTGAAAATCGTTTGTTACCAGAATTAAGGTCGGTAATCGCACAATTTCCTGGCTTTCAACTGGAAGAAAATTTAGAACTGAGCAGAAGCTATTTGTCGAGTTCTCCCATTGAGCAGTCGAAGCACGTACGCACGACAAGCCGGATGATTCCGAGCGTAGCAGGCGAGATATTAGTCAAGATCTACGAACCTGCCCAGCGAACTGACGTTAAGCTTCCGGCCATGCTGTGGATTCACGGGGGAGGCTATGTGATGGGGCATCCTGATATGGACGATGCTTTGTGCGAACGCTTCGTGCAGGCTGCTAAATGCGTCGTCGTATCGGTCGATTACCGACTTGCTCCCGAGCATCCCTACCCAGCTGCCATCGATGACTGTTATGCCGCTTTGACGTGGATGACCGACGAAGCTGAACTGCTGGGCATCGACTTAGATCGGGTTGCAATTGCCGGAGCAAGTGGGGGCGGCGGTCTGACCGCAGCACTTGCTTTAATGGCCCGTGACAAAGGCGGGCCAGCCCTCATTTTCCAAATGCCGCTGTATCCGATGATCGATGACCGCAGTATTACGGCGTCAAGTCATGAAATTACGGCCGATAACGCACCATGGAACCGGAAGAACAACTTGGCGGCCTGGAACATGTACTTGGGGGATCGTACTGAAGACACCGAGGTGTCTTCATATGCGGTGCCGTCGAGAGCGGGATGCTTGGCTGGGCTACCGCCGACCTATACGTGCATAGGCCAGCTCGATCTGTTCCGAGATGAGACGATCGAATATGTAGCACGCCTTGCCCAAGCGGGGGTGGACGTCGAATTCCATCTGTATCCCGGCACTTTTCACAACTTTGAGGGGATGGTTCCGCAAGCAGAAGTAAGCCAACGTGCTAGCCAAAGTTATGTAGACGCAATTGCAAGAGCCCTTAATCCTTAAACTATTAAATGGGCAGTCTCCAAAGTGATATGCTTCCAAAAAAGTAGACAGGTTAAATAATAAAACTTGCTACTGTAAGGGGAGCATATCACTTTTTGCAGTAATCTTTTTTGTCGTTTCAGAGTTGTTTGGGATTTGTCGCGGATGGGCTGATAAATATAGGAAAACACATGATACGAGGCTAGATTTTAATCGAAACGATGTGTTAAAGGAGCACCGGATGTTTTAACTGTCCCGCAATGATGTAAAGTTTTTTGGGTAGAATCTTTACTTTCACATGTAGCGGATAATAATCCCTCATCCTTATAATTGGAAATGTAAGTGTTTTATTTTGGGGTGAGAATATTAAAAACTATACTTGTGAGGAGGAGATTGTATGTCGAAATTTAAAGTGGGCAAGTTGGTAAGCAGCTTGGCGTTGGCGGGTGTGTTGTTATCATCAGTTCTGATAAACCCGGCTAGTGCCAGTATGGCGAACGGTGGCAAATTCCTCGGGAATATCATTGCTGGAAGTGTCCCTGCAAGTTTCGGAACGTACTGGAACCAGGTGACGCCAGAGAATTCGACCAAATGGGGGTCAGTTGAAGGCAGCCGTAACAACATGAACTGGTCGCAGGCGGATACCGCCTACAATTATGCCCGTAACAACGGCTTCCCGTTCAAGTTCCATACATTGGTATGGGGTGCTCAGGAGCCAGGTTGGATTAGCGGACTGTCAGCTGCTGATCAGAAGGCGGAAGTGACCCAGTGGATTAAAGCAGCAGGTCAACGCTATCCGAATGCGGAGTTTATAGATGTGGTGAATGAGCCACTGCATCAGAAGCCATCCTTCCGCAATGCCATAGGCGGTGACGGGTCGACCGGATGGGATTGGGTCATATGGTCGTTCCAACAGGCAAGACAAGCTTTTCCAAATGCCAAGCTGATGATTAATGAATATGGAATTATCAACGATCCCTCGTTAACCGACCAATATGTCAATATTATTAATCAGCTCAAGAGCAGAGGCCTGATTGACGGAATTGGTATTCAATGCCACCAGTTTAGCATGGACACTGTTTCAGTTAACACGATGAACACTGTACTGAACAAGCTGGCGGCAACAGGATTGCCAATCTATGTGTCGGAACTGGATATAACTGGAGACGACAACACCCAGCTTGCCAGATACAAGGAGAAATTTCCGGTATTATGGAAGCATTCTGCGGTGAAGGGAGTTACGCTCTGGGGGTATATCCAGGGACAAACTTGGAAGCCGAACACACATCTGCTGAATTCTAACGGCACGGAACGTCCCGCGCTCCAATGGCTGAAACAATATGTGCAGAGTTAAACTATAGGTGGCACTTAAAACCCAACAGATGCGAACTTTTGCCAAATGTCTGGGCTGGGTAGATGTTTATTTGACGAAGTCTTGGCTGAAATATTATATGCCCAAGGCTTCTTTTTATTTAGCTTAAACCTAACGTATCAAAACCTAATCCAACTCAATTAGGCTTACATACCCAATCCATCACTTTAACCCACTTGAAATAAAACCGTCTGGACGGTATAGTAAAGAGGGGTGATCAATATGAATACAACTAAAAAAGCATTAAAAAGAGAATTAATTCTTAAAGCGGCCTCGATGATTGTGCACGAAGAAGGAGTAGAGAAATTAACGTTAGAAGCGGTGGCTAAGAAAGCGGGAGTAAGCAAGGGAGGATTGCTTTACCATTTTCCGAATAAGGATGAATTGATTCTGGGAATGGTTGAGCAACTATCGACCAGCTTTGTCTCCGAATTTAATGAGAGAGCGGAAAACGATATGCATTCCAAAGGAAGATGGACTCGCGCGTATATGAATACATCATTTTCTGGCGATCGGAATGCAAGTGACCTGTATACCGCTCTCTCAGCAGCACAGTTTACGAACCCTCACATGCTAAAGTTACTTCAGGACGAGTATGAGAATATCCAAAATAAAATTGAAAACGACGAATTGGATCCCGTTCGTTCCACGATAGTCCGATTAGCTATAGACGGCTTATGGTTTGCTGAAATGTTTGGGCTTGCTCCTCCCAATGAAGAAATGAGGCAAAAAATGATGGAAGAATTGAAAACATATATAAAGGAGAATGAATAATGGCTTATCTTTTCTTGGCAATCTCTATTGTTGGTGAACTTGTTGGAACTTCAATGCTTAAAGCTTCAGAAGGTTTCACCAGACTGTATCCGACTCTATTCACAATTGTGGCGTTCGTGATTTCTTTCTTCTTTATCTCTCTATCCCTTAAGACGCTTCCTTTAAATATGACTTATGCCATCTGGTCAGGTGCAGGAGCTGTTGCTACAACGCTTATTTCAGTATTGATTTGGAAAGAAAAAATCAATACAGGAAGTATCACAGGCATTGCTTTAATTGTTATTGGCGTGGTGGTACTGAACCTATTTGGTGCAGGACATGGTGAGGCAAAAGGAACAACAGAAGCAACGAGTTCAATCGTTCAAAAATGAGATGAAATAGTATAGACACAAGAACATTGTGGAGAAAATGTATTCCAAAGGAGAGCCCTAATGAAGGGAAGAACCACTGCATTAGGGCTCTGGAGATTTACTACGACTATCGATCACTGCCAGTTTGTGTGAAAGAATCCTGCTAAATCACTTCGTTCATAAGTATGGGCACCAAAATAATCTCTTTGTGCTTGCAAAAGATTAGCATTTGAAATGCCTGTCCGGTAACTATCATAATAAGTAAGTGAAGCACTTAAACATGGAAACGAAGTACCAGAATTAATGCCCTCACAGACAACTTTTCGCAATCCTATTTGATATTCTTTAACCTTTTCAGCAAAATATGGGCCGATTAATAGATTAGCCAGATTCGGCTGCTCTTGATATGTTTCGCTAATTACATTTAAAAATTCTGCGCGAATGATGCAGCCACCACGGAAAATAAGGGCAATATCCTTTAAAGGTAACTCCCATCCGTAAAGTTCAGAAGTCATTTTATATTGTATAAAACCTTGTGCGTAGGCACAAATTTTACCCATATAAAAAGCTTGTCTAATGTACTCAAGCCACAAATCTTTATCTAAAATCCCCTGATCAATCTCTGGGCCTGTTAGGATATTTTCTGCATAAACCCGTTCCTCTTTTAAAGAGGAGATGTAACGGGCAAACAATGACTCTGTAATAATGGATGATGGAATCCCATGATCAATTGCTTGAATGCTTGTCCATTTACCTGTGCCTTTTTGTCCTGTTTTATCAAGAATCACATCGATCAGTGGTAAGCCTGTTATGTCATCCTTTTTCCGTAAAATCTCTGCGGTGATTTCGATTAAATAACTTTTTAGTTCACCTTGATTCCATGTTTCAAAGATGTCAGCAATTTCATTTACAGATAAACATAACTTTTTTCTTAAAAATGTATAGGTTTCCGCGATTAATTGCATATCTGCATACTCGATTCCGTTATGTACCATTTTTACAAAGTGACCGGATCCTTTTGGACCCAGATAAGCACAGCAAGGGTCTTCGTCCACTTGGGCTGCTATTCTTGTTAGAATAGGAGCTGCTTTTTCATATACGTCTTTATCTCCACCAGGCATGATCGAAGGTCCTTTTAAAGCCCCAACTTCACCGCCGGAAATACCGATTCCTAAATAACCGATTCCTTTTGACTTCAATTCATCATATCTACGTTCCGTATCTTTGTAATGGGAGTTACCACCGTCCATGATCACATCGCCTGCTTCAAGAAAGGGTAGTAATGTATCTATCACCGAATCGACCGGTTTGCCCGCTGTTACCATAAGGAAGATTTTTCTTGGAGTTTCTAAGGAGTATACAAAATCTTGAATTTCGTAGTAGGGACGGATGGATTGACCTTCATTTTTTCCAATAAGATTATCGGTTAAATCCCTCGTATAATTATAGACAGCCACTTGCTCACCTTTATCAGCCATGTTTAAAGCGATATTACTGCCCATTACCCCTAAACCAATGACACCAATTGTATTGAACATTTCTTCCTGCTCCTTTTATTTGAAATGAATAGGCAGTAGATCCTCACTTATAGACTTAGAAGATTCTAAGAAAAGATAAGTGGGGGATCCACCGCCCGGAAATCATGGTTTATACGAATAAACTTAGTACTAAAATAAATCCTAATCCGGCTACAGAAATGATTGTTTCAAGCAATGTCCATGTTGCAAATGTTTCTTTCATACTTAAACCAAAATATTCTTTAAACATCCAGAAACCAGCATCGTTAACATGTGAAGCTATTAAGCTACCCGCTCCTGTGGCAAGCACAACTAAAGCAAGATTAACGTCGGATTGTCCTAACATCGGAATAACTAAACCAGCGGTTGTTAAAGCTGCAACAGTTGCAGAACCTAAGGAAATGCGTAAAATTGCAGCGATGATCCATGCAAGCAGGATGGGTGATAATGTAGTTCCATTAAATAATTCCGCTACATAGTCACCTACGCCGCCATTAATCAGTACTTGTTTGAAGGCTCCGCCTCCTCCAATGATTAAGAGCATCATCCCAATATGAGTAATAGCCGTTGTACAAGATGCCATTACATTTTTGATTGGAATTTTTCTTGCTATTCCCATGGTATAGACAGCTACCAGTAAGGAAATCAACATGGAAGTTGATGCATCACCAATAAAACGGATCGCTGCTAGTAAACTATTATCTTCAAATCCTATTGTTTTTTGAAGCAAAGTAATAATCGTAGCAATAGACATTAAAATGACAGGAAGCATTGCAGTAAATACACTGATACCAAATCCAGGAGTTTCCTCGGACTTAAATACTTTTTGTTCACCTAAAGAGGCGATATTACCGGTTTTTGTAAATGATGCAGGTACGAGTTTTTTGGCAAGCTTAGTAAATACAGGTCCAGCTAAAATAACTGTTGGAATGGCAATAATGAAACCGTAAAGTAAAACCTCACCAAGGTTCGCGCCATATTCACCAGCAATAACTGTCGGTCCTGGATGTGGAGGCAAGAAACCGTGTGTTACGGATAAAGCTGCAACCATCGGAATACCGAGATATAAGATAGAAACCTTTAATTCTTTTGAAATGGCAAATACGATTGGAATTAACAATACTAATCCTACTTCAAAAAATAACGCTATACCGATAATGAATGAAGCAGCTACGACCGCCCATTGGATATTTTTTTCACCAAATTTGTCTACGAGGGTCATGGCAATCCGTTGAGCACCACCAGAATCAGCGATCAACTTACCTAACATGGCTCCAAGTCCAAAGATTAACGCTAGGTGACCCAGTGTTCCGCCTAATCCGGCTTCAATGGTTTTGACAATTTCCTCTAATGGCATTCCAAGTGCTAAAGCCACACCGAACGATACAATGATTAATGAAATAAAGGTGTTTAATTTAAAGCCCATGATTAAAACTAATAGTGCTAAAATTCCAATCGCTACCACGACTAATGGCATTGTGATTACCCCCTGCATTTATCTTTTTAGTGTTTGATTAAGCCTCTTTGATAATTGGCAATCCGTGTATAATCGTCTTCTAATACTCTGGATAGGTTAATGAAAATGGGAAGCAATTTCCTATATTCTTTTGTTGCTTCTTCTTTTGGTGCATGTTTGTTGGTACTGCCAATCATTTCAGAAACGACTTCAAATGATTGGATTTCTCCGGTGGCATACAAGCCTAAAATACAAGCTCCCAGACAAGAACTTTCGTAGCTTTCTGGAACGACGACTTCAGATGCAAATATATCAGACATCATTTGCCGCCAAACATCTGACCTTGCGAAGCCCCCTGTAGCTTGAATCCGGGTCACAGGACCGTCCATGCATTCGGTTAATGCTAAAAATACGGTGTACAAATTGTAAATGACTCCTTCTAGGGCTGCGCGAATCATATGTTCTTTCTTATGTGACATTGTTAAACCGAAGAATGAGCCACGTACGTCTGGATTCCATAATGGCGCACGTTCACCAGCGAGATATGGGTGGAATAACAATCCATCAGATCCTGGTCTTACACGTTCAGCAATCTTGGTTAATACATCATATGGATCAATTCCTAGCCTTTTTGCTGTTTCTACTTCTGATGAGGCAAGTTCGTCACGGATCCAGCGAAGGACCATCCCGCCATTGTTTACTGGCCCGCCAATGACCCAGTGCTTTTCTGTTAAGGCATAACAAAATATTCTTCCCTTTTCGTCTGTTTGCGGCTTGTCAATAATGGTTCGAATGGCACCGCTTGTCCCAATGGTGACGGCAACTTCGCCTTTTCGTATCGCATTTACACCTAGATTAGAAAGGACTCCATCGCTGGCTCCAATGACAAATGATGTTTGTGGATCGATACCGATCTCTTTTGCTAAATCTGAATTACAATTGGTAAATATCTTGGTTGTTGGTACGAGCTCAGATAATTGAGAAGGTGTTATGCCAGCAATTTTTAATGCTTCTTCATCCCAATCTAGGTTTTCGAGATTCATCATGCCCATGGCTGAAGCCAGGGAATAATCAACAACATATTGATCGAAGAACTTTTTAAAAATATATTCTTTAATTCCAATATATTTTTTAACCTTGACAGCGATTTCAGGAAGATCATTTACAATCCAAGCTATTTTAGTTAATGGTGACATGGGGTGAATTGGTGTTCCTGTTCGTCTGTAGACTTCTTGGCCATTCAACTCATCTTTTATTTTATGTGCCCATGCTTCACTTCGATTATCTGCCCAAGTGATACAAGACGTAAGTGGCAGGTCATTTTCATCCATCGCAATGACACTATGCATGGCACTGCTAAATGAAACAAACGACAGCTTTTTTTGTGAGTGATGTTTCATCATATTCGAAATGGCCTGTAGCACTGCTTGAAAAATCTCTTCTGGGTTTTGTTCAGCTGTCGCTATATCCGGTGTATAAAGCGGGTACCCAATATTTTCTTGTTGGATGACTTCGCCTTTTTCACTAAATAAAACTGCTTTCGTACTTGTGGTCCCGATATCTATACCTAACATATAGTTAGTCATTTTGTTGCACTACTCCTTTAGACAGCAATTGTTGTGACAACCATAGGTCTTCTACTTTACCTTGAACATCATCAAAGTTTTCATGAAAAGACTTAATCATGAGGTCCCTATCTTTTGCCTTGATCGCTTCAATATAAAGCTCGTGATTTTTTACAATCCGTGTAAAGTCTTCATACTTTTCCTTAAAACGCATACGCATCGACAAAAGAATGAGGCTTTCCATAACGGGCCTTAAATTATTCCAGATCATCAGGATGTATGAATGATTAACTGCACGAATTATCGTTTCATGGAACAAGACATCTTGATATGAAAACTCATCAGCATCACTATATTTGATTGCGACTTTCATCATTTCCAGTATTTTACTAAGTTCCTTTGCCAAATCATTAGTGTCCATCTTTACAAGCCGTTCAAATACAAACGATTCTATGAGTAGACGGACATCATAAATTTCTTCTATTTCTTTTTCTGATAAACCAATAACAACTGCACCCATTCTTTCTAATCGGATGATATTTTCGGATGCCAGTATTTTTAACGCTTCACGAATGGGTGAGCGACTTACAACAAAATCTGCAGCTAATTTATTTTCTGATAATATGGTACCGCTTTCAATTACGCCAGAAATAATACGCATTCTAAGCTCGCATGTTACACGATCACCAGCAGAGGCTTTTAAAAGCCATTTGGAGGGATATAGGAATTCCTTTGAGTCGACCATAAATTCACCTTCTTAATTAGTTAAGTATACTTGTATACAAGTATTATAATCTAATTTTTTAATTTTGCAAGCGTATTCATTAAATTGGTGTCTGGTCATGCAAATTAAAAAATAAGGATATAAATTGTTCGTAAGTCCAGATTCTTGAAGGGGAATTCGGACTTTTTTTATGTGCAGATGCACAATCAATTTCGTCTGTTCTTCAATATTTTTCACGTCCCGCAATCGATATAATGAAAGCGTAATCAAAAATTGCCCGGGGGGTTAGGCAGATGGAAGGATTAACGATCAGTTGGATAGGAGCTCTGGCAGGGCTGGCTATTGCAATTATTCTGATATTAAGAAAGCTGAATCCGGTTTATGCTTTGTTTTTGGGAGCCATTGTAGGTGCTTTATTGGGCGGAGCCAATTTGGAGCAGACCATCAGTGTGTTGATTAGCGGAACGCAAAGTGTGATGGGGACGGTCATTCGTGTGCTTGCCGCAGGTGTATTGGCGGGCGTGATGATGGAGTCCGGGGCGGCGGAAACAATTGCGCAGGCTATTGTGAAGAAGTTTGGCGGTAGTAAGGCGATTCTCGCCTTAGCCTTGGCGACGATGATTATTACGGCGGTAGGCGTATTTATTCCGGTCGCAGTGCTGATCGTGGCTCCTATTGCGTTGTCGGTCGGGAACAAAATGGGGATTTCCAAGCTGGCGCTCCTACTGGCCTTATCTGGAGGCGGAAAGGCAGGGAACATCATCTCTCCGAATCCCAATACGATTGCAGCGGCGCGCGGATTCAATCTCGATTTAAGCCACGTGATGCTGGCAGGTGTGGTCCCTGCGATATGTGGTTTAATCGTGACTGTTTTGGTAGCGTCTCTCTTGAAAACCAAAGGTGTAAAGGTATCCGACCAGGATACCCTGGGCAATGATGTCGATACTTCGAAGTACCCGCCGCTGGGACGGGCGATTGTAGCTCCGTTGGTGGCTGTTATTTTGCTGATGATTAACCCGATTGGGTCCATTTCCGGCATTGAAGCGCTGTCGAGTTTCAAGGTCGACGCAATGTACATTTTACCGATTGCCGGGATTGTGGGTATGCTGGCAATGGGGCAAGGACGCAACATTTTAAAATATTCGGCCTCCGGCTTAAATAAAATGACGGCGACCGTGCTGATTTTGATCGGTGCAGGCGGGATTGCAGGTCTGATCTCAGCGTCTAATTTGTCTGCACAGGTGGTAGGCTTGATTGAAGCCTCGGGAGTCTCGGGTACATTTTTGGCACCGCTTGCAGGTATTCTGATGGCGGCTGCGACAGCGTCGACCTCGACGGGAGTTATTTTGGCGACAGGCTCATTTGGAGAAGCGATTCTAAACATGGGAACGGCCCCGTTGGCCGCAGCGGTGATGGTGCATACAGGGGCTACTGTTATCGATTCCTTGCCACAAGGCAACTATTTTCACGTCACGGCAGATAGCATGAAAATGAGCATTAGGCAACGGATGGGACTTATCCCTTACGAAGCCATTGTGGGTGGGACGATGACTATTGTAGCCACATTGATGTATGGATTTTTACTTTAATATTTATGATGGGGTGAGAAGATGAGTGAGAAGACATTTGTGCTAGCGCCGGATTCCTTTAAAGAAAGTATGACAGCAAAAGAAGTGTGTATCGCGATGGAGAAAGGACTGCGCAAGGTCTATCCAACGGCAACTTATGTCCACATTCCGATGGCGGACGGCGGTGAAGGAACGGTACAGTCACTGGTGGATGCGACAGGCGGGCAGCTTCGTTATATCGAGGTGACCGGACCGCTTGGAGAACCTGTAACTGCTGCATACGGCTTGCTCGGAGACGGCACCACTGCGGCAATCGAGATGGCATCCGCCAGCGGAATCCATCTGGTTAATAAGGATAACAAAAACCCGCTAAAGACAACAACTTACGGTACGGGTGAATTAATCCGAGAATGTCTAAATCAGGGGATCCGAAAGATTATTATCGGTATTGGCGGAAGCGCGACGAATGACGGCGGGACAGGGATGGCGGAAGCACTCGGCGCCAGATTCCTTGATGCTCAAGGGAACATTCTCCCTCGCGGTGGCGGCAGTCTGGGAGAGCTGGCCAGTATTGATATTTCATCACTGGATGCTCGCTTGCAGCAGGTGCAATTGATTGTAGCCTGTGATGTGACGAATCCGTTGTGCGGAGAGTACGGGGCATCTCATGTATTCGGCCCGCAAAAAGGGGCAACCCCAGAGATGGTGCTGCAATTAGATACCAATCTCGCCCACTATGCAGATGTGGTGAAGCGACAGCTGGGCAAGGATGTACGCGATCTTCCAGGCGCAGGCGCAGCTGGCGGATTGGGTGCGGGCTTGTTGACTTTTACTCAGGCATCACTACAAAAAGGCATTGAAATTGTGATCGAATACACCGGGTTAAAGCAGAAGCTGGCGAATGCGGACATCGTTTTTACGGGGGAAGGCGGTATTGATTTTCAGACCAAATTCGGGAAAACTCCGTATGGGGTCGCTCAGGCGGCCAAGCAATCCGGCAAAAAGGTCATTGCAATCGCTGGCTACATTGGAAAGGGGATCGACACGTTATATCAGGAAGGAATAGATGCGGTGTTTGGCATCGTGCCGGGAGCTTCGGAGCTGGGTAAGCTGCTGGTCGAAGGGCCGCAAAATGTAGAGCGTACGTGCGAGAATATCGCAAGGGTGCTTCAATTTAACGAATAGTTCACACGCCTATACTCCCGGATTTTTCATTAAGTAAAAGGAGACTGCTGAATAAAATCCGGGAGCAGCGCCGAGAGAGAATCCAGCAGTTCATTGGTACAGCGCCAATAAGCCGTGTGTAAGCTCAAACAGCTGAAGGAGATTCCGGGGATCCTTACCCGTTAAGGTATGGATGCGCTTCAGACGGTATTGCAGTGTGTTCCGGTGGATATTTAATTCGTCTGCGGTGAAGGAAACACTGCCGTTATGGTTAATAAAGCTCCGCAGCGTATCCAGCAAATCCACGGTGTCTTCCAGTTTAGTAACCAGATGGACCGTGTTCGTCAGATTAGATTGGCTCAGTTTGACCAGAAATTCGACTTCTACAAAAGAAATCATCTGCACAGGCGGGCGCAGAGCCAGTAGAACACTCATAGCTGACTTGGCCTGTAAATAACAATCCGCAATGTTATGCTCTTGTCTGCTGATGGCGATCAGCACAGCAGGATAGCTGCGCACAAGTGGCTCCAGCAGCTTGTCTATGGACTCCTGATTTTGGATTAGGATAAGATAGCTGTCTTCCTCCATACGAAAGGATGGATGCTGCATGAATATTTTGGATAGCTCGGCGACGTGAGCCGGGTCAGCAGGGAGATATTTTACATATACCGCCGAAGTTTTTAGAAGCAGATCAATGTGATATTGAGCCGCTTCTTTTTTTATTTTTTGAGTGTAGGCCCCCTGATGATTTAACAGCATTTCCAGCATGGATTTTTTGCGGTTGGCTTCGTGGGCCAGATGCTCCAGGGATAATCTTTGCTCGATCAGGAGGGATACTGTAGTTTTAACGATGTTGCAAAAAGGGCGCACTTCATCTGGATTGCCCGTGATGCCAATGACACCAACCCGCTCATGATGAATGACGATCGGCTCATTGGTCCCTTGTTTCTCGTAATGACCATCCTGCCATACTTCAATCATTTTTCCGGTTGCGAGTGCCTGAACGGCTCCTTGATGAACAGTTCCGACTCGCTCTTTCTCACCGCTGCCAATGATAATGCCTCGTTCATTCATAATATTGATATTGTATGGAATGTCCTTCATCATTTTATCTACGATGTCTTGGGCTTGTTTTTCAGAGATCTGGAGCAGTTCACGATTCCTCCCTATACATACTGATGTAATGGTGTGCGCTTGTGAAAGAGTTTTCAGGTTATTGTGCATCTGAACAACATAATAAGGCTTGTTGCCCTACATGTCAGCCTATTTTATCATAGAAATGAAACCGTTTGCTTATATAGCTAGGGAATTATAGACTATACCAAAAAGCAGGCTGCTCTTAAGAGGTACCTGCTTTTTGAGTCTATCGTGTTCATTGCTAGCCAAGCTGTCTTAATGACGAACCTCGCGAAAGCTGTAGGTAATGTCGTGCAGTTCTTTCTTAAAACGACTATATTTAGATGCGGGCGTATATCCGAGCACCTGGTGATAATCATTTTCGGTCTCAATAATCGCTACATGGGTGACATAATGGTTCTCATCTTTCTGTCCTTTAATCGTAAACTCAATGGCAGGATATCCATGAATCGTTGTGTTAGATGAAGGTCCTACAGTAGAGAGATTAAACTCTTTGGTCATGTTGTTTTGAATTTTCTTTGTGTAGTGCTGGAGCGTTACATTGCCCAATTCCTTTTTCGAATTGGACAGTACCGCAACGGACTTTTGAATGTACGGATTGAATATCGCAATATCCGTTATTTTTTCTCGGTCCGGGTCTGTTGACCAATCTAGCGGGGCCGAAATCTGGAACTGTCCATCCTTACTTATAAAGGTCTGCTCTTTCCTGGACACTGGAGCTTCAGCAGATTGATAATGCTTTATTGATAAGAAAGCGACATCAACCATTGAACCCACCAGGAACATTATAATGGTGAAAAATATCAACAACGAACGTTTCATTGTCTTTTTGCTAATCGGCTCTAAATCACGTACCTTCACAACATATGTACCTGCGGCTAAATCACCAATTCGTTGTCCTGATGAAGTTACTAACACGCTGATAACAGCAGGTAACGAACCCATTAGAAAAGGGTTGGTTTCAATCAATCTAAGCAAAGTGCGAATTAGCGATTTAAGAAAACCAGGAGGCCTTTCTTCCCCGTTAACCACCTTGATACGAAAAACGAACTTCCCCAGCGTATAGCCTGTATAACCTTCCAAAAGCAAATAATAGCAGAAAAAAGCTATAAGCAGGATACAACGGGTTGCAATCGCCAAAGGCAAAAACCATCTATCCGTTATTTGAATGACAGAGATAAACAAGCAAATATAACCGATCACAAAGAATACGAAATCAAATACCGTTGCTCCCCATCGTCTAAATAAAATAGACGAACCGTAGGTTTTTGATATTTCGGCCATCCTGTTTGTTTCCCCATAGTTTTGACCATGGCGAATGTACATCTGTCTTGATGTTTCCTGCGGATTCTGTGACATGTGCTGGTTCTCCAAAAAATACACCTCTTTTTAATATTCAATCATTTAAAACACGCCCCTTATATTAACGGTCATTTTACATTCCATGTTTAGGAAAACATTCTATAAACAAAGAAAAAGTTATAAATATCCCTTATGGCGAAATTAAAAGAATAAGCATTCCGAATTGAAAGAGGGCTGACCATGGCATAACATGGCCAACCCTCTTGTTGGTTTAGAACGTGTCGTACCTTATCGTAAGGGACTTCTTACGTTAGATCTTCCTTTGTTACAGGGTCACAACTAGTGTCGCTAAGATCGGGATTTGTAGAAAGCTCATGATAATGGCTGAGCTTATAATCAATAATTTTTTGAGTTTCCATGAGTCTGGAAATTTCTTGTTGAATCTTTTGGTTATGTTTTTCAAGTAAGGAATATCTGTCAGGAATGGTACTGTTACCTTGCTCCGAAAGTTCTCGATAATGCTTCATTTCCTCTATGGTCATCCCCGTGGCTTTTAAGCGAGTTAAAAAGATAATGCCTTGAATCTGTTCTCTACTGTAGAACCTGTGTCCGTTGGCCTTTCGGTCTGCATAAGGCAGCAAGCCAATTCGCTCATAATAACGTATGGTATCTTCTGTTAAACCTGTTAGTTCTGCGGCTTGGCTAATCGAGGTAATCGTCTCCGGAATTTCCTGCAAAGTATTCAACTCCTTAGTTCTGACAGTTACCAAGGTACTTCTCCGTTGGCGGCGAAAAACCCTCCTGTCGGTCCATCATCACTTAAAGTGGCTAAATGAACAACGACAGCAGCAGCTTGCTGTACTGAACCCGGTCCTGTAAAGCCATTTAAGTCGGTGGCGGTAAAACCAGGGTCAGCCGCATTAATTTTGAGAGGTGAGCCTTTGAATTCTTTGGCAAGTGTGACGGTTAACATGTTAACCGCTGCTTTGCTGCTATTGTAGGCAAGCAAATTAAATTGGGCATGCTCATGCTCAGGATCGCTATTATAGGTTAATGAACCAAGACCGCTCGACAGGTTAACGATTCTACCAGAAGGAGACTTTTGCAGTAAAGGCAGCAAGGCTTGCGTCACTGCGACCAAACCGAAAAAGTTCGTTTCATACGTTTCTCTTAAATCGTTCAAAGGGAACTGACTTGGAGGAGTGGCTCCTCCCAAAGATATGCCGGCATTGTTGATTAGTACATCGAGAGAACCGAATTCTTGTTTGATCTGATGCGCTGCAGACCCAATCGTAGCTTGATTCGTCACGTCCAACAAAGTCAATCGGGCTTCTATTCCCTCATTAGCCAATTTAGCTACTGCTTCCCGGCCGCTCTGTTCATTCCGTGAGCCAAGCAGGATTGTAAAACCCAAGCTCCCCAATTGTCTGGCTGCTTCATACCCGATGCCTTTGTTGGCCCCAGTAATAAGAGCTGTTTTCTCACTGTTCATGAGCGATTCCTCTTTCCATCATTTGAATTTGGCGGCCACCATGCTTAAAATGTACTACTTGGAGTATACTTAAAGTCAACTAAAACCAATAAAATATAGACTGAGGTGCCCTGAACATCCTTTTATTTTGGAAGATGGGAGAATGGAATGAACAAAAGGCAAACAGAGATTTTTCGTAAATTATTGACTGAACCGGACCGATTGTGGCTAGTGCAGGATCTAGCCGATCAGACGGACTGCTCTGAAAAGACGATTCGCAACGATCTGAAGGTAATTGAAGGATATATAACAAAACATTCCAATGGCAATTTGGTGAGAAGGCCGGGACGCGGCATTTTTCTGGAAATGGACGAACCGGATCGGACAGATTTGTTCCATCGACTGTATGCGGATGAGAGTACAGCCCAACATGAGTCGGATGAGGAAAGGATACTGCATCTCGCCTATCGTCTCTTAATGAATGCCAAGCCTGTGACTATACAGGATCTGGCTTCACAATATTATGTGAATAAAACGGTGATCCGTAAGGATATGGAGAAGATTGAGGGCTGGCTGCACAGCTTTGATCTTGCCCTGATTACCAAGCAGCGCGTGGGCTTGACGGTTCAAGGCTCCGAGAAAAACAAGCGGATAGCTTTGGCGCGGTTGAACCAGCTGATAGATCGCCCTGAGTTAACGGGGCAGATGATGCGCAAACAGTTTGAGCCGCATGAGACTGCAACTATATACCATGAGTTAAAAGTGTTTCAAAAACGTCATGAGCTCAGTTTCACTGATGAAGCTTTCGAGGGCCTAATGTTGCACATCCTCTTAATGGTCAAAAGAACCAAGCTTGGACAGCCCATCTCACTTTCCGAGCAGGACATTGCTTTTTTGCAGAAAAAAGCCGAATTCACATGGGCTACGTCTTTTTTACAGCAGTTGCAAAAGTTGTTTGCTGTACCTTTTTCCAAAGAGGAAACGGCCTATTTAACCCTGCATCTGCTAGGTGGGAAGTTCCGTTACCAGGAGGAGGAAGGAAGGGGAAAACAGAGCAATCTGGCAGACAGCCACCCGCTTTTGCCTGAATTGGTTGAGCAGCTGATCCGGCGGATGTCGGAGCTGAATATGATTGACTTTTACAAGGACCAGATGTTGCTGAACGGGTTAAAAGTCCATTTATATACGACCCTGAACCGTCTCCATTACGGTCTGACCGTGTCCAATCCAATGCTGGCCGAGATCAAGAAAATGTATCCCTACATGCTCGACCGGGTCATTATTGCGCTGGAAGAGGTGGGGAGAATGGTCCAGTTATCATTCCCCGAAGAGGAAGCAGCGTATTTAACCCTGCACTTTCAGGCCTCTGTGGAGCGGCTTCATCAGAAGGAGAGTCATCCTCAAAGGGCCATCATCGTGTGTCACATGGGTATCGGCATGTCCCAACTGCTGCGCACAAAGGTTGAACGGAAATTTCCGTCTGTGCATGTAGAGACAACCCTTTCCAAAGCGGAAGTTCAGGACTATCTGGCAGCCCAAGAGGTGGATCTTGTCATTACTACTGTAGCTCTTCCAGAGCTGAAAGTTCCGCACATTCTCGTCTCTCCATTACTGGATGCCAAGGACGAGCGCCAGCTGGAGCAAGTGATCAGGCGACTGGATGAGCCGGAACACAGGACGGCGGATGAATCTGTCTTTTTTAGGTATACAACACCTTTCCTTGTCTTTCCCCAGCAGGAAGTGCAGCGTCCGGAACAATTAATTTGCAAGCTGGCGCAAATACTGGAGGATAAAGGCTATGTGGAGACAGGCTATGTGGAAAGTGTACTGGCGCGAGAAAAAATGTCGGCTACGACAATCGGGGGAGGTATTGCCATCCCGCACGGCGGCTCTGAGTGGATAAGACAGTCCTCCATTGTAATCGCTACCTTAAAGCAGCCACTCACCTGGGGAACCGAGAAAGTAGAGCTTGTATTCCTGCTTGCGGTTAAACAGGATGGGCGTGAAGAGATGCGGCAGTTGTTTAAAGAATTATCCTTGATCAGCGAGCAGCCGGCTTTGGTCCATGCATTGTCTAAGGAGACCGATGCGATGACATTATTAGGGAAGCTAAAGGGATAAATAAAGTGAAAAGCTGAGATCTGGAACAGGACTTACAGACAAGTCCTGTTTTTTGTCGGTATAAATCAGTTTTTCCGAAAGTTCCGGTAGAAAGTTCGTCCGATAACAGCAGAAGTGGCGTTTATACTATGAATGTAAGCGGAAACATTAGAGAGAGGGGAATGAACAGCTATGAAAATATTGGCGATTACCTCATGTCCTAACGGAATTGCACATACGTATATGGCGGCTGAGAATCTGCAAAAGGCGGGAGCGAAGCTGGGGATCGAGATAAAGGTCGAGACACAAGGCTCCATCGGAGTGGAAAACCAATTAACTGAGCAGGAGATCCGTGAAGCGGACGGAATTATTATTGCAGCAGATAAAACGGTGGTGAAGGACCGATTCGTCGGTAAAAAGCTGCTGGTCGTAGGTGTACAGGATGGCATCCGCCGTCCGGAAGAATTGATCCAGCGGGTGATCAAGGGGGATGTGCCTGTGTATCAGGCACAGTCACGTTCTGCCGAAGGTAGTGGAGATGAGAAAAAACCGAAACAAAACCCAATCTACCGCCATTTGATGAATGGAGTATCCTACATGGTACCCTTCATCGTCATCGGGGGCTTGCTTATTGCCATTGCGCTGACGATTGGCGGCGAGAAGACTCCAGGCGGCTTGGTTATACCGGACGGTTCATTTTGGAAGGTGATTCAGAATATCGGCTCGGCTTCGTTTACCTTTATGGTACCGATTCTCGCCGGATTCATCGCGATGAGCATTGCGGATAGACCGGGGCTTGCACCAGGTATGATTGGCGGATTTATTGCTGCGAACGGCAGCTTTTATGGAAGTGAGGCGGGAGCCGGATTTATCGGCGGAATTATTGCCGGTTTCCTCGCCGGTTATGTTGCACTTGGGATTCGGAAGATTAAGGTTGGCCGAGCGTTACAGCCGATTATGCCTATTATTATTATTCCGGTATTGTCATCCTTGATTGTAGGATTAATCTTTGTTTTTGTGATCGGTTCTCCAGTCGCACAATTGTTTGAGGCTTTAACAGGCTGGCTCGCAGGTATGCAAGGTACAAGTTCGATTCTGCTGGCGCTGATTTTAGGGGCAATGATCTCCTTTGATATGGGCGGACCAGTCAATAAAGTCGCATTCTTATTTGGCTCGGCTATGATCGGGGAAGGGAATTACGGAATTATGGGTCCAATCGCCGTTGCAATTTGTATCCCGCCGATTTCGATGGGACTTGCCGCGATGATCAACAAACGTAAATTTGCACCGGCGGAACGTGAAGCAGGAAAAGCAACCTTTACTATGGGTCTCTTCGGTATTACCGAAGGTGCGATTCCGTTCGCGGCGCAAGATCCACTGCGTGTAATTCCTAGTATCATGGTTGGATCAATGGTCGGTTCAGTCATCGCAATGTTGGGAAATGTGGGAGATAAGGTAGCTCATGGTGGTCCGATTGTAGCCGTGCTTGGTGCAGTCGACAATGTGGTTATGTTCTTCATCGCCGTTATTGTTGGCGCAGCCATATCGGTTGTCATGGTGAGTTTGCTAAAGAAAGATATTACAACTGTTGAGCCGACTGCTTCTGGAGATGAAATGACTGGAAATTCTGCTGCGGAGCTATCGGCTTCAACAGCCATTATCAATAACGGGTCAGCAGATTCTGAACAAGCTGTCCACATTGAAAAGCTGACGGATATTGTAACGATGGATCTGATTAACCTCGATCTGGAAGGAATAACGCAGGATGCTGTGATTGATGAAATGATCGGGGCGCTTGAGAGAACCGGAGCTGTAAGCTCTGCCAATGACTTTAAACAGGCCATATTGGACCGAGAGAAAGAAAGCTCCACAGGTATCGGAATGAATATTGCCATCCCACATGGCAAATCGGAAGCTGTTCTGAAGCCAAGTGTGGTTTTCGGCATCAAGCGGAGCGGTGTTGACTGGAAAAGTTTGGATGGTAGTGAGGCGAAGCTGATCTTCATGATTGCTGTGCCACGCAATAGTAAGGAAAACGCGCATCTGAAGGTGCTGCAAATGTTGTCCCGTAAGCTGATGGACGATCATTTCAGAGAAGCCCTTCTGGCGGTTACAACCAAGGAAGAAGCATATCAATTGCTGGATCAGGTGCATTAATGGATGCACTAAGAACTTGAAGAAGAGGCTCCCTAAGTTAGTTGGGAGCCTCTTTTTTGTCCAGATGGGGGAGTATAAATGCACATTACTATTTTATTAGAGAAAGTGGCATATACATTTCGTATTGTTCAAGGGTGTCTTTTACAAGACCTGCTTTTTGCATAAAACGTTCAAGAGAGTCATTGTCAGACAGGCTAATGTGCACCTTCTCAATTTTTTGGGTTTCAGCCGCTTTATGGATAAGGGCGTATCCCAATCCTTGGCTGCGATGCTTGGGATCGACCCAAAGAAAGTTGATTTTACCCTGCGGACTCATAGCCACCGTGCCGAGGCAGGTTTGATTCTCACCGTAGATGCCGAGAAAAGCTTCCTGTGTGCTGGCGGCGTAATAGGGTGTATCACTTTGCCAATGGATGTGACAATTGGTGAGTGTCTTACGAAAAGCCTCGACATCATCAAAGGTAATTTTCTTAAAGGTGTACAATGATGAGAGCGTGTCAGGCGGTGCAGAAGACAGGGTGCCGCTGTAATATTTCAGCGTATAGCGTGTTTGATAGCCATGCTGTTCATTTATTCCCTCCTTGGTTAACAAAAGGATATGTAGCAATCTTGGCGAAAGCCCCCTACCGTAAGTCAGCGGCGTTCACCGCGTGAAATGAGCATGATGCCAAGGAAGACAAACCCTGCACCTGCCAGATGAGTAAATAAAAAAGGTTCCCGGAGGATGATGTAGGACAACAGCAATGTACTAACCGGAATACACCCAGTATATACCGCTGCCGTACTGGCGGGTACCCTTGACACGCCCCGGAACCATAAAATGTAGGCTAATGCTGTAACAAAGATACCGTAATATAAGACGAGTCCAATCTCCCCTGCACCAACGTGATTGAAGTTGAACCGTCGTGCCTCCCCAAAGGAACAAGCTAGAAACATGAGAAAAGAAAAGAGCGTTATATACATCGTTCCAAGCAGGGAAGAGACATGGCTGGATAGCATCTTGCGTAATACCGTCAGCGCCGCTTCCCCGAACACGGCAGACAAAATAAGCAGCATGCCAATAAATGAGGTAGCATGGGGAGTATTCAACCAGAGCGCCGATATGTGGGGGAATTGCAGGGCCAAAACGCCAAGCAGTGAACAGGCGATCCCGAGTCCGGGGCGCAGCGTAATCTTCTCTCTCAGCAGCACATACGAAAGAAGGGCAACGATAGCTGGGGTCAAGCTTGTCAGAATTCCGCTTTCGGAAGCAGAGGCATAGGCCAGCCCGTATAGCATCAGCACACGGAAGAGAAACATGCCGATCAGGGCCTGAATGAACAGGATTAAGGCATCCCGCTTGCTGATCCTTAGAGAATTTTTGTGCCTGACTAACACAATAGGTACCAAGAACAGAAGGGCAACGGCCAGACTGGCTGATTGCGATAAAAAAACAGGCAGCCGCATCACAACCAGTTTACCGGCCACCACAGAACTGCCGACAATGACGGTTGCGATCACTAATTCCATGTAAGTCAAAATGGTTGCTTTGTTCATTCCAGTTCACCTCTTGTACAGATATTGATATATACTGTAACAATAGAAATGGGGTCCTCGTAGATCCAGTTGAAGAGATTTTTGACAGTACCGCTTGAGGAGGACAGCGTATGTGGCTATCTATCGACAAGAGTGCGTCAGTTCCGATGCTGCGTCAGGTGTACCAGACCATCCGGGACCGTATTTTAGCTGGAGAACTGCACGCAGGATATAGGCTCCCTTCGACCCGGTTGTTGGCATCACAATTAAACGTATCCCGGAATGTTATTCTCGAAGCATATGAAATGCTGCTGGCAGAAGGTTTAGCCTCTGCACACCCGGGTTCAGGCACCTATGTAGCCGAAGGAGCCGCTCTTCCAGGTTATGTATCCACACCGCCTATCGAGGTTCCTTCGTCTGCATCGAGTATTCAATACCCAGATGAAGTGCCGGTGATCTCCTTCCGGACGGGGCTTCCTGCGTTAGAATTGTTCCCGCGCAAATCATGGGCTGACTTGCTTCAAAGTGTATGCAAAGAAGCTCCCGATCTCGCACTGGGTTATGGCGACCCTGCTGGAGAACCCGAGCTGCGAAGGGAGCTGGCTAGCTATCTGGCTTACACCAGAGGAGTACAAGCCAGGCCGGAGCATATTGTGGTTACGAGTGGAGCAGTACAAGCCATTCAGCTTGTCACCCGTCTGCTGCTGTCAGCGGGGGATGAAGTCTTGGTAGAGGAACCGACCAATGAAGACTTAAAAAGCATTCTGTCGGCTACAGGAGCAACACTGCGGAGCATGCCTGTGGATGATTCTGGAGTTATAACAGCGTATCTGCCGCAAAAAAAGCACCCTAAGCTTGCATATCTGACGCCCTCGCACCAGTTCCCGCTGGGGGGCATCCTGCCCATCCAAAGGCGGATCGAGCTCATCCAGTATGCCGCCCGGACAGGTTGCCTGCTGCTCGAGGATGATTATGATAGTGAGTTCCGGTATGATGGAGCGCCCGTCCACTCTTTGCAGAGTCTGGACCCGGAACGGGTGCTATACGTCGGTACGTTTAGCAAAACTTTGTTTCCGGCCCTGCGGATCGGCTACATTGTCCTTCCTCCGTCACATGTTGCTGATTTTATCCGGTTAAAGCAACTGGCAGATTACCAGACGGCGAGCCTGGAGCAAATAGTGCTGAGCCGGTATATCGGGAAGCGACTCCTTCATCAACATGTACATAAAATGAAGAAAGTGTACGCCAAGCGGCGTCAAGTCCTGCTTGATAGTCTGGAGCAGCATTTTACCGGGCAATTCCGGGTATGTGGTCGGTCGGCTGGTTTACATTTGGTAGCAGAGTTCCAATTTTCGCTCCCAGAGAATCTGCCTGAATGTCTCCGTAGCGAAAATGTATTTGCAGTACAGCTGGAAGGGAACCGACTGCTAATGGGCTATGGGCATCTGAATGAAAGCGAAATTCGTGAAGGGGTCAGCCGGATCAGGAATGCCCTGCAACGGCACATATGAACGGATATGAAAAGCAGTCTACCCTATAAGTTGGGATAGACTGCTCTTTTCATAATATAATATCGTTATTATAAATTATCTATTCATGTGAGGATTGGGCCAAGCGTACCAAGTACAGTAGTACTTACCCCGGTTAACTAAAGTGAAAACGATGAGCACTGCTACATAAAGTCAAAGAAATAACGAATCACGTGAAAAAAAACGGGCGAGGTGTAGGTCAAGCTATCTACCCGGCTTAAGTAGCTTTTTTTCAAAGCATCAAACTTTTCGTCATCGCCGATTAGTAAATCTCGCTTCAGCACGGAAACCGTTAAGCTGCCGAAGAAACCGCTCAAACTGATGAGTATGCCGAAAATGAGTCCAAATTTCAGGTCAAACGGCGTCAAGTATGGATAGATCAGATAGGAAGCCCCTATGGTTACGGGAAAAGCGAATGCAAAGCCTTCCCAAGTTAAATTGGGGTTGGAGGTCGGGACGATTTTCCGCTTTCCGAAATAGAGTGATGCCAGGTAGTGTACGACATCATTGAGCTGCGTCAGCACCACTAGAAAGAGCACAAGTTTCGCCCCATATTGCGGCGTAGCAAACTGAAAATAGGCCAGGTGACTAAGTCCGAAAACCATCAGCATCAGTCCCCATTGGGTCGAGCTGACACTGCGCAGAAAACCGACCGTTCCTTTGTTGATCAATCGCGGAAGTGGCAGCAGCAAAAATACATAGATAGGGATAAAGACAATAAACATCCCGTACCACCCGATATAAATCCAATAAAACTGTACAGGAATCGCCAAATACGCCCATAGAAACAATCTGCGGTCGGCTTTTCTGGATCTGATCATGGAGAAATATTCTTTCAGCGCAAAGAAAGTGAGTGCCATCAAGGAAAGCAGTGAAACAATCGGATTGAAGAGAGTTGCCAGGCAAAAGATAAAGAACATACCCCACCACGTCTTGATCCGAAGTCCGATGGCTGCATAGTCTTTGTTGGGCTGTGTCTTGACGATCACAACATAAATCAATTGGATAGCCAATAAGGCTGTGAAAATAAGGATTAACGTTAATAGCGAGCTGTCCATTGCCAATCACCAACTTATCGCGAGGTAGGAGTCCATTATAGGGTTCCTATGTTATTATGAAGGAATAATCCAAACTTGATAAGGAGAAATTTCGTAAATGGTTGCTGATCAATCGGTCTTTATCTTGCTTACGAATACAGGAACGTTTCTTACGAGAGTCATAAAAAGCTATACGAGAGCGCCATACAATCACGCCTCCATCTCCTTTAACCGGGAACTTTCGGAATTATACAGCTTTGGGAGAAAGACCCCCAATAACCCTCTGGATGGTGGTTTCGTGAAAGAAGATATTAAGACAGGTACATACAGCAGATTTCCGAATACAACATGTGTCATCTACGAGCTTCAAGTAACCGACCGTGAAGTCGAAAAAATGAAGCGGGTTTTACATGTTTTTATCAGAAGTCGTCAAAAATATTTGTATAACCTTCTAGGCTTGATCGGCGTTGCCTTAAAAGAGCCCGTTGAGTTCAGTAATTCCTACTTTTGTTCGCAATTCGTAGCGGAAATCCTACAGCGATCCGGCATAAAGATATGGAATAAGCTACCCGCACTCATTACCCCAGACGATTTTCGACAAAGTGACCGATTCCATTTAATCTACGAAGGTAAATTGAGCGAGTATGAGCCTCAATCCTGAGAATAGCACGTCGCTCAAGCACCTTTAGGCTCTAAATTAGACATCCATCATATTTTTAGTTACTATAGAAAAGTAAATGTAGAAAAGTAAATAAAATCTGAATGGAGGTTTCATATGAAAATCGCATTAACAGGAGCAACAGGGCAACTGGGTTCCATCGTGGTAGATACGTTACTTACATCCGTTCCGGCAAAAGATCTTATTGTTAGCGTAAGAAATCCGGAAAAAGCAGAGAGCTTACGTGCTCGTGGCGTTGACGTTCGTCATGGAGACTTTGATAAACCAGAAACGCTGGATCAAGCGTTTGCTGGAGTAGAACGACTGCTGATGATATCCGCAGATGGAGATAATGATACCAGAATCCGCCAGCATAAGGCCGCTGTTGATGCTGCTGTACGCGCGGGAGTAGGCTTCATCGCTTATACCAGCGCTGCCAATGCCGCTGACAGCACTCTGTTCCTAGCACCCGTACATCGTATAACGGAGGAGTTTATTCGGGAGTCCGGTATCCCTTATTCCTTCTTGCGTAATAATTGGTATCTTGAGAATGAAGCAGGCACGATCCAATCCGTACTCGCGGGGGCTCCTTGGCTAACCTCGGCAGGGTCCGGTAAAGTAGGTTGGGCCACCCGTGCCGACTATGCGCAGGCGGCTGCAACCGTTTTGTCTGGTGAAGGGCATGAGAATACAATATACGAGCTCTCCGGTAAGCCGATTACCCAGGAAGAGTTCGCGGCGATACTTGCTGATGTTCTGGGCAAGGACGTTCCTGTACAGCAAGTGGACGATGCTGCGTATGCTGATATTATGCTCGGTGCGGGAGTGCCAGAAGGTGCAATCCCGATTGTGGTCGGAATTCAACAAGCAATTCGCGAAGGAGCCTTGGATGTTGTAAGCAACGATTTTGAGAAGCTGTTGCAACGCCCCCTTACGCCGCTTAGCCAGGGAATTAGTGAACTGATAAAGCAAACAAAGGCATAATATACGCGCCGTAGAGTACAATTTCAACATAAGATACTGCTTATGATAAAAAACGGATGCTGCCTTAAAAGGTCAGCATCCGTTTTAGTTACATGCTCACTCCCCAGGAATTTTCAGAGACCTAATTGCCTCCATGAGTGGAATCGCAGCAGATTATCCAATATACTTGTATGGAACTCCAAGGAAGGCTTGGGTTTACATAAGAAAGCTAGCACAGTAATAGAAATAAAAATGAATGGAGTACATAAAATTATGTCTAATTTGCCAAATTGCCCTGAATGTAATTCAGAATACACTTACGAGGATCGCAGTCTTTTTATTTGCCCAGAATGCGCTCATGAGTGGTCTTCCGAGTCAGAAACTGTAAGCAACGAAGATGTGAAAGTCGTCAGAGATGCGAATGGTAACGTTCTGCAGGATGGTGACTCTGTAACCGTCATTAAAGACCTGAAGGTTAAAGGAAGCTCATCTGTCTTGAAAATTGGTACCAAAGTGAAGAATATCCGCCTAGTGGACGGCGATCACGATATTGATTGCAAAATTGATGGTTTTGGAGCGATGAAGTTAAAGTCGGAATTCGTAAAAAAGAATTAAAATGTAAGAGGGTGGATTTCCAACGCTCCATGCTCATATAGATGTTATAGCGGTGCCAGCCATACGGTCCCTGTTCCCCTGTACACATTAACCAGCCCTTCGCCGGAAGCGGCGGAGCCCATTTTGGTTTTTCCAGATTTTTCGACGGTGAACTGTAAGGTATTGGACCACATGAGGGCAAAGTTGCCATCCACCTTCAGGATATCATTTTGCAATTCTATGATGACTGCTTCTTCGGAAGGGATCGGCGCTTGTAGTGCCAGAACTCCTTTTCCCCGGGCGCTTAGGTTAAATAATCCTTCTCCACCTAATGCGGCAGAGGAAAGATTACTACGCGCAACGACGGATATGTTCAGCGTGGCATCACAAGCTAAAAACAGGCCGTCTTCGATGGCAATGTCATCATTATCGACATCAATAAGCCAGATATATTGATAAGTAGGCTCCAGCATAATGGTTCCTGTGCCTTTGTAGTGAGGTTTAATGGCACCTGTCCCCGTCACAGCACCGGACACCAAGTTACGCATTAAGCCTCCTACGCTTTTTACGCCGGTAGTCATTTCCATGCTACCCACAGTATATTGCATGGCCCCCGCCTTCATCATGATTTCGCTATTGTTGATTTCGATCATGAGCTGTTTGCGGCGCATGTTACTTTTACTCATATAGTAACTGTCTTTCGCAGCCGCAACCGAGGTGCAGCTCAAATCTGTTATGTATTCCAGTACCGTAAATCCACCGAGTTGGTCAGTGATGGCAACATTGCTGTTATCCTTTAAGTTATTAATGACAAAAGCCATAAATGTAAGCGCCTCCTTGTTGTATTCATGTTGTAGGGATGGGAATCCTCTTAAAATATTCGACAAAGAGACTTCGTTTCCTGCGGCGAATATGGACGCTCTCCTGACTGATCCAGACCCAGAAAAGGAAAGCTTGAAAAAGAAACAAAAAAGGTTCAATATAAAGATATCCACTTTTAAAATGGTTTGCTTTGCAAGCCGCTGGATAAGAACAAGACATGAAAATAGGGGGTAGGACCAGTGGAGATAGGTATAAGCACGTTTGTAGAAACAACGCCGGATCCCCAAACGGGTGAGGTCATCAGCCACGCACAACGAATACGTGAAGTTGTCGAGGAGATTGTGCTTGCAGATCGGGTAGGGCTGGATGTGTACGGCGTAGGGGAGCATCATCGAAAAGATTATGCGGCATCTGCTCCGGCTGTTATACTGGCTGCGGCGGCGGCACAGACACAGCGAATTCGGTTAACCAGTGCGGTCACGGTGCTATCATCGGATGATCCAGTGCGGGTATTTCAGGATTTTGCTACACTGGACGGCATCTCGAATGGACGGGCTGAGATTATGGCAGGGCGGGGTTCTTTTATTGAATCGTTTCCGCTGTTTGGATATGAATTGGATAACTATGATGAGTTGTTTGATGAAAAGCTGGAACTGTTATTGAAAATACGCGAATCCGAAAAAGTGACCTGGAAAGGCGGACATCGGCCTGCAATCAACAATTTGGGCGTGTACCCACGTCCGGTCCAAAATCCGTTGCCCGTATGGATTGGCAGCGGGGGCAACCAGGAATCCGTAGTCCGTGCCGGATTGCTCGGATTGCCGTTGGTGCTGGCTATTATTGGAGGTAGTCCTGAGCAATTTGCGCCATTGGTGGAGTTGTACAAAAAGGCAGCTAAGCACGCAGGCCATGACGTATCGCTGCTTCCGGTTGCATCCCACTCGCATGGTTTTATCGCGGAAAGCACCGAGCTTGCAGCGGAAAAGTTTTTCCCTCCCACCCAGCAAAGCATGAACGTCCTTGGGCGTGAGCGTGGCTGGGGGCCTTACACCCGTTCCAGCTTCGATGCCGCACGCAGCTTTGAAGGAGCGTTGTATGTAGGCGATCCCGATACAGTTGCTAAGAAAATCATCCACCTGCGTAAACAGGTAGGCATTACACGTTTTCTGCTCCACGTGCCTGTCGGTACGATGCCGCATGAAGATGTCATGAGAGCTATTGAGCTGCTGGGAACAGAGGTAGCGCCACAGGTGCGCGAGGAGATATCCAAGTGGGAATCCGAGAGTAAATAAGCGGATTTACCACAATAGACAAAAGAGAAAGGAGCAGACCATGGGGGAGGTCGCTCCTTTTTTGGTTCTAAAATAATCTGTATATACGAGATGAAAAGACAACTCTTAGTTTGGCTTAGATAGCCTGTTTTGCGAAATGCCTAATTATTTATTTAGTCCGTTTTTTATGCGCGATACGTTTCTGCAATAAAGCTTTTCCTTGTTTTAGTCTCTTGGGTGTTGCAGGTACTCTGCGTAAAATAGGCTTTTCTTGTGTTGCTTTTGAAGGCAGTGTCATGCGGAGAGTGGATGATGCAGGTTTTCTTTGACTGCTGCTCGTTATAAAGCTGATAGTGTAGTTCAAGACGAACGGGCCAACTGTAATTCTCCGCAGCCCCACGTTTCTACAAGTGGTACAGCCTGTATCCCAGCACCAATCGAAGGCATTTTCGGGAACTTGAGTGAAGTATGATCCCCGCCATTCGCGTCCAAAATCATCCTCCCCATAATAGAAGAACGTGTTACCGCCTGCGAAGCCACTCCAGACCTGAATGGTCTGACCTGGGTTAACACGGAACCAGCCTGCTTTAGAGTAGTTAACAGGACTACAGCTGAAGTCCGGGTAGGCATAGACCACAAAGATAGCTGCATTAGTGCTGTTGTGAAAACTGAGGCCCATTGTCGTCACTTCTTTCCTCATATAGTAATCTTACAGTGTATCCTATGAAAATTTTGCAAGAAGGAAATGGACAGGAGTCTCTTAATCGCTAAAATTGAACCATTTGTGGATGTCTATTTTTTTATATTCATTTATAGATCGCCATTCGTTCGTGTCTGGTTGATAGGTATAATCTTTTTGCCAGGTCATGATATTTTCTAGAATTGCTCGTATGGAGGATGTGAGATAGGAGACTTCCTGATTCGTCATCATGGGATGGAGGGACAGGCGCACCCAGCCCGGTTTTTGCGATAAATCTCCCGCATGGATTAGGCTTGTCATTTGAGTAGAGGTTTGTTGATCGATGCCCAGCAAATAGTGTCCGTAGGTCCCTGCACAAGAGCAGCCGCCCCGGACCTGAATTCCAAACCGATCATTCAGTAATTTTACAATCAGGTTATAGTGAATATGGTCGACAACGAAAGAAACGATTCCCAGCCGATCTCGGCTGCTTCCACCCAAAATGTGCAGGCCTGGTATGGTGCTCAAGCCTTTTAGCAATAATGACGTTAACTCCTTTTCGCGCTCCAACATGCGGCTTTGACCCATCTGTTCTTTTAGTTGAATGCAGAGCGCCGTTCGAATGGCCTGAAGAAAAGGAGGGGTACCTCCGTCCTCGCGTGCTTCGATGTTATCTTTATACTCATACCCACCCCAAGGATTGGTCCAGTTTACCGTACCGCCCCCAGGCTGATCCGGAGCATAATTAAAGCATAGTCTCGAATCCATAATTAAAACGCCGCTTGTACCGGGACCACCAAGAAATTTGTGCGGTGAAAATACAATTCCGTCCAGCTTCTCAAGGGGTTCCAGGGGATGCATGTTGATCTCGGTGTAAGGGGCGCTTGCAGAGAAATCAATAAAACAAACGCCGCCATACTCATGCATTTTGCGGGATAGCTGGTAAATAGGTGCTTCAAAACCTGTAACATTGGAGCAGGCTGTAAAAGCGCCAATCTTGACAGGCCGATGCCGGAATTGAAACAGCAGCCGTTCGAGATGAGCTGGATCGACGATTCCGCCGGGACCCGGCGGGATACATACGACGTCCCCGATGGTTTCCGCCCAGGAGATATGATTGGAGTGATGCTCCATATGCGTAACAAAAATAACGGGACGTTCTTTTTCAGCGATTGGATAGAGGTGCTTTAATTTCTCATGTATTCTCAATCCTAACAACCGTTGGAGTTTATTCACCGCACCGGTCATACCAGACCCGGCAAACATAATGATATCGTGTTCGCTGGCATGAACATGGTTCTTAATGATTCGTTTCGCCTCTTCATAGGCTTGGGTCATCAGGGTGCCTGTCAAATTAGACTCCGTATGCGTGTTCGCCACAAAAGGGCCCAAATCATTAGCTATTTTCCACTCGATGGGCCCATACAGACGGCCGCTGGCTGCCCAATCCGCATAAATCAGCTTTTTTTGTCCATACGGAGATTCAAAGGTCTGGTGATATCCGATTGTACGTTCACGATACCTTTGAAAATAAGCCTCGTTAGAAGGCTGATACCTACAATTACTGCTTCCAATTCGAGCCATGAGCATACGGCGCCTCCCAAGTCGTTCTGTTTTCTTAGGGTACGTAGGTAGGCCTGAATAGGTTAAAGAAAATAGCGAGTGTCATCATTTAGTCAAAAATAAAAGCCTCGTCCATAGGCGGACAAGGCATGAATGTATCTCAGATAAACAGCTGCATATCGGATTCGAGTGCATCTTTTAGATATGTTTTGGCCTCGATAATTTCCAGTTCAGGTATAAACTCTTCCGGTTTAAAACCCATAATATCTACCGATAGCTTACAGGCATAAAATTTAACGTTCTTTTTCCGTGCCCCCTTCAAAAAGTGAATCAGCTTTGGGGCTTCATTATCTTCGATCATTTCCGTCAGCATCAGCTTGCCCAGACCGCTAAAATTCATTTTGGACAAAGGAAGCTCCTCGGGTCCTTTTGGAGTCATCCAGCCCATGATTTTTTCGTATATCGTTTTGTCCTCAAGCGTCATCTTCTCGGGATCACGAACCAGAAATAACCCCCAGAACGCAAAAAACATGGTAACCTCTACATCCAGCTCACGAGCTGTATTTGCCAGAATCAGTCCAGCCATCGCCTTATCGTAATCGCCGCTAAACATAAGCAGATTCATTCTTTTGTCCACAATCTTCCGCCTCCATTACCAACAGATATATTCAGTATGGATTTGGAAATGAGAACTATGCTCAGTTCACATATTGATCACAATTGTAGCGTTGCTTTCTCATATGGAGATAAAGGGCCGGATGCTTTCTTTCAGTGAAGTGAGCGGTCCACCGATCAGCTGTTCCAAATCATCCGACGTGGAGCGCGTATCTATTTTGCTCAAGAACCCGAATATCCAATTTTTGATTTGGGGGTCCTGACGGAGGGAGACGGATCTGCCTGTAAGCTCGGACAAAGCTGCTGTCAAATCTGAAAAGGTCCAGGGACTTGAAGCAGTGAACTCATATTTCTTGATCCTATGGCCTGGCTCGGACAGCACTGCTGCGATTCCTCTGGCAAGATCCCAACGCGTAACGGTGTTAAACTTCCATTCCCCAGGGTAGATATCGAGTTTGCCCTTTACTATGGCGGCATTCAGATCGAGTGTTTCGACAAAATCGGTATACAATGCATTCCGTAGAAAAGTATAAGGAATTCCGGTGTTACGAATGGCATGTTCTGTAGCCAAATGTAGATAGGAGAGGGGAATAGAGCCGGCCTCAGGAAAGGCAAAGCTAGTATATAAAAGGTGTTCCACTTTACATTTTTTGGCCGCTTCTATGATATGAGTATGTTGGCGGATACGAATCGTATCGTCGAGATGTGAACTTGAAATCAACAGCAGTTGGGTAGCTCCCACGAATGCTTGCTCAAGTGAATCGGGTTGATCGTAGTCACCAAACCGGACTGTAATTTCCTGTTCCTCATAGTGTTTTCCGGTTTCAAGGTGGCGAACACAAGCGATAATTTCATGAGGCGAGACCTTTTGAAGGAGCTGTTGTATGATTAAGCTCCCCAATTTACCATTTGCTCCCGTAATAACAATCGACATTGAATACCATCCCTTTATACAAACAAAATTTTAGTTAAGAACTTAACCAAATGCGTAAAAGAACTGTACTACGTTCTCTTTAATTTGTTGAGCAGGGAAAGGAGCTGCTTCAATTCCTGATCATTCAACACCTGCATTTTTTCCGTAATCCTCTGCCGGTTTTCGGGTAAATTACGCAGCAGGAGGCTTTGCCCTTCGCTTGTTATAGAAATCACCGATTTTCTGCCGTCTTTGGGATGACGTTCCCGGCGAATGAATCCTTCGTTTTCCAGCGGGCTAAGCAGCAGGCTAATATTCGATTTGGTGACGCCGATTCTTTGGGCGAGCACAGATGGAAGAATTGTGCCTCCTTCCTTCAAGATTTCAACCAAAATTCGAATTCTGGCTCCATTGGTTCCTTTGGAATGCCAGTATTTTTCTGAGACATCAACTAATCCGGCTGTCGTTTCCACCAGTGAAAAGAAAACCAGAGAATGCAGCGGCAAATCAAGTACGTAATCCTGAAGGTCTTTTATAAGATCACCACCATGTTATAGTTAAGTGCTTAACTAGTTTCAATTTACTAAAGTTCACAGTACTTGTCAAATTACATTTTTATGCGCTATAAATCTGATTAAACGCATTCCAAGGTCGCTACCCGCTGTTTTATCTGTTTGGACCGCACCGTTACCAATGTCATATCTACAAACCACTCCCATTCTGTATAATTTCAAGGGAATTCAAGACACAAGCCTGAGATCGGGAGGATCATGAGAAAGTGAGTATAGAGAACAAATATAAAGCACTTGAACTGGAAAAGCCGGGCATCTACGAGCTGGAGGGACTGGAAGTCGGGGTCACCTCCAATTGCAACTTCAAGTGTGATTATTGCTGCGCATATCAGCGAAACGACGGACAATGCATTAGCAGCAAGGAGGTCATTGGTATTATAGATGACATTCCAACGTTAAAACGTGTGCGACTATCCGGGGGAGAAGTGACCTTAAAGTATGAGGACTGTCTGGACATTGTGGCTCACTGTTCGAGCAAGGGAATCGCTACCCAGCTCAATACCAATGCTAGCCTGCTCAGTCCTGAGCGAATTGAGAGACTGCGTGATGCAGGGCTGTCCAACATTCATATCTCCTTTAACTTCACGGACGCCGAAAAATATTCAGCCTATTATCATGTTCACCCTCGCATGTATGATAAAATTGTTCAGAACATTCGGTTATGTACCGAAGCCAAACTGGAAACGGTGCTGGAGACTTTGCTGTTTGCGGAGACGCAAAACAACATGCAAGCCATCAGCGAGATGGTATACGAGCTCGGTGTGCGCATCCATGAAATCCAAAATAGCATCGAGATGGATCATACGAACTGGAACGCTATTTCCACCAAAGAAGCACTCGTCCGTTCCGTTCATGACCTGATTGCCCATAAAAAGAACGATACCGTGCTGTATTTCACCTGCATGGACCGTTTTGCAGAAGCGCTGGGCTTCAAGGAGCAGCCGGGCGTTTATTTTTCCAACTGTGTTGATGGTAAAAAGCAGCTTCATCTTCATGGAAACGGTGATATCCTGATCTGTGAGCTATGCCATCCTGTGGTCATCGGCAATATTTATAATGGAACGTCCTTAAAAGATATCTACACTCATAGACCTAAGCCGCTTCAGGAGTTTCTCGACAAACTGCCTTGTCCTGCCTATGATGCGCTTTTCCCGAATGGGCTCTGAGAGAGGAAAGATGTAAGTAATCGGATTAATCGTCACAATTGTTATTGCATTGAACCAAAACAAAAAGAGATAGACCGCCCTCGGACAAGGTAAACGGTCTATCTTCTCTGATCTAAACCACAGCCAACCGCCCTTAAAAGCGGCTGTTGCTAAAGAGCAGGGATGTTACCGCATCCTTGCTCTTTTTTATTATATACTTGTTGACTATATTTTATCAGCATTTACAATGTTTTAATGAAAGGGTTTACATGTTATGAATAGATACATGTTATCTTCTTATGAAAGAAGGAATAGATATGAAATATAGAAATGTAGGCAGCAGCGGTCTTAAAATTAGTGAAATCGGTCTCGGTAGTTGGTTAACGTACGGTACAGCCGCCGAGCAGGAAGCAGCTCATGCCTGTATTGCCAAAGCGGTTGAGCTGGGGATCAATTTCTTTGATGCCGCGAACGCGTATAATCGGGGTGAAGGCGAGAAGGCTATGGGGGCCGCCTTGAAGCCTTATCGAAGAGAGAGCTATGTGCTTTCTACCAAGGTTTTCTTCCCTATGGATTCCGGCCCCAATGACAGGGGACTGTCACGCAAGCACATTATGGAGCAATGCGAGGCGAGTCTTCGACGTCTTGGCACCGATTATATCGACATTTACTTCTGTCATCGGTATGATCAGGACACTCCTTTGGAAGAGACGTTGCGGGCGCTTGATGACCTTCAGGCTCAAGGCAAGATCCTGTATGCTGCGGTTAGTGAATGGAGCGCTGCTCAGCTCACGGATGCCTATGGCATTGGGAAAAGATTGAATCTGCGGCCGCTGATTGCCAATCAACCCATCTATAATATGTTCGAGCGTTATATCGAACATGAGGTGCTCCCTGTATCCGGACAGTTGGGGATTGGACAAATTGTATTTTCACCTTTAGCCCAAGGTATACTGACGGGTAAATATAAGCCGGGACAACCTATACCGACGGGTAGCCGCGGGGCTGATGCCTCCGTCAATCATGTCATCAGCAGCTATATGAACGATACCGTTCTAGACTGTGTCCAGGAGCTGGATAAGCTGGCAAAGGATCTGGGGATCACCCTGTCGCAACTGGCGCTTGCCTGGATTTTAAAAGAACCAGGTATTAGCGCTGCGCTCATCGGGGCCACTAAACCGGCACAAATCGAGGAAAATGTGAAAGCGGTCGAGGTGACACTTCAACCGGAGATATGCAATGAAATTGAGCAGATTCTGAAGCACGTAAAGGGATTTGAGCCTTTGCGGTAAGCTAGGCATCAACCCAAAAGCCTCGCTCCTCCTGTTTGTGACAGAGAAGGGCGAGGCTCTTTTTAACTTGCTTCAAGCATGGCATAAATACCTGAAACCACACTAAATACAATTCCGCTCACTAAAACAAGGATTTGCTTCTTACTGAGGTCCAGCGGATCAAAAAAGATGGGCAGCAGCCATTTTAGGCTGATGACAGCCCATAAGCCTTCCAGCAATCCCAGCATCAATACCTTTTGCCCCAAGAGAAGCTTCATTTGCGGTGTTAGCGGACCTGCAAGAAACAGGTCACCTGAAGCGTAGATGTTCAAGGAAACGATGATTACAAATACAAGAAGAATCGACAAGGTCGCAAAAATATAGGTGATATCTTTGACAGCCTCTTTCGTGAGCTTTGGCGATTTTTTAAACTCCGGTAAGCCAATCAGGAAAAAAACGATTCCTATGAAAATAGCCACGCCTACAGATGAACCGAGTACAATATTGGCTAAGATGCTGATGCCATTGATGAGTAATAATAAAATAAGCTCTCCCCCTTGGGGTAACGACGATAGTCATTTTATTGTACACGTAGGCACGAAAATGCTCAAATATATGGAAAAGCCCCAGTGCTTTCGCCTGGGACTTTTTTGACTTTTGCCGATTATAATGCTGATTTAATTACCTTTTTATAATACAGGATGGATAGTATCCCGAAAATGGAGTATAAGGCAGTGTATAATACCATAACGAGGATCATAGGCATCCAAACTTCTGTTCCAAACAGGAACCAGCCTGATTGGACAGCGAAATAGCTGTGCGAAAGGCCAATGACTAAGGGGATGCCAAAGTTAAAGATTTGTTTAATTTGAATACCTCTGAGCAGGTCACCCTGTGTGAACCCCAGCTTTCTTAACACGGTATAATTCGCTTTTTCGTCTTCGCTTTCATCCATTTGCTTAAAGTATAGGATACAGCCCGATGTAATAAGAAAGGTCAGTCCTAAAAAGCCGACAATAAACATAATGATGCCCATATGCATTTTCTGATTGCTGCTCATTTCCAGGCGTGATGTTTGTTGATCACTAAAATGGGCGGCTTTAAAGAGGCGATCGGCTGCTTGGATTTGCTCTTCATGAATCATATCAATTCCGATGTATAAAGACGATTTCTTTTGAATTGCAGGATTGATATCCTTCTTTAGCCGCTCAAATACAGCCTCGTCTACAATCGCAGTGGGAAGTCCTCCGGCTGTAAAATAGTAGGGAGTCACATACTCCTTTTTTAGTCCCAAATACTGTTGGTGAATGACTTCTTTATTCCCCTGTAAATCCAATGGACCTGAGCTTTTCAAGGACATGAATTTCTGCAGCAGATCATTATAGCCCGTTAAAATGGTTTGATCTGGAGATACATCCGTCCCTTCCACGGATTGATCGCTTATGACAGGCAACGTCATGGAATTCCCACTGATATTTAGTCCTTCCAAAGGAGTCTCCATGATTTGCGCGGTGTTCACACTGACTTGAATGACTTCAATTTTCTTTTCACGGTATTTTATATCATGCTCAAGCAGTATCTTTTTGAACTTCTCCGCATCTGGTATATTCGTCAGCGCAAAATGAGTAGGCACATTGTCTTCAGCTGCTTTGTCTGCTGAATAGTAGGCGATATAGCTCAAGGAGAGTAAGCCGATGGCAAGTGCCGATACTGTCGTAATAATGGTCAATAACAAAGCATTGGATTTCATGCGGAACATAATGGATGAGAGAGACAGCACCTCATTGATGTTTAAATAACCGCCTTTACTTTTTCTAATGATATTTGAAATAAAGCGAATAGATCCTTTATAAAAAAGAAGTGTTCCGATGATGACTGAGCCTAGAATAAAAAGCATAGCCATAAACAATTCATTCATGGATGTAAAGTCTCCACCAAACAATTTGGAAGAGACATAATATCCTAGTGCAATGAGTGATATTCCAAAGATCCCTATGATCATTTCATAGATGGATATTTTCTTGATTTTCCCTTCGGTTGTTGAAGTGACCCTGAACAAAGACAAAATGCTCTGTTTTTTAATAAAGGTATAATTCATCATCATAATCAAAAGGTAGATGATACAAAATACGACGAGTGTTTGAACAAGCGCCTGGTTAGAGAAATACAGAGTGGCAATCGCATCGATGCCGGTCGTTTTAAATAAGATCATGATCACTAATTTGGAAAATGAAAATCCAACCACTATGCCGATAAATAAGGAACTGAAATATAAAATTAAATTCTCTGCACTCAGGATGCGAAAGATTTTATTTTTGGTCATTCCGATTAATTGAAACAGGCCAATTTCTTTGCTGCGTCTTTTGATAAAAATATTATTAGCATATAAAAGGAAAATGCAGACAATGGCGACCAGCAGGACGGAGGCTGCACGTATGGAAGCTGCACCTTTAACAGAGCCCTTCACTTCGTCCATAGAGGGATCGTATTGTAATGTGACAAAAGCGAAATAGAGCGCAACACTGAAAATGAGAGCAAAGACATACAGGTAATAATTTTTCAGGTTTTTTTTCAAGTTCTTTAGGATAAGTTGATTAATGTTCATATTGGACCCCGCCTAAGACCGCTTGGGTTTTCATGATATCCTGAAAGAAGCTTTGTCTTTCCTGCCCACCTTTATGAAGCTGCGTGTACATGTGTCCATCCTTAATAAAAATGACCCGACTGCAATGGCTGGCAGCGACAGGATCATGCGTGACCATAATAATGGTTGCCTTGCGCTTCTGGTTTAACTGGCCCAGCTTGTTTAATAAATCCGAAGCCGATTTGGAATCCAGCGCACCTGTAGGCTCATCGGCAAAAATAATACTGGGCTCATGAATAAACGCTCTAGCCGCAGATGTACGTTGTTTTTGTCCGCCCGAAATTTCATTGGGATACTTATCTTTTAGCTCATAAATCCCCAGCTCTGTAGCCACCTCCTGAAATCTTCGGTTGGCTTCTTTTTTAGGTGTTCTGGTGATGGATAAGGGGAGAAGGATGTTTTCTTTTACGGTTAGCGTATCCAGCAGATTATACTCTTGAAAAATAAAACCTAAATGCTTTTTGCGGAATTCAGCCAGTTGTTTTTCCTTCATTTTCGTCATTTCGATGTCATTGATTTTAATGGACCCTTGGCTCACCTGATCAATGGAGGACAGGACATTCAACAGTGTAGTTTTTCCTGAACCAGAGGCCCCCATAATACTGACAAATTCACCTTCTTCAATCAGGATATCAATTCCCTTTAATACCTCTTGCATATTTAACTTATTGCCATAGCTTTTATGAATTTTATGTGCTTCCAATATGTTCATTTTGACGCACTCCTTATTGTTCTTGTAGCTTTATTATAAAAATAGGGACGTTGTTTTTCCTTTGATTGAGCGAACAATACATAGAAGCATGTGACATCTCTGTCACATGCTCATCATACTGACGAAATCGTTTCGCTTGGGGAAGATTAAAGTAAAGGTTGTACCAGCGCCCGGTTTGGAGTGGACATCGATATGTATGAGCAGGGGCTTTGCCGCCTTTTTCGTTAAATATAACCCCATACCCGTGGAAGTATGATCAGAATGTTGGGTCGTGGATGTAAAGCCTTTGTCGAAAATGCGGGGGATATCCTTCGGATCAATGCCGCGACCAAAGTCTTGAACCTCCAGCCGTATGCGATCATTTTGCTCATAGCTGTGAATGATAACATCACTGGCATCGCTATATTTGATGGCATTGGTTAAGAGCTGCCTGATGATAAAAGCCAGCCACTTGGCATCACTGAGAACTTCCATTTGCTTAAGCTGGATGTCAAAGCCAATCCCTTTTTGAATGCACCAGGATTGCAGGGTTTTGATCTCTTTATAAACGAGAGATTTTAGATCCACTTGTTCTACATACAAATCATTTTCAATAAAAGATATGCGCTTTTGGTGGAGCTGCTGGTCCAGCAGTAAGTGAATGCGTAGCCATTCATACGTTAGCTGAGCCTTAAGCGCTTTGTCTTCCAGTCGCTCAATCATCAGATGCATGGCAGTCAAAGGCGTTTTCACCTCATGAATCCACGATAGTAGCTCATCCTTTTCGTGCTCCAGGGTCAATTGGTTTTGCGAAATGATCTGTTGTAGCCGCTCGGTCTGTTTGCTGATTTTTTGTTCAACAATTTGTTCAAACGGACTTTCCGGTTCACCCATCCCGGTTAGTTCAAGCGGGCTTTCCCATTCCTCCAGTGTTCTATAGAATTTGGTTTCCTTGGGATAGCGGATGATTAAAAAAAACAAGAAAACCATCATCGATAAGAAGACGATATATAGAACCGGCATCAACGGGATTGCCGTATCCACGTAAGCGATGAGAAGGATAAGTAATTGCTGGCAAACAACTAGCAGAATCCAGCTCATTCTTTCCATAAGGTATTTTTTAATCATAGCCCGGGACCTCTTCTGTAGCCATGTACCCTTGCCCCACTTTTGTTTCAATGAAATGTCCCAAATCCAGCTCGTCCAGTTTTTTTCGCAGACGATTCAAGTTGACTGTTAAGGTATTGTCGCTGACAAAACGTTCATCATCCCATAGGTTTTTAATGAGCTCCTCCCGGGCGACAATTTTATTTTTTTGCTCAATGAGCAGCTTTAAAATGAAAATTTCGTTCTTGGTTAATTCGATAGAGCCAGCCTCATTGGCCACGATATTTTTTTCATAATCCACTGTGGCTCCACACCATGTTTTCAGGGAAACAGGCTCTGTATTGTAATTATATACGCGGCGAAGAGTCGCCTGTAATTTTGCAATGAGGACATCAAAATGGAATGGTTTTTGGATAAAATCATCAGCTCCAAGCTGCATGGACATGACCATATCGGTAGGATGATCACGGGATGATAAAAAAAGAATGGGGACATTCGAGTGGGATCGAATCATTCGACACCAATGAAATCCATCAAATTTCGGCAATTGAATATCAATCACGACCAGATCAGGCTTGATGGCTGAGAATTCCTGAATGACTTTACTAAAGTCTTGGATACCATATACATCATAGGCCCATTGAGTTAGCCGATCTTTCATTTCATGGAACAAAGTTTCATCATCTTCAATTAGTAAGATTTTGAACAACGGTTTCACCACTTTTTACTTTTTATAAAGAGTATAGCAAAATTTGTGTAAGTGCTATATGTGAAGATTCAACTTGATATTGCGATAATCTGCTGTTAATAGTTGAGGTTTATAGTTGGTTGATATCTATGATCTCATATATTTTAAAGGATGGATGCAATGATGGGAATTCACACGTATTTTCGATCACTGAATGAGCTCGAAAGAATTATTCGTTGTCCAGGCAAATTTAAGTTTGAAGAACACAGCGTATCTGCTCATTCATGGAAAGTGGTGCAGTATGCCAAAACGCTGGCTGATATTGAAGAGAGAAACGGTGTAAGCATTGACTGGAAAAAGCTTTACGAGATTACAAGCAGCCACGATTACGGGGAGATTTTTATTGGAGACATTAAAACGCCTGTTAAGCATTCCTCTAAGGAACTCCGATTATTAATCCAGCAGGTCGAAGAAGGTATGATTGATTATTTTATTGAAGAGAATATTCCCGAGGATTTCAAAGCCATTTTCCGCAAACAGTTACGAGAAGGTAAAGATGATTCTGTAGAAGGCTTAATCCTTGAAGTGGCGGATAAAATGGATCAGGTGTACGAGGCATTCGCTGAGCTTCAGCGGGGAAATACCGAAAAAGAATTTATAGTGATGTATCGTAATGCGCTTGTGAAAATTAAAAACATCCGATTAAAATGCGTGGATTATTTTTTGGAAAATATCCTGCCGGATATGGTAAAGGAAGAAACGCCTTCATCCATTGATATTAAAAAAATTACGGAAGAAGCATTAGCATTGTAAATGTATTTTCCTACCGTCCAGAAGCTACAGAAGCGCTTCTGTTCATACATAATGATTCGTTTTTTGAGTGAATAAAGGAGCCGTCGTATGAAAAAAAGCAATAAGGGTAGCAATTAAACTGCCCTTATTGCTTTTTTTAGCTGGTTCCCGAGGGAGATCTTTGTTACTTATTCCGAAAAAGGATTCGGGAAATTCGTTTTAGTGGCTGAATATTGCTCCTAACCTCCTGGTGATAATTTTGAAACCGAATTTCGCTCGATAATTCGTTTCTCATATATATAGGAAATTTACACGCGCCTCTTACAACCCAGATATCAAATTTTCTTAAAAATATTTGATATAGCGTGTTCCGCGATACCGCTTGACTTCAAGTTAACTTTAAGTAGTAACATACTGGGTGTAACGTGATGGTGATTCAGAAAGGCCGATGACTATTATTTTGATACAGGAGTGATTGAAATGAAAAAGAAACAACTGGGTAAAAGTGACCTTCAAGTATCCGCACTGGGTCTGGGCTGCATGGGAATGTCTGAATATTATGGCGAGTTGAATGATCAGGAGTCGATCAAAACGCTTCATCGTGCGCTGGAGCTGGGAATCAACTTCTGGGATACAGCCGATGTTTATGGTATGGGAAAAAATGAGAAACTAATCAGTCAAGTCCTGCGGAGCCACCGGGATGAGGTGGTATTGGCTACCAAATTCTCCATTATGCGCGGAGAGGATGGAGGATTTCTGGGTGTCAGCGGTCGCCCCGAATATGTAAAAGAGGCATGTGACCGCAGCCTGCAAAGACTGGGAGTAGATGTCATTGATTTGTACTACCAGCACCGGGTCGACCCGAATGTACCTATCGAGGAAACGGTTGGCGCAATGAGTGACTTGGTTCAGGCGGGAAAAGTCCGCTATTTGGGGCTGTCCGAAGCTTCTCCTGCACTCATTCGGCGTGCTCACAAGGTTCACCCGATCACGGCTCTGCAAACAGAATACTCCTTATGGAGTCGCGAAGCGGAAGATGAGGTTATACCTACCTGCCAGGAGCTGGGCATTGAATTTGTAGCGTATAGTCCGCTGGGACGCGGCTTTTTGAGCGGGCAAATTCAGAAGTTTGATGATTTTGCAGAAGATGATTTCCGTCGCACCGTGCCACGCTTTCAGCCTGAGAATTTCCAGAAGAATCTTGATCTCGTGCAGCATATTAAGGACCTCGCTGCTCACAAAGGGGTTAAGCCTTCTCAACTGGCCTTGGCATGGCTACTGGCACAAGAGGGCATAGTACCGATTCCAGGAACCAAGCGGGTTGCTTATTTGGAAGAAAACGCTGGGGCAGTCGATATCGCTTTATCCGCGGAGGAAATGGAAAATATTAATGAGATCATTCCCAAAGGAATGGCAGCTGGCCTGCGTTATGCAGCAGAGCGGATGCCGAATTGGCAAGCCGAATAAATCCAACTTTATAACCCAAAAAGCCGTCCTTAACGCGGATCGGCGCGAAAGGCGGCTTTGCGGGGCTTACATATTCAGCTAAGGGCGTGGTTTAAAAATACCGAAGGGACGTCCTACAGGCAGGAACGTATGGCCAAAATGGGCATTCAGAACTGCGGCTCCTGTACCGTACAATGAAAGCAGACCAATCCCCATTTCAGCATAAGCTGCGAGGGTATGGAACACCTCTGGAGCAACGCCGAATGCATCGAAGCTAAGACCTAGGAATAGAAAATCAATCAGGACAAAGATAAAGAATAGGACCTTATGCGTCTCCATGGCGCCAATGGTCATGAATAGCGTGAAAATAAGATAACCCGCAAAGGCAAAACCGAGCTGCTTGCCATCTACAGCAGATGCCAGCTCTGATCCGAACACGCCCATTTTAATCATCCAGCTACTGGCTACGGCTAACCAGAAGAAGGCATAAGCACCAAATGCCGTCATGCCAAAGGTGTTGTTATGCTTTGCATCCTGAATGCAGGCAAACAGCTGTGCGAAGGCACCGAGGAAAATAGCCCAAGGGATGATAAAGCTTAAGCCCTCAGTAAGGCCAAGCTTTTGGGATGAAGCCACAAGCGTTACAATAGCCAAGCCAAACAGACCGATCGCACTCGGATCGGCCGTTATGATTTTTACGTTAGAATGAGATTCGTTTTGCATGAAAAAATACAAGCCCCCAAATATTCAAGTACGCGTTATTCTGCCGATGCCAGAATCACACTGACATATTGTAACGGAAACGGACGTACTCGCATAGTACATAATTCTCCTACCGATTGCGGTTGCCTGTATTCACATTATTACTCCCACCCTCAATACTGACTGATTTGCCTGAAGTATCTGTGATGTTGTCCTTAATTTCATTGGAGTTGGAATCGGTGACACGTATTCCTATGTTGGAGAATCCAGAGTACGTGGTCATTTCGTTACCAATAATTTTATTGTTGTTTGCGTTAGCAAGGCGAATGATTGCGTCAGGATTAAGTGAAGAATTGGTTTGGATAAATTCATTGTCTGTGAAGGTATTGCCATCCGATTGGACCAGAAGTCCTTGCAGAGATGCATTTTTTACGGTGTTTTCGTATACATTGTTGCCTGTTGCTCCAGTCAGTACAAAGATTCCGCGCGGGTAATTTTCAATTACATTATTGTTAACGGTATTGTTGGCCCCATTATTAGGGATGCGAATGCCTGCATAGCCGTCAGATTGATGGGTCTTGTTGATAATTTGGTTGCCGGTGACCGTCGTGTAGGTTGCACGTGACAGATTGATTCCACTGCCGCCGCCCGAATTGGTAATCTGGTTATTCGTAATTTTGACGTTACGGAACTCACCTGCCGGAAAGCTTTCGTGTCCGGTGGCAATGGCATGTCCATTATTCCGGTCAAAGCGGCTGTTGGTAATCTCTGAATCTCTCGTTCTGCGAAGAAGGGCTCCAATCGTGGTATCGCGAATTTCCACGCGATCCAGCGTGAGGTGCGAGACGGCCACATCTATAATCATACCACCTACCTGACTTTCGCCACGGGCTTCACGATTCGCACGGTCTGCGTCAATGGTGAGATTAGATAACTTCACGTCTAGTCGGTCAGAATTGTTTCGTAGAATCGGATTCCCAATGACGTATTGGCTTTTAGGCCCTATCTTTTTGAAAATCGTTTTGCCCATTCCGTCACCGTTCAGACTAACCCCGGCATATAAACGAATAGATTCGTCAACCAAGTACGTGCCTTTTGGGAAATAGACGGTTCCTTCCATTCCCTGGTCATAAAAATACTTTAACGCATTTTGGATTTCCTTTGACTGTGAGGTGTTTGAGTTGGCTTTAACTCCAAAGTCCGTAGCATTAATTACATTGTCAGCCGCTTGGGCCACATGGATGTTACCTGTAGAACCTTGAATAACAAACGCAATGATAGCTATGAGCAACAAGTTAAGCCTGACCTTCCGATTAAAGATGTTTGGCATATTACACACTCTCCTTAACAAAATAGTTGAATTAATTACAGAATTACCCTTTATATTTTCGGTCAAAATGGGTATTATTTCAAGTGTTTTTATATTTATTAAAAGGTATACTTTCAGCTAGCTTTAAGCTTGTTTTCATCTTGGCCGGGTACAATCAAGGCAATTTTCCTGGGGAGGATGTATAACGAATGAAAACGAAAAAGACCGTTTGGATTCCGGCAATGATTGCAGTTATAGTAGCAGCTTTGTTCGTAATCTACTATTACTACATGTCTTCAGTTTCCGGCGGGGAGGGGCATGGAGGCAACGGGGAAATACTCAAGACGTTGGGGACTATCTCTGTGTTCCTTGGGGCGGCCGCTTTCTCTTGGTTCTGGTTTAAGAAGAAGTTGAGATCGCCATCGGTGTTGGTTAGAAAGGCCGGGAAGTTGTTGCATTCCATGCATAAATTGCTGGGTTGGGCGACCTTAATCCTGGTTGTCGTTCACGGTGTCTATTTTTTGATTACCAAGCTTCAAGATCACAAAACTTACAGCGGGCTTGCGAGCTTTGCCATTTTGCTGGCGCTCGCCGGATATGGCTTCTTTATTAATAAAGTTCGTAACAAGTGGATGCGGACCGTGCATCGTTCACTCGGACTGCTGTGGGTTCCCGTGTTGCTGCTACATGCTGGCGGGTCCGCGATCATGGCGGTCATCGCCAGTCTTACAGTGGGGGTTCTTGTTTGGGTACTGGAAAAAAGCGTGGGGAAAACGACGAAGCCTGTCCCGGGGGGCCGATAATTAGACAAGCAGCCATTCGGCCATGAGTCATAAATCACCTGGCACGTTAGCAGGCTGTGTCACCAGCGATGGTTGGAAATAAAAGATCCGCTACCGAAAGAGGTTGCGGATCTTTTGTTATTTGGCGACAGTCTATTTTCTATAGCCCGGACCCGAGCCTGTCTGAAAGGCCATCTCCTTGGGGTATTCATATTTATAACAGCTGGGACATGCAGTTTGTGACATATATCTTCGTTTCTAACAGAGGCAGCGGCCCACGCAGGAGGAGGACTGGATGCATATGCATACGGTATGCGCAAAAATCCAAAAAGATAAGAGGGATGACTAGTGCCCATTGGAAAAATGAAAAAGCATAAAGAAATGCTGCAACATCCCGTTTTGCGTCCGCATTTACCTGAAACCCACTGGTTTACGGATTCAAGGACCTCGCGGATGCTGAATACCTATTCATCGGTCTTCATAAAGCCCAATCATGGAAGTGGTGGCAGCGGGATCATCCGGGTCAAGAGATTGAAAAAAGGATATGAGGTTCGTAGGGGCTCAAGCCGAAGGGTTGTTGGATCTCGTTTTGTTTTAAAGGCAATTAAGTCATACCAGAAATCTAGACACATGTATTTAGTACAGAAAGGGCTTCGGTTAGCTAAGTATCACGGGTCGATTTTTGACACCAGGATATACTTACAGAAACCAGGGAGGAGATGGGTAATTTCCGGCGCGGCCGCCCGTGTCGCGGCACCTCATAAGTATGTTACCAATTATCTTAAAGGAGGGCATGCAGTATCTTTGCATCGAGCTCTTTTCAGCCTTTTTAAGCACAACCGTACGAAAGCAGATGCCTATTATCATAGAATCTCCAAGCTATCCGTCATCATTGCCAAAACGATTAATAAACGGCATCCGGTTCGCGAATTGGGGGTCGATATTGCCATAGATAAAAAAGGCCATATTTGGATTATAGAGGCCAATTCACACCCCGGACATATGCTGTTTACTCAGCTTTCCGATCCTACTATGATCAACACGATCATGAGAAACAAGAGTATTATTTGGAAGTAGATTCCTTGCACGTTATTTTTAGGGGAGAAGGAGAAGCTTCAATGAAAAAAACAAAGCAGCTTAGAGATTTGGTCCATTCTCAAACACTGGAGTTTATCATGGAAGCCCATAATGGTCTGTCAGCCAGAATTGTGGAGGAGGCGGGGTTTAAAGGAATTTGGGCCAGCGGGTTATCCATCTCTGCAGCGATGGGAGTAAGGGACAGCAATGAGGCCTCATGGACGCAGGTGTTGGATGTTTTGGAATTCATGAGTGATGCTACCTCCATCCCGATTTTGCTGGACGGAGATACGGGGTACGGCAACTTCAATAATGCAAGGCGGCTGGTGAAGAAACTGGAGCAGCGTCATATTGCAGGGGTTTGCATCGAAGATAAGCGGTTCCCCAAAACGAATTCTTTCATCAACGGTCAAGAGCAGACTTTGGCTGATATCGAGGAGTTTTCCGGGAAAATTAAAGCGATGAAGGATACACAAACGGACGCGGATTTTACGGTGGTGGCCAGAGTAGAGGCATTTATTACCGGGAAAGGGCTTAAAGAGGCGCTGCAGAGGGCGGAGGCCTACCGGAAGGCAGGAGCCGATGCCATATTTATACACAGCAAAAGATCGGATGCCTCAGAGATTGAAGCGTTCATGAAGGAATGGGCCGGAAGATTGCCGGTAGTGATCGTGCCTACCAAATACTATACAACCCCAACCGTCAGGTTTCAGGAGATGGGGATCAGCCTTGTGATTTGGGCAAACCATAATTTGAGAGCATCCATCCGAGCCATGAAACAATTATCTGACCGAATTTATCGGGATGAAAGCCTTGTCCATATCGAAAAGAGCGTTGCAACCCTCGAAGAAGTATTCCGGCTTCAAGGGGTCGAGGAGCTGCACGCTGCGGAACGTAAATACCTCCCATCGTCAGAACCGGATTCGGGTGAGCACGTATAATGGACACGAAATTGTTAGGAGAAGAGCTGAAAAAATTAGGTTTTACCTTTTTCAGCGGTGTTCCATGCTCTTTCTTGAAAAGCTTGATCAATTATGCGATAAACGAATGTGATTATGTTGCAGCGGCTAACGAAGGGGATGCGGTCGCCATTGCATCTGGAGCTTATATAGGTGGGAAGAAGTCGGTAGTCCTTATGCAAAATTCAGGGCTGACCAACGCTATTTCGCCATTGACCTCTCTTAATTACCCTTTTCATATTCCGCTGCTTGGATTTGTCAGCCTGCGCGGAGAACCGGGGATACCTGACGAACCTCAGCATGAACTGATGGGCCGGATTACAACGCAAATGCTGGATGTGATGAATGTGGAATGGCAATATCTCTCCAAGGATTTAGAAGAGGCCAGAAATCAGCTGATCCAGGCTAATGAGCAAATTGCCCGGCGTCGCTCGTTCTTTTTTGTTGTTAAGAAAGGGACGTTCGACAAAGAGCCATTGCAAAAACTGCAAACCTCCATTCATTTAAATCAGATCCGACAGCATGGTCATGCGGACCATCAAATGCCTACACGGTATGATGCATTATCTGCGATTAACTCCATCAAAGACGATGATACCATACAGCTCGCAACAACTGGTAAAACCGGGCGTGAGCTGTATGAAATTGAAGATGCGGCTAACAACCTGTACATGGTAGGTTCTATGGGATGCATCGGTTCCTTGGGGCTTGGTTTGGCTCTGAGCCAACCAAGCAAAGATATCGTCGTGATTGACGGAGACGGATCTCTGTTGATGCGTATGGGGAGCCTGGCAACCAACGGCTATTATCATCCAGCCAATATGGTTCATATTCTGCTCGATAATAACGCTCATGAATCAACAGGCGGGCAGAGTACGGTATCCCATAATGTCGATTTCATAGACATTGCCGCTTCCTGCGGGTATACAAAGTCGATTCATGTTCACAGTCTCGAGGAACTGAGGGCCTGTTTACAAGAATGGAAAGTGGATAAAGGACTTACGTTTTTGTACCTGAAAATATCCAGGTATTCCAAGGATCAGCTTGCTCGTCCGCATATGAAGCCTCATGAAGTAAAAGAACGTCTGCAGCGATTTATTCATAACAGTCCTTTGAAGGACAAGGAAGTGGGCGGTTCATGAGTTCTCCCGTCAAGAAAAACATTTTGCTTACCCCTGGTCCGGCAACGACTACAGAAAGCGTGAAATGGTCACAGGTGGTTCCGGATATTTGTCCTCGTGAAGCCGAGTTTGGCCAAATCATGGAGTATATTTCTACAGAGCTTACCCGGCTGGTCGGAGACCCGGATCATTATGCGACCGTATTGTTTGGCGGGTCGGGTACTGCAGCGGTGGAGTCCATCATCAGTTCGGTGCCGAATCACGATGCGGTGATCATTGTCAGCAATGGAGCCTATGGAAAACGGATGTGCGAGATAGCGAAGGTTTATGGAGTGGAATATTTTGAATTCAAAAGTCCTCCCGATGATGCTATTGATTTGACTGAATTAGAGAGGTATATCCAATCTTCTGAACGCACCGTCTCCCATCTGGCCGTCGTTCATCACGAGACGACAACTGGCCTGCTTAACAAGGTGAAGGATATCGGAGAATTATGCAAAAGGTATCAAATCGACATGATCGTGGATGCCATGAGCTCATTTGCGGCCATTCCAATTCAATTAAAGGAAATGAATATTGCCTACCTGGCGGCAAGCTCCAACAAAAACTTACAGGGAATGGCCGGGGTTTCGTTTGTGATCGCCGAAAAAAGCAAATTGGAGCATTTGAAAGGCCAGAAGCCAAGAAGCTATTATTTGAATTTGTATGCTCAATACAACTATTTTGTGGAACATGGACAGATGCGGTTTACACCTCCAGTCCAAACCTTATATGCGCTTAGGCAAGCGATTGAGGAATTAAAGCAAGAAGGGGTGGATAAAAGGTACGAGAGGTACGCGACATCCTGGAAAACCTTAATTAACGGGTTAACCCGCTTAGGTCTAACCTATATCATTCCCGAGGAGCATCACTCCAAAATCATTACTTCCATTCTTGAGCCTCATTGTGCAGGTTATGATTTTCAATCTATGCATGATTATTTTTACAGCAAGGGCATTATGATCTATCCCGGCAAACTTGAGAAACTAAATACGTTCCGAATTGCCAATATAGGTGATATCACGTATAAGGAAATGGAGTTATTTTTGGAATTGCTTGAACGCTATCTCAGTAGCATAAAATGCGGATGAGAAAGGTGGAGTCCCATGGCATCAGCGACAAAGGATAAGTGGTATAAATATTTGTTATTGAGAAGGCATGCGTCTCTGAGGTCTTACGTTCCCGAAACAAAGCTCCTGGATAGGTATAATTTTTCGAAACTTCTCTCCAAGTATGGGCATGTTATCGTAAAACCGGTGTGGGGGAGTCGTGGCCGGGGGATCTTTCAGGTCTCCTGGGTAGGAAACCATAAGTACATCGTACACTACGAGAATAAAAGAGTTTTAGTACAGGGCAGAACCAATACGTATCATTATATTAGAAGAAAAATCGGGAACGCCAGTTATATGGTTCAACGCAGAATTACCCGTCCGACCATCAACAAACGCCCTTTTGATATGAGAGTCATCATTCAACGGAGAATTAACTCATCTGTATGGGTAGTCACAGGCAAGGTTATCAAAGTTGCAGGCAAAGGCTATTTTGTTTCCAACAATACACGGAGTAAGGGAACATTATACCATTTTAAATCCGGCATTCGACAATCTTCCATTCGACACCTGTCTGCCAGTGCATTAGAGTCCCATATTGATCGTGTTTCCATCCGTTCCGCGAAGAGATTAAGCACTTTTTTCCCTGGGCACCGTATATATGGACTGGACATTGGAATAGACCGAAAAGGACGTATCGGGATTATTGAAGCTAATCTTTTTCCGGCAAGATCCCATTTCCGTAAGCTGAAGGATAAAACGATGTATCACCGCATTACGGATTACCAAAACGGTTGATACAAAATGACTGTACCTTATCTCGTGAACAGATTACGAAAGAGGCTATAGACAATCAAGAGGTGGCTCTGTGTATTCATCAGGGTCATCTTTTTTTATGTCCATCGGTATCTGCCTGGGTTATTTGTCATCGTTGGTCCGTCCCTTTGATGATCTTCAATGGTGTTACCTTCATATTTGTGATAGTATGTACACCTATATACAATGAGGAAGTGACACAATGATCAATATAACGATTCCCACCCCGGACATTACGATTACCAAGCAGGTTAACCCTGAGCTCAGCCATATTTACGGGTTTACAGATTTTCACCTGATCCCTAGAGACAAGGCTGGTATCTTTATGTTCTATAACGCGCAGGAGGAATTGCTGTTCGTTGGTAAAGCAAGAAAGCTGAGACAAAGAATTAAAAAGCATTTTGAAGATACGGTATCGCCGATGAAAGCGTATCGGAATGAAGTGGTGATTATCGAGGTTTGTATTGTGGAAGATGCGGTAGAACGAGAAATTTATGAAACCTACATCATCAATTCACAAAAGGCCAAGTATAACGTCGAAAAAGTGTTTTTCAAGTAATGGAGTGACCCGGTATGCAATATAAAAGAGCAATAAGCTGCAGTAGTTGTACTGCCCTTATTGCTCTTTTATTATTAGTACATGTAGATTCCTCCAGAGGGGGTTCCCTGGTATGAATAAAACAGACCGTTTGCTAGCGATTGTGCTAGAGCTGCAACGCAAGCATATTTTACGGGCAGAGGATTTGGCGGCTATATTTGAAACGAGTGTAAGAACCATCTATCGGGATATACAGGCTTTAAGCGAATCGGGTGTACCGATTGTGGGAGCATCAGGCATCGGATATTCCTTAATGGAGGGCTACTTCCTGCCGCCAGTGAGCTTTAACGTGGAAGAGGCCGTAGCGTTGCTGATAGGAACAGATTTTGTCGAGCAGAAATTTGATACAGAATACGGCAGCAAGGCGCAATCTTCCCGACGGAAGATCGAAGCTATTTTACCGGAGAGCATTCGCAGGGAGGTTTCGCGGGTGCGTACCACCATCAGGCTGTTCGCAGGGGGTAAAGGAGTAGATCCCAGAGAAAAAACCTATCTGGAAACGCTGCGTCTCGCTATATTGGAAAAACAAAAGGTACGCTTCGGCTACTCCAAAAGAATGCCAGAGGCCGATGGGAATCGTCAAAGTGTGCGTGTAGTTGCACCCTACGGTCTTGTATTGTTTCATGGTTCGTGGGTTTTGATGGGGCAATGTGAATTACGGCAGCAGCTTCGCCACTTCCGCTTGTCCCGTATGGACGAGCTGACCGTGCTGGAGGACAGGTTTCAGCTCCCTGTCGATTTTAATTTACAGGATTACAAGCAAGTCGATGACCGTCATGTGTATGTTCGTATATTAGCCCATCCACATATCGCAGATAAAGTGAGGGAAGCGAGCAATTTTTACATGGAGACCATGGAGGAGCGTGCAGATGGATTGCATGTACTCTTTCGCGTGAGGCAGCCGGAGGAATTACTGCAATGGATACTCGGATGGGGTGCGGATATGGTCGTTCTGGAGCCTGAGACCCTTCGGGAGCGAGTACGTGCAGAAGTCGAAAAAATGTTGAAATGCTACTGACATACTGCTGTCAGTAGCATTTGTGTATAGTAAAGCTACTTGATGAAAAGGGGTGTATTTAAGTATATGAATACAACTGAAACTTTACAGCGTTTTGAAGAAACGGTACAACACTATCTCCATGAATTGGACGGCTTTAGCTTGGAGCAATTGCAGTATACACCGCAGGAGGGTGAATGGTCACTTGGGCAAATGTACCTTCACTTGGTGAATTCTGCCCTTCATATGCAGCTTAAAAATATCGAGCTTTGCCTAAAGCCAAATGGTGAGATGGGGGCTAAAACGGAGGCGGGCACAGCCGTTTTTGATCTGGGAGGTTTTCCGCCAGTGCGTATCCAGGTCCCACCATCTCCGCAGTACACTCCTCCGCAACCGACGAGTAAAGAAGACATTGTGGAGGGATTACAGGCCGTGGTCCGCCAAATGAGAGAGGTTGAACCTGTTCTCCGTAAATCGTCAGAAGGGTGTACCATCGCTCATCCCAGATTTGGTGCGTTGAATGCCAGGGAGTGGTTTATGCTTATCGAGATGCATTATCGGCATCATCTCTTGCAGAAGGAGCGTTTGAAGCACGCAATAGCCGGTTAATCGTCTCCCGGCGCAGCCCGATGAATTGTCCGATTTCCTCTTGTGTCAGCACGTCCGTTAATGTGGCGGGTGCAATATAGGAGTGGAACCAGTTCTGAAGTTTCCGAAGCTTTTCAGCAGGCGAAACTTCAGTGAGCTGGTCGATCCGTTGCTGCATCATGCGCAGTTTGTCTTGTAGCTGCAAAGCGATAGCCTGGCATTGTGTCGGGTCCTGCTCTAGCGATTGATACCATTCCTTTTGTGACAGAACCTCAATCTCACAGGATACCAGTGTGATCGCTGTACCATAATACGGATTGGGGCTGATTAGGGAGTGATGCGGGATGATTTCATCGGGCACAATAACGTTGACTAAAATTTGCGAGCCATCCTCGTGGACTCGGATGATTTTTAACAAGCCACTCTTTAGCCGATACAGAGGGCCGGATTCCCCTTGTCGAAATAGGGTTTCACCTTTGTGTAATATCATGAACGTGTGCAGCCTCCATTCCATGTACCTGCATTTTGCATCATTCGATTTCAGTTTTTTAGATAAATCCCCCGTTGACGCGGATCGTCTGCCCGGTAACCCATTGTGATTTGGCGCTGACCAGAAACTCAATCACATCTGCAATATCCTCGGGTTCACCTAGACGGCCGAACGCATTCAGCTTTTTCATACCTTCGATTTGCTGCGCGGTTTTCCCTTCTTGAAAAAGCTCGGTATTTACAGGGCCGGGAGCCACCGCATTAATCGTAATATATTTATTTCCGAACTCTTTCGCAAGCTGGCGGGTAAATTGTTCAACGGCACCTTTAGTACCTGCGTATACGCTGTAGGCCGGGAACATTTGTCCAATTACGGACGTGGACAGGTTTACAATTCTTCCGTGGTTCTCCATATGCTTCATCGCCTGCTGGCAAGCAAAGAAGGTGCCTTTTACATTCAGTGCAAACTGTTTGTCAAAATCGGCTTCTGTCACGTCTGCAAGCGGCTTGGTAATCATCAGTCCGGCATTGTTAACTAGAATATCCAATCTGCCAAATTCAGCAATGGTATTCGTAAATAATGCTTCAATATCACTTATCTTGCCCAGATCGGCGTGGAGCGCGATAGCTTTGCCGCCTTTTTGTATAATACCTTCTACGACCTGTTGGGCTTTATCCGGGCTGCTGGCATAATTAATAACTACATGGGCGCCCAGTTCCGCCAGTTGCTCTGCAATGACACGTCCAATTCCTCTTGATGATCCGGTGACAATCGCTATTTTTCCGTCCAAATGTTTCATAAGTATTCAACCTACCTTCCATATATTTTTTAAGAGATTCCATTTTCCAAAAGCGCCCACACATCCAAAAACTCTTGTTCTATTTTAGGATTCTTCCATTCGTAAGCATGAGCAGGGTGATGAAAACGGGCTGTAGCATAAAAAAGAGTACGAGCCAGTTGAGTGGGCTGATCCGATGTGATGCCCTCCCGTGTAATGATATCAACGAGTTGCCCAACAATATGGTCTATATGCTGTTCGATTAAATCAGCCGCTTGCTCGGTGACTCGGGTATACATCCGGAACATCTCCTCGTCATCACGGGCGTAGTAATGCTTGAGTTCGACCAAAGTCTGTAAATATCGTTTTAAAAGGGCTACGCCTGTTAAGGATGAATCCAGGCACACCTTCGACAGTGGAGCGATAATCTTTTCATTCAGCCATTTTTCGGTCACACCTTCGAGAAGTTCAGCTTTGCTATTAAAATGTCGGTAGATGGTGCCATGACTCACACCTAATACTTTAGCCACATCGGTCACGGAGGTTTTAGCTATACCAAAACGCCTGAGCGTTTCTTCTGTCGCGCTAAGAATCTGTTCCTTAGTTAACACATCTGAGATCTTTTCCATAGAGACACGACTTATTTGCCGTGTAATTCACCTCCTTGCAATCAGGATAACACAAAGAGTATCGAATGACAAAAAATAATATTTGTCACTTGATACTCTTTTCTGAACATATTTAAAGGAGACAGCAGAGAAGCTATAACAGTGATTGGATGACAGCTTCTATGGCAGAGAGCTCTGTCGTTACTTCAAACCTTTCTCTTACACGACCATCACGATCAATCAGGAATTTGGAGAAATTCCACTTGATCCCGTCGTCAGCGTAGATATCCGGATGCTTATCCCGAAGAAAGCTATCCATGAATTGGCCTTCCTTGCTTTGGCGATTGAAGCCATGGAATGGTGCCTGCTGCGTCAGATATTGAAATAAGGAAAGAGAAGAAGGACCTCTTACATCCGTTTTCTCAAATAGTGGGAACGTTACGCCATGTTCATTTTGGTAGATTTCCTGCAATTCCGAGTGGCTTCCCGGCTCTTTTTCATTGAATTGATTACATGGAAACGCAAGAATTTCAAAGCCTTGTCCCCTCTGACTTTCGTAGAGCTTTTGCAGATCAGCAAATTGGCTGGAGAAGCTGCATTTGCTGGCTGTATTTACGATGAGGAGAACTTTTCCCCTATACTCTGAGAATTCAACCGGTTCCCCGTAAATTGAGGTTGCCTGGAAATTATAAATGGACATGTTAATATTCCTCCTCACGGTATTTTAAATACATCATATATCTGAAGGTGATATTGGTCTAATATATAAACGGAATCGGGTTTATAGTTAAACGCAATAATTGCGCCGTGTAATGCACACATTGGGCATCTCTCTTGAATCAAAAAGGTAGGATAGGAGGAGTTTGCCTCTTTCATAGCAAACTGTGGCATCCGCCGTTCCCAAGGTAGATTATGGATGCATATTCATGTAATGCGTGCAAAAACCCACAGAATAGAGGGATACTCGTGCCCATTGGAAAGATGATTCAATATAAGGAAATGCGACAACATCCCGTTTTAAGTTCTCATTTGCCGGAAACCCGTTGGATTAGCAATGCAAGGACTTTGCGCATGCTGGATGAACATCGGACGGTTTTCATTAAGCCTAATTTTGGAAGCGGGGGAACTGGTATTATACGGGCTAAAAAGCTGGGGAGAAGGTATGAGATTCGTTGCGGCTCCAGTCGAAGAATTGTCAGATCCCACGAGATGAGAAAAGCGATCAGAACCTATCGGAAGCCTCATCGCCGTTATTTGGTACAGCAAGGACTTCGGTTAGCGAAATACAAAGGTTCGATTTTTGATGCCAGGGTATATATGCAGAAGCCGGAGTCGGAATGGATCATTTCAGGAATAACTGGCCGTGTTGCCGCACCCCAAAGAGTGGTTACCAATTACCGCAAAGGAGGACATGCGGCACCGTTGTCCAAAGTGCTTTTAAAGGTCTTTAAACATGACAGAACGAAAATGAAAGAGACACTGGACCAGATCGTTGAACTTTCTAAAATGGTTGCCGACACGATAGATAAAAATCATCCGTTTCGCGAGCTGGGTATTGATCTTGCTATTGAGAAGAGTGGTCAAATCTGGATTATCGAGGCCAATCCGCATCCCGGACATAAGTTGTTCAAGCAGCTCCCCAATCATAAGATGATTCGCACTATTTTGAGAAACAAACGTCGGATTCAGCGTTGGGATAAAACTCATTGGTGAGATAAGAAGGAGGACGCCCAAGCAAAGGCGCGGGAGCGTTCTCCATTTGTTAAGTTCAATCTGTGCTCTAGACGGACATGATTTTTAGCAAAGCGTTTATGTTAGAGAGTGTCCTCCATCCACATGGAGAACGGTTCCGGTCACAAAATGATTTTGGATTAAATAAAGTACGCCTTGTGCAACATCCTCCGCATGCCCCACTCGTTTTACAGGGAGCTTATTTGCCACCGTATCATAGAACTGATTACGTGCATTTTCAGGCATTTTGCTGCGGGAAGGTGTATCAATTATGCCAGGTGAGACGATATTCACGCGGATCGGAGCAAGCTCCAGCGCCAAGGTTTGACCCAGATTCGAAACGGCTGCATTAACAGCACCAAGCGCTGAGGACCCAATCATCGGTTTGTATGCCACCACACCCGAAAATAAGGTAATGGACCCCTTGGCTGAAAGCTTGGGTGCTCCATATTTAGCTGCATAATATTGGCCCCAAAACTTGTTCTCGAATAGCTTGCGCGCTTGATCCGTTTCCAACTGGAGAAATGATCCACCGGATGTTTCTGCTGCGCTAATGACCAAATGATCATATTTGTCGACTTGTTCAAAAAAGGACTTTACCTGCTGCTCATCTGTTGTATCGAGCACATACGCTGCAGCCCGTGGGCCCAGCATTTCTTTGGCCTTGTGCAATTTATCTTCCGAACGGCTGGCGATAACCACTTCCGCACCCAGCGAAATAACTTGCTTGGCTGTCTCTAAACCAATACCAGAGCTTCCACCAATAATCACAATTTTTTGATCTTTCAATTCAATAACCTCCTATGTTAGCTGAATGTATTAATCATTGAATACGGCTTGTAGATGTGTATCAAGGTTAGTAATAAATTGGGGGATATTCGGGTTTTTAACGACGTCATAGCATGCAAAGCTCTTTAGAGGCTTCATGCCGAGAAATGTATGTGCAGAATGCAAATGACGGAGTGCTCCTTCCAAGCTATCGCCATTAAAAAAGCGAGCTGGATCATTAAAGGCTTTTTCCGGGGCATTCCAGGTCGTTGAGAACATATATTTTTTGTCGGTTAACAAGCCGCCGTTTCCATATTCACGAGCACCCGTGAAGAATACACCGTAAGCGTAAACTTCATCCATATAAGTCTTCAATAATCCTGGAACACTGAACCAATAGATAGGCGTTTGATAGATGACCACATCCGCCCATAGGAACTTTTCGTGTTCCTCGCTAATCGTATAGCCGTTTTGAATAGTCGTTGTTTTGATGTTGTTTTCTTTACTTAAGAGCCGCACCATATTGTCCATCAATGTTTGGTTCAATTTTCCTTCGGCCGCATCATACTTTTGATGACCATTAATGATGAGTATATTTTTCATTGCTCCATCTCCTTTTCCCTACTGTTTTTGTTGCCCTGTTCCCAACGGCTAATCACCTCCTCATGTTAGAGAAAGTGTTCTTTGCTACATTGATATTGTATATGTATTAAATTCATTTAGGGAAGTAGTGTTATTTAATTCATATAGTTTCCCTAAAGGAATTATTGTGGTACTATTGGGTTTAGCAGATATTTTTGGGAGGATGGTTCCTATGCACGTTCAAGAGCCAATTGAGTTAACCAAAGGGATACCAGGCGAGCCATGCCCTATTGCCCAGACGCTTGATTTAATTGGAACGAAATGGACCTTTTTAATCATTCGTGACCTTCTTATCGAAGGAACATTGCGATTTAGCCAGCTTTTGAAATCCATGAAGGGGATTAGTCCCAAAACGCTTTCTCTACGCCTGAAGGAGCTTGAAGATAATGGTCTGTTGGAGAGAAAGGTTTATCCCGAGGTTCCCCCGCGTGTTGAATATTCGTTAACAGAAAAAGGGAAGCGACTGGAGGGTATTTTTATTGAGCTGAAGAGATTTGGCTTAGATTTAAAAGCAGATCATTGAGGGAATACCAACGAGGCATAAAGTTCTTGTTGCTCTAAAAACAAATGGTGACCGCAACATTCCAGGGTATCGTTGAATGGACGATGCCTATTTGTTTTACGCTGAAAAAGAAAGCGCTGACTAGAGTGTTCACAAACTGTTCACTTATGTGAGGGTTTCGACTATTTATATAATAGCGAAGGTAAACAGAGGGGATGATGAGGGAGTGCCAACAACTAAAAAAGAAGAATTTTATGTTTGCTTTCCCTCTACAACTCTTAATTATGGGGCGCTTGTTTGCGAAACCTGTAAGCTTAAACGGAGTCAATGACGGAGTGTAATAGCATTACTAACCGCCTTCTTGTGGGAAGGCGGTTTTATTTTTATTACAGCGTTTGTCCGCTGTCTACCGTAATAATCTGGCCTGTCATGGCTTCCTGCTCCAAGGCAGAACACACCATGCTGGCGATATCATCAGGTGTGGAAATGCGCTGTAGAAGCAAATGAGGAGCCAACTGTTTCATTTGTTCTTCCCTGCCTGCCCACCATCTTGTCGCTACCGATCCAGGCACGATGCAATTGACCCGAATATCCGGTGCCAAAGCCTGTGCTAACGATTTCGTCAGTCCATGAACGGCTGCTTTGGATACGGCATAAGGCAGTGATGAGCCCAATCCTGTTTGTCCCGCGATACTTCCCAAATTGACAATAGCGCCTCGTTTGCTTTTTTTCATAAAAGGAGCTACGGCCCTGGCACAGTAAAACATGCCTTTTACATTTACATCCAAAAGTGCATCCCAAACTTCCTCAGTGGCTGCTTCCAGATCATCCATAGGAATATGCTTTGTAATACTGGCGTTATTCACGAGTACATCTACTGTTCCAAATTGCTGAACAATTTGATCGACCATGTTTCGGACTTCCTTGTCCTGGGAAACATCCGCCTGTAATGCGACAGCATGTCCACCTTGTTCAAGGATCATACGCACCGTTTCCTCGGCCTCCTGTTTAGAGCGCGAGTAGTTGACGATTACCGTGGCCTTTCGATGTGCCAACGCCAGACAAATGGCTCTCCCAATCCCTGTACCTCCGCCCGTAACCAGTGCTATTGTTTGTTGTAAATCCATCTTCATCACTCCTTATTTATCATTGTAGAGTATGTATTTAATTCTGTATAATTGAATTAATCGAACAGATGATTCAATAAAATTGAATTCATATGAGGAGTATGCATGTGGATACCAAAACGCTAAAAACATTTCAAATGATTGTGAAGTACGGTAGTTTTATTCGTGCAGCGGAAGAAATGAATTATGCACAATCTACAGTGACGATGCAAATGCAGAAGCTTGAAGCCGATATGGGAGTTCAACTGATTGAACGGGGCAAGAAAATAAAACTAACCGAAGCGGGCAGGCTGTTGTATGAGCAGAGCCTGCATATTGTACAGGACATGGAGCAATTGCAGAAGAACATGGAGGAGCTGCAAATGGGAACCGCAGGTCATATTCGTATAGGTGTGACCGAACCAACCGCCAGCTACCGACTACCGAGGATTCTAAAACGGTTCTTATCGAATTACCCGAACATTCGTATATCTGTTGAGTTTGGGAATACACCCACGCTAAGCGAGCGTATTCTTAAAGGGGATATGGATGTCGCGTTATGCTCCGCACCGGATTTGGGCACAGAACTATATTTTGAACCTTTGTTTAAGGAGAATTTTGTGGTTTTGATGCCTGAGCATCATCCCCTTGCAGAAAAGCAATGCATTGGACCAGCAGATTTGCAGGGACATCGCTTGCTTATTACGTCAACCATCTGTCCTTATCGTCGCAAGCTTGAAATGGTCATGAAGGAATATGGAATAACCACGTTAGATACGATGGAAATTGGCAGCATGACCGCTCTGAAAGCTTATGTGGAAAGCGAATTAGGTATTGCTCTTGTGCCGCAAATTCTGGTCAGTCCTGTCCCGGTAGGAACAGCGGTGAGGGAATTAAGCGGCAGCCTGATCGATATGACCTTCGGCCTTCTGTGTAAAGCAACAGAGGCTCCGCTAAAGCTGGCATGTGCAAGGCTGTATTCCGTGTTGAAGCAGGAGCTTGGGGAGCTATCCCCGGTGCATTAAGCCAGGGTAGGGCATAAATGGATTAAACCGACTGCGATACACAGTCGGTTCGTTTGTTACTTTTTCATAATCGGAATCCATACTTCACATCGGTAATCCTCTGCACGGCAATCCCCCATGGTATAGACTTCCAGCTCGGGGCCGCCTGAATGCTCATAATTGCTGGCAGGGAACCATTCCTGGAAAATTCTTTGCCATACCTTTTGGATCGAGTGAGGCATAGGGCCGATGGATGTAAATACGGCCCAGGTTGCAGCCGGAATGGTTCTGGCTTCTAGTCCGTTAGAAGCTGCTACGTCCTCACTGCCTTCTGCGGCAATCAGGTAGTTAAATGTCTCCTCCCCATGCTTCATGTCCAGACATATACCGAGTATATCATCTCCTGTTCCCAAGCCATGAATCCGATCTGATGTGCCATCTGCGTTAAGCTGGTCCCAGAATTTCGGGATTTCCCGAAAATTTTCACCGTTTTTAGTGGTAACTTGAATAGACTTGCCAATGACCGTAAAGGCCGCTTTCTCTACAATTTTGTAATCCATTTCCTGGTCTCCCTTCAACGATAGATGGAAGGTGATGCGTGGAAAGGCTTTCAGGTTAACCCCTGGGCTTCTCGCCTCAGAGGGAGATATACCGTGTACCTTTCGGAACGCTTTAGAAAAAGATTCGGGGGAATCATATCCGTATTTGAACGCAACATCCAATACTTTGGTGGTAGAAAGACTCAACTCCTGAGCAGCTAGGGTCAATCGACGTTTGCGCACATATTCTGCTACCGTGACGCCGGTCAGCATATAGAACATTCGCTGAAAGTGAAAGGGGGACGAATAAGCCGCCTTTGCAATTTCATCGATATCGAGGGGCTGCTGCATTCTCTCTTCCATCAGATCGAGCGCGTTCTTGATCCGAAGCAACCATTCCAATCACATCACCTTCTTTGGTTGTAATCATATCATTGGCGGTGTCCGTAATCCTGTCTTTACGTGCTTTTGTTGAACAGGATACCAACAGCCTGCCCCTTGTGTTCATAATTAAAATTTGGGACAATAGAAGAAGTGTTTGAATAGCGCAGAGCGCTCAAACATGCTATGATGCAATGATAGTTGAGACGAGTCGTGATGGCTAGGGTTTATATATAGAAATACGAATTTTAATGCTTTGAAAAGAGGATCGAACATGAAAAAAGAATCCATTTATGGATTAACGCTAGACCAATTGACAGCATGGCTCATGGAGCATGGACATAAGAAATCTCGTGCGTTGCAGGTATGGGACGCATTGTACCGGAAACGGATTACTGATTTTGCAGCGATGACGGAGGTTCATGAGAGCTGCGTTCGCCTGCTGGAAGAGCATTTTTCTATTGAAACGTTGGAGGAACATGTGAAGCAGCAGTCGGCGGACGGGACAGTCAAGTTTTTGTTCAGGCTACAGGATGGTAATTTAATAGAGACTGTATTGATGCGGCATAAGTTTGGACTGTCTGTATGTGTGACGACGCAGGTGGGCTGTAACATTGGATGCAGCTTCTGTGCGAGCGGACTGTTGAAGAAAAGTCGTGACCTGTCCAGCGGTGAAATTGTAGAGCAAATTATGAAGGTGCAGCTGTATCTGGACAAAGAACGTCCGGGCGACCGGGTCACTCACGTTGTTGTGATGGGGATTGGCGAGCCGTTTGATAACTTTGTGAACCTGTCCGATTTCATTCGGGTCATTAAGGATCATAAGGGACTGGCGATTGGCCCTCGGCATATTACCGTGTCCACAAGTGGCCTTGCCGATAAAATTATTGAATTTGCAGATTCCGATCTGCATGTCAATTTGGCGATTTCACTCCATGCGCCGAATAACGAGATTCGTACCCGCATTATGAAGATCAACCGGGCGATTCCGATTGAAAAGCTCATGCAGGCGATTGATTATTATCTGGATAAAACGAATCGTCGAATCACGCTGGAATACATTTTGCTGAAGGGTGTTAATGATGGTAAGGAGCATGCGCTGGAGCTGGCTGAGCTGGTTGGCCATCGTCGCAATCTGGCGAACGTGAACCTGATTCCTTACAATCCAGTGGATGAGCATAGCCAATATCAGCGGAGCGAGTCGGAATCCATTACAGGCTTCTATGATGTATTGAAAAAGCAGGGCATTAGCTGTAGCGTCCGGCTGGAACATGGGACCGACATTGACGCGGCCTGCGGACAGCTGCGCAGCAAGCAGATTCGCAAGGATGCCCAAGGCAGTCGCAATTCGGAACGCGAAGCCATTAGTTAAATCTACAGGCGTACTCTCTTACAGGAGTACGCTTTTTTTGTATCACAGACCAGAGGACAAAACATCATCTGGAATTGTGAAAATAGTCACGTAACAGTTGCTGTTTTTACGTTATAGTGAGTGGTTAGTGGAGGGGTTATATGGCTAACGTAATTTCGAATGTGGCACTTGTTCCGGGCATCTATGTGATGAAAATTGAGGGGACCTTTAAAGGAAAAATGGGGCAGTTTTACATGCTGCGCAGCGGAATGAATTATCCACTGCTACCCAGACCTATTAGCATTTATGATATCGGGGAAGATCATATTTCTTTTTTATACCGGGTTGTTGGAGAGGGGACAAGCTTGTTTTCCCAGCTACAGCCGGGTCAGGAGATTCAACTGGAAGGACCGTTCGGCAATGGTTTTCCGCAGGTAGAGGGAAGCTTGGCTTTAGTTGGCGGTGGAATGGGGACGGCCCCATTGCTGCTGGCTGCGAAGCATTACCCGCATGCGCACGTTTATCTGGGGTTTGCACAGCAAGCCTTCGGGGTTGAGGCATTTGAAGCTGTGGCGGAATCTGTGCAAGTCAAGGTTGGAGGAAGTATCATTGAACAGGTCGATCCGGCTCTCTATGTGAATATGTTTTCCTGCGGGCCGACGCCAATGCTGCAAGCGCTCGCGATGAAAACGGAGGGGACATCGTCGCGTTTATATATTTCAACAGAAAGACACATGGCCTGTGGTATTGGCGCATGTCTGGGCTGCACAATGCGTACCCGTGAGGGTAATCGTAGGGTATGTAAGGAAGGGCCTGTATTCCCGGTGGAGGAGGTGGAGTTTGATGATCTCCATGGCGTGTAATATTGCGGGTGTACCATTCAAGAACCCGATCATTATGGCTTCCGGCACGTTTGGCTTCGGGCGTGAATATGCAGAATTTTATTCTCCTGAATTATTGGGCGGCATCGTCGGCAAGGGACTGACCCTTCATCCGAAGGCTGGTAATACGGGATCACGAATACATGAGACTGCATCCGGTATGCTCAATAGTGTGGGGCTGGAGAATCCGGGGGTTGCCGCCTTTTTGAAGGATGAGCTGGATGACATGACTCGCTGGAACACGGCTGTTATTGCCAACGTAGGCGGCTCCAACCTGGAGGAATACGTTCAGGCCGTAGCTATGATTACGGAAAATGCGCAAAAACGCCGCACGATGAATCGCAGGGGCGTTGATATGCTGGAATTGAACATTTCATGTCCCAATGTCAAGCAGGGCGGGATGCAATTCGGTATCCAGACGGAGGTCGCGCGGGACGTTGTGCGGCAGGTGCGTAACGTAACGGCGCTCCCGCTGGTCGTCAAGCTGTCTCCCAATGCAGAAAACATCACACAGATGGCGGTTATGTGCGAAGAAGAAGGCGCAGATGGTGTTTCGCTGATCAATACATTTTCTGCGATGAAAATTGATATACGTCGTCGTCGGAGTGTCTTCGCCAACACGTATGCGGGTCTTTCCGGCCCGGCAATCAAGCCAATTGCTTTGCGCATGGTTCATCAGGTGGCGCAGGCGGTGTCAATTCCGGTAATCGGCATGGGTGGCATCAGTTCGGTGGAGGATATTATTGAATTCATTATGGCAGGGGCCGCTGCCATTCAGGTGGGAACGTATAATTTTGTCCATTTGCATGCAGGGGCCGAGCTAGTATACGGACTTGAACAATGGATGCAGCAGGAAAAGGTGCAGTCGTTGGATGAGATACGGGGAATCTTGTAATTTCGTACCTGTTTGCAAAACTTAAGCGTACAAAACCGGCTTGTCTTCTAAGGCAAGCCGGTTTTGTATTTTATTATACCGAAAGAGTCAAGCTCAACTAGTGGTTAATATCGCACTTGTTCAAGATGAACGAAATTTGATTTTCCAGCCGATGAATGGCTTCCTTGGAAGCTTGGTCGTGGGCACCTTGTTCCTGAAGCGCAGCGAGTTCCTGCTTGAGCTGATGAAGATCCTGCCCTGCATTGGCGCAGTTGTAATTACTTTCGAGATTCTGAATCATCTGATTGTCCTCCATTTCGTTAGGTATACGTCCTTATTATGGAGAATTGATTCTTCCTTATTCAGCATATGGTTTTATTTCAAATAGAGGCTACGTTTGTTGTCATTGGAGCTCTTAGAGCTTGCAGATTAAGAAGGAAATTGTCAAACGTTGTCGAATATCAAGGAATTATAGGACAGAAGACATGCTCTTCTTCCCAATGAAGAGCTTGAGAAAGAAGCTAGGTGATGGGGTTGAGGTTCAAAGGGAAGTCGAAACCGAGACGACAATTCAAAGTTTCGCTACAATTTATGATTATTATTTTGGTTGTTTTAGTTATCATTATTTCCTTAATTATATCCTTACTTCTCATTCGTAATTTTGTGATTAACAAGCATTTTGATAATACGAAGGAAAAGCTTTCGGGTATCGCCAAGGTGATTGCCAGTGACAACGATGTTATTCGTAATGTTGAGCAGGGGGTCCCTGTGAAGCAGATTCAGGACTATTCGCTTGGAGTAATGAATAACGTTAATGTGGATTTTGTTGTCATTCTGAACCGTGATTTAATTCGGCTATCCCATCCAGATGAAACGATGGTTGGCAAACCGTTTTCTGATCTGAATGATGCCAGAAGAGCGCTATCCGGTCAGGGACATTTTTCTGAAAATATAGGTATTTTGGGCAAAGGCTACCGATATTTTACGCCAATATTTAATCAACAGCATGAGGTCATTGGCATTGTATGTGTAGGACTGACCATGAGAACTCTAAATCATGATTTGATGCAGGCGCAGTATACTATTTTTGGAGGACTAATGCTTGGACTCTTTAGTGGAGTTCTGGGCGCGATCATTCTGGCGCAAAAAATCAAAACGATTTTATTTGGGCTTGAGCCGCAAGAGATAGCAACACGCTTACGCGAAAAAGAAATTATTGAGAATGAGGTCGCTGAAGGAATTATAGCCATTTCGGCTGACAAGAAGATTATGCTCATGAACAAAGAAGCTCAGGCCAAGTATCAACTGGCAGGCCAAGACATGGAAGCCCCGATTGGAGAGCAGCTGGATGCCAACTTTTATAATGTGCTCTTCAAGAAAGTGTTTGATGATAAGAAGAAAATCAAGGATCGCTCATTTTATGTGAATGGTATAGAAGTCATTGCGACAGTAACCCCTATATATATTGAAAATGAGTTTTTTGGGGCGGTTGCAACGCTGCGTGACCAATCCGAGATGATTCATCTTAGCAACCAGTTAAGTGGTACAAAATACTATATTAGCTCGCTTCGCGGACAGACCCATGAATTTATGAACAAAATGCACGTGATATCTGGACTGGTTGAGATGAGACAATATGCGGAGGTCACTCAGTATATCCAGCAGCTAAATCACCGGTATCAAGATGAGGTAGGCTTTTTGACCGAGAGAATTAAAGTTCCGGCATTAGCAGGTTTTATTATGGGTAAAATCAACGAAGCACGCGAACAGAATATTTCGGTTCTTCTGGAAGAAAGCTCGAATGTCTCTAATGTGGAGATGCAGGATATCGTTCATGATGTCATACACATACTGGGCAATTTTTTTGACAACGCCATAGACTCCATTTTACAAAAAAAAGAGCCTGGCAAAATTGAGTTGAAATTGAACTATGAGTGTGAGGGAAATGTATTCATTCTAAAAGTGAAAGATAATGGTATGGGGATTGATTTTGAGATGCAAAAAAGAATATTCGAGCATGGCTTCTCAACCAAAGGAGAAGACAGAGGCTACGGTTTGAATCTGGTTAGAACTATGGTTGAAAATCATCAGGGAATCATTGAGCTTGACAGCCAACCGGGTCTGGGAACAAGTATATATGTAGAGTTGCCCTGTACATTGGAGGTGACAAATGAATGAAGGTTCTGATTGTTGAGGATGATCCCATGGTTGCTGAGCTAAACCAACAGTTCATTGAGCGCATGGACAATTTGGATGTGGTATGTAAGGCGGATACCGTTAAGAAAGCACAGGATTGTCTTCAAAAATGGACACCGGATCTGGTATTGCTGGACGTTTATTTACCTGGAAAAAGCGGACTAACTTTGTTATCACATATGCAGGAGCATCAATATCATGCTTCGGTTATTTTAATTACGGCTGCAAAAGATATTCAAACGGTGAAGGAAGCTGTTTTTTATGGAGTTGCGGACTATTTAATTAAACCTTTTACATTCGAACGCTTTAAGCTGGCTGTTGAGAAAATCCAGCGTTTGGCCACAGTGATGGAGGAAGGGACCGGAATTAATCAAGCTGTCATTGATCATTATTTTAATAAAGAAGAGCATGCGGGTATGGAGAAGAAGGAACCTGCTGAAAACCTATCCAAAAATCTTCCCAAAAATCTGTCCAAGCTGACCATGACCACGATACTGAAGAGCATTCAAGAGCTGGACGGTCCATTTTCCGTCGAAACCCTGGCCAGAGAAGTGGACTTGTCCCGTATTACGGTGAAAAAATATATTCAGTTCCTGGTGGACGATGGCTTCTTGATTGAATCCATAGAATATCACAAGGTTGGCAGACCGCTAATGCTGTATCAGTTGAATCCTAATTTAAAAGAACCGCCATTTCCATTGTAATTCTGGAAATAGCGGTTCTTATTTTGTGAAACGATAATGCTGAGCTTCCTAATTATTTCATAGAAAGAACAGGTAGTGTGACCAAATTGTCCGAAGATTGGGTTGTAAGTATATCATGGAAGTTGTCGTAGCTGGTTTCAATCATGTTGGATAACGCCGTAACGGTATTCGAGCCGGCATGAGGCGTTACCAAAACTCTTGGATACAGCTCCAGCAGCTTCTGGATCGTTGGATCAGGGAGCATTTGCCATGGATCAAATGCTCTGAAAAATAATTCGTCTTCTTTAGGGAAGACATCCGTAGCGAAACCTTCCAGATGATTGCTGATCAAAGCGTCCAAAACGGCTTGGTTATCTTGTAATTCTCCACGTGAAGTATTGATGAGAATAGATCTCTTTTTCATTTTTTTTAAAAAGCTGGCGTTAATCATCTTGTCATTCTGTCCCGGCAGATAAGGAACGTGCACACTGACGATATCACTCTCTGCCAGTAGTTCATCTAAGGTTGTGAATGGAATGACTTCCTTGGCTGCGTCGGATTGGTACACATCATAACCTATAACAGAAGCTCCTAATCCTTTAAACAATTTGGCTTCCGTCAGACCAATACGACCGACCCCAATAATCCCAACCTTACAGTTATGGATCTCTTTGCTGAATGTATGCTCGTCCACAATAAAATTTTTGAACGAGCTTTTGGTAGTCATATAAGCCGTGTGACGGAACAGCATCATAGCCAGAGTTAAGGATAGCTCCGCGATGGCATTCGGAGAGTAGGAAGGCACGCGTGCGACCTTCATTCCGAATTCACTGCAGGCATCCAAATCAATGTGGTTAATTCCGACCGTTCTGGTGAAAACATATTGAATGCCATACTCCTTGAATTTTGTGAGATTCTCTCGATTCGCAGCGCAGTTCCCTCTTAACAAAACGGCATCGTGATGCTGTGCCAATTCTGCATTGCTGGAGGTCAACAGATCTTCTACCAGTGTGAGTTGGAAGTTATATTTATTGAGGTCATGGAAGTATTGTTGTTCATAAGAACGGACACCATAGCAAATGATTTTTAACATGTTGTTTTCCCCCTGATTTAGAAAATGCCAATTTTATCAATGATATTTAGCGTAATGATCCAAACCGGAATCATGACGACAGAAGTTATAGTAGAAAGAAGCGATGCATTGGAAGTCAGAACGGCTTCCTTGTCAAAACTGATCGCATAGGCTGCGGCTACGGTAGCTGTAGGAGTAGCCATCATAATGACAATAGTAGATAAAGCGACAGAATCGACCGACAGAATATGAGATACTGTCAACAAAGCCAGCAAAACGATGTTAACAATGGGTACAAGCCACACTTTAACGATGCTGTAATACCATGAAGTCTTGTCAGTAGCTGCCGACTTGAAGCTGATCTCACCCAATGTCGAGCCAATCGATAACCAGGCTAATGGAGAAGCTAGTCCAGCAAGGTAGGTCATGGGCTTGAACAACCAGACAGCGGTTTGATCAATTCTTAGAAAAGCGAACTGCTGAATGGCCCCATCCTCTGTAGCTACGCTCATTTGTGGCAAGTAACCCTGAAACAACCAAACAAACAAGCCTAGAAAAGTGGCGATAACGATCGGATTCAAAAACATGGTTTTGAGATTTTTAAGCTCCATTTTTAAGCCGCTCATTTTGATATAGCCATAGGAGTATAAGAAAATGCGGTAGCCTATATTAAAAATGGAACTGTACATCACTCCGGTAGGGCCGTAAATGGCCCCGACAATGGGAATTCCGAAAAAAGTAGTAGAACCGAAAATGGTTAGCACCCGTAAAACATCTTGTTTATCCTTGTCGTAGCTCAGGAAGAAAGGTTTTGAAACAAAGATGAGAATAATATAAATTAGAACCCCCCATATTAAAACATTCATGCCTTGTTTTAACATTGTAGGATTAATATCCTGCATGAAAGAATTAAAGGCTAGTGCTGGTAGAGCCACGGTTAGAACCACCTTGGATAACAGCTTTCCTACTGCTGCGGTAAAAATCCCCTTCTTGCGGCAAAAGAAACCAAGAAGGATAATAAAAACGGTGGAAGCGATAGAACTGACAATTTTGTTATCTGTTAAGGTCGCTGTAATCATTTCTAGTAAAGACATAGATAAAACCCTCTCTTGTACCTTTTTTCACATAAGTGACTATGCAATTCCCTGATCTTTTGGCCAAAGTGTTGGTTTGCACCTTTATAGTAAAAAAACTTTGTGAAAAAAAGAACAATATCTAATTAATTTAACTTATGAAACTAATTTAAAAAATTTATACGTTACATCAGATGAGAAAATGAGAGGTGCTCATCAACATACATGCTATAATATAAAGAATTAATTCCAACCTGATCAGTGGGTTAAAAAGAAAAGCGAGCAGGAGGGTCCGCATGAATCCGATACAACATATACTGGACGAATTTCAGCTGATCGTACTGGATGGCGCAATGGCGACGGAGCTGGAACGACATGGGCATGATCTGAATGATAGCTTATGGTCAGCTAAAATACTCCATGAGCACCCGGATTCCATCAAGCGCGTACACAGGGATTATTTTGAAGCTGGGGCAGACTGTGCGATTACTGCTAGCTATCAGGCTACCGTGGAAGGCTATGTTCAACGGGGGCTGAGCGAAAATGAGGCGTTAGAGCTAATTCAGTCATCGGTGCGGATTGCTGTACAGGCGCGGGATGAATTTTGGGCCGAAGCTACGAATGTGGCAAATCAGCAGCATCGTCCCAAGCCGCTAGTCGCGGCCTCTGTCGGACCCTATGGGGCGTTTTTGGCGGATGGCTCAGAATATCGAGGTGATTACAAGCTGAGCGAAGAAGAGCTTGTCGAGTTTCATCGACCGCGCATGAAGGCTCTCATTGAGGCGGGGGCGGATATTTTGGCTTGTGAAACGATACCCTGTCTGGTCGAAGCCAAGGCCATTGCCCGATTGCTGAAGGAGTTCCCCGGCACGTATGCCTGGATCAGCTTTAGTGCAAAGGACGGCCAGCACATCAGTAATGGCGAATCTGCCGCCGCTTGCGCTGAATGGCTGAATGACCACGAGCAGGTGGCAGCTGTGGGAATCAATTGCACTTTGCCGCAATTCATTCCATTGCTTATTCATGAAATGCGCAGCCATACGGATAAGCCTGTGGTGGTGTACCCCAATCTGGGGGAGGAATATGACCCGGTCACCAAAACATGGCACGGCACCACTTGTGCAGAAACGTTCGGGCAGAATGCCCGCCAATGGTATGAAGCGGGAGCTCGTCTGATTGGCGGTTGTTGCCGGACTCAGCCGCAGGATATTAAAGAAATAGTGGCATGGTCGAGAGATGTATAAACGGAGACGAGCTGGAGCAGACAAGTAAATAAGTTTACTAAGGAAACCGCAGAATGCATGACAGGAATGTCATACCTTGCGGTTTCTTTTATAAGATTCGCTTCTGCTGCCAGAAGTAGAGTATAGTAGGAGTAGTCGAAAATATATTCCAGGAGGCTACAGCCATGTCACAGGAGATCTGGATTAACCTGCCGGTCAAAGATGTTGAGAGGTCGACTGCCTTTTTCAATGAGATTGGATTCCATGCGGTGAGCGTTGGTAACGAGAGATCCAAGCTTGCCATAGGCCAAACAACGATTCTGCTGTTCCCGGATGTGGCGTTTGAGAAATTTACAGGTTCAAAAACCGCAGATACTTCCCATACCGCAGAAGTAATATTTTCTATTGGCGCTGAAAGCAGAGAAGAAGTAGATGCCTTTATTCAAAAAGTAGAGCTTGCCGGAGGAAACATCTTTGGCAAGCCGAGTGAAATTGACGGCTGGATGTACGGCGCAGGATTTGCCGACCTGGACGGTCACCGCTGGAACCTGCTGTACATGGATGAGAGCAAAATGCCGAAACGCTAATATGAAAACGCCGGTCACCTGCTTAAGGTCACCGGCGTTTTTTACACCCCCTATAATCTCATATCTGTAATTCAAATCAAAATTGTTGCTTAGAAGGAAAAATTCGTGGGTTAAACTTATACAAGTCACCTGGGTTAGCCCGTATTAATTAATTGGTCTTACATAAATAATCTTTATTAACACATATTTGAACTAATCTGCCGGTTAGCTTAATGGCGTATCGCCTGTCTAACAGCGGGACAGCAGCCCACTTGACACGATAGTACGTTAAACTCCACGGTCTCCGGTCAGCTTTCCGCCAAACGTTCCAGCAATGCATCACCATTGCGGCTGACCCGAATATAAGCGTAATGAGCGTTCTGTTCAACAGTACGTCCGGTCCCTTCGGGAATGAAATAATTCTCAATACCGTACTGAATGCGGGAACCATCCCACTGCCCGTTCAAGACAATCTCATGATTGGCAAGCTTTTCACCCTTCTGGTACAGGCGATTAGCGGTGTATACTCCTTGGCTACCCGGCGTGAGGACGACTTTAACCTTGCCTCGCTTCCAATTTTCCTCCTGAAGAGGTGTCCTTGAAGAAGGAGGTGGGGTAGAAATATCGTAATTCAGCATAACGTAATCGCCTTGCAGCAGGGAACGCGGGTCTACAGGGGCCAGCTTGAGCTTAATGGAAGCACCTGTGGCAAGCAGGTTTTCGCTTCTGACGGTTTGAAAGCCGATAATACCCAGCTGCAGCACAATAACGATGACGATGAGCAGCGGGCTTAAACGCATAAAGCTAAAGCTGTGATGATCCGCCTCAAACGCTGCCTTACCGCTATGAGGCGTGCGGCGATCCAGCCACCAGGTAATGCCGAGTGCAATGATGCCCAGCAGCGCCAGCGTAAACGACTTATACAAAAGCGTCCACAATAAGTCATAGTATTTGAAGCCAATAAAAATAAACCAGAACACCACACTTGTTATTGCTGCCGATTTTTGTTTTAGACGGATAAAGACGAAGACCATCCCTGTGACAACAACAAAATAAAAAATGTTAATCAGCATATAAGAGTGTGGGATGACATCCTCGAAAAACGTCGCCCAAAACAGGAATACCAAGCTGAAAAATAACGAGCTATCCCGGAGATGCTCTCGTAAACCTGCTTTGAATACAAAGTAGCTTATTCCATATAACACGGCATTGACGAGGAAAAGAGAGAAGATAATGAACTCATAGGTCCAGTTCCAGTGCTCCCATTCCTGAAACTGCTGAAATAAGATGGTCGCCAGATTCAGGTTCACAAAGGTGTAGGCGAAAAATAGCTGCCGTTTCCCCCTGGAGCGAAACCATCCTGCGATAGAAACGATCAGAAACAGCACCGAAAGCAACGACTGATCTGACCATAGAATGGCTGCCCAGCCTGTAATATAGCTTATGGTCAGCAGGGTATAACGTATGACAGAATCCAGCTTGGAGTCGGGAATAACAATCATCGAAATCATAAGCAGCAAAGACACGCTCAGCAGTACATATTCGGTGTGGTTTACATTTGCGCTAATGGTAATTAGCCCGATCAGAGATATACTGCCGATCAGCACTCCGACCACCTTGATCATACGGGATACGGCTTTGCTGATCCATTCATTGCTGCGTTCCTCGGGAACCGCTGTTTCAGCCTCCGGTGACGCTTTCCCCAAACGATTCAAATAACGGAAAAACCATACATTACCTGTCAGCAGCAGCGCCACAAAAATTAAACCAAAAACAAAAAACAAAGAAGAGAAGTAGGCCTCCGTCAGTTCGATAAATTTAAAGACAGCAAAGGCAGAGGCCGCCAATGCATTCAAGGTTAGCAGCGTTTTGTTCAGTCGAATCTTAATAAATACATAAAATCCAATAGCAATCACAGCGATACACGGTATATTCATGACAAGCCCATATTCGTCAAATGCAAAAGAGTTAGTCATGGTCAGCAAGGCTATGTGGAAAACGATAAAGCTTATAAATTTTAACGGTGTAGAGCTTAGACGACGGAGGAACGTGAATAGAAACAACCCGAGATTGACCAGGGCGAACACCCCTGCTATGGACAGTGATTCCAGCTCGCTATAAGATGCGCCTTGCATCGTAGGGTAGAAATAAAGCCACAAGCCGAGGTGGATCAGGACATAGGGCAGCACATAAAAAGGATTGTAACGGGTAATCCAGCTAAGCAGCAGAGCCGGGACGGACCAAATCAAAAACAACCCGTAACTGTCCGCGTGGGAATTATAAATTTGACCGAGCAACGCCACAGAAACGCCAAAGGCAATACAGCCAGCCACCAGAAATACATTGGACAGAAAAACTTGTTGACCGGGAATGGCACGTAGACGTGCAAATACAAAGGACAAGCCATAGAACAGAACAATAAGCGCAGCAGCCAGCACAATTTTGACCGTCCGATCCAGTCCTCCCCAATTAGAGGCAAAGAAATAAATGATCGCGGCCAGTACCAGTGAGATGCCCAGCAGATAGCCCGTACGGATCGCATTGAATCGCAGCATTAAGTTCACGTACCTTTCCTGTTGGTTTGATGCCTATTATAGCGTTGAAAGGGCTGAGAACCAAGTGCGAATTAGGAGCAGGTCATAAAAAAAAGGAGAGCCACCGACATACGGTTGTTCTCCTTCGGTTATTCTCCTGTATCGGTGCAGGACTCCAGTTAAGCGTTGGCGGTACGAATCTCTTGCCGGGATTGATGCCGGAAGCGATACTCACGTGGCGGGATTCCTGCTGTTTTCTTAAATGCCTTGGAAAAGGTGGACATATCGGTGTAACCGATGGATTGGGCAATGATCGACAAGTTGTAAGTCGTCTTCTCCAGTAATCTTTTCGCTTGGTCAATCTTGAGGTTTTGCAAATACTTGGCTGGGGAGATAAGGAAGGTAGAATGGAATTTACGTGAAAAATGCGCACGATCCACCCCTACATGCTCGGCAATTTGTTCAATTGTAATGCGATCACAGTAATGCATATCAATGTAATCTTTCCCCTGCTGGAGCCAATAATCGGAGCATACCAGGCTGCGAAGCACGTCAGACTTGTTCCGGGACAGCTCCTCGAAAATCTGATGCAGTGTAATCAAGCGGGCTAGATCGCTGCCCTGTCTGTTGCTGTCATGTACGATGGAAAACAGGTGGAAGATAAGCTCGAGAATTTCCTTGTTTACCGCGTTAGCCATAAAAGGAGCAGAAGGCTTAATCCCGATTCGCTCCAATAGCGCCAGGGATTTGGGTCCCTCAAAGGCAATCCATACCTTTTGCAACGGGTGCTCCCGATCCGTGTAATATTCATGGGCAAGATGCGGAAAGAAGCAGAATAAATCGGACTTTTGGACACGGTACTTCTTCTGCTTATAAATAAACTCTGCCTGACCATCAAGCACAAAAATGAAATAAAAATAGGGCACAGCCTTAGGACCCACATGACAGCTGGTTTTTGAAATATCCATCCCGAGTCGGACTGGCCATATGGCACTAGATTTTTCCAGTTCGGTAGCTGTGAAGTAGTGGTCTTCCACGATGTCGAAGTGATCTCCATTTTTTACTTTTTTCATAACTCGTCACCTCTCCTTTGGTGGAGATAAGGGGATTTTGAGTTTATTGTATATAAAGGAAAGTACAATTACAAGTTAATTCATTGGAATTAAGGGTTATTAAATCAAAAAAGAGCTCTATATGCCATCAGCATAAAAGGTGATGGCCCGATATGCATAACAAAAGCTCCGTGGCCTGGTGAAGACAAGCCGTGGAGCTTTTATAGTTGAGCTATACATGTAGCCTATGTTTATACGTTCAGAATTCCCTTTTTTGGAGTGACGTTAAAGGCTTTGGCCAGATCGGCCAATTCCTGATCCGTAATTCGTTGCTGAATATCATGGTGAGCAATGAGCATATAAATTTGTGCTGCCTTTTCAATCGTTTCAATCAGGCCAAACGCTTCATCAATGGAGCTGCCTGTTCCGAAAATGCCGTGATGAGGCCATAATACAGCGTGATGATCCTTCATTTTTTTTGCCGTTTCGCGGCCAATTTCACTGGAACCCGGCACCATCCAAGGAATCACACCGATACCATCCGGAAAGACCACGATGCATTCGGTACACATTTCCCACAGCGTTTTGGTGAACTGGTTTTCATCCAAGCTATGAATGAATGTCATCGCAATGACATGGGTCGCATGGTTATGAATCACGACACGATGGTTAGGATCAACCTTCAAGCGCTCAATGTGACTCATAAAATGCGAAGGCAATTCGCTGGTAGGAACCGCGTCATGTTTGAGGCCCCACAAGAGTTCCAACTGTTTACCATCCTGGGAGACACGAAGGACACCCAGATTTGCTTCGGGATCGGCAAGAACATTTTTGAAATATTTACCTGATCCGGTGACGATAAAATATTTGCCTGCCAGCTCATGCACAGGAAAAGCAGGTTTGATCGTACGAATAACATGATGGATATCCATATATTTTGCAACCTCTGCTTCATCCAGAATATAGCTGACATTGCCTCCGTTACGCTCATCCCAGCCGAATTTCCACATGTTTTGCGTAATTTCCGCCATCTCGCGGACGAATGGGATATCGAGCCCCGATTTTCGTTCTTTTTGATTCTCCAGTACAGTAGTCATGGATGATCTCTCCCTTTGGATGATTTAGACATACAAGCGTATACATGCGGTAATTACCGTTTTAGCAGTTCCTGTTGTTCATAGTTTTTAACTTCGGCCAGCCATTCCTCACGAACGGGGACACCGTTTTGAGCGCAATAGTAATCCCAGACGGCACCGAACGGATACGATTTAAATTCCTCGACCAAGGCAAGACGAGTAGTGAAGTCTCTTTCCTCCTCCGCCTTTTTTAGCTCCTCAATCGGTTCCAGCATGGCGCGAAGCAGCGCTTTGATCGTATTGCGTGTTCCGATGACCCATGCTGCCACATGGTTGATGCTGCCATCAAAGAAATCAAGGCCGATATGGGTTCGGGAAAGCAGTTCTCCGCGAACCAGCTCACGGGCAATGTCGAGCAATTCGTCATCCATCGTCACGACATGGTCGCTGTCCCAACGAACCGGTCTGCTGACGTGAAGCAATAATTGATCGGTGAACATGAGCACGGACGACAGTTTGTTCGAAATGACTTCCGTTGGATGGAAGTGGCCGGCATCAAGACAGATAGATTTACCGCGTGTCAGGGCGTAGCCCATATAAAATTCATGTGAGCCGACGACATAGCTTTCTGAGCCGATGCCGAACAGCTTGCTTTCAACCGCATCAATGTTGTATTGCTCGCTGATTTCCTCGCTGAAAATTTCGTCCAGTGCATCGCGCAGACGTTCTCTTGGAGCCAGGCGGTCAACCGGGGTATCCTTATAACCATCCGGCATCCAGTGATTTGTAACACATGGCTGACCGAGTTCTTTTCCAAAATACTCGGCAATTCTGCGTGATTTTTTGCAGTGTGTGATCCAGAAATCACGAATTTCCGGGTCCTTGTGGCTCAGTGTAAAGCCGTCCTCCGCTTTGGGATGGGAGAAGAGGGTTGGATTAAAATCAAGCCCAAGCCCTTGCTGTTTGGCCCAATCTACCCAGTTCTGAAAATGGCGTGGCTCCAGTTGATCCAGATCCACCTGTTCTGTCGTATCCGCATAGATGGCATGTAGATTAACCTTATGCTGACCTGGAATGAGCGATAGGGCTTTTTCCAAATCCTGACGCAACTCATCCGGGGTTCCTGCTCTGCCCGGGTAACTGCCCGTTACGGCAATTCCTCCACTAAGCTGTTTGTCTTTGAACAGGAACCCCTGCACATCGTCTCCCTGCCAGCAGTGTAAGGATATTTTGATCTCTGAAAGCTTGCGTAAAATGTCATCCACCTGGATACCGTGGCGGGCATACAGCTTTTTCGCTTCGTTATAACTGGCTTCAATGGCTTCGTTCATGGCTTTACTCCTTTATTAAGATATTTGAGTAGTGGACATGGTTTGTCTCTTAAGGTGTTCCCAGCGATCCAGCAGATCTTTCGAGCCTTCCAACACTTGCGGCTTATAGAGGCGAGTCGGGAAGGATTGGGCAATGACTCTGCCAGCAGCTTTGAGGTCTTCAAGGACACCGGAGCTGATTAATTGCACGATAATATTACCGATAGCTGTAGATTCAGGAGGACCTGCCTGAACCTCAATTTCCAAAAGATCGGCTGTTAGCTGGCATAGTAATTCGTTGTTGCTGCCCCCACCGACAATGTGCAATTTGGCAACCGTTTCGTCTGTTAAACGTTGTAGTTCATGTAAGGCATCCCGGTAGCTTAAGGCCAGACTGTCAAAAATACAGCGGGCGAGCGCACCCGGCGTCCGGGGGATGGGCTGCCCCGTTTCTTCGCAGAATCGCTGAATCTCAAGGATCATACTATCCGGATTTAAGAATGAGGACTGGTTGCAGAGGACAAGACTGGCAAACGGTGTCTCTGCTGAAGCCAGTTGGGCCAATTCGGCAAAGCTATGCGCGGAGCCACCTTCTCTTCTCACCTCCTGAATCATCCACAATCCCATAATATTTTTCAAAAAACGGTACGTACCGTAGGCACCCCACTCATTAGTGTAGTTCGCCTGCATGGCTGCCTGGGTATTTAAGGCCTCGGCTCGCTCCATTCCCAGTAGTGACCATGTTCCGCTGCTTATATAAGCCCATGATTCTTCCCGCTGTGATGGAACCCCTGCAACAGCCGATGCGGTATCGTGCGTAGGCACAAGAATGATTTGGCAGTCTGGAAGATCGTACTTTTGAACAAGCTCCGGCAAAAGAGAACCCAGAACCCGCCCAGGTTCAGCCAGCTCCGAAAATTGATCGCGCCGAAGCTGGAGCAGGGACAGCAGGTCTTCATCAAACTCGCCGGTGTTCACGTTGAGAAGCTGCATCGTGGATGCATTCGTCATTTCATTGACCATGATGCCTGTCAGGCGGTAGTACAGATAATCAGGAACCATCAATATTTTATCCGCCTGGGCAAGCTGTTCCCGATCATGGACGAACAGTTGATACAGCGTATTAAAGTTGAGCTCCTGAATGCCTGTTTTTTCATATACAGTCTCTCGACTGATGAGCTGGTGCAGCCTGTCGGGCGCATGAAGGGTGCGTGCATCACGGTAAGCGTATACGTCATGAATGCGGTTACCTCTCTTATCAAGCAGCACGTAATCTACAGCCCATGTATCAATACCGAGCGTACAGGAATGAATTCCGTTCTGTTTAGCTTTTTGCAAGCCCTGAATAATCTCATCCAGCAGAACGTCGATATTCCAGTAATCATGTCCGTCCTTTTCGGTAAAGGAGTTGTTGAACCGATGAAGCTCTTGCAAGTGAAGCTGGTCACCTTGTAGAGTTGCACTCACGAGCCTTCCGCTTGAAGCTCCAATATCAACAGCAAGATAATTATTCATATCCAATCTCCTTGCATGGGTAAAATCCCGGCAGTCTGAAAGTCTGCCTTTTATTTCTTAACTAATTCCATACTACTTCCGTTTATCTGTGTAGTCAACAGAAACGGAAGTTTATTTTTTGGTTTTATTTTTGTTTTTAAAATTATAAATAAAATTACATGTTGTTTTGTGTGTCTTTTTGTTTTTTAATATCTGTTTTCTACCATTTATGTACTTAAACAGAGGGTGATACGATTTGCCGATTTTCAAATTGTGGAAGGTTCTTCAGGTGCCGTCGTCTGTGTGAAAAATAGTCTTGAAACCGCCAGCCAGAGGGTGTAGTATACAAGATATCAATTTCATATGACTCGTATAATATTGGGGATACGGCCCAAAAGTTTCTACCGGATGACCACTGTAATCATCCGACTATGAGTGGTAGCGCATCGGCTTCGGATGAATGCGGACAATTATTTGTACCCCAATCCGTCAAGGGACGATAACCCCAAGGACAGGCTTCACTTGAGAAACAACTCAAGGGAGCCTGTCCTTTTTTGGTTTTTGGCAGGTTTTATTCTATTTTCAATTACAGAAGGAGCGATATCGGCGTAATGAAAGCTTTGGAGGAACGTATTCGTCAAGAAGGACAGATTTTATCTGACACCGTATTAAAGGTAGATTCATTTTTGAATCATCAGGTGGATACAGCATTGGCACTGGACATTGGTAAGGAATTCGCACGCCTGTTCGGCAGCGCCCCGATTACCAAGGTGCTTACGATTGAAGCAAGTGGTATTCAATTTGCCATGGCTACAGCCATTGCCTTGGGTGTCCCGTTCATTTATGGAAAGAAAAAGAAGGCCATCACGCTGAATGAGCAGGTATACTTCGCTGAGGTTCATTCGTTCACACGGCAGGAAACCTATCAGGTGAGTATTTCCCGAAAATATCTGGATGCCAGCGACCATGTACTAATCGTGGATGATTTTCTGGCTACTGGTGCAGCCTTGGTTGGGCTTACGGATATTGTGAAGGAAGCAGGAGCGGAGCTGGCCGGGGTTGGCTGCGTCATTGAAAAGAGCTTTCAGGAAGGCCGTGGACTATTGGAGCAAAGAGGGATTGCTGTTCGCTCTCTTGCACGTATCGCTTCCATGGCACCAGGCGAGGTTCATTTTATAGAGGAAGCTGGCGTGGTAATTCCTCCCGTTAAGGAGAATGTGGGATGTTAAGCAAACAAAAGTTATTTGCACTGGGCTTCCAGCATGTCATGGCGATGTACGCCGGAGCGATTGCCGTACCTTTGATTGTAGGAGGAGCATTGCACCTGACGCCAGCCCAAATGGCATATCTGGTAGCCGCCGATCTGTTCACCTGTGGAATTGCCACGTTGTTACAGATCATGGGCACACGGTTTTTCGGCAGCAGATTACCGGTCATCTTAGGCTGTACGTTTACGGCGGTAGGACCGCTGATCGCAATTGCCTCGACCTCGAATTTGGCGACCGCGTATGGGGCCATTATATTGTCCGGTATATTCGTGGTGCTTGCGGCACCGCTGTATGGCAAGCTGCTACGCTTTTTCCCAACCGTGGTTACCGGCTCGGTTGTTACCATTATCGGTCTGTCCCTCATTCCGGTAGCGATGAATAATGTAGCTGGTGGACAGGGTAGCGCAGATTTTGGACAGCCGCGTAATTTGCTGCTGGCGTTGATTACATTACTGGTTATTCTGCTTGTAAATCGAGTGGCCAAGGGCTTTTTACGCTCGATTTCTGTGCTCATCGGTCTGTTTGCGGGTACTGTGGTTGCTTATGCGATGGGAATGGTACATTTTGCTCCCGTGGCGGATGCCTCATGGGTGAGTGTCGCACAGCCATTTTATTTTGGCAAGCCGGAGTTTAGCATTATGGCAGTATGTACGATGATTATCGTTAATATTGTCAGCATGGTTGAATCTACGGGCGTTTATCTGGCAGTAGGCAAGGCGATTGATCAAAAGGTGGAGCAGAAGCAAATCGTCAATGGACTACGTTCCGAAGGACTTGCGGTTATGCTGGGCGGTATTTTTAATGCTTTCCCTTACACAGCTTTTTCACAAAATGTCGGTCTGATCTCGCTGACTCGCGTCAAATCGCGTAACGTTATTTTTGCAGCAGGGGGCATCATGGTTGTTCTTGGTTTGTTGCCTAAGCTAGCTGCCTTGACGACAGTGATTCCTAACGCTGTGCTGGGCGGTGCGATGATCGTCATGTTCGGTTCGGTAGCTGTATCCGGCATGTCCATTTTGTCCGAAGTAGACCTGCGGAAGGAAAGCAATCTGCTGATTGCGGCGTGCAGCATTGCCGTGGGCCTTGGCTCTGCCGTTCTACCGCAAATGTTCGACCAATTGCCGAGCTTTGCTAAGATGCTGCTGCAAAACGGCATCGTATCCGGCTCGATTACGGCCATTGTCCTGAACATCGTTTTGACGAGAAAACAGGGGAAGTCAGTCAAGGGTGTAACTGTGGCGGAGGTTCCGCAGAAGGTTTAAGGATTGGAATCAGATAAAGAAAGCCGGAGAGAAAGCGTAAGCTTCTTTCCGGCTTTTTGGCATAGTTCAACAGAATGATTACTTGTTCAGCAGCATGAAGTTATTGATAAAACCCTCTTCTTGTATGAAAATGGGGGTTTGAATTTTCGATGTGAAGTCATAATAGTATACGCCGCGTCCTTCTTCCTGATTTTTCTGAGAAGTGCTGCCCAAATAATAGACCCCCTTGCCGTCCGGGGACATATAGACAAATTGGCGGGATAAAAAGGGCAACTTTATTTTGGTGCGTTTACCTGTTGCAATATCAATCAGACTATACTCAATTTTGCCGGAATTAATTAAATTGGTAGTTACGAGGAGCAGCTTATCATTACTGCTGGACATTGAAGATATTTTCTCTTTTTTCAGTGTGATGATAGAACGCTCTTGTTTGGTGACGCTATTGATTTCTGTAACCTTGTTGTCCGGGGGGACCATAATGGTCTGTGTTCGGTCTGAGATGTCACTTTGTTTCTCTCGCTCCCTCTCCGAATACTGTGAATTGTAAATTGTTTTTTTGCTGAATTATAGGCTATAGACCAAGTTTGTTCATCTTGGTTTTCATCATGCATAAATTTCATGGCATGCGCTGTTTTATTGTAGAAGATAGTTTTAAGTGTCCGCTCTCCTTTTTTTACCGCAACTAGAACGAGGGAGCCATCCGGAGTAGTTGGTACGATATCATTGATGGCAAACAAATTATCGGTAAGCTGTTCGGTTTTTTTGGTATTCAAGTCGTACGAAAATAATTGGTCTCCCTTGTCATCAACATCGGCAGAATAATAGATTTTGTGATCAGGCAAGGACACTACAGAAAGCGGGTATTGAGAGGTATAAGGAACATCGGCCAGCTTGGTCAATTTTTTACTGTTTAGGTCGTATGTCATAACTCGCATAACCATGCCTTGATCTGCATTTTTCCCGTTCACATATTCTGTATAAGTCATGGATAGATATTGGCCTTTTCCGGGCGCCGCTACTTTTTCATTTATGGGTACAGATGATTCTGTTGGTGGGGTAGAAGAGGGAGAGCAGGATGACAATAAAGCTGGCACGAGCAGGGAAAGTATAAAGAATCTGAAGAATTTGTAGCTGCTTGTTCTCAAAACGAAGCATCCTTTCTGAGATAGGTGATGAATCAAACTGAATATGATAACGAAAAGGGAAAGGATAGGACGCGAGATCCTATCCTTTTTTGGTATAAAGATATTAAAAATCATAGGAATATCTTGCTGAAAATGAGACGTACGAATGCCATTCTAAACCTAACTTCTCTACACCCGTTTTCCAAATATCAATGACTGCATCTGGAAGACTCCCATTATCAGCTTTATAAAAATTAGCTACGGTATTATTATCATAATTCCTTACCCGAATTTGTGTCCCAAACTTGGGGCTATCAATGGCTCCTTTTGTTGCACAGTCACCTTTTTCGAGTCTATTGGAATTTTCCCCATACGTGTCTGTGAAGTTTGTTCCTCTCCCTGTGCCTCGAACATAGCCATCAGATGTTCCGCGAATTTTAATTTCATTATCATGATCTCCATATGTATAAGTCCCAGTTGATTTCCTTTTGATCAGGCAAGATAATATCTTTGATAAAACCTTCGCCGTCATAAATTACTTTTAAACCAGGCTGAGGGTCAGGGTTATCAATATGATATACCGGCAGTGATTTGGTTGCTTCTTCGATCTCTTTATCCTCTTGTTTTTCTTTTTCTAGCTCAACCTGTTGTTCAGCAGTCAGTGGGGCAATAGCAGCTTTAGATTTTTGCTGTTCAGGTACCGGAGTTCCTTTTTCCAATACAACCATGTTATTGTTCTCATCATATTGGATGATGGTACCCGCTAACATTTTGTCAGGGATTTTTCCCCCTTTCTCAGCATGGGAGATTGCTGGACTGGCGACTCCCCAAGAGATGACTAACGTTGCAGCTAGAAAAGCTTGTGGTAGAAACTTTACTTTCATACAAAGCGCCTCCTTGAAAAAAATTGTAAATCCGTAAAATAGCATAAACAAGTCTATCAACATTTTCAACCTTTTTATGGAATATATGAATATATTTATCTGTATTTGTATTAGCAATAACCCATTAGTTGGATATATACGACATTTATTGATAGCCTTGTGACGTTGGAATTGATAGTTTAGCAAGAGCCAAGAAGTTGAAGGTATTTCTCAAATGAATATTAGGGGCTTGATAATCTACTGGAAGGAATTGCTAGAGTGGTAGGAAGAGACAGGTGTAAAAATTTCGGAACAAGCGAAAACCCACCGCGTAATTAGGTTGGGGCCTAACGGTGGATTTCGTTTGCACTAACATTCAGTTATGCAGCGCGCCGTGGTGGTGATCCACAGCCTTGATTCTCATCGTATCATTAAAATTTAAAATATTACGCTGCATTTGTTGACAAGCCTGTAGCAACAAAATAAGATAGTCCTAAATCGTAATATAAAGGAATAAAGGAAGAAAACAGGTGTGAACTATACTTTCCACTTACAGGGTTTTGTTGAGACCTCGTAGTGGTTGCTGTACGTGTTCGCTTAAAAGGGAAGTTCGGTACATTCCGACACGGACCCGCCACTGTATACAGGCATCAGCAGGGTACTGCTGGAGCTTTCAGAACAGCCACTGGAACTGTGACGAACCGGGAAGGCCTGAAAGATACGCCTGAAGTCAGGAGACCTGCCTGTTTTAACATCACTGTCGGACCCACGGGATGCTGGGGAGGTGGTTAGGCGTGCTGCATACGGAATGTCTGAAACCGACCGATCCCCCTTTTTTAGAGGGGCTGAGGGTGAGCTTTGGCATTTTATAATGAAAGCATTTCTGACTGCTGATCATGCGGTCGGGGATGCTTTTTTCGCGTTAGATATAGATGAAATTACAAGATGGAGGGGATCAATAAAATGATAAGCAATCGTAAAAGACGTTCACGGTTCATAGGTACGGGATTGATGCTGCTTATGGCCGTAATGGCTATGGCAGCATGCTCCACATCCGATCAAACGGCCGGCTCTACCAAGAACGGGCAGACACCCATCCAACAGAACGCAGCGGATAAAAAGCTGGTGATGGCGTACACTTGGAAACCGTCTGGCGTTGACCCGCACGGAGATAATAGCTGGGATGTCATGCGATCCGGTGCAGGTGAGACGCTTGTTCGTCTGAATGAAAAGCTGGAGCCTGTGGCTTGGTTGGCGAGAGGATGGAAGCAGGACAGTCCTACTGTCTGGACGTTCAGCTTGCAGGATAAGGTTACTTTTCACGATGGAAAGCGTATGGATGCAGCAAGTGTAAAGGCTTCCCTGCTCCGCTCTATTGAAAAAAGCCATCTGGCAAAGGATTTACTGGATGTGAAGTCCATTGACGTAAGCGGCCCGTTGGCACTGAAAATTACGACAAACCAGCCGAACGCAGCACTGGTGTCCAATCTGGCTGATCCGTCAACGATTGTGCTGGACGTGGCATCTATGAAAGATGAGCAGAGTTATCCTGCGATGACCGGTGCTTTTAAAATCAAAGCATTCAACAAGGATCAATCCTTGGTCGTGGAACGCTATGATGGATATTGGGGAGAGAAGGCCCGGCTGGCTGAAGCGACAATGAAGTTCATTACGGATGGCAATTCGCGCCTGATGGCGCTGCAATCCGGCGAGGTGGATGTAGCGACGGATATTCCGGTGGATAACGCGGAGGTCTTGAAAAAAAACGACAAGCTGCAGGTGCTGTCGGCTCCTTCCTTGCGTACCCATATGATCGTGTACAATATGGAGTCGCCTGTGTTCAAGGATGCAGCGAACCGCAAGGTCGTGGATAGTCTGATTCCACGCGCATCGATTGTGAGTGCGGTCATGAGGGGCTTTGGCACGGAGGCAAGCAGTCCATTTTCGAGCATTCTTCCCTTCGGGAAGGTCGAGCGTAAAGCGTTGGACGGAACGCCGGAGCAATTGCTGACGAAGGATGGCTGGCAAAAGGACGCCCAAGGTATATGGACCAAGCAAGGCAAGCCGTTCGAGGTTACGCTGCTGACCTTTCCTCAGCGTCCGGAGCTATCTGTGATGGCTGAGGTCATTCAGAGCCAATTGCTGAAAGAGGGTATCCAGGTCAAGATTCGCAAGGTGGAAAATATCGACGAGGCGTTAACCAAAAACGATTGGGATTTTGCCATGTACAGCATGCTGACGGCCCATACAGGGGAGCCGCAATATTTTATGGATACCTTTTATTCCTCGAAAAGCGAAGCTAACGTGAGCCGATATGTCTCCAAACCGCTGGAGAACATCCTTGGCAAGCTGAAGCTGGCGAAAAATACAGCAGAGCGCAATACGGAGACACTGCAAGCGTTAGATATCATTAATACGGATTTGCCGCAGTCGTTCATTGTGCATCCTGACAATGTATTTGGTGTGAAAAAAGGGGTGCAGGGCTTTACGCCCCATCCGATTGAATACTACTATATTACAGCGCAATCCGATATTGCGAAATAACGGGCTGTGCATCCTATGATTCGTTTTATTCTGGAACGTGCGGCGCAGCTGGTCATCATTGTATTCGCCGTCTCCACGGTGACTTTTGTACTGATGAGACTAGCCCCGGGGGACCCTGCTACCATTTTGCTTACCGCACATAATGTACCTGCCTCTGAGGAGGCGTTGACGGCGCTGCGGAAGGAGTTGGGCTTGAACGAGCCGCTTCATATTCAGTATGTGAACTGGCTGCGGGATGTGTTCACAGGGCATTGGGGCACCTCGTATGTATCCAAGGAGTCGGTGCTGGCCGAACTGTGGAACAGACTGCCTGCCACTGTGGAGCTGGCTTCGGCGGGCTTTTCCGTTATGACCGTGCTGACTCTGGGGATGGGACTGGCCGCCTCGGTAAAGTCCAGCGGCCCGCTGGATCGTCTGAGCAGACTTTTGGCTCTGCTGGGCTCGTCCATTCCTTCCTTTTGGCTTGGCTTTCTGTTGATCTATTTGTTTTCCGTTTGTCTGGGCTGGCTTCCATCCATGGGCCGGGAGGACTGGACACATCTAGTGCTGCCAGCCCTGACCCTTGGTGGAGGCTTGGGGGCCGTACAAGCTCGTGTGCTGCGTGCGCAAATGCTGGAGCTGGGCGATCGGAATTTTGTAAAAGCGGCGAAGGCTAGAGGCTTCTCCCGTACGCATATTCTGTTTTTTGAGGTATTTAAGCATGCCATTCTGCCCATTATTACGCTGTTAGGTACAAATCTGTCATTTATGCTTGCAGGTAATGTTATCGTAGAGACGATTTTTTCATGGCCGGGTTTGGGCAAGTATTTTATAGATGCGATTACGCAGCGGGATTACCCGGTGATTCAAGGATATGTTATTTTTGCTGCATTTTTAATTGTAGGTGTTCAGTGTTTGGTAGATGTGGTCCAGACGGCGATAGATCCGAGGCTGCGTTTGCGTTAGGGGAGGAAGCTGGAAATGAAAAGGAAACGGTTTTCCTCTAAAGGAAGCTTGCTGACAGGCGGTGTGCTGTTTGGCTTGATCGTCTTGCTCGGTGTGCTGGCTCCATGGGTTGCTCCTCATGATCCTCTGAATGTGGACCTTCTGAATCGTCTAGCCTCACCGAGCCGGGAATATCCTTTTGGTACGGATCATCTAGGGCGGGATGTACTGTCACGGCTAATTTACGGAATTCGGACGAGTGTGTTAATCGCGTGCGCAATTACTGTAGCTACGCTGAGTGTCAGTCTGCCGATAGGCTTGCTCATTGGTTATGTACGTGGGCGTGTGGATCAGCTGATCATGCGAGGAATCGACGGCGTACTGGCTTTTCCAGATATTATTTTGACGGTGGCGATTGTGGGGATTTTGGGCCCGAGTTTTGTTAACATGACCTTGGCTATTATTGCGGTACGGTGGGCCGGCTATGTCCGCTATATCCGCAGTCTGGTTCAAAAAGCCTGTCAGGAGGACTATGTGCGATATGCCCGTCTATCCGGCAATTCACACGTACGAATCCTGAGATGTTATGTATTGCCGCAAGTGTTGCCGCAGTTGTTTGTTTATGCGGTATGGGATATCGGGCGCGTGGTACTGATGATCGCCGGGCTTTCCTTTCTTGGATTGGGTGTACAGCCCCCCAAGCCAGAGTGGGGTGTGATGCTGCATGATGCAACTTCATATTTTCAGGTGGCACCGCATGTCATGATTTTCCCGGGCTTGGCGATTATGCTGTTTGTGCTTGCGTGTCAGTTGCTGGGTGACCGCTTTTCGGAAAAGGGGGCGGTGAAATAGTGGAGGATCAGACAGACATGAGTCGGAGCGATACGATAGAGCGAGTGGACGGGCGCAAGCCGCTGTTACACGTGGAACATTTGGAGATAGGCCATATAGGTACAGGAACAGCCGTTTGGACAGGTTCGGATGCAAGCAGAAAATCGGAAGCAAACGGGGAAACAACGCGGAACAGTGGCCATCAACCGCTGCTGCGAGATGTGAGCTTTTCCGTCTATCCGGGCGAAATTGTGGCTCTGACCGGACCGAGCGGGTGCGGCAAGAGTCTGACTGCACACGCAATCGCAGGCATGCTGGAGCCGGGGATCGGTGTTACGCAAGGGCATATTTACTATAACGGGGAAGACATCGTCCCGTTCCATGAACGGCGCTGGCAAAGGCTGCGCCGCGAGGATATTGCGCTGCTCATTCAACAATCGCTGAGCGGGTTGAACCCGATTCGTACCGTCCGAACACAGTTGACGGATACCTTAAGGCTGCATGGGCGGCGCCAGCTGCCGCATGAACAGAAGGAGCTGGGACAGGCTGATGCTGCCCCAGCTTTCGCTGCCCCGCGGCAAGCTGTCCTACAGGGCATGCTGTCGCGCATGAGGCAGATGATAAGCCGCGTAGCTGAGATGGCCGGAGGTCGCGCGACGCAATCGCAGGAAGCTTATCTGTATGCGCTGCTCAGCAAGGTCGGGTTTGCAGACCCGGAGCGTATTTTGTCGTCGTATCCGTTTGAACTAAGTGGGGGAATGTGCCAAAGAGTACTGCTGGCAGCCATGTTAAGCTCGGGTCCGCGCCTTTTTATTGCCGACGAGCCTACTACAGCACTGGATGTCATCAATCGGGACAAGGTTCTGGCATTGCTCCAACAGCTGAGAGAGGACTTCAATCTCACCATTTTGTTAATTTCTCATGACCGTCAGGGCATGAGCCGTGTGGCAGATCGTGTGCTGGAGATGAGCCCGGAAGGAAGGATGCACGAATGATACTGGAATTGAAACAAGTGACCAAGGCTTATCCGGTCCGCAAACGGAGAAAAGTCCTGCTTAACCAGCAAGCTAGCGAGCAGACCGCTGTGAAGCAGGTGAGCCTGGAGCTGCAACGGGGAGAATGCCTTGGACTGGTTGGCGAGAGCGGAAGCGGCAAAAGTACGCTGGCACAATGTATTCTGGGGCTGGAAACATTGACCTCGGGAGAGATTTGGCTGGATCATCAGCCCATTCATACTGGGAGGATGAAGGATATTCATCTGTACAAGCGAATCCAGTTGGTCGCTCAGGACTCATCTTCCTCGCTGCATCCCCGTATGACCATTCGAGATATTTTGCTGGAGCCGATCCGCAACTATTTTCCTGAGCGAAAGGCGCAAGCGCTGGATACCTGCCTATCCCTGCTGGAATCAGTAGGCTTGGAGCCTGACAGCCTGGAGAAATACCCATCGCAGCTAAGCGGCGGACAAAAACAACGGGTATGCATCGCTCGTGCGCTGGCGGTGGAGCCGGAAATTATCTTGTTCGATGAATCCGTCGCCAATCTCGATACGACAACGCAGTCTTCTGTGCTGGAAATGCTCAAAAGAGCGCAGGTAGAGCGTCAGCTATCCTACCTCTTCATCACCCATGATCTTCAATCCACCCGTACGTTTTGTGATCGGATTGCCGTCATGTATCAGGGGGAGATCATGGAGGTATTCAAGGATTGGGATAAAGAACTATTACGGCATGAATACACGCGTGCCTTGTTTCAAACTTTGACGGATTGAGCCATACATCTTGTATTTTACAAATTTAAAATAAATAAGAGCTTTCTTTGTCGAATATTGTTGACAAAATGGGATGTGATACCTATTCTAAATATGATTATGATAATCATTATCACATATATAGAAAAGGGGAAATACATTGATGTCCGTTCGACACCGCAAGAATGCCACCCTTATGCTGGTGGCAATCCTCTTATTATCCGTTATTTTAGGTTGCGCGAAGCAGGGGGATACGCCTGCATCCACCTCAACTGACGGAGCTGCCAATGAAAAGTCAATCACGCTATCGTGGCCGCGTGACATTGGTACAATGAATCCTCACGTATACAATCCTTCCCAACTTATTGCACAATCCATGATTTATGAGCCGTTAGTCAGTTACAAGCAAGGAGGCAAGCTGGAGCCTGCTTTGGCTGAATCCTGGACCATTTCCAAGGACGGCAAAACATATACGTTCAAGCTTCGCAAAGGTGTGAAATTTTCAGATGGAACGCCATTTGACGCTGCTATTGTCAAAAAGAACTTTGACGCTGTCATGAAAAATGAGAAAACCCATAGCTGGCTTGGTGTGGTAGGCGTTCTCGATAAAACGGAAGCCGTAGATGACAGCACCTTCCGAATGACGCTCAAGGAGCCGTATTATCCGGTGCTTCAGGACTTGTCCGTTGTTCGTCCGTTCCGTTTTTTGGGTGAAGCCGGCTTCCCGGATGACGGAGATACGTCCAAAGGCATCAAGAAACCCGTAGGTACAGGGCCTTGGATGCTGGATGAATACAAGCAAGATGAATATGCAACCTTTAAGCGTAATCCAAATTATTGGGGCACTGCACCGAAAGTCGATAAAATCACCGTAAAAATCATCCCCGATGGCGAAACACGTGTGCTGGCTTTTGAGAAAGGCGATCTGGATCTGATTTATGGAGAGGGTGTTATTAGTCTTGATGCTTTCAAGCAGCTTCGCGACACGGATAAGTACGTTACCAAGTTGTCCGAGCCTGTCGGTACAAGAAGTCTGCTGCTCAATTCGTCCAATCCCAAACTGGCAGACCTCCGCGTACGTTTGGCACTGCAACATGGCTTCAATAAGCAGGCGATGGTGGAAGGTGTGACCTCAGGGCTAGAGGAAAAAGCGGATACGGTTTTATCGAAAAACTATCCGTATACGAATGTGGACTTACAGCCTGTTGACTATGATGTGGAAAAATCCAAAGCGCTGCTGGATGACGCAGGCTGGAAGCTGCCCGCAGGCGGCACGGTACGGGAGAAGGATGGTCAACAACTGGACTTTGAACTGATTTTTGATAAAACTGATCCGATCCAGAAGGCGATGGCTGAAACCATTCAGGCGGAATGGGGAGAACTGGGTGTCAAAGTGAACCTCACCGGGCTGGAGCTGACGGTTCAAATCAAGCGGCTTAGATCCAACCAGTTTGATCTGTACTTCTGGTACAACTATGGTGCGCCTTATGATCCGCATTCCTTTATTAACGTCATTGCCAAGAAGAGCTTCGGGATTGCAGAGACGCTGAGCGCCCTTCCGATGAAGAAGAAACTGGATCAGCAAGTACACGAGGCGCTCTCATCGACAGATGAAACCAAGCGTCAAGAGCTGTATGCTTCGATTCTGAAGACGCTTCAGGAGCAGTCTGCCATTGTGCCTATTTCATATATTAAGAAAACCGCGGTATACCAGAAAAAGATTACGGACTTTGTATTCCCGGCCAATCGGGATGAAAATCCGTTTGGTGGGATTGAAATCGGGAAGTAGTTGAAACCGAAGGGTAGCTTCGTTTACAGGATAGGAGGACGACTTATGATCAGCTATATTGGGAAACGAATGATAGCGGCCATTCCTATTGTTCTCTTTGCCACTCTCGTTACCTTTGCACTCATTCATATTTCACCAGTTGATCCAGCCGAGGCCTATTTGACAGCAGCCCACATCTACCCGACTCCGGAAATTCTGGAGCAGAAGCGGCATGAATTCGGACTGGATCAGCCTTTGCTGACACAGTATATGCAGACGCTGCAAAGAATCAGTCGGCTGGATTTTGGTACTTCGTACCTGACAAACAAGCCGGTGTGGGATGAGGTGAAGGTTCGGCTACCTGCCACTGTCGAGCTGGCCTTGAGCAGCATGGCGCTATCCATCGTGGTGAGTATCCCGCTGGGCGTACTGGCGGCGATACGTAAAAATGGCTGGATCGACATGCTCAGTCGAGGAATTTCATATGTTGGAGCGTCTATTCCTCAATTCTGGCTGGGATATCTGTTGATTTTCTTTTTCTCCGTTCGACTGGATTGGCTGCCTGTAGAGGGGCGGGGGACGTGGCAGCATTTGGTGCTCCCCACGTTGACCCTATCGTTGGTTCTGATTGCTCTATATACGCGCTTGCTGCGTTCCAGTGTATTGGAGCAGCTTCAGGAAACGTATGTGCAGTATGCCAGAACCAGAGGCATTCGTGAACGTATAATTATGCTCAAGCATGTGCTCAAAATTGCCATTGCCCCACTGATTACGGGTATGGGCATGAATCTGGGCAAGCTGCTGACCGGAACGATTATTGTGGAGCAGGTGTTTTCATGGCCCGGTTTTGGCCGATATTTTGTGGAAGCGATTTTTAACCGGGATATTCCCGTCATACAATGCTATGTGTTTTTGGCGGCATGCCTGTTCATCGTATGCAATTTGCTCGTTGATCTGGTGCATTTGTATATGGACCCCCGAATTTCAACGAAGGGACGAGCAGAGCAGTGATGATAAGGTTGCGTACGATGTTCAAGGGTCAAAAGGTGATCGTGGTCTGCTCTGTCGTGCTATTGATTCTTTTTATAATGATGGCACTGGCCCCATGGCTGGCTCCCCATGATCCGGTAAAAGTCAATTTACTGCATAAGCTGGAAGGACCTTCTAAGGAATATTGGCTGGGAACCGATCATTTGGGTCGGGACAATCTGTCCCGGCTGCTGTATGGAGCACGGATTTCGCTTGGCTTTGCGACATTAATTTTCCTGTCGTCCCTTGGCATCGGAGTCGTGATCGGGTCGGTTGCAGGTTATTTGGGCGGCTGGGTCGATAGTGTGCTAATGCGGTTTTGCGAAGGGATTATGGCGTTTCCGAATCTGGTGCTCGTGCTGGGGATTGTTGGTATTTTTGGGCCGGGTCTTATGCAGGTGCTGCTTGCCTTGATGATGGTGCAGTGGGTGTATTATGCCCGAATGTGCCGCAATATGGTCGTTAGTCTAAAAGAGCGGAATTTTATAGCGGCCGCCAGGATTAGCGGCTCCTCCTCAGGAGCCATTATCCGGAGGCATATCATTCCGAATGTGCTGCGGCCGATTGTGGTCATGGGTACGCTGGAGATGGGCTGGGCGATCATGGATATTTCTGCGCTGTCTTTCCTCGGTCTGGGCATCCAGCCGCCAACTCCCGAATGGGGAGCGATGATTCATGAGGGAACAGGATACATCCGCAGTCATCCGGAATTAATGATCTATCCGGGCGTCATGATTCTGGTAGTCGTCATGGCCTTCAATATATTGGGAGAGGCCTTGTCCGACCGGTACGGAATTTCCAAACGTCAGTAAAACAGGAGTGAGAATAACGATGGATGACGGGGCGAAGTCGAAGGTGCTGGAGGTCCGCGGCTTGCAGGTGAAGCTCAAATCCGGTGCGGGGACAGTACCTCTGCTTGAGCCGATCCATTTTGAGCTGAAAAGGGGACAAGTACTGGGTCTTGTCGGCGAGAGTGGAAGCGGCAAAACGGTGACCTGTAACGCGCTACTCCAGTTGCTGGATCGCCAGACGATGGACGTGAAAGGCAGTATCCGTCTGAACGGGCGTGAGCTGAACGGAATAGCTGCCGAGGAAATGCGGCGTATTCGTGGCAAGGAAATCGCGCTGATTATGCAAAACCCGATGAGTGCCTTTACGCCAGTGTATACGATAGGGGCTCAGTTTATGGAAACCATCCGCACTCATACTGAATTGACCACACGACAGGCCCGCGATCTTGCCATAACGGCTTTGGAAAACATGAATCTGCCCGAACCGGCCAAGCTGATGAAGCGATATCCCTTTCAGCTCAGCGGGGGAATGCTGCAACGCGTCATGATTGCCATATCCATGTGCCTGCGGCCAGCGGTGGTGATTGCGGATGAACCGACAACGGCGCTTGATGTGGTTAATCAGCTCCAAGTGTTGAGAGAGCTGGATCGCTTGCGTACGGAATACGGCACTTCCATTTTGCTGATCTCACATGATCTGGGGGTCATTTCCCAAATGGCAGATGAAGTAGCTGTCATGCAGCAGGGATGTATCGTCGAGCAGGCGGAGGTTCATCGGCTGTTCGATCAGCCTCAGCATGAATATACGAAAATGCTGCTGCATGCCAGGCCCAAATTGTCCTTGCGGGGCATGAATCAGCCAGGCGGTTAGTCACTGTGGACGGTTACACTTTCAAAAGGGGAGCGAATGCGCGTGCTACAAGTAAAGGAAGTAACTCATAGCTATGGAAGGCGCAAATGGTTGGGCCGCTCCGAACTACGCCCCCCTGTACTGGCTGGCGTTTCGCTTACAATAGAGAGCGGATTTTGCCTAGGCTTGCTTGGAACCAGCGGAGCGGGAAAAAGTACGCTGGGTAAGGTCATTCTGGGGCTGGAGAAGCCCCAGGAAGGCCAAGTACTGTTTCAGGGTCAGGACATTTATAATGGAAGCACACGAGCCCGCAGGAGGCTTAGACGGGATATGCAGGTCGTATTTCAGGACTGCTATTCTGCTGTAAATCCCCGGATGACCGCTGGACAGATTATCGGAGAGCCTCTGGACAATTACGAACGGCTATCAGTGCAGGAACAAAGAAGAAGGGTTGAGAACCTGCTGGAGCGGGTCGGTCTCAAGCCGGAGGACCGGAATAAACTTCCGCATCAATTCAGCGGCGGACAATTGCAGCGAATCAACATCGCACGGGCCATTGCCCTCAAGCCCAAGCTAATCGTACTGGATGAGTCCGTCAGCAGCCTGGATATGGTTCACCAGATGCATATTTTATCCCTACTGGGAGAGCTGAAATCCTCGTTTGGATTGTCGTATCTGTTCATCACACATGATATTCGGGCGGCTTACGCCGTCAGTGATGGCATTGCTGTGATGGAGCAGGGGAAATTGATCGAGCGCTGTGATGATAAGGACCGGGTCTTTGAATCCGCTCATCCGGCTGTGCAACGGTTGATCTCGTCCATTTTGCCGGAGCATCCAGCAGACCGTCTTCCACTTCATGAATGACAGTTGACCCGTAAGGGTCCTTTTTTTTGTGCAACATATGGATAAGTAATTGAAGTCAAATTTATCTGTTGTATTATTTGAATAACCCGCTATAATATAAAATCATAGTAAATCACTTGGATTAAGAAGGGACATCACATATGAAGAAATCTGCTTTTGTTGCAGCGCTTGGCCTATCTCTTGTATTACTGACCGGAGCTTTGAGTGGATGTTCCTCAAAGGAAGCGGCATCGGGGGATAAGGTGATCTATGTCGGTACACAAAATGACTACCCGCCATTTGCTTTTGTGAATGACAAAAATGAACTGACCGGATACGATGTGGATGTCATCAAGGAAATCGACAAGAAGCTGGACGGCTACAAGTTTGAGTTTGTACCTTCGGGCTGGGATGCTATATTCCTTGCACTGGATTCGAACAAAATTCAGGTGGTCGCAGACGAAGTTGCCAAAAATCCCGAGCGAGAGCAAAAATACCTGTTCTCGGATGAATCCTACTTTCAGGCGCAATCAATCATTGTTGTGAAAAAAGGCAGAACCGATATTCATTCCCTCAAGGATTTGGAAGGCAAGAAGGTGGCTGCTTCCGTAGGAGATTCGTACACTCAATTGCTGGAGCAGTACAATGCGAAGAACGGCAACAAAATCATTTTGAAATACAATGATACAGGCACTTCATCCGACAACCTGCAGGACGTGCAAAACGGCCGGGTGGACGCTTATGTGAATGATCCGGTTATGGTGGCGGCAACGATTAAGAAGGAAGGCTTGCAGGTGGAAGCTGCGGGCGATCCGGTGCAAAGTGACAACATTAACCTGGTGTTCAAAAAGGATAAGCAGGGTGAAGAGCTGAAAGCTAAGATCGATCCGATCATTAAAGAGCTAAAAACGGACGGAACGCTGAAAAAGCTGTCTGAACAATGGACAGGCGGAGAATTTATTCCTCAGTAACAACAATGTAAAGGGTAAAGTGGGGTACCTATGGAAAAGCTGTTTGACCTTGATTATATGCTAAAAAGCCTTCCCCAGATTGTAGAGTATCTCCCCGTAACACTATGGATTGCGTTATTGTCCATGCTGCTGGGTTCAATCATCGGGTTGGCGACGGCCTTAATTCGGATATACAAGGTGCCTGTTTTGGCGCAATTGTCTACGCTGTATGTCTCTTACATCCGGGGAACGCCGCTTATCGTGCAGCTGTTCCTCGTATATTATGGAATACCCAAGTTCCTGTATTATTTTCAGAGCGAATATGGGTTCTTGCAGCAATTCAATGTCTACGTGATTCCACCCGAGCTGTTCGCGTTGCTGTCATTTTCGTTGAACCTCGGGGGGTATCTATCGGAGACGTTTCGGGCGGCCATTCATTCAGTGGATCGGGGGCAGTTTGAGGCTGCCAATTCCATCGGGATGAGTCAGACGCAGATTATGCTCAAAATCGTACTGCCACAAGCGTTGACGGTGGCTTTGCCCAATTTGGGGAACACGCTGATCAGTACAGTGAAGGATACGTCGTTTATTTTTATGATTGGTGTCGTCGATATGATGGGACAGGCCAAGATTATGGGCGCACGGGCGCTGGCTTTCTTTGAGGTGTATGTTGCGGTGTCTCTGATCTATTGGCTGGTGTGCATCATTATTGAACGCGGGCTTGTCGTGCTGGAGAAGCGGATTCGAATTTACGAAAGAAGTGAGTAAGGGTATGATTCAACTTCATCAAATCCATAAGCATTTTGGGCAGCATCACGTGTTGAAGGGTATAGACCTGACCGTAGGCAAGGGAGAAGTTGTGGTGATCCTGGGCCCGAGCGGATCGGGGAAGTCCACGCTGCTGCGCAGCATTAATTTCTTGGAGCAGCCGACCAGCGGCATCATTGAAATTGACGGTATAAAGGTAGATGCGACCAAGGCGGGTAAAAAGGATATTCTCGGACTGCGTATGGCAACGGCGATGGTATTTCAGCAATATCAGCTGTTTAAAAACTTGAATGCACTCCATAATGTGATGATCGGTCTAACCAGTGTAAAAAGGCTGGATCGCAAGCAGGCGAGGGAGATCAGTGAAGGGATTTTGGAAAAGGTCGGATTAAAGGACCGCATGAACTACTATCCTGCCCAGCTTTCGGGTGGACAGCAGCAGCGTGTTGCCATTGCCAGGGCTTTGGCGCTGAATCCGCAAGTGCTGTTGTTCGACGAACCGACTTCCTCACTCGACCCTGAACTGGTGGATGAAGTGCTGTCAGTCATTCAAAAAGTAGCAAGTGAAGGCAATACGATGATTATTGTTACGCATGAGCTTGGTTTTGCGAGGGATGTAGCGGATCGAGTCGTGCTGATGGAGCATGGCGTCATCGTGGAGCAGGGTCCGGTGGAGCCATTTTTCACTAATCCGAAGGAAGAACGGACACGGCAGTTCCTGGGCAAAGCGTTGGGACAAAGAACACTACAGGAGCAACCGGTAACTCCGTAAAATGACGTGGAATAGGTAGATAGAACAAGGTTCCCCAGTCCATTATTACATGGGAGGCGCAACGCTCAAGAGGCCATTGTCTTTAGATCAAGTGTCCTTAGAATAAGCTTCCTTAGCATAAAAGGCACGCTAGACCCATCGCAGGAGAAAAGGTAAACCTGCGATGGGTCTAGCGTGCTTTTTTTGGCGTGTCATCTATAGGCACGCCAGACTGCTGCTCCAGATTCATGAATGCACCATTCTTCAATAATTCTTTTCCATAGCAAAGTAGCTTATCACACTTATTCATGATAAATTCTAAGAACAATAAAGTGAAGATGTAATCGGGAAGGAACATTGGCACATGAAAAAGGTTTTGTTCATCAACACAGGTGGGACGATTTCTTCCTCCTACCAGGAAAACGGCCTGACTCCGACCCAATCGGCTGAGAATATCCTGGCGGAAATTCCGGAGCTCAAGGAAATTTGCGACATTGATGCCCACAATCTGATGAGCATCGATAGCACTAATACACAACCGGAGGATTGGGCTTCCATCGCCCGGATGGTACACCATTCCCTCGATCAATACGATGGTATCGTCATTGCACATGGCACGGATACGATGGCTTATACGGCTTCTGCCTTGAGCTTCATGCTGGGAACCGTAGACAAGCCCGTCGTTGTGACAGGTTCACAGGTGTCCATTTTGGCCGAGCACAGCGATTCCAAAAAAAATGTAATCGACTCATTCCTGACCGCATGTGGCGAGGTGGCAGGGGTTTTTGTCGTATTTAACGGCAAAATTATTAACGGCAGCCGCAGCTCCAAAATCAGAACACGCAGCTATAACGCCTTTGAGAGTATTAACTATCCATACATTGGACTCGTGGAGAACGGCAAGGTGGTCTATACGGATGGCGTATTTGCTAATCGCGGGACCGCTCGCCACCCTTATAATGACGGGTATGCTGCGGAGGTATTTTTGCTCAGGCTGATTCCAGGTACGAATCCGGCGATTTTTGATGCCATTCAGAGCTTGGGCTATAAAGGTATCGTCATTGAGGGCTTTGGTATGGGCGGCGTCCCCTTCAAGGAAAGAAGCCTGATCAGCAAAATCGAGGAATTGATGAAGGACGGTATGAGTATTGTTGTGACTACTCAATGTCCCTATGAGGGCGGGGATCTGACGATTTATGAGGTTGGGCAGAAGGTACTGGAGAAGGGTGTTATTCCAGGGTATGACATGACGACAGAGGCACTTGTAACAAAAATGATGTGGGCGTTAGGCCAGACCACCGACCCCGCAGGGGTAGCCAAGATTATGGCAACGAACTATGTGGACGAAGTTTCCTTGCCTACGGACACAACCTCCCTGTAAGGGAGGTTGACCACCGTAGCTGCTGGAGACATCGGGTTAACGCTAATGTTGCTCTAATCTATGCTTAATCTTAATAGCCATTTCCAGCGATTGAATGGCTTGTTCCAGTGGAATCAGGCATTCCGCGTGTCCGTCAAAGCATTCAAGGGCATGATCCAGACTTTTTTCGTACGGATTGGCGGATTCGAGGTTGGTTTTTTGCTGCCCTGATGCGGTATACTCATATAATGCAGTAGGCATAAGATCATTTTCGCCGCTTTCATGGAATACCAGCTTGGCCTTTTCAAAGTAAGCTTCATAGGCTACCGTGAATGGATAGCTCGCCGGCATATGGGAAGAGGCAATAACTTCTGTGAACGTATCCTGCTGCTGAAAATAAGCCCGAACCTGCGCCTGTTCAGGGTGGGCAACCTCTGTACCCCAGACCGTGCATGGGTCACAGGGGCTCAGCAGCCATGTGAATAAATCCAGTTCATGAATCATGAACTGAGTAGGGATGGAGCTTAGTCCAAGATCGCCCCACAAGGGAGGCGTTTCCCTTTTCAAGGACAAGGAAATAAGCTTCCCGTACTTTTGCTGACGATGAGCCTCGTATAGATAGGTATAGGCAGGATCAAACTTAATGAACTGGTTGACCAGAATCTTTTTACCATATTGCTTTTCAGCTTGTTGCATAAGCAGAGCATCTTCGAGATCAAAGCAAACCGGCGTTTCACAAAACACATGCTTTCCGTGCTTCAGTGCATCAATGGCATATGACTTATGCAGGTGGGAGGGCAGGCACAGATCGACGATATCCACGTCTGAATCCAGCAAAATATCTTCTATATTTTGTGTGACTTCTACGTTCAGCTCCTCTCTCAGCTTTTGCAGCTTGGTTTCGTTCCTTCCGAATACAACGAGTCTGTTCACCTTGGGATGGTTGTTTAAAAGTGACGCATGATACGCGCCGAATCCCGTCCCCAAAATTCCAATATTCATCATCCATTACACCCCTTTACTTCTATGATACACACCTATTGCTGCCAACAGGGTGTCAACAATCTTTGCATCATCTTTTCAATTCGGGTAACCATCTATTGTGGAGGTATGATTGTGAGACTGCATCGTTTAATCGCGATTTTATTATGTATCGAATCTAGAGGGAGAATGAAGGCCAAGGAATTGGCAATGGCACTGGAAACCTCGGTACGCTCGATTTACAGAGATATCGATCTTTTGGCTGAAGCCGGTGTTCCGATCGTTACCACATCCGGCCCGAAGGGCGGAATTTACTTGATGGAGGGCTATACAGCCAACCTGAAGCAGTTGAACGGCGGAGATGTGATTCAGCTTTATTTAACAGGCATGGGCATTTATACGGGCGGACCCACCGAATCGGGCCTAAAATTAAAAAATGCGCTGCTTAAGCTGGAACAGACCATGCCAGATCCCTATCAATCGGATATTCGCAAGGCCAAAGCACGGTTTTATTTTGATGATACGCCCTGGTGGACGGAACGTGTAGCCATTCCCAGTCTGGAGGCCGTGAGAGCTGCGGTGTGGGGTTCTCATAAAATAATCATTCAATATCGAAAAGCCGACGGAGCCTATTCTTCTCGCCATGTACATCCCTATGGACTTGTGGTAAAAAAGGGTGATTGGTATCTCATTGCCTTCTGTGAGACCGGACAGGAGATTCGGACCTTCAAGTGTGAGCGCATCATGGAGGTCCAGCCGTCTGGGGAAGTCTTTGAGGTTCCTGTGGATTTTTCGCTGGAGGAGCATTGGATAAAGCAAGAAACCAAGTTTAAGGAGCTTTGTACAGAGAAGGAATACTATCCGGTGGTGGTCCGAACCAATAAGACGCAAGCTGGAATCATAGCAAACAGGCTGGAAATCATCCAGTCCGTGCAGGCAGAGGGCTATTTAGATCTGACGGTCAATATGTATAGCTATGAAGCGGCTTGCCGCGATGCTATGGATTGGATCGGCCGAGGTGAAATTATGGAGCCTGCGGCACTCCGACAGTTTGTGAAGGAACAAATCAGCCGACTCCAAAAGCTATATGCAAGAATTTAGAAAAACACCTGCCCACGGGCAGATGCTTTTGCTTGTTAAGTCCAGGCCCAGAGGAATCCATCACGATCCCAGGCTATTCTGCCGCCATGAAGCTTGCGAAATGCTTTTTTGATTTCTTTTTCCAGAGATTCATGACCATGCTCGCTTATAAACACATACTGCTCTCCATACGCAGAGCGTACATATGCAATCGCATCTTCCTGTTTCAGAGTGCCCACTTCACGGATCTGCGCAACCATCCATTGTGCAATTTGTTGTTCTGTTGTAGGGGAATTGTCCATTTTTCTCGTATCCTTTCCTGCATACCGATTGAGTGCAGCCGTTCAGCTCACCTCCCGTAGTATACGGCAATTCGGAGAATTATTGAAATTTTTGAAATAAATTCACCCAGACAGTTGGCGAAGTGGGCTTTCTTTTGTATAATTAAGGGAATATTCACGGGAATTTTCTTTTTTTGTATTGAAACATGCAAGTAATCCCTGGGGGTGCCTGATTTGAAGGAAACAACCACAATTCGCGCAGAGCTGGAGCAGTATATTAGACGAGAAGGAATTACGATTAGCAAGTTTGGGGAGAACACAGGTATTAATGCAGGGACGATCAGTGCCATCATTAACGGTAATCGGCCGATCGCGATGCTCCTGTTGGATCGGATTGGGGCAGGCATGGGGCTAGAAGAAGGAAGCCTCTATGAGTTATACATTGATGAGTTTATACGGAATACAGCACCGAATTGGCGACGGGTTCGTCCATTTTTGCATCGCTGTGCAGAGCTGAACAAGCTGGATTGTATCAAGCAGGTCGTGGAGTTTATGATGGACTATCTCATTTACGCCCCGGCTTTATTTGAGACGGCAGAAGAGTTATTCGGAAAAGGCAAGTATGAGGCTGCGGCCATTATCTATAAAAATGTCTCAGAAAGTGAGAAATACCAACATTCCGAGCGTCTGGCTCTTTGCCAGTATCGGTTATTTACGATTGCCATTGGTGATGATCAGGACGAAAATTTATGGGCGGCCACACACTTTGAAAGCTTTGTGGACCGACTGGGTGAAGCAGACCAGCTGGATGCCTTAAGAGACTTGGCTAATACCAATGCCTCCTTGCGACGTTGGGATAAAGTAGAATGGTTAGCTGAAAAAATGTGTCAAAAAGCCAAGGTGCAATACGAACAAAAATACGGAAATACCAGAAGATCAGAGCGTGGCAAGGAACCCAAGGGTCCTTTGTTTATGTATATTGTATACTCATATGTGCTGCGCGCCGGGGTATGTGATGAGCGTGGGGATTATCAGAAGGCGCTGGAATATGTATCCTTGTACTCGGATTTGAGTTGGGTAAAAGAGGATGCGGAAGAAGCACGTCGTTTGAAGGCCCTTTGTAGCAACTGGGCTGAGGCCAACGGGTATCTCTATCAGTTGATGTCCGGCAGCCTGGATGTAATTCCACAGTATGTAGACTATTTGGAGAAAAACGAAGGCGAAATTCTGGTAGGGTTGCATAAAATTCTTGTGGCGGCCAACCGTTATGATTTTAATGTCGATCATGTACTGCAGCGTTTTGAAAAACAAATTGAGGCATTGGCAGATCAGCATGTCAAGTTAGGCACCTATACAGAGCAAATGTCAGCAGATCTCTATGCACGATTTTTGGCAGAGATGGCTTGTTATGATCTTAACAAAGATCGTTATACCAAAGGTATGAAATTCTTGCTGGAGAGCCTTTCTTATTCCGTAATGCTGAATGGTAATCCTGTCACCATCAAATGTGTGGGATTATTCGAAAAGTATCGGCATACTGCTTCTTCTGAGGACAAAGAGGAGTATAAAAACTTACTTGGAGAGGTAGAGCACATCCATGATAAAAAAGATCGTTTTTTCTCTGCTCGCATTTAATGTTTTTATCCTATTGAATTTTTCACCCGTTTCCCCTCCTTTGGAAGATCCTAGTGACGTCCACAGTCATGGGTTGGGGGGATGGAACTTTTCATCTATTGATACATCTGCTTGAAAAGCTCTAGATAGCGGTATCCCAAAAGGTATTCTCTTGTAAAAAGAGGATACCTTTTTTGGCTCGTGCCTTTATACTCGAATGGACTGCTTGACTCAGGGCTTGGATGATGGAGGTAAAGCAGGTGGAAACCAGACGTGACGCAGATCCACCCAGCCCTGGCTATTAAAAGATACGCCACGCACAGAGGGGAGATAGGCCGTCTGAACGGGTTTTTCATATAAAATATGCAACTGGTGCTCCTGGATAAGCCGTGTTTCAATATGCTCAAATTGACGTGCCCTGATGGTATGATCGGCCTCGCGTGCAATTTCACGCAGTAGTCTTTCGATATCGACGCGGCTATGCGGCTCCACATGGCCGGACACATTGAGATACAGATCAAACAAGCGCAATTGCTCATCACGATCGCGAAATAGAGAGAAGATGATTAGATCCGACTCCATGCGAATCGATGAGCTTTTAAACTCATTCATGGATGCAGCTACGATGTTACAGGTATACCCCCAGGCTTCGAGCTGGGCCGCGACCCGGTCTGCATCCGCTCTATACTCGGGAATGGTGGCAATTTGCAACGCCGCCAGCGGTTCATATGCATCGTCAGGCGCCCCCACCTCTTCGGGAGGAAGGCTGCGCTGCTCCAGGCATGCTACGATTCGGGCGCGCACGTCCGGATTGCGTAGCGGCCCATCCTTATGAGTGTTGCATGTAATAAATTTGCATACCGAGGCCGCTGAGTGAATTTGGCTCCATGCGGCATCTGTACCTCCCGCCGATATGGGATTGTGGATGATATGAAAAGAAGAAGCGGTGTCCTCCATATCCGACGATTCCAGCTTGGCTGCCCACGGGAGCTGTACGATTTCCACTCGATCGAGATGAGCCCGGCCTTGAAAATAAGGTGCAAAAGCCTCCAGGGTGCAGAGGCTTTCATTCATCTCCGTGACCTTGAACGCCCCTGTACCGACAGGGCGGATGCCAAAGGCGGCCTCACCCGCCTGATTCAGCTCACGCGGCACAATCGCAGCCCGGCTGGTACACAGGAAGGATAGAAACAGCTCGTTCGGCTCCTTCAGCTCGAAGCGTACCATGGTCGGACTTAGTGCCTGTACGTGCTGAATTTGCCGGACGATAAAATGGTACAGTCTCCTTCCCGGTGCGCGACGCAGTCGCTCAAAGGTATAGACGACGTCATCAGCGGTTAATATTTTGCCGTTATGAAACAGCACTTCTTTGCGCAGGAAAAAGGTCCACTGTGTACGGGTGGCATCGACCTCCCAAGCATGCGCCAGCCCGGGCAAAATCTCGCCGCTTTCATTCGCCCGGCGGGCCAGCCCATCAAAGACGTGGCTGGATACGAAGGACTCGGCCAGCCAGTTCAAATACAGCGGGTCCAGCGTATAGAGCTGCTGGCGAATAGGCAGACGCAGCGTGTCGATCTGCTGCTGATCGCTGCGAACCTCCGCGTGATGTCCGAAGTAATTCAGCAGCCAGCCCTGCAAATGCTCCTGCATCGTGGAGGAGCGTGAATGGGCCCGGATTTCATCCAGCGCACGCTTAATGTCATGGCGGTCAATGGCTTGCATCATGGACTGCACGGCAATGTCTTCCGGCTGAATCAGAAAGCGCAGGCTGGAGCGGCGGCCCCGGCCTCGGCGGGGAGTCCATTGAATCCAGTCATGCTGCTCCATTTTCTGGACGATCATCAAGGCGTTGCGATGGGTGCAGTCAAAAATAGCCGCCAGCTCATCCAACGTAATCTCCACGGTATGATTCTCATCTTTATCGTCAGCGGTGTGTGAGTGAAGCTGCAAAAATTGGGCGTGAAGTTTCATTCATAGTTGCTCCGTTTCCTCTATAAATGTTTAAAGCGCACCTGTTTTTATAAAATAGGAAATTTTGTTCCGATTAATTTCTCTTTATCTTCTTATTTTATCATCTACAATAAGGGTTATAAAGCATATTTGTGGAGGTATTTACCATGCATGACAAGATGAGTGGAACGTCTTTGCCGGAACCGTCGTTTTTGTCCGCCTTTGCGGCCGCAATTGTGTTGGCGTTGGTTCATCAATATCTGTTTTACGGACATGGGCTGGGCGTGTCTATGCCTATTTTTGTCATTATGTTTTACGCCTATATGTATGTCTTCAATCGAGATCGCATCCAGCTGGGCTCATGGATAGGGCGTTTGCTGTCTGTCACCATTATCATGCTGGCATTGACGTACGCACTGTTCGATAACCCGGTTCTATATGTGCTAAATGCACTGGCTATACCAGCTCTGATTAGTGTACATATGGTGCTGCTGCTGGGAGAGAAGAAGCATGGCTGGTCGGAGCCCGGCATTATCGGTCAGGCGTTAAGCCATTGGTTTTATCAAAATCTGCGCCATATCGTGACTCCGTTTCGTATGTTCAAGAGAGCAGCCCTTCGGAATGTTAAGGATGAGCGTAAGCGTGTATTGGGCAAAGTGATCATCGGTTTGCTCATCGCCTTGCCGTTGTTGTTCATCATTGTATCCCTGCTGGCTTCGGCAGATGGGATATTTGAGGAGCTATTATCCGGCATACCTGCATGGATTGGCATGTGGTCCTTGGGAAGTGGGATGCTGCGGCTGATCTGGACCTGCTTTTTTACCTTCTGTTTCTTCTGTTATTTGTGGGGATTCGTACAGTCTGCCCCACGTCAAACAGAGAGGGAAGTTCAGCCATCAACAGTACCTTATCACGAGTCGGTAGCAATCAAGTTTGATCCGGTGATCACGGCTACCGTGCTGATCGTCATGAATCTGGTGTATGTTGTGTTTGTGGTGCTGCAGTTTGGGTATTTGTTTGGTGCATGGGAAGGCGCTTTACCCGAAGGAACCTCGTATGCAGAATATGCAAGAAGGGGATTCGGGGAGCTGGTTATGGTAACAGGTATCAATTTTGTGCTGATGATCAGTGTGTTGAAGTGGACTGAATTCAGCTCAAGCTTATTGCAAAAAATCAACAGCGGTCTGCTGTATATACTCGTTGGCTGCTCGGGTGTGATGCTCTATTCGGGATATACCCGGTTGGTGATGTACGAAGAAGCATACGGCTATACGTACACCCGTTATCTGGTACACGCGTTTATGATTTTTCTGGGCTTGCTGCTGCTCATTGCAGCCGTTCGCATTCATATCCGCCAGCTAACGTTGGCGAAATATTATATTGTACTTGCGCTGGTGGCTTATGTCGTCGTGAACTATGTGGGGATTGATGTACGTATTGCCGAAAATAATCTCGAACGGTATCGCACGACATCGGTGATCGATAAGGAATATTTGAGTGGATTATCGGCGGATGCCATTCCGTTATTGATCGAATTTAGCCGTAAGGAGCACGGAGCGATGGATGAGTTCCTACAAGGGCGTTTGATGAGCATGACAAGGGAGGAAACGGCCTGGCCTGCGTTCAATTGGGCTAAGTATCGAGCGCAGCAGGAGCTGCAGGAATATATTTTGGAATGAGAGGTGCTTGAGAATGATCGGAACAGATGCATTACAAGGGATGGTATTGGAGTTACAGGATGAAATGACACAGTATCGGTATCAGTTTGGTACACGACGGAACCAATTTATCATGGAGGCTTTGTCCTACGGAATGAGTGAGGCGGAGGCTGACTCCTATGCGATCCAGAGCATCGGTCCGGTCGTTCCCGTCGCCAGCATGCCTATGTTATCTCCTGGTAAAACCCGGCCGCTCAGTCCGCTGCTGGCAGCGCGGTATCGCTATGCGGGCGACTGGAAGGACATCGACGAGCATCTGCTCCTGCCTGATGAAATTCTGCGGATCGCAGGTACAGAGCAATTTCGCAGCTGGATCAGCGATATGCGGAATTACTGGGTGGAATCGGCTCCTTACCGATTCGGCGATGATCGTCTTTCGCTGCTGTCGGTTGCCAATGAGGAGGAGGGTCACTTTTCCATGCTCGTCTGGAAGGAGTCCGGTGAAGAGCCGGAAGTATGGACGTATGCTTCCCAGCATGAGTATCGGTTCAGTCATTTGCTCCACTGGTTCAAGTGGCTGAACGGGCGGAGTGAAGAATGAGGGGTACAGATGATGAAAAGGAATCGTAATTGGATCGTGCTATTTATCGGCATCGCTCTGATGGTGGGAGCTGCGGACTATTGTACACAGGCTAAGCAGGCTACTCCTGAGCTGATCGTTCCAACCGTAATCAGTAAAGAAAGCCTTCAGTTAAGTGATGATTAACGAGAGAAGTATTCGATAGATGAGGTAAGGAACCATTTTTGGTAAGGCTTCGTTCCGGGGGATGATGAAATTCTATCTGCTATCAGTAAGACGCTGGATGTTTTTGAAATCCATAAGAAGGAAGCCACTATCATTTTAGAAAATGATCAACAACCGAGTCAGATCAGATTCGAGTAACGAATGCGCTTTGCTGGGGAACTTCTTTCCTGGCAAGGCGTTTTATTTTCTCCATGTCGAACGCAGCTCTTTTTCCAGTTCACGCCATGTGTTGATAAATATTTCCTTATTCAAAGCATTTATGCCTATTTTTGATATACTGATATTTTTGAAATAAGGAGGTTTTCTTTTGGATCGAGTAGGATTGGTCAGGGACTTAGATAGCCTAGGTCGGATTGTCATCCCTGTAGATATAAGGAAGCGTCTGGGGATTGGCAAGCATACAGCCATGGAATTTTGGGTGACGGAGAGTGGTTTGATCATGCGACAATGCACGGGGGAAGTCTGCACTTTATGTGGCGAACTTCAGGACCTTACATACTTTAAGAATGCTTGGATCTGTATTCGCTGTATGAATGAACTCAAAAATAAACGATAAAGCTGGCAGTCGGATTATTTGGCATGTATGTTACAATAAAAGGGCGAGTGACCCACCACAAGTTTCTCGCCCGGTCGATTGCCTTCGCAGCAATCGGCTTTTTTAATTTTGCATAGTATATCCGATTATATTGATTGATCAGCTCGTCCAAGACCATAGATTGACGGAGTACATAGATATGCTCTAGTCCATATTTCGCTTGCAAATCATAGAGCCGCTGTCGATTTTTCTCCAATCGTTGTTGCAAAGTTTCTTCACTTCCCATCATACACCCTCCTTAGGTGATACTTATTTTAGGATGCCATGTGTATTTATGGGAAAAGTGAAAGTGCATGAGGATATCTATTCTAAAAATTAAAAAACCAGCTTTAGGAGCTGTAATTTGATCTAACTGCTGAACGGAAAGTGTACGTTGCCCGTTACGATCCCGCTTACTGTGCCTGGGTTTATGTCTGCCACCAGACCAAACTGGGTAATGTTTAACTCGTTCTGTTTCATGAAGTTTTCCAGTTCTGCGCGTATCGTGGTTGTAGGTTCCAAGTGTAACAACCCCTTTAACATAACATTTTATGTATTCCGTTAGATAGCTATCTATAAGGATATTTCTTGGGACAATCCGATGCTAAAATATAAGGCCATTCCGAAAGATATTATACCATATTATGGATAAATGATATATACTTTTCAACTAATTACTTTTTTGTATATTGGATTGCTTTTCATATATTACGTTGTTAAATGAAGCCCGAAATCACTCTAATAGTTGAGAGGAATTGAGGACAACATCATTGAATGTGGAGCCATTCAGATGTTCAAGCGACTCCATCATTTTCTCTACAACTTATATTCAGGGGGAATTTCAATGGCTAGAAGTGCAAGCACTTACGCATCCGTAATTGACGGTTTTAGGGTAGAAACGAACAAAAAGTATTCACCTGTAGGTGGAACAAAGTGTAATATTTTTGCTCAGGATGTGATGTCAGCTATGTCGGCTGACTTACCGAGTGGCTTAGCCAATCAAATGGCGGATGCTTTATCCAATAACAATACGCAGGGATGGTACTCCGTAACCTTTCAGAATGCCCAAAAAAGAGCGAATCTCGGATATCCTACCATCGGGATCAGAAAAGAGGAAGGGCATGGCCACGTCGTCGTTGTCAGACCGAAGGGGTCATCGATCACGATTTTAAAAGAGGTACAAATTGCTCAGGCGGGAACCAAAAATTACAATAGCAATACGATTAACTACTCGTGGGTGGCGGCAGATCTGCCTGGAGTAAAATTCTACACACACGACTAATGATTCCAAGGAAATAACGTATTGACCCCGGAGGGAGATCCATTCGTCTGCTTCCGGGGTCGTCTTTTTAGTTTGAAACGGAATGTTTGGATACAATGAACGCTTTACCTGGCTTGATAAAAGCAACAGCATAGCCATTGGAGAAGGAGGAGGATTCCGCCTTATACTCAAGCTTGGTCAGCAATTGGCCTTGACGATTGATGTAACCGAATTTTCCGTCTGAGACCGATGAATGTGCCTGTTTACCCACTAAAGCCAAGCCTTCCTTGAATGGGAACGTGATGTCATATTTTTGTTGATATTTAATGACCAAAGTTCCGCTTTTATCAATAAAGCCGACCTCATTTTTCGCATTTTTCACACTCGCCAAGCCTTCACTGAAATCCTGCGCATCGGTAAATTTAAAGGGAATAACGACTTTTCCCTGTTTATTGATGAAGCCCCATTTTCCTTGGGCATTTTGTACAGGAGCCAGCCCCTCCGAAAAGTCTCCTCCAGATTTATATTGAAGAGGAATAACTTCCTTTCCTGTGGTATTTATATATCCGTACAGTCCTTTGCTATTCTGAACAATAGCCAAGCCATCCGAAAAACTCCGACTATATTTGTATTTATAGGGGATCGCTAATTGACCGGAAGCATTAACAAAACCGATCTTGCCTGTATTAGGGGCGTAGGCAAGCGCCAGGCCGTCCGTAAATAGATATTCTGATCCATAGTTTTCTTTCAATGGAATAAGGATTGTTCCTGTACGATCAATGAGGACATTTTCTTTGGTTGAGGCTATGGTGATCTTGGCCTTTCCTTCGCTAAACGAATTAGCTTCGGTATATTGGCAAGGAATGACCAGTGTCCCTTTGGTATTAATATACCCATAGAGATTGGTTTTTGTATTTTTCACAACGGCCCGCTGCTCATGAAAATCACCAATAGGTTTCAGCTCGGCGGGGAGAGAGAAAGCCTTTTCCCCTTTGGTATTGTAAAACACAAGATTTCCAGCGGATGTTTCAGCGGCTAATAAGCCATCATGAAAAGCACCATCGCTTAGGGGCCGAGCAACGTTGTAATCCAGCGGTGTTTTAGAAACTTCAATGGCTGTTGCACTGCTGGGAGCAGCCAACCCCGTTCCCGAAACGGTAACGCTGGTACATAGAATCAATATAGCTAAACCGAATTTTTTTAACATGTATAAGCTCCTTTGCAAGTTGATTTACCATAATATAGACGAAAAATATGTAAGAATGTTTCTTGAAATTCTATATTTTTCTAATTTTTTTTGGATGAAGGAAGAGGAAAACGGAGGTTCAGCCAATGATAATTAACATGAAGAAAAATTTTATTTTCTTGTCACTTTTCACTATGATTACAATGCTGGCTTCTGGTTGTTCAAGTCATACGGTAGACAAGAATATAACGAAGTCTGGCGAGAAACCGACCAGTTATTTACATGCTTCATTTGATATAATGTAGATAGCCCCACCATAGAAACGAAAGATGGAACTAGAGAAGTGACAAGTCCATATACAAATTATTCGATTAAAGTGCTTGATAATGTAAAAGGTGACCTACAGAAAGATGTTTCCATTCTTATTCAAAAATCCGGGGGCCTGAGTGAAGATAAGAGCACATATCTTTTATATAATGATGACTTCCTGCCACAAAAGGGAAAGGCATACGTGTTTACGGCTGCGGTCCAGCCCCATGGTTCGTTGCTAGTATCAGGGCCAAATTCTAATATAGAAGTAAAGACTGATTTATTATCGAAAAACAATATCCAAGCGCTTAGTGAAGAAAACATCGTTAATGAACTAACCAAAACAGAGAGGGGCTGTCTCAAAAGCAGCTTTTTCATTACATAAGGACAGTCTCCTAAATGAAAAATCGAGAACCGAACCGGGCAAGGAGGTCATCCTTGTCGGGTTCGGTTGTTTTTTTCGTCCACTTTATGCTTTTTCAGCAGATTGTGGGCAAGGAAAGCCACCCGACCTCCTGGCTTACTTTCGCAAGGCCGCGAGCAGGAATCGCCGGAATCCCCGGTTGTTGTTCAGCTGTCCAAATACACTTTCCGGCTCGTGCATAGGCTGAACCGCCAAGCGGTATCCTTCTTCACTGGACAGTGTTGCCCTCATCTTCTGTTTATACTGGAAGTACGGTAGACTGATCTGGATTTTGCGGTTGCCGGCCGTCTTGGTACAAGAAGGTTTGAGCGGGCATCCCTCGCAGTCCTCACTCTGGTAGTACCCGAAACATCACCACACGATGACGTTGCTTGGAACGACACTGCGGTGTCCCCAACTGGCAGGTGATATCCCGAATGACAGATGAATCGCCAACTTTTTGCAAATTTGGAGACAGCTTGAGCAGCCCATGCAATCCATGCAGTTCAGCGGCGGATACGGAGCCTACAATCAGCCGGTGAATCAGCCATACTACAACGCGGTAAACCCGCAGCCGCATCAAGCGGCTGAGAACAGGGCATATGGCATGAGCTGTATGTCTTGTTTTTTTGACATTAAAGAATATATAAGTTTAGGGGTTCCCAAGGCTTTTTGCAGGAAAGATAAAAAGATATTGACAGTGTTGTGAAGCCTCTTGCAGGAATCAACTTTTTTGTATACAATTACGACGAGTTGATTGAGTTAACTAAATTTGATTAACTCAACTTTCAGGTTATTATCCAAGGAGGGAGGTAATCCTTATACGATGTCATACTTATCTTTTACAGACGAGGATCACCTGATTATAAAGTCTTATGAAGCTCTGGTCTATGGCATTGCGGACTACTTAGGACCGGAATGCGAAGTCGTTCTGCACAGCTTGCACGATTATAATCAGTCCGCAGTCGTAATCGCCAACGGTCACCACTCCGGAAGAAAGATAGGCGCTCCTATTACCGACTTGGCCTTACGTATGCTTAAGGAGCTTGAGAATTCAGGCGCTAAACAATCCAAAAGCTACTTCACCCGCGGCAAGAACGGCCAGCTAATGAAGTCCAGCACCATCGCTATTCGGGGTAAGGATAATAAAATTATCGCTTTGTTGTGCATCAACATGAATCTTGACGGTTCCCTGTCAAACTTTCTTAACATCTTTTCGCCGAATCAACTCCTATCCCCTGAAAACAATGTGAAAGAGAATTTCGCTAACTCAGTGGAGGATCTGCTGAAGAACACCATAGAAACGACGATTCACGAGGTCGACGATTCCCAAGAGATCCCGCATCATAATCGGAATAAAGAAATTATCAGGCTGCTCTTAGAACGCGGCGTCTTTCAAATGCGCGATTCCGTGGCTATCGTTTCCAATGCGCTTAAGATATCAAAGCACACGGTTTACTTGCATTTAAGAAATTATAACAACAATCAAGGGGAAGACTAATTTTCTAATCAACAAAAAAAGAAAGCGCATACATGAATCGATAGTTTAGGGAGGAAATTGCTCATGCAAACTATTCAAGGAATGGCGTTGCTGCTTTTAGTTCTCTTCTTCTTTACATTATTCAGCTACAAAGCTCCAAAAGGCATGAAGGCTATGGGCGCCCTTGCTGGTGCCGCATGCGCCGCCTTCCTGGTAGAAGCCTTCCAGAAGTATGTCGGCGGAGATCTGGTCGAAATCCCGTTCTTAGGCGAAATCGGTGACGCCGCAGGCAGTATGGGTGGAGTTGCTGCCGCGCCCTCGTTACGTTGGCCGTGGGCGTTTCACCCGTATATTCCCTGATGATGGGAGCCGCTTGTGCCGGAATGGGCATGCTGCCCGGTTTTGTCGCCGGGTATCTAGTGGCGTTCCTGGTAAAGTATATCGAGAAGAAAATGCCGGCAGGATTCCCAGAACCTTCAAGATGGTTACTGGAAAGCTAAACCAACTGTCAAATAAACCGTAAGAAGCTTTGAAAGTTGAGGAATAATAAATTATGGGGGTGCTTATATGAACATGAATGTAATACCTATTAAAGAAAAAGAGGTTGTTAAATACAAAAGTTGTTTTGATGTGATTGGGCCGGTAATGATAGGTCCTTCAAGTTCACATACTGCAGGTGCTTTAGCTATTGGAACAGTTGCCAGTAAATTATTTCAAGGTATTCCAAGAAAAGTAGTGGTAAGCTATTATGAGTCATTTGCTGAAACCCATAAAGGACACGGAACTGATTTTGCAATTATTGCTGGGATATTAGGATTTGCTGCCGATGACAGCAAAGTACCAGACGCTATTAAAATAGCAGAATCTAAAGAAATTGACATTACCTTTATTGAAAAAGCAGGTGATAGTCCTACTGGTCATCCAAATACGGCAGACGTATATTTAGAGGATGAAAGTCGAAGTATTAGAACGATGGGCATTTCGGTCGGCGGCGGATTAATTGAAGTCAAACATGTTGAAATTGACGGATTTAGCATAGATCTGCAGGGGCCATTGCCAGTTATTATTGCGATTTCCGAAAGAGCTGACTTTAAATTTGTCTTACGCAGGATCTTTAAACAATATGATGTGGAAATTAACAACTTTCATAGTTTAGAAGAAAACGGAAAATATTTATATGCATTCGCTTTGGATTCGCTATTGCCTGGTGATGTTCAGAAGGAATTGGGAAGTTTAAGCAGCATAGCTAATATCATTATCCTTTAGTTACATTAAGAGGTGATTAAATATGTATATGACCATAAAAGAAATTGTAGATGCAGCTAATAAAAGGCAAAAGCCAATTTATGAATTAGCAATCGAACAGGAAATCGAACAAACTAAAGCCTCTTATGAAGAAGTTTGGAGTAAAATGGAAAAAAATTTAGCGGCTATGGAAAATTCCATAAATAATAGTATCGAGGGCGACGGGGTATTTTCTCCGACCGGTTTAACCGGAGGTGATGCTGTTAAAATAAAAAAATATCGAGAAAATGGAAAAACTCTTTCTGGAGATTTGATGGTGTCAGGGGTTCAAAGTGCTATCGGTGTTAATGAGGTAAATGCTTCATTAGGGGCTATTTGTGCAACTCCAACAGCAGGTGCGAGTGGGACGATCCCGGGAGTCCTATTTAGTATTAAAGATACGTTGCAGTTAAGTCATGAAGATATGGTCCATTTTCTATTCACTTCATCTTTATTTGGAATGATAGTCGCAAATAATGCTTGTATCTCCGGAGCGTACGGAGGATGTCAAGCTGAAGTAGGCAGTGCCTCAGCAATGGCGGCTGCGTCAGCGGTAGAAGCTGCCGGAGGAACGCCACAGCAATCTTCTGAAGCTTTCTCAACCGCATTACAAAATTTACTCGGTTTAGTTTGTGATCCAGTCGCTGGTTTGGTAGAAATTCCTTGTGTAAAGAGAAACGCCGTTGGAACGGCAAATGCTTTAGTAGCAGCGGACATCGCATTAGCCGGCGTAAACAATATCATCAATGCTGACGAAGTTATTGAAGCGATGTATAGAGTTGGAAGACAGATGCCTCGCGAATTAAGAGAGACAGGTTTAGGCGGAATTGCGGCCACACCTACAGGAATTGCCATTAAAAGTAAATTTTTGGAGAGAAACAATTAAAGGAATAAACAGTTATTAGAAATATTCAGAAATAGTTAACAATTCTATTCTCTATTGTTCTCCTAAGGATGTCTGTATATTGTGAGCCATCATCACTAAAATATACCATTATACAATCAAAATGATTTGTAAACGCTAACAATTCCATCGGGTTGATGCCTAGCGAATTTTTCGATTATGATCAACTTAGAAGAAGGACACGCAATGTGGCGCACCTTGTAAGCAATTCATTTTTCAAGAATGGTCTATTTTCCTAAGCCTTAAAAGAGCGTAAGATAGGGTACAAGGAGGAATTATTATATGAATGGGAATACTGCAAAAAAAATAGAATTTCAAGCTGAAAATACTGAAGTAAAAAATGAGAAATATCCAGACCCTAAAAAGTGGCATAAACAAGATACTACCTGGGCATTGAGCCTTTTTGGAACAGCAATTGGAGCAGGAGTACTCTTTTTACCTATTAATGCAGGTTCAGGTGGTTTATTATCATTACTGCTAATTACCATACTTGCATATCCTGTTATGTATTACTCACATAGGGCGCTTGCTAAAATGATATACGCTTCTAATTCTGCTGATGAGGGGATTACAGGTACAATAAGAGAGTATTTCGGAAATAAGGCAGGTATAATTTTTAACATAGTATATTTCGTCTCAATTTATACTATCGTGCTGATGTATTCGGTTGCACTTACAAATACTGCAAGTAGTTTTATCGTGAATCAATTGCACATGAAGGAGCCTCCAAGGGCCATTTTATCGCTTGTATTAGTACTCGGTCTTATAGCTATACTAAATTTTGGTCAAGATATCACTGTAAAGATAATGAGCATGCTAGTATATCCTTTCATAGCTTCTCTACTTTTTATCGCAATATCTTTGATTCCACAGTGGAATACGTCAATGCTTAGTTTTTCAAGTGTTTCTACGGCTTCAACAGGAACGGGATATTTCGGAACGATATGGATGATACTACCAATTATAGTATTCTCGTTTAATCATTCTCCTCTTATTTCGTCATTTGTTATGAAACAGAGAGCTACCTATGGAATAGAAGCTACTGATGCCAAATGTGCTCAAATACAAAAAGTTTGTTATATCATGACATTCGCTGTTGTTATGTTCTTTGTTTGGAGCAGTAGCTTGAGTTTGACCCCAAATGATCTTATAATGGCAAAAAAAGAGAACTTGTCAATCCTATCATATCTTGCTAATGAGCTTAATTCGCCTCTAATCACTATTGCAGCTCCTATCATTGCTTTTATGGCCATAACAAAGTCCTTCCTTGGCCATTATATAGGAGCATATGAGGTAATGCGTGACATGGTTATCAAGTTCAGTAAAACACGCGGAAAAAATATAGAAGAAAAAACAGTTAAGACAATGATCCTTGCTTTTGTCGTATTAACATGCTGGTATGTTGCTTATGCAAATCCAAGTATTCTTGGACTCATTGATGCCCTTAGCGGTCCGTTAGTTGCTGCTATCTTATGTCTATTGCCAATGTATGCGATCCGTAAAGTACCAGTACTAGCTAAATACAAAGGGAAAGTGAGCAATGTATTTGTCATTGTTATAGGTATACTTACTGTCCTAGCAAGTATTAAGTCATTATTCTAATTCACTATTGTTGGTTCTAGTTCAAAAATAGTGGGATATGAAAAAAGAACGGAAGATTCCTAGCGGAATTGAATTTTATGTTGTTAAACCAAAGAGATCATGGATAAGATATATCTACTTTTGGACAGACTTCTCACCTTGGAGAGTTTGTCCTTTTTTGATCATATGCATAACTTCTATTCCAGCAATCTCTTTTTTAGCTTAATCCGCAAGTGGTCAATTTGTAAATTTATGGTACGTAATGGTTTCTGTAGCTTACGCAAGCGAGTAAAAGACGATTGAACAGTTGTCCTTCAAACTAGCCTGTGGTTGGTACGAAAGCAAAACTCGTCCAGATAGGCCTGCAAATGCTTAGGAGCCAAACCGTGAAACGTACCGCCGATAAACGCTTTGGCGTTAGAGATCATCGTATGAAGCCACTTGAGATGATCGGGATTTTCTTTGACGCTGAACTTAAGTGGCTGCTGATCGTATTCTTTCGCGAGCGCGTTATAGGAACGGTAAGCGTCGCTGCTGAATCGTTGCGCCCTGTTTGTTCAGCGAAACGCCCACAAGCACAGGAGTTTGATCGGTTCCGCGACCACGCTTGTCGTGGGCGACCAAAAAGGTGGCCCAAAACCAAGTCAGCCGCGGTGTATGCGATTTATGCATGATCGTTCCCGGGGGCTGTCCAAAAAGTCATTGAAGATGTCTATATAAAATAATTAAGTGGAGACATTTTCAAACTTTCGTTAGAATTATGATATATGAATATTTGAGAATTATAAAATAATCTAGAATTTTCTGATGTTTACGGAGGCCAATCCATTGAAACCAAAACTAGAAGATGTAGCAAAGCGTGCGGGTGTTTCCCCAACGACGGTTTCCAGAGTCATGAATAACAGGGGATATATCAGTGAAAAGACACGCTCTTTAGTATATAACGCTATGGAAGAGCTGAATTATGTACCGAACGAAATGGCCAGATCGCTGTTATCCAAACAAAGCAACATTGTAGGACTGATTTTTCCAACGGTGAGTAACCCTTTTTATGCGGAGTTAATATTTCATATTGAGCTTGCTTGTGAGGAGCTGGGGTATAAGGTTTTTCTGTGCAACAGTTTGAAAAGTGCAGAGAAGGAAGCGAATTATTTGAGGATGCTGCTACGGAACCAAGTAGATGGAATTATTGTCGGTAGTCATAACAGGGGCGTATTTGAGCGAGTAAACTCTTCATTCCCCATTGTCTCCATTGACCAGTATATTTCTGAAAATGCGGTTGTCGTCTCTTCGGATAATTATTTGGGTGGGAAGTTGGCAACGGAACATTTAATTCATAAAGGCTGTCAAAAAATAGTTCATATCAATGGGCCGTACATGCTGCAAACCGATACACGTTTGCGCTTGGAAGCCTACCAAAAAACGATGGAGAACCACGGGCTTGAATCCATTGTTTACGAAGTTCCAAGGTCTTTTGACCAAGAATTATATAAACAAATCATTCACCAGATTTTTAGTGAGCATCCGGATGTGGATGGTATTTTTGCGAGTGATGATATCTTGGCGGCAAACGTTTATTTTGAAGCTTTAAAGACAGGCAGACGTGTACCGGAAACCTTGAAAGTCGTTGGGTATGACGGGACAGAGACGGCCCAAGCTTTTATGCCACAGTTAACCACTATTCGACAGCCTATTGAGCTCATGGCTCGGCAAGCTGTGGGGATTTTGAACAAACAAATAAATAACCAGGACTATTCGGGGGATCTAAATCCGCTGCTCCCGGTCCATTTGATCCTTGGGCATACAACATAAATAAAGACCGTTTCCTTACTTTGTATGGAGTAACGGTCTTTTATATATTGTGTGTCAATCGTTTGACATGTCAAACCTTTGGTATATAATATAAATCATTAAAGAACGTTTTTGAAAACGCTTTACTCGTGTTGTGAATTTCACATCAGGGGACAGTAACATATTCAATATTATATCCCACAGAGGGAGAACAGGGGATGAACCATCATGCCAATTAAAAATGAAATTATGCTTATCACTTATGCGGACAGTATGGGAAAGAATCTGAAAGAGCTGGGGGAACTGCTAAGCAGTCATTTTAAACATGTCATCGGCGGCGTTCATTTGCTTCCTTTCTATCCGTCTTCGGCAGACCGCGGCTTTGCTCCGATGACCTATGAGACGGTTGACGCACCCTTTGGTGACTGGGAAGATATTGAACGGCTGTCTCAAGATTTCTACCTTATGTTTGATTTTATGATTAATCATATCTCTCGCAGCTCGGAGTATTTTCAGGATTTTATCCAACATAAAGACGCTTCGCCGTACGCCGACTTGTTTATCCGGTACAAAAATTTCTGGCCTAATGGAGCGCCCACTCAGGAAGAAGTGGATTTGATTTATAAAAGAAAGCCACGTGCGCCTTATATTGATATCGAGTTTAAGGATGGTACGACGGAAAAGGTATGGTGTACCTTTGATGAGGAACAGGTGGATCTTAATCTGGACTCGGATGTGACCCAGCAATTTGTCAGAGAAAACCTGGTTCGTCTGGCTGAAAAGGGTGCTTCCATCATCCGACTCGATGCTTTTGCATATGCTACCAAAAAAAGAGGAACCAATTGTTTCTTCGTGGAGCCTGAAATTTGGGACATGCTTGGTGGAGCACAGGAGATATTGAAGCCTTACGGCGTCGATGTCCTGCCGGAGATTCATGAGCATTATTCCATTCAGTTGAAGCTTGCCGAAAAGGATCATTGGGTTTACGATTTTGCCCTACCTATGCTGGTGCTGCACACACTGTATAGCGGTAATAGTGAGCGTCTCACGCACTGGCTGAACATCTGTCCGAGAAAGCAATTTACTACGCTGGATACTCATGATGGAATTGGAGTGGTGGATGCCAAGGGTTTAATGACAGATGAAGAGATCGAAGAGACTAAAGATCATTTGTTCTCCAAGGGAGCTAATATTAAAAGGGTATACAATACGGCTGCCTATAATAACCTGGATATCTATCAGCTCAACTGTACGTACTATTCAGCACTCGGCAACAACGATGATGCCTATATACTGGCAAGAGCCATTCAGTTTTTTGCACCGGGTATCCCTCAAGTCTATTATGTAGGGCTGCTGGCAGGTGAAAATGACATCGACCTATTGGAAGAAACGAAGGTAGGCCGTAACATTAACCGGCATTACTATTCCCAAGAGGAAGTCATTGAAAACCTGGAAAGACCGGTTTTGAAGCGGTTATTTAAGTTAATGGAATTCCGCAATTCCTATCCAGCTTTTGATGGTGAAATTAAAATCGTAGAAGCTGGAAATCCCGATCAGTTGGAAATACAATGGGAAAAAGGGAGCTATCGCGCCCTTCTGAAAGCCAACGTGCGGACTCATGCATTTACAGTTGATTATGTAGATCTGGAAAATGGATCTCTTGTGCGTCTGACAGACGTTTAACTGACAGGACCCATCGGATTCGAAGAGCACAAGATTCCAAGAGCGTAACAGAATATAATATCATGCACGGTTATTCAGCCGCCCGCCCACAGTCTATTCCCTGTGGCGGGCGGCTTTTCTTTTTACGATAATCCCCGGGCGTGATGCCCTCCAGCTTTTTGAACATGCGAATGTTTATTGAGAGATTAAAGAGAAGAAATGAAAGCGTTAATTTTGAGGAAAAAAATAAAATGTGTCATTTTTTAAAAAAGTCTATACATATAAATTAAATGTATAGACAAATACGAAAAGCGGATTTATAATTACGCTGTAAACGTTTTCTAGTAGTTAGCATCCAATCAGACCTTGAAGGGAAGGAACAATCATGAAGAAAATTTTACTGGCGTGTAGCTCAGGTATGTCTACAAGTTTGCTGGTTACCAAGATGCAGGATTATGCCAAGTCTATTGGAGACGAGGCTGAAATTTGGGCAGTAGGTCAAGATCAGGCGGCAGAAGACATGGCGAAGGCTGACGCGGTATTGATTGGCCCACAAATGAGTTTTCTTAAAGGACAACTGGAAAAGGAAGCAGCCCAATATGGTATTCATGTCGAAGTGATTGACATGATGGCATACGGAATGGTTGACGGTAAGAAAGCCTATGAGCAGGCTGTGAAGCTGGTGGAACGTAAAAATGGATAAAGTCAATATAGCTGAACTGACGGAAGAGCAAATTAGTTTCCAACTTATTCTTCATAGTGGAAGCGCTCGCAGTAAAGTGATTCAGGCGCTGACCGAATACCGGAATGAGAATGTAGAAGGTGCGGACGAACTACTCAAGCAGGCAAAGCAGGATTTGCGTGCTGCACATGATATCCATTTTCAAATGGTCAAGAAGGAAGCCGGAGGAACCCAAACTCCTTTCTCGCTCCTTCTGATGCATGCCGAGGATCATCTGATGTCCACGGCTACCATGAAGGATTTGGTCCAAGAGCTGCTGGAGCTGTTCAAATCCAGAAGTTTATAGCTGGACCTGTAAGTGTGTGAATTTGGGACATGAAATGCTTGCAACCATTTGATGCAAGTTACTTCGCGGGGAGGAATAGGCTTTGTTTGAAAAATTAAGCCGGATACTGATACCTATTGCCGGTAAACTGAACAACAACCGCTATCTTACAGTACTGCGTGATGCATTTATGCTGTCATTTCCATTAACGGTTTTTGGCTCCATTATCGTTGTTATTATCAATCTGCCGTTTCTAAAAGGGTGGATGGGCGACGGCAATTATACGACTTTTAACAATTTGCTGAGTATTGCGCCTAATGCCACACTGAACATCATGACCTTATTCGTGGTCGTCGGGATTGGCTATTATCTGTCTCGAAGTTATAAGGTCGAGCCCATATTCGGCGGCATGATCGCGTTGGCCAGCTTCTTGATGCTAACCCCGTTTCTATTGACACAAGAAAGCGGTGCCACGATTGCCGGTGTCATTCCGGTTGACCGGATCGGGGCCAAAGGCATGTTCCTCGGTATGATCGTCGCTTTTATCGCGGCTGAGATATATCGAAAGGTGACACAGCGGAATTTCGTCATTAAAATGCCTCCAGGCGTTCCGCCGGCAGTCGCCAAATCGTTTGCCGCTTTGCTTCCGGCATGTATCACATTGGGCATATTTTTGATCATTAACGTTGTGGTTACACTGACCCTTCATAATAACCTGCATGATCTGATTTATCATGCCGTACAGGCACCACTGGTGCATTTGGGCAGTGGCATTATACCTACATTGATTGCTATATTCTTTGTTCAACTTTTATGGTTCTTTGGGCTGCATGGTCAAATTATTATCAACTCGGTCATGGACCCAATCTGGAATACGCTGGCACTTGAAAACTATGAAGCGTACTCCAAAGGAGCGGAACTGCCGCATATTATCACCAAGCAGTTTGTGGATATTTATACCGTAGGTATCGGTGGTACAGGTATGACACTGGCTGTTGTGCTTTCGATTCTGATCTTCCTGAAGAGCAAGCAATTGAAGCAGGTCAGTAAGCTGGCCCTTGGACCGGGGCTGTTTAATGTCAACGAACCCGTCATATTCGGTTTGCCGATTGTGATGAATCCGCTTATTTTTGTCCCATGGGTCATTGCTCCAATGATCGTTACGCTGATTACTTACTTTGCCATGTCCACCGGGATTGTGCCGCCGCCCAACGGGATACAGGTTCCTTGGACGATGCCGTTGTTCTTTAGCGGAATGATGGCTACGGGTTCTCTGATGGGTGGCGTGCTGCAGCTGTTTAATATGGCTGTCGTCTTTGTCATCTGGTTCCCATTCCTGAAAATTATTGACCGGATGAACGTTCGTAAAGAGCAGGAAGAGGAGCTTAGCCAAGCAGCCATTGCAGGTAAGGATCAAACTGTTGGAATGTAAGGTGAATAAGCTGCTGGATTAGCGGCTTGTTCATTGCAAAAGAGAGAGGAGTAGAGAGCTGTGAATCATACCGAACTGAAAGATATAGAGCAGCAAGCCATTCAATACCGTTTTCCATCCGACTTCTGGTGGGGTTCGTCAGCTTCGGCTACCCAGACAGAAGGAACCGTGGAGGGAGACGGCAAAGGACCAAACATTTGGGATTATTGGTTTGAGCAGGAGCCGAACCGTTTCTATGACGGGGTTGGTCCTGCCGACACATCCCGTTTCTATACCCGTTACAAAGAAGATATTGCACTCATGAAAGAGCTTGGTCACAACTCTTTCCGGTTTTCCATCTCCTGGTCGCGTCTGTTTCCGGCGGGAAGAGGTGCTATAAACCAGCAGGCGGTTCAATTCTATAACGCCGTCATTGAAGAATTGCGGCAGGCGGATATTGAGCCATTCGTCAATCTGTATCATTTTGATTTGCCGATGGCTTTACAAGAAAAAGGAGGCTGGGTAAACCGGGAGACAGTCGAAGCTTATGTGGATTACGCTAACACTTGCTTTGAGCTATTCGCGGATCGTGTAGCCAAATGGTTTACACATAATGAGCCCATTGTCCCGGTGGAAGGCGGCTATCTGTACGATTTCCACTATCCGAATGAAGTGGATTTCGGTAAAGCTGTACAGGTGGGATATCATACCCTGTTATCGAGCGCCAGTGCCATTAAGGCTTACAGAGAAGGAGGCTATAAGGGCAAAATAGGTATTATTTTGAACCTGACGCCAACCTATCCGCGTAGTCAGCACCCGGCAGACGTGCAGGCTGCTGAAATATGCGATGCGTTCTTTAACCGTTCCTTTTTAGACCCATCTGTGACGGGAGAATTTAATCCTTTGCTCGTGGAGCTGTTACGCCAAGAGGGATTTGTACCAAGCATGGAAGACGGAGATCGGGAGATTATATGCAAGGGCACGGTTGACCTGCTGGGCATTAACTATTATCAGCCACGCAGAGTCAAGGCCCGCGAAAGTCTGCCGAACCCGGATGCGCCTTTTGTGCCAGAACGTTTCTTCGACTATTATGTCATGCCTGGTCGCAAGATGAATGAAATGCGGGGCTGGGAGATCTACGAGAAGGGAATTTACGATATTCTGACCAATGTCAGACAAAATTATGGCAACATTGAATGCTTCATCTCAGAAAACGGAATGGGCGTTCAAGGTGAGGAAAAATTCAGGGATGCACAGGGCATGATCCATGATGAATATCGCATTGACTTTATCCGTGAGCATTTAAAATGGGTTCAACGGGCCATCTCGGAAGGCTCCAACGTGAAAGGCTATCACTTATGGACGTTTATGGACAACTGGTCCTGGACGAACGCTTATAAAAATCGCTATGGCTTCGTGTCTGTCGATCTTCAGAACGAAGGGAAAAGATCCGTTAAACAGAGTGGACACTGGTTCAAACAGGTGATCGAAAATAACGGATTCTAAGGTGGTAGGTGGTCCTCTGGGCCGCCTTTTTTTCTTCATCACTGAAATAAAGCGATGCTGTATACCGCTGGTGAGAAAGTATAATGTTCGGTATACTTACTTATACCGTAATACCTTAACGTCCCGCCTGCAGAATAAAAAGAACCAGCACTACCGATGTTTTGGTAAAATGCTGACATAAAACAATTTTTAGTACAGGTGGTAGACAGATGAACAAATACGAGCGGATTGCACAAGAGGTCAAAGAGCGTATTATGAATAAGACCTATAGCAGTGATGACCCGATTCCCGATGAGATCTCACTGGCAAGAGAGTTTCGTGTAAGTCGGATGACGATTAAGAGGGCATTGGATACATTGGTGATGGACGGGTTGCTGAATCGTAAAAGAGGACACGGAACCTTTATCGTCAAATCGGTTCATAATGGTCCTGTTAACGTCGTCGTAAATGAAATGCTGGGGTTAACCAACGTACTGCGCGGGAAAGAGATCAAAAATAAAATCGTCGCCTTTGACGTTCAATTTCCATCCGAGGAAGTAGCGACTCATCTGTTTATTGATGCCAATTCTCCTGTATATCATGTGATCCGCCTACGTATTGTGGAAGGCGAGCCATATGTTATCGAGCGCACGTACATGCCCACGAAGCTGATTAGCGGTATTACCGAGGAGGTGCTGTACGGCTCGGTGTACAAACATATCAAGGAGGAGCTGGGCCTTAATATTGTCGGTTCACATCGTACAATTCGCGCGTCCAAGTCGACAGAACTGGATCGGGAGCATTTGGACTGTGCAGCGGATGATCCAATCTTGGAAATTGAGCAGGTGGGTTATCTGGATACGGGTATACCATTTGAATACTCATTCTCGCGGCATCGGTACGACAAATTTGTGTTTACCACAGTGAACCGGATGCGTTGAGCGAGTGTGTACGAAGCGGATGGTAAAAAGAAAACATGGCAGAAGAAGCCTCCTTTATGTAGGTGCTTTCCTGCCATGTTCTTTTTCATGGAACGAATTAATGACCAAGTAACCTGACCTCATGCACCGTTGGGGTATACCAGTTGTTCGGATTATTAAATAACACCGCATTGACGAGATGGATTCGCACGTAACGGGCTTGATAATTGACTTTGTCACTGGTGAAGCCATACGCGGTATTTGTGGTGCGGTCAATGGTGGAGTAGTTAACTCCATCCGTGCTGTATTCAATTTTATATTTGTAATACGCTTCCGATCCTTTGTACATAAACCATGAAATATCCACTTCGTTAATGGTTTTGCTACTGCCCAAATCGACCTGCCACCAAGCGGGCCAGGATGCAGATGCAGCTTTCCACGAGGTTTGGGCGTTGCCGTCGTTCGCCAGTGAAGCTGGAGAAGCGGATGCGACTGAGCTGGCAGTCGCTGCTTTGCCTTGCGCGTGATTCACAAGGGACGGCAGGATGACCGTGCCTGTTGCTGCATTCAGATCCCAACTACTGTACCAGTTCAGGGTTGCTGTTTTATTGGAGTCATTCAAAGTCAGCGGCAACCAAATGAATTTGTGGTCGCTCAGATTGAGCGGATTCCAGCGGTCGCCCATATAGATATAGCTGGTTCCTGCGCTGCCTGTAATGGTAGCGATGGAGTGAATTTGCGAACCGTAAGCTGCCGGGTCACCGAAGGGCGACAGAGCAGACCAGCTTCCAGTCATGGAGCTGGCGGTTGCATAGGCTCCCTGATTCGGATACCAGCCGGATGCTTGCGAGGTGAACAGGTAGTAGGTGTTGTTCTTTTTCACAACAGCAGGGGCTTCACGGTAGCCATTCTCGAAAACCCAGCCTACAAACGATTGTACGCCCGTATAGTCGGCTGTCAGCTTGAAGATCGCCATTGTATCGTTGGCCCCGCCATTTTTACGGGAAGCTGTAATGAGGTAGCCGCTGCCGTCGGTATCTGTGAACACCGTCATATCACGGGACTCGTAATTCAGCGGGCGGAAGCTGCCTTGATAGACAAAATTGCCGTCGGGTGTATCGCTGGTAGCCACAGCTACGCGACCAAGTGAATAGTCTGTGCCATTCTCATAATGCGCCCATAGCACGTACTTTCCAGTTGTTTGGTTGTAAATGACTTTGGGACGCTCGATTTTGCTGGAATTTAGCTCAGGGGCGGAATCCTTGCTGAGAATAGTGCTGCGGAAGGACCAATTTTTCAGATCGGTTGAGGTATATACGTTCACTTTTTCAAATTTCCAGTTCTCGGCATGCTCGCCGTACCAATAATAAGTGGAGCCTACTTTTAAAATATTGCCGCTGTTGGCCTGAATCGGATTACCCGCGGTGTCTTTCCAATCCGTTCCGTTAGTAATGGCTGTGCTGGCGGTTGCGTTCAGGGAACGTTCTGCATGGGTAGCGTCCAAACCATTCAGTGCTTGAATCGCTTCATTCCCGTAGGTTGCATGAGTCACGTCTGTCGTATTGGCATGTGCTGCATCGGGTTGAAGACCTGTACCTGCCACTGCGAGTATGATACAAAACCATGCACCTAACCATTTGCTGCTGCTAATCCACTTCACGACATCATCTGCCTCCCTTAATACGGATAGGATGGGCTGGAACGGCTTGTCCCGTGCCTCAACTTCGATTCTATCCTAATTGGAAGCGTTTACAAGTGGAATAAATTGAAGTCTTATAATGGTGAACCAAGTTCTGACTATACAAAATTCACATCCACGTCTAAATAGGTACTGTTCAGTCTTTGCAATTGTGCGTTTTGTCATTGACATGTTTGAATTATTCAAATTTAAAGTGACTGCAATCACATTAACGGTTACTTTATGTGGGTATACTGGGTTGTAAATGGAGGGTTAACAATGGGGTGCATATGTTGAAACACTCTTTTGTTCATCTTATTTTGGAGAGAAGAGGGATACAAAAATGCTGAGTGAGCAAACCATTGCAACGATAAAGTCAACTGTACCTGTTTTGGAGGTTCATGGAACTACGATCACCAAGCGCTTTTACCAAATGATGTTCGAGGCTCATCCCGAGCTGTTGAATATATTCAATCACGCGAACCAGAAGCAAGGACGTCAGCAGGGGGCGCTGGCCAATGCTGTATATGCGGCTGCACAGCACATTGATCGTCTGGAGGAAATCCTTCCGGTGGTGCGGCAGATTGCACATAAGCATCGCAGTTTGGGAATTAAGCCTGAGCATTATCCTATCGTCGGAAAATATCTGCTCGCTGCGATCAAGGACGTGCTGGGAGATGCGGCTACAGACGAAATCATCGCCGCATGGGCCGAAGCCTATGGTGTGATCGCTAATGTATTTATAGACGTGGAAGCAGACATGTATAAGAATGCGGAGCAGCAGCAGGGAGGATGGTCAGACTTTAAGAGCTTTGTTGTGCAGAAAAAGGTTAAGGAAAGTGACCAAATTACTTCCTTCTATCTGGTGCCGCAGGATGGACAGGCGCTGCCTGCATTCGAGCCTGGGCAATATATCAGCCTAAAGATGCAGATTCCAGGTGAACATAATACCCACATCCGTCAATACAGCCTTTCGGATGCACCGGGCCGGCCTCACTACCGGATATCCGTAAAACGCGAGGATGCCGTAGGGTCCCGTCCGGCGGGTAAAGTGTCTATGTATCTGCATGAGCAGGTGCAGGAGGGTGATGTGTTGCAGTTATCTGCACCAGCTGGCGATTTTACGCTGGATCGGACAGATCGCAGACCTGTCGTGTTAATTAGTGGTGGAGTCGGGCTAACCCCGATGGTCAGCATGCTGGCTTTCTTGGTGGAATCTGCTCCGGATCGGCCCGTCACCTTTGTCCACGCAGCAGTCAGTGGGGATAACCATGCTCTGCGTAATGAGGTGGAAAAGCTGGTCGCCACACATGCACAGGCCGCAGTTCGATGGTGTTACAGCAGACCAACGGAGCAGGATCGGCTGGCACAGGCCTTTCACAAGGAAGGTCGCCTGGATCTGGCCTGGCTGCAATCGGTTGTGCCGGACAAGAACGCCCAATATTACTTTTGCGGTCCTGAAGCATTTATGCAATCGGTGTATGGCCTGTTGAAGGAGTGGAATATCCCTGCTGCGGATATCCACTATGAATTTTTTGGCCCTGCCAGTGCGTGGGAAGCAGAAGCACAGTAAGACATCAAAAAAGACGAAGGAAACTTTCCTTCGTCTTTTTTGATGATCACAATTGTGTCTAGTTGTTTATTGCAAAAATTCCATATGCTGCGGCATATACCGACGTAAAGCCTCTGGAATACGGATCGAGCCGTCCTCCTGCTGATGATTCTCCAGCAGCGGGATCAAAATCCGGGGCGAAGCGACCGCTGTATTGTTGAGCGTGTAACAATATTGCAGCTTGCCGTCCGTATTGCGGTAACGGATGTTGGAACGGCGCGCCTGAAAATCAAGCAGTTGGGAAGACGAATGTGTCTCGCCGTAAGCCTGTCGACTCGGCATCCATGTCTCAATATCTACCTGTTTGTAGGTTTTTTGCGCCATATCACCTGTACACACCGCCATTTTGCGGTAGGGCAGCTCCAGTAGTTGCAGCAGGTCTTCCGCATTGCGTGTAATCTCCTGAAACATCTGCTCCGAAGCGTCCAGACTAGCTTCGCAGAGCACTACCTGCTCCACCTTGGCAAACTGGTGTACACGATACAGTCCGTGCACATCTCTTCCGGCTGAGCCGACCTCATTGCGGAAGCATACCGATACAGCCGCCAGCCGGATCGGGTCCGTGACATCTACGATTTCACCGCTGTAATACGCGACGAGCGGGACCTCCGAAGTACCCACAAGCCATTGATCCTCCCCTGCGATGCGGTAGGTCTGATCCAGCCCAAGTGGGAAAAAGCCGGTGCTACGCATTGCCTCCGAGCGTACCATTAGCGGAACGTCCAGCAGCTGGAATCCCCGTTCAGTCAGCAGATCTACTGCAAGCTGCTGCACAGCCCGGTGCAATGCAACCCCTGCTCCCGTCAGGTAGTAATTCCGGGTTCCGGCTGTTTTGACGCCTCGGGGAACGTCGATCAGGCTGTGAAGCTGGCCGAGTGCCATATGATCCTTCGGTTCAAATCCGAAGTCAGGTACTGTTCCGATCCGTTCCAGTTCTACATTGTTTTCATCCGATCTGCCCCGTGGCGTATCGGGCGATACGATATTAGGCATCAGAAGCAAGAGCTGCTGAAACTGCTCCTCGACTTCCTGTTGCGGGGTTTCCAGACGTTCTAGCTGACCGTTAATTTCTTTGACCTGCTGCTTCGCTTCCTCTGCCTGCTCACTCTTTCCGGCATGAATCAGCGCCCCAATATCTTGACTGCACTGATTACGTGTCTGACGCAGCTGTTCTACTTCTTGAAGCAGCTGCTTTCTCCGATCATCCAAGGTCAGCAGCTCTGCCACCGATACTTGCATTCCTTTGTTGTCTGCTGCTGTCTGAACCTCTTCCTGATGCTCTCTGATCCATTTGATGTCCAACATGACACCGCACTCCCTTTCGGATAAAAATACAAAAAGCGCCCTCATCCACATGGGACGAGGAGCGCTTTGATCTCGCGGTGCCACCCAAATTGACCGGACAGCATGACAGATGTCATCGCTCTCCAATCCACTTTGCTCCGCTGTAACGGGCGGGTCCGGCTTACTTAGGAACATATTGCCATATCGTACGCTAACGTATGATCCTTGGCGTAAACGCCTCCGAGTTGGATGCTCTTCACAGGCATAGTATCGTTTGCTTTTTTTTAAGTATACAGATTTTCGGCAGGGCAATCAAGCTATAACAACTTTTTAAGCTGGGATATACGGCCTTGTGACACGCCAAGCCATTTTGCATATTCGCCCTGCTTGGCATGGGGATGTTCATGCACCATTTTTCTTAGGCGTTCGACTAATTCTCGTGAGGATTGGTTTACTCTCTTTCTTTTGTATGCAGGTTTCTTAACCACTGGAGGAGGAGCGTGACTGACGCCTATATTTCCTTTTAGCTCTTGCATACAGTCTTTACATATAAGTGAATTTCTAAAATAGGTCAGATCTTCGACAGCATTGCATAATTTACAGGCGACTCCGATATACTTTCGCATACTCAAAAAACCGGTTTCAATATCCATATAAAATTCTAAAGGATCACAGGCATCAATACCCATAGACATCCGCATTTCTATAGGAATAACGATTCGGCCTAACGAATCTAAAGAACGAGTCATCCCTGTATTCTTCATGATGATATCCTCCTTCTGCATCTCCTGCATCGAGCATTGCAAATACCTCCTATTACCAAGATAAAAAGCAATTAAATAGAAGTATTTATTGTTGTTCCAAAAGATGGTATTATCAGGAGTAGTCAAAATTATAATCATATTATAAGTTTCCAAAATATATTTTTTTAAAAAATTTGTATCGTATTATAGTTCACGCTGAAAGGGTGGTTTATTCATGGAAATCACACCTACGATTAGAGCAGAATTAGAAAGATACCTAAAGCAAGAAGGCTTGAGCATGACCGAGTTTGGACACATTGCTGGCATGAATCCGGGTACAGTAAGCGGCATTGTAACAGGCAATCGCTCCATTTCGGTGCACCAATTGGATCGTATTACGTTAGGAATGAATTTACCAACAGACCATTTCTATGAAAGATATGTTGAAGAATGCACTATAGATGCGCCGCTAAACTGGCGAAGAATTAGTCCATTCTTGTATCGATGCGTGCAGTTTCAGCGTGTAGACTGTTTGAAAAAAGTAGTAAGTGTGCTGCTGGATAATCCGGGTTATCTTCCTCACCTCTTTGAGTTAGCCGAGAATTGCTTTGAACAAGGTTATCGGGAAGCGGCGGCTTATCTTTATGAAAACGTCGCCGAGGGCGAAAAACAGCAGCATTCGGAACGACTTGCACTCTGCCACTATCGCTTGTTCACTATTGCGATAGGAAGGGATCAGAATCTCAATTCCGACGCAGCGGCCAAATTCGAATCGTTTGTCCATCGTTTGCATGAAGTCGATCAACTGGATGCGCTGAAAGATTTGGCGAATGTGTACAGAGCATTGAGCCAGTGGGACATGGTATATAAGTATGCAAAGCAAATGGGACGACTAGGGAGAATATACTATGACATGGTTCATAACTCTGAGCGTAAGGAAAAAGAACCACAAAAGAAGCTAAGCAGGCCGCTTTTTGTATACATAGCTTACGCCGAAATGATGTGTGCTAATGCCTGTGATGCGAAGGGAGATCATGAGCGGGCATTAGTACACCTTCAAGGCTATGCTGATCTAAGCTGGGTCAAGGAAAGTGACCCGGACACGCTCCATTGGCTGGGTCTATTTCAGCATTGGGCGAAAATTAATACTTATGTGAACAAGCTGATGTCGGGAGATGTGAGTGTCCTGCCGAATTATGTAGAGTATATGGCAGGCGAAAAATATATTTTCAACGAACTCTTAAACGTCATTGAAGCAGCCAATCGCTATCATATTGATGTGGATCATATCCTTCGGCGCTTTGAATCTCAAATTACGGCGTATCAGGAGCCGTCCCCTGCTGACATTAGGCAACAATATTTGCCACAGCAGTATGCACGGTTTTGGTACAAGATGGCTAACTATAGTCTGAATAAGGGCAGGTACTCTTATGGCTTCGAGTGCCTTTTAGTCGCTTGGGAAAAATCTCTTTCAATTAATAATCAACTGATTATTTCAAACTGTGCACGATTATTTGAGCGTTTTGGTGTGAATGCTGTCCTTGAAACAGGAAAAAAACTTCAGGAAATGTGGAAAGAAATTGATCAAAAAGATGGCTTTGCTCTTGATAACAACTAGTTTTTTACGAGAACTTTTACTACCAGTTCAGGCTAAAGATCCAACCTTTGACACACCCAAACCACAATACCACGTTGATACAACTTAATCTGAGAACTAATTTATTAACATTGACCAGCCTAGACGCTGGTCTTTTTTTGTTATATTATGCTGATTTTTGATTGCTAAAATAGCGATCCATATTTCCACATTCCAACCTAAAATGAGATTCATTAGGAGGGGATATGCTATGAATACAGATGAAACGTTAAACCAACAGTTGGAAGATGCCCGGCAACGATTGCATGATCTGTACGAAGAGTATGGTTTCGGACATGCCTGTGTGCTGGAGCAGTCTATGTTCTTGGATGAACTGATTAATCAGTACAACCGTATGTTTCATACCAAGAAGCAGACCCAACTGGTGTAACCTGACAACATCATACTTTCAGAGCCATTTTATGCAAAACTATTCCTCCTCTCATCTAACTAATATCATCATTCTATATAATGGCTTTTTTAAGAGAAAAATACATTAACATGTCATAAAATGTAATTTCCAATCATGGAAAAATATAAACATGTGATAGAATCATCATTAAAATAGTTATCATTAATTAAAAATTTATGTATAAAATGCTGCGGGATTGGTCACGTCTATTGACTATTCATAACTTAAGAGCCAGTTCCTCCAGCTGATGTACTAGAGAGACTGTATCATCCAGATAAGATATCAACAAAGGATGGATTGTTTGTAAAAACACTTCAAAGTGAAGAGAAATTCAGTCAAGATGAAGTAGTGTATGATGGTTCAAAGACTACTGATAAAACTAAAGCGATCATTCAATATGACGCTACTTATATCAAGGAAGAAGATAACAAGTGAATTGCTCCAGTAGGTGGTCCCCATTGGGGGCATTTTTTGATATTAGGTTGATGTGATTGGTTCACTGATAAGTCTCAAGAACTCCAACCAGCACCATGGGTGACCGAACCCAATAAAACAGAAGCCGTGTTGCAATCTTTTGATAAAGCCATGTTTCACCTACAAAAATCTAATCGTTAAAATTTCAGCGTGGTGGAGGGCCGATTATTTGAAAAGAAAGTTTTTAAAATCAATAGACAGCGTTTAATTCGATCAGCTCCTAACAAAAATGTGTCAAAAGGAAAATTGAAAAACTATGTAATACTTATTTTAGAAGGGAGGATTCGATGTGAACAAGCGACTCAGAACAATTGTTGTTGTTTTAGGTCTAGCTGTTGTTGTCGGAGGGGTAATATCCGTCATACAAAATCAAACTTTTGCCAATGAAACCAAAACCCGGGTTAAGACTACAGACGACTCTGACTGCCTCTCACCAGAGAGAAAGAAAGAACTAGAACATCTAGCTCAATCTAAACAACCCCACATCCTGTTAACTGAGCACGGAGATTTTTATCCAGTTAAGGTTCCAAACAAGTACCCAAGCGATCAGGTTGCAAATTTGGACAATGATGGAGAAGAATTAACAGCTAAGACAAAGCAGGTCATTTTAAGAAATTTCATCTACGAAAAAAAGGATATAAAAAACTAAAGGTTTGTATGGAACGTTCATTAGATTGGCGTTCCTTTTTTATTCTGTTTACGAGTGAAACGTTCTAGTCAATTTTTCTAAATCCATATTTCATGTTTGTGAAGGAAAAAAGGTAGGCTATATTGGAATAATATTGAATTAAAATCCTCATTTCGCTGTTCAAAGTGGGCTATGGTCTCTATAATGCCTTTTTAATTTCATGTAAAATGTAATGATTACCAAAATGAACAGCGATGGAGGAGAACATGGAGGATTTTAAAGATCGTTTACATACGATTCGCCAGGAACAGAACAAGCTGCTCAAGGAGTATCAAACCTTAATTGCGGACTATGAAGCCTCGGATGTCATTCTGGAGAATGAGGTACTGCGACAAAAATTTGAGGAATATCAGGCTCGCTGTATTCAATTGGAAGAGCGAGTACGACATATTGAGCAGGAGAATGGGAAGCTGCGCACTTCGCTAACGGAGCAAATGCTGAGTGAAAAGGCGAATATGATCCGCATTTCCCGTGAAAAGCTGGAGACCTATTTTGCATCCAAAACAACAGAGGGGCAAAATCGGCTGACAGCCTTTGAGTATGGGGCTAAGAACCGGGTGGATCATCTTATTCAGCAAGCCACGCATGAACTTAAAGAGGATCAGGAGGAAATCGTCGCCAGATTGCGACTGTTCTCGGAGGAGATCCGTGACCGAATCATGGAGCAACGTGGGCGTTTCCAAGAGGCAGAGCAAAAATTACTCCACCAGACGGCAAGCGAGCTCCATCAGCTCGGAGAAGAAGAGATCAGCGAAGAAACGATGCAGAAGCGCATCAAGCAGAATCAGTTTGAAATGAAGCTAGGCCTGAACTGGATCAACAAGCTGGGAATTTTGCTCATTATTCTGGGTGTAGGAGCCGCCTTTAAATATTCATATTCGAATTGGTTTACAGGAAATATGAAGGGCGTAGCCTTCTTTCTGCTAGGAGCGTTGATGCTAGTCAGCGGTGAATGGCTGTACCGCAAGCAAAAGCAGACCTTTGCGCTCGGTATTTTGGGCGGCGGGATTTCCGTACTGTATGGATCTATTTTTTACAGCTACTTTTTATTGGAAATCATAGGGATGTATACAGGCATCGGCTTATCCGTGCTGGTTACGGTAACCGCTGTGCTATTGTCGTTAAGGTATGAATCGCGAACGATTTGCTCTTTTGGATTAGTAGGGGGATATCTCCCGCTGTTTTCCTATATGGCTGCGAACGGGCTGGAAGGGAACGCGGTTTATATCGCTATGGGCTATCTGTTTCTGTTAAACCTGCTCATTTTGCTCGTATCCTTGCGCAAACGGTGGGTCATTGTGCAATATATCAGCTTTTTGCTTAATACGCCTTTGATGATTGTGCTGACGTGGTTATCGGAAAGCGCCGCAGCGAGCATGCTGTATGCAGTTATTACATTTGCGATGTACCTCGGTATGACGCTGTGGGTACCGTTCCGTTTGAAAGCAAAGCTGTCATGGCTGGATTTCTCCCTGCTGGCTCTGAATACCGTCGTGAGCTGCAGCGTTCTGTACTCTCTCTTTGGTGATGCGGGTCTGGATGATTACAAAGGCTTGCTGGCGTTCGTCTTTTGCCTGGTATATGGGGGATTGGGACGTTGGGTTAGTCGATATATTCCAGAGGAGAAACAGACCAAAATATTATTTTATGCGACTTCACTGACCTTTGCCATTCTCATGATTCCGTTCCAGTTTGGAGTCAGATGGCTATCCATGGGCTGGTTGATCGAGGCCGTTCTTCTGACATTGTGTGGGCGCCATTACCGATTAAAGGAATTGGAGCGAGCAGGCTGGGGCATTTTATTACTGTGTCTGGGTGCATTCTTCTTCGTCGATTTTCCTATATACCTGCTGTCAGGATTTGAGACGGATTATTTTGGGCTTAAATATACACTCATTACGCTGGGGATGTTGGTTGTTACTGTCTTTTATGCCATTCAATTCAGCCGTCCGGATGCTTTCAAAAACAATCGTTTGTCCGAAATGCGTATTATGCAAGGATTTAAATATCTAACCTTGGTGAACGTGTACTGCTACCTCTTGTATGAAGCCGGGCATTGGTACAACATCTTCGTGTCGGACAATTTTACACACTATACTTTATACAAGGTATTGCTGTACACCTGCGTATCGCTGGTTTTGGCGTATTTCCTGCCTAAAGTGAAGCTGTTGTACGATCGGGTGATTCAATACTACAGCCTGGCTCTGTACGTTATAGGCTACGCGCTCGGACTGTTGGCCACGGTAGCGATTCCAACCTTGAATGGAAATTACGCGCAAAATACGGCTGCTGATTATGTGGCGTTGGCGGTACTCGCCGCTTTTAATGTATTGGTATTCTTCAGCAGCAGGGATTTCCTGAACGCACTGATGACACGCCATTATAGAAGCACAGAGCTGTATCCGGTCATTATGGGGGTATATTTGCTGGGCATTATTACCGCTTTCCTCGGAGTTCAGTTCCGTCTGGGGGATGCAGGCCTCGTGTTCAGTCTGGTATATCTGCTGCTGGCGATTCTGTATATCGTATACGGCTTCCTCAAGCGATTGGTCTATATTCGCAGATTCGGCTTGGGATTGACCCTGCTGTCGACAGGTAAACTGCTTTTGTATGATCTACACCTGTTAACATTAGGAGGCACCATCGTAGCCTACTTCTCCTTCGGCGTGGTGTTACTGGCGATTTCGTATATTTATCAAAAAGTATCCAATCGCATGGGAGAGGCCATTATTAAGAAGGATGTCGAAAAAGAAATGTAGTTTTTTGTAGGATTACGTAGATATCAGACAATATGAAAATAAATTCGATAATAGTGAAAAATTTTGTATGACCTTACATCCTACTTACGCTATAATGAGTAAAAATTATTTATGTACGCATGCTTATGTTTATGCGGAAGTAGAGAGAATGAGGGGGATATAATGAGTTTGAGCAAGGGGCAGAATAGCCTGTCAGATAAGAATGAACGCTTCTCGTCAGCCGGATTCATATTGGCAGCTATCGGGAGTGCGGCAGGATTGGGTAACATATGGAAATTTCCGTATATTACTGGACAATATGGTGGAGCTGCATTTTTCTTGTTGTTTATTGTCTGCCTGTTGCTTGTAGGTTTGCCTGTACTTTTAGCGGAGCTGGCGCTTGGCCGTGCGGGTCGGGGAAGTGCTGCTTCTGCGATGGTAAAAGTAGGCGGTCATCCGATTTGGGGCAAGATGAGTATTATGTTTGTTATCGTGCCGTTTGTTATTTTGTCGTTTTATGCCATTGTAGGAGGCTGGACACTGCACTATGCTGTAGAGGCATTTAGTGGAAATCTGTTTTCGAATAAGGATTTTGCTGGACAGTTTGCTTCCTTTTCCTCAGGCTACGCTCCATTGGTTTGGCTGTTGATTGTTTTTGCATTTACATCCATCGTGGTTACCCTCGGAGTATCGAACGGGATTGAAAAGTTCAATAAAATTTTGATTCCTGCCAAGGTTATTCTGCTGCTCGTGTTAATGATAAATGCGCTTATGCTGCCAGGCTCAGGTGCGGGTGTATCCTTCTTTCTGAATCCTGACTTCTCTAAGCTTAGTATAGAGTCTGCATTGGTTGCTTTGGGACATGCCTTCTTCTCGCTCTCACTAGGGATGGGGATTATGGTCACGTACAGTGCTTATGTGGATCGTCGACAATCGCTGGGTGGAGCCATGCTGGCAGTTGGTGGCGGGGATTTAATCTATGCGTTTATCGCAGGCATGATTATTTTCCCTACAACCTTTTCCTTTGGCATTAACCCGGCTCAAGGGCCGTCTCTGGTCTTTATTGCTTTACCGGCTGCATTCTCTGCCATGCCTTTCGGCGCTTTCTTCGGCGGTTTGTTCTTCGTACTGCTGGCGGTTGCTGCATTGGGTTCTATGGTATCCTTGCTGGAAGTACCCGTAGCCTATGTTATGGAACGGTTCCGCTGGAGCCGGGTTCGTTCGGTTATCGTCGTATCTATCCTGTGCTTGCTGCTGGGTATCCCTTCCGCATTGTCCATGGGACTGGTTCCGGAATTAAAAGTTGGTGACAAATCCTTCTTTGATTTCGTTGACTTCACAGCCTCTAATATCTTCTTGCCGTTAGGCGGCTTGTTGATTGTTATATTCACAGGCTACTACTGGAAGACTGCGGGTGAGCATGCAAATCTCAAACCCTTCTGGTTCCGCGTATGGTTGTTCGGTCTTCGGTATGTTGCACCGGTCCTGATGTTGCTGGTCTTCCTGCACACCTCAGGAATTATCAAATTTTAAGCCAAACCAGTAAAAAGGTATTTCTTCCTAAGGGAAGGGATACCTTTTTTTGTATATCTATCACGACTTACCTAAGTGTGGAAAGGAGTGATATAATAAAAACATTGTCATTAATTTTAACTTCAATGAAATCATTACGATTATGAAGTTTTATATAATGAATAAAAAGGCTATAGGGCATTGCACGGACGATGTGCAGGAGAGAGAAAGGGCAGAAGAGCATTGGAACAGACAGGGAGCTTGAATTTGCAAGAAGGACGGCGGCTGAAATGGAATTGAATCGGCTGTCATCACAACGTCGTTATATGCCAGGTTTGGATGGATTAAGAGTGCTGGCGGTCATCGCAGTCATTGTGTATCATCTGAATCCGGACTGGTTGCCGGGTGGTTTGTTGGGTGTAGGCGTGTTTTTTACTTTGTCAGGGTATTTGATTACCGATATTTTGGTCAGTCAGTGGGATACATATCATAGCTTTAAAATGAAAGATTTCTGGCTGCGTCGTGCCAGAAGGCTGCTGCCTGCCATGTTGACGGTTGTAGCTGTCATTGTCCTGTGCTCGTTGCTTTTCGATCCGTCGCGGCTTACCGCCCTGCGCGGAGATGTTCCTGCCGCTTTAGTCTACATGAGCAACTGGTGGTTTATTTTTTATCAGGTTTCGTACTTTGAAAGCTTTGGGCCACCTTCTCCACTCGGGCATCTGTGGTCGCTGGCAGTGGAGGAGCAATTTTATATCCTGTGGCCGCTGTTGCTGGCGTTTGGGCTAAAGTACATGCCCAAGCGTAGTGTGCTTGCCGGCTGGGTGACGTGTCTGGCGTTAATCTCTGCGCTTCTAATGGCCGTGCTTTATGTGCCGGGCAGCGATCCGAGCCGGGTGTATTACGGCACGGATACGCGTGGATTCGCTCTGCTCATTGGTTCAGCGCTGGCCTTGGTATGGCCGAGCGGCAAGCTGAAAGAGCAGGCATCTGCCAAGGCACAGTTGCTTTTGGACGGCATCGGCGCAGTTAGCTTGCTGCTGCTCTGTCACTGGGCGTGGGCCTCGAATGAATATGACCCGTCTCTGTATCGGGGCGGATTGTTAGGCATAGCACTGGTCACTGCTCTTGTAGTCGCAGCGTTGGCACATCCGGTCAGCCATCTTGGCCGACTGCTGGGACTCAAGCCACTGCGCTGGATTGGCGCCCGTTCCTACGGGCTGTATCTGTGGCACGTTCCGGTTATCACACTGACCACACCACAGGTGGATACCGATGGTGTGCATGTCACGCGAATCATTGTACAACTGTTAGCTACCGTACTGCTGGCGTCTCTCTCGTTTAAATATATCGAGGAGCCGATCCGCCATGGGGGATTCCGCCGTTGGATTGCGGGAATCCGTTCAGTGGTTCGTAGACAGGCACGATGGAGATGGATACCTACAACCGCAGCATCTATGCTTTTTGTAGGCGTTTTTGCAGGCACCGTCCATCTATACGTGGCGTCTCCTGACGCAACGATACAGGCGGCATCAAGCGATGAGAAGCCTATTGCGAAGTCAAAGGCGATGCCGCCGCTTCATGGCACGGTATCCGTCGCTTCCAAGGAGCCCCAAGTCAAGCCGCCGCAAGCTTCCCAAGGCAGCAAGGTGCAGACTTCAGCGTCGACCGGGCTACAAACGCCTAATAATAAGGCGGTCAAGGAGGGGACTACCGATGATCTTACGACAACGTCAGATACTTCAACCCAACAGGCTGCGCCTAAGACAGTTGATGGCTCAAGTGTGACTGCGATTGGGGACTCTGTCATGCTGGATGTACAGTCGTACATTGAGGAATTCTTCCCAGGCGCTGTTGTAGATGGGCGGATCGGCCGTCAGATGGCGGAGGCGCCTGCCGTACTGGAGCAGCTGAGACAGAATGGGCAGCTGGGAAAGACGGTTATTATTGAGTTGGGCACGAACGGCGCTTTTACCAAGGACCAGCTATCCAATCTGCTGGACAGTCTGAAGGATGCGAAGCGTATTATACTCGTGAATACCCGTGTGCCTCGGCCGTGGGAGAGCATTGTGAACAAGCATCTTGCCGAAGCTGCGTCCCAGGACCCGCGAATCACGATGATCGATTGGTACGAAGCCAGCTCTGGTAAAAACACATACTTCGAACATGACGGAGTTCATTTGAAACCCAAGGGCGCCAAAGCCTATGCGTCTTTGTTGGCTCAGGCCCTAACGAAGCAATCTTCATAATTAGCAATCATACTCATAAACTTCTTTAAGCAAGGTAAGTGAAAAAGCCACCGGGAGTAGGTTGTCTCCTGATCCGGTGGTTTTTCTTATTTTAGGTTGAGACTCCGAAGGGAAGCGCACTTTGTGGTAAAGTAACCTATGTAAATATGTCTATATTCAGAGGATATCAAATGTGGTGTGGAGGTACATAAGCTAATGGAAAAGGGCTATTCACATAGTAGGGTAAGCGAGCACCGCTCAAAGAGGAACAGAAGAAGACTCATGTTGGTTGCCATTTTATTATTTGTAGTAGGTTGTATTACTTTTATTGCGATCAAGGTCTCAGACAGCAAACCACCAGTGCAAACACAGGAGCATGCCCAAAAGACAGATTCCGTAGCGCATGATCCATCAAAAGTAAAAGCAAATACGGACTCCAAGGGTAAAGCAGCTATATCAAAAAACGAAACCGGCGTTGAAGACGGTGCCTTTGTTGAGAAATATTTAAACCAGCAAATGCTTGGGCAATTGCCGGATGGAGCTGATGGGAAAAAGGTAGCTTATCTCTCCTTTGATGACGGGCCATCTTTGACTGTAACTCCTAAAGTATTGGATATTCTAAAAAAACAGAAAGTAAAGGCAACCTTTTTTATCGTAGGAAAGGAAGCCAATGAAAATGAACATACCAGGAACATGATCAAAAGAATCGTTAAAGAAGGCCATGCGATTGGAAACCATACGTATTCACATAATTATAAGTATTTGTATCCTCACAGGAAAGTAAATACAGACCGTGTTATGGAGGACATTGAGAAAAACAATCAGGTCTTAAAGAGTATTCTGGGGCCGGACTTCTCTACAAGAATGATCCGGTTTCCGGGTGGGCACATGACATGGAAGAGAAGAGATCCGCAGGGGATGGCTGCATTGGATAAAGTATTACTTCAAAAGGATTACCATCAGGTAGATTGGAATGTACTAAACAAAGATGCAGAGGGTAAGCCCAAGAAAGCGGCTGCATTAGTAAACCAATTCATACAGTCAGTCAAAGGTCGGGAAAAGGCCGTGATCTTAATGCATGATACCTATGGCAAGGAAGAAACTGCAAAAGCCTTGCCGCAAATTATAGAATATCTAAAGAAACAGGGATATGAATTTAAGATTATGAAGTAAATAAGTTCTAAAGGATAAATGGTGAATAATAAAAGAGGACGGGGTACCCCATGGCCCCCGTCCTCTTTTATTGTAGTTTTGTAAGCCTATTAGATCCGCTCTGCTTCACCCATCGCCTGAATAAAAGCTCCGATACCTTTAGGATCGTTGGTTACAATAGGCTCGCTGATATAGTAGGCGAATGTACCGTCTCGACGATCCTTACCGCCCAAGCCGCTTACTTGCACCGTTTTGTTCAGATTCACGAGTCCTTCTTCAGTAATCGTAATAAATTCATCGATAATTCCCTTACGGATGATTTCCGCTTCTTGACGATAATGCTCTGGCAGATAGCCTTTGCGCACGCCTTTGGCGATAGCATAGAGAATCATGCAGGAAGCGGATGCTTCTAGATAGTTGCCTTTCACGTGACCCAGGTTGAGCACCTGATAAAAGACACCGCTAGCTTCATCGCGGACCTTCAGCAGGGCTTCCAGTGTTTCTGTCAGCATATTGATCAAGGCCGGACGATCTGCATGATCTTCCGGAATATAGTCCAGCACGTCAACGAGTGCCATGACGAACCAGCCTATGGAGCGTCCCCAGAAGTTTTTGGAGCAGCCTGTTTGCGGGTTGCACCAAGGCTGTTCAAGCTTTTCATCCCAAGCGTGGTAGAGCAGACCCGTTTCAGGATCACGCGTATGCTTGTAGCATAGCTTGAATTGCAGGGTCACATCGTCAAACTCTGACGGATCTCCGAATTCGCGGATAAATTCAGCGTAGAACGGTGCACCCATGTACAGGCCATCCAGCCAAATTTGATATGGATAGATTTGCTTATGCCAGAATGCGCCCTCACTGGTACGCGGGTGTTTTTCCAGCTGGCTGCGTAATTGGTAAGCTGCCTTCTTATACCGTTCATCCCCTGTGGCACGATACAGAGAGAAAAGCAGCTTGCCGTTATTGACGTGGTCAATGTTGTACTCATCTACTTTATAGCGCTGAATCACGCCATTTTCGTCAACAAAATGATCCATATGTTTTTTTACATATTCCATATACTTGGGATCGCCTGTCAGTTCGCCGACCCATTCCAGACCTTTATAAATGACACCATGGTCATATTCCCATTTTTCATAAAATTCAGGACTCCGTTCCAATACAGAGTCGCTCATGCGAACAGCCCAAGAATCTGTTTTTGTCGGATTGGCTGTTGGTTGTGATATTGGATTTGCCATGATACAGTCACCTCTTTGGAAAATGTTCGATCTTTGATCGTTGTTTTGGTTTACATGGACGGAGTATGTGTCTTAGGGTCAACGGGCTTGTTCTTGAAGCCTACGTTGTTGTTGCCCCAGCACCGATCGTAATTAAACCCTGTCAGCTGTTCGAACACCTTACGTGCTTCCGGCTTAGCTGATTTCATGGAGCCTCCGTTTTTGAGACGATCAATTTCGGCAATGAGCTTCTTGTGACTGTCAATATCCAGCTTCATCACAACAGAAGCAATCATACCGATGATCGCCAAAGCGATCGTGCCGACGACGAGCACATAAAAGATGGCATGTTGAGCGGCAATCGGCTGACTTTCGGCCCCGGATACGAAGCCAAAGTGCTGCAATACCCAGCCGAGAATAAAGACGACAACGGCCCGCACCATCTTGCCTGCAAAAGTCATCATACCCGCGTAAATGCCCTCGCGACGGCGACCAGTCAGTGCTTCATCCACATCGGCAAGGAACGTATATTGATTCCAAGGGATGTAGTAAACACCGCCTGTACCAAGCCCCATGAACAGTGTAATGACGTACAACCACATCATCATATTAGAGGCGCCTGTCAAGTAGAGCACACCGTAGCCCAATACACTAAAGCAAACGATGACAAGTGCGGCGATGAAAGGCATGCGGAACCCTTTGCGCACGCAAAATTGAATGAACAAGTAGGTAGAAATCAATTGAATGACAGAGTTAAAGCTGTTCAGATTGGATACCATTTCCGAACTTTGGAACAGAGAAAATACAATAAAATACGTAAAGGCAGACGTGAACAGCCATTCGGCTGAAAAGCCCCCTAAATACATACCAAGATGATGACGGAATGTTTTTACCCGGAAGGTCGATGAAATATCGACAAAGAGTTTTTTCATGGAATCCATAAAAGAGAGAGGAGTCTCGCCTTCCAATTCCTTTTGCAGTTCCTCGTCGGGACGTTCCCAGGAGTTTTTGTACAAAAATGCCAAAGCAATCAGCAGAATCGCTGCAAATACAAGCCCGGTATACAAAAAGGGCAATGGAGAGTCTTTGCCGTAAGCGGCGATAAAACGCCCAGGAATGAAAGCAGCAGCAAAGTTGGCCATTTTACCGAACATTGCTTTCCATCCAGTCAGTCTGGAGCGAGCACCGAAATCCCGGGTCATCTCTGCGGCAAGCGCTTCGTATGGTACCATAACAGAGGTATAAACCAGCTCAAACAGCACGTAGGTACTCAGGTAATACCAAAAGCCCAGCCCATCTACCCAAAGCAACGGATACACAAGCATCAGCGGGATACCCAGCATGATGAAAAAACGGCGTCTGCCGAATTTACGGCCCAAGCGGGTTCGGTGAAAGTTGTCGCTGATAAAGCCCATGATCGGATTGCTAACTGCATCTATGATGCTGGCAACGGAGAAAATGGCTGCGGCCTGAACTGGAGACAGTCCGCAAAAGGTCGTATAGAAGTACATGAGCCATGCGCCGCTGACGGCAAGTGCGCCGCTTCCCAGCATGTTACCGCTTCCATAGGCGAGAGTGTGTTTCAGTGTGATTTTTCGTTCCATGATTCTGTTCACCTCATATTTTGTCTGGTTATGAGGACAATCACCGGTCGCTATATTATGCAGAGTTGTCTAAGTTGGTAGATGGGCCAGGGCGTCCTGAGTGGAAATGGGCTTTTAGCGTGCCCCTATATTCGTGCCGCTCGGTGTTCCCGAGCCGATCAGATCGCTTCCCTTGGCGAGCTTAAGGAAATTGCCCAGCTGGATGGAACCGTCTGCACCTCGTGTGATGGAAGGCGTGAGACTGACAAAATCATCCGCACTGACTGCCAGACCTTTGCCATTCGTCGATTTTTTGTCTTTCCACCACACGCTAGAGTTGTCTTGATCTGTACCGCTTGTTTTGTCACTGGTGCTTCCCTCAAAGGAAAGATTGTTAATGAACACGTGATCACCCTTGTCAAAAGCAAAATTACTTTGACCATTGTCCCACGAGGTATTATTGGTCAACGTAATGCTGCCGGGGTTGCTGTTGTAGGTGAAGCCATGCTTCTTGTTCTGGAAAGCAATGCTGTTTTTCACGATATGGTTGACTTTGATTTTGTCTCCACCCAGCTTAAAGCCGTTGCCGTCGCTGTTCGCGGTAGACGTTCCATCTGCGGTCTGCCCGTTGTGGTGGGCAACACTGTTCAAAATGGTTACTTCACCGATGGGGCCTGTTTCGGATTTGCTAAACAAATCCCAGCCATCGTCTACGTTGTACGCAGCCAGGCAGTTATCAAACACATTGCCTGGTCCAACAGTCAGCTTGGCGGCAAAGCCGTCGGCATCCTCACCATTATCGGGATCAGCGTTATCGTGAGAGTAGGAATTCAAAATTAAATTGTTTGAAGGCCACTCACTGTTGGAGGCGGTGGTGGAGTAACGTCCAAGCTGGAGTCCCGTATCCCGGTTGTGGTGGGTTTCCACATTTTCGATTCGGTTGTTGCTACCGCCAATATAGATACCGTTATCCCCGGCACCTTTAACCTCAAGCCCTTTCACCAGCCAATAGTCTCCGAAAAGCTGAAGTCCCCGGTTGCTTGAACCAAAGGCTTGAGCTGAGAAATCAAGTACCGGCTTTTCGCTGCCGTAAGCAACTAGCCCTTTGAGTGAGCCTTTGCTACCGCTATTTCCATGTTGAACGGTGATCGTTGAGGAGTAGGCGTAGTTGCCACCGCGTAGGTAAATAGTTTTACCCGGTGCAATTTGCGTTAGTGCTGCTTCGAGAGTGGTAGGACTGGATATGGTGCCTGGATTGGACACGTTACCATTTGGCGCCACATACAAGTCGCCCGCCGCCAACGTTGTGGAGACAGCAGATGAATCAACTGCACTGGAAATCTCTGTTGCCTGGGTAGAGGAAGGGATGTCGGATGACGTATCTGCGTAAGCGGTTCCAATAAGGCATGAAGAAGCGAAAACAAAAGAAACACCGAGACTTAGAGCGTTAAAGCCCTGTTTTGGACGATCATTGCGTTTAAACATGTAAATTCCTCCTTATTTGATCTCTTATTTTTAAAAAAAGATAGCATAGTACAAGTGGCTCCTGCCGTCTTTCCAGTAAAAATAGGGCACCTCCTGGGTGACAGATTCAACTACCCTATGTCCAAAACGCTCTAAGATGCTTATGCACAGTGTAATATATGTTAACGTTTGCATCAACAGTTTTTTGCATCTTTTTTGAGATTGTGAAAAAAAGTTCACACTTTTGTTTCAACTAAAAATGAAGTTTTGCCAGACTGGGAAAATTTGATTATACTTAAACATTATACATATAATAGAAGTGGAATCTGTGAGAAAAGGCGGGGTTAACACATGGGGAATGGAAATGATTTGACGAATCCAACATCCAAAGAATTGCTAGAAAAGCAGCCGCTAGTCAAAAGTGAGATGATAGATTGGCTTAAAGCGATTGTTGTGGCTATTGTGCTCGTGTTCATTATACGTTGGCTGCTATTTGCACCATTTATCGTTGAGGGAGCATCCATGGAACCGAACTTCAAGACAGATGAACGAGTTGTCGTGAACAAGATGATTTATAGTTTGCGTGATCCCAAGCCCGGTGAGGTTATTGTATTTCATGTGAGAAAGGAAAGTAAGGATTTTATTAAGCGTGTCATTGGTGTTGCAGGGGATAAGATCCAATACCAAGGCGACAACCTGTACGTCAATGGCAAGAAAGTAGAGGAGTCATACATTCAAGGGGCCATTCAAGCGGCCCACGCCAAGGGAGAGCTATACAACAATGTGGACTTTCCAAACGGAACCATAACGGATTCCAAGGTTCCCGAGGGATATATTTTTGTCATGGGTGATCACCGCAATAACAGTAGAGACAGTCGTGCCATTGGCTTTGTCTCGATTAAAGATATTGTTGGACGTGCGGATGTGATATTTTGGCCGCTGGAAAGTATGCAGTGGGTCAAGCACAAATAATATAAGCTGAACTTAAAAGTTACCTATCGTGCCACTGCACAGACGGATGGTGCTTCCCATCGCCGCTGCTTCGCTTGTACAGCACCATTCCGCCCGCTCCGTTTTACTTGTACATTTTTAGTTCGGCTTTATATATTATATTTTTTTCGTAAAAGGGTCAGGCAGCATCCGCCAGTCCTGTTCCATCTCTTCAGGAGTCAGCAGCGCCTCATCCAATGTGCGTTCGATTCCTGCCCGGTCCATGTCGATACCGATAAATACAAGCTTGGTAACCCGGTCGCCATATTGTTCATCCCAGTCAGGTGTCTTTTCAAAATCCTCGCCGAGATAGTATTGTCGTTCTTCTTCGGTCAAGGCAGATACCCATAGCCCTGCGCGCGCGAATTGCTTGGAGCTGCCTGCCTGACTGAATGTAAAAGCAGTACGGTTCTGCGTGGTGAACCACACCAATCCCTTGGAGCGGACAACCTCAGCAGGCCATTTTGCCAGACATTTCAGCAAGCGTTTGGGATGAAATGGAATCTTGCGCTTGTACACAAACGAAGCAATACCGTATTCCTCTGTCTCTGGTATGTGCTCATCTTTGTTCATTTCCTGTATCCAGCCTGCCGCTTGACTGGCTGCTTCAAAATTGAAGCGATGCGTGTTCAAAATCTCCTTTGGATCAACTTTACCGTATTCGGAACGAATGATTTTGGCGTTCGGTTGAATGCCGCGCAGCGCTTTTTCCAGTCGTTCCAACTCCTCCATGGATACAAGATCACATTTGTTAATGATCAGCACATCACAAAATTCTACCTGCTCTATGAGCAGATCAACGATACCGCGTGCATCCTCATCTGCCACTTCCTGTCCACGATCCTTGAGCGAGTCTCTTGAGTAGAAGTCCTTCCAAAATTCCGGCGCATTCACGACGGTAACCATAGTATCCAGTCGTGTCAGCTTGGTCAGATCTATACCATTCTCTTCATCTACATAGCTGAACGTCTGGGCAACCGGAATCGGCTCGCCTATACCTGTAGACTCAATAAGGATATAGTCAAACTTTTTGTCGAGCGCCAGTCGCTCCACTTCCTTTAATAAATCCTCCCGCAAGGTGCAGCAGATGCAGCCGTTGGACATTTCCACCAGCTTCTCATCTACGCGCGATAATCCTCCACCGTCACGAACGAGATCGGCATCGATATTTACCTCACTCATGTCATTGACAATGACAGCTACACGCAAGCCTTCGCGGTTGTTCAGTACATGGTTGAGCAGCGTGGTTTTGCCGGCGCCGAGGTACCCGCTTAGTACCGTAACCGGTATTTTCTTTTCCGATTCGATCGTGTTTGCCAACGTAATCACTCATCCCTTCGAAAGTGTTCATGAAATGCTGAATATGTTGCAGTGATTTCCTTACTCGAATTATTTAATCGTAATGATTACAAATAGTAAAATTAGTAAATCATTAATGAAAGAAAATGTCAAGGAAAGAGAGACTAGTGATTTTCAAAACAACAAATGATTAAAATTTGAAAAAGAGACTTGAATATGGCTACTCGACTGGTGGACTACAAGTATAGTGGGCATGGCAGATTAAGGACGGGCAATTATATAAGGGAAGCGAGCTGATTAACAATAATGAAGAAATCGTCGATGAGATGGCGAGGCCACAGGCTAAACCAGCGTGTATGGGAAATCACTCATTAACACCAACGGATTTTAGCACTAACTCCGCGAGCTTCCCTGAATGTCGAGACCTCAAAAACGGGCCGTATCGTTCAGTATGGTCACATATAGGGTTTGCATGGGCTAGTACAGTAGTTCATTTACCAAGTGCTAGACAGATTCGTGATAATAATAGTGGTTATAATGGAAGCACAGGGTTCATCTATATGGGTGGTTGGAGTAACACAAATATGGCGGTTGATGTTGGTTTACAGCATAGTACAAAATATAATGACTGGGCTCCTTTCATGCTCATTGAAGGTGTAAAGAACCCTTATACTTTTAAGCCACGCTTTGAGCCTGATCAGGAAGTACAAATGAAATTTTATGTTCCTTCTGACGGTAACATTGCTTTGACTGTAACGGGTTATGCAGACGGTAATAAGATAAGTAGGAGCTATGTCGAGCCGGCTCCAGGTTGGACTGCGACTGGTAATGGTAACCTTATCAAAAGAACGACAAGTATAGGCCAGATACAAAATCGATAAGACTATAATGATGGTTCTTACATCAGAAGAGTTCGTTGGTCTACATCCTATATCGGTACAAATTCAGAAGATAATATCCCTTGGCGAAACAGTCAAACCTATGATTATTGCTCTATGCCAAGGAGTAAAGTTGAAGTCAATTACGTGCATGGAGGAGAGGAAACAGACAGTATATTTAGACTGAATTTTTTTGAGAGGGGCTGCTTTACCCCTTTCTTTTAAGGAGGAAACTTTGTGGGAAAGATGCTGTTTAGGATTCTGCTTTTAAGTGTATTTGTATTTTGCTTATCTCAACCCTGTACAGGAAAAATGTCAGCTCAGAGTATAGCTCCAAGCTCTCAATTTTTGAAGATTAACAATTACTATGTCTTGTTTACAACTCCTAAAGCACCTTATATTGATAAGAACAATCGCTATATGGTGCCTATGAGATCCATTAATGATTTGTTGGGAGGACAGACTACATTTGACCCAACTTCTAATACGGCCACAATTAAGTTTGGAACACACAAGGTTGAGTTTAAAATGAACTCCACTGAGATTGTTACCGACTCGAACACGTCCGTAATGGATACCGTTCCTGTACTTTATAAAAATGCGATGTTTGTTCCTTTAGGGGTACTTACTAAGCACTTAGACATACACCAGGAATGGGATCAGCAAAATAAACTGTATTCTCTCTCTGGGAAAGAATTAATGAAGACACCTATGATGGAGAATGTAGAAGATTTGGATCATTTTAGAGAACAAGTGGATAATGAAAATGCATTCCAGTTGTTATCGTACAAATTGAACATGGGAGAAAAAATTCATCTGGCCATTACAGCTAAGAATATGACAGGGAACAAGATTAGTGAGGGCATTGAAGATTTAAATACCACTTTTATTTTTTCTGACAATAGCACGGCCGGGGAAAATAGAAATCGTAAAAGACCCAGTATAGAGAAGGATGAAATTGTAACTCGCGAAGATGACATAGATTATGTGAAAACAATAGAGAATAATAAAATTATCAAACATGAGCTGTCCTATATTCTCTTTAAGGGTCGAACGCTAAAGACTCACAAGTAAAAAGGTACTTTTACTTGTAGAGTGGAATGGGTAAACAGTAAAGCTGATCCTAGAAAGGATCAGCTTTACTGTTTAATATTAGCTTTGTGAATTTCAAATCCAAAATACTATGATGAAGAGTGAAATTAGTTAACCCAACGGGCAAGATCAGCACCAAAACCCATTGTAATCGCCCCTATTCATTTTGATACTAAATTTACCGTGTTCAATTTTGAGATCCAAAGGTAGCTTCTCATATAGCTCCTGGGGGAGGAAGGGAAACCTGTCTTCTAATCTTAAAGAGAGGACTTGCGTTAATTACACGCAAGTCCTCTTTTTTGACTCTGTATTCATATGCTTGTCTCAGCCTTTGACGGCTCCGGCAACAACGCCTTTGACAATGTATTTTTGCAGAAAGATAAATACAATAATGGAAGGCAGCACGGCCATTACCATGGCGGTCATGGCATATTGCCAGTCTGACGTATACTGCCCAACAAAGGTATAAGCCGCCAGCGTAAGCGTCTTGGTGCTGGGCGAGCCGTTAACCATGAGCAGGGGCAGCAGGAAATCATTCCAAATCCACATTACGTCGATAATAATGATGGTGGCGGTGACCGATTTCAGCAAGGGGAAGATCACGGAAAAGAAAAGCCGGAAGCCCGAGGCTCCGTCGATCTTGGCGCTTTCGTCAATCTCGGCAGGAATACCTTTCACGAAGCCGTGGTAGATAAATACGGCCAGCGGTGCGCCAAAGCCCCAGTACAATAGGCCAAGCCCCCAAGTGCTGTCCGCCAAATTCAGATCTTTTGCCAGCCGTAGGACGGTCAGCATGATGGACTGAAACGGAATCAGCATCGGCATGATGCACAGCATGTAAATCACAGAGCTCCATTTGCTTTTGGTTCTTGCCAGCTTGTAGGCGGCGATGGAGGATATCAGCACGATACCTGCCAGACCGACCACGGTAATGATCGTGTTGTTCAGAAACAAGCGTGGGTAGTTAATAAACTGCCATACATATACGTAGTTATCCAGCGAAAACTGCTTGGGCAGCGCAATGACGTCGGTCATGACTTCAGCGAAGCTTTTAAACGAATTGTTAATGGCGAGAAACAGCGGGTACAGAAATAACAGCGATAATACAATCATGCCCGCTTCCAGCAAAATACGTCCCGTACGGCTGCGTTGCATCAGGCTTCAACCTCCCTGCGTTTGAAAATAGACAATTGAATGATTGTAATGACCAGCACGGCGACAAATAAAATCAAGGCTTTGGCTGTTCCATAGCCGTACAGATTATTCTGGAACGTGTCCCGATAAATATCATAGGCAATACTGTAGGTCGTACCTCCCGGCCCACCGCCAGTCAGGGATAAAATGACGTCGAACACCTTGATCGAGTTGGTCAATGCCATGAAGACCGAGATCGTAATGGAAGTTGCCAGCATCGGCAAAATAATACTGAAAAACCTCCGAATCGGCCCTGCTCCGTCCACAATGGCAGCTTCCTTCAGATCGTCCGGCACGGATTGCAAACCTGCGATATAAATCACCATGTAAAAGCCGATGGATTGCCAAATGGATACCGCCAAAATGGAAATAAACGCGAGTCCTTCCTCACCCAGCCAGCTTAGCTGGAAGATGCCCCAGCCCGTGCTGTGTCCCAGTGATTCAAAGCCTTGCATGAAGATGAATTTCCATATAAATCCTACAATTACGAGACTGAGGATGTAAGGGATAAAGAAAGCCGCCCGCAGCCAGGCCGAGCTTTTCAGCTTCATGTCGAGGACGAGCGCCAGCAAAATGGCCAGCACGTTCACCAGCACAATGTACAGAACGGCATATTTGACGGTAAACCAGGCCGCATGTGCAAAGTTGGCGTCTCCGAGCAGAATTTGCTTGAAGTTATCCAGACCTACAAATTTCGGATGTTTGGCAATGCCGTTCCACTTGGTCAGGGAATAGCGTATTGTCATCAAAAACGGAATATAAAATGCAATCGTAATGCACAAGATGACGGGCAGTGTGAATAAACCGAATTCCAATTTACTACCCTTGTTGCCCCCAATTCCCCTTTTTTTCAGCATAACGCACCTCTTTTTCTCAACATTTTCCGATCTTTCGCTCCAAGCCGTTTGAGATATAATAAAAGTATAGGATAGCCCACAGGGCCGGACCAATGGATTTAAGAAAACAGTTGAGGGTAAAAATGTGTACGCTTTCAAAAGGGGCGGTTATGATGATATCAGAGCGGGCAGACGCGCTTCTTCGATCCATATGGAGGCGAATCACGCAGAGATTAGTGAACAAGCTTATATTGCTTTTTACCTCGGTCATCATTCTGGTGGTGGGCTCGCTCACGATTATTTCCTATCAGATGATTGAAAAGGAGTCGGTCAACCACAGCATCGCCAGCACAACCAATAATCTGCTGCTGGTTAATCAAAATTTGGAGGATTATCTGGAAGGGATGCAGCAGCTGGCTCTTCCGCAGCTTCGTTATAACGATATCATGAACGCGATTGCCAATGAGAACAATGACTATGCTTCGCGCATGGTCATTGAAAATTACTTGCGCAGCATGTTTTATTCGCGCAATGATCTGGAGGCCATCTATCTGTACGTGGCCGACCGTCATCAATACTATGTGGTTACCCGGGAGACGTATAACATTACGGTACGCAAAGGAGTTAATACGGATATTCCCAAGCTTCCCTGGTATCAAGAGGCGATGAAGAGCACCACCAATGAATCGTTTCAATCCTTTGTGGGGTCCCGTTCCGATATGGGCTATGTGGCGCCACAAGCCAGCTTTATGGCCTATCATCGAGTGCTGCGGTCGATTGCATCCCGTCATCCGCAGGCGGTATTGTCCTTTTATTACAATACGAGCGCCGTCGACGATATCATGAAGAACATTCCACTGGGCAAAGGAGATCATCTGCTGCTGATGAGCCCCGAGCGAGTCCCCTTTTATGTGGACAGCTTTCCGCTGTATGAGCGCATACGGGATTCAGGGGTGTTGGCACAGATCGGAAAGGGAAGAAGTGGACGGGTAACGTGGTCAGACAGCAGCAGCAACCAGGAGTATCTGATTGTTTATGATGCTGGCGAAAAGGAAGGCTGGCAGCTGATCAAGCCCATTCCTTACCGCCAAATTTATGAGACGGCTACGACGACGCGCAATTGGAGCTACGTTATCGGGGCTTTATTTTTAGGCGTATCTATTATTTTGGTGACGCTGACCTCGAACGCCATTACCCGGCCTTTACATAAGCTGTCCACCCAGATGAAGCGGTTTAGTACCGGAGATTTTGGGGCAGCGGCTCCTGTGAAGGGACATGACGAGATTGCGTATTTGTCACTGCATTTTAACGAAATGGTCCAAAGAACCGAAGAATTAATTAATGAGCGCTATCGAATGAAGCTGGTCGAAAAAAATGCCATACTCAAGGCGCTGGAGGCTGAAATTAATCCTCATTTTCTGTATAATGCCCTGCAAGCCATATCCACACAGGCATTAAAGCGAGAGATGTTCGACATGGCCGATATGGTCGATGCCTTGGCCCAAACGTTGCGATATTCGATCAGCGGCAAGGATATCGTGGCTGCCCGCGAAGAGCTCAAGCATATTGAACGGTATATGGGTCTGCAAAAAGCAAGATTCGGGACGAGGCTGCGGTTGGAGCTGGTGTGGGAGGAAGCGCTGATGGAGCTGCGGATTCCGAGATTATCCGTGCAGACGTTGGTGGAAAACTCGATCAAGCATGCACTGGAAAAAGTATCGAGCGATATTCTAATTGTGATTTCGGCCGAATCCGGTGCTACAGATGCCACCATTACGGTCAGGGATAACGGGCCGGGGATCTCGGAGGACAAGCTGAAGCAGGTGCTGGATTCGTTCCATGAAAAATGGGAAGAACGGGAGAGCGAGCACATCGGCTTAAAAAATCTGAATACACGGTTAAAGCTTTTGTATGGAGATCAGGCAGGATTATTCATACTTGCAGATGAAACGGGAACGGAAATCAAAATGCGCATCCCCCAGGGAGGAAATAGTCATGTATAACGTACTGATCATTGACGATGAGGAGCCGTTGCGCGAAGCCATTCGTATTGTCGGGGATTGGGATCATCTCGGCATCGAACATATCTATGAGGCAACGAACGGAAGGCTTGGACTGGAGGTGCTGAGTCAGCACAACGTAGATGTGGTCATGGTGGATATGAAAATGCCGGAGCTGAACGGTATCGAGTTTCTCCGTGCCATCGAAAAGGCCTATCCTCATTTGCTGACGATTGTCATTAGCGGCTACAACGATTTTGAATTTACACGGCAAGCGATTCAGTCCAGGGTGGTGGACTATTTGCTCAAGCCGATCAATCGACAGGAGCTGAATCAGGCACTGCGCAAGGCCGTGGACGTCCTGGAAAGCCGCAAGCAAAGCGAAAACGAGTTCATCAGCCAGAACATTACGCTGAATATGTCGCTGCCGAAGCTGAAGGAGAAGCTGTATTTGTCTATTTTGGATGGCAGCTTCAAAAGGCAAGCGAATAAGGCATTGCTCCCCTTGATCGGGGCGGATCAACCGGGGAATCGCTTTGGGGTGAGCGTGCTGCGGCTGCTGAACAGGGATGAGGTTCGCAGGACACGGTTTCATGGCGATATCGAGCTGATGGACTTTGCCGTAACGAATGTGCTGGCTCAGACATCGGACGAGCGGTTGAGCTGCTTTAGCTTCCCTCATCCAAGACGGGAGCGTGAGGTCATCTCCGTCTGTACCCTGGCTCCAGGGCAGGAAGAACATATGGCTCTTCTGCTGGCACAGGTGACACAGAAGGCGGTGACGAACCTGCATGGGCTGTTCGGCATGGTGGTGGCCGCCGGGGTAGGTCAGCCTTGCGCAGATGTAGTGGAGCTGGCGTCTGCTTACGCGGATGCGAAGGCGCTTATTCACAGCACAGATGTGTTGAAGCTGGAAGGAGCATCCGTTCTTCATACAGCGCCTCGGCAGATGATAAAGTCAGAGGAAATGCAGTGGACGGATCGGCTGCTGTTGATCCAAAAGGACGCCCAGACAGGCCAGGGGATTCGGGCAAAGGTACTGCTAAACGATCTGCTGAAGCAATTGGCATCCGGCTCTGTTTTTCGCTTGCAGGACGCGGATCGACTGATCAGGGAGTTTCATTTTTTGCTGAGAGAAGCAGCGGTTGAATTGGGTGCATCTGTGTCGGCGTCTAGTCAAAAGGGCGCTTTTGGGGAAGCGGAACGGGTGGTTGAAGGCGAGTTGTCTGCTGATTTTACAAGCTTTGTCGACTACGGACACAGGCTGACCCGAATGCTGGAGCTTTACATTGCCGGGGTTCAGCATGCCCAGGCGGGGAACCAGCCCTTTGATATATCGGATATCAAAAAGCACATCGACCGTTACTATTTTGAAGATATCAAAATTTCGTTTTTTGCCGAGACTTATTTCTTGAGTCGGGAGTACCTGATGAAGCTGTTCAAGCAGCAGTTTGGTTACGGTATTCACGAATATGTGCAGAAGGTCCGCATGGACAAGGCGAAGGAGCTGCTGAGCGATTCCAGTCTGAAAATTCAGGAGATTTCCGATATGCTTGGCTACAAGGATAAAAACTACTTCAGCAAGGCTTTTCGCAATTATTATCAGGTTTCACCGTCCGAGTATCGGGTGAGCCTGCAATAAACTACTTTTTTACCCTTAACGCTTCACTTATCTGCCTTTTTAAATCGGACTATATTTTTTAGAATGAGCGCATGGACGTTGATCACAAACAAATGGGGGAGTATCCATGTTAAAGAAGATGATGGCGTTGTCCGGCAGTTTGCTATTGACAGTCGGTTTGTTGAGCGGATGCGGAAGCGGCGGTGACTCAGATGCAGCAAAAGGAAAGGCTGGCGGCAACGAAGAATTGAAACCGGTTACAATAAATATGTTCACAGCCTCACCGGAGTATACGGATGCTTTTAACGCGTATATTGAGGAGTATAAGAAGGTCAAGCCTAACGTAAAGATCAATCTGGAAATCATGCAGGCAGACTATAACACGATTCTCAAGTCGAAAATTGCCTCAGGCAGTACACCGGATGTATTCCAAACGACGGCAGGAGGCGATATTGATACGTATGCTGATTATAGCGCCGATCTGACCAATGAACCGCTGGCGGCAGCCATGACGGATGCAGTTCGGGCGAATATGAGCTCCAGCGACGGCAAAGTGCTGGGATTACCTGTGAAGGGGAACCTGTTTGCACTGATTTACAATAAGGATTTGCTTGCCAAGGCCGGGATAACCTCCCCGCCTAAAACGATTGCGGAGATGCAGGATGCAGTCACCAAGCTGGAGGCGAAGGGCATTACTCCATTTGCCAACGCATATAAAGAGTGGTGGGTATGGAAGCACATCTTCCAGCACTATGTAGATGCTGCCGCGCAGGATGCAGGCGTAGAGCCGAAGCAGCTCGTTAGTGATTTTATTGCAGGCAAAGCCAAAATCAAGGACTACCCGGTGCTGTACAACAACTTCTTCAGCTTCATTGATTTGACGGTGAAGCATGGCACAGATAAGCCACTGGAACGGGACAGCAATGCGGAAGTAAGTGATTTTGCATCTGGTAAAGCAGCGTTTATGACAGGTAAAGGCGCATGGGATGAGGAAGCGATTAAGAAGATTAATCCCGATCTCAAGATTGGTATCATGGGATATCCGGTAAGTGACAAAGCCGAACAATCGGTCATCATTACCGGGGCGGATCAGGCGCTGCGTATTAACAAGGATTCCGAAGTAGCCAAAGAAACGACTGAATTTTTCAACTGGCTGTACACCTCGGAATACGGTAAGAACTGGTTCTCCCAAGTAGCGAAAGTGATTCCTCCAATTAAGGATGCGCCGCTTCCTGACCTGGAGATGCCTAAGGAAATGGAAAGTATTTTGAAAACATCGAAGTCCGGTGATCTGTCTGTCAACTACTCGCTGGATACGTTCCACCAAAAGTTTGGCGAGCTGATGCAGGCTTATATCAGCGGCAACATGAACAAGGATCAGACGGTTGCAGAGATTGAAAAGGCATGGATACAATTAGGCTCGGCACAATAAGGCTGATTTGACAGAGACGTCCGTAAGGGCGTCTTTTTGCTATAGCTGGGAGTGCACGAGGGGATAGACAAAAAAATATTTAATAATATTTAAATATTTACTTGCAAAAAGTTATCGAGTTATGGATAATAGATTGTGTGCAATATATCTACGACATACAGTATACATAATGACTGCAAGGTGCAAACACGAGGGATACTCCGGTTGGGGAATCTCTTTGTTACGTTTGGGCTGTGCCGATTTTGGTAGTAAAGATTAGAAAAGAGAGGATGAACGTTTTGACGAATTCGTTGTTTACACCGTATAAACTGAGAGATTTGGAATTAAAAAATCGTGTAGTTATGGCCCCTATGTGCCAATACTCGGTGACCGCCAAGGACGGGATTCCGAATGATTGGCATCATGTTCACTACTTGAGCCGGGCCATTGGAGGCACGGGTCTAATTATTATAGAAATGACAGATGTAGAGCCGGATGGACGAATCACGGACTATGATTTGGGCCTCTGGTCAGACGAACATATTCCTGCTTTTAAAAAGATCGTGGACGGCATTCACGCGCACGGGGCTAAGGTAGGCATTCAAATTGCTCACGCGGGCCGTAAAGCTGAGGATGCGGTAGTGCCAGTTGCTCCTTCGGCCATTGCCTACCCAGGTGCAAATTACAAACAGCCACGTGCACTCACCACAGAAGAAGTGCAGGGCATGGTGCAAAAATTTGCAAATGCCGCCCGGCGCGCAGTTCAAGCGGGTGTGGATACGATTGAACTTCATGGAGCACACGGCTATTTGATTCACCAATTCCATTCGCCGCTCACGAACAAGCGGGATGACGTATATGGTCAAGATTTAGCCCGTTTTGGTGTTGAAGTGATTCAGGCTGTGCGCAAGGAAATGCCTGCGGGCATGCCGTTAATCTTCCGCATTAGCGCAGTGGAATACGTAGATGGCGGGTACGATGTGGATCATGCCATTGAGCTGAGCCGTGCCTACCAAGCTGCCGGCGTAGATGCCGTCCATGTCAGCTCGGGCGGAGAAGGACCGGCTGGGGCAAGAAAGCCGGGCAATTATCCGGGCTACCAAGTGCCGTTCGCGCGCCAAATTCGCGAGGCGCTGAGCATTCCGGTGATCGCTGTCGGCGCACTGGATGACCCGGCCTTGGCGCAGTCTGTTATCGGCAACGAGGATGCCGATCTGGTCGCTATCGGACGCGGATTGCTGCGCGATCCTTACTGGGGTACGCATGCAGCGGTGACATTGCGCGGCGAGGAGCCCTCCATACCTGAACAATATCAACGTGGCTACTGAGGCCTAAGTATCCCCACGTTGTTTATATATAAACAGGGCACCTGCAACGAAGTGTACGCTTCGTCAGGTGCCCTATTTGTTTTGAGGAATACGGATTGAACATGAATAAATGTGATGAATCTTACATTTTATGGATGATTGATTCTGTATAATAATCACATTTGGTGTTTTAGGGGGCTGGAAGAAATGGATTATATTATTGAAACGAAAAAGCTTCGCAAACAGTTTGGGATGTCAGTAGCCGTAGATGATATTTCCTTACATGTGGAGCGAGGCAGTATTTACGGCTTCCTCGGTGAGAATGGAGCTGGCAAGACGACTACCATCCGCATGCTAATGAGGCTGATTGAGCCTACAAGGGGGGAGGTTTTTTTATTTGGTGAGCGGCTGGAGAAAAACTATCCGTCTATCTTTTCTAAGATTGGCACGATTATCGAAACACCGGGCTTATACGGAAATCTGAGTGCTCGCGATAATCTGAGAATTTGCTGTACGTACATGGGAATGAAGGATGATGGAAGAATAGAACGTACCTTAACCACGGTAGGTTTAGAGCATACTGGTAAAAAGAAGTTCAAAGATTTTTCTCTAGGGATGAAGCAACGATTAGGGATTGCAAGGGCGCTTGTTCATGATCCTGAGTTACTCATATTAGATGAGCCGACGAACGGACTGGACCCATCTGGAATTAAGGAAATTCGTCAGCTATTGAAGCGGTTGTGCGAGGAAGAAGGGAAAACGATTCTTATTTCCAGTCATATCTTGAGCGAAATTCAGCAGTTAGCTACACACATCGGGATTATACATAATGGAAAGCTGTTAATAGAAGATCGTTTGAGTCGGTTGGAGGAAGGTTTTGAGCAATACACAGATGTAAAGGTAGACGATGCAGAAGCAGTGCAAACATTTCTGCAAGAGCATATAGAGCAGCTACAATCTAAAGTTATATCTCCACAACAACTAAGAATTCATAGTCCGATTGAAAATACAGCAGCTTTAAATAAACAGTTAATAGATCATCAGTTTTCAGTCTATGAGATACACACTACAAAGCAGACGCTAGAGGAGTATTTTCTAACTCTCATTTCAAGAGAGGGTGGGCGACATGATTAGAGCAGAGCTCATTAAGCTTAAAGGCTCTAAAGCCTTCTTGTTGAGTTATATTATATTGCTGGCTGTTGTGCTGTTGGAATTCGCGACGAGCGCTATTTTTTACAGATATTCAATTGATAAACGGGGTTGGACCTACTATTTCGAGAGCATAGTTCTCTTCGTCAATGCTGCAGCCGGATTTATCAGTTACTACATATTAACAGGTCATATTTTTGCAAGAGAGTATCAGGAAAACACGCATCTATTTATGTTTACCACGCCTGTCACCAGGGTTAAATTTTATTTTAGTAAATTGATCATTATTTATGGATTTATTATTGTATCCTTATTTCTCGTTCTGTTTTTGTCTGCCTTATTAGGCATGTCCATTACAGATCGACCTTTAACGATGGCTATCTGGGTATACCAAATCCAAGTGTTTGCTAAAATGTGTGTGATGCATGCGATGTTAATCCCAATCGCCTCTTTTTTTGCTATACGCTGGAAGAGCATCATGGTGGTTGTACTCGTAGTTTGTACTGCAATATTTTTGAATTTTATATACAAAAGTGAATGGTACCCTTGGATTGTGCCCTATCTCTTATCTCCTAATGAAAGAAATGCGACTATACCTACCAATGTTTCAATAGCATGGTTCAGCTTATCCATGACCTTTCTTCTTGGATTGTTTTTATCCATATGGACATATCAAAGAAAAGACTAAATGGAGAGTTTTTGAGAGGAGGGCTACTATGTTTGACCTGTTTAGAGCAGAGTGCTTGAAGCTGAAAGGAACTAAAATTCTTTTTCTAAGTGTGTTTATTTTAATAGCAACCGTATTTTTGACTTTTAGTACTTACGCCATAAATCCTAAACTTTCCTTGGATCGTGATGGATGGAATGAATACTTTATGGATTTGGTATCCTCCATTAATTTAATAACTGGGTATATGAGCTATTACATTTTGACCTGCTATATCTATGCGAGAGAATACCAGGAGAACACTCATATTGCACTGTTTACAAACCCGGTTCGCCGAACTCAGATTTACTTCAGCAAGCTACTCGTTATTTATATGTACATCGCTGTTAGCCTACTGATGGCATTTGTGCTATCTACAGTATTGGGTACGTTTATTACAATCAGACCGCTAATCTTTGAAATCGTTATGTATCAGCTTGGGGTATTTGCTAAAATGATTCTTATGCACGCTATGCTCATCCCGATCATCACGTTCTTCGCCATTCGTTGGAAAAAATTTGTACCCGCCATTATTGGGATGTGTACGGTTATGTGCTTAAATTTTGTTTTGGTTAATACACCGGGGAATACCTTTTATCCATGGACAGTGCCGTTATTGTTTTCTCCCCATGGACAAATGGGCAGAACATTCACGTATGTTCCTGGAGGGGTCATCAGTATTTTCTTTATTTTTGTGCTGGGACTTTTTTTAGCGTTGCGAAGTTATGTTCGTATAGAAAAATAAGTAGAGTATAACAAAAAGAAATAGACCGCCCTGCTCAAGGGGAAAACGGTCTATCTCTTTAGATCGCCTTTGAACAGCCGACCGCTCTTCAAAGCGGCTGTTGCCAAGAGTAGGGATGTTACCAGCATCCTTGCTCTTTTTTAGCATATCCTTCTATAACTTATTTTAGCGCATCTGAATAATCAATGTAACTGAATATGACTGAATGTGACTGTTACTTAGTGAAAATTTTAACCTCCTTCGGAGCGAGGGTCACGGTGATCGAACCGTTGTTGATCTGAATGGAATCGTTGCTTAGTTGGTTGGTCAGACGGGTGCCGTTGGACAGGTTGTCAAAGTTGCCAATGGTGCGGGTTTGACTGCTCCACGAGTTGTTGATGAGTACGATGGCCTCGTCGCCATTTTTAGAGCGCTGGAAGCTGTAAAAGGAGTCGTCTACCCACTTTTCCTTTTGGCTCCCGTTTTGCAGGGCAGGATGGCTGTTGCGGACACGGTTCAGCTTAGCGATGTACTGATACAGATCATGATTGGCGTTAAACACAACGTTTTCCCGGTTAGCAGGATCATCTCCGCCACTAAAGCCTTGCTCGGTGCCTTGATAGATGATAGGAATCCCGCGTGAGGTCAAAGTAAAGCCCAAGGCAGCTTTGAGCTGAGGCCATTTGTCATAGTTAGCACCCGGCTTGCCGGAGGCGTCATTCAGGAAACGTTTTACATCATGATTATCGATAAATACGCCGTTGGTCTGGGCATCGCGATAGTGACGATCATCTGAGTATCGTTCCTTGATTTTCTTCATAGATTGATCGTGTCCGAACACATCCTTGATTGTATAATACATCGGAAAATCCAGCGCGGCATCGAGATATCGGGTATAATCGCCCACATAAGCGGGGTCGCCACTGTAAATTTCACCGATGGTAAAGGTATTGGCCGCTTGGTCAAAATCCTTCAGGAACCCTTTGGGTACATGCTTCACAGTGTCCACCCGCAGTCCGTCGACCCCCGACTCGTTCAACAGCCATTTGATCCAGTTTTTGAGCTCATTTGCTGTTGCAGGGTTGTCCTGATTCAGGTCATCTAATCCAGCCACATCACCGTTTTCGATTTTCGATTGGTTGTTGGAGCTGTAGTCTGCTCCTGTGATGTCGCCATTGTGATGATACCAGTCCGCTTTGTCAAAAGGAGCCTTGGCGATGCCGTTCCCAGGTTGAAAATCGCCAGTGTGATTGGGAACTACGTCCAGCATAACAGCGATATTTTTGTCGTGTGCTTTACCAACCAGCTCTTTGAACTTGTCCATGGTACCAATATGTCCGTCTACCGCATAAAAATCATACGTATGATAGCCGTGGTAAGCGTATTCGCTCTTTTGCATCGTTACCGGAGTAATCCAGATGGCGGTAAACCCCATATTTTTAATGTAGTCGAGTTGGTTAATAATACCTTGAAAATCGCCACCATGCCACTTGCGCTGATCGCTGTTGTTGGAATTGAAACCACCGTAATTATCGTTGGATGGATCTCCGTTGCTAAATCGGTCTGTCATGATAAAATAAATGCTCTGTTTGCTCCAATCTGTGTTGAGGGGAGTGGGCTTGGAGAGGGTATTCAGATCTATAGGAGTGAAGGCGCCCGAAGGCGCCTCCGTTTGAATAGTTACTTCAACTCCGTTAGAGTTGGGTACGTACGTAGAAGTGCCTACGTTTAAGGGTGCACCCGAAAGTTCCACTGTTTGGATAGTTCCTGCAACTTCGTTGAGGTTGGTTGTGTAGGTGGAAGTCCCTACGCTGAGGATGCTCCCCGAAGGTGCCCCTGTTCGGATAGTTCCTGCAGTTCCGTTAGAGCCGGGTGTGTAGGTAGAAATTCCCGTGCTGAAAAGGTAGTTTTTCGTGTTGTTGCTGTCCCAGTTGTTATTGCCGTCATTAAAGGCAGCTTCCAATTGGGAGGCAGACTTAATATCGACGGTAATTTTGGCATAGCCGCTAATTTCGGCATCCTGCATTTTTACACCAGGCGCAGCAGTCCAGTTTCCGCCAGCCGGGCGGTAGTGAATATAAGGCGAGTTAAAGCCTTTTTTGTAGTATACCGTTACCTTGTTAGTTGTACCGCCGCCATCCCCGGGAATCGTGCCCGCTGGAGCGCCTGATGTGATCGTTCCTGCATTGCCGCTGTTACCGGGCGTGTAAGTAGAAGTGCCCGTGCTGAAGGAGTAGTTTTTGGTGTTGTTGCTGTCCCAGCTGTTATTACCGTCGTTAAAAGCGGCTTCCAATTGGGAGGCAGACCCGATATCGATGGAAATTTTGGCATAGCCGCTAATTTCGGCCTCCTGCATTTTCACACCAGGCGCAGCAGTCCAGCTTCCCCCAGCCGGACGGTAGTGAATATAAGGTGAGTTGAAGCCTTTTTTGTAGTATATAGTTACTTTGTTGCCTGTACCGCCATCGTTATCGCCGGGCTTGGCCTTGTTTACGATATACTGTTTGAATCCACTCATTTCACCGGTTGGTGAGCCGTCGTTGTTGACGAGATTGTTCAGTCGTAAAAGTGTAAAGCCGTGATAACCGAACTTTGTGATTTTTTCTTCGATTTTTTGGAAGCCGCTGCCGCCCGTTGGGAGTGCGTTTTCACCATTCAGGCGAACGCCCTTCGTATTTGCAATCGAGGAGACGGTATCTACCAGTGTGGACGGCAAGGAATAATTCGGTGCAGTGCCGCTGTCATTCATCTCCAGTGCAGTAAAGGTCAAATCCAGATCGGCATCCTTGAATTTCTGAATCAGACGATTGTAATCATAATATCCGCCTGCATGCTCTGTGCTGTGAGGCATGGCAGGGTTGTTCATCTGCCAGTGCAGGCCAGAAATCTTGGCTCCGATCCGGACACCGAACACGGAATCGAAGTTTTTGTGGGCAACTGCTCCGATGACGCCCAAATGGTTTTCGAGCACGCTTTGGTACCACGACAGAAAATCCTTCCCATACGTGGAATTATACCCGCCGTTCGTGTAGAATCCGTCCCCGTCGCTCGGCGGATTGATTTGGCTAAGGCTGCTTAGCTTGGTACCCCAAGCCGCATTAATCTTGTCCAATGATCCATACTTTTCATTCATGGCTGTGCGGAACGCATTTTTGGCTGTTTCCGTATAGGCTTGGAACTTGCCGCGTGCCGGGTAGCTCCATCCTGCCGCCGGATAGTACGACGGGTATCGCAATTCACCGGAAGGACCGCCGCTTAAATAAATTTTGGGAATAATGCTTTTGTATCCGGCAAAATTTTCAGCGAACGAAGCATACAGCTCGTCATATTGCTTGCCAGTTCCGCTCCATAGTGGCGAAAGGGCTTCGTTATTAACATAGCCACTTTCGTCCTTGAACTGCATTTCATCTGCACTGCCCTTGCTCGACAGCCAGCTTGGCAGCGGGATATTGCAGTCATCCCCTACATTTCCTCCGCACTTATGCGTAGAGATAATAGGAACCCACTTCAGACCTGCTTCTTTCACAGCATCTGCATAGGTTTTGTAATAGCTCCAATCGAACTGGTTATCGCCTGCGCTCTCCACATAGCCCCACCAGACGTCGGTGGTGATGGCATACACGCCGTTACTTTTCAACGTTTGCAGCTGCTTTTTGAATGCGCCCCAGTCATTGATTTTCGCCAGCGGCCCCATGACAGAAGCCTGAAAATCATCAGCAACCGCAGCGCTCGCGGTATTGGAGGGTGAGCCAATGAAGGCGGTCAGAGACAGCACAAGGCTTAGCAGAATCAGGCGCCCTTTGTTCCATAGACTTCGATACAAGGTCAATCCGATCATCCTCCCCAAAGCATAGTCTATTTCGACAACATATTGTAAACGTCTACAAAAATAGTATAAAGCAAGCGGTTGCACAAAAAGAAGAATTTATTGCACACTCAGGGTGGACAAATATGACATTCTCGTTAGCAACCGTGTGCTTAAAATGAATCCAGGCAAAATAATAAGCCATAGGTCTGAGTAAGACGCATGCCTTTTAGGGTTGTGCGGATAGCCAATGCCAGCATAGGGGAAAGCGAACCTGAGCGTATAAAAGTCTTGTTCCAGCCTGTATGGAAGGAAAGTATGGCCGAGGCTGCTTGTTTCATCGTAACTTGCTTAATAAATGGGGCGATTCTTTTGGTCAGCAATACCGCTTTTGCGGTAAAAATACGTATTGATCCGATCCCGCCATTCCTTGGCGTGTTCAGCCTGATGCTCCAGCCGCTCCAGCACCTGTTCATATAGCCCTTCATTCAGTTGCTCTCGCAGACTGATCCATGTGTCTTTGAGACGGGCCGCCCGTTCCGCACCTTCGAAATGGGTATCATATATGTGCTGAATGACCGTTTGGCCGGAGTGGAGCGTGTGCGTATACGGAACATGGTGAAAGAATAATAGCAGATCATCCGGGCAGGTGTCAGTAGATTCGTAAATATCGGCATGGGGAGAAAAATATTGTCCTGCATAACCCGTTCCGGTTGCGGTCGTGCGATCTACCCCGATTCCCCAGCAATCGGCAAAATGATAAGTGCCCCACATTGAATATTCGTATCCGTCGACATCGGGTCCGTAGTGGTGACCGGGACTGACCATCCAGCCGACCCCGAGAGGAGCAGTGTAGGACTCGTAAATATTCCATGAATCGAGCAGCATTTGCTTGATAGCAGGAAATAAATCTGTACCGCTGTCCCCATCTTCTTGTCCGCTAAACGTCAGCCGAACCCACTCATCCGCGATTTCGTCTGCGGATAGCTCCGGGTCCCATGCTAACCGACCATACCCGTAAAGGTTGGACTGGGCGAGCAAATGTCCGGTCCAATTGGCGTCTGCTCCAATATTGGATACAGCGGTGATCCCATAGTTGATGTGAGAGGCATGAACAATAGCTTTTCTGCCACTGGAAGCAGAATCGCTCTTGCTATGCAGAGCGCCGCTTACGATGCGCTTGATAGTAGAGCCTTTTCCCTGTGCGTAGGTGTCAAAATCCAGTATCTCCTTCCATTGCGAAACAAGATAACACAGATGTCGCTGCTGTCCCGTGTACTCCTGTGCAATCTGGAATTCCAGCAGTACCTGGGTAGCTTCCAGCGCGCCGAACAGGGGGGAGACAGGCTCCCGCACCTGAAAATCCATGGGGCCATTTTTAATTTGCAAAATGACGTTGTCCCGGAATAGCCCATCCAGTGGTTTAAAATGGTCAAAGGCTGCGCGAGCCCGATCCGTCTTGCGGTCGCGCCAATCCTGCTTGCAGTCGTAGACAAAGCAGCGCCAAATCACGCGTCCGCCATAGGGCTGCAACGCATCTGCCAGCATATTGGCTCCATCGGCGTGATGACGCCCGTAGCTGAACGGGCCAGGCCGATTCTCGGAATCGGCCTTTACCACGAAACCGCCCAGATCAGGAACGGCGGTGTAGACTTCCCGGGCTTTGGCCCGCCACCATTCAGCTACACCGGGGTCCAGAGGATCGGCGGTGGTTAGCCCGCCGATCTGCATAGGACTGGCATAGTTAATGCTCAAGTAAATTTGGATGCCATAGGTGCGGAACACCGCAGCCACTCTGGCCACATCCGGTAGAAATGTATCTGTAATCAGCTTCGTTTCTACGTGGTGGACATTCACATTGTTAATGGATAGCGCCTGAATGCCAACAGAGGCAAGGAGACGGGCGTAGTCTCGAAGGCGGTCCATATTTGTAGTAAAGGCATGATTGTCGTAGAAAATGGATGCTCCCGCGTATCCGCGTTCTACACTACCGTCCATGTTATCCCAATGGTTGATCATGCGAATGGGATTAGCCGGATTGGACAATATGTCTAGAATGGGAGCCTGCAAGAATTCGGTGGTGGATTGTAGCTTACCATCCAGTCCTCCCTGCAGGTAGCGCAGCAGATGAAAAACCCCGTATAATACGCCTTTACTCGTCTGGCCGGACACAGTGACGTACGCTCCCTTGATATCATCGTTATCAGATGAAGCTGGATGGGCCGGGTTGGAAATTTTCATCCCGCGAATTCGGTAGCCTTCTGTGCTCACTTCTGCCTGTTCTTCTGCGCCAAATCGTTCTGCAACCCATGGATGCTCTTGGAACGTACCCAAAGCAATGGATGGCGCACTCACAGGAACGGCGCTGATCCTTGGCTGCTGTCCGAACATAGAGGTCAATCCGTGTTGAAGCTCATTCGCAGCCGTGTGAAGCACTTCATCTGCCTCTTGAACTATGATGACCCTGCACCAAGTGGGCAAATCGTCCACCTTTCGATTGCGGCGATAATGCAGCCAAGCGTCATAGCCGCTCTCTTTTTGCATATCCATACGCTTGCTCATATTTGACGCCTCCTTTTGGACAGGTGAAGATTAGTATCAGACATGCTGCTCCTGATCCTGACTCAGATGCCGGGGAAGAGTCAGACGGTTGCCCTTGCCTTCATACAGCCATAAAATTGCGGTAACTCCGCGCGGGTAATATTTGCTGCCGTGGGCTATGCCGGAGAGCATTTGGTCGCTCCAGCACCAATAGGATTCCTCAGGATGCAGGAGCCATGAGACATGGGCAGCATCTGCGGCCTGCCCTGCTTCCTCCCAAGGCAGCTCCAGCAGCTCACGGGCAATAAACTGCGACAGATAGATTTTACTCAGCCAGGAGTTGTTACTGGTCGAGGACAGCTTCCAGCCTCCATCATCGAACAGGCAGACACCTGGCACCAGCACAGTTTCCAAATGGCGTTGTAGTGCTTGTATATACCCGCCAAACCGTCCATCGGGCTTAAGCGCGTCCTCACATCCTGTAAAGTAAGGGAAGATCAGCCCCTCAATCGCAGGGATAATCTGCGAATCATTGCCCTCCTGAACGACGGCAGGAATATAGCCCTTGTCTGTCATATGCGCTGTGATCGCTGCTGCGCATTTGTCAGCCTGTAAGCCAGCCTCCCGTGCAAGCGAGTCGAGCCCCTCTGAGGCAAATATCTTTTCCAGTGCAACATATACCGCCCAGCATTTGCTGCCTAAATAAATGTTGTTGCGGGACTGACCCAGAGAAACGTCCAGACTGTCGTAGGTCGTTATTTCCGCGCCCCCAAGGGTTCTGGAGCTGTCCAGGCCCATCAAGCCGTTTCGTTGTGCCGGGTCCGGGTGATCCCGCCGCAGCATGCTTTCAAAGCAATCACACAGGACAGGCAGCATACGTGTCGTAAATGACTGATCCTGTGTCTGCTCGATATATACCGTGGCGCAGCATAGCCAGTTCACCAGCTCTTCATGGCTCATATAAGAGAAGCAGCCGTCAATTCCTGCCAGCTCATAACAGGAGTAACCCTGCCGGGAGAACACATTTGCCACGCCCATATCATGCGTAAACGTGATCCCGCCCGGATAGGTCTGTTCCTCTCCCGGAAAGCGTACCTCATCGCGGTAGCTGTACCGTTTGACAAACCACTCCAGTTCATTGCGTACCGTCCATGGGTTCAAAATCAATTCATAATAAAGCTGATCCGCCGTCAGATCGAGCGTATTCATCATCCGATACTCGCCTTCGTTCACAACCCAGATTGGTTCTCCATCTGTTTGCTGACTAAGCAACTGGGTACTGCCGTAGTAACTGTGAATGGACTGTGAGAGCATAAATTCCTGATCCGGGCTCAAGCTTGTCGACTCTATCCAGCGATTAGCCTGAACACAGGCCGTGGTCAGGTCTGTAAAATGCTCCAAGGCATAGCTCGCCACGTCTTCAATATCCTTGAATAGCCGGGTGTAGTAATAGGTTGCTTCGATGCCTGTCGTCACGATGCCGCCGCGATAAAAGCATATAGCGAAGGAGTACGTGCGCTTTTCGCCTGCGGGAACGTCCATGAGGAGCGCACCCGTCGCGCCCAGCCCAAAGGATAAATTCTCAGCCATGGTTTCCCCAAGCAGTGTCTCCATTGCAAATCCGCTGGCAGGTACCGCTTCCCTGCTGTTGGTCACAATACCTGTGCTACGTCCTTGGCCGATGCCTGTGATTCTTTCCTCCAATTGGGTAGAATCCGTAGCGTCCCTGCGTGGGTCTTTTCCTACAATGCGTATGCCGCTGTACGGATCACTACCCTGATAGCCGAAAAAAGCTCTCCGCGCAGCAGTTCCCTGCGTGTTATCGATTGTCAGCTCGGCAAATACTGCCGGAACCAGCGCTGCCCGCATCTCGTTTGTATCCGCAGTTCCCGGCTCGGGCACCGGACGAACGGGAGAGTACAGCCGGAACGTCAGATCGCCGGCCTGCCATGTATCTGTCCCTGCTTTTAGCTCACGGGTGATATCCTGATCGGCAAAGGCAACGAGCATCGGCTCCGTTTTTTTATCCTTTTTCTCTACATCATAGCGGGTACTTTCGTCCTCTGCAGATGCAAAAAAAGGAAGCGCTTCGTATACGCTGCCGTCTCTGGATTGCAGCCCGATATATACATTTTCATCGGCAGGCTTGCCCAGCTCCAAGCCGAGTCCACCGCGATTGCCTTTGAACCCGAGCGTAAAGCTGGAAAAGGCCCCGATAGGTGAGTGTTGCGTGTTATAAAATATATTTTTCGTCATATCATGAAACCCCTTTCAAAATAAAAAGTGACTTTCATACACAAAAGTATTTTGCAGTATGTTCATATATCCGTCATATGCTATACTCACTTGATCTCATATAGAGCCTAGCATGCTACGCTCTGAGGAACCATTGTCAAATCGCTCAACTATTTATCCAAATCGCACTAAAAACGATATACTGGAGTAAATACGATGTAAGCCAGGAGGGAAGACATGTCAGCACCACGTTTACCGAAGCGTCCAGATCATCCAGAGCTTACGGCTGCCGGAGAGGAATTCTTTTTTCCCGATGTGCGGACTACGGTCAATCTGTTTGCCATACATACGCGAAGTGTCGGAAGAGACTGGAGCTATCCGCCACATGAGCATCCTCAATATGAGATTAACATCGTGCTTGCGGGAGAACAGATCATGGTTGTGGATGGTCGCAGCTATACGCAGCGTGAGGGTGATCTGGTGCTTCTGCGCCCGGGAATCGTCCATTCCAGCCATAGTAGCGGAGAGGGCTTTACGTATTTTTGCATGCATTTTGATATTGATGATAAGTTGTTTCTTTCGCTGCTGAGCCGCTTGGAGCAAGTGCTGTTTCCGGCTGAAGGCACAGTAGCGGGGCAGATGGGGCCCGCGCTGAGCAAGCTGCTCGATCTTTCTGCGCCAGAAGGCATAGGAGCAGGCGGTGATTCGGTGGCCAAACGTATGCGAATTCAGTCCGCTGTATTTGAGTTGTTCGCAACTTTGTGGGAGGCGGTATCCAGCGAAGCGGCACATCTGCCGGGGCGCGGATACGTGCAGGCTGAACTTGCCCATCAGATTGCCAGCCGTCTTCAGCGCAGGGTAAATCAGCCTTTTGGACAAGTTGGCTCGGTGGAGAAACAGGATGGAATCGAGGGGATTTCATCTGAGCTGGGCATTAGTGTGTCCCATTGTAATCGTGTATTCCGGAGTATCTTCGGCGTATCCCCCCGTGTATATCTATCCGGGCTTGTCCTGCATGAGGCCAAGTTGCTGTTGGCTGATCCGCAATGGTCGGTGCAGCAAATTGCCGATATGTTGGGTTACGGAGATATTGCGCATTTTAGCAGACAGTTCAAGCGTTGGTCTGGTCAGTCGCCGACATCCTACCGTAAAAGCACGGTGCAGGACAGCCTATCCGAATAAAAGTATATCTCCAAGGGCGGCTCAATTGTCCTCATGTCCGGAGCATTCAGCCAGCGTCCGATGGGCTTTGGTACTACATATGGGGCGGCGAATGGCGCAATCGAAAGCTTATCACCTGACTATAAAACAGTTGAGTACGGACCTGAGAAGGTGGACGACAATTTAGAAGATAATTTTTAATTCTTCAATTTTTTAATCAAACGATCCAAACCATATCCAATAAGGTACCAGAAAACTAGTGTAGTGAAATAAACGACGGCTATGGGGATGTCTGCTTTTCGTACAAATTGAAATGATTCGTATATCCAAACCAACGGACTAATGATAGCCAATAGTATATTATAGTCATCATATCCCGTAATATTTACAGTAATAACTAGACATGAGATTAGGAATAACCAAAACCTAAATGACTTCATTAACCGTACCTCCAAACCTATATTGTAAAGCCACGAACTAGCTTAGATGCTGATTCATTTTGCAGTTTTGAATGATTAGACAGTCTTGTTTTGTTCTACTCCTCTACATAACGGATATATGGGTGTTGAAAGTACCTTTGATCAGACTCGAAAAAATATTGTTTGCCTACATCCAGAGGAGGGATCACAGACTTTGAGGAAATATATAATTCTTTATATCCACCTCCATTAGAAGCATCTCTTTGTATGACCAAATAGTCATCTGTAATTTTAACTAATTTAGCAATTTCAGCCGGGTGATATCCTGAACAATAATAAATCCAGCCGAAAATTAGTGAAAAAAATATAACCCTTAATATAGCTGTAGCCGTTTTATTCTTTGTAATCAACATTGTTACAAACCTCCCATAACTCATACAATGAATAGGATGACATGAGAAAAGAAACAGGACTAATCAGTTCTTTCATTTATAATAAAATATTTATGTTTGGATATTTGACCTGTATATGTATATTGTATGACGTATGATTGGATGATGAAAGTAACTTTCACACAAAAAGCCTACCCGCTTAAACAACAGCAGATAGGTTTTTGCTTATTTAAAATATTCACTATACCTCGTATATACCAGCCTGTGCCTTTACATTACACAGACTCTATATTCCTTATCGTCAGTTATCTCTACGCTGACGGGCCCGAGCTTCGCCGCCTTTGCGGCCTGCTTCTTCCCTGCTCATTTTCCCGTCGCTGTCACTTTGGTCTGAATTGCCGCGGGCTTCACCGCCCTTGCGTCCAATTTCCTGGTAGAATTCCTTGCCATGACTTTTGGAAGTGGCTTCGCCACCCTTTTCACCGATTTCTTGGTAGAATTCCTTGCCATGACTTTTGGAAGTGGCCTCGCCACCTTTTTCGCCAATCTCTTGATAAAATTCTTTGTCGTGATTTTTAGCAGTAGCTTCTCCACCTAAACGTCCTGCCTCTTCGCGACTCATTTTGCCATTTTGGTTGTTGTTAGCCATGTTCAATCACTCCTCATCGAATTTTAGTAAAGCGTGTTCGTGTATCTATTAACCCTCGTGTCAGGAATTAAACATCTCTATTTTATTTTGATAATGGCAAGTAACTGTAGATGACTGGGTATAACCATCTCCATCAGACTTCCCAAGACTCTGTGCGCAACTGTTGTTGATGCGTAAATAATACCGGATAAATGAACAGGCTGAGCAGTACGCTGGTCAGAATGGCAGAGGTCATGGTAGTAAATACGATCAGCAACTGCAAACGGACGGCGGCAATGGGATTGGCTCCTGCGATGATCTGTCCGGTCATCATGCCGGGAAGCTGGACAAGCCCCAGCGTTTTCTGTCCCTCAATGGTTGGAATCATACTGGAGCGTATGCAATCCTTGAGTATTGGAAAAATGGCTTGTCTCGGTGTGCCACCCAGTGCCAGGATGAGCATGATTTCAGGCTTGCGCAGCAGGACCTCCGATTTGAGCCGGGACACCAGCAGACTGGATAAAATCATGGAGCTGCCAATGATCATGCCGCTAATCGGAATCATATACCGGGCTGTCGCCGGAATGATATGCAGGCCAATCAGGAATGCCTGTGTAACGATTTCCACACACAGCAGCGTCAGGAATGACTTCCACATAAGGCCGGGGATAAATCGTCCTTTGCGCGCAACATTTTGAGAGGCTACGGTGATCATGAGCAGAATGAACAATGCGATGAATCCGTAGCTCTGCATCCCGAAAATCAAATGTAATACATAACCGATAGCCAGCAGTTGAACCGATGCTCTGATCGTGGCGATCATAATATCCCGGTCCAGACCAAGCTTGAAGGACTTGGACATAACGATGGAAATAAATACAAAACCGAGGGAAAGAATCAAGGCAATAATCGTCATACCCATTCTCCTGCTATGAACCTGCGAGTTTCACTATGCTGCGGAGCATGGAAAAAGGTCTCGGTATCCGCTTGTTCCACCAATCTTCCGTCAATCATCAGCCATGTTTCATGGCCGACCCTGCGGGCTTGTTCCATATGATGCGTAATCCAAATCATGGTCGTTCCCTCTTCTTTATTCATTTGAAGCAACAGCTCCTCAACCTCTTTGACCGAGGCGGGGTCCAGTGCGGAAGTAATCTCATCCAGCAGTAAAATATCCGGGCGGTTGGCGAGCGTTCGGGCCAAGGCCAAGCGCTGCCTTTGACCACCGGACAGCTCCTGCGCTTTTTGTTCCAGCAGGTCGCGGGTGAGCCCTACCCGTTCCAACAGGCCGGACGGATCATGCAGCATCGTACCGTGCAGCCGTTCTACGGTTTGGAGATTGTACAGGACGGTTCCCTGAAGTATGGGCGCATCCTGAAAGACCAATGCCACTTTGCGTCTCAGCTCAGGGATTTCCCACTCGGATACAGGCTTGCCGAATACGCTGATTTCTCCTTCATCCGGTGACAGTAAAAGATTACACAGTGAGAGAAGCGTACTTTTGCCAGACCCGGACGGGCCGACCAGCGTGGTAATTTTGCCGGGAGAAACTTTTGCTGTAATTCCGTTCAGGACAGCACGTTGCCGCTCAGGCCCGGTGAAATACTTAGTGATATGCTTAAATTCAATGGCAGGAAGTGGATTGGAATCCATAGATATAGCTATCTCCTTTGTAGAGGATCGAAAAAGTTGTCAGACCCGCTTTATGATCTTATTTCTTTTATTATATCAGTTATGGCAGATATGCTCTTCTTCTATAAAGGTCCGGGCAGGGCTATGGTTGCAAACGGCATGGTCTTTATATAGACTAACAGGATTAGTTAAAATGAACATAGGGTTCAGTATGTATTTGTATATGTAATAGCCTTACATAGAAATTCGATGAAAGGGGACCGGATGATGTCACCCAGAAACGGAGTGAAGCTGCAAGATATCCTGCAGGCTGCAGAGGACATTGCCAATGAACGGGGGATGGGGGAGGTCACGCTCACCACGCTGGCGCAAAAGCTGCACATTCGCCCGCCGTCCTTGTACAACCATGTGGACGGATTGAACGGACTGCGTCAAGTGCTGGCACTACGCAGCCTCAAGCAGTTGGAGGATACTTTGACAAGTGCGGCGGTTGGCAGAGCGGGAGATGATGCACTGGCTGCTATGGGGAAAGCATACATGCGATATGCCCGCGAACGACCCGGGTTGTATGAAGCGATGCTGTATGCTACAGACCGCCAGGATACTGAATTGAGGGACGCTGCGGATCGCGTGGCAGAGCTTGTTATTTCCGTCCTGTCGAGTGGCTACGGCTTCAAGGAAGAGGATTGCATTCATGCAGCAAGAGGGTTCCGTAGTCTTCTTCATGGGTTTGCCTCGCTGGAACAGAAGGGGGGCTTTGGTTTACCTGTAGAAGTGGATCGAAGCATTGAAGTGATGATGAACACTTTTTTAGCAGGTTTGCGTATGCAGCAGAAACGAGTATAACATGAGGTTCAAATACCGTGCTCTTCCCTGGTAATGGTTTCTATACAGTGAAATGTATAATTATCTGCTCTGTGCGGCGAAAAATTGATATACTCAAAAAATACTGCTAAACGGCGGGTATGGAACCGGTTCACTGAGAGAATGAAGACAAAGAATATGGATATTAGGGGGATTGTGGATGCAACAGGTTTTACAGGATGTGATCGGTGTAATTAACGACTTTTTCTGGTCCAAGTTGTTAATTGTCATGTTGATCGCATTGGGGCTATTTTTTACGTTCCGCTCTAAAGGTCTGCAAGTACGAATGATCGGAGATATGTTCCGGGTTCTGAGAGAGTCGAAGCGCGGCTCCAAGGACAGCATTTCGCCTTTTCAGGCATTTTGTATCAGCATGGCGGCGCGCGTGGGTACGGGTAACATTACAGGGATTGCTATCGCCATTGCGCTGGGCGGCCCGGGTGCGGTGTTCTGGATGTGGATCATTGCGATCATCGGATCAGCATCCAGCTTCGTCGAAAGTACATTAGCCCAAGTATATAAAGTGAAGGACAAAGGCGGATTCCGTGGCGGTCCGGCGTATTACATGGAGATCGGATTGAAAAAGCGGTGGATGGGTATCGTCTTTGCGATACTGATTACACTGAGCTTTGGGATGGTCTTTAACGCGGTGCAGTCCAATACGGTTACGCTGGCTTTTGAAAATGCCTTCGGCACGAATCGGTTGGTCGTGGGTCTGATTATGGCGACTCCGTTTGCGGTCATTATTTTTGGAGGGGTCAAGCGGATTGCCAAAATGTCCGAATATATCGTCATCGTACTGGCGGTGCTGTATATCGGAATTGCGCTGTTTATTGTGATCATTAATATTCAGCAATTGCCGCACGTGTTGTCCCTGATTGTACGCAGTGCGTTTGGTTTCGAGCAGATTGCGGGAGGCTCCATTGGGGCAGCCTTGATGCATGGCATCAAGCGTGGCTTATTTTCCAATGAAGCAGGAATGGGGAGCGCACCGAATGCGGCAGCTACCGCAGACACCAGCCATCCGGTCAAGCAAGGCTTGATTCAGGCTTTTGGAGTGCTGACGGATACGCTTATTATTTGTACAAGCACGGCAATGATTATTTTGTTATCCGGGGCATATACGAAGGCGGGACTTAGCGGTATTGAGCTGACTCAGGCGGCTCTTAGTGTGCACATCGGGCCGTGGGCGCCTGGTTTGCTTGCCATTATGGTATTCCTGTTCGCTTTTAGCGCATTGGTCGGTAACTACTATTACGGCGAAACGAACATCGGGTTTATGAAATCCAGTAAAATCTGGGTATGGCTTTATCGCGCTGCTGTAATTGGCATGGTGATTTTCGGAGCGGTAGCCAAGGTGCAGCTGGTGTGGGATTTGGCCGATTTATTCATGGGCATGATGGTTGTCGTCAATCTGATTGCCATTGCTCTTTTATCCCGAGTCGCTTTTGCAGCCTTAAAGGATTATTCACGGCAGAAAAAGGCGGGTCACGACCCTGTGTTCTACAAAGATAGCATTCCGGGGCTGGAGCAGGTGGAGTGCTGGGAGCGGGAAGCCAAACTGTAGGACAACACCTGATCACAAACTCGACATATCAATCTGATTGCGTCCTGAACCATAAGGGTAAAATACTTCTGTATAATGTAGATGAGAGACTGCGAATACAGGAGGGTTATTGTGAATGTGCTGGATTACACGATCCTTCGTCCGGGTGGACTGACAGATGATCCCGGTATCGGAAAGGTTGCTACGGGGGATGATCCTTCCGTTAGTACCATTTCCCGTGAGGATGAAGCCGCAGTGGTAGCGGCACTGGATGAACGGCAGACGTATCACCGTGCGATTAATCTGGCGTCAGGCAGCACGCCCATTGCTGAGGCTATCCAGCAGGGTTGATGGATTTAGGAGCATTCACATCATAGTTGGAGAGAGGCAGACCAGGGATGTTATCCCGGGTCTGCCTTTTGCTGCTGAATATCTGCGAAAAGATTTGATTAAAACTAATCATGTTATTTATAATACTAATATAGTTAGTTTTAATCAAGATGAGGAGATGAGACGGATGCGTGTTGTTCAGGTGCAGCATATATATCAATTGACGTTTCTGCCGAGACTGTTCCCGGTGAACTGTTACTTGGTGGAGGAGAATGATGGGCTTACTCTGATAGATGCCGGATTGCCTTACAGTGCCAAAGGTATTGAACAGGCTGCCGAGCGGATGGGGCAGCCGATTACAAGAATCGTTCTTACCCATGCCCATGAGGATCATGTGGGTGCGCTGGATCGGTTGAAGGCAAGGTACCCTGATGCGCAAGTGTTCATTTCCAGACGAGATGCGCGGCTGCTGCAAGGCGATGTATCGTTAGAGACAGATGAACCGAATACCCCCATTCGGGGCAGTGTGCCGAAGGGAATTCTTACCCGGCCTGATGTTTTGCTGGAGGACGGGGATCCTGTAGGCTCGCTCCTGGCGATCAGCACACCTGGACACACGCCGGGTTCGATGGCATTTTTGGACACTCGCACCCGTGCGTTGATTGCAGGCGACGCCTTCCAGGTCCGGGGTGGGGTTGCGGTGTCGGGAAGGCTTAAGCCGCTGTTTCCATTTCCCGCACTGGCTACATGGAACAAGGGAAGCTCGCTGGAAAGCGCCAAAAAGCTCGCGTTTTTCAATCCGTCTTTATTGGCTGTTGGCCACGGCAACATGCTACAGCATCCGCAGTCTCAAATGGAAAGGGCTATTAAGGAGATGGAGCAACAAGGTACAGCGCAATGACCCCATATTCAGCCAACATTCAGCCAGAACTCACAAAGTCCTAAGCTAAGGCAGATACAATATGAGGAAAATAGAAACAGAGAGAGGTGCATCGGATTTGAACGTTTGGAAAGCGAACGGTCTGAAATATATCCTTCTATGTAGTCTCATATTGTGTGCTGTCGTAAGTGTCGTTTCTTTATGGAGTTATTCGGGCAGCTCGGCCTCCCAATCCGCTGCTTTTAAGCAGGGCCCGTCCGGCGGATTCGGGGGAGGAGGCGGACCCGGTGAAGGTATGGGGGGACCGGGACAGCGTCCTGCTAACGGCCAGACAGCTGGGAATGACAATTCCACATCCGGGGGCAGCGGTGTTGCCAGAGACGGGCAGCATCGAGGTCCGGGCGGCATGTCCGGCAACGAATCTGGCATGGGCGAGCCTGGCGGCGGTATGGGTGGTGGAAGAAATGGGAATTCTTCATCCGCTTATGCAACTCCGCTGGCGATCTTTGCCGCTTTATTTTTCGGTGCGTTCGTGTTTATTGCGTACCGTTTTCGGACCCGTGAATGGAAGCTCGGGGAACGTAACCGCAGGCTGATGCTGTGGACTGTGCTGGGTGTGGGATTCTTTTTAAGAATGGCGGTAGCCCCGTGGATATCGGGTCACATGGATTTAATGCTATTTCGGAACTGGGCTACGACAGCAGCGGACAGCTTATCTGGCTTTTACACGAACGGATCAAGTGATTATCCGCCGTTCTATATTTATATTTTATATGTGATCGGTAAAATCGGCTCTACGGCTGCTTTCAGCCCCTATATGTCCGTGCTGCTGCGGCTTCCGAATATATTAGCCGATATCGTGACAGCGTACATGCTGTACCGGCTGGCAAGCAAACGGATCGGCTATGGTATGAGCCTCGGCCTGGCGATATTCTATGTGTTTAACCCGGCTGTATTTATCAATTCGACCTTCTGGGGACAGGTAGATTCATTCTTTACCATGCTGATTGTGGGCATGATTGTGCTGCTGGTGGAAAACCGGATCGGCTGGTCTGCCGTATTGTTTGCGATAGCGGTATTGATGAAGCCGCAGGGGATTATTTATGGACCAGTTCTGTTCTTCGAGCTACTGAGACAGCGTAAAATACAACCTTGGCTCTTGGCCATCGGTGGAGCGGTTGTGACGACCATTCTGGTCATATTGCCATTTTCGTGGGGGCAGAAGCCGTTATGGCTGCTTGATTTATACAAGGGAACGGTTGGCGAATATCCGTATGCTTCCGTGAATGCGTATAACTTCTTCGCACTGATCGGTGGCAATTATACGCAGGACACTACGACGTTGTTCCTGTTCAGCTACCATACATGGGGCATGATCGGCATTGTGCTGGTGACTTTGTTTATATGGTGGATGTATGTCCGCAGTCGCAAACCACAATTTGCGGCAGCAGCTGCACTGGTGCAAATTGCAGGTGTCTTTACCTTCGCTTCCAGCATGCATGAACGGTATTTGTTCCCTGCGGCAGCATTGGCGGTACTGGCGTATCTGTATTTGCGGGACCGGAGATTTTTGTGGCTTGCGGGTGGATTCAGTCTTACGATCTTCCTGAACACCTTCGATATTTTCTATAGCTCCAATTCTCGGGATCATCACGGCATTATATTGTGCGTGACTTCGTTGTTGAACGTATTGCTGTTTGGGTATCTGGTCAAAGTGGTCTGGGATTGCTGCAGATCCACCACGATTCAGGCTGCTTCTGCCAAGGACACGATTCCATCGGAGCTTTCTTCAGGGGAATTAACATGGGAGCTTCTTCCCAAGGTGTGAACACGACAATTGATCGTTAGTAAAGTATAAAATACGGTAAAAACCGCCCTTTAACGAAATGGAAGTGGTTGATAGATCAACTGTAATCCATAAGTTAAAGAAGCGGTTTTTTGTTGTCCTCATGCTAGAGCAGCATTAGATCTATATATCTCAATCTATATATTCGTTCAGCTTCTGGACATCGCAGATCGTAATCTCTCGTGTACCCTTGATATGAATAATCCCCAGCTGTTCAAATTTTGCGAATTTGCGACTGATGGTTTCGCGTGTGACACCAACATAATTAGCCATTTCTTCGCGTGAAAGGGGGAGATTTATTTTAATGTAGGAGCCTTCCGGTTTGCCGTATTTATGCCCTAGCTCAAGAATCATATAGGCGATACGGATCTCCGGGTCTTTGGTCGCCAGGCTTTGAGCCAGATTTTCGGTATGTGCCAGGCGTTTAGTAATGGTTTTGAGCAGCTTCAAAGAGATATCGGGATTGTTGCGAATCAACTGCTCCATATCATCCTTGGTGAGCATACAAATATCAGTATTTTTTAAGGCATAGGCACTAAAATTACTCAACTCATCGCTGTTAAATATATTCAACTCGCCAAAAAAATCGCCAGTTGTCAGAATGTGCAGAATTTGTTCTTTGCCCTGAGGTGTCATTTTCAGAAGCTTGACATGCCCGCTTTGAATAATGTACAGCGTATCGGATGCCTGTTCCTCGACAATCAAGGCCTCGCCTTTCTGATATTTTCGGTGTCGGATCATGGAACTGACCTTACACAAATCTTCTTCGGACAAAGAGGAAAAGATAGGCACTTTGCGGGCACAGGGCTCCTTTCCGCACTGGCAGGACATCTCATTCACATTCATTCACTCCATTCATAAACCGGAAACTAAAAAGTATTGCGTGTTCTTGTTATTCTGTATCATCTATTGGGGCAAAATGGCTTTGATCCTCACCGCAGACTGGACAAACCCAGTCTTCCGGGAGATCCTCAAACGCTGTACCGGGCATAACGTCTTCATCAGGGTCGCCCAATGCAGGATCATAAATGTATCCACAAGGTTGACATACATATTTTTTCATCTTTAGTTCTCCTTGTCACTCAAAATTTTTGTAAGCTCTGGCGCGTCCGGTTTGAGTCCTTGGATGATGGCTGTTTTAAATGGAAGTGAAGCAAGAGCATCCCCAAAGCCGATCACGCCGCAGATAGAGCCTTTTTGTATGAACATGCGTGTATAAGAAACTTGATTTTCACTAGTCAGGCTGGTATCGCAGATTTGTTCATCCACCAGACCCATGGAAAACAAGGGGCATTCATAGCTGTTGGATAGGGTTACAGGGATAGGTCGCTGATAGCTGACGGATGCGCCCGCCATATTGGCGCCTGCTATTTTCCCCTGCTCTATAGCACTTTCCCATAATCCATCCACTCTATTTTGAAACTCGGCTACATCACCTGCCGCATATATATTGGCGGAGCTGGTCTCCATCTGTGCGTTCACCAGGATGCCTTGTCCAATATCAAGGCCGATTTGGCGGGCAAGCTCAGTATTAGGTACAATTCCGATAGAATACACGACATGCTCGCAGGGAATAACGGAGCCGTCCTGTAGCTCTACACCTTCGACGTGATCTGTGCCTATAATACGCTTTACGCCTTGTCCAAGGCTTACCTTGGTATCCTGCTCGGTAATTCGCTGGGTCAAAATAGCGGAAGCCTTCTCATCTAGCTGGCGGGGCATAAGCCGATGCGAGGCTTCCAAAATGGTTACAGCATACCCGGCTTGCTGGAAGGACCAGGCGGTTTCCACGCCTTGAATCCCACCGCCGATGATGCATATCCGGTCTCCCTTTTGTAATTTCGTCTTAAGGCTGTCTGCATCTTGTCGAAAACGGATATTGTGAACGTTACGTAGTGAAGCTCCGTCCAGCAAAAGCTTACGGTTGTGGGCTCCTGTACACAGCAGCAGCTTGTCATAAGCAACGGTTTGTCCGTTTGCTGTTTCGATGGTGGAGTCCGCTGCATGTATCGCGGTGACTTTTATGCCTGAATAAACATGAATTCGTTGATTGGCAAACCATTTTTCCTTTTTGATCAGGATTTTGTCGCTGTGCAAGTCAGTGAATAGTCCCTTGGAAAGTTTGACTCTGTTATACGGAAGGGATGCTTCTTCCCCGTAAATAGAAATTTCGGCTAGCTCATCATGATCTCTAATCGCTTTCGCCGCGTTGACGGCGGCAACGCTGCCCCCGATAATAACGTAATGTTGGTTGCCCATTCAGTATCTCTCCTATTCGTTATACGCTGATGTGTTTCAAATAACACTAAGCAGCAGATCTGAGACAAATTCAGCGGCATTTTTAATTTTCTTCACTTTTTCATCTTCTTTAGGAGAGAAACGAATGCGTACCGGGAACTCCACATGCGTCATGCCAGTCGACTTGATTACATCAGAAGTGCTTTGGACTTTCATATTGGTACCGTTCAAGTAATCCTGTACGACCTCAATGGCTTCCCCACTCCAGCCGTAGGAACCAAAGGCAGCAGCCAGCTTGCCTTCCAGATTCATCTTTTGCATTTGTTGCAGCAGGTCTTCCAGCTTACCCGTCATATCGGCATATTTGGTAGAGCTACCGACGAAAACAGCATCCGCTGAGGCAATACTATTCAAAATCTCCGTTTCATCTGCCTTATCTACGTCCCATAGCTCCACCTTGATTTGGTTTTCCAAAAAGCAGTCTTTCAGAATGTTTGCCATTTTTTTAGTGTTATTTTTTAAGGTGGCATAGACAATCGCTACTTTTTTATCATCCTTGGTTTCGGTACTCATAGATGCGTACAAATCAATAAACTTAGCAATATCATGTCGGATTGCGAAGCCGTGTGAAGGTGCAATCATCTTAATATCCAGATCAGCAACAGCTTCAATTAATGTGCGCACATATCTGCGATGTGGGTGAATAATAGCCTGATAGTATCCGATAAAGTCCTCGGTGATATCAAAACCAGCCTCATCGGCAAATAGATGCTCTACAGCCACATGTGTACTGAAAATATCGCAAGGGAACAAGATTTTATCTTCTACACAGTAGGTAATCATGGTTTCTTCCGTATGGAGATAAGGTGTTTCCTTGAACAGCAGTGTCTTGCCTCCAATATCCAGTTGATCTCCGTCCTTGATTACCAGGAAGTTGCGGTGCTGAAGCTTGTACATTTGCTGAATTTCCGGAACGGCAATCTCCGTGCAGACAATCGTAGCGTTCGTTGCCTTGGAAGCTAGTGCCGCCAATCCGCCCGAGTGATCTGGCTCCGTGTGATTGACGATAATATATTGAATGTCCAACGGATCGATCAATTCGGCCACAGCCTCTGCAAATTCTCTACCGAACGCCATATCTACCGTATCCACAATGGTTGGCTTTCCAGTTTTCAATAGATAGGCATTATATGTTGTACCTTTAGACAGTAGAAGACGATGGAAGGGAACCTCACGATTATCAATTTTTCCTACCCAATAAATATCTTTTGCCAGTTGGAATCCTGGTTTCATAGGAACAACCTCCTGCTTATTTTGTTTGTCTGACACAATTCGATTCTAGTTGGATATGTCGATGAAAAAGATGATTGAAATCAAATTTTTAAATATTTCAAAGTATTTATAACTTAAATTTAGTTTTGTGACTGCAATCACAAGGAGAGCGTAATAATCAAATACAATAAGACCATATAGGAAAATCTAATTTCAAACAGGAGAGTGAACCTACATGAAAAAATCAAACCTCATTCAATTTCAGGAATATAAAGAAGCTGCCTTTACTAAACGAATTGTGCATAAGGAAGCCGACAATGTTATTTTTATTCTCAACTTCACTCCTAATGCTGAGCTGCCAACACATAATCATCCAGGAGCGAATGTATACTTGCTTGTTCTTGAAGGGAACGGTACTGTAACTGTGAATGGTGAAGAAACGGAAGTGGTTCAAGGGGATATAATCCATGTTACAGGAGATGAACACTTTTCCTATCGCGGTGGTGCAGAGGCGAACTCCAGCCTGCATGTGGTGTTGACCAAAACGCCAAGTGAAAGCTACGCGCAAAATATATAAAGAGGGTACATCACTGCTATAAATGATAAAAATAAAACAGAGGAAAAAGAAATGCACGCCTAAAAGCCGCTCGGTTCAAATGCCAAGCGGCTTTTAGGCGTGCACTATTTTACACCCCGGAATACGCCATGAAGCCACCGTCTACCGGAATCACTGTGCCTGTGACAAAACCGGATGTCTGTTCATCCACAAGCCACAGCAGGGTGCCGAGCAGATCGTCCGGTACACCAAAGCGGCGCATAGGAGTATGGGCGATGATTTTAGCCGCACGTTCGGTGAGGGAGCCGTCCTTATGGGTTAGCAGGCTGCGGTTTTGTTCAGTGAGGAAAAAGCCGGGTGCAATGGCGTTGACGCGAATACCGGCTTCGGCTAAATGGACAGCCAGCCATTGGGTGAAGTTGTTAACTGCTGCTTTGGCTGCGCTGTAGGCCGGAACTTTGGTCATGGGGCTGGGTGCGCTCATGGAGGAAATATTAATAACGACGGCCCCCGGACGTCCAGTCATGCCCTGAGCGAATATTTGTGTCGGAATGAGCGTTCCGATGAAATTGACGTCCAGTACCTGGCGAAAACCGGGTATGCTTAGCTCGAAGAAGGTAGTAATATCGAGCAGCGTCAGATCCTCCAGCCGGAAGGTCTCGCGGGAGGTGTTGGCGCTCGGATGATTGCCTCCGGCTCCGTTGATCAGAATATCACATGCGCCGAACTGCTCGCGTACCGTCTGTTCGGCTAGCCGTACGCTGTCCGCGTCGGTAACGTCACAGGCCACCGCCATCGCTTCTCCGCCTGCGGCCTGAATATCATGGACTACACGCAGACCTTTTTCTTCCGTTCGGTTCAAAATAGCAACCTTCACGCCTTGCTTTGCCAGCTCGCGGGCCATTGCGCTGCAAAGCACCCCGGCACCGCCTGTGATTACTGCTGTTTTGCCTGCCAGCGAAGGGTGTAGAGATGGTGTGCTCATAGGGTTGACTCCTTCGTATGGACTGATCCGGTTCGTGTGGTTTCCGTCTTGGAAACGGGAGAAGTGTGTCGGGCCTGGTTATGTGTCAGCGCATCCCACAGTCCCCACAAATACATAATCCCAAGCGCGCGGTCATACAGTCCATAGCCGGGTCTGCATTGCTCTCCCCACAAGTGGCGGCCGTGGTCCGGTCTGACGTAGCCCGTAAAGCGGGCATCGTGATACGCCTGGACAATGCCGGCAATATCGACGGTTCCATCCTGAGTTCGGTGAGAGGTTTCGATGAAGTCTCCGTTAGCCGACACACGCACATTGCGTATATGGGCGAACGGAATACGGTCCTTGAACTCATGAATCATGGAAACGATTTCATTATTGGGGTTGGCTCCTAGCGAGCCAGAGCAAAGGGTAATGCCGTTCGCGGGGCTGTCGTACAGCGCCAGCAGCCTGCGCAAATGAGCCTGGCTTGTGATGATGCGTGGCAGTCCGAATACAGACCATGGCGGATCATCGGGGTGAATGGCCATCCGAATGCCGCTGCGTTCGGCAACGGGAATAATGGCCTCCAGAAAGTAGGCCAGATTCTGCCACAGGTCTTCCTCCGTGACGTGAGTGTACGCTTCAAACAAAGCCGTCAGATGCTCCAGCCGCTCCGGTTCCCAGCCGGGCATGGTTAACGAGCTATTTGCGTTAATTTGACGTACCAGTTCGAACGGATCAATGCCTTCAATTCGTGACTTTTCAAAAAAGAGGGCCGTGGAGCCGTCCTCCAGTTCCTTGTGCAAATCGGTGCGCAGCCAATCGAATATGGGCATAAAATTATAGCAGACGATCTTCACGCCGTTCTGGCCGAGCTTTTCCAATGTGCGTATGTAGTTGCGGATATACTGATCGCGTGTCGGTCGTCCGAGCTTAATATCCTCGTGCACATTCACACTTTCAACAACCTCATTGTGAAATCCCGCCTGTACAACCTGCTCTCGAAGTGCCACAATACGTTCCATAGGCCATTCTTCTCCGGCTGGAATATCGTGTAGCGCCCACACGATCCCTTCCACTCCCGGAATTTGTCGGATTTGTTCCAGCGTTACCGTATCGTTTCCTTCACCAAACCAACGAAATACCATGCGCATGCTTGACACCGCCCCATTCGTCATATGATAGGTGTAACAGCAATTCCCAATTCCCGATGTTTTCACATTACCATATTGCTAGATACAATTGGAATAGTTATCCAAAATAAAATGATGCATACTCGAAAGGAGGAAGCAGGTTATGAAGCTGCATCGAGCCATTGTGGTGGATGATGAAATATTCACTCGCAAAGGGCTGCTTCAACTCATGGACTGGGAAGCCTGTGGCTTTGAAATCGTGGGAGAAGCCGATAACGGTGAGGATGCACTGGAGCTAATCGGCAGTATTCACCCGGACCTCGTCATTACCGACATTCGCATGCCTGTGCTGGACGGATTAGAGCTGATTCGATCTGTACTCGAACGGAGTACAAAACATCCTGCGTTTATTATCTTGAGTGGCTACAGTGATTTTGCTTATGCGCAGCAGGCACTTCGCTATGGGGTTCATGATTTTATGATCAAGCCGATTGATGAGGGTGACTTTTCGGCTACGCTGCGCCGACTGAGTGAAAGGCTGCATCGTGAGCAGCAAAATATACAATTATTTCAAAACCACCGTACAGGCGGACTATTGGAGACCTTGATGATGAACAACGTGGATGATAGCGTGGTGACCCGTTGGGAACAGCAACTGCGCCTTGGGGAAGCCGCGCATATGTACTATGTACTCGTCGAGCTGAATGATCAACATCCATGGCGTTCTGGTGACGATAGCATCCTGTTGTCGCTTTTCCAATTCAGGGAGCTTATAGAACAAGCGCTTCATCGTTTAATAGACGGCAAGTATCCACTTTATGTCCATGAGCATCGGAACCGGATTGGACTCATTGTACCCGACTTCTTTTTGAAGGGGTTTGAAGCCAAAGTGGACGTATTTATGAAAGCGCTACAAAGAGAGATAGAGGGGATGAAGTCACTGAAAGATCGGGTGGCAAACCGGGTCTTCATTTACGCAGGGAGTCCTGTGAACCGGTTGCAGGATATCCATCAGTCCTATGCCTGCGCGAAGGAAGCATTGCTCCATAAATACATTCATGATCCTAGCGGTATTGTGGCATATGTGGAGGGGGGAATGCCGTCACTTCACTACAGGACCATTCAGCAGGACGTACTGGATTGCTTGACGGAACAAGTCGAGGAACTGCGACTGGAAGAGCTGCGTACGACCGTGGATCATTTATTTAGCAGCTTTCGGGAAGAGTGCTATGCCCCTGAGGCTATGAAAATGAGCCTGCATCAATGCGTGCTCAGTATTGTGCGAGTCATTCAAAACATGCAGGGAAATGAGCGCTCACTTCAGTCATTAGAGCCGATGATGAACTGGCAGGATATGAACCTGTCACTGGGTGAACTACGGCGGCTGTTTACAGCCTTTGCCGAGGAAAGTGGAAGATATATCGGGGTTCTGCGCAAGGATCGTCAGCAGGGAGGTATTCAGCACATCCGTGCGTATATTGAGCAGCATGCCAGCGAGAATATAAGCCTCAAAAGTATTGCAGCCCGCTTTTACATGAATCCAGTTTACCTCGGCCAATTATTCAGAAAAACGTACGGCGTGTACTTTAACGAATTCCTGCTGAAGCTGCGCGTTCGGGAGGCTAAGCGACTGCTGCGGCAGACGGATTTGCGCATTTATGAAATTTCCGAGCGTGTGGGCTTTGGCAGTTCAGACTATTTTGTTACCCAGTTTGAAAAGATGGTGCATGCCACACCAAGCGAATACCGCAACAGCCTGAACGTTGGACACAAGCCAGAGAGGGTCAGCGAATGAAGCTGCTGCATACAACACTTGATCATGTCCGGCTGCGGGATAAAATGCTGCTGCTCTATTTCCTGTGTGTGTTTACGCCCGTAGTGTTGACCAATCTGATTTTTTACCACGTCACCTCGCAAAATGTGAAGGAACAGCGTATGCAGGATATTTCCCGTGCGCTGGAGCAGATTAAAATTGAATTTTACCGTGAGTTTGAGGATGCGGTGGAAATCTCGTCTATCTTTTATACCGATCATCAGCTCAATGAGCTGTTGGAGCAAACATATCCACATCCCGCTGATTATATTGCCGCCTATGATTCTTATTTACGTCGTATGTTGAACAATACTTACAGTCCTGTATACCATGCTGTGGGTGGAATTACGATCTACACAGATAATCCGACGCTGCTGAATTCCGGGGGAATCAGCTTTATAGATGAGCGGGTCAAAAGCTTGTCCTGGTATGGCAAAATCCCGCCCGGACGGCAGTCCAAGCCTATATTTGTACGTACCGACGACGATACGGGCGAACAGCTTCATCCCTTTAGCCTGATTCGGCGGATGAACTATTTTTATTCCCAAAATGGCCGCGAGAAAATACTGAAAATAGAGCTGCGAATGTCGTCCATTCAAGAGATTTTCCATAATCTGAATTTGCAGGGCAGTCTCTTTCTGCTCAACGAACGGGGGGAAATCGAATATACGACCGATCCCAAGATTGATATAAATCATAGGATCGTGGCTTATAGCGCCCTCCAGCTGCCCGGGGACACCATCGAGTTCAAGACAAATTATGTGCTGACGAGTAATCTCAATGGCTGGAGCATTGTGGCCGCGGTGTCGGGAGATGAAGTGCTGTACGAAATGCAGGAATCCCGCAATTTTGTGCTGCTGTTAACCTGTATGAATATGCTGCTGCCTACTTTGATCATTATCTGGATTACACGTTCGCTGAATGTGCGGATTCATCGTATTCTGAGGTATATGAAAAAGGTGAAAAATCAGCATTTTGAGCTGATTCCCGGTACAGAATCGCGAGATGAAATCGGGCAGCTAACAGGTGAATTTAATCGGATGACGCTCAAAATCAAGCGACTGATTAACGATGTCTATGTAGCAGATATTCAGCGAAAAAATTTGGAGATTCAGCGCAGACATGCCCAGCTTAATGCACTTCACAGCCAGATCAACCCGCATTTTCTGTTCAATGCATTGGAGACGATTCGTATGCGAAGTCTGATGAAGCATGAGGACGAGACAGCCCGCATTATTCATAACATGGCACGGATTTTCCGCAATTCGCTGGTGTGGAACAAGGATAGGGTCACATTGCGGGAGGAACTGGAGCTGATCCGTTGTTTTCTGGAAATTCAGCAATACCGCTTTGGTGAGCGAATACGGTACGAAGTGCAGGCGCAGCCCGAAGACCTGGACTATCTGCTTCCCAAAATGGTTGTGCTGACGCTGGTTGAAAATGCAAGCATTCACGGCATTGAACCGCTGAAGCATGGAGGTCGCATTGAGATTCATTTTGAGCATCGAGAGGGGCGGCTGATGTTAACGGTACGGGATAATGGAGTTGGCATGTCTCTGGAACAGGTACAACGGCTGTACAGTTACATGCAAAAGCAGGAGGAAATGGGCGAGCGTATCGGTTTGCAGAATGTCATCTATCGTCTGAAGCTTTACTACGGAAGCCGCTTTGAGCTTGCTATTCGCAGCGCCCCCGGCGAGGGAACGGAGATTAAAATGATGATTCCGGCGGATTTGGAGTGAACGCGCCTTAATTATTCCATTTATAGGATAACCATATGGTATAATTCCCATAATTACAGAATGACTTAGATGGCGCGGTCGGCTAGTCTCCTGCCAAGGAGGTGATGCCTATGGAGGTTAAAGAGGCTCTGACACTAATGATATTCGGTACGCTAATTATTGCGTTGAACCAAAGCAAAAAGAATAGACCGCTCCCCGGACAAAGGTTAGCGGTCTATTTTTGCACCTAGTTCAAAGCAACGCCCTTATAAGCGGCTGTTACTAGAGAGTAGGGATGTTAGCGCATCTCTGCTCTTTTTTATTATAATCTTCTTTGTTTTATTTTATCACAACGCGATTTTTACTGACAATGGAGTCAAGGCGTATTGCGGTAATGGACGTTCATGCTGGCACTCCTTTAGTTTCCTAAGTAACACCTTTAGATTGTCAGTTGATCGAAATTCATGGCATTTTATAAAATGAAAGTGCTTACAATTTGATATCCACATATAACCGACAAAGAGGCCGAAAGGGGATTGTCTGGTATGACAAGCAAAAGATTCGGAATAATGAGTCTGGTATTTATCATGATGGTATCTATGATCACTGCCTGCTCAGGAAGTGCGGGCAAGGAGACTGCGTCGGGAGATAGCAAGGAGAAGGTCACATTCACGTATTTTAATGCCACGGCGGGAAGGGACATTAATACCAATGAAACGCGGATCGGCAAAATTCTGGAGGATCAGACAGGCGTGAACTGGAAGCTGGAGCATCTGGTAGGGGATTCGAATACGAAGATCGGCACGTTTATTGCAAGCAACGATTACCCGGACGTGATTGTACCGGACGGCACGATTGATAAACTGCTGGATGCCGGGGCTTTTATTCCCCTGAATGATTTGATCGACAAATATGGGCCAAATATCAAGCGTGTATACGGACCGTACTACAACCTGATGAAAGCGGAGGATGGGAATATCTATTTCCTGCCGTTCAGTGCGGTGGTCGGCGATTATTTGCCTGCTCCTAACATAGAGCAGGGAGCTTTTTGGATACAGCGCAGAGTGTTGAAGGAGGCGGGATATCCAAAAATAAAAACGTTAGATGAGTACTTGGCTCTGATTCGGAACTATGCGAAAAAGCATGCAGACGAGGGTTTAACCGGGTACTTGGCGTTAACCACGCAGGATAGGTTTTATGCGCTTACGAATGCGCCGATGCACCTGGCAGGCTATCCGAACGATGGCGGCACGATTATTGATATGAAATCACACCAGGCGACGGATTATGGAGATAAGGAAATCACAAAGCGGTATCTCCAGGAACTGAATCAGCTGAACGCAGAGGGCCTGTTTGACAAAGCCTCCTTTGTGGACAATTACGATCAATATTTGGCGAAGCTGACCTCGGGCAAGGTGCTGGGCTTTTTCGATTACCGCTGGCAGGCAGGGCAGGCTCTAAATAACCTGCAGGAGGCTTCCAAGCAATCGGGTGATGATGATCTGGAATATATAGGGCTGCCTGTTGTATACGACCGGAATATAAAGGATCAGTATCTTGATCCGTCGTCATTTGTTAATAACCGAGGCATTGGAATTACGGTCAGTGCCAAGGACCCGATACGTATCGTCAAATTTTTCAACAATCTGCTGACCGACGAAAACCAGGTGTTATCCAACTGGGGGATCAAAGGTGAAACCTATGATGTAGATAAAAATGGGCGTTTTTATCGGACCAAGGAGCAAATTAAGAAGACGGGTGAGGATGCATTCCGTGACTCATTTGGGTTCAAATATTTTGAATACAGCTGGCCGCGATACGGTAACGGTTCTTCCTTGCCCGATGGCAACTCGGTTAGCCCCGGACGGCAGCCTGAGGTTGCGCGTATGTCGTATACCGAAGGTGATAAAAAGCTGCTAAAAGCGCACGGTGTAGAGTCCTTCTCGCAGATGTTTTCCGCACCTGACGAGCGTCCATGGTTCCCGGCCTGGAGCATTCAGATTGCCCAGGGCTCACCTGCGCAGATCTTCCAGCAAAAGAAAGGAGACCTGCAGCGCAAATATTTCCCGCGCTTGGTGCTGTCTGCACCGGAACAGTTTGATGCAATTTGGAATGAATACACCACCGAGTTTAACAAGCTGGATGTGAAGGCCTTTGAGGAGCTGATCACGAAGGAGGTTGCCAAAAAAATCAAGACGGTCGGGAAAAAATAAAGGAGGAAGCAGCTATGGGCTACACGTCACCGCCACCTGTTACGACCTCTTCGGGCTATTTGCCGTCCTCACGGCGAACCGGCTTTAGGGGATTTATACACAAGCTGAACCAGCAGCGTGCACTGGTATGGATGTCCGTCCCTTTTTTAATCTGGCTGTTCATTTTCAAATATTTGCCCCTCTGGGGCTGGACGATTGCTTTTCAGGATTTTAAGCCTGCCCGTAAGCTGCTCGATCAGCAATGGGTCGGGGTGAAGCATTTCCGTTTTTTGTTTCAGGATGAACACTTCCTGCGGGTGATGCGCAATACGCTGGCGATGAGCTTCATTAACCTGGTGCTGGGCTTTGTAACCGCTATAGCATTGGCGATTTTGCTGAATGAGCTTCGTCAGATCGTATTCAAGCGAGTGGTGCAGACGATCAGCTACTTGCCGCATTTTATTTCGTGGGTAGTCGCGGCCAGCATTATCAGTACGGCGCTATCAGCGGACGGCGGCATTGTCAATGAGGTGCTGATGTGGCTGGGACTGATCAAGGAGCCTATTCTATGGCTGGGCGAGGGAAGCTATTTTTGGGGCATTCTCGGCGCATCGGAGGTATGGAAAAATGTCGGCTGGAACACCATCATTTATTTGGCCGCGATGACCATGATCGATCCCTCGCAGTATGAGGCGGCTGAGATCGACGGAGCGGGGCGCTTTCAGCGGATTTGGCATGTGACATTACCAGGATTAAAGCCTGTATTCATCATCCTGCTCATTATGAATATCGGCAATCTGCTGGAGTCGGGCTTTGAGCCGCAATATTTATTGGGTAACGGTATGAATGTGGATTATTCGGAAAATCTGGACATTTTCGTGCTGAAGTATGGTATCCAGATGGGCAATTTCTCGCTTTCGATTGCTGCCGGAATGTTTAAAACAGTAGTCAGCTTTATTTTACTGTTTAGCGCCAATCATATTGCGAAGCGGTTAGGGGAGGAGAGATTGTTCTAAAAAAAGGGTGAGTTATGGGGGGAGGGTGTATCGTCGCTTCGCGTGTAGAATGTTCTTCCGATCGCTGTTATCCCCGGGTTCCTTTTTATCAAAACATTAGAGGTTGGAATCCGGGGATAAAGGCGACCGCTACCGCTTCTTCAGAACAATTCTGTCCGCTCCGCTGCTCCCCGCCGTAAAGTCACTTTTTTATAGAGTTGAGGGTGGGGCAGGGAAAGGCCCGAAGGAAGGCGCGTGCTCGCGCTTCTTGGGTAACTGCGTCATGATGGCTGGCTCAGCTTCGCTATCGCCATGGTGGCGATAGCAGAAGGTTTGTGCTCATGCATACTATAGGTGCAGGTCAGTGGATATTTAACAGGCCGCTTCGCGGACCTTATCAAGAGCTTACCAAGACCTTATGAACGAGCCAGTTCATAGCTTCCAAATAGCGATAATAATTGACTGGATTAACATTGGTTCATATAACAATACAAATATAATACTACGAAATATAAGACCCATATCTTCACCAGCAATCGTCCTGATCATCGAATTAGAGTGATTAAGCTAATTTAAAGAAAGGAGCGGGAGTCATGGGCAAAGGGAAGACCTTGCATGGGCGATTTCGGGCGCCCTCGGATCGGATTTTTGATGCGTGCAATTTGGTATTTATGCTGTGCCTGATGGTGGTGACGCTGTATCCGTTTTTGAATACATTGGCGGTTTCATTAAATGAAGCAAATGATTCGATTCGGGGTGGAATTTATTTGTGGCCGCGTGAATTTACGTGGAGTAATTATGAATTTGTATTCAAGGAAGCGACGATTTTCCATGCTACGTTGATTTCTGTACTGCGTACGGTTGCGGGTACAGTAACCTCGGTGTTTTGCTGCGCGATGGTGGCGTATACGATCAGCCGACCGGAGTATGTGCTGCGCAAATTTGTCTCGATCGCTTTTATATTAACGATGTATTTTAACGGTGGCTTGATTCCGAACTTTCTCCTGATTCGAGAGCTGGGGATGCTTGGAACCTTCTGGGTGTATGTCGTGCCTGGGCTGATCGGGGTGTTTAATGTCATCGTGATTCGTTCCTTTATTGAAGGGTTGCCAGAAGGGATTTTGGAGTCGGCGCGTATTGACGGGGCAGGGGAGTTTGCTACTTTTATGCGCATTGTTTTGCCGCTTTGTGTTCCGGTGCTGGCGACGGTGTCGCTGTTCACGGCGGTCTCGCAATGGAATTCCTGGTTCGATGTGTTTTTGTACAATTCGTCGTATGAGCAATGGAGTACCCTCCAGTATGAGCTGATGAAAATCCTGCAAAATTCCAATACGTCCGTTAACGCTCAGGATTATGCCAGCCAGTTCGCGAGCTCGGAAAATCTGGCGAAGGCGGTTACTCCAACCTCCATTCGTGCCACGATGACGATTGTCGCTTCGGTGCCTATTATTTTGGTCTATCCATTTTTGCAGAAGTATTTTGTCAAGGGAATGACCTTGGGAGGTGTCAAAGGATAGTAAGATTCTCCATTCATCCAGAGAGCCATTTTCAATCCGCAAGTAACAGAAATCCAAAGGTGCCGAATACGAATTTTAAAATTTGAGTACGGGAGGGATTGTTTTGCGGTCATATTTGCGGTCATATAGGTTAAAAGCTTTTTGTCTGCTGCTGGCTGGAGCACTGTTATTGCCTGTCGGATGGTGGGGGGCGCCCGCAGCGAGGGCGGCTCCGGCAGTGGAACATTCCCCGTCTGTTTCAGATACGATACTGGCGGCGGGGAGCGTGAATAAGATGATCGGAACGTATGGATTTGAGCAAGGAAACGTTCAGGGCTGGAAGCCACGAGGGACGTATACCCAAATTGCTTCCGTCACGGAGGCCGCATACGGCGGTGCGCACAGTCTTAAGGCAACTGCCCGCACCGCTGCCTGGAATGGAGCGGAGTTGGATGTGAAGCCGCTTTTGCAGCCCAATGTGGAATATGAAATTAGCGGTTATGTGAAGCTGGACGGCAATGCGGCGGTTCCGAGCGTGATTAAGTTTACGATGGAGCAGCAGCCGACAGGCGGGGCTACAGCATGGAAGACAGTAGCGCAGAAGCAGACAGCAGATACATCGTGGGTCAAACTTCAAGGGGAATATACTTTTACCGGGGAGGTGGATGTATTGAAGCTGTATGTGGAGAACTCGAATCCCGCACAGGCCTACTACATGGATGAGGTGGAAATCAGACAGGTGTCGGAGACACCAACGAATCCCCCAACGGAACCGACAATTGTATCCGGGTTTGAGGAGGGTACGTCTCAAGGCTGGGTATCCCGTATGGGGACCGAGACGGTGCGGGCTTCGAATGCCGATGCACGAACCGGCTCGTACAGCCTGCTGACAACAGGCAGACAGAAGACATATGCCGGGCCAAAGCTGGATGTGACAGCCACGGTGCAAAAGGGGAGCCGCTATACGGTCAGTGCCTGGGTGAAGCTGGCGCCTGGCGAACAGCCTAGCAAGGTGAGGCTCAGCGTACAGCGCGATCATCAAGGTGAAAGTGCGTATGAAACTGTAGTAGGCGACACGGCGATCACGACAGGAGGATGGACGCATTTGTCCGGAACGTATACTCTCTCGCGTGATGCGGATACCGTCTCTATGTATTTGGAAACATCCGAAGGAACAGCTTCCTTTTATATGGATGATTTTGAGCTGTCCGTTGTTCCCCCGCTGGCTATCGAAAAGGATATTCCCTCTTTGCATGGATTGTATCAGGGCCAGTTCAGCATCGGTACGGCAATTGAGGCTTTCCAGACCGAAGGAGCTTACGGTGAGCTGGTGCAAAAGCATTTTAACAGCGTCGTGGCAGGGAATGCGATGAAGCCGATTTCTTTGCAGCCGTCCGAGGGACAGTTCCATTGGGAAGAAGCGGACCAGATTGTGCAATATGCCAGACAGCATGGAATAGCGATCCGCTTTCATACCTTGGTGTGGCATAACCAGACCGGGGATTGGATGTTTATGGATAAGAATGGACAACCGATGACACCGACTGCTGAGAATAAAAAGCTTTTGTTGGATCGGCTGGAGACGCATATTCGTGCTGTTGCAGACCGTTATAAAAATGTAATCACCGACTGGGATGTGGTGAATGAAGTCATTGATCCCGACCAGCCGGACGGTATGCGCCGCAGCAAGTGGTATCAGATTACCGGCACGGATTATATTGAAAAAGCGTTCCGTGTCACGAGGGAAGCGGCGGGGCCGAATGCCCGGCTGTTCATCAACGATTACAACACGCATGAACCGAAGAAACGGGATTTTCTGTACAATTTGGTGCGTGATTTGCTCGCTAAAGGCGTACCGATTGACGGCGTAGGTCACCAATCGCATATCCGCCTGGCGTTTCCTGCTATTAGCGAGATTGAGCAGTCCATTGAAAAGTTTGCTTCGCTCGGCCTGGATAATCAGATCACAGAGCTGGATATGGGCCTCTATTCCAATGATACAGATCGCTACGAAACGATACCTGAATCCATGCTGATCCAGCAGGCTCACCGCTATCGGGCGTTGTTCGATATGTTTTCCAGACAGCAGGAGCATATCAGTAATGTGACGATTTGGGGTACGGATGACGGAAATACGTGGCTTAGTATGTTCCCGATTGTCCGGCTGGATAAGCCGCTGCTGTTCGATGAACGGTTAAAGGCCAAATATGCCTATTGGGCGCTGGTTGACCCGTCCAAAGTTCCGCCGTTGCCAGCAGGGAATAACGAATAAATGGCTTGAAACAGATTAATAGAGCTGTTCAAAGGGAGAGCTGGAGCTATGGCTACTTTGCGCTATAAGAATCCGGTGGTCCCCGGATTTTACCCTGATCCGAGCGTGATACGTGTCGGAGAGGATTATTACATGGCGGCAAGCTCATTTGAATATATGCCGGGCTTGCCGATTTTCCATAGCCGCAACCTGACGGATTGGCGGCAAATCGGGCACGCGTTGAACCGGCGCAGTCAGATTGATTTGTCGACACGGAAAAGCTCGGAAGGCATATATGCGCCTACACTGCGTTATCATCAGGGTGTATTTTACCTGATTACGACGGATGTGATGAGAATAGGCAATTTTTATATCACGTCTGTGGACCCCGCAGGAGCTTGGTCTGACCCGATCCGTATTCCTTATGGAAACATAGATCCTTCCCTGCTATTTGATGACGACGGGAAGGTGTATGTGACGGTTCAATCCGGGGCAGGTGCCGAATCGCATATTATTCAGTATGAGATCGATATCGCTACAGGTCAGGCTTTGACAGAGCCTGTGGCGATTGCTCACGGGGATGGCGGCGTATGGACCGAAGGGCCGCATCTGTATCACATCGGCAGCCGTTATTATCTGCTCTGCGCCTGTGGCGGCACGGGGCGTGATCATCGGACACTCGTTTATCGAGCCGATGCCCCGTACGGTCCGTTCGAGCTTATGAAAGAGCCGATGCTCACGCATAATGGTCTTCCGTCGCATCCGATTCAAAATACAGGTCACGCCGAGCTGATTGAGGACACCCGGGGCGACTGGTGGACTTTGTTCCTCGGCGTCCGTCCGGTGGTGGACGTGCGGCCTGTAGCTGACTGCGAAGAGGCCGCGCTCCAGGCCGAGGTGCCGTCCTCGTATAGCGTACTCGGACGCGAAACCTTTCTTGCACCCGTCCATTGGACAACGGACGGGTGGCCTGTGGCTGACAATAACACAGGCATGGTGCAATTGCACATGTCTGTAGACCGTCAGCCGCTCGGCCTTGCGGGGCAGGCGTGCGCGCTCGCTGCTGCGCAGCTTGCACCTGTACAGCCCGCTTCTGTACAGCGTCATAGCTGGCGCGATGACTTTGGTGGTCAGCGGCTGGACTGCCGCTGGACGGCTCCGCGCAGGCTATGCGAGGTGAGCGCCAGCCTCAATGCACGTCCCGGCTGGCTGACGCTTACCGGCAATCGCCACACGCTGCTGGAGGAAGCGCCGAGCGTGTTTCTCGGCACCCGGTTGCGGCATCATCAGGTCACCGTCCGCAGTCGGCTCCATTTTCAACCGCAGCAGGCGGGCGAGGAAGCCGGGCTTGCAGTACGGCTTAACGAACGTGGTCACTTTACGCTGGGTGTCCGGCGGGTCGAAGACGGCGAAAGGCTTACCGTAGTGGCTTCGGTCACAGATCAGGGAAAACCGACTGTATTGGCCTCTGTACCCCTCCCGGTGGCTCCCGATATACAAAGCGGTGAAGGCGTGGAGTTTCGCATCTTATCCGATGCGTATCATTTTGCCTTATCTTATGCTATACGTCCGGGCAACTGGATGCCGCTTGCCACGGTGCCGGCTTATGTGGTCTCGCCTGAACGCAATGGCGGTTTCACCGGAGCACTGATCGGCATGTACGCTACAATGAGCGTAGCCAGAGGGGAGTTGTCCGAATCACATTCCCCGTCACATACCGCCGTTGATCAAGCGGCACGTGTCACAGCAACCCCGGCCTATTTTGGATATTTCTCCTACGATGGTATGGATTAGATCCGGAGGACAATTATTGATAGAAGCAGAAAAGCAGGCTGTCCTTCACATGTTTTGACATGTAAAAGGCAGCCTGCCTTGTTATTGCAGAGGTACAGGGCTCTATTCCAAATTGGCGTGTTGGCCAAACATCGATTCGGATGTCAGCTTGCGCAGCTCCATCGTTTTGAGTACCAACGCGTCGCCATACAGCAGCAGGGTTTGCTCAAACAATGAGCCCATGGGCTGAATCGTCTGGTAATCCTTGTTGGCCGGGTCCTTGGGCGTGCCGGGCAGCTTGACGATGATGTCAGCCAGCTTGCCAATGGTGGACTCTGGCGAAGTGGTTAGAAGCGCCAGGGAGGCCCCGAGCTTCTTGGCTTTTTCCGCCATGGAGGTCAGGCTTTTGGTTTCACCGGAGCCTGAGCCTATCAGCAGCAGATCGCCTTTACCCAAGCCGGGAGTTACGGTTTCCCCAACCACATATGCTTGAATTCCCATATGCATAAGCCGCATTGCCAGCGAACGGACCATGAATCCTGAACGGCCCGCCCCGGCTATGAACACCTTGTTCGCAGCGGTGATGGAGTGAATCAGCTGTTCCGATTCCGCATCACTGATTAATTGTGGAACCAGTTGCAGCTCCTTGAGCACCCGGGATAAATATTGAGAGGTTTCCATCGAAATTAACCTTGTTTGATACGCTGTTGCATTTGGGAAGCCACAGCTTTTTTGTCGTCTTCGCCAGTGATTCCACCGCCGACAATAACCAAATCCGGTTGAGCCTTTACAACCTCAGCCAATGTGCTCAGCTTAATGCCGCCAGCCACGGCTGTTTTGGAGTTTTTCACGACTTTTTTGACGGTTTGCAGAGCTTCGAACGGGCTTTGTCCTTCCGCTTGCAGATCGTAGCCTGTATGCACACAGATGTAGTCTACGCCGAGCGCGTCGATTTCTTTGGCGCGTTGCTCCAGGTTTTTAACGCCAATCATGTCCACCAGGATTTTTTTACCGCCCTGTTTTTTAGCCTCTTCCACTGCGCCTTTGATCGTTGCATCCTCAGCTACAGCCAGAATTGTAACGATATCTGCACCGGCTTCCGATGCTTTCAGCACCTCATAACCGCCAGCATCCATAACTTTGAGGTCAGCAAGTACTTTCAGATTCGGGAATGCTTCTTTCATTGCTTTTACCGCATGAAGTCCTTCATTGATGACAATCGGCGTACCGATTTCAACGATATCAATATACGACTCTACTTCTTTTACCAATGCAATACCTTGCGGGATATCTACTAAGTCTAAAGCCAATTGAAGTTCCATGTTATTAACTTCACTCCTTCGGTGAATTTGTATTTGATCAACGGGTACATGTTCTGTTAAGTGTTGCTTATTCTTGGACTTCATGCACAGGTTTGATTGTAAGGCCCTAGTATCTGCTTGAAAAGTACGCACTAATTCGTAACGTAGTTACCCAGACGATACTGTAGCTTTTAAAAAACCACTCGTGAGGAGGGGGGGCTACATCTCATCTTCTTGGCAGATTTCGCAGCAGGGAGCCGACTATTCACAGGCTGTATCCGTACACAGCAATGTCAGGTTGCAAAAAAATCAATGTAGCTAACATTGAATTGACTTCAAGTTAGTTTTTGACTATATTTGTAATATACTGGTATGAAAAATATAGAAGTTAGCAGCATAGCTGCCCTGAAGAATAGTGATTAGGCTAAGGGTAACCGTAATTTTCAGCTAGGGAGGCGGGTTTTAGTGGAAGAGGTCCTGAATCAAAGGGAAGCCATTTATTTGTTGTCGGACAGCCACGAACTTGATAAGGCTTGTGAGTTGTTTAGAATCAGCTACACACATAATGATTGGGATGAAGCGAACAAAGTTGCAGACTATATGCATACGTTGGCTGAGAGCCTGTATCATGCCCAACTGAGAAATGCTGCGGACGGCAAATACGAGACATTGGACACCAAACACCCGCTGGTGTTCTATTATGCTTACAGCTATCTGGCTAAATCTATTTATTATCAAAATAAGGGCAAATATCAAGAAGCCAGAGATTATATTATGAAGTACGGCGAAATGGGTTGGTTTATGGGGCTGGATCAGAACGGTCAAGAAGAAGTAGAGAGATTCCGTTTTCTCGCCAAAGCCAATTTATATACCGTAGAATTACTCTCGGGCAAAAGGGAGCTTCTGCCTGAATATGTTCAATTTCTTCACAATAATGACGAGGAAGTACTTCCGGGGTTGATCGGTATTGCCGAAGCGGCTAATCTGAATAATTGGGATATCGATGATCTGTTAAACGATTTTGCCGATGATATTGAGATATTTGAAGGTTATGAAGATAGAGGGAACCGCGTATATTATTTAAAGTTGGTCAACCAGTTAGCCATTTACTATTTCAAAAAGCAGCAGTACACCATTGCCTTAAACTATGTCCTTGTTTCCCTGCAATTCTCTGCTCATGTGGAAGCAGATGCTGATTTCAGGACGCTGGTTGCTCTGTTTGAGGCTTATCGAGATTGGGCAACAACGTCACAGCAAGAGCAATATCAAACCATTTTATTAAGGGGGCTTCATCATGAAAAAGGCATTAATCTCGGTAACTATGGTCTTGGCGTTTCTTAGTATTGCTCTTCCGGTGGTAAATGCAGCGGGAGGGTTAAAGCCCCTGCATCCTTCAAATCATGGTGTTTTTTCTCATCATGTTTAAGCTTTGGGTTTCCGTGATGAGTTCCAGCAGGGGTTTTGTAAATAAAGGGAGCACACTTTTACGCATATTGCGATCAGTGAGCTCCCCTTTTTTATGTCGATTACTTATTTTACGATATAAGATGTCAGATTATTGGCCAGCTGCTGCATTGTTTCGCTTGCCGCGCTGTTCGAACAATTGAACGATTTCGACAATAACCTTGCTTGCAAGCACCATGTTGTCCACGGATACATATTCAAACTTCCCGTGATAGTTCTCTCCACCTGTAAAAATATTCGGTGTAGGCAGTCCCATATAGGACAGCTGTGAACCGTCTGTACCGCCGCGGATTGGCTTAATAATAGGCTCAATATTCAGCTTTTTCATGGCTTCATAAGCAATGTCCACGATATGTTTGACCGGCTCGATTTTTTCCTTCATGTTGTAATACTGATCTCTCAGCTCCAGTGTGATGCGATTTTCTCCGTAAGCGGCTTGCAGCTCTTTTACCACGTTCGTTATATAAGCCTTCCGGTTCTCAAAGTTGTTACGATCAAAATCACGGATAACATAGTGTAGTTTTGCATGTTCTGCCGTACCTGTAGTTTCCAGCAGATGGTAGAAGCCATCGTATCCGTCCGTATATTCCGGGGCTTCGTCCGCAGGCAGACGGCTATGCAGTTCCATGGCGATTTTGGCAGCATGGATCATTTTGTTTTTAGCCGTACCGGGATGGACACTCACCCCGTGGATGGTAATATGGGCGGCTGCCGCGTTGAAGCTCTCATACTCCAGTTCTCCGAGAGGGCCTCCATCCACGGTATAAGCATATTCAGCGCCAAAAGCAGCTACATCAAAGCGTTTCGGTCCTCTTCCAATCTCCTCGTCCGGTGTAAAGGCAACGCGGATCTTGCCATGTTGGATTTCCGGGTGATCTATCAGGTAGTGTACCGCTGTCATGATTTCTGCGATCCCGGCTTTGTTGTCTGCGCCAAGCAGGGTGGTACCGTCTGTGGTGATCAACGTGTGGCCTTTATATTGAGCCAGCTCGGGAAACTCACGTGGAGAAAGCACCACACCAAGCGATGCATTCAGCGTGATATCTCCTCCGTCATAATTTTCCGTCAGTTGCGGCTTTACCCCTGCGCCAGTCAGCTCGGTTGCCGTATCCAGGTGTGCGAGAAAGCCAATGACGGGAACCTCTTTATCCGTATTGGAAGGAAGGGTCGCCATCACATAACCGTTATCATCGATGGTTACGTCCGTCATACCGATGGCTTTCAATTCGCCCACCAGGAGATTGCCCAATGTAAGCTGTCCTGGTGTGGTGGGGCAGGTGTGGCTGCTTTCGTCGGATTGGGTATCTACCTGAACATAAGTAGTCAGGCGGTCAATCAGTTCCTGTTTCATGTGTATATCCTCCTTGGTGTCATTACTGATATGATGGGTATTCTTCAAAACGCTAATGATATGTATTTTATCATGATTGGCCTTATATATGAAAAAAATGGATTAGGCTTTTCAGATGACGGGTTGTGTTGCATGGGTACGACGAGTAAGATAACAGTAAAAGAACGTAAAAATGAAGTAAAACGATTAAAGGAGTCTGCAATGCCTACGTTAAAAGATATCGCTCAGGAGGCGGAGGTTTCTATTTCAACGGTCTCCCGAGTATTGAATTATGATGAAACACTGTCAGTGTCAGAGGAAACACGGCGTAAAATTTTTGAGGTTGCCGAACGGATGAAATATACGACTGTTAAACGCAAAAATGGCGGTATCGGCCGTCAGCCCCGCAAAAAGGCGGAGGGGCCGATCCGACTGGGGATGGTACACTGGTTGAGTGCGTACCATGAATTGGAGGACCCTTATTATCTGTCCATCCGGTTTGGCGTGGAAAAAGAATGCCGCCAAAGCGGGGCGCAGCTGAAGCGTATTTTCAGACGGGAAGATTTGGCAGCCCTGAAGACGTTGTCTGAAGGGCTGCACGGACTCATCGTGCTGGGGCATTTTAGCAGCCAAGAGGTTGAGCACATGCTGGAGCTGCCCATTCCTTGTGTCTTTCTGGATCACCCGGTGGAGCGCATGGGCGCAGACTATGTGGTCATTGACCTGGCGAGCGCTGCGGCTGACGCGCTTGATTATTTGATGGACGCGGGCCATCGTCATATCGGATATGTGGGCATGGGGCGGGATGAGCAAGCTCATGATTCAGAACGGGCAGAACTGGATGCCCGCTATGAGACCTTTTTGCAGTACAAGGAGCAGTACGGATTATGCACATCGGATGACGTGCATGAATGCAGAGGAACAGCGGCGGACGGCTTTCTCGCGATGGAAGCCGCGATCCTGGCAGGCCCGGAACGTTTGCCTACGGCCTTCTTCATAGCGAGCGATTCAGTGGCTATTGGAGCATTGAAGGCACTGGAGCAGCATCACATTGCTGTCCCGGAACGTATCTCAATCGTTGGTTTCAATGATATTCCGACAGCCGAATATTTGACGCCATCCCTAACAACGGTCAAAACGTATACCGAACTGATGGGGGAGACGGGCGTTCAGCTTTTGCTGCATACGGTGCGTAACGGTCCGAACGAGGTGGGACGCAAAGTCACTATTCCGACTGAGCTGATGATTCGCAACAGCAGTGCACCGCTGTATACTCATTCAAATTAGAAATAACAAATGGATTTAAGCAGCTCCGGTGTACCGGGGCTGTTTGTGCTATGGGCGAATACAAAAATGGAATTGACAATTACCTTGTAAATGCTTACATTAAAAATATAATTATTTTACTAAGTTTTACTCGTTATTTTTACTTAAATATTTTACTATGGTATAAGTGTGAAAAATAAAAGGTTGAGGTGACTGCCCATGCGTACCATTTTGCCGTTGAATGATCAGTGGTTTTACCGTCCCGAATATGTCGAGAGCGAAGTGAATTCAGGTATTGATGTGAATCGGTATGAACCCATTCTGCTTCCGCATACCAATGTGGAGTTGCCGTATAACTATTTTGACGACAAGGCGTTTCAGTTTATTTCTACGTATAAAAGGAAGCTGGATATTCCGGTAGATGCCAAGGGTAAGCGGTTGTATGTCGATTTTGAAGGGGTTATGTCCTATGCACAGGTATATTTGAACGGAGTAAAAGCGGGTGAGCATAAAGGCGGCTATACACCGTTCAGCATTGAATTGACCGAGCTTGCTGAATACGGCGGTTCCAATATGCTCACCGTTGTCGTCGATTCTACGGAACGGGACGACATTCCTCCCTTTGGGGCAGTTATCGACTACCTGACCTACGGCGGCATTTACCGAGAGGTGCAGCTGCGAGTCGTCGAGCCTGTACATTTCGGAGCGGTATTCGTTCAGACACCAGAGGCGTTGACGGCAAGCAAAGGGGTACGTGTAACCGTCGAGCTGGAGGGAATGGATGCTCGGCAGGACGATCTGATGGTCGCCTTACGGCTGCTGGATGGAGACAGCTTGAAGGCGGAGACTGGCCCGACAGCAGTGACTGCGGGCGATATGACACTGGAACTGAAAGAGCTAAATGGCATACAGCTGTGGGAGCTGGACGATCCCAAGCTGTACGAAGCAGAGCTGACGCTGCTGCGTAACGGGGAAGCATTGGATCAGCTAACCGTGCGCTTTGGATTTCGGGAAGCTGAATTCCAGCCGGATGGATTTTACCTGAACGGGCGTAAGATCAAGCTGCTCGGCTTGAATCGCCATCAGTCTTACCCATATGTCGGCTATGCGATGCCCAAAAGAGCGCAGCGTCGTGATGCCGATGTACTCAAAGAGGAATTGGGTCTGAACATGGTGCGGACATCGCATTACCCGCAGTCCCGTCATTTTCTGGATCGTTGTGATGAGATTGGATTGCTCGTTTTTGAGGAGATTCCAGGCTGGCAGCATATCGGTGGTGAAGCGTGGAAAGAACAGGCGGTGAAGGACGTAGAGGACATGATTATCCGTGATCGTAATCATCCATCCATCGTGATCTGGGGTGTGCGGATTAATGAATCGCAGGATGACCATGATCTGTACGCGCGTACTAACGAGCTTGCACACAAGCTTGATCCGACCCGAGCTACGGGCGGTGTACGCTATATTGTAGGCAGCGAGCTGCTGGAAGATGTATATACGATGAACGATTTTGTTCATGACGGTGGGCATATGAAATATTTGGCGAAGGAAATTCGCAATTACGATACGTATGACGATACAGAGGGCGTAGATGGCGAAACAACTGGCTTGCGCCAGCCGTCTTTTGTTACAAAGCTGGATCATCCCGTCCCTTATCTGGTGACAGAATATAACGGGCATATGTATCCGACCAAACGTTTTGATCAGGAGGAGCGGGTAATGGAGCATGCGCTGCGCCATACGCGGGTGCAGAATGCTTCCTATGCCGATGAGGGCATTGCCGGAGCGATTGGCTGGTGTGCTTTTGACTATAATACCCATGCCGACTTTGGTTCCGGTGATAAGATCTGTTACCACGGTGTCATGGATATGTTCCGTCTGCCTAAATTTGCGGCGAATGTGTACCGCAGCCAGAAGCGTGTCGAACAGGAAATTGTGATGGAACCAGTCACTTATTGGTCCCGTGGTGAACGAAATATCGGGGGCGTCGTGCCGCTGGTCGTGTTCACCAATTGCGATGAGGTGGAGTTTATTTACGGTGATGAGCGCAAGGGGGTTTATCGTCCGAACCAAGAGAAGTACCCGGCACTTCCGCATCCTCCCGTCGTTATCGACGAGTTGACAGGTCACTGGGGCATGAAGTGGGAAGATGCGGTGTTTATCGGGTATGTGGACGGTCAAGAAGTGATTCGCAGACGCTACTCTCGTAATCCGGTGCCGACGGAGCTACGGGTGACCGCAGACGATACCCTGCTGGAGGCGGGGGATTGGGACGTGACTAGAGTTGTGGTGGACGCCTTGGACGAATACGGCAATGTCTTGCCGTTCTATGCTGATCCCATTTCGGTGGAGGTCGAGGGAGCGGGTGAATTGATCGGTCCCTCCAGTCTATCGCTCATTGGTGGGCGTATTGCGTTCTGGATTCGCACCAAGGGTGAGGCTGGCAATATCCGCGTGAAGGTCTCCGCCCCTTCCCGCTTTAATCCGCAGGAATTGAGCATTCTCGTAAAATAAGGAGTATTATCGCTGTAAGTGAGGTTTCGATTATTTAAAAAGGGGTTGTCCGCAGATTCTGTTAAGAATCTGAGAGGGCAGCCCCTCTTTTGTGTATGTTAAGGTACGTTAATCTATAACTCTTTTAAATTGTGTCTTATGTCTGAGTCAATTAACGTTGCGATCATAGATTGGAAGCATAGAATACACTATCAAGTACAGGGGAGGTGAAAACTATGGCGATTCTTTTACCTTCGCAATTCTACAATCTCGCTGCGGGTGTGGGTAAATCCTTTTTTGAAAACTTGAATGGCGGCAGTAATGCTACAATTACCGTGAATAATACGGGGGCCAATCCGGTCAATCTTGTCGTTACCCGTGTCAATGCACCTGTGATCACTTATGTTATTCCGGCAGCCAACAGTCTTACGTTAGAAGTTGCTTTGCTGCTGGTAGCCGCTCTCCAGGCTACTGCAGCCGGAGCTGTAACAGGCACCATCCAAATTGCTACAGCTGATTTTTAATCTGTAACGACTGATCCTCTAACTCTAGCTTTGCCACAAGGCAAGCTAGAGTTTTTTTGTTTGTTTGAAAACTTTCTGAAACTTTTTCCGGGTTGTACCGATATATACATATACAGCATAGAGAATCAATAGGTCAGGCATAGAAAAAAACACATCGAAAAGGAGCACCCTGTATGAGCTTTAGCAATCCTGTTTTACGAGATGACATCTTTTTACGTGAAGATGAAAGAGAAGCTAGCGAACAACGCATGACCATTGGAGGAACGGTGAACAAAACGTTGCTTCTGCTGGTTCTGCTCATCGTTTCTGGCAGTATTACCTGGTACATGACCTACCAAGGAACCGTAGAGGTGCTATCCTTGCTGACCGCAGGTGCGTTTGGTATGGCTGGCGTAGCCCTTGCGATCTCCTTTTTTCCCAAAACTGCGCCGCTCCTTTCGCCTGTATATGCGATTCTGAGTGGTTTTGCTTTGGGTGGTATCTCAGCTTTTATGGAGTATGAATACCCCGGCATTGTGGTCAATGCTATTTTGCTGACCGTGGGTATCCTGTTCTTGATGCTCTTTATGTACACACAGCGAATCATCAAGGTGACACGAGGCTTTATCTCATTCGTAGTTCTGTGCACATTGGCGATTGCTCTGGTCACACTGGTGGACTTTATCCTGAACTTTTTCGGCATGAATGTTCCGTATATCCATGAATCGGGCTGGATTGGCATCGGCATCAGTTTATTTATTGTAATCATTGCAGCTTTAAATCTACTGGTGGATTTTAATTTTATTGAGGAACAAGCGGATCAAGGCGCACCCAAATACATGGAATGGTATGGCGCTTTTGCATTGCTGGTGACTTTAGTGTGGCTGTATGTGCGGATTTTGGATCTGTTGGCCAAATTCAGCAAGAGGGACTAAGTGTCTGCAATTCATTAATATATTTCCACTTTTCTGTGCAAATATGTGCAGATGAGAAGAAGGATGGCTGAAAGCTGTCCTCAGGCTGCCGAGAAAATCTCGACAGCCTGAGGACCACCTGCTGATGCAAGCGGCCTTTGCTGTTACCCGTTAACACCGTGATTGAAAGGAGCAAATGTCATCAACATAAACGTAACTACTAATATTTTTCTCATGTGAACGCACTCCCTGTAAGATATTTTGATACTTTGTGAGCTGTTCCGTTGTTGCAAACGGACGAACGGTTTCGAACATGGCAATAGTTGTAATAAATTCCTTGTACAAATCCATTGTAACTGCTGTTTGCAAATAATCCAGAATATAATTTATGGCGATACCATACCGCTGCTGATTTATGTTATAGATAGCTAGTTGATTAAGTAATTTCACATAATACACACGATTTCCAAGGTCCTCAAAGCTGGAAAAAGTCTCTAGCTGATCGGGAATATTATAATAATACTCGTCTATATTCCATTCATTTATGTTTGCTGCCTCAAAAACTGTGATGAATCCGGGCAATGTTTCCTCGTCGTTTTCTTGTATAAACTCATTGTACTCCTTCAATACTTCCTTATTCCCTGATAATAAGTCTACAGCGTATCCATTTGCCACTGCTAATCCTTTAAAACGTTCTATTTCTTGTATATCTTCGTCCGTAGCATTTTCATACCATCCCAAGTCAGCATATTGAGCTATATATTCTCTTGCTCGATCAAAAAGACCTTGCTTCTGAAAAACGATGGATTTAGCCAGATATCCGTATCCAAAATAAAATATAAGTGGGTGCTTTAGCATCTGATTTAGAGGAACAACCTCACCCCATTTTTGTCTGCTGTTATAACTGCGTTCGGCCATACTTAAAATGTAATCAGCGACGCGATCCGCTTCTGCCCAATCATTTTGTCTATAATTTAGATGAAATAGTTCAAAACCCTTATCCAAGGGATGTACGTGTTCAGACAACAAATAAATTTCTTCCTCTGCATTAGAACGATCCCCCATCACTGACACCTCCATAAGTATAATCATGAAGATAACGTCATCGCACGCTATAATAACTTTTTAAGCTGGGAAATACGGCCTTGTGACACGCCAAGCCTTTTCGCGTATTCATTCTGCTTGGCTGTCGGATGCTCGCGGACAAGTCTTCTCAGGCTTTCAACCAGTTCTTGTGTCGACCGATTTACTTTTTTTTCTTTGTACATAGGCTGCTTAACAACAGGGGCAGGAATGGGACTAACACCTACGTTTCCCTTCAGGTCGAGTATACATTGCTTACATAAAAGTAAGCTTTTGAAATAGGTTAAATCCTGAAATGAATTGCACAAATTACAGGAAACCCCGCTACTATACTTTCCTATGCCCATAAACCTTTCTTCAACGTCCATATAAAATTCTAAAGGCTCGCCAATCTCAATCCCCATGCTGTTTCGGATTTCCATGGGAATAACAATCCGGCCTAACGTATCTAGGGAACGTGTCATACCTGTTCTTTTCAATTGATGTCCTCCTTATCAGATAATAGGAACCCACTAAATGATCTGAACTGTTGCCTGTGATTTTTTGCATACATAATCCAATCTTCTCCAAAAGGGGGTATTTATTGTTGTACAAATAGATGGTATATTGAAAACATACAAATATTTCATTATATTACGAGTTTTCCAATTCTTCTTTTTGTTTAAATTTGCACATTCCAAAGCTCACACTGAAAGGGTGATTTATTCATGGAAATAACACCTACGATTCGGGCAGAAATTGAAGGATATCTAAAACAGAAAGGCCTAAGTATGACCCAGTTTGGCCATATCACTAATTTGAATGTAGGTACAGTTAGCGGCATCATCACAGGCAATCGTTCTTTATCTGTTAATCAACTGGATCGCATTACGTCGGGCATGAATTTACCACCGGATTATTTTTATGAGCGATTCGTTGAAGAGTGCGTTGAAGAAACTCCACTTAACTGGCGGAGAATAAAACCTTTCTTGTATCGTTGTGTTGAGTTAGGGCGACTTGATTGCTTACAGCGTGCTGTAAGCATGTTTCTGGATAATCCGGTCTACACTCATTCACTCTTTGAACTGGCTGAGGATTTGTTCCACAAAGGATATCGGGATACAGCAGCTTACCTTTATGAAAACGTGGCTGTGAGTGAAAGAAAGCAGCATTCAGAACGTCTTGCTTTATGCCAGTATCGTTTGTTCAGCATCCGGATCGGGGAAGATCAGGCTCAAAATCTTCAAGCGGCTGCTAAATTTGAACCTTTTGTCGACCGTTTGGACGAAATTGACCAACTGGATGCCTTTAAGGACTTGGCCAACGTGTATAGATCATTAAGCCTATGGAACAAGGTTACCGAATTTTCATATCAAATGGGTCAATTAGCCCAAATTCAATATAATTTGGTTCATAACTCTAAGCGAAAAGGAACAGAACCGAAAAGAAACCCAAGTAAACCGCTTTTTACCTACATAGCTTATTCAGAGTTATTATGTGCTAATGCTTGTGATGCGAGAGGAGAACATGAACAGGCATTAGAACATATCCATCGTTATGCTGATCTAAGTTGGGTAAAGGAGAATGACCCTGAGTCGCTTTATTGGAAGCAGCAATATCAGCAATGGGCCAAAATTAATACTTACGTAAATAAGCTCATGTCTGGAGACATAAGTGTTTTGCCGAATTACGTAGAACATATGGCTGCCGAAAAAGAGATTTTTGCCGAGTTGCTAAACATCATCGAAGTAGCCAACCGATATAATGTAAATGTGGATCATATCCTCCAACACTTTGAATTGCAGATTGCAACTTATCAGGAACCGTCATCTTCTGACACGTATACCCAACAAGTTTTACCAGAAGAATACATTCGTTTTTGGTATAAAATGGCTAAATATAGCCTAAATAAAGGTAGATATCCATATGGTTTCAAATGTTTAATAAACGCTTTTGAAAAAGCTGTTACAATTAATCATGGACTGCTAATTGCCAATTGTGTTGGGCTATTTCTCCATTTCAAAACGCATGCGGCTCCTGAAACACAGACTCAGTTCCAATTCATGTATGAGGAGGTGTGGGAAAAAAATGATAAAAAAGATGGCTTTCTTCTTGACGGTAACTAGCTTATTACTGGTATTCACAGTACCGGTACAAGCTGGAATTCCAGGCCATGGTACGATCGAAACTCAAGGACACATTGGTGGAATGTGATTCAAAGTCATAATCTCATGCTATTGACCAGCTTTCATGCTGGTCTTTTTTTAACTTTTTGGCTAAAAAATGATCCTAATGTATTTGTTCATTACCTGCTAAAATGAGATTTATCAGGGGGTAATGCACATGAACAATAATGAAAATTTAACGTTAAATCAACAGATAGAAAGTGCCAGACAACGATTGCATGATCTTTATGAACAATATGATTTTGGACATGCTTGCGTACTTGAGCAGGCTATGTTTTTGGACGAACTAATGAATCAGTACAATCGTATGTATCTGAATAAACATCACTATGTTCAGTCAGAAACCTCAGAAACCCCTCCTTCCTTATGCAAAAATATTCCTCTTCCCAATCCCACATAACGATCATAATTATTCTATAAAATGGATTATTTGAGATAAAAATAAAAACACATCCCCACGTAATAAAATGTAAATAAGTTGGTGCGTAATTTACATTTGTAGTAGTAGCCAAGCTGCTACGCTTGGAACGATGGTTCATGGTGATTCGGACATGCGTTGGGACGGTAACGGGATTTTGTTTACAGACAATAAAGTTGTGTACCTAACTCCATTTTTTTGTAATAAACCATCCATAAAACAGAAGCCGCCCTCAAAGGTTGTTATCGAACTTCCTTTGAGAGCGACTATTGTCCATCTACCTATGTTAAATCTCTAAGAGTTACAGCATTCCAACACAAACGGATTGCACCACTAACGCTCTCACTGCTTAACTCGAAGATTCCATGTCGATGGGCCTTCAGCATATAAACAAATGTCCCGTAATGCATCTGCACCATCATTTTCGGATTCATCGGGAAAAATAACTTCTCCTGGATAGCTTCTTGATATAACTCGTTCATTGGCGCACACCATCCGCCGGTATAGACTTCTTGCTCTACCTCTTCGTAAATATAAGGCGAGAACGAATACTAACCCGATTCCAACCAAATTCAAACTTTTCACGAATCGTTGTGCCCTTAAGCAAGCCTTCTCGCATTTTGAAAACATTTATTCCATCTAATGATCTTTTAATAGAATAACCTAGCTGACATTTTTAAACAACTCTATTGACACTTAACACTATCATCAGTACTACACTTCGTTAAGCCACATTATTACAAATTATTGATGTAGTTGAGATGGACTGACTTTTTGAATTTGAACAAGTATATCAAACGTTTTACCTAATGATATATCAACAGTTTTTGGTATAGCAGGGCCTTCTTTGGTTATTCCAGCGAAAATTTGGTGTTGTTCGTTTAACCAAGTTTTTGTCACTCCGTTCGCCTTACGTAAATCAATAAAAAATTGATCTTTTTTGACCTGTCCAAAAATGTAATTATAACTGTTTGGATCATCTGATTTTAATATTCCATATGGGCCAAATTCACCATCATTATTATAGACATTATATTGTCCTTTATAAACAGATGTTCCAATAGATACATACCGTTTTCCATAATATTCTGCTAAATGCTGCCCAGCTACTTTAGGGTATATAAATGGAATCATATTTGTTTTCGAAACGTGTCCATTATGTCCCCAAACTATGGTTTTCCCTAAATGTTCTTCAGTCCACTTCGCATTTTCATACATTGCAATATCATGTTTCAAATAAAAATCCGATGGTTTATCAGGGGATGTTCCTCCTAACATTGTAGTAAACTGTTCAATAATACGAGCATTTTGTTTTATCCATGCGAACTCTTTGGATTTTCCGTTTAGATAACTTTTATTTTGTTCTAATAAAGCACTGATTTGTTTAGCATCTGAAATATACTTTTCTTTTTCTTCTTTCGTAAGGCTCTCAAAAGTATTCATATCCTTTGTTACAGGAATAAGACCTTTTATCTTCTCTTCTACTCTAGGCACAAGATCTGAATTGTTTCTTTTTATATATTCTATTATATTATTATAGACATTCTCGTTTACTGATTGAATGTCCATCCCAATGATACGCACTTTAGATTTATGTTTTGGATTAGCATTATATTGTCGAATCCAACTAAGTAGATCTAACATTTCTTTTGTGTTAAATACAGGTGATAGATGTTGGCTTGGGTTTCCCTTACCAGTAAGAACATATCGATCAAGCTCCAAAGCTCTGTCCCATCCCTCTTCTAAAACTAAGTTGATGAATCCCTTTTCAGATACTAAATAATTAACAATGCGTTGTTTCATTGTAAAAACTTCATGAGCCCCATGCGTAGCTTCACCTAAACCTACAATTGAAGCTGAACCTACCATATTCTTAAGTGGTTTTAAATCATTAAAAGATGCAGTTGGATTAGTTGTTTTTAAAGGCTTTGCATGCATTTCTAACCATTCCGTTATTTGATTTGTATTGTAGGGAGCTGTAACAGAAACTCCTGTTTTCGAGTCTGCATAAGTACTTCCTACAAAATTAGTCAGTATCATAGCAAAAACACCAAGTGCAATAATCATTTTCTTTTTCATAATACCCTCCTAAAATACTTATTTGTTAGTTTTTTTGACATGCTCTAAGGAGCCCAGTTTAAACCATTGTTTTCCTTTTTGCCTACTTGCTAAATTCAGCAAGTAAAATATTTTTAAATGGATCAGGACTATCAGCTTTAAAGCTGTTCAAATTGACGACCAATGTATGCTTGCCTCCAAGTGTGCCACCAGCAAAAGTGGTAAACCCTAGAACTCTACCTTTGTGTCCCCATATCGAGACACCGTTTGGAAGCTTAGTTTCAAAGATCCCAAGACCATATCCGGTTCCTTCTCTATCTGTAGGAACTGTAGTAAGCATTTGTTTTAGTTGCTGTTCCTTCAGTAATTTACCACTGAGTAAGTAAGAGAAGAATTTGTTTAAATCGTCAGCAGTAGAAATCATATCTCCATCCGAGCTACCTGGGTTAATATAAGTAACGTCTTTTAGCTCACTTGCTCCGTCTAGTTGGAAATAGCCACGGGCATGCTTGGTGCCTGGAATCACGCTTGAATTGCCAGGTAGGAATGTATTTGACAAATCAAGCGGTTCAATAATCCGATTTTCAACCTCTTCCGCATAGCTGTTTCCAGTTACTTTTTCAATAAGGATCCCCAGTATTACGTATCCTGTGTTTGAATAAGACCAACCCTTTCCTGGGGCAAAGTCTGGGGGAAGAGAAATCCCCATCTTTACGAATTCTTCAGCCGTATACGATTTTTTTGTATCCGTATAATCAAAGTCTTTTGAATTTACATAGTCAGCGATACCACTTGTATGATTCAATATCTGCCGGATAGTAATTTGGTTACCATCATATCCGTTTCCTTGAATGACACCAGGCAACCATTTTTCAATGGAGTCGTCTAGATTCAAACGGTTCTCTCCAGATAATTGAAGTAGAACTGTTGCAATGAACGTCTTCGTTACACTACCAATGCGAAAGCGAAAATCTGTTTTCATTGGTTTCTTGGTGCTCAGGTCCGCTAACCCAGCGGCATAACTCCATGTTTTTCCACCCTCAGAAGTTTTAGCAAGTATCCCAGGATATCCAAGTTGCAATGTATCCCGCATTGCCTCCTTGACGGAATTACGTTCACTTTGAGTGCTTGTTTGTAACGGACTAGATACATTTTGAATGGACTCCGCTTTTACAATTGAGGTTGGTGTTGTGTATAACAGAGAACTTCCAGCCATTAAAAGGACTAAACCTGTAGATGCAATTTGACAATGCTTTTTCATAAAGATATTCCTCTCCTCTATTCATATTGTATCGGTAGTTATTTGCTGTTTTAGGGCAAGAGTGGATTTGCAATTATCTTTACTCATTATTATTTTCACAAACGCTATTGTGTCCTAACAAACGGTAAATTCCTTTTTTTCCACATGTATGTTAACCCTAGAAATTACTTATTTTCCTTAAAACACTCTTGTTACTGGTTTGTTTTTCATAAATAGGTCATACCTGTTTCCCCTTTCACGCCTCGTTAAATTTTTATCATACACAATGAAAATCTCCCCTCCTCATTTATTGTTAATGTGTTAAAACTTCCTCTGTGATTCTAAGTGTTTTTCTGTCACATACGGTAGTGACAAAATGTCACGCTATATAAATCCTAATATTGTTCGGAGTGAATAACTCAATTCAGATGTTGCTGTCAGTGAAACTGGTGATTTGGCTGTGTTGAGTTATAATTTACACAATTACGTAGCAGGAGAAGATGGACAAGAAAAACTTCAAAAATGTTGGAATACTACTGAAGTTTTTCGCTTAATTAATGGCGAATGGCGTACAGTACATTGATGCATTTCACCTTTTCGATACCACCTCATCCATGTTTTTAGCTGTGTCTTATTCGTATTCCCAGTTGCTCCATAACCTCTCTTACCGGAACTCTTGCCAATCTCAATTCAATCGCTTGCATCTTTATTTCTAGGGGTAACTCACTCTCGTTGCCAACGTAAAAACACCTCCAAGGTTATCTCCATATCTTACGACATGGCTTGATTCTCTTGAAGGTGTTTTGATTTGTCTCACGTTATGGGGTCAGTCCCGGCTGTCGAGAAAGTCTCGACAGCTTTTTTTGTTAGTTTAAGACGACACCACGTTAATGTTGTATTAGGTAACTATTGTATAGAACGGATACCAAAGAAGAAACGTTTTAAAAATTGTATTTTACGTTAAATACATAGAAGTTGGGTAAAACATATACATCATGACTGACAAGGAGAGGAGTGAGTGTATGTATCAAGTAGTGTTGGTGAGACATGGAGAAAGTGTGTATAACCGTCAAAACCTGTTCACAGGCTGGACGGACGTGGACCTAACTGAACAAGGAACGCATGAAGCCATCGAGGCCGGGCGTATTCTCAAGGAGGCCGGGTATACATTTGATTTGGCGTTTGCCTCTGTGCTAAAACGTTCCATCCGCACGCTGTATCACATCCTGGATGAACTTGACCATTTGTGGATACCTGTGCAGAAGTCCTGGAAGCTGAATGAACGCCATTATGGCGCTCTTCAAGGGCTTAGCAAGCTGGATTCTGCCGTTGAATACGGCGAGGAACAGGTTCATATCTGGCGGCGCAGCTTGACAGTACGACCTCCCATGCTGGATGAGAAGGATGAGCGGAGTCCACGCAGAGAAGAGCGTTATCGCCATATTAAGCCAGAGGAGCTGCCGCTGGGGGAAAGTCTGGAGGATACGGTGCACCGGGTCGGTGAGTTTTGGAAGCAGCGGATTGTGCCATTGATCCTCAAAAAGGATCGGGTTATCATTTCCGCGCATGGCAATACTTTACGCGCATTGATCAAGTATATGGAGAATCTGGACGAAACCGCATTGCTGGATTTAAACATTCCGACAGGCATTCCGCTGGTGTATGAGCTGGACGATCATATAGATCCGATCCGACGCTTCTACTTGGGTGATCCAAGTCATGTAGAGGCGAAAAAGCAGGCTGTAGCCAACCAAAGCAAGGTGACGGAGTAATAGATGATACCAAAGAGGACAGGGCGCTTCCTCGCATCCTGTCCTCTTTGTGTTGGATAAAGTTAAGCTTCCACGTCGTCTTCTGCTTCCGGGCTGTCATCCTCGGCAGGAGGTGCCCATACCGAGACGCTGCCAGCACGAACCGGAAATACGCCGTAGCCGTCCTGCCCGATTGTTATAATGTGGTCGTGATGTCCCGTCAAATCAGTCCATTGCTCTCCAGCGCGCTGTTTCCCTACGAACATGCGCTTTTCCCCGTTGTCTGCATTGGTAATCACTACAGCGCAGCCGGAGCCTTTCAGTTCAGGAACGCCCTGACGCACCCATCCAATCGTATGGGGATCATCAAAATAATCCTTTTGCTCTCCATAGGCTTTATGGTATCGGGCATACAGGAGCGGATCTAACTCGGCCTGCTTGCCTTTCACAGGTGTTTTCCCCTGAATGCCGTAGTAATCCCCGTAGAATACGCAGGGGTAACCGTCCTTGCGTAGCAAAATGAGCGCATAGGCACTGGGCTTGAACCAGTCCTCCACCCAGGATTCGAGCGCTTCATGGGGCTGGGAATCATGATTATCGACAAAAGTGACCGAGTTTAGGGGGTGAGTATGAACCAGCGTGTCCTCGAAAATGGTGCTTAGATCGAAATCCTTGCCACCCAAGGAAGCGCTATGTAGTTTGTAGTGGAGGGAAACGTCGAACAGGTCGATTTTATAATCGATGGTATCCAGGAATTTCTGGCATGATTCCAGATCCGGTTTCCAAAACTCGCCTACCATATAAAAATCCTGTCCACGTTTTTTGATCATTTCCGTGGCGAATTCCCGTACAAATTCATGATTGATGTGCTTGATCGCATCCAGACGAAATCCGTTGCATTGCAGGGTATCCACCAGCCATTTGCCCCAGCGAATCATTTCCCTGCGCACATCCTGATGATTATAGTCAATATTGGCAAACATTAAATAATCATAATTGCCGAATTCATCATCTACATTTTTGCTCCAGCTTTTATTTTTGCCTAAAATACGATAAATTCCTGTCCGGTCCCGACTTGCATCATAATCAGTTCCGTTAAAATGTTCAAAATTCCATTGGAATGTGGAATACTGACCTTGACGGCCGGGAAATGTAAATTTAGTCCACCCTGCGATATCGAAGGGCTCTGAAATAACCTCATTGCGGTTATCCGGATTAACCTCGACGACCTTGAACACTTCGGTTTCATCTGCACCGGCCTTATGGTTCATAACCAGATCGACATAGACGGCTACGCCGTGGCGAACACAGGCGGCAACAGCCTCCAATAGGTCTTCCCTGGTACCGTATTTGGTGCGTACCGCACCTTTTTGATTAAACTCACCCAGATCGTAAAGGTCATAGACGCCGTATCCCGTATCCTCGGGCGATTGACCCTTGGTGACAGGTGGAATCCATATCGCGTCAATTCCTTTAGCCTTCAGTTCCGGTGCCAGGCGGGCAAGTTTTTTCCAGTGTGAACCGTCTGCTTCGACATTCCACTCGAAAAACTGCATCATCGTATGGTTCCTTTTCATGTGCGTCCCTCCTCCATATATAACAAGTTACCCACCAAGTGAGGGGGGCTAAACGTCAGACGGTGAATATGGTGCTAAACAAAGAACAGACATCGCTGTATAACGTATGCCAAATCATTAAAATTTGTTATACCTGATCATTGCAGCCATGCGATGGCTAGAAAAGGAAACGTGAACACGATAAAATGGATCTAACTTAACAAGGGGCACGAATTTCAGGCTACCGATGAAACAGGAGCGACGGAGGAAGGAGGGATGAACATGACGGAACCGCAGCAAAACAGGAATGAAGCGGGCGAGCCGCTGATGAAAAACTGTACGTATTGTCAGGAGCTGAAGCCGCTAACGGAGTTTCAGCGTAGAACCGGCCGCCGGGCAGGTCCATATTCCCGGCGTGGTCCTTGCCGTTCCTGCCGGGGATTAGCCCCACAAGAGCGTGTAGCCATTTCTACCCCTTCCGGCGAGGCAATAAAGCCCTTGGCCGCTTCCGTTGCGCGGCATAACCCGGAGGCAGGTGAGACTGTCCCAAGTCTGGATACATCAGCACAGCCTGAGCTGTTGCCTCACCCACCCCGCAGGAAGCCGGTCACAGATAAGGCGCGCGAGTGCCATCGGCAACGGGTGCGGAATCTGCTCAGCAGGCTGAAGCCTGCGGATACCCGTGCGCTGCGGCTCAATCGCAACGGCATGATTCGGCTGAGAGGCAAAACCGATCAGGGGAGACGCTGGCATCAGGAGATTGAGCTTGATTTGGCGATAACTCTGGTTAGAGAGCGCATGGCGGTGATTGTAAATCCATACACCGTTCGCAGACTCTACAGTAACAAAGAATTTCGCCAATACGTGCTCAAGCGTGATCGTTATACCTGTTTTTTCTGCGGCGGCTATGGTAATACAATTGATCATTTACTGCCTCGGGCTAAAGGTGGGCATACGACGCCGGTCAACTGTGTATGTGCCTGCAATGAGTGCAATCAGGTTAAAGCTGCCCGTGATGTAGAGGAGTTCATCGAGTCCGGTGTGCCGCTGCCATCTCTTGATCATTTAGAGTCTCCTGATGATTCCGATACTTCGGAGGACACTCTTTTTTAACGGTAAATTTGGACAAAAATCGAGCTTATTCTAATTTTTATCTAAAATAACAAATAAAATTTGCAGAAATTTGTGCAAATTTAAAATTTTTTCGACGTTAGTGTTGTAAACAGTGTAATATAGAGGTATAGGGTTCCGTTTCAACCTGTTGTAGTCACGGAGAAGTGCTTCGTGAGATATTCCGCAGCAGTAACAACAACAGAATACCGTCCGAGCAATATACAATTGGCATCTGCGATGATCAGTCTTGCCCTTTAGGGTATAGGCCTGGTTTAAGCTGTGCTTCTTGCATGTTTAAGGGCGCGAATTCTTTGAACGTTTTTATTGCTAGAGTTTATAGATACAGGTTATGAGAAAGGAATGGACTTCTATTTTCACAGTAAAGGAGGACGTTCACGCATGTCTGAAAACCAACAAGAGGTGGCTGTAACACAAGAAGCTACCAAAGAGTCTCGGGATGTACTGGACCAATTGATGAAACCGGAGGTTCAGCAATCGCTAACCGTGCTGGTAGAGAATCTGCCCAAGTTGACTGAGATGGTTACTCTGATGACCGACGCTTATGATGTAGCCCGCAGTTTGGCAACTGACCCTGTCTTTCTCGGAGATATGAAAAGCTCCATGGGAGAGTTTGTGAAGCCTGTTACAGAGTCGGCTAAAGGTTTGGCTTCTGCTGCCATTGAAGCTAACGACCGCGTACAAACTACGGACGGCAGTGTAGGTCTGTTTGGCCTGCTCAAAATGCTTAAAGATCCAAATGTACAAAAAACGCTGCGTTTCAGCCAGGCTTTCCTGGATATTCTGAATGAGCGCCAACGCGAAAGCAAATAATTACCTGATCGAGAACGGAGGATGGACATGTCGAAGCAAATTTTGATCTTGGGCGGCGGATACGGCGGATTGCTGGCTGCTCTCACAGCACGTCAGCACTTGGACGCTAGCCAAGCAACCATTACAGTGGTAAACCGCTTTGCGTCGCACCAAATTATTACGGAGCTGCACCGTTTGGCGGCAGGTACAATTGCCGAAAAAGCTGTTGCGCTTCCTTTGGAGAAACTGCTGCGTAACAAAGATATTATCCTGAAAGTGGATACGGTTTCGGAAATCAAACCGGACGATAAAAAAGTAACCTTGGCTAGTGGCGCTACGTTGAGCTATGATGCTCTCGTTATTTCCCTGGGCAGTGAAACGGCTTACTTTGGTATTCCAGGACTGCAAGAGCATAGCTTCACACTGAAATCAGTGGCAGAAGCTAATCGCATCCGCGCACATGTGGAAGCTCGTCTGGATGCTTACAAGCAATCCGGCAACAAAGCAGATGCTACAATCGTTATCGGCGGTGGTGGTCTGACAGGCGTTGAGCTGGTGGGCGAATATGCTGACAAGCTGCCTGTGGTTTGTCGTGAAAAAGGCATTAACTACGAAGATATTAGCCTCTACTGTGTAGAAGCTGGACCATCTATTTTGGCAGGCTTCCCTCAGGCTTTGGTTGATCGTGCAGTAACAAGCCTTGAAAAACGTGGCGTTCAAATCGTAGCTGGTGTTCCAATTACGGAAATGAAAGCCGACGAAGTTCTGCTCAAAGACGGACGTTCGATCAAAACGAACACCCTGATCTGGACAGGCGGCGTACAAGGTAACGCACTGGTTGGCGCATCCGGTATCGAAGTAAACCGTGGTCGTGCAACCGTGAATGGTGCATTGCAATCGACTTCCCACGAAGACATCTTCCTGGCTGGTGACAGTGCAGTGGTGTTCCCAGGTGAAGGCGAGCGTCCATACCCTCCAACTGCGCAGTTGGCTTGGCAAATGGGCGAGACTGTGGGTTACAACCTTTTCGCTTATTTTAACGGAGCAAAGATGGAACAGTTTACACCGGTATTCTCCGGTACGCTGGGCAGCTTGGGCAGAACAGACGCGATCGGTACGGTAGGCGCGAATGGCACCCAACTGAAAGGCGCTGTAGCCACTTTGATGAAAGAAGGCAGTAACATCCGTTACCTGTCCCATATTAAAGGACTTTTTGCTTTGGCTTACTAATATTCCTTATTTTTTATATGCTTTATTCGAAGAGAGTGCTGTTCTGTGCTCTCTTTTTTGTTGCATCTTTTTTTGATATGTAATGTAACCTCCATATGTCATGATGTGTAAAAAGATATACTCTTTATTTAGGTATCAATTGTAAATTATGGTTGAAAATATATATTTGTGGAGGTATACTTTTTTTGAAAAATAACTAAGAGGTTTGTGTATGTTTAGGAAAAAAAAGTTTTTAGGCATGGGGTTAGCAACCATTCTCATGTGCTCCACACTCTCGGGAAGTCTCGCCTATGCGGAATCGAAATCCAGTACGTACGATGCTTCATTTTTTGAAAATCTCAAACAGCGGGCCATAGTCCATGAGCTTCAAGAACACAAGATCGCTGTTAATCCGAAAGCATCTATTGCTGAACTGTTGAATACAGCGGATCGTACATCGCTAAAGAGTGAAAATAATAACAGTGATCTAAAACAAAATCTGGAGAAGCTTAACAAATCGGAATACATATATCTTACGCTCGATGGAGAAGTATACAGCTCAGAAAAAGGTTATGTAGGCATGGCGGATAAAGTTGAACCAAAAGAGGATAGTGTAACGGATGCTACTTATATGGAAACGAATCTACCGAATGAGTCATACAACAACCATAATAAAACTATCAATAGTAAAAATAATCCGACTCCTTCGCAAGTCAATGGTGGCACCACAGGAGCCTTTTCACGAATTCAATTAAATTTTGACGGGTTCGATGGTGTAAATGGAAGAGTACAAGTTCCTTTTGTTTATAATTTGGGAGCTGAAGAGCAACCATGGATGTATTTCGGTTTTGATTCCCCAAGAGGAAAAGTAATTGAGGGGGGATTTGGTTATCAGACTGGGCGAAAAGTGTGGCAGGGTTACATCAGGAACGGCAAATTTGCTTATTCTTTAGGCACTTGGCCAAGTGGACAAACAGTTAGGAATGTTAAATTTTATATTGATAAAAATACCTATGATTCTTACCTTTCAATGGAAAATAGTGAAGTTGTTGTTATGCAAACTCCTTTTAATTCGTCGGACTTATCTTCTATGTCTCTCAAAAGAGTAATATCAATCGCAAAAGATAATTTTAATGGTAATAATATATATGGGCAATCAGATGGGGCATTTATGGATTTAGTGGTGTCTAAAACAAATTCAGATTATTATTATCCATAAGGAAAACTATTCAGAGTATTCTTTGTGGGATGGAGCACAATGGCATGGTACCATTGATTGGCCTACTTATTATGTTCAGTACTTCGACAACCAAGATAACCGAAGACTAACTGCTACCATTAAGAATCGAAATAGATAGTTATTTCAAGTCCTCTGCGAATGAGTGATTATTATTGCTTACACATACAGGAGGATAGTATGAAAACTAAAACTAATTTTTTGATATGTTTTGTAGTTATTTTACTTTTTTTGGGGCCAAATACACAGAGTGTAGCTGCTCAATCTCAAGTCTCATTGCCTATACAACTTAAAGTGAACGATTTCTACATCCTTTATACTTCACCTGCACCCCCCTTTGTTGATCAGAAAGGAAGAATGCTGATCCCGCTCAAAGCGGTGGAAGATTTGCTGGGAGGTAAAGTAACCTACAATGCCATGAATAAAACAGCAACGATAGATTTGTTGGGTCGAAGCATAGAAGTAACCATCGGAACAAGAGATATTCTTATCAATAGTGAGTCTGTAACAATGGATACTGTACCTGTTATGAAAGAGAATACTATGTTTCTACCTGTCTCGGTACTCGTCAAGGATACGGATGCTAAGATGGAATGGGATGCCCAGCGGGGGCTACTGAAGCTGAACCATGAAAGTTTTAACAAAAGTCAAGTGCTTCTTAGCTTTTTGGGGCAAGATCTAGCGGAGGTAACGAATAAGGAGGCCTTTGATCTGCATAGTTATGAATGGAATGCCGCTGGAAATCTGACGATTCATGCGGACTTTGATAAGGGCCTGAAATTTTCCGAGAAACAAGTGGATATTCATCCCTTGCTAATGTACGGGAAAACTTACACGATGGACCCTTACTCCAGACCGGTATCAGTTAAAACGATTCAGTTATCTGGAGAGGGACAGCTTACATTTAAGCGGGATTTTAGAAACGACTTAGAAAAGGTACGTTATATTATCGCTGTAGGGCGGCTTACTAAATAGAAATCGAAGCGAGCCAAATTAATATAAATAAAGAGAGACCGGATGCATTGCTGCTCCGGTCTCTCTTTTTAAGTCATTATTTAGAAGGTAATGATTTGACTACCGTTTCCTTTATTACGTACATATCCAACGACTTTGGATACAGACTGTCTATCTTTAAGATAATCAGTAACGCCATCTGTCAGGCTGTTTCTTTGATTGTTCGAAAGTTTATTCCAGTCATCCGAATTTACATAAACCTCGACGATAGCTTCACTGCTGTCGCCTCTTACGGTGAAATCGAAGCCGACTCCATTATAGGTGCCATATCTATCGGACAAGTTACGTTGGATCGTACTTGCATCCAGAGAAGAAGCCACTTTTTTAATCGTTACATCGCCTCTGCTGTTGGTTGAAAAGGTCGCCAATTTATCTCTATTACTGGAGTTTTTCACTGTGCCGTCAATATCGGCATCTTTGTACTCTTTCAAAATGTCCTTAACGATGTCCTCCAGGTAGCTTTCCTTTCTGCTGTCGGACAGGTCATCCCATCTGGACTTGGTCATTTCGATGGTCACGTCAATATCGCTTTTGTTACCATCCAGTGTGATATCCGAGTTCGTGTTGTAGGAATCACTGTAATCCTTGTTCAGTTGCTTTTGAAGATCTTTCAAGGTGCTTGAACTATTTTTGCTCGCTTCATCTTTCAGCGTTTGATTGTCTTTTTGCAATTGAGCAATGGTAGCGTCTTTCGTTGTGTTCGCTGCTTTCGCTGTGTTCAGTTCCTGCGTCAGCGTTGAAATTTGGTTGTTCAATGCTGTAACTGTAGATTGATCAATAGGAACACCGTTGTCAGCAATGACTACGCGTTTGTTGGTACCATCCCATGTTACTTTTTTATCCAGCGCTGTACCTGCCAGTTTCAACGGGATATACGTCACGCCATCCAGCAGAAATGGTTCTGTTTTAGCATCAGCAGGAACCTCGGTTCCGTTGTAGATAATTTTAATATTGTTATATACTGCTTGGATCGGCTTAGTTACTTGTGCAGCATATGTAGATTGGCTAAAAAGAGCTCCGGAGATGGCCAAGGCCGATACGGCAGTGATGATGACAGGTTTCTTCATGGATTTCAATGATTTCATTCGTTGGTCTACCCCTTTATTTAAGAATTATAGCATGATACATAGACTAGAGTAACATTAATACATGCAAAATCCAACAAGTTGGAAGGGTTGTTATTGGTTGTGCCTATACTAGTTAGACGCAAAAGCGACTGCAAAAGTTGCCCTGTTTGCGTAAATATTTTTCTAAAAGTATCCGAACAAAATAAAACAAGCCTGCTGTACAAGACAGCGAGACTTGTTGATAAATAGTGCATCATAAAAGTGCGTCAAGGGAATTAAAAATCAGGATTATTTGCCGTCCTTCAGCTTGCCTGCTGTTTCCTGAAGATGACCTTTGGCCTTATCCAGCTTACCTTCAGCTTGTAGGGACTTGTTATCCGTGGCGCTCCCGATTTGGTCCTTGATTTCACCTTTGGCTTTGTTTACCTGACCTTTGATTTTATCGCTAATTCCGTTATCCTTCATGTAATCGAACATTATTCAGCATGCTGTAGTGAGTTATTACCCGAGCACAGGTCTTACGAAACCTGAGGCTGTATATAACATACAGGGGTATAATGATGAGTACGGGCCAAATCAGAACGTGAAGTGGGGAGTGAGCGAATGCTCAAAATTTTGCTATTTATTCTCGTTATTCAAATTATTTATGTATCGGCGTATACACTGCGCATGATTTTGACGCTGAAAGGACAGAAGTACATTGCTGCGCTCATTAGCACTGTGGAGGTTACGGTTTATGTGCTTGGCTTGAATGTAGTGCTTAAGTATCTGGATCAGGTGGCAAGTCTCGCGGTATACGCCATTGGTTATGCGTTGGGTATTCTTATCGGAGCATGGATTGAGGAAAAAATAGCGCTCGGCTACGTCACTGTCAAGGTAATCAGCAATGAGATCAATGGAGGGATTGCCAATGCGCTGCGGGATAAAGGATATGGCGTTACAGCCTGGCTGGGCAGTGGACGTGATGGAGAGCGTCTGGTGATGGAGATTTTAGCTAAACGAAAAAACCAGAATAAGCTGTATCAATCGATTCTGGACCTGGACCCCAAGGCCTTTGTCATTACGGTAGAACCGAAGCAATTTCATGGCGGCTTCTGGACCAAAGCAATCCGCAAATAAATATTTTGGTAAAATACGCATATTTTTCGGAGTTTGGAGCATATTAATACCCGCACAGGAGAGAATAAACAGAATGCTGACAGGGGATTACCCTAATAAAAACCGAGGGGGAATGTAGATGTACAGACGCCAGGCCCCGGAGATCATTCCAGAGGAAAATACAGCCATTTGGTCGTGTACAAATGAGGGCTGCAACGGCTGGATGCGAACGGATTTTACCTTTTTGAGCGAACCGATGTGTCCGCTTTGCCAAGCCTCGATGGGGCAGGAAATGCGGATGCTGCCGATTCTCAATCAGGCGGGCAATTCCTTTGTCGCCCAACGCTCTTAATTGTAAGTGAGTACGATGACCACACTTGCAAAACTATGAACATCAAAAGCCGCTCCAGCGTATGCTGAGCGGCTTTTGAATGTGAATCCTGCGAATAGGGGGCTGATTTTTCAGAGGCAGGCATACATCGATCACGGCCTCTCAATACGCTGTACGGAATCACGATACACAATGTGACCCTGTACAAGGACTCGGCCAAAACGACTGCCGGGATGGCTTATTTTTTTCATGATTGATTCAATGGCAGTACGTGCCATCTGTTCAATGTCCACGCCGACGGTAGTCAGCTGCGGAACAATAAGAGTGGCATATACATCATTGTCGAAGCCAACCACAGAGCAATCTTCAGGCACACGGTATCCCTGAGCAATCAGCTTTTGCACCAGGTTGTACGCCACCTGATCACAGTTGCATACAAAGGCAGTTGGCAGTGGCTGGGGCAGTTCCACATCAACGTATACAGCACCCTCGTCATCCCGGTCGCTGAGCACCCACTCGTTACGTAGGGGCAGCCTGTGCTCCAGCAAGGATTTATAGTAGCCGAGGAAACGATCTTGAATGCTACTGGTGGAATAAAGATTACCCACATATGCAATATCCCGGTGTCCCTGAGCAATCAAATAGTTGGTCAGCTCGTAGGCTCCGTAAAAATTATCGGTTACTACAGAGTCGATATCGGCATGCTCATCATAAAAATCAAGAAACATTTTGGGCAGGTCCATCGATTGCACCAGCTCGATATATGGCTTACTCACTTGTCCCAGAAGAATGAAGCCATCCACCTTGCGATCGTAATAGATGCGAGGCAGATTAAGCTGTTCTTCGTCCTCGCGATGGAGGATGTGAAGGATGCCATAGTAGCCGTATTGTTCGAGTTCCCGTGAAATTTGCTGATAGATGTGCAGATAAAACGATTGGCTGGGGCCGGTAAAACGCTCGGGAATGACCACACCAATGTTATAGGTGAGGCCCTCCTTCATCGATTTGGCAGCGGTATTGAAACGGTAGCCCATTTCGCCCGCAAGCGTCTTGATGCGCTCCTTTAGCTCATCGCTAACTCCATCCTTGTCATTGAGCGCCTTCGACACGGTCACGCTGCTAACCCCCAGCTTATCTGCAATATCCCGCATCGTTACGTTGCTCTTCATTTCCTGTTCCGCCTTCCAATTTAAAAAAGATAACATCAGCAGCATAGCTACCCTGTAAAGATATCCTGTAAAGATAAAGATTAGCAGCATAGCTGCCCAGAGAACAACCATTAGCCTGCGGATAACAGTTGTTCTCTGGCTAGTATACATGGTTCCGCAGACAGGATAAAGCTTGCGGCTTATGTCCGCTGCGAAGCATGAGCTTGTGCTTGCAACAGTGCTTCATTGCGTTGAATCAGCTCACGGCGGACAGCGGCACTGCCGAGTGAACGCAGTGGGTCAGTTGGTGTGTTGAATGTGTAGTCCTCCAAGCGGGCAACGGTTGTTGTTGCCACGTGGATACGGGTGTCACTGGAGGCGTAGTAAATAAAGACCTCATTGTGCTCGTTAACCACTGCTCCGTTGCAAAAAATAACGTTCGAGACATCCCCGACACGCTCTTCATCATAGGGGGCTATAAAATGCCCGCCTGGCTTGGCGATGACGCGCGAAGGGTCCTCCAGGCTGGTGGCAAAGGTGTACAGCACATATCGCAGGCCAGCGGCGGTATTACGCACGCCGTGAGCGATATGAATCCAGCCGCGGCTGGTCTTGATCGGAGCGGGTCCTTGCCCGTTCTTGGCCTCGTACACGGTATGGTAGCAGCGCTCGTCAATCACTGTTTCGCTCTCAATCACAGGCTGTGTAATATCCTCGCACAGACCGAAGGCAATGCCGCCACCCGAGCCAGTGGAAATAAATCCGTCCTGTGGACGTGTGTAAAAGGCGTATTGACCGTTCACGAATTCGGGATGCAGGACAACGTTGCGTTGTTGCGGGGAACGGGTGGAAATGTTCGGTAGACGGGTCCACGTGCGTAGATCGCGGGTACGAACCAGTCCAGCCTGAGCGACAGCGCTGGAGGTGTCATGGGGTGGTGCGTCAGGGTCCTTTTTCTCGGAACAATAAATGCCGTAGATCCAGCCGTCCTCATGCTTCACCAGCCGCATATCGTACATGTTCGTTTCGTCCGGGTCGATATCGTCCCATATCAATGGGGCATCAATGAATCGGAACTGGTCAATACCATTATCACTCTCGGCCAGGGCAAAAAACGATTTTCGATCCAGCCCCTCGGTGCGGGAAACCAGAATATATTTGCCCTCATGATAGATCGCGCCCGGGTTTAGCGCTGCATTCACACCCAGACGCTCCATGAAAAATGGGTTCGTGTGTACGTTCAAATCAAACCGCCAGTGCAGCGGGACGTGATGACGTGTGAGTACAGGATAGCGGTAGCGTTCGTAGATGCCGTTGTAGAAGGTGGTATTGACCTCATTCGGACGTGTAATCAGTTCCTCTTGCTGCGCCAGCAGCTTATGGTATTGGGTATGAATCATTTCGTTCTCATCCTTTCCAGCATTTCGATGCAAAATCGGCTGTTGTGATACGGGCATTTCCAAGGCCCTGCAATCTCTCTCGGATCAGGCTTGCCATCCGCTTGAACGGACCAGAACCATTCCCCTCCGGGTCGTGAATCTACGATGTGTTCCCGGGTGTAGGCCCACAAATCCCGTACAATCTGTAAGAAACGTTCGTCCTGTGTTCGTTGATACGCATTGTAGAAGCCGACGATTCCTTCTGCCTGTACCCACCATATACGCGAGGTGTCTACCCGAGCGTCTTCCCGTTCGTTGATCAGTGAACCATCTGGCTGAACAGCACGTTCGGCTACCGCATGGGCGATATCCACCACCATGTCTATATATTCCGGGGGGTGGTGACCCAGCACGTTCATAGCGTCCTCAATCAGCCAACTGGCTTCAATATCGTGACCGTACGAGGTCAGGTCAAGCAGAGAGCGCCAGTCACTGTCGAAAAATACCCCCAACCGCCGGGCGGAAGCATCGTAAACACGACTGTATAAAATGTCCAGTACATTCGCCAACGCATCCCGTACGCTTTCATCCGGCCATACACGAAGCAGCTGGGTATACGCTTCCAGAACATGGATATGTGTATTCATGGTGATTTGCGCGGTAACTCCGTTTTCGCTGAGCAGCTCATTAGGCTGCGTGTTCCACATCCGGTCAAATTGTTCACCGTATGCCTGGCGGGTGCGATCATATCCTTTTTGCTCCAGCAGGTGAAATAGCTCCTTGGCTAGTGACAGGGCATCCGGGTCGCCCGTTGCCCGCGCATATTCGGACAAGGCATAAATGGCGAATGCCTGCGCATAGACATGCTTGCACGTGTCGACTGGACGGCCCGTATGATCTACCATCCAGTACATTCCTCCATAAACCGGGTCTATCAGGTGCTCTTGCATGAACAGGAAAGCGTGTCGTGCGGCATCCTTATAGATGCGTTCCCCGGTTACACGGGCTGCTGCCGAGAATGACCAGAGTAACCGTGCAGTAGCAATGCTGCCCTTATCCGCCTTCTTATGGATGTGCAGGTCGACATCCACCTCACCATAAAATCCACCGTGCGCTTCATCCTTCAACCCTAGCCAGAACGGAAGTATATGATCCTTCCATTCCTGTCTGATCTCGTATAGCAACGTGTCCAAGAGGCACAATCCTCCTTTGCAGTTAATTAAGTTATCGTTAACCTTACAAAAAGATCATAATCACGTATGCGGAAGCTGTCAACTCTTCTGATCAACAACAATTTTTCAAAGGATAAGCGATATAAACACGAAAGTTACGGTGTTGTTTAATCCTTTCTTGTCCATCGAAACAGATTTTAAAAAATAATAAAATTGACATAGTAAGCGTTATCATAATAAAATGATTTTGTTGGTTTAACGATAACCTTATTTTAAAAAGCGGGAGGGGTCGTTTTATGAAGTTGTCCAAGGTTTTGGTGCCGTTACTATCGGTGCTGTTGTTAGCTGGGTTGTTTGCAGGGTGTGCCCCGAAAGGATCAGATACACCAGCAGCCAGCTCGGATCCAAAGAATGTGGAGGGTGAAATCACGGTTATCACACAGCGGACAGATATTGTGGATACGGTGTTTCAGGATTACGCCAAGGAATTTAACAAACTTTATCCGAAGGTGAAGGTCAATTTTCAGGCATTAGCCGATTATGAGAGCCAAATTAAAATTCGGATGGGGACTAGGGATTACGGAGATGTTTTGCTGATTCCTACCAGTATTCCGATTGCAGAGCTACCAGATTTTTTTGAGCCACTGGGCACTTATGAGGAGATGAAAAGCAAGTATACCGGCATTGAAGAACGTATGGTGGAGGGCAATGTCTACGGTATTCCGGTAGCAATGACGTATTCCGGTGTGATTTATAACAAAAAAGTGTTCAAGGAAGCGGGGATTACGCAGCTTCCCAAAACCCCGGATCAATTCCTGAAAGCGCTACAGCAGATTAAGGACAAAACCAAGGCGGTACCGCTGTTTACGAACTATGCCTCCGGATGGGCACTGACCCAGTGGGAAGCTGATTTGGCTACAGTGGCAGGTACGAAGGAATATGTGAATGTCACACAACCGAATACGGATGACAATTTTACGAAGGGCCAGCCCCACTATGAACTGTACAAGGTCCTGTACGATGCGGCTAAAAATGGTCTGATTGAAAAAGATCCAACTACTACGGATTGGGAGACCTCCAAGGCGGATCTCGCTCAAGGCAAAATCGGTACGATGGTGCTTGGCTCGTGGGCGATTGACCAGATCAAAAGCACAGCTCCTAACAAGGATGATATCGGGTTTATGCCGTTTCCGACCAATGCTGCCAAGGTGCTTGTTCCGCTGGCAGGTGACTACAACCTCGGTATTAACGTAAACAGTGAAAATAAAGCAGCGGCCCGTGCCTGGGTGGATTGGTTTACCGAGAAGTCCAATTATGCCGTAGAGCAGGCGGGCAGCATTAGTCCGCTACAGGGTGCGAAATTGCCGGACATTTTGAAGCAATACGGAGATCAGGGAGTCGTCTTTGAAACGCTCACTCCTTCACCAAAAGGACAAGAAGGGATTGTTGATAAAATCGATAAAATGGGGGAAATTGGTTTGTGGCAGCCTGATTTCAAGAAACGCATTATTGAGGCAGCGGTTGGTAACCGCCCGGAATCGTATGACTCTATTATGAAGGATCTGAACGATGCATGGGTGAAGGCGCGTGCTGAAGTGGCAGCCAAGGAAGCAAAATAGCCATCTGAACTGACCATAAGAAAGGATTGACGTGGTAGTCGATGGACGGATAGCAAGGAGGTGCAGCATGTTTAAATTTTCGAATCTCAGCTACTCCAAACAAAGATTAGCGATTATTGTTGCCTTTTCATTTATTCCGCTGGCGCTGCTGATCACTTTTGCGTACTTGCCGGTGATCAATATGTTTAAATACAGCTTTTCGGACTGGAACGGCTATAGTAAGCATCTAGAATATGTGGGCTTTGAAAACTATATCAAAATCTTTACCGATCCTGAGTATTTCTCGGTGTTTAAGGTCAGCCTGTATTACTTTGTAGCCACGTTTGTACAGATGGGTCTGGCCCTTTATTTTGCGACTATTCTCAGCTTTCAGACCTGGTTTAAAAATTTCTTTAAGGGCGTTTTGTTTTTCCCTTCCCTGATGAACGGGGTGGCCATTGGTTTTATTTTTCTATTCTTTTTTAAGCCAGACGGCACCCTCGATACACTGCTTCAGGCAGTGGGGCTGGGTTCGTATGTCAAGCTGTGGCTGGGCAACCCGGAGATTATCAATATTTCGCTGGCTGGCACGTCGATCTGGAGATACATGGGCTTTAACTTTATTGTGTTTCTCGGTGCGATTTCCTCCATATCCAGTGATCTGTATGAAGCATCTGATATGGATGGGGCCAACCGCTGGCATCAGTTCCGATACATTATTTTACCGAGCATCAAGCGGATTTTGCAGTTGAATCTCATCTTGGCAATTAGCGGTGCGGTCAGTGCATTCGATATTCCCTACATTATGACTGGTGGCTCTAATGGCAGTAAAACATTCGTTATCCAGACGATTGATGTGGCGTTCAAATACAGTAAGGTCGGTCTGGCCTCAGCGATGGCGGTTATTTTGCTGCTAATTGTGGTCGTGGTCACGTTGCTTCAACGGTTGCTGATTCGGGGAGAGGAGGACTGATCATGTATAAGCTGAAAAGAATGCTGGCAAGCAGCATTAAGTATGCCGCGCTACTGCTAGGTGCGTTCATTGCTCTACTGCCGATTGTCGTGATTTTGTTTGCATCTTTGAAGACGAAGGCTGAATATGCGGCAACCAGTCCTCTGACTCCCCCGGTGAACTGGCTGAATTGGGGTAACTATACCAAAGCTTTTGTAAATGGAAATATGTTGACCGGATTTGTGAACACAGCTTTCATCCTATTGATTTCGATCATCGGGGCCACGCTGACGGGCTCCATGATTGCGTATATTTTGAACCGTTTTAAATTTAAAGGCAAAAGTCTCATGCTCGGGGCGTTTCTGCTCGCAACCCTCATTCCGGGGGTAACGACACAGGTGTCGACATTCCAGATTATTAACAAGCTGGAGCTGTTTAACACGCCTTGGGCAGCGATCCTGCTGTATTTGGGAACGGATATTATTGCGGTGTATATTTTTCTGCAGTTCCTGGATTCCATCACGGTGGCGCTGGATGAATCGGCCATGCTGGACGGGGCGTCCTATCTGACCATCTACTGGCGCATTATTTTGCCCCTGCTGAAGCCTGCCATTGTGACGGTGATCATTATCAAGGGCGTTAATATTTACAATGATTTTTACACCCCGTTCCTGTATATGCCCAAAACAAGCCTTCAGGTCATATCGACGGCACTGTTCAAATTTAAAGGGCCATATGGCTCGCAATGGGAAGTCATTAGCGCGGGCATTATCATTGCCATTATTCCGACGTTGATTGCGTTTTTATCATTACAAAAATATATCTATAATGGATTCGCGCAGGGTTCAGTGAAATAGAATAAACGTTTAATAGAGAAATCGATAAAATCAACTATCTCGGTGAGAGGAGCATATACGTATGAGTAAATTGAATGTGGATTTGGATGTAGGTAACGTACGAATTGTAGGAGACAGCCTGTCGGAAATGCCGTGGCAAGATAAGCCGGAAGGCAGCGAGGCTCCGGTATGGAGACATAGTGAGAATCCGGTCATTGGACGGAATCCGGCGCCAGGCATTGCCCGTATTTTCAACAGTGCAGTAGCTCCGTATGAAGGACGGTTTGTGGGAGTGTTTCGGGCCGAAACGATTAATGGACGCCCGCATTTGCACCTGGGCTGGAGTGACGACGGGTTGGCTTGGAATATTGAAACGGAACGTTTGCATTTGGTCGATGAGGAAGGAAAAGATTATCAGCCTAATTATGCTTATGATCCGCGTCTGGTTCGAGTGGAGGATACGTACTATATCATCTGGTGTACAGATTTTTACGGTGCGGCGTTGGGGATAGCGCAAACGAAGGATTTTAAAAGCTTTGTACGATTGGAAAATCCGTTTCTGCCGTTTAATCGCAACGGAGTGCTGTTACCCCGCAAGCTAAACGGAAACTTTGTGTTGCTATCCCGTCCGAGCGACAGTGGTCATACGCCGTTTGGCGATATTTTTCTCAGTGAAAGTCCTGACTTGGTGTATTGGGGCAAGCACCGTCATGTGATGAGCAAGGGCGGACAGGGCTGGTGGCAATCAGTGAAGATTGGCGGCGGACCGGCTCCGATTGAGACGACCGAAGGCTGGCTTATGTTCTACCACGGGGTGACAGGCACGTGTAATGGGCTAGTGTACAGCATGGGGGTGGCCGTTCTTGACCTGGATGACCCTTCTAAGGTTAAATATCGTTCCTCCAATTTCGTGCTGACCCCGGAGGAGTGGTACGAAGAACGCGGCTTTGTGCCGAATGTGGTGTTCCCGTGTGCTACGCTGCATGATGCGGATACCGGACGGATTGCAATTTATTATGGTGCCGCCGATACGTATGTAGGTGTTGCATACACGACCGTATCCGACATGATGAAGTATGTGATCGCAACGGATGAAGTGGTCGGAGACGACCATGAGTCAGGCCGGATGTAGGAGGAACTTGAATGCCGGAGGATATGTCTTTACAGCAGTTGCAGTCGTATATGGGGAGCAGTCCGAAGCCGCAGGATTTTGATGCATACTGGGAACGGGCGTTACAGGAACTGGAACAACAGCCACTTGATTATACACTGGAGCGGGCCGATTTTGCCTCTCCGCTGGTGGAGTGCTACCATCTGTATTTTACGGGGGTGGGCGGAGCGAAGGTCCATGGCAAGCTTGTCCGTCCCAAACAGGCTACGGGAAAAGGGCCGGCTCTGGCTATGTTCCACGGATACTCCTGTGACAGCGGCGACTGGTTCGACAAGGTGAGCTATGCCGCACACGGATTCACTGTGCTGGCCATGGATTGCCGGGGGCAAGGCGGGCTGTCTGAGGACAATTTGCAGGTTCAGGGAACGACGGTTCGCGGCCATATCATCCGGGGTATTGACGACCCGGACCCGGATCGGTTGTATTACCGCAATGTATTTTTGGATACAGTGCAGACAGTGCGCATTCTAATGTCTATGGAGCAGGTCGACCCTGAACGCATCGGCGCATTTGGCTGTTCCCAAGGAGGGGCATTGACGATTGCCTGCGCTGCATTGGAGCCGCGTGTCCGTGTGGCGGTCCCGGTGTATCCGTTCCTGTCCGACTATAAAAGAGCCTGGGCGCTCGATGCCACTACCTCTGCGTATGAGGAGCTGGTTTATTATTTCCGCTGGTTTGATCCAAATCATGTGCGCGAGGAGGAGTTGTTTCACCGATTAGGCTACATCGACATTCAACATTTGGCAGACCGTATTCGTAGTCGTGTGTTGTTTGTGACGGGGCTATCGGATATCATTTGTCCACCCTCCACGCAGTTTGCGGTGTACAATAAAATCGTATCAGACAAGGAAATACTCCTCTATCACGAATACGGTCATGAGTATTTACCCTATCTGTCGGATCGTGCGATGAGCGAATTTTTGCGGCTGTAGGGGTTGAACTTAGCCAGAGGCTCCTTTATAGTAGTAGCTATAACCTTCGTGAAGCGTAATAAATGAATGCCCCCTTTGTATAACCTCAATAATATGGTTTGAGGGTCTCTACCAGGAACCGATAAATCCTGATTACAAAAAGTGTACGTCTTGTACATTTCTTGTGGTCAGGATTTTTTTGCGTCATACGAGGGATTTACATTCAAAGGAGCTAATGTAATGAACTTCAAAGTAGTTATTTTAACAATTGCGACCTTTACGGTGGGTTTGGTGGAGCTGATTATCGGTGGCGTGCTGCCCCAAATTGCACAGGATTTGAATGTCTCCGTAAGCACGGCAGGACAGCTTATCATGATCTATGCGCTCGTGTACGCTATTGCTGGGCCAACTTTGTTGGCGCTGACAGCCAAAATTGAACGAAAACGACTGTACCTGTGGTCGATGTTCATCTTTATTCTGGGAAGCCTGCTGGCCTTCTGGAGTCCGAATTATGCAGTCTTGTTTGTATCCCGTATCATTACCGCTGCAAGCGGGTCACTGATCGTGACATTGTCGCTGACCATTGCGGTCAAAGTAGTGTCCAAGGCTTATCAGGCCCGAGTCCTCGGTGTCATCTCCATGGGGGTTAGCTCGTCCATCGTGCTTGGCATTCCAGCCGGGGTGCTGATTGGCAATGCATTTGGCTGGCGGGTGCTTTTCCTGATCATTGCCTTGTTGACGGTCGTTGCTATGATCGTTATAAACTTGTTTATGGAGCGGATTCCGACGGAACATGTTGTGCCTATGCGCGAGCAATTGAAATCCTTGAAAAATGTTAAAGTGATCAGTGCCCATCTGGTTACTACGCTGACACTGGCAGGGCATTACACGTTGTATGCGTATTTCACTCCGTTTTTGGAGAATCTGATGGGCTTAAACGCCTCGTGGATTAGTGTGGCCTATTTCGTATTTGGGCTGGCGGCAGTGAGTGGCGGTTTTATTGGCGGCTCTTTGGCTGACCGGTTCGGCACAGCGAAAAGTATTCTAATCGTCGTTGGGGTGTTTATCGCCGTGATGTTCTTGCTACCGTTTTCGATTCACTCGATTTATATGTTTGCGCCGCTCCTGATCATCTGGGGGATACTGAGCTGGGCCTTGTCGCCGCCGATGCAAAGCTATCTTATTGAAAATGCGCCTGAATCGGGTAGCATTCAGCAAAGCTTTAACTTCTCCGCACTTCAGGTCGGGATCGCTCTCGGCTCCGCCTTGGGTGGTGTGGTGATTGAGAATAGCGAATCTGTTGCCACGAATGCCTGGGTCGGCGGGACCTTTGTAATTGTTGCTTTTGTATGCGGCGTATTTTCGATTACCAGAGCCACAGCATCGCAGACCCCCAGAGGGCACGGACACCAATCCATTTTATAGTTGGATAGGCCATCCCCCTCTTTCATAATACGGGAAATCATGTTATACTACACACAATTATGAAGAAGGGGGTGAGGTAGGTGAATCACGAGATGCTGAACAACCGTATTAGCCAGCTGCCGATTGCTATGGCTGGCATTGTTCATGCTTTTCCATACAACGGGAGAAGTCTGTCCAATTTTAATCATACGGTTGTAAACATCGCGAGAAGACGCCTACCTTAACTCGAACGGATTGCTGTATCTTCCGAAGAGTCGCGGGGTTGCTCCTGCGGCTCTTTTTGTGTTACCCAGGTAAGGGTCTTCCTAAATAAAGGAGAGCCTGAACATGTATATTGTAAACGGTCAACAATTGAAGAAATACCACGCTGCGAATCTAATTTTGGATGGTGCATCGTTTGATATCCATACGGGAGAAAAGGTGGGGCTCATCGGCCGCAACGGAAGCGGTAAAACCACCCTATTACGCCTAATCGCGCGTCTGTCCCGCCCGGATGACGGACAGCTTGTCATCGCCAAGGATGCGAAAATCGGCTGCCTGCCGCAAATTCCGGTGGAGTTTGAGAGCTTCACGGTGTATGAAACGCTGGCTTACGCCTATCGAGAGCTGAAGGATTGCCGCAGCCAGATGTTCAGACTGGAGCAGGAAATGTCAGATCCGGTTGTGGCGGCAGATACGAATCGCTTGGAGAAGCTGCTGCAATCGTATGCTGCTTTGCAGGAACGGTTTGAGCGCAATGGCGGCTATGAAATGGATGCCAATATTGACCAGGTGGCGGATGGACTGCGTATTGCCAAAGTGATGTATACCCGCAGCTTCGGCTCGCTGTCTGGTGGAGAGAAAACCAAAATCGCGCTGGCATCACAGCTCATCGGACGGCCGGATTTGCTGCTGCTGGATGAGCCGACCAACCATCTGGATTTGAAGGGGCTGGAATGGCTGGAGCAATTTTTGCAGGGCTATACAGGTGCGTGTGTGGTTGTGTCCCATGACCGTTATTTTCTGGATCGAGTTGCAGGCAAGATGATCGAGCTGGAGGATGGAGAGGCGTTTACGTACTATACGAATTACAGCGGCTACGTCAAGGAAAAGGAAGAACGTCTGCTGCTGCAATTTGAGGATTATAAGGAACAGCAAAAGCGGATTAAAAAGATGAAGGAGGCCATTCGGCGTTTTGAAGAGTGGGGCCGCAATGGCGACAACGAAAAGTTCTTTAAAAAAGCGAACTCGATCCGTAAAGCCCTGGAGCGCATGGAACTGGTGAAGCGGCCTGTACTGGACCCTCAGGGGGCTGAGTTTCACCTAAAGCTGGAGGATCGCTCAGGTCGCAGAGTGCTGGAATTTGAGGAAATCGTAAAATCCTATGGAGAGCGGCAGATATTGAAAGGGGCCACAGGCAGTCTGGAGTTTGGTGAAAGGGTGGCGCTGCTGGGCGATAACGGCTCAGGCAAAACGACACTGCTCAAGCTGTTGCTTGGTCAGGAAAGTGCGGATGCAGGTACGGTACAATGGGGTACACGTGTAGAGTATGGCTATCTGGCGCAGCAAGAGAGAGAACGGGATAGCCGTGCGACCGTGCTTGCTTACTTCAAGGAAGAAGCCGGCGTGGAGGAAGGCGAAGCGCGCGGACTGCTGGCGAAGTATTTATTTTACGGTGCCGATGTGTTTAAGCCTGTAAGCATGCTGTCCGGTGGTGAGTGGTCCCGCTTGCGGCTGGCGCTGCTGGTTATGAAAAAGCCGAATTTGTTGATGTTGGATGAGCCAACCAACCATCTGGACATTGACTCACGTAAGGCGTTGGAAGAAGCGCTGAACACCTACACGGGAACGGTGTTGGCGATTTCACATGACCGCTACTTTGTGAACAAGCTGGCTGGGCGCGTGTGGGAGCTGGAGGATGGCAAGCTGTCCTTTTATCTGGGCAGCTTCGATGAATATCGGGCGAAGAAGTGGGAGCTAGAAAACGCCCGCCTGCAGAGCGAGGGAGATGCCGGGACGCGCCCGGCATCCGCAAGCAGAGCCGCATCCGGTGGCGGTGCAGGCTCGGGCGGGGCTGCACATTCCAGTGCAGCCAGCAATCGCGCGGGGACGTCTGGGCGTACAGGAGCGACTACCGGAGCCGATGTGAGCGGTGCAGGCTCCGGGAAGGCGGGGCGCTGGGGGGCGTCCGACGCTGGAGTGGACCCGGGGGCACGCGGAGCGAAGGCCGCGAAGCCGTCTCACACGCCAGCCGCATCCAGCGAGCGGCTGGAACGGGCTATTGCCGCCAAGGAAGCAGAATTGGCGGCGACGGATGCCGAGCTGGAGCTGCTCGGCACAAGCAGCGACACGATCCGCATGACGGAGCTGTGGGACGCGCGTGAGCGACTGCAAGCGGAGCTGGACGCACTGCTCGGCGAGTGGGTTGAGCTGGAGTAGGTGACAGACTGGTTGCTGGATAGACAACGGTATATTTTATAAGGATAGCCCTGAGGTAGAAATTACTGAAGGGCTATTTTTGTATGGTAAAAGAGAGTGGGAGTGGAAATATAATAACCATATATTAAAACTAATACATTAAAATGAATAATTATTATTTTGTTTTACATATAAAGTAATAGATTTACATTTTGCAAAATGTGATATTCTTTTGTTTGTAAGAAAGATATAAACCATTGTTAAATGAAGTATTTGTTGTCAACAAAGATCATACATACAGGTTGTCTACGTGATATATGGCAATATTTCGAGTAGGTGACGATCTGGTCGGGGTGTTGTTCATATAAATCCTTCTCTTCTATTGCGAGAAGGAAAGCTTCGGCGGGGTGAATATGAATCTCGCTGAAGGCTGATGGTATATCTGAATGAAAGGGGGGGGGAATGCAATGGCTGAAAATTTATTTGATCTGGACGTTCAAGTAAACAAATCTCAGGGTTCTGTGGAGCCTAAAGTAATAAGTATTTTGAACTGCTCTGGCGGCTGTGGTAACGGCAAAACATCCAAAACTTGTGTTGAGACGTGTTCACCTTGCTTCACGAATATTGGATCACTTTGTTAATGGATTTTAGATGTTTTGCAACTTGAAAAACCTTTATAATGGATAACTATTTAATTAAGCAAAAGGAGGAGGGACCTTGAAGTCCCTTCTTCTTCTTTGAGAAAACCTTTGGTTTCCTGGTTGTGAATATCAGAGGCATCCTTATATCTGGATTTAGTAATGGAGGGAATGTGTAATGTCGGATGTCTTATTGGAAGTTGAAAAAGTATCCAAAAAAATGGGGAAACGGACTTTATTAAGTGACATTTCCTTCGAGCTTGAAAAGGGGAAAATATATGGTTTCATTGGACCGAATGGAGCCGGGAAAACAACAATGATGCGGATCATGACGGGATTAATGCATTCAACCAGTGGCTCTGTAAGGATAGCTTCATATGACGTACAGGCGGATCGGGAAAAGGCGCTCTCCAAAGTAGGCGCTATCATTGAGTCCCCGGTCTTTTTTGATTATATGACGGGTAAACAGGTGCTGCGTAATTTGTCTCGGTTGCATCCGAATATTAAATCTTCCGATCGGGAAAAGCATATAGAGGAATTGTTAGAAAGAGTAGGCCTGGATTTGCGTGGAGACGACAGGGTGAAAACTTATTCTTTGGGCATGAAGCAACGCTTGGGCATTGCCCAATCTATGCTGGGTAACCCGGAGCTACTGCTGCTCGATGAGCCTTCCAATGGTCTCGATCCTATGGGAATGAGGGAGTTGAGAGATATTATCCTTCGTTTGCGAAATTCAGAAAATTATGCATTTTTTATCTCCAGCCATCTGCTGGATGAGTTGCAGCAAATGTGTGACGAATTAATTGTGATTAAAGAAGGAACGCTAGTTTGGAAGGGACCCGCAGATCAATTGGTTGAGGAAGGTCAACGGCTGGAGGATGCTTTTATGGAGCTAATGGGATTATGAAGACACTCATTTACAGTGAGTTCGAGAGATTGTATAGCAGAAAATGGTTCTGGCTTCTGATTTTATGTACCCCTGTACTCGCTTATTCCACAGCCAGCTATTTTTTGTATCTCAAGACTTCGGTAGAAGTGTTGTCCAAAGTTTTTGTCATTATAGGCCTGCAAGAAAATTTGTTTTTAATATGCAATATTGCTGTAGCTGCATTAGTAGCAACTCTATATACGGAGCAATTTCGGGGTGGACAGTTGCGTCTAATCTTCATGCGGCGTTTTACTCGGGGACAGATTTTCTGGAGCAAGCTATTGGTTTTACAGGTCTCTGTTCTATTACTCTTACTTATATTGGGTCTGTCTCTTTGGGGTGTCGGAGTATGGCGATTTCCCTATTCTGAAGGCGAAACAAGGCAATATGGAGAGCTTATAATGTATGTATTTCAATATTATGCAAAGGCTTTTGTCTCACTTATGGCTATTGGCTGTCTGTATTCCTATATTGCCATGTGTAGCAAGAGTGTAACCCATGCAATTGGTATTTGTACGACCTATAATCTGTTCTCCTTGCTGTTCGATGGCTTATACCTTAAATTAGCATCTCTATTTTCTCATATTCCCTACATACATGATCTTATAGTCTTTTTATTTATTCCTTATATGCAGTATAGAGGATTGAAGACATCCTTATCCGGAAACCTGTCTGCAAATGGGGCGATTGCCACCGTTGTTATTTTATATCTAATCCTTTTTACATGGGGAGCATATCGTCGTTTTACCAAGGATGATTATTTGTATTAGGAGGATTTTTCTTATGCTAGGAATTTGGCGAAGTGAAATGGAACGAATATGGAATCGAAGATCTACTCTTTTATTATATACAATTTTTCTATTGATGGTTATTGCGAATATTGTCAGTCTTAAAATTAATGGAACAATGAAATTCCGCTTTGGCGAAGGGATTGCCACTGTTAATAATCTGAACTTGCCGTGGCTTATGATGAGTGAAATTTCCCTATTTCTGATCCTGGCATTGTTGCCTATTTTGTATGTGGATCAGTTAAGCGGGGATATTCACTCCGGGGCGTATCGTTTATATGTACTGCGTCCATACCGTCGCTTTCAATTTTGGCTTGGAAAACTGTTCGCATTATCGGTCACGACGATCGTTTTTACGGGTACAGCCTTGCTCATAGGCATACTGGCTGGTTGGACTATTTTTCCCCGTAGCTTAACCTTTTTTAAATACGGCTCAGCAGAGGCTTCCACCTCATTAGATGCTATGTCATATACACTTGTGTTTTATTTGGTATTAACGTTGGTTTGCCTGGCAAAGCTCATGCTAAGTAGTGCAGTGTGTTTGTTCATATCCAGACCTTTATTCTCGTTTATTTCTATTTTATTTATATCTATGTTTATCTACCCATTTTACAAGCCACTTGTGATGTTAATAGATCCTTTCCAGCAAATTATGCTTGCTTTAAGAGTGGATGGTTCCATCAGATTCTGGATGTGTCTAATCGTGATTATATTGATTTGTTCGACTATTAGCTTTGTTCGTTGGCAAAAGAAAACAATTTAAACGTTTTCTTAGAACGGAGGTTTAATGGGAATGGAAGAGCATCTTTATAAAACCTTGGATTTTTTTATGCTTCGTACTCCTGTGCTACCTATGGAAGAGTTCGGAAAATGCTTTCTAACCAATGTCGGAGAGACTGAAGGAATCAGACAAGTTGCAATAAATCGTCTTACGGAATTATCTCGTAATCCATTTATTCGTGAAGCGTTAGCTGCCTCCAGCCCTACTCTGCTTGAATCTTTAGTACATATCAGCGATCAGGACAATCCGCGCAAACAGGAACAAGTTATCAAATCCTTTATGCGTTATATCACTAGAATGGCTACACGACCTACGCCGTTCGGATTGTTATCTGGAGTCACTTACGGACAATTCGGAGAGCAGTCTCAGCTCATTTTACAAGAGCCAGATATGTATCGAAAGCGTGCAAGACCGGACATGGAATGGCTAATGAAAGCCGTTGAAATGGTCACAAGCAGTAAGGAGGTTGTCCGCCAGCTGCGGGTTCAGCGTAATACATTAATTTATCGTCAGGGGAACCGGGCTAAAATCCCCTACACGACAAGATGCGGCAGTATAGTCGGTGGAGAAGATCAGAGTGTGTCCGTTCGTGCGACTCAGGTATTTGATTGTGTGATGGAAGCAAGTTCGACCCTCATACCTTATCAGGAACTGGTCAACCATCTACATAAGACATTTGAAAGAGCTGATATCGAGACAATTGACCGTTATGTATGGCAGCTATTTGAGCAAGAGTTTTTGATATCTGAGCTTATTCCTCCTACCACTACTACCGAACCTCTGGATCATATACGATCCGTCTTGAAATTAGTAACGGGTATTGATGAGTTAAAAGAGAATTTTAATAACATCGCGGATACTATTAATAAATATAATCGTCTCCCTATAGGCCAAGGGGAAGATTCGTTGGAGCATTTAAGACGAAAGATGGGCAAAATGTTCAGTGCAAAATCAAGCTTGCAAATCGACCTTTCCCTGGAGGATCGAGGAGTTGTTCTTCCCCAATGTATCCGTAAGGATGTTGAATGTGTTGCCGAATTACTAACTAAGCTTTCGTCGCGAGAGAATAGACCTTTGGATGAATTTTGTATGGAATTTTTGGAAAAGTATGGTCCATATCGGGAGGTTCCTTTGCTGGAGCTTCTTGATGAGGATACAGGGATGGGTGCTCCGGCAGGCTACAAACACCCATTGAGTAACCGAACACGGCTTCAAAACATGTCACCGTCCCAGTCGAGATCACATCAGGAGAAGCTTTTATTTCAATGGTTCGTATCTTGCATTCATGAAGGAAAACATGAAGTGGTACTTACAGATGCCATGATAGACGAAATGTTAAAAGGGCAGAAATCAGGCAAATGGTTGGCAGCACCTTCTATGGAATTGTTTTTTCAGTTGGTCGCCCCTGATCAGCAGGCTGTAGATCGCGGCGAGTATATTTTACTTCTGGCACCTAATCAGGGATCAGACGGGGCGGGAAAGACGTTCGGGAGATTTCTGGATTTGTTTGACGAGCCTTTTACTGATATGTTCTCCAGCATTCAATCGGAAGAGCAACGGTTACAGCCTGAAAAGCTGTTAGCCGAAATATCGTATTTACCCAGTTCGGGAAGATCGGCAAATGTAGTATTAACGAAGCATACTCGCCCCTATGAAATCGCAATAGGAACCAATCATACCCTGCCAAAGGAACAACAGATACATGTTTCGGACCTTGCTGTTGGGGTACGTAATGATCATTTTTATTTGAAGTCGATAAGTCGCAATCGTGAGGTCATTGCTAGGGCTGGACATATGCTCAATGCTGAATTGACTCCTAACATACATCGTTTTCTTTTGGAGGTCAGTGAGGATGGTTATCGCCATTGGTCATCTATGGAGTGGGGATTCGCCACCCATGCTCCTTTTACCCCACGTCTAAGATATAAGCATGTCATTCTCAATCCGGCTACATGGAGAATGACATGGGATGCGGCAACTAGCCTATCCAAGGATATGATTGATTTGGAAAATTTAGTGTTTCAGTTCCAAAAAGAATGGAATCTACCACGTTATGTATATATGATTGAATTAGATAATCGAATCCTGTTGGATATGAATCATCCCTTGCATGTTGAACAGGTTTGTAGAGATCTTCAATCCAAAGGAAAAGTTACTTTAATCGAACACATAGGTGAAGTCGGAGAAACGCCAGTCTCTCGTCACAGTGGACGCTTGGCGGCTGAATTTGTATTTCCATTTATACGTAAACAGGCTGTAGCAACGAACCATTTTGAGGAGGAAGTTGCTGCCACACTGGATAGAAGGCATGAGGATACAAGTCGTCTTTCCTCAGAGGCAACCTGTACTTATCTTCCTGGTGGTCCTTGGTTCTATGCCAAATTATATGGTATGAACAGTCGCCAAGATGAGTTTATTGGTGGTTATTGGGATGAATTTGTGCGGAAGCATCAAGAGGACGGTAACATCCTTCAGGGGTACTTTATCCGATACGCTGATCCAGATAAACATATTCGTGTCCGGTTTAAGCTACCGGAGTTTCAGGAGGGAAACTTGTTTCTTCCCGTGTTTCATCAATGGACAGAGATGCTTTTAAATGAAGGCATGATATCCAGAGTTGTGATCGATACCTATGAGCCAGAAGTAGAGCGTTATGGTGGAAAGAAGCTCATGATGTGGGCAGAACGAATGTTTTCTTGTGACAGTGAAGTGACAGCCAAATTGGTACGTCTCATTAGATTCAACCAGACTTCTTTACAGAAGGACGTTATAGCTATTTTAAGCGTGATCAATCTTCTCTACCAGTTTGGTTACTATAAGGAAGATGCGTTTCAATTCTTAAATCGTCAATTTGATCTCAAAGACTATTTGAAAGACTTTCGCAAGGAACGGAAGTTCTTTTTACAATGGATGGCATCAGATCAGGAAATGACAGCTTCGACTGCATCCAGTCGCGAATCCATAGAAAATATTTTTTATGCAAGAAAAGAAGCAGTAGAGCAATATAATTATATACTCCATGAGCAGGAACGGGAGGGGGGAGCTACCAATACAAGAGAGGATATTATATACAGTGTGATCCATATGCATTTGAACCGATTAATTGGAATTGACAGGGATCGGGAGCGCAAAATAATGATCATGGCCAGACATGCTATGAACAGCCTGGTTCAATATCGGGGGAATCGCTAATGAGTAGCGTACAAAAAAGTACAGATCGGAGGACTTCTTCCATATGGAAGTCTGTACGTCAAGGGCTTAAGCTTTTTGCCTTAGTATTTAGCATGAATAAGGTCTATATGCTTTCTAGCATTTTTTTGCATATCATTCAAGGTGTGATGCCCGTACTTACTTTGGTTATCATGCAAAATTTACTTAATAGTATTGTTTCTTCTAGTCCTAATGATATCTCTATAATTATGCTACAATTTGGTCTCTTTATATTTATTCACGTTTTAAAAAGTCTAGTTACGATGAGTCAGAGTTATGTAGAGGGCGTCCTTGAATCTGTGCTGTCCAAGTCATTAAATATCATGATTGGAGAAAAATCAGGCTACTTGGGACTGGCGGATTATGAAAATTCTCAAATCAACGACCAGCTAAAGCGGGCTTCCCAAGAAGCTTCCTATCGACCTTACCAATTATATACACAAATGGCTGGTATTTTATCTAGTCTAGTTACCATGCTGTCTTCGGCATTTTTACTTTTCTTATGGAAATGGTGGGTTGTGGTTATTCTATTTGTGATTTCACTGGTGTCGGTTTACTCAATTTTTAAGTTAAACAAAGAACAGTTTGAAATCTATATGAATCGTACCCCGTTATATCGACAGTCATGGTATATGACCTATTTGCTTACAAATGATCGTGCGGTCAAAGAAGTGAAGATTTTTAATTTGGGTCCTTATTTACTAAAAAGATATGAGAATTTACTGCAAAGATTTTTTGTAGAAGACAGGCGTATATTGGGTAAAAGAGTTAGAATTACTTTCCTGTACAGTTTGCTTGAACTTTCTGTTCTGTTATGGATAGTGTGGATGGCAATCCAGGAAACCTTTGTGAAAAAAATATTAATAGGGAACTTATATGGCTATATTCAAGCGATTATGCTGACCCAAAGTCAAATGCAGGCACTGATCCAAGGTATTGTTCAATTTTCACAAAATAATTTGTATATGGAGCAGTTATTTGTATTTTTACAGTTGCCTACATCGGACCCCATTCGGCGTCAAAAGGAACAGGCACTTCTGGATCACCCAAAGAGCAGCACCGGATTTTGTATTGAACAAATTTCAATTGAAGGGGTTTCCTTTACATACCCGGGTCAATCGAAGGCTTCTATTCAGGACATGCATTTAACAATGACTAAAGGACAAACGATAGCCATTGTAGGGAAAAATGGATCAGGAAAATCGACGCTTATGAAAATCCTGATGCAGCTTTATTCTGAATATAGTGGCGTCATTAAAATTAACGACCGTCCCGTTCAGGATTATGATCTGCAGCAGGTTCAAGACAAAATTGGAGTCGTGTTTCAAGATTTCATGCATTATGAAATGTCAGCACGTCATAACATTGGGTTTGGATCATTAGGGCGTATGGAGCAGGATGAGGAGCTCATCCATGCAGCCCAGTGCGCAGCTATAGACCAGATTATAGCCAAACTTCCACAAGGTTTGGACACACAGCTTGGTAAATGGTTTGAGGATGGCTACCAACTCTCAGGAGGCCAATGGCAGCGAATAGCAATCGCACGGGCTTTCCTGCGTAAAGCGGATGTGTATATTTTGGATGAGCCAAGTTCCTTCTTGGATCCTGTGGCAGAACAGGATTTGTTGGTATTATTTTTGGAGTTGATGAAGGATAGCATTGGTATTTTTATTACTCATCGGATTTCATCAGCACGTCTGGCACATAAAATTGTGGTAATGGACAATGGTTTAATTGTGGAGCAGGGAACACATAAGGAGCTGATGTTACTCAATGGGCTATACGCAGAGATGTACAACATTCAGGCCAGCTCATTCGGTGAAGAAGCTTCCTTAATTGAAAGCGGAGGGAGGGTGCTAGGATGACGACGACTTCATATATTTGTGATAAATGGATACCCATTAATTTGGATATGAAGGATAAAGTAACTGTAATCTTACAAGAGATTGCCAATCGTTACAAAGACCCCGATCAAGTGCGTATGTATATGAAAAAAACGCCCCCGATAGAGGCTGATGGGATGAAGATGGACCGTTGGTCAGATGAAAGTTTGGGAAGTGGGTTCACGGGCATCTGTTTGTTAATGAGTCAGTTGGATCGACTATACCCTGAGGATGGTTGGGATATTGTAGGACACCAATATTTAGAGCGAATTCGTATGATCGTGGAGCAAAAGGGTGTCCATGACTTATCCCTGTATAGTGGATTATCAGGTATTTTGCTGGCTATTTACTCTTTATCCAGGAAGGGCACACGTTATCAAGGAATGCTTGATTCCCTTGCCTCCTGGTTCGAAGAGGCTGCTTTACCTAGCTTGGCCCTATGTCGGGAGGAATGGGGAAGAGGACAATTACAAATGAGCCAGTATGACGCCATATCAGGCTTTACAGGGATCGGACGCATCGCCATGTTATTTTCTGACCGCCCGACTATGCATACCGTGTGGAACCAGACGATTGAGTTGCTTCAAGTGATGTGCAGCGACCGTACTTGGAATGGACATCTTGTACCTGGATGGTATATTACCTCGGAGAATCAATTTCAGGAGAATGAAAAGAAACAATATCCGCAGGGAAATTTTAATTTAGGGCTTTCGCATGGTATCGCGGGTCCATTAGCTTTTCTGAGCCTGTCTGCCCTTCATGGAGCCGACTTTCCCCCTTTAGTGGACGATATTCACAGACTGGCACAATTTATACATCATTGGCGTGTTCAGGATACCGAGGGCATGATTTGGCCTGGGCGTGTTTCCCTTGAGGAATGGATGGATAACCGTCTGCTGCCTGAAAGCACGCAGTATTATCGTGATTCCTGGTGTTATGGTGTACCGGGCATTGCACGTTCGATCTGGCTGGCGGGACAAGCTGTTCAAAATAAAGATTGGATCGAAACGGGACTACGTGCATACTTGGATATAGAAAAACGGCTCTATCGCAAAGGAGGATTATCTTCTGCGACATTGTGTCATGGTATTGGGGGCTTGCTGCATCTGGTCCAACGTATGTATTCAGATACGGGCCATGAGCAGTTAGGTATGATGCGGGACAGACTGCTAGAAGAAGTACTGGATATGTTCGATGCTAATTCGATGTTTGGCTTTTATGATCATAGCCTCTTGGATGGGAGGTTAGCAGAAGTAGATGAGGCTGGCTTTCTGAATGGAAGTGCTGGAGTTGCATTGGTGTTGGCTTCATTGATAGGGGATGAAAATCCGGATTGGGATGCTGCTTTTCTAATTCGCTAAGATATATCATGTTATTGTCTAACCTAACCTGAACATCATAAAATTAAAAAAAGATCCAGTCGACCATTTGAGGGGCGACTGGATCTTTTTTATAACGAATTTCCTCCCGGGACTCTACCTCAGTAGACGGAAGCCGTCTTCGAGGTGTTCTTGCTGCTGTTGGCATCGTTAAGCACGGTGTTCCCCCATGCCGTCGGCGTTTTCCAATCGCTGCTATTCACGAGAGCTAGCCAAGCGTTCTCACTATTGTTGCCGGTCCAGGACCAGGCCAGATAGCTGATACCTTTTTCTTGAGACTGCATCATGACCTCATAAGGATTCACGGTGGTGCCAAGACTGTTGTTGCCATTATTGTAGTTGTAGCCAAATTCACCCACGATTACCGCCAGCCCCTTGTCTTTGATGGCTTGCAGCTCAGAGCCGATTTTGCTGGAATCGTTATAGTTGGCATAGATCACAATCGTTCGGCAGGCCTGCGTTGCGCAGGGTGGTAATTGCGGTTTTGTAGGCGTCCCGCCATGCGGCATCCGAGAGGTTGTGGTCGCCCCATTCATTGGCTATATTCACGAGGACATACTTCTGGTTATCGGCAAGTATTTTTTTAACGGCTGGCTCGGCGAAATAACGAGCCATGTCGTTCAGACGATTGGCATCGTTGCTGCCGGTAACGTCGTGTAGTTCAACCACGGAAATGAGCTTGAGCTGTTTTGCGCGTTCAATGATTTCTCCCAGTCTTTGCGCCGATCCATTGGTTTGCCACACAATGCGAACGGTGTTGGACTTCGTCGCAGCGATCGCATCCAGTGCCTGATAGGCTTACGCATCAAACCAGATATGAGGGTTGTTTACCCCGCGCATCACCGCCAATTTCCCACGAACCAACCGCCCCCTCCTTTATAGTCCAGTTAATCCTATGTTGGATATGGCTACATATGACACCTATTGTAATGTTGAAATACGGTGTCGTTTCTTTTCCATAAGGGACGGGTATTAATTGTCTAGTCCCGCATAGATTGACATAGGGGAAAAGGAGGTATGAGCATGTGGAAATGGGTTCAAAGACTGTCCGTGTTGGCATCAATCCTGCTGCTTGCCGTTTTTGTAAGCGCGTGCAATAAGGAGGACACTTCAAGCAAGGTGAACATTGAGTTTTTTCAAAACAAGCCGGAGGCCAAGGGCTCCTTCGATAAGCTGATCGCTCAATTCAACCATGAGCATCCCGGTATTGAAGTGACACAGGTGAACCCGCCCGAGGCAGAGACGGTGCTATTGACCCGGGTTGTCAAAAACGATGTACCTGACATTGTGGGGATTGGCGCCACCGACACCTACTCCATTTTGGCACAGAGCGGTATTTTTACGGATTTGGCCAACACCAGGCTACCGACTACCGTAGACCCGATTTACCTCAAAATGCTTAAGGATGTAACCGGGGGCGATCCCGTGTATGGAATTCCTTATGCTGCGAATGCAAATGGTGTGATGTACAACAAAACGCAGTTTAAGGAAATGGGATTACAGGTGCCTAAAACGTGGGATGAACTGATTGCAACGGCGAAAAAGATCAAGGCTGCTGGCAAAATACCGTTTTATTTTACATATAAAGATGATTGGCAAACGAACCTCCCCTTTAATGCACTGGGTCCGAATCTGGTGGGCATTGATTTTTTCCTGCAACGGCGTGAAAACCAGGTCACCTTTCAGGACAAGTACCGCGAGGTTGCACAAAAGCAGCTGGAGCTGTTGAAGTATGGACATGGCGACAACTTTGGCAAAAACTATGCGGACGGCAATCGGGCCTTTGCTAACGGGCAGGGATTGATGTACATCCAGGGCTCATGGGCGATATCTGAAATTCGTAAGGCAAACCCCAAGGTAGAGCTGGGATTTTTCCCGCTACCGACAGGAAACGACGAGCAGGCAGTTAAGCTGGTGTCCGGTATAGATACCCTGCTGGCCGTTTCGGAGAGCAGCTCGCATAAAAAAGAGGCCGAGGAGTTTATTGCCTTCCTGTTGAAGCCGGAGAACAGCAAGCAGTACATCACGGAGCAGACGCTGTTTTCGGCGGTGAAGGGAGTCACGCAGGATGATCCGAGTGTGGCAGAGCTGCTACCGTATTTTAAATCGGGGAGAGTCATTGATTTTGCGGATCACTATATTCCCAAGGCTGTACAGTTGAATTCCATTGTGCAGGCTTTTCTGCAAAATGGGGACATCGACGCTTATTTGGCGAAGCTGGATAGGGAATGGGATAAGGTAGCTAACCGCCGATAGGGAGGAGGATAAGACATGAATAAGCGACTAACGGCTTTTTACTGGATGACCGTGCCGGCGGTGCTATTGTTTTTTATATTTTTAACATTGCCTGCCTTGCAAGGAGTGTATTATTCACTCACCAACTGGAACGGATTTGGTCATCAGTATCACTTTGTAGGGTTTAAAAACTATCTGAATTTGTTTCAGGACGAAAATGTGGGTAACGCCTACTGGTTTACTTTCAAGTTCGCTATTGTAGTTACGATTGCGATTAACATCCTCAGCTTGCTGATTGCCATGGGGCTGAATGCAAAAATCCAGTTTCGTAATTTTTTTCGGGGCATTTATTTTCTGCCTAATATTTTGAGTGTGCTGATCGTTGGGTACATATTCAATTATTTGTTCTCGAACGTGTTTACGATTTGGGGGCAGAATCTGGGCATTACTTCACTCTCGACGAACATCTTGGGCAGCGAGCAGTTGGCCTGGGTGGGGGTAGTGATCGTAGCTGTATGGCAGGGGATTGCCTTTAATACAATTCTGTATCTGGCCGGGCTGCAAACCATTCCGACAAGTCTGTATGAGGCGTCCAATCTGGACGGTGCGGGTAAATGGCGTGAATTCTGGAGCATTACCTTTCCGCTGATTGCTCCGTTTTTTACGATCAATATGGTACTGGCGATGAAAAATTCCCTCATGGTGTTCGATCAGATCGTGGCCTTGACGAATGGCGGGCCGGGAAGGGCAACCCAGTCCATTTCTCACCTGATTTACACTGGAGGTTTTAGAGGCGGAGAATTTGCTTATCAGTCGGCTAACTCTGTCATTTACTTTATTGTGATCGCGATGATTTCCATCTTGCAGCTGCGATTCCTCCAGAGAAGGGAGATGGATAACTAATGAGAACGAGCAGACGTACCAACTGGCCTGTACTGCTTCTGGTGAAGCTGGGGACGATATTTATCCTGTTTCCCCTCTATATGACAGTGACGATTGCACTTAAAAATCCCGAGCAGATGGCGCATTCAGCCTTTGCCTTTCCGACCGAGCTGCATTGGGAAAATTTTAGTCGCGCGGTGGAAATGACCAACTTTTTCAGCGCTTTTCAGAACAGTGTGATGGTCACGACATCGACAGTCATACTGACTTTGCTGACTAATTCCATGGTTGCTTATGCGATTGCCCGTAACATGCAGCGTCGATTTTTTAAAGGATTATATTTTTATTTTGTGAGTGCTATGTTCATTCCGTTCCCGATCATCATGCTGCCGATTGTTAAATTGGCCTCGGGACTTCATATGACCAATCTGTTTGGCCTGGTTATGCTGCATACGGTGTACGGGCTGGCGTTTAATGTGTTCGTCTATGTCGGCTATATCCGTTCCATTCCGGTGGCGCTGGAAGAAGCGGCTACAGTAGACGGAGCGACGACATGGGGCACGTTCTGGCGAATTATTTTTCCGTTGATGGCGCCGATCAGTGCTACCGTTGGGATACTCACCTGCCTGTCCACCTATAACGATTTTCTGCTGCCGCTCATTATAATCAGCGACTCGGAGCAGTACACGCTGCCGCTCGTTCAGTATGTGTTCCAGGGACAGTTCAATACCGACTTCAATCTGGCCTTTGCCTCGTATCTGATGGCCTTGCTGCCGATGATTATTGTCTATCTGATTGCACAAAAATGGATCATCAACGGCGTTACGCAAGGCTCCGTGAAGTAAGCGAAAATAAAATAACTCCATGCCCACCGCAGCTTACTGGAAAAAAGTGTCCCATATACCGCAGTTCACACAGGTATATGGGACACCCTTTTTATAGCATTACTATTCAGATGCTTCGCTTGTATTTGTCAGAGGCTGTAATGGTATAGTTGTCCCTGCCTCTGGGTCGTCCGTCGTGTAGTAGAACATATAGATGGAAGCCTCGGTCCCCTTGAAGTTCTTGTAGACATCAACCGCCTTGTTGTTGCCGTCTCCGTTGAAGTTGGTCGTGATCGGTTTGCCGATAATCCGTTCTTTGCCCAGACCAATATGGGTCTGGTTGATTCCACCAAAACGGGCATCCTCGCTATCGGTTTCCACGAACAGATCCGCTCCTTGTTTATAGTAGGTCCAGTTCACCGGATAGCCGCCAATTTGTGTGGTCAGCGTCTGCCTTTGATCGGAAATATGAGTTAAACGCAGCGGCGTTTTATCATCTGAGTGTATCGTTACTTTGTATTTCCCGGTGAAGGTAACCGGGGTGTCCTTGGTAATGACAAGATCGGACGGTCGCTCAAAACGGATCGTGGTCAGATAAGGTTCGCTATTAGGCGGTGACCATCGGTTACCCTCCAGCGTCTTGCCGTTCACGGAAAGGGAGTATTTTTGATAAGGGATATCGGCAAATTTTTTCTTACTTCTGACCGTGACACGAATTTGTGTGGGCGTGACGATCATATGCTCCATCGTAAAATTTGGATATCCCTTCTCCAGTGGGGTATTCAGCACGGTTTTAATCGTTCCGCTCTCCATTTGTTTTTTGCTTAACTGAAGATCAAATTCGATGGGCCCGTCGATACTTTTTTCCGTTTTGGCATACTGTAGTTTGTAGGTGGTTTGTTCTTCCGGTATATCACTCCGCTTAAAATACTGCTGTGCCGTATATTCTCCATTCTCTCCGGGTTTGCCAAAAGCTCCTCCCGGCTGCGACATCACAGGGATTCCGCCCTTATAGGCCATAATCTGCGGATTATCCCATTTCTTTGGCATGGACGAATCGAAGGTAATTGCGGAGGATAGCATCAGTTTGTCCTTCCCTTGATCAAATGCTTGTACCTTTATGTCATGCAATCCGTCACGACCCAGCGTGAAAGTTTGCGGCTCAGGCGATTGGATATGGAGCGGCAAATCCAGTTCCTGTATGCTGTAAAGCTGCATATGATCTACGGTCAGCTGCATGTTCTCCGTCTCCTGCTGCGGTGTCCAATCGCTTTCAAAGTATCCGTTATACCGCTGGTTTTTGGGATCCCACTGTTGGAAGTTGTATTCCCCGTCACTGCCTTTTTTTGTAGCCTTTTTGAGTGACATACCTTTAACATTCCAAAACTCGTTGTCTGCACGTTTTCCGACCTCCAAGCTATACAGGATCACGGTCCGGTTCTCATCGACAATAGCTGTATGCAGCGTTAGCTTCACTCCGTCTCTGGTCACGGACTGCTCCAGCGGTTGCCCAAGGTTTTGCTTCAATGCTGTCTGGATGCCATTTCTTCCGCGTAGCAGATTGTCCCAGTTGTAGTGGATGGCGGCATAGACAGGAACTGCCACCAGAAGTGCGCTTAGAGAGGCGGCAATAGCTATTTTGCGCCAGTTTCTGTGTCGGCGTGGGGTAACGGTTTCGGAATGGGCCGTCGTGGTAGGTGCAGTATGCCCTGCCTGTTCCATACGGCTCCACATGTTCTCGAAATCGGGATAGGGAACTCCCGCATCTTCATTTAGTTTATGCTTCAAGGTTTCTTCTATTTTGCTCATAGTTGTCTCCTTCCCACTCGGGGAGCTGTACGCCTGCATCCCTCAGTATTCGCTCCATTAACCTAAGTCCTTTGTGTGTCCTTGATTTGACGGTTCCCAGCGGGATTGCCAGCAGTTCGGATATTTCCGCCAGAGTGAAATCATGCATATAGCGAAGTGTCAGCACAGCGCGGATTTTGGCCGGAAGACGATTCATATAAACAGCCCATTCCTCTGCGGATTCGCGCTCCTCCACCAGCCTGTCCACAGGCTTGCTTTCAGTCCCGGTAAATAAATGGGGATTAGCTGACACCTTCATATGCAAGCTGTTCCGGCGTTTAAGGTAATTCAGACAATGGTTTACTGTAATTTTCATAATCCAGGCTTTTAGTTGTTCGATGTGTTCGCGATTGCTGCGAAACAGGGTGATAAATACTTCCTGCGTCAAGTCCTCTGCATCTGACGCATCATGAACCATATAGTAGCAGGTTCGGTATATATCCCGTTGATACCTATCAAACAACTCTCGATTGCTTTCCAATATTCGCTCTCCTTTCTTGTGCAGGTTATCTATATAACAATTGGAGTTCCAAAAAGGTTCATTGTTGTGAAAAAGTAGACGTCCGTGTCGACTGTATTTTGTTTTCCCTCAAATGTACCATGTTTTATCCAGGTTGCTTGCACATCCATTCATTAAGTAACGGTAGAACGAAAAAGAAGCCTGTAAATCTCAAAAATGCAGATTTACAGGCTTCTAAAAATTGAAGTTCAGTGTCAGGGGATGAACACTCTCCACGCAAAACGATATCGACGGATAGCTTACGGATATACTTCCGCTTAATCAGCCAGCCGCACAATCGTTCTTCCTTGCGAGCGGGCAGCAAGGATGTCCTCCAGCGCGCTTGGCAGGTCAGCCAACCCGATCTCGCGCTCAACAAGCTGCTCCAGCCGTTCCGGCTTCCAGTCGCTGCCGAGCCGCTTCCAGATCGCTACGCGGGTGTCGTAAGGGCAGAAGACGGAGTCTATGCCCAGCAGGCTTACGCCGCGCAAAATAAACGGCAGCACCGTAGTAGGCAGCTTGGTGCCTGCCGTCAGGCCGCTCACGGCAACGGAGCCGTTGTAGGCGACTTGGCTGAGCAGCGAAGCGAGCGGCTTTCCGCCTACGGGATCAATGGCCGCTTGCCAGAGCTGCTTGCCCAGCGGGCGGATGCTCTCTGCGCCGTCGTAGACCTCATCGCGGGAGATAACCTCGGCGGCTCCGAGCGCCTTGAGGTAATCGTGCGCATCGGCCTTGCCGCTGCTGGCTACGACATGGTAGCCCCGCTTGTTCAGCAGGGCAATGGCTGCGCCGCCTACACCGCCCGTCGCTCCGGTGACGAGTACTTTGCCCTGATCCGGCGCAACGCCGTTTTGCTCCAGCCGATATAACGACAGGGCTGCGGTGAATCCGGCTGTCCCGTAGATCATCGCCTCTTTCAGTGTGAGTCCGTCCGGAAGCGGAACCACCCAGTCTCCAGGCACACGCGCATATTCGCTGAATCCCCCGAATTGAGATACACCAAATCCGTATCCAGTCACGAGCACTGCTTGTCCTGCGCTGAAGCGGCCATCCTCCGAAGCCACGACCGTTCCAGAGCAGTCTATGCCAGGTACAAACGGATAGGCTTTGACGATATTGCCATCCTTGCGGGCGGCAAGCCCGTCTTTATAATTGATGCTGGAATAAGCGACATGAATCAATACTTCTCCAGCGGGTAAACTGCCAGCTTCCAAAGAGCGTACCTCTGCTTGAACTTCACCGTCCTGCGTCTGATCGACGACCAGGGCTTGAAATGATTGAGTCATTTGTAAAAGCCTCCTTTATTACAGTATGAGCCTTTAAAAATTTAGATTATAACCATCTTCGCAGTCTGTCAGCGGCAATACTCACAGGCTTATCATATATTATACACTTACGCCCTAATTCTGCCGGAAAAGCGAGGATTACGGATCTAATCGTGCCATATTATGTTTCAATAAAGTTCGATAATCAATTGAAAGAAAGTGATAAATGAATTCTTACGCGTTTTGCAATTCTTTTTACGTAAACGGGATGTATTTTCAGAATGACTGTGCTAACATACCCTTTGATCGTTAAATAAATCTATGAAGAAAGGTGAATGAATGACAACCAGAGCACTAAAAAATGGTTCGGTATTGTCCGAAGCCAAGGAACTGAATTTGTTCCGTCTGACATGGCCTATATTCCTTGAATTGTTCCTGTTTATGCTGATGGGAAGCGTCGATACATTCATGCTCAGCTCTGTATCTGATAATGCAGTGTCGGGTGTGGGCGCGTCCAACCAAATTATTTCAATTGCCATCCTTGTACTGGAGGTTATCGGCAACGGCGCTGCTATCGTCGTAGCTCAATATATCGGTTCTAAAAAACTTGTCGAAGCGGCCCAGGTTACGGGCACGGCCATTACATTGAATTTAATGGTTGGTCTATTGCTTAGCGTAATTTTTCTCGTGTTTGGTACTCATATGCTGCAGTGGCTGAACGTCCAAGGAGATATTCTGGCTTATGCAGAATCCTATATAAGTATCGTCGGGGGCGCCATTTTCCTTCAGGCATTGATTAACGCGCTGGCGGCGACCATTCGTACACATGGGTTTACCCGGGAAACGATGTATGTATCGGTGCTAATGAACGTGATCCACGTCGTCGGCAACTATGTTTTGATTTTCGGACATTGGGGAATGCCTGCGCTCGGTGTAGAGGGGGCAGCTATTTCTACGGTAGGCAGCCGCTTTATTTGTCTTTTGATCTTCTTCTGGCTTATGTACCGGGTAACCGAAGTACGTGTGGAGTGGAAATATTACGTCCAATTGTCCAAAAAATTTATCTCTAAAATATTGCGTATTGGTGTGCCATCCGCGCTGGAATCCATTATGTATCAGTCGTGTCAGCTCATATTCACATTATACGTGACTTATCTGGGTGCAGAAGCAATGGCAACGCGTCAATATGCGAATAACATTTCAAGCTATATTTATTTGTTCAGCATGGCAGTCGGTATGGGAACGGCTATCGTGGTGGGAAGGCTCGTGGGAGCCAGACAGAAGGATACAGCCTATAAACGTGTATTAAGCAGTGTAAAATGGGCGCTGCTCGTGACCGTGGTTATTGATGCGGTAGTTATCTTTTTCCGTGTGCCTTTGCTTGGTCTGTTCACCGAAAACCCTGAAATTATCCGTTTGGGAGCACAGGTCATCTTACTTAGCATCCTGCTGGAAAGCGGCCGGACGACGAATATCGTCATTATTAACTCGTTGCGTGCCGCTGGAGATGCCAAGTTCCCGGTCTTTATGGGACTGATCTCCATGGTTTGCATGAGCTTACCGCTTGGTTATCTGCTTGTGTTCAAGCTGGATATGGGACTCGCAGGTGTATGGCTGGCTATTGCCGCTGATGAATGGACTCGTGCCGTCATTATGTATGCTCGCTGGAGAAGCCGTTTGTGGGAAAAGCATGCGCTGGTCGAGCACGATACACCAGATCAGCCTGCAGCTCCGATTCCGGCGCATTGATCTGAGTAGCATTTATGATTACGTGGAGGCAGTTCAAGAGAACATCTTGAGCTGCCTCTTTTTGCTGCATGGGTCACCATCTGTCTGCGCAGTGGCACCACAGGCAACTTTTAAGTTCAGCATATATAATCATGGCATTCATAAATAGAAGTATGGTAAATTTACTAAAAAAAAGATATACTTTTGTTGCACTAACGCAGTACGAAGGACAAGGAGTGTACCGATGAAGAAGCCTACGATTGAAGATGTTGCCCAGAAGGCGGGAGTGTCTAAAAGCACGGTCTCGCAATTTCTGAACAAACGATATAAATATATGAGCGACCAGACCAGAGATCGAATTGCCGAGGTGATTCAGGAGCTGAATTATCAGCCTAATGGGCTGGCCCGCAGCTTGAAGCAAAACCGAACGTTTATGGTGGGTGTTATTGTAGCCAACATTGATTATACGCTGTCGATCCAGTCCATCCGCGCGATTGAGGAGGAATTGCAGCGTTTTGGCATTCAGGTAATCATCTGTAACGCCGACGAAAACCCGGATAAGGAGAGCCAGTATATTGAGATGCTCAAGGCCCGGCAGGTGGACGGTTTAATCATCTTCCCGACAGGCAGGCATGCGGATGTTTACAACCAGCTCATTCGTGAAAAGTACCCGTTGGTATTTCTGGACCGTCTGGTTGACGGGGTGAATACACGCAGCCTGCTGCTGGATAACGAAATGGCGATCAAGCTGGCGATTCAAGAACTGGTATCCCATAAGCATGAGCGGATTGCGCTGATTACCCTGCCGCTTGGAGTGAACCGGATTACGCCACGAGTGGAGCGGCTGAGCGGTTACAAAAAGGCGCTGGAGGAGGCTGGCTTGCCCTTTCGGGAGGAGTACATGCGCAGTGTACCGAGAGAAGAAATCCAGCAGACGCTGAAGGAGCTGTTTCAGCTACCGGAGCCGCCGACTGCGCTGTTGGCGGGCAATGATATCGTGCTGGCAGAAGCGCTGAAATATGTGAATGCCCGCCGCATACGCATTCCGGCTGAGCTATCCATTATCGGAATTGACGATGCGGAGTTTGCCCATATTTACAATCCGCCGATTACGACCATTACGCAGCCGATTGCGGATATGGGGAAGCAGGCGGCCAAGACGCTGCTGTCCAGCATTGAGGAGGGCGGCGAATCGGTTCCGATCATTTACCGTTTTGTGCCGGATATCAATCGGGGAGAATCCGTCAAAACGCTGTAGACGAGCATCGAGTCATACATTATAAAAAAATAGCCCGTATTCCTTGGTACGCCTGAGCACTCATAGGCTGCTCAGGTCACACAAAAGCGAATACGGGCTATTGAAGGTTGAGGCCGATCTTATGATTCGGCCTTATTAAGCTTGTTCTGCTAGCGGTGAAGATCATGCTGGGAATGAACCCGATTGGGAATGAGCCTGACTGAGAATGAACCGGGCCTAATTCGTGCTGGCGCTGAGCAAGAAGGACTCCAGCTCGGCTCGCGTCGGATAGCCGTCCATGTCTCCAGCTGACATGACGGCCAGCGCGCCAAGGGCATTACCGCGCTTGACTGCTTCGGCCAAAGGCAAGCCCTCCAGCAGCGCGCTGATAACACCTGCGGCAAAGCCGTCACCAGCCCCGACGGTATCCACGACATGATCCACGCGGAAGCGTTTGACATATCCCTCTGCATCCACAGATTTGTAATAGGCGCCTTCCGTTCCCAGCTTGATAATGACCAGCGAGGTGCCGCGGTCAAGGTAAAACGAGGCGATATCCTCAGGCGAGGTGTAGCCTGTTAATATTTTACCCTCATGAATGCCTGGCAACAGCCAGTCACAGCCCTCAGAAGCCTCGTTAATTGCTTCCACCATCGTTGGTGTGTCAGGCCATAGTTTGGGTCTGAGATTGGGATCGAAGGATACCGTTTTCCCTGCTTTTTTCATAAATTGCTTCGCATGGCGGGCGAAGTCACGGCATTCAGGGGAAAGTGCGACAGAAATACCTGTAAAGTGCAGGTGACGAGCCCCGGCAAAGTAGGCTTCGTTAAAATCAGCGATGCTCAGTGTGGAAGCAGCGGAATGCTTGCGGAAATACTCCACCTCAGGGTCTCCACTGGTGACTTTGGATTTAATCAGCATTCCGGTAGAGTTTTCCTTGGTAAACATGACGTTCTGGGTGTCAATTTTCTCCTGGCGCAGCGCATCGGCAATGAACTTGCCGAACGTATCCTCGCCAAGTTTGGTCACGAGTCCCGCGCGTAGTCCCAAACGCGCCAAACCGGCCGAAACATTCGTCTCCGCCCCGGCCAGCGCTTTGGTGAATGAACGTACCTCATCCAGAGAGCCTGCTTCATTGGCATAAAACATGGCCATCGGTTCTCCAAAGGTAACAGCATCCAATGTTGCGGTCATTTGAATTCCTCCTTGTGTTTAGTAAACTAAATCTGTAAGCGTATGCACCAACTGAATAAATTGAAATTATCACATAAATCGGTTTTTCACAATGAGGAAGTTGATATATTTAATAAAAACTTTTTGGGTAATGTAGATAAAAAAATATGAATTTGTTTATCAAAAGGTAAAAAACGTGTAAAAGTTCGTGAATAATCAGGATTTTTCAAGGTGTGATGAAGTTTTGGGTTGACACCCTCTTAGATAATAATTACAATTCTAGCTAAGAAGTAGAGTTAGAAACCGCTTTTATAACAATTCCATTGATAAAAAAATTTATCTAAACAGGAGGAATGTTTTTATGGAAATGCGTTATTCAACTCATCCCGAACATGCCAAGCATTTTACGACTGAAGAGTTGCGTCAGCACTATCTGATTCAGGATCTGTTTGTGCCTGAGGAAGTAAAGCTGGTCTATACACATGAAGATCGTGTTATTATCGGGGGCATTTATCCCGTGAATAAATCTGTTGCGCTGGAAGGCAGCGATCAAATCAAAGCGGAAACCTTCCTGGAGCGCCGCGAGCTGGGGATTTTTAATGTTGGCGGTAGCGGCACGGTCAAGGTAGACGGTGACACCTACGAGTTGGACACGAAAGACTGCCTCTACGTAGGCAAAGGTGGCAAGGAGTTGATCTTTGAAAGCGATTCCAGTGAAAAGCCTGCAAAATTTTATATCGTCTCGGCCTTGGCTCATACGACTTATCCGACAAAGAAGCAGTCTTTTGCCGATGTGCCGTCTGAAAGTCTGGGTTCGCAGGAAACGGCCAATAATCGTACGCTGCGTCGCTTTATTCATGATGAAGGCATTCAAAGCTGTCAATTGGTTATGGGCATGACGACGCTGGAGAACGGCAGTGTGTGGAATTCCATGCCGACACATGTGCATGATCGCCGTATGGAAGTGTATTTCTACTTTGAGCTGGAAGAGAACGCCAGAATGTTTCACCTGATGGGTGAGCCGAACGAAACGCGCCATCTGGTGATGAAGAATGATGAAGCGGTTATTTCTCCGCCTTGGTCGATCCACTGCGGTGCGGCTACGGGCAGCTATACCTTTATTTGGGGCATGGCCGGTGAAAATAAAACATACAAAGACATGGATCAGGTAGCCATGAGCGAGTTGCGTTAATCCGTTCGGCGTTTGGAAGCGGAGACCTGCAAGCAGCTAATGATACATGGTCATTCCATTGGTGGAAAGGATCAGGAACATGACAAAAAAGAAAGTTTTGGAGCATATCACTTCGGTTGGTGTTGTCGCAGTTATTCGGGGAAACGCAGCGGAGGAAGCGTACCAAATGTCCAAAGCCTGCATTGAAGGCGGCCTGGACAATATTGAGCTTACGTTTACTACGCCGGATGCAGACCAGGTTATTCGTAGATTGAGAGACGAATTTAAGGATCAGGCTGTTATTGGTGCGGGGACAGTACTGGAGTCCCTGACGGCGAGAATTGCTATTTTGGCTGGAGCGGAGTTTGTAGTGAGTCCTTCTTTTGAAGAAGAAACAGCGAAGCTGTGCAATTTGTATGCGATCCCTTATATGCCCGGCTGCATGACGCTGAACGAAATCAAGGAAGCCATGAAATTAGGCAGTGATGTTGTAAAGCTGTTCCCGGGCAGTGCGATGGGAGCTGATTTTGTGAAGGCAGTTAGAGGTCCAATGCCTCATGTGCAGATTATGCCAACCGGTGGTGTGGATCTGGATAATATGGAGACCTGGCTGCGCAACGGATGTGTGGCAGTAGGGATTGGTGGCAATCTGACGGCTCCGGCCAAGGAAGGCCGCTATGATCTGATTACAGAAAACGCGGCGCGTTATGTAGCTAAATATAAGGAAGTTCGTGCAGCACTGTAGGATTCATTACAGGTATATATTTTAAACTAAAGTATGATGGAGGCGTGGACATGGGTCTGGACAATTTTTCATTAGACTTTTTTAATCTGAAAGGCAAAACAGCAATTGTAACAGGAGGCAACACGGGTTTGGGTCAAGGGTATTCAGTGGCTTTAGCCAAAGCGGGCGCTGACCTGTTCATTGTAGCTAACAATGATGAGTATGAAGAAACCAGACGTCTGCTGGAGCCTACAGGTGTGAAGGTTGCTTTTTATCAAGCTGACCTGACGGAAAAAGCATCTATTAAGAAGATTGTAGAAGAATGCGTCAAGGAATTTGGTAAAATTGATATCCTTGTAAACAATGCGGGTACGATCCGTCGCGCTCCTTTGCTGGAGTACAAAGATGAGGATTGGGATGCTGTAATGGAAATCAACCTGAATGCTGTATATCATCTGAGCCAGGAAGTAGCGAAGGTGATGGTAGAGCAAAAAAGCGGGAAGATTATCAATGTCGCCTCTATGCTTGCTTTTCAGGGCGGCAAGTTCGTTCCGCCGTATACAGCGAGCAAGCACGCAGTGGCTGGCTTGACCAAGGCATTTGCCAACGAGCTGGCGGTTCATAACGTTCAGATTAATGCGATTGCCCCTGGTTATATTGCTACTGCGAACACAGCCCCAATCCGTGCGGAGGAGAGCCGCAATCAGGAAATTTTGTCGCGTATTCCTGCAGGCCGCTGGGGCGATCCTTCCGATCTGATGGGGGTTGTTGTTTTCCTCGCCAGTCAAGGTTCCGATTACATGAATGGTCATATCCTTGCGGTGGATGGCGGCTGGTTGGTACGTTAGGCACGGCATAATACATCTGAGTCATGAGCTGAAGGCTGCCTCCAAAGGAACAAATCCTTGCAGGCAGCCTTTGCTTATTCGGTTGGAGCTGTACGCTGAACTGGAAGATTCGGACTGCTATGCCGATCCGTCCTATGCATATGGCATCAATGCCTTTATAATTTAATAAGAGAAAAATTGCTCAGGCTCCAGCCGTACACTCGGTTGGAGCCTTTGAGCATAACACAGTAGGATTGGAGAATAGAGAGATGAATTCACAGCAACACCAACGAGCTTTAGTATACAAATCTTTGTGGTATGCCGGTCCTTGGATGCTTGCCTTAGGAGTGGTTCTGGTAGGTGCTAATTTGCGCGGTTCGATTACTTCTGTAGGGCCTCTGATCGGCTTGATTAAGGATTCTTTGCATATCTCGAATACACTGAGCGGCTTAGTAACGACATTACCGCTGCTTGCTTTTGCATTATTGTCGCCTTTTGTAGCTCATCTGGCGCGTCGCTTCGGGTCACCCCGTGTTATTTTTACAGCTTTGCTGCTGTTAACCGCGGGTATCGTGGTGCGTTCCACGTTGGGAGTGACTGCATTATTTGCCGGAACAGCCATGCTGGGATTGGCTATTGCAGTGTGCAATGTTTTGCTGCCCAGTCTGATTAAAGAAGAGTTTCCCCGTAACAGTGGACTCATGACCGGCGTATATTCAGTATCCATGAATGTGGTCGCTGCAACAGCCTCCGGTCTGAGTATACCGCTCGCTTTGAACGCAGGTATGGGCTGGCGTGGTGCTTTGGGAATATGGGCGATGATGGGTGTCATCGGTATTTTACTCTGGATTCCCCAGCTTCTCAAAACGCGCAAAACAGTTAATAAGGCGGCAATATCCGCCCGAACCGTCAATGTGTATAAATCGTCTTTAGCCTGGAAGGTGACGCTGTTTATGGGGCTGCAATCTGCCCTGTTTTATGTCCCTGCCGCCTGGTTTCCCGAGATGATGAGTGGACAGGGAATGGATTCCGAGACTGCAGGATGGATGCTGTCCGTGTTGCAGTTTGCGCAAATGCCATTTACCTTTATTGTGCCGATTTGGGCAGCACGCTTGAAGGATCAGCGGGTATTGGTTCTCATTATGGCTGTGCTGTATTTTATCGGTCTGGGCGGATTTTTGCTGGGGGCCACACAGTGGAGTGTGATTTGGGTCATTTGTATCGGTATAGCGGGTGGTTTTGCTTTTCCGTTAGTGATGATGTTCTTTAATTTGCGAACGAGGACACCGCAGCAGGCGGCAGAGCTGTCTGGCATGGCTCAATCCTTTGGTTATTTGCTGGCGGCGACGGGGCCAACGCTGTTCGGTTATTTGCATGATGCGACCCAAGGCTGGACGATTCCGCTGCTGCTGCTCTTGTGCCTGAGTGTTGTGCTTATGTTTACAGGGCTGGGCGCAGCGAGGAAACGATATGTCGGAGGCGAGGTGGATGATCAGACTGCAATTTGATGCGGAGGGCTACAGTGTAATCTGTGGTACAGAGCAGGTCATACTGCTGGCAAAAGAGTTTGCGCTGCTGCGTTTTCTCTATGATAACCGGAACCAGGTATTCACCCGCGAACAGCTGTTGGATCGTGTATGGCCGCTGGAGTATCCGGTGGAGCGTACAGTGGATGATCATATCTATAGATTGCGCAAAAAACTCAAGTCATGGAATGTGTTCCGTATTCATACGGTTAGAGGGTATGGCTACAGCTTGACCCTGACTGACGTGCAGCGACCCAATCATCCGTCCTTGTACGATCAGGAGGTGCAGGACGCCGTGCATGGACTATTCCGGAAATATCAGCTGCTGGGGCAGGGCAATTCCATCGTAGCGCTGGCTGCCCAGCAGGAGCAGATGGGTTTTGAACTGTCTCCTTTTTATCAGATGTATACTCGGTTTGTGCAGGCCGATATATTGTGGTTTTTGGAACAGGAGGATTTTGCTCCCAGAGATCGAATATACTGGATGTTACTGCTATATACAGGTACAGCAGGGGTAACGGATCAGAAGCTTGCTCTATGTGAGCAGGTGCTTTCCAGTGGATTACTATCCAAAGAGCAGGAGAGGGAATTGCGTATTCTCAACATCCTTGAGGCTTATGTGGAGAATGGACAACCTGAACGCGCGCAGGAGGGTCTTCCGCTGGCTTTTGCAGTGATGGAGCGGGATGACCTCGATAAATTTGTGATGCCTGTTGCACTGATGGAGATGTACATGCATCTGGTTGCCAATCACATGGAAAAGGCTGCCGAACTGTCTGATCGTCTGGAAGGCATGCTGTCGAAGGCTCCGTATTTGCGCGAACTGGGCCGTTATCGCCTGATGCGTGGACTTATGCTGTTGCGCACTGGAGATGTGGAAAACGCCGAGCGGCTCATGGATGAAGGGCTGGACACCCTGGATATGGCTAAACAGGAGTTGCTAAAAATCAAAGCGGTCTGTCAAATCCGTGGCTTCTTGAAGCTTTGTGGCACCTACCCCATGCTGGAAGAAAAATATGCGGCTCGTTACGAACGACTTGATCAGGACAACGGTTTAACACTATATCGTCCTGCACTGAGGCGATGGCTGGAGCAGACACTTTCTGCAGTCTGATATTTTTTGCTGTCTGATTTTCTTCTGATATAGGCCCGTTAGGATGTTCTTATTGCTAAAGAGGCAGAAAATTGAGAGCAGGGTGAGTAGAAATGAAGGAGAAGAAAGAATTGCAATCCACGCCCAGCATTTGGCGCAATAGCCGTTTTACGCGAATGTTTGCGGCACACACAGCTGCCTCCTTTGGCGATTGGTTTGATGCTATCGCCATTCAGGTGCTTGTTGCTTATCGTTGGGAAGCTGATCCCATGCTGATTGCGCTGATTCCGGTAGTGATGGCGCTACCGGGTCTGCTGCTGGGCTCCATCGCAGGTACGTTAGCTGACCGAGTACACAAGGCCCGGCTGATGATCGGCTGCGATGCAGCTATCGCCTTATTGACGCTGGCGATTCTCGCCGTCCCAGGTCCGGCGTGGCTATTGCCTTTGCTGGGTTTGCGCGCGGCGGCTGGTGTATTCCAAATGCCGTCACAGCAAGGCTTGACCCGCACAGTAGTTGCCAGCGGTGACCTGTTTCGGGCGACCTCGCTGAACGGGCTGGTCAATCAGGCCTCCAAAGTGGCAGGGCCATTGCTGGGCGCCATGACCTTGACTGTGCTGTCCCCTCAGGCATGCATTATTCTAAATGCATTGCTGCGTCTCTGCTCGGGCCTGCTGCTGTGGCCGCTGCGCGGAATCGGCCCGGCGCTGGCCAGCACCGATCAGCAAGCAGCGGTTGCTGACGAGCAGCAAGAAAAGCTAGAAAAGCTGGCATTGCATGCAGCGCCTGAGGCTGGTGATGCCAGGATGCGAGAGGAGCCTGTCCGCGCATCCGGCTTTCTCAGCCAATGGCGTGAGGGTTGGGCGTTCCTCTGGCGCACTCGAATGCTTTTGCATACGCTCATATTCGGGCTTTTCGGCTTGATCGCCATTCTCATGATTGACTACCAGTTTCCCACGCTGCTGCGAGTGCTCGCTCCGGGTAACGAATCACTGCTCGGCTGGCTGGTTTCAGCCATAGGGGCTGGCGCCGTCGGCTGCATGCTGGTGCTTAATCGCTTGAATCGCATAAGCGCAGGCTGGGGACTCGGTGGAGGCTATGTGCTGGTTGGCGGAGCTATTGCCGCTTTGGGCTGGTCGCAACCGGGGACTGGTTTGCCCGTCCTGCTTATGATTGGGGCCACGCTAGGCGTGGGCAATGGCCTGTACATCATCACCCAGAATTACATATTACAAGCCAAAACCCCGGCTGATATGGTGGGGCGTGTCTTCGGTATCCAAAGCACCGTGATTGGAGCGATCATGATCGTTTCGCCGCTTGCCGGTGGGTTATTGATTCGAATGGCAGGGGCAGGGACAGCTTTTGTCTGGATCGGGCTGACCGTTGGAGTCTTGGGATTGGCCGGACTACTGCTTCAATCCGTCATTTGGCGAGAACCCCTCGCTGATTCCAGCCTTGCTCCAGAACAGAATGTCGACCTTGCCTAGTAGGCTTGTTTCAAGTTCTGAAATTCCTAATTTACCATAGGGGGAATAGTAATGAGTCAACAAACTTCAACTACAGCGCCTGTGGCGCGATTGCTTGAAGGATCACGCGTTTACTTGCGTCCCATTCAGGTGGAAGACACTGAGCTATACTATAATACGTTGTTCCATCCCGATGTGCGGAGACTGACAGGCACACAGCGCAGTTTTACCAAGGATCAAATTGCACGTTATATCGAGGCTAAGGGGCAGGATACCTCAAGCCTGCTGCTTTTGATTGCGCTTCACGAAGATGATTGTGTCATTGGGGATATAGCCCTGCAGGATATGGACAGCTTGAACCGCAGTGCCAATATCCGTATTGCTATCAATGAACAAGGAAATCAGGGTAAAGGCTACGGCACTGAAGCGCTTGTACTCATGCTGGGTTACGGATTCGGAATCTGCAACCTGCATCGGATTGAGCTGAATGTATTTGATTATAATGAACGGGCTATTCGCTGCTATGAAAAAGTAGGCTTTCAGCGTGAAGGTGTGCAAAGGGATGCTTTATTCTACAATCATGAATACCATGATTCGATCCTGATGAGTATGCTGAATCATGAATACCGCGACAGATATGTAAAAAAAGCAGAAAATTGATTCAACTCGTTTACACGGGTTTATAGAAGAGATATAATAAATTATATAGATGTTCATTTGCGCGAACTTGACCGACAACATCAAATGATAATGAATTACCGGAGGAGCCTGTCACCAAGGCTCCTTTTTGTATTTTTTTGGGGAACCTGCGCTGTACTACAGGTTGCCCTTTTTATTTTGTCAGGATTATTATGTTCCAGGTCAGACACATATTTTGCACGTTTATTTTGCATTTTATGACTATAGGGGTGTGTTGAAATTCAAGATGATGCGCAAATGAGCCCGAAAACTTAAATAAAGGAGGTTATCAGCCTATGCAATTTATACTATATCTTCTGCTGATTCTGCTGTTCACAAAAGTCGCAGGTCATCTGTCAGTCCGACTCGGCCAACCCGCAGTGTTAGGGAAGCTGATCGCGGGGATCGTGCTGGGTCCAGCCGTATTAGGATGGGTTCAGAGTGATACGCTGATTCATGATATGTCTGAGATCGGCGTGCTGCTGCTGATGTTCATTGCCGGACTGGAGACTGACCTGGATCAGCTTCGACGTAACTGGAAACCTGCGGTAGCGGTGGCGGTCGGAGGTATTATTTTACCGCTGGTTTGCGGTTTTGGTGTAGGGGAAGCCTTTGGATTCACGGTACATGAAGGGTGGTTTCTCGGGGTTATCCTGAGTGCCACTTCTGTAAGTATTACGGTGCAGGTGCTTAAGGATATGAACAAGCTAAATACCCGGGAAGGCTCGACCATTTTGGGTGCGGCTGTGCTGGATGATGTGCTTGTTGTGGTGTTGCTTGCAGTGCTGATGAGTGTGTTCGGTATGGGCGGGCAAGAGATGTCGCTCGGGCTTCTCGTCGGCAAAAAATTAATCTTCTTCGTCGGAGCTATTCTGGGAGGATGGTTGGTTGTTCCGTGGATTATGAAAATACTTGCTCCACTAAAAGTGACTGAAGCAGTCATCACGGCTGCACTGATTATCTGCTTTGGATTTGCGTATTTTGCTGATGTGTTGGGGATGGCAGGGATTATCGGAGCCTTCGCAGCCGGAATTTCCATCGCACAAACAGGCTATAAGCACGTCGTCGAGGAAAAGATGGAGCCCATCGCTTATTCCATTTTTGTTCCTGTGTTTTTTGTCAGTATTGGTTTAAATGTTTCCTTTGAGGGAGTTGGACAGCAGCTTGGATTTGTTGTTGCCTTGACACTGATTGCACTGGTGACAAAGCTGATCGGGGGAGGCATTGGTGCACGGCTGACGGGCTTTGATAACCGTTCTTCGCTTGCAATCGGCTCCGGGATGATATCGCGTGGTGAAGTCGCGCTTATTATCGCAGCTACCGGTCTGCAGACGGGTCTGTTGGCACAGCAATATTTTACATCGGTGATTATTGCCGTTATTTTGACGACCTTGGCTGCGCCTCCGATTCTCAAGCTATGTTTTAGCGATAAAAAGGAATCTTCCCTTCACGAACCGAAGAAGAAGGTTGGTGTCAACAAGTCATAACGAAAGACCCTTCGGGTTCATATTCTCATAGTACGTATGGATAGATAGTCCGATTTAGAGTAAAATCAGACTTTTTCATATCAGCATGAGAAAGTGAGCGGAGGGTCTTTTTTATGTTTAAATGTGCTGCCAAGATGCGGAGAATTAGGACTCGGATACCACTGTAAAACGTTGATTCAGATGTTGTGGCTTTTCAATTTCGTCGACCACAGCTACTGCATAATCTTCATAGCTGACATAGCTTGCACCTTTGGAATTAACCAACAGTGTGTCTTTTCCTACTTGATAAGAGCCTGTGCGTTTGCCCAGAGCAAATTCAGCAGAAGGGCTGATGAAAGTCCAATTCAGGTCACTGGTGCCACGCAGAATTTCCAGGTTTTTTCCCTGATTATGTGCTGTTGGATATACGAAATCCGGGAAATTAGGAGTATCTTTTACCAAAAGGGTGTGGGATTCGTCAGTAAACAAGCTGCCTGCACCACCTACCACAATCAGCCGTGTACCGGACACATTACGCAGCGCTTCAATCAGTACGTTACCTGCGTCTACATGCAGATGCTCTTGTCCAAATGGGGCGCCAAAAGCGTTAACAACTACGTCAAAACCTTTCAGATCATCTGTTTTCAGATCAAAAACGTCTTTTTGTACCACAGTGGCACGATTGTCTGCTACTTTAGCCGGGTCGCGAACGATTGCGGTTGCTTCGTGTCCTCTGTCCGATGCTTCTTTTATAATATTTCTTCCTGCTTTACCGCTTGCACCAATAACTGCAATTTTCATAATAGAAAGCCTCCTATAAATATAATTTGGTTGTATCATTCATTTAATCGTAAATGCATCCTGTTCATTCACGAACTTTAATATGTAACTATTATAGTTACAAAATGAAATGAAAGTCAAGCGCCTCCACCAAGCCAGCTAAAATCCTTCGATTGGAAAGAGCGGAACTCGTTTAAGTATATAAAGACAAGACAGGAAGGGAGACTCGATATGAGTAAAAAAATACAGCTTGAGCCTGCAGCACAAAAATTTGCAGACGATAATGCCAAACCTCCGTTTCTGTATGATTTGGGTCCAGAAAAAGGACGTGAAACGGTCAATGAGGTTCAATCCGGTCCAGCGGACAAGCCTACCGCCGATATGGAGGACCTGTCGATTCCCGGTGGCCCAAGCGGTGAGGTACAGATCAGAATGGTTCGCCCGCAACAGGTGACAGGCGATCTGCCGGTCATTGTATATGTCCACGGAGCAGGCTGGGTATTCGGGAATGCTCATACGCATGATCGTCTGATCCGTGAATTGGCAGTGGGTACACAGGCAGCTGTTGTATTCCCGGAATACAGCTTGTCACCTGAAGCCAAATACCCGACGGCGATTGAGGAAATCTACGCAGTCGTTCAATGGGTGGCACAGCATGGACGCGAGCATGGGCTGAAACCCGATACGTTGACGATAGCTGGAGACAGTGTCGGCGGTAACATGACCGCAGCCGTAACCCTGCTGGCGAAGGAGCGCAGCGGCCCTTCCATCCGGCAGCAGCTGTTATTTTACCCGGTGACGGACGCTTCTTTTGATACAGAATCGTATCAGGCGTTCGCCACAGGATATTTCCTGAGCCGCGAGGGAATGCAATGGTTCTGGGATCAATATACGACTGATCCCAACGAACGAGCGCAGATCACGGCATCCCCGCTGCGCGCAACCACAGACCAGCTCAAGGGGCTGCCACGTGCGCTGGTCATTACAGGCGAGGCTGACGTGTTGCGTGATGAAGGCGAGGCGTATGCGAGCAAGCTCCGTGAAGCGGGGGTAGATGTGACCGCTGTACGCTTTCAGGGCATCATTCATGACTTCGTGATGCTGAACCCGTTGGCGGAAACCGCGGCAAAGCGCGGTGCGATCACGCTCGCTACCTCGTGGCTGCGTGAAGGCTTTGAGGGCTAGCACAATATAAGGCTTTTTATGGCGCTGAAGTATGATGTGATCTATTTCTGTTAAGGACTAAGGCTGTTTTCCCGAATGTATTTATGGTCGGGAGGACAGCTTTTTATATATGCCTAAAAATGAAACCGCTTCACGTTTGTTGAATAGAGTGATAATATAAAATTTGAAAGATTTGACCGACATTTTAGCCTAGGGATCTAAGGGGGATCATCCATGCCATTTCAGGGACAACGCATTTTGCCTGCTGCTAAGCAAATGAAGCAACTGGAGGGCATTTTGGACAGCTCCTACGAGTATGCTGTTTTTCTGGACACACATGTAGCGCAGCTTCGCAGCCTGTATCAGCTAGCCAGGAGTCGGAACAAGCAGATGCTTTTACATGCTGATCTGGTGCAAGGCTTGAAGAATGATGAATATGCTACAGAATATTTGTGTCAGGAGATTAAGCCGTTTGGAATCATCTCTACCCGGTCTGGAGTGATTGCAACTGCTAAAAAGAAGGGAATCCTTGCGGTTCAGCGGGTGTTCCTGCTTGATACAATTGCGCTGGAAAAAAGCTACGCGCTGGTGGAAAAGACACGACCCGATTACATTGAAGTGCTGCCCGGCATTGTTCCGCCAATGATTAAAGAGGTCAGTGAACGTACGGGTATTCCCATATTGGCGGGTGGACTGATTCGTACCCCGGAGGATGTGGAAGCGGCTCTTGCCGCCGGAGCTACAGCAGTAACGACATCGAATAAACAGCTATTCGAGCATTATAAGCAATAATTGTATTAAATGAGTATCATGACATCATAACAGGAGATTCCAATTGCCGAGTGAGGACGTGCGAAGCTTTATAGCGGCTGGAAAAAAGTTGTTCATGCCGCAATGGCGTTCAAGTAGCAGGCAGATTTCCCTTTTCATCGTGTACAGTGTGTGCTACGATATGGATAAGTTAATACTCGTCAGGAGATTTGGAGAGACCATGAACCGCTCGGCATGCGCCGCAGCGATGTTCGTGGTCTTTTTTTGTATCTTTGATGATTGGGTTGGCCGATCGCATCGTGAATATATACAAAGCTGGAGGGATAGATGATGGGAGAACAGGGATTTGCTGCGCAGGAGAGAACGGCTGTTTTGGAGCGTATGGCACGTGAGCATTTTGATATATTAATTATTGGCGGCGGCATTACAGGAGCCGGAATTGCACTGGATGCTGCGGATCGCGGCTTGAAGACGGCTCTGGTGGAAATGCAGGATTTCGCAGCAGGCACGTCCAGTCGCTCTACCAAGCTGGTGCATGGCGGTCTTCGATATTTGAAGCAGTTTGAAGTTAAGATGGTAGCCGAGGTCGGGAAGGAGCGGGCAATCGTATTCGAAAATGGTCCACATGTGACCATACCGGAGCGTATGCTGCTTCCTTTTCACAAGGGGGGCACGTTTAATGCGTTCACCACCTCGATTGGCTTGTTGGTATATGATTTTCTTGCCGGGGTCAAACGCAGTGAGCGCCGCCGAATGCTGGACATCCAGGCTACGCTGGAGCGGGAGCCTTTGCTGAAGCGTGAAGGATTGAAGGGAAGCGGCAGCTACGTAGAGTATCGTACAGATGATGCTCGCCTAACGATTGAGGTTATGAAGGAGGCTGTTGCGCGAGGGGCGCTGGCGGTGAACTATGCCCAGGCCGACAGGCTGCTGTATGATGAAGGTCGAATTAGCGGTGCAAGTGTAACGGACCGGGTAACGGGAAAGCCTTACGAAATTCGGGCTTCGCTGGTCATTAACGCGGCCGGACCGTGGGTGGATACATTGCGGGAGATGGATCGCTCCAAAGAGGGCAAGATGCTTCGCCTGACTAAAGGCGTCCATCTGGTATTCGATGCCAAGCGCTTTCCGCTCAAACAGGCTGTGTACTTCGACACACCAGATGGACGCATGGTATTTGCGATCCCGCGTGATGGTAAAACCTATGCGGGTACGACCGATACGGTATACGAAGGGGATACAGCTCATCCCCGAATGACCGCTGAAGATCGGACGTATGTGCTTCAAGCGATCAACGGGATGTTTCCGGATATGAAGCTGAGTGCTAAGGATGTGGAATCCAGTTGGGCAGGGGTACGACCGCTTATTTACGAAGACGGTAAAAGCCCTTCCGAAATTTCGCGCAAGGACGAAATTTGGGAATCCCGTTCTGGGCTGATCACGATTGCGGGCGGCAAGCTGACAGGCTACCGGAAAATGTCCGAGCTCGTCGTGGATCGTGCAGTACGCGAGCTGGGGCGCTTGCATGGGCATAGCTTCCGGGCATGCCGTACCAGACACATCCCGATTTCGGGCGGCAGCGTAGGCGGCTCGGCGGGATGGGATGCCTTCGTGAGCAAGCAAGCCGTAGCAGGTGCGGCGCTCGGCCTATCCCCGCAAACAGCTAGAGCATGGGCCACACGATACGGCTCCAATACGGAGCGGCTGTTTGCTATTGCGGCACGCAGCATGAAGGAGCCCACCGAGACGGAAGCGGCGTTGCCTGTGGAAGTGCGTGTCCCGCTCCTGTATGCGATGGAAGAGGAAATGACGGTGACACCGTCCGATTTCTTCATACGTCGAACGGGGGCGCTGTTCTTCCAGATTGACGAGGTGAAGCACTGGAAGCAGCTCGCTATTGCATTGATGTCTGAACATGCAGGCTGGAGCGCCGCTCAAGAGCGCCAGTATGCGGATGAACTGGATGCCTATCTGTATGAAGCGGTGACACCTGTGGAGTCAGAGAAGCAATCTGGCGTCGTTAAGGCAATTTGATGGTAATGAAGGATATGCGTTGGCACTTCAGGCGGTGAAAATCCGGGCACAAAGGCGACCGCTTCCGCTTTTTCAATCGTTCCGTTCTCTCCGCTGCTGAAGCAGCCGCATTGATAGAAAGCAAAAAGCAGAGATTCTCCAATAACAAGGGAATCTCTGCTTTTTTGTATAAAATAGCTTACAGCATCAAGTGAAACAGGAATGGCGCAGCCGCCAACGTAAAGAGAGCGGCGAGCACCATAGAGATGCTGGAAATGGTACCTGTCAGCGAGCTGAACTCGAATGCTTTGGAGGTGCCGGTACCATGAGCACCGGTACCGAGCAGTACCCCGCGTGAGACTTCATTTTCAATACGGAACAGCTTCACGATCATCGGACCAATAATAAGACCGCTCAATCCTGTCAAAATAACGAATACAGCAGTCACGGTTGGATTACCGCCAATTGTTTGCGATACATTCATGGCAATGGGTGTCGTAATGGACCGGGGAATCAGGCTGCTGAGCAGCGACGAATTCAGATGCATCCATTTGGCAAGAGCCATAGAGGATAATACGGCTACAACGGAGCCGGACAGTACACTTAATACGATTTGGGACGCATGCTTCTTCAACACAGGGAAGTTGCGGTACAAAGGAACGGCAAATGCAATCGTAGCTGGCTGTAGCAGCGTGGACAGCAAGTGGGCGCCCGAATTATAGGAACCGTAGTTCACGCCCGTCAGTGTCAAAATCAAAATGATAACAACGGGTGTAATTAGCAATGGAGACATATACACCTTGGGCAGGGTGCGGTACATGCGTTTGGCCAACCAGTAAATAGCGAGTGTCAATACAATACATAGAAGACCGGTCATGATGATTTGTGCTCCTTTCGTTTACCAAGCAGACTGGCGACCATACCCGTGCAGGCCATCACCAGGAAGGTGCCGAGCAGTACCACCAGCATAATACTCATACCATCGTGTTCCAGCATCGGCCAATAATTCATAACACCGACAGCGGAGGGAATAAAGAATAATAGCAGTTCGGCCAGCAGCCAGTTCGCGCCAACCTCAATCCAGCTTAGTCGGACCAAGCCGGTTTGCAGCAGAATAAAGAGGATCACCATACCGACAATGCTACCGGGTACAGGCAGGTGGAGCCAGGAAACTGCAGCGTTCAGGATGAGTGAAAAGGCCATCAGAACGGCAACCTGGAGGACACCGCGTATGAAGCTTTTCATATATGTTAACTCCTATCTTTGAATTTCGTTATTTTTCAAACTGTAATGAAATTTTACATCACAAGCTTTCATGAGTAAAATGCATATAAAGAATGAAACGTATTCCGTTTGTCTATGGAAGAAGGTGCTGGTTTGGATATCCGACATTTACAATATTTTTTGGAAGTCGCACGGCTACACAGCTTTACAAAGGCAGCCCAGAGCATGTTCATTACACAGCCGACGATCAGCAAGACGATTAAAAGCCTGGAGGATGAACTGGGGGTTACCTTGTTCGATCGAACTGGTAAAAGAATCGAGCTGACGGATGCTGGAAAGGTGATTGAGCTTCAGGCCCAAGCGATTGTGAAGTCCTTTCAAAGCTTGTCCTCGGAGCTGAGTGATTTGATGAACCTGAAAAAAGGGCATATCCGCATCGGCCTGCCACCGATGGTTGGATCGAGCTTTTTTCCGCGTGTCATTGGGGAGTTTCACAAGGCCTATCCCGATGTAACCATTCAATTGTTCGAGGATGGGGCGAAGAAAGTGGAGCGGGACGTAGGAGCTGGGGCATTGGATATCGGAGTGATTGTGCTGCCTGCAAGTGGAGATATGTTTGAGACCTTCCTGTTTGTGGAGGAAAAGCTGAATCTGCTCGTTCACCCTACGCATGCATTGGCTGAGCGCAAGGAGGTACCGCTTTCCGCACTGGCGGAGGAAGCGTTTGTACTGTTCCGTGAGGATTTTACGCTGCATGACCGTATCATTGCCGAGTGTGTCCGTGCCGGCTTTCAGCCGCGTGTAGTCTACGAAAGCTCACAATGGGACCTCATTAGCGAAATGGTTGCTGCGAACCTGGGAGTAGCGCTCTTACCGGAGGCCATTTGCCGGGATCTGGATTCCGAGCGCTTGCGCGTTCTTCCGTTGGTGGACCCCGTCATCCCCTGGCATTTAGGAATGATCTGGCAGAAGGATCGTTATCTATCCTTTGCAGCCAGAGAATGGATATCGTTCACACAGAAGCTCCTGCGGACAGAGTATGGCAGCAAGTAGTCCAAGTGTTCCATGAGAAGATGATTTCGATGTGGGTGCGATGCGTGCCGGGAGGCGGATTGTACATAAAAAAGCTGCCCATAAGGGCAGCGATGTAGCTTGCTTCTATGAATGTGCCTGATTGTTTTGGTTTACCGCACGCTTGGTGTGAAGGTACTTGTCCATAATTCGGTCAAGCCGGGAGGATTTGTCCAATACGCGTTCATCCCTTAATCCGTGTAAGTTAGCCATACGATTCAGTTCACGGCGTTCTTTTTCCATGAGTTTTTCCAATTGTTCGAGGTTCAAAAAGCCCACCCCCCATGTCGATTGTAAGGCATGTCTCCACTAGCGGCAGAAGGTTTTTTAATAATGATTATATTTCCATTTTACCACTTTTTATTAACAATAATCCAGCTCTCCTGACATTTAGCGACTAATAATTATGATTTTGCCAATTCTACCCGATTACGCCCTGACCGTTTAGCCTCATACAGAGCGTCATCCACTTTCTCCAATAATTTATCCGCTGCAATGGTAGGAAAACTGCCTGCTCCGATAGATACCGTCAGAGGAACAATGGTTCCGTCATTTAGTTGAAAGGGGCCCTTTTCCACGGCTTTTCGTATCCTTTCGGCAAAGCTTGCGGCCGTCTGGCTGTCGCAATTTCCAATCAGAATGGCAAATTCCTCCCCGCCTTTACGGGAGGGGTATGCCCTCCTTGTAGACTCCCGGTTTAACAAAATTCCCAACTGGCTTAAGACGGTGTCTCCGTTCAAATGACCATACGTATCATTGATTTTTTTAAAGTGGTCAATATCCAGCATCACGAGTCCAAAGGGTTGTTTTGTAGCCCTGGAAATATGAAAGACCTCTTCAAACAACGCATCGAAAGCACGCGGACTGTATAATCCGGTTAAATGATCTCGGTTTGCAGCCTCTTCCAGCAGGTGAATGGCCCGTTCTGTTTTTTTGATATGGTGCATCATAAAATAGGTGAACAAGCCGCCAAGCATCTTAATGGCTGTGAATATGATAATAATTTCAGCACTGGGAGGACTAGCCACATAGAGAGTAGCTAACAGCGACACAACAGCTGATACAAGCACAGCTGACATCCATTTGCCGAGCGTTAGGCTTTTTTCTCGAATAAAGATAAGTGAAATGGCCAGGGTCATGAAGCAATTGACAGTAGCAGCAAGAGAAACATCTGTCCAACCACCGGTGATGTAAATACGGTACAGGCTTATGATCAGCGTGGTCAGCAGACCAGATACCGGTCCTCCCATATAAACAGATATGATAATAGCCAATTGACGCAGGTCGACCACAAAATTCCCGCGGATCCATAAGCCGGTCATCATTAACAGAATGCCAAACAGGCCCAGCATTAAACCGTTCATTACCCGATAAAGGAGTGCATGTTTTTCCAGGTAACGTTCATATTTTCGGGAAAGTAAATTTCCAAAGAATAAGAAGCTCGTTAATAATGCAAAATTGTTAATTAATTCTTTTACCATATCCCTGTCCTTTATGCTGTAATGTGGGTAGTATCATTGAAAAGTAAAGTAAAAAGCCTCGTTTCTATATTTCGGTAAAAAGCAGGCATGAATGAATACCAATTGATACAAACGATTCTTATGTCCCTTACGTTTCATTTATCTACATGTTACAGTGAAAGAACTATGACCAGAACGGGTGATCGTATGAAGGAACCAATTCACATATCGGTGCGTCCGCTTGTGGAATATGTGCATCGGAGTGGCAGCATTCACAGTGGTTTTCGCTCGAACAGCAGTATGCTGGAAGGAACTCGCGTGCATCAGGTGATCCAGAAAGGCTATAAGGAGCATGATCGCAAAGAGGTATATTTGCGCACGGAAATTCCTTACCAGGACGCATTGTTTATGATCGAAGGCCGCTGTGACGGCTTGATTGAGCTTGATGGTGTATGGACGGTTGATGAGATCAAATCGATATCTCATCCCCTTGAAGATATTCAGGGGGATGGTCAACTCGTACATTGGGCGCAAGCGTTCTTATACGCTTATATGATTGCTCGTGAAGAGCAGCATCATTCCATGCAGGTTCAGCTTACTTATGTACAGGCACATGGTGAAGACATTCGCCGATTTAGACGGGAGCTATCCTTTGCAGAGCTGGAGTCTTTTGCACAGGAGATGATTGCCGGCTATGCACCGTATGCATTCCTGCTGAGAGCGCATGCGGAGCAGCGGGATGCCAGTATTGCCACGTTGGACTTTCCATTTGACACGTATCGTTCAGGCCAGCGAACTCTCGCGGGTTCGGTGTACAAAACGATTGCTGAAGGAGTCAGCCTGTTTGCCAAAGCCCCTACGGGTATTGGTAAAACGATATCCACCTTATTTCCTGCAATCAAGGCCATCGGCGAAGGGCTGGTAAGCCGAGTATATTATGTGACAGCCCGTACCACGACCCGCGCAGCCGCAGAAGAAGCGTATGCCAAAATGCAGACGCAAGGGCTGCATATGCATGTGGTGACTTTGACGGCAAAGGACAAAATTTGCTTCAAGGATGAAAATGATTGTGATGCCGGAGCATGCAGCATGTGCGAAGGCTATTATGACCGAATCAACGGTGCGGTGTCCGATATTTTGGCGAATGAGACATTAATGACTCGGACGGTGATTGAGCATTATGCGCGCAAGCATAGGGTATGCCCCTTTGAATTTTCACTGGATGTGGCGTATGCCTCGGATGGTATAATCAGTGATTATAACTATGTTTTTGATCCGCGTATTTCTCTGAAGAGATTGCTTGAGGAACACAAGCGAAAAGGTGTTGTATTGGTGGACGAGGCGCATAATCTGGTGGAACGCGGCCGGGATATGTTTTCGGCGGATATGCTGAAATCGCCTTTTTTGGAGCTGAAAAGGGAGTTTAAACTGCTCAGCCCGGAGATTGCCGCCGCTGCGAGCGCAGTGAACGCGCATATGATTACGCTGCGCAAACGGTACGCAGATACAGGAAAAGCAGTAGAGACATCCTCGCCGCAAGAGATGCTGGAGCTATTGACGCCCTTTGTGGAAGCAGCCGAGCGTGAACTGGTGGCGGGGGGCGGTGTGAGCGATGCCCATCGTGCAAGCAGTACGGGAGCGGCTTATGCATTGCTTCTGGAAACGTACTTTGCCGCTCAAAATATGCTGCGAATTGCCGCTTTGTACGATGAACGCTACGTTACCTATATTGAAGCGGGACGCAGTGAAGTGCGGGTCAAGCTATTCTGCCTCGATCCTTCGCACTTGCTCGGACAGGCTATCAAGGGCTATCGCTCAGCTATTTACTTCTCGGCAACGTTGGCGCCGCTTGCTTATTACCGAGACATGCTGGGAGCGAAGGAGGAGGACTATACGTTGCAGGTTCCTTCTCCCTTCTATCAGGAGCAATGGGATGTACGTCTGTTGCCGCTCTCCATCCGGTATCGGGATCGTGAGCGCTCGAAGGGAGCGATTGTAGACATGCTGGCTGGCCTGGCAGAGGAGCGTAAGGGGAACATCCTCGTGTTTTTCCCGTCCTATCCGTATCTGCGTGAGGTATACGAGGAGTTTATGAGTCGGGACGTGCTCGCAGATACGCTGGTGCAAAGTCCAGGTATGACCGAGCCGGAGCGCGATCGCTTTCTGGAGGCATTCCAGCCTGGACAGGAGCGCACCTTGCTCGGCTTTGCTGTGCTGGGTGGTGTATTTGCCGAAGGGATCGATTTACCGGGGGATCGCTTGAATGGGGTTGTGGTTGTCGGCGTTGGATTGCCACAAATTGGAGCGGAACGGGATGTGCTGCGGGAATACTTTTCGGAGCAAGGACGGAATGGCTTTAACTATGCGTATGTATATCCTGGAATGAATAAGGTTCTGCAGGCAGGGGGCAGACTTATCCGCACAGAACAGGACGAAGGCCTGCTGGTTCTGGTAGATGATCGATTTGCCAAGGAGCCGTATGCTTCTTTGCTGCCAGAGGAATGGAGGAGCTATCGTTGGGTGGAACTAGCGGGATTAGGGAAGGAATGGACAGACTATGAATTTTAATTTTCATAATGACTCCATACGTGGGGTGCTGCGCCGCTTTGGTCAAGAGGAGGCCGAAGTAGACCATATGGAGACTTTCGTGACTTTTGCGCGCTTGGCTAACAGTATTTTCAGAGAAATGGATACGGATCTTGCCAGGCTGGGGGCCTCACAGGGCCGAGTCATCGTCCTTAGCCTGTTACATTTTCATGCACCACATCGAATGACACCATCGGAGCTGGCTGAAAAGGCTGATGTCACACGGGGAACCATGACAGGTTTGATTGATGGGCTGGAGCGGGATAATATGATCGAACGTGTGGCTCACGAAAGTGACGGACGGATGGTGGCCATCGGGTTAAAGGAGGCCGGACGAGAGCTGCTGAGGACGGTAGGTCCGTATTACACGAAGTTGATCGGATCATGTATGTCTGAGTTTACGGCACAGGATCATGAGACCATGAAGACCTTGCTTGGGAAAATGAAAAGCGGTTTTGAGCGATCTTTGCCAGAATGCTGAATTCCTGGTTTTAGGGGACAAGGAATAGGGGAGATAATATGTTCTTTTATACAGATGAGGTCTATGAAAACCGTGATTTTGGCTCGATGGATGCCAGAGAAGGCGAGTGGACGAATTGTAATTTTACCCGATGCCGTTTTCGGGGGGTGGAGATGAATGAGTCGCTCATGGAAGGCTGTACTTTTGTGGACTGTGATTTTACCGGTGCCGTTCTGAATGCTTCTCATTACAAGGAGTCTGCTTTTACGAATTGTCTATTCACCAGTACCAATCTGTTTGTAGCCCGGTTTGATCATTGCAAGCTGGTCGGCTCAGATTTTGCGGGGGCCAATATGGACGGGATCACGATTACAGGTGGAGACTGGTCATATACGAACTTGCGTCATGCAGATTTGAGGAGGCAGGATTTGCGAAAAATACGGTTCAAGGAAGCAGATTTGTCTGAATGTAATCTGGAAAAGGCGGATTTACGCGAAGCAGATCTTACCCAGGCAAGACTGCATAAGGCGCATCTTCAGGGAACGGACCTGCGTGGTGCAAAGATGGATGGTGTGAATTTTAAAGATTTAAACATCACCGGAGCCAAACTGGATATCCAGCAGGCTGTAGCGGTGGCTCGCTCCTATGGAGCAAAGGTGGAAGGTTAAAAATACAGGGACATCACAGAAGCCGAATCCCTCTGTAATGTCCTGTGCTGGTAGAATGGGTATATACTAGGATTTGGGATTTTTATCTCTATTAGCGGGGGGCAGCAGTGGTATCGCTGCTTCCGGGTCCCGGTTTGGCAACTGCGCTATTCCTACAGGTTCTAAAGGCTGCTCTGGAACCGTCCAGTTGCGTGCAGTGTCTGCAGCAGTCTGCTGCTCCAGCAGACGCTTGGCTACTTCGTAGCATTCATCGACATGTCGATTGCCGATGGCGCGCATTGCAGTAAAGCCAAGCGCTGCGGCCAATCCTTGTCCCAGTAGAGGCACAAACTTGCTAACCTGCTTCGTAGCGATACGAATGCCCATCTTTTGCAAAATCCGCACGATGGCCTCTCGGGTAATGATTCGTCCGATCAGCTTGCTGCCAACGGAGGTGATAAAACCATATATCATGGATTTTGTTTCTGCATCCAGACCCTCTAACTGCTTGTCGGATAATCCGAATTTTTCGTTGATAGCAGGCAGCAACTGCATCAAAATGCCAACATCAGCAAGAACGTCAGCCCCTGGAATCGGAACCAGCACCGCTCCTCCCGAAGCTGCGGCCCTTTTCGTCACCATGGATTTGCACTCCTTACGGACCTGCTCCAGCTCTTCTATTGTTCGGGCTCTCATCATGCATCTCTCCTTTGTACGTTTCCGAATGAGACCTATGATTCTATCATTTATTACACGCATAACTACCTTTCTTAAGCACGGAGCAAGCAAAAAAATTCCCTTATCCAGTAATAGAACCGTAGAAGTGGTCTGTCGCTAGATAAGGAAACGGGCGCTTTATATATGAATAGACCCTAAGAGGGATTCTGTGACGGAGAGAAAGAGGCATTAGTTGCCCTTTTTTTTCTGTTGAGCAAGGACTACATAATGATCCAGACGTTGACTTAACTCTACAATGGAAGGGTCGGTAAGGGTGGCATATTGTGCCTTTGAAATAAGCTCTCTGCGCAATTCTTCAATAATGGCATGTAAACCATCTCCGACTGCATTCAGCTTGGATACCATAGGCTGCACCTTCTTCCCTGCTGATTATTAGATTATAAAAGTAATTGCATAAAATTTGAATTATACATGATTGGTAAATATATGTATTTTTAACCATTCTAAATCACTATAGTACATTTACTCCTGTGCAGCGATCAGGCATAATGAAGAATGATGCCGACAAGAACAAGCCTGTTTTACGGGGATAAAGGAAGGAAGAGACAGATGAGTCAGACAAACGTTTATTTTAATCATGATGGTGGAGTAGATGATCTGGTATCCCTGTTTATGCTGCTTCAGATGGAGCAGGTTCATTTGACTGGAGTATCCGTTATTCCAGCGGATGGCTACCTGGAGCCTGCAACGGACGCCAGCCGTAAAATTATTGATCGTTTTGGACAAAATAAAGGGCCTGTGGAAGTTGCAAAATCCAATTCACGCGGTAAAAATCCATTTCCTGCCGCTTGGCGTATACATTCCTTCTATGTGGATGCATTACCGGTGCTGAATGAATCGGGGCGCATGGAAGCGCCGCTTTCGTCCCTGCCGGCTCATCAGCATCTGATCGAAAAGGTACGTGGGGCCGAAGGTAAAACGCTGTTGCTGTTTACCGGACCGCTGACCGATCTGGCACGCGCGCTGGATGAGGCACCGGACATTGAAGCCAAGATTGATAAGCTGGTATGGATGGGCGGCACCTTTGAAAAAGGGAATGTAGAGGAGCCGGAGCATGACGGTACAGCAGAGTGGAATGTGTTCTGGGACCCGGAAGCGGCTTACCGTGTCTGGCAAAGCGGCATTACGATTGATCTGGTGGCGCTGGAAAGCACAAGCAAAGTGCCATTAACGCCAGCCGTGCGCAATCGTTGGGCTGCCGAGCGCCGCTATGAGGGCGTGGATTTCCTGGGCAACTGCTACGCAGGCTGTCCGCCGCTCGTTTATAGTGAAACGAATTCAACATACTTTCTGTGGGATGTTCTGACCACTGCATCTGTCGGACGCCCGGACATTGTCAAGAAAAAGACGGTGCATTGCAGCGTCATCGCTGAAGGTCCAAGCCAAGGCAGAACGGTGGAGCAAGCAGAAGGTCGTCCTGTGAACCTGGTATATGATACAGACCCGGAAGCCTTTTTTACGTATATGACGGATTTGGCCAAGCTGGCTGCTCCCAAACGCTACTAAGCCTGGCTGTGTCTATGCATGCTGCTTGAAGCGACGATGCGGTTTTATTCGCCAGTCACCGTACATAAAAACCCGTGACGTTATCCGTCACGGGTTTTTATTGCCATTGTAGGTCACATATCATCGCAAGCCAACCTCTATTCAGGCGGACTCCTCATGTTTCTTCAGTACAGGCTGTTGTTTATTATACATGATTATTTTATTATAAACTGAGCTTTCTGCTTCGATTTACCTACTCGCTTGCGCAAACCTCCATCTCATAGGTCTAGTAAGGAGCCTTTTTTGAGAGATATGGGACATATAAATACACATTTGCGAAAATGATTAATGATTTTCGTAAATTTTCACATTTTCATTTAAAATCTCATCATATGAAAAAAGTGTAATAAAATAGGAGGATAGTGCCAGTAATATCCTATAAATATTCTATATAATAGGTTCAGAGGTGGGATTATGAATAGACTGGAAGCCCTAGAACACTTTCATAAGACCTACGCAGAAGAGGTGCTGAATCAGAAAATACACGACGTAGCGTCTTTGTATGAACAGAGAAAAGAAGAACTTATCTTATCTTTTATTCAATCCTTTCAATTGATTTGTCAGCAAGCTAAGCATATAGAGGTGTCCAAAGCCAGAATCGGATACATTACCTACTCCATGCGGCGGACCTATCTGATGGAGCGAAACTATAGCTATATCATCGGAGCCTATGATAGAAGCTGGTTCTTTGATCCTGGGCCATGCCAAAGGAATCTATGATGCAGGATGGGCCTTCAGCTTTTGGGGAGAACTGGAGGACGAATTAAGCCAGCTTCGAAAACCCTATATGAATAAGGTTATTCAGCCTGATGTAGAGCGCTTTGCACGTCAGGCAGTGGAGGAATTTCATCAATATATTTTGCAGCTAGCCAGGGATGCTATTGGACAGGCTGTACAAACACCGGAATTTAAGGTGCTAAGGTGCGAGGATGATTTGGAAGTACGAATAGGGGAGTATAAAGGAATTAGTAAGGTGGTGTACTCAGCAGCCAATGGAATATTACATGATTCAGCAAGATGACCGTATCACAGAGTATATGCATCCCGTAGAGATGAATCGCAGGCAGCTACTGGAGTGGGCAGCCAGTGCAGAGGATTCCATTTTACAATTTTATGTCTCAGGTGAGGCAGACTATATTGATTTTATGGAGCATCCGGTATCTATTGTTTCTGAACAGCTAAAGGAAATTTTTGATAGATATCAAGCGGGATTCAGCTGGAAGCTGGTTGTTTTTGCCGATATGCAGCGAATGCAGCAGACGAGGTATTGGCTGGCTCATCCGCCTAGCCTTATGTGTTTATCACAGCTTAGTGAATATCACAGGGACGGCACACTGAGGAAAATCATTTTAGATGAATATGCAGTGCAGAATTACAAGATTTTCAGAGTTCAGGATGCACATCATCATATCATCGTAGATCTCGATGTGGCTGAATGTATTTTGAAGTTTAATCTGACAGGCTTGAAATTACAAAAGATCGAAACAGCAGGCCCATCTATGCAAAGGAGAGTCCAAGAATGAGTGAGAGCTATGTAGTGGATGGAGCACAGATCCAGTGCAGCTATGGAAGTCATACGGGAAGGTTTAGTGTTTCAGCTAACAGGGGGATTAGTATTGGCGATAAACTGCAGGGGAATATTCAGGATTTTCACCCGCAGACTCATATCCCATCCTTCGGCATGTGCCGCAGTATGCATAATCCTGCAGTGGTTTCTGCTAACAGAGGTAATTCCGGAAAAATCATTCCGCAGCCCTGCAAACCGAGTGTATCTATGCCTTGGTTGAATGGAAAAAGAGATGTATACGTAGATCAATCTCCGGCCCTTATGAGCTGCTCCACGAATTTATGCATGTGGTGCGGTAAAATTTCATTCACGACAGATGGGCAGGAATAGCTGAGGTTGCAGAAAGTGATATCAACATCATATGAAAGACTAATGGGGGGAGCAAGATGGGACTGGCTGGAACTGTACTGACTTATGGCAATATAAGGGTGAATGCTCCATATGAAATTGTCCGGCTGCTAGATGTTAAATTGACGCAGAAGGTGAATGAGCATGGCAAGGTATACATCACTGCTCTCATACCGGATGAGGATCATGCCAAGTATGACGGATTAGCTTATGCTGAGGATGTGCTGGAGGTATATGAGACGGATGAAGATCGAGGGACAGTTAGCATTTTTAAAGGAATAGTCACTAATATTAGAATTGGATTCAAAAATGGCGTATATCACATGTACATAGAGGCCGCCTCTTTTACATATTTGTTGGATCAACAACCGAAAAATCGTTCGTTTCAAAATCATAATTTGACGTACTATCAATTGTTCCGTGAGCTAATAGATGCCTACCCACACGGGGATTTTATTGACCTGACAGACAACGATCAAAAGATGGACGGCTTTACTATTCAGTATCGAGAGAGTGATTGGGAGTTTCTGAAAAGAATGGCCTCTCACCTGCAAACCGGATTGATTGCCGAGATCACCTCCGTGTTCCCGAGATTGTGGTTGGGCACCTCGAAGGAACAGGTGAAGGGGGAACTGCATAGTATTAATTTTTCCCTTCAGAAAACAAAGTCAGGTTCCAAGTATACATATGCTGAAGTGGAGGATACGAAACGTTTTGAGCTTGGAGATGTCGTTGTGTTTCAACGAAAGCATTGGGTTATTGAGGAGATTCAGGCAGAGATGAAGCAAGGTGTCATGACCTATGATTATGTTCTTGTTCCGGAAGTAGGTATTCCAAGAGAGGTTATACATAATCGGTTTATACAAGGAGTCTCGATTGAGGGAAAGGTCATTGATTTAGACAGTGAAGGAGAGGCCGTCAAGCTCCACTTGTCCGTGGATGCTTTGCAATCCAAGGCCGAAGGCTGCTGGTTTTCTTACCCGACGATGTATACCGGTGATGGAATCGGCTGGCATTGCATGCCTGAGCTTGGGGATCATGTTCATTTGTATTTTCCATCCAATAAAGAGCAGGAAGCTCATGTGGTTCAATCTTTTCGTAAGAGAGACTACAAAGGAGATGAAATCAGTAAGCCGGAAAGAAAGCTGTTTCATACCAAAGCTCAAAAAGTGGCGAGATTCGATGATAAAGAAGTAGCTTTCTCCATTCAAAAAGAAAAAATACTTGTACGCTTAAATTCTGCATCCGGTATTCACGTATATAGTCACCACGATCTTACCTTTCACGCCGATACAGACTTGGTGCTGCATGGCAAAAAGGTACAGATGACCGCTACTCGCGAGCTGTCTTTGACGTGCAAAACCAGCTACATTCGAACCGATGGAACGCTTCATCTCAAGGCTGGTAAGTTCATGAAAAATCAAGTGCCTGATGCAGAACTGAAAGCCTATAAATCCCTGGCTCAGGAATTGAAGGGAAAGGGATATCCGCAATGGGTGCAGGATTTGCTGCTTCAATATAAAAAGGACTACTACAAAGCTGTGGCAGCAGGAGACAAAAAGGCGGCCAAGGAAGCAGCGACCAAGGCCAAGCAGTTGCGTCAGCAGGTGGCAGAAATAGATCGTATGCCTGCCTGGGCCAGAGTACAAATGCATGAATACACGTCCCAGTGGTGGGAAGCACATGGCGCCAACGATAAAGCCAAGCAAAAGCAAATGCATCTTCTCGCGAATCAGCTACGTGACAATGTGATCATCAACGAGCTGATTCGTGGCCATTCGCCCAACTCCTATCTCGATGCCAATCGGTTAGAGGAGCTGTCCGGGCAATACGCGGATGTGGCTCATAAGCTGACCGTAGCTGATCAAAAGGCTATCGCCAAGGAAGCGGCTGCCCTGCGGAGCAAGTATGGCGTGAACAGCCTGCTTGCGAGAGAGAATTTGAACAAGCTTGCCAAGAAATATCCGGACAGCTTCTCATACAAGCTGCCGACTACAGGCGATTGGGATCAGGAGCTTAACGCCGCATTGCACGATTTTGCGAAGAAATATGGTCTGGAGAATAAGGGCTATGGTCGTGATGTGCTCGCAGTGTACCTGCATCAGGTAGCCAACGGCATTCTTCCATGGCCTAAGGTTAGCAAGGCTGCAACGCCAGTTGTTCCGACAACGAAAACGGAACCGGGCAAGAAGCCGCCGATTACTCCTGAAAAGCCGACGAAGGAGGAATCGAAGCCATTAAACCCTGATGATTATAAAGATGGGTTGGTAGCGGTGGAAAAGATTAAAAATTATATAAGTAGTAAGGGCATAATAGGCAATCAGGCTCGAGCCCTGTACAGAATAAACGATTACACGAATAACAGCATTACCACTATTAAGGAAGGAGTATATGATTTTGCTGGGGGACGTCATAAAGGGATATACCCAGCTTTGAGAGTTAGAAGTGGTGGACTGATACCGGCTACGTATAAAGGTGGGAAGTTAGATCATCCTGCAAAAGGGATAAACGTTCATATGGGCTATAATAACGATACTGCTGGTCGAGATACATCGGAAGGATGTATTACTATCTATAAGGGAGAGTATGTAAATTTTTTATTAGCAGTGGGGGTTATTAACAAAAGAGTTAGTATAGATGATATAAGCACTGCCGATGACATTAAAATAAAAGGACTAGTTATCATTGATCGGAAGGATAGATCAAAGTGAAGATGATAAGAAATATATTATTAATTCTTTTTTTAATCGTATTATCAGCGTGTAATGCTTCCCAAGGAGACTCTACTCCCTTTTCTTCGAAAACAGCGAATGTAGTCTCGGAAGTGGTAAAGTCATCGGATAAAAATGATAAAACTGAGGTTGCTAAAGAGAATAGAAAGAAAGAATGGGCTTTGACGGTAGAAGAAGGTAAGGAAGACCCTGCAGAATTTTTAGTTCAACTGGAAGGGGCAAAAGTTGAACGGTTCTTAAGTGCCGAGAAGCTGATCAGTCTCCTACAGTCGAAGGAGGATAAAGAGAAATATCGAGATTCCTATATAAGTGTAGGGAGAATCACAGATGATGGGAATCAAATCGCATTCGTATTAGATTTATTTAAAGAAGCAAGATTAATAATACAAATTTATGATTTAGATTCGGGTAACAAAGCAAATGAATTTGAGTTGCCTTATAACCACCCAGTAATTTCTTCTGATTTAACCAAGTATTTATATGCGGATCAAGATAAAGCGTATATACATGACACGTTAACTAATCAATCAACAGCTATTCAATTAGATGGAAGTTCTACAGATGTAGATGACATTAATCAAGGACAATTTTCTCCAGATAGTACCCAGTTTTGTTTTACTGACAGCCAGCAGAATATTGTCGTATTTGATGTATCAAATCATAGAGTTATTAAGAAAATCCATATTGATTCTGGTATGGCAATAGTTAACCAATGGGTTAAGAAAGATAAAATAATCTATTCCCTAGATTCTATGTCAGTAACTAAAACGTACCTGTTAAATTTAGGTGATGGAAAGGAGCGCCTTTTAGGCAAAGGGATGGAACGACTTTTAATGTCTCGTGATGGGTCGGAATTATGGTTTGAAAAGTTAGATTCGTCGTCCAATTATAAACTGAATATAAATACAGGCTTCGAAAGTAAAGCTGCACCCATCACTACAATTGATGGAAATATGGCAACACCTGTGCAGTGGTTTTATACCGCTAATGATTTTTCTAAATATGAAAGTGAAATAAAAGTGCATCAAATCAAAGCTTCATCCACTCTATCAAGTGAAGGTAACCAGTCTTATGATGCCAAAAATCTGGTGGATGGGAATATAGCTACTGCATGGTGTGAAGGCGTGAAGGGCAACGGGGAAGGAGAAACAATAGTATTAGATCTGGGTTCTTTACAAAAGGTAAATGGCATCCAAATTATTAATGGATATGCTAAATCTGAAAAAAGTTATCGGGAAAACAATCGTGCTCAGAAACTAAAGCTGCAATTCTCAGACGGTTCCTCTCTGGTATTGAATGAATTTAACGCACGTAAAAGTTTTAAAGAACCCATTTATACCTCATTTATTAAACTTACTATTTTATCGGTTGAACGTGGAACGAAATATCAGGATACATGTATATCTGATCTACGACTGTTCTAGCATTCCTAACAAAGGAGAAGTCATATGAAGTGGAAAGAACCAACGTTTGGTGCAACACCTATGTTGAAAGTTTTAACAACCGCTAATGCGCACAGGAAAGCAAAAGCTTTTGATCTGGCGGCAGAACAGAAGAAACAAAAACTGAATTACCCTGATTGGGCCCAAACCTGGATGCGTAAATACAAAGAGGACTGGTACATCGCTCGAGCAAATGGCGACGAGGTTGGCATGCGTAAAGCGCAAAAGCTGGCAGAAGGACTTCGCAGTAAGCTCCGCGAAATGGCGACATTCCCCAAGTGGGCTCAAGAGCAGATGCAAAAAGAAACCGTTCGTTGGATGACAGCTGAGGCAAGCGGAAATATCAAGCAAAAGCTGGCTGCTGAGGAAGCGGGACGGGCTATACGAGAGAAGTTGGGTCTGATCGATACGAGTTCTGAGGTACCACCTAAGAAGGATGATTCTGAACCCACACAAGTACCTCCTGATAAGTCAAAAAATGATAGCTTTGAGGCTGAGCTTTCTAAATTCCCGGAATCATATAGAAATGCGCTATTAAAATTACACAATCAACATCCATCTTGGCGTTTTATAGCAGAAGAAACTAATGTGGATTTTAATAGTTTCCTGAAGGCTGAAATGAAAAATGGATTGGTATGCACTCAAGTAAGTGAATATGGATATTCACCGCCTTGGAGGGATCCGAAGTTAAAATATGATAATGAATATAACGCCGCTTCCCCTAAAGCAGTTTCATATTTTTTAGATCCACGTAACTTTCTGACTGAATCTCGTGTATTTCAATTTTTATCTGGAAAGTATGATAAGAACACCCAAAATAAAGAGGCGGTTAATAAAGTGTTAAGCAAAAGTCTAGCTAATAAAGGAGATGTATTTCTAAAGGCAGGAGGGAATGAGGCGAGTGCAGTATTTTTAGCGGCAAAAGCCATGGTTGAATCAGGAGGTGGGACTTCAACTTTAGGAAGAGGACAGGTTCCAGGATATACCGGATGGTACAATATGTATGGCATTGGTGCGAATGATGGAAATGCACGTATAAAGGGTGCGAAAAAAGCCAAGTCAGAGAACTGGAACTCTGTAGATAGTGCGATAATTGGTGGAGGTAAGTGGATTAATGAGAATTATATTCAAAAGGGCCAAGATACTCTCTATAGCTTAAAGTGGAATGTAAATTCATTCAAGAAGAACGGAACTATTAGTAAACAATATGCTACGAATATTATGGATGCTTATACGAAAGCTGACCGTTTTTCAAAAGGTCTTAAAACTGTTGATGCACCTCTTAGTTTTAGGATCCCGATTTATAAAAATATGCCGGACAATGCTTTCCCTGAGCCTATACAACCTTTGTCAAGGTAATCAGGTTATAAAAAATTTATGTTTCGAAAGAAGAGGGAGTGTATTTGAAGAAGCTATTTGTGCTTGTTTTAGTTGTTCTAATTTTTAGTGGGTGTGGTCTGAAGAAAGAAGTTGAGGTAAAAAACGCAGTTTCTAAATCAGCTATATCGACTGCTAGTAGCCATGAGCTAACGTATGATTCAAGCAAAGCTATTGTGCAAGAATCGAATAAATTAGATCTGTTTATTAAGAAAATTCAACCCGCTAATATGAAATTACAAAAATTAATAAAACAGGATATTGACAAGGAAGGTACTTTAGAATTTGTGATTGCTTTTGGGAAAAAACCGGATCATTTAGAATCTATATATGTAGTAAGAAATAAGGATGACCACCTTGAAATAATTGGAAAATTGGATGATCCGATAGTTACAGAGCATATTAATAAGGATGTTAAGGTTATGCATTTAGACCAAACTAAGCGTGATTTCATCGTAGTATATTCCACTAGCAAAGAGGATGATGGAGAAGGATTTTCTATATTTACTTTAGACCATAACCGAATTAACAACCTGAATTACAATTATCCAGAAGCAACAGGGCAAGGAAGCAGGAAGCTGGAGGATATTAATAAAGATGGTGTTTTTGAGGATGTGAGTTACTACCGTTTTCAGGATACTCAACAACATACGATAATGACTAATCAAAAATTCGACAGGACTGGACCAGAAAAATTAAAAGTACTATATGAGAATAAAAATAAGAAATTTGCATACCCAACGGTTCCTAAAGATATTATTCGAAATTATTTGGAGGATCATTATCTTATGAATCGCTTCTTGATACACTTGCCTGAAATGGCGGAATTCACTGCTTTGTCAGCAAGCTCCAAAAATAATTTTGAAGATATCATAGATTTTTCCGCTATGGACTATACGGGACTAGATCTGAATATAAGAGAAATTGCTAATGAGGCTAATCAGCGGACGTTTTTGGTAAGGAGTAGCTCAGAAGAAGAGGAAACAAGTCAAGGACTTGTGTTTACGTTAGAAAAGCAGTCGGGTAAGTGGCAGATTATGAGCATAGAGATAAACGATAAATTGTAGAGAGCGTGATATCTAGCATGAGCTACTTGAAGCATGGGCGAATTTGTTACGCGCTGTTACTACTAATTTCCTGTGTAGTAATGAACGGATGTACGAAGGGACAGGATTCTCCAACAACAGAAACTAATCATACGCTTTCTCTCCAAAATGATGCTAAAACGATTTCCTATTCGAAAAAGTTGGATGCGTTAGTGCAAAAACTTCATATAGTCAACGATGAAAATGTGGAATCTGATGTCAGACAAAAAAAGATTGAGGAGTTCACACAGGAACTTAATTTGTTGTTAAACAAACCAGAAAGTGTAGAGATGAAGGGTGGAGAATTAGTAGAAAAATTTGATAACAGTCTTATTATCTTAACAAAATCGTTTCAGTTAAAAAGTGGGCAGCTAAATGTTAGAGTTGTGAATTATAGAGCACCCACTACGGTGACAGGTACAATCGGAGATAAATACACATTTATTCAGTGGTGGACTACGAAACAGCGTGTGCACGCCCAGATGATTGAGGATGGCGGGCCGGAATTGACTACAGATTTTGTGATTCGAGACTCAGACCAAGGAATACAGTTGTGGTTAGGGGGACATGTCTCCATATATCATCCAAACCCCGTATTTGTTGATTTGTGGGAATTGTTTGGGCAAAAGTGGGCGCAGAAAAGTATAGATGTAGGTAAGATGAAGCTCCCAGATGCGTGGGAATTGAACAAGGATGTGAATGAGCTTATTTTCGAGAATCGACAACATAATACCATGGGTATCGAAGTATTAGACCACGGCGATGGTTTCTTAATAAACAGTGATGATCCTGAACAGAACATTATCATTGAGTTTTCTAAAAGTAGAGAAGTCCGTATTGATTCTGCACATAGCCTCACCTCAGATACTCATATTGGGCAGCAAAGCTATGAACTCATTCAAGGGATATATTCGGAAAACGGAATCGTTATTAAGTATCCTCAAATTACGAAACTTGAGGATGCTGAAAAGCAAAAATCTTTAAACCAATTGCTTAAGAACGAAGCTTTAAAAGGATTACACGAATACGGCGATTCTGATTCTGGAGTTCATCTTGAAATTGATTATGAGATTAAACGGCAAAGTGAACGGTTCTTGAGTATTCAATATAAGGGTATTCGTTATTTCAAGGGTGCAGCTTATCCTAATCATATATTTTATACGACCAATTTGGATATGAAGCAGACTTCAAAATTAAAATTGAGTGATCTCATAAAGATCGAGAAACCTTTTATTGAGCTTTTAAAAAGCGGAAAGTTCACAGCAATACAGCCAGAGCAAAAAGGTTTGATTGCTAATTTTACACAACGTGATTTAATTCAATCGTTAACATGCGCAGATGTACTCGAAGGTTCAACCGAGGAGTCAGAATCAGATACGTTTAGTTATCTCACAAGCGATTCACTGGGAATTAGTATTCCTGTGGTTCATGCAGTAGGGGACCACGCAGAGTATGAAATTCGTTTTGCACAAATTCCAGAGGATATCAAGCGAAATAAGGAACTATGGAGTGAGCTAAATCATGTTGTGGATCAGTCTGTTTCCGCTGTTGCCGGTGGAAAATTGGATTCCGACCAATATGAAATTGAAGAGTCGCAGTCTTTTCAAACTACTCTCGAAGGCTTTGGGAAAGTACGTTTTGTATCGACTCAAACAAAGAAAGAGGGAATTCCCAAAAACTATTTTTTTCTATTAGATGACCGAGAGCGAGTTATATATTCATTTCCAGATTTATATGGAAATGAATGGTGGTATGCTGATGAAGGCGTAGAAGCAGTGGCCTTCAAGGATATAAATAAGGATGGATTAAAAGACGTTATTATTATTGCTTATTATGAAACGGGATCTGGACCAGATGGTGCAAAGCCATTTCCTGTAGTAGGCATATATTTTCAGAAGAAAAATAAAACCTTTACCACACTCCCTGCACTGGATCAGGCCATCAATGATAAAGGACATAATCAAACCATTAAAGATGTCATTCAATATGTAAGCAAACAACGGATAAACGTAAACTAACCGACAAAAAGGGGCAGAAACATGGGATATCCAATCATCAAGTATAACGGAGCTGTTCTATCTCTTCAAAATCCGAAGGTTAAAGTTGTACAGAAAATGAATGAGCATGTGAAGGTCTTTTTGACGGGGGTGTTAAACGGTACACAAATGGAAGAGTATACAGATCATATGGAGGCAGGGGCGAAGTTAGTTGTTTCTTAATGAACGATGAGCATAAACAGATTGTGTTGTTCAGGGGATTAACCACGCAGATCCGAATCAAGCTGGTGTCCAATGTAGCTCATTTGGTCGCTGAAGCCGTATCCTATACAAGCCAGCTGGATGAAGTGCCTCATAGGCAGTCTTTTCAAAATGTAAAGATGAAGCTGCAGACATTGCTGGAGCATGTGCTCAAGTCCTATCCTAAAGCTAATTGTACGAGCCAATTAAAGGATCAGCTTTTACAGGAATTTACGATGCAATTCGACGAAACAGACTGGTCGTTTCTGAAACGTATAGCGTCTCGGCTCGGTTGGGGGCTGATACCTGATCCGGTAGGAGAAAAACCTCAGTTTTATTTTGGGTTACCGGATGGTGTCAATCAAGGGGAGCTCAAACAGTATAACTACTCCATGACCAGAAAAACCAAGCCAGGGGCCAGCAAGGACGATAATCTTTTGTATTATAAAGTGCAGACGACAGGGGCCAAAGATGTCCTGCTGGACATTGGGGCTGAAGTCAAATTCAAAGGGAAAAACTTGTACGCCTTGCAGTCTGTTGCGTTTGTACGGCACAGTGCCTTGTGGCATGAATATGTGCTGACGACAGCGGATGGAATGAAGCAGGATCTGATTGTAAATGAGAACATTCGCGGTATCTCATTGAAGTCCAAGGTCATTGGAATTGAGCAGGATCATGTGAAGGTATTCTTTTATGAAATGGATAAGGTAAAGCCGAACGTCAAGGAAACCTGTGCTTTTCCAACGGCTACATTTTATACATCGGAAGAGAATACGGGATGGTACTGCATGCCAGAGCTGTTTGACTTTGTAGACATCTACTTTCCGACCCCTGAAGAAAAAGACGCCATTGTAACCCACTCGATCCGCAAGAGATCCAAAGGGGGCGACTTTATTAAGGACCCGTCAACAAAGATCTTTATGACCAAGTACCGCAAAGCGATTATATTTGAGAAAAATGAAATTTTAATCACCGGGAACGACGATGAAGTGGTGATTCGACTGCTGGATGACCATGGAATCGAATTGCGGAGTAAAAAAGATATCCGTGTTAAGGCTGATGGAAACCTGGTGTTCAATGCGGGTAACACAATACAAGTCACAGCGAAGGATGCCATCGGTTTAAAATGTAAAACGAGTTTGGTAGAAATGAATGGTAACATCAAAATGACTGGAGAAAAGAAAAAGACGCAATAATTAAATTATCGTGAGAGGTAATAATCATGGCTAAAGTAACTACTGGAGCAATCGTGAATGAGCAACCGCCAACCCAGGAAGATATAATTCAAGAATGGAAACGTAAAATAAGCAGAGGCGAATATCCTTTTATTCATGTAAATCAGCATAGTACCAAAAGTGAAGAACGGTAAATGTGTCTGGTGACGACTGGGAAAGGCTCCTCAGGAGCCTTTTCTTATTATTAGATGCAGCTTTTAAGGAGTAGATGCCTCTATTTTGGGATTCCGGCTGTCAATGAACCAACCAGGACCAGTCACGTAGAGCACCTTTTTTTTCTTATAGTCGTAATTTATTGAGATTATTTGGCCTTCATGCCCATTTATATAGCCACGAAGATAAACAGTAGAGTTAACATAGCTACCAATAAAGTCGTAATCTTTGTATATAAATTCTGCATTGTAGTATTTCAAATTGTGTTCATACATGCAAAGTTCTTCTAACATAAAGTTACAAAGTCCTAATCGTTATTAGGTATGAACTATGACCAGGAATGCAGTGACCAACGACTTTATACTTATTTTTAGTTTTAACTATACCCCAAGTAAACAGGAAGTATTATAATGATTTCACTTCCTTAGATTGGAAAAACACTTTCGTTGTATAGGGACTAATTATGAGTATCTTTTCTTGAATACGTGTCTTAATTTTTAATATGGGGGTACATTCTTTTTGGGATATCGGCTGTCGATGAACCAATCTGGTCCTGTTACACTAAGCACTTCCTTTTTTTTGAAATCATAAGCAATGGATATCGATTGGTCTTCATGCCCCTTTATATAGCCGATTAGATGAACCGTATTATTAACATAGCTACCTATATAGTCGTAACTCTTAAATATGAAATCAGCTCTGTAGTACTTCTTGATGTACTCTTTACCAATAGGTATACCTGTGCGAACATTCTCCTCCTTTTGTACATTCGATGCGTACTGCATGTAATAGAAAACACCTACTAGGATGGAGAGCAAGACAAGAACAGTAATCCAAATTTTTTTCTTTTTCAACTTTTTGATGCTCCTTTTTTAAAAGTATCAACTTTTTCTAACTTTATAATATATTAGGTGATTAGACAAGGTGGGATAATAGTTGCAGTATATTAGCGATAAAACATACTGGAAGATAGCAGATGAGGCTTACATATTGGATATTGATCCAAAGACTTATAAAAATGAAGAAATTCCTGGTTGGAAGGCTGTTAAGTTGGATGAGAAACTATTACATGACACGAACAGTTCTGGATTTGATGCGGCCGTTTTTCATAACGCGGACACTAACCAGGTAATTATAGGGTATAGGGGGACAGAACCAGGAGGAAGACCAATATGGAGTAGAATGATGGACATAGGTACGGATATCAGCGATGTCGTGGGTGGACGAACAAAAACCCTAAATCAAGTTCACGATTACTATGTGAATAACCAGGAAGAGATAAAAAAGCTCCCCCCACAGGTGCAAAGTTCATTTCAGCAATATGAAGCCCAATATCAGGATAATCAATTTACGAAAGCCCAAAATCTGTACGATGAAGTGAAGAAGAAGTACCCCGCTGCCGAAATATCTACAACGGGCCATTCTTTGGGCGGTGCAGAAGCAGAATATGTTGCAGTAAAAAATGGTTTATCATCCGTGAGTTTTGCTGCTCCGGGCATTGTACACTTGCTGCCCGAGGAGCTTCAAAAGAGAGCAAAGGCAGGGGAGTTCAAGAAGACCAATACAGCTTATGCCCATCCGGGAGATTCAGTTGGTGGAGGGGCCACAAGTGCCAATCAACATGTGGGAGAGACGTATCATATTGGGAGTGATTATAAGACTGCGAATGCGGCCAAGATTACTATTCCTATTTCAGTTCCACTAAGAAAAAATAATGAATTGAGAGATCTTATTTCTGGCCCTCAATGGTCCCCCATTGTTTTTGTCCCGGTTACATTGCCTATGATACAACAAGATGCATTCACCAAATTCTATAATTCAGTAATAGGTGGGGAGCACACGCATGCAATGGAAAACTTTACGTTTGATGCAAACGGCAATATCAGCAATCCATTGTACACGATGGACGGACAACTGGTAGAGGGGAACCCACGATTACAGGCATACGAGGAAAGGCTTGCGGCGGAGGCGAAATTCAAGGAAGTTATGGGCGATTTGGTTGAACGCTACGGTGGTCAAATGGGTGCCTTCGGGCAGCTTGCTGCTACTGCACTGGGAGTAAATATTGTGGGAGAAGGGCAACAGAATGGTCGCTCCAATGGCGGGGCTTATTTTGTGGGCAACAAAAATGGGGGCACAATTCAATTAACACCCGAGGAGCTAAAGCATGCTGCTAATCAGATGCGTTCCAGCTTGCATGGGTTTTCCAGCGATACCCGAGCCTCCATCCAGCTATTCCAGGCTCATATTGGGACAAGTGAAAGTCAGTCTTTGACCCCGCTTGCGCACAGTGCAACGGCGACGCTGGATCGGATTAATCGCTGGTATCAGGAATCAATTACGGAGATAGCGGAGTATATAGATCGCAAGGGCCAGGAATTTACGATGGTGGATCAGTAAATAGATCATCAACTGGAAGAACACAACGGGAGGCAAAAGAGATGAGCAGGATATCTTTGAGCCTTGGGGATCTGCGGAGGGCTGTACAGCAGTGCGAGCAGCTAAAGCAAAGACTTCAGCATCAAGAGCAGCAGATGAGAAATATATATGGTCGTCTGCAAGACTGGCGGGGCGAATCGGCTGCTGAATTAACACGTAAAATGGAGGCGTTTCTCCAGGGAACAACTGTACGAATACAAGAACTGGACGAGCATAAAGAGCAGTTGAAACGTTATATTCGCAAAATGGAAGAAGCCGATCGACGGGAAGAGAAACGCAAACGGGCAGCGCAATGGTGATAGGTAACCGTAATAGTTAGGAGAACATCATGAAAAATCAAAACGCATTCGTTATTTTACTTATATTGAATATTGTTTATGGCTTAACGTTACTAGCCTATCCACTCATGCTGATGCTGGCTGTGTTTTCCTTTGATGCACCGACAGCCGGTGACCACCTGATCAGTTATATTTTTGTCTATATCATGATGAGCTACCCGTTAGGAGTATTCATTTCGTGGAGCTGTTGGTATTTTTATCATCGTTATGCTTTTAAGAAGGCGTATATCATAGCGAATTTTATGCTGCTGTGGCCGGCTGCCCTTGTAGTATCCTCATTGATTCAATCAGCTTTTTCATAAAAGAGTCTCCAGCTCAGCGCAGTTAGCTACATATTATAAAATAAACCGTACACCGTGGGGGACTCTGGCGGAGTACGGTTAAATGTGCTTGGAAGAAATGACGTATTCAAATTACATATATAGTAGAAGAGAAAAATTATAAGCTGTTCTGATATCTCAGACGAAAAAAACGCGAAAATGTCCTAAAGCTCTACAAAGTTCGACATATTGTTCGCTTTTTCGCATCATATATTATTGGATCGGGGATTCTGATTGCTATTTATCGTATATTTATGTATAATCTATCATGTTGATAGATTGATTGTACGTAATATGCTGATGAGGGTGGGTTCATGACGCTGCTCGACAGTAACGAAAGCAAGAAGCGGATGTGCCAGATTTACAACGAAATTTCAAAGGAACTGTTCGGCTTCGGGACCACGCTGCTGCGGGCCACCGTTGAGAACAATATTGTTACCTTTGTGGCGAAGCACCGGCGTTCTCCACGCTCGGCGGCATTGGAAGTGGAAGCCCCCGGCTTGAAGCTGGAAGTGGATTTCCGAATGTCCATGCTGTATAAAAAAAGACTTCGCGAAAAGCTGATTGAGGATATGGGGCTCGAAATTGAAGCCTTGCTGCGCGATTATGATTCAGCAACGCAGTGGGCAATCACGAACATCATATTGAAAGCATCCTAATACAATTGGATATTCGGCTTTTCGCTTCGGATCTATCTGAGGGGAGAACCTGTTATAACGCGCAGCGGGATCAACTTATCTTTGTTTACGAAGAAAAGTATTCTTGTTTTACAAGAGTACTTTTCTTTTTTGTGTCATTAGGTGTGACGAATTAAAAAACAGGGGGAGTTTCTAATGAAAAAATGGTTTAAAGGATTTGTGGCTGTGACCTTGGCATCTGTGGTACTGGCTGGTTGCGGCAGCAATGCTACTGGCGGTCAGACAGATGGAAAAAACAGCTCAGTTGATGGGAAAAAGAAGCTGGTCATTTCCACATGGGGCTTTTCCGAGGACTTTTTCAATAAAGAAGTGTACGAGCCCTTTGAAAAGGAACATAACGTGGATATTGTCGTGGAAATTGGCAATAACGCAGAGCGGTTGAACAAAATTAGTCAAGGAAGTACCGATGTCGATCTGATCTATCTGTCTGATTATTATGCTCAACAGGGGGTTCAACAAGGATTGTTTGAAAAGCTGGATCGCAGCAAGGTGCCAAACTTGAATCAAATTTATGATATTGCGAAGGCACCGCTAGGAGAGGATTATGGCCCTGCTTATACGGTGGGCCGTCTTGGGATTGCCTACAACCCGGAATTGGTGAAAAAGAATGTGACCTCTTGGGCTGACCTGTGGGGCAGTGAGTTCAAAGGCAACGTGACTCTGCCGAACATCACAGCTACAGCCGGACCAATGATGGTAGATGCAGCGTCCAAGGTAGCAGGTAGCAAGGAGTTTAATGAAGACAAGGCTTTCGGGAAACTGAAGGAGCTGAGTCCGAATATCGTTAAGTTCTATAGTAAAACATCCGAGTTCGTCAACATGTTTAGCCAGCAGGAAATCGCAGGCGGACCGATTATGGAAATGTACTTCAAAGATTTACAGGCGGCTGTGCCAGGAGCGAAATTTGTATCTCCAAGTGAAGGTGCCTATGCCGTAATGAACACGATTAATGTAGTCAAAGGCTCCGATCAAAAGGAGCTGGCTGAGGAATTTATCAACTGGCAGCTGAGTAAGGAAGTTCAAGAGAAGTCTGCCAAGGCGAAGGTTGATTCTCCGGTGAACACACAGGTGGTACTGTCCGGTGCGGATACAGAAGGAATTACGTACGGTACAGATGTAGTGAACAAGCTGACCAAGCTGGATATGAAATTCGTTAACGACCATATTAAGGCATGGACCGATCGCTGGAACCGGGAAGTTACACAATAATGAAAAAAGTCATATTGGATGTAGATACAGGTATTGATGATGCGTTGGGTATTTTACTGGCCGCCAAAAGCGGTCAGCTTGATATCCAAGCGATTACTACGGTATGTGGCAATGTTTCGCTTAAACAAGCAACCTTGAACACATGCAAAATCCTCGACCTTTTGGATAGACCGGATATTCCGGTTTATCGGGGGGCCGAGGCACCATTAATACGTAAAGGACTGCACGAGCACCGTGTGCATGGAGAAGACGGTATCGGAGGCGCATTGAGTAATGTTATCCCGGCCATATCTGAGTCCGAAGGTTTTGCACCGGATATCATCATTGATACAGTGATGACTCATCCAGGAGAAGTCACGCTCATTTGCACCGGTCCGCTCACCAATCTGGCGCTGGCGCTTCTGAAGTGTCCCGAGCTGACGGACCGCGTTGATCAAGTTGTTTTTATGGGCGGTGTTATTCATGGCTGCGGTAATATTACCCCTGTGGCCGAATATAACATGTATGCTGACCCGGAAGCGGCGCGGATCGTATTTCATGCCGGATTTAAGCGGCTGGTACAGGTGGGGCTGGATGTAACACGGAAAGCGCTGCTGACAGCCGATCATATTGCCCGCTTGACCCATCCGGCCATTCGTACCTATGTGGCTGAAAGCACAGCCGTCTATACCAAACGATATGAGGAACGCAACGGGGTAAAAGCATGTGCGCTTCATGATCCGCTTGCCGTGGGCGTTGTGTTGAATTCGAGGCTGGTAGAAACCTCGCTGCTGCATGTTGATGTGGAAACCTCCAGCCGCTTATGTGACGGACAAACGGTGGGCGATGTGCAGAACCGTCTCAATCATAGTCCCAACATGGACGTATGCGAGCAGGTGGACAGCGAAGCTTTTCTGGAATTGTTTATCCAGGTGCTGAACAAGGAATAACATTTTGATAACCGCAAGGAGCTACCCATGAAGAAAACATACTTGTATTGGCTGCTGCTGCCAGGTCTGCTCTTTCTGGCGGTGTTCATGGTCATTCCGATTGTGTTGACGATCGGCTCGACCTTCGTACAGAACAGCTCATTCACCCTAGAAGGCTATCTCCATTTCTTCAAGGACCCTTATTTTCTGAAAATATTGCTGACTACGCTGGAAGTTAGTGTCGTTACGACACTCGTGTGCATATTGATGGGCTTCCCGACAGCTTATTATATTTCGCAAAAGGCCCCGCGTCGTAAAGGAATTTTGCTGGCGCTGGCTATCTTTCCCTTGTTGACGAGTCCAGTGGTGCGGTCATTCAGCTGGATGGTCATATTGGGTCGCAAAGGTCTGTTAAATAACGTACTCATCGGTTTGGGAATCGTGGACGAGCCATTGAATACTTTGTACACTCCGGCGGCGATGATTATTGGTCTTGTTCATTTGTTTTTACCGCTGATGATTATTTCACTAATCGGTGTACTTGAAAATATCGATGGTGATCTCGTTCATGCTGCTCAGAGCTTGGGAGCTTCAAGATTCAGCGCATTTCGTAAAATTGTATTTCCGCTGTCTGTGCCGGGTCTGATCATCGGAAGTATTCTTGTTTTCGTAGGCAGTCTGACTGCCTATACGACACCAGCACTGCTTGGTGGAAAGCAGCGGGTTATCGCTACATTTTTGTATCAGAATGCGATGACACTGAACGACTGGTTTTTAGCCTCTGTTATTGCAACCATTATGATTGTCATTACATTTATCGTGGTCGGTCTCTTAAATAAGGCGGCCCATAAACTCAATCCGAAGGGGTAGGTGGATATGCGGGAGAAACATTACGGACTAGGCTTCTTTAGCCTGCTGGTCTTCTTCTTTCTGCTCGGTCCGCTGTTGATCATATCGGTCACTTCTTTCGAGCCGGGCACGGTATTAAAATTTCCGCCGCAGGGCTTTTCCTTGCGCTGGTATGAGAACATTTTTGAGGTGGACTTGTTTATGTCCACATTCAAAACGTCGATTGTCGTCTCTTTGTTGGGTAACATCATGGCGCTACTGATCGGTATGCCTGCTGCTTATGCGCTTAGTCGCTTTTCGTTTCGCGGGAAGGATGCGCTAAATGCTCTATTCCTCTCCCCGTTGCTTATACCGGGTATTGTTCTTGGCTTTACACTGCTGCGTTATCTGATTATTGTGTATCATTTGCCGGTATACGCGGGACTTTTAATTGGACATACGGTGATTATGCTGCCGTTCATTATACGGGTCATTGCATCCAGCTTGTCTAACTTTGATTTTGCGATTGAGGAAGCAGCGCTCAGTTTGGGAGCTGGACGGCTGGAAACCTTTTTCAAGGTGGTTCTGCCCAACATCCGTTCAGGTATTATTGCGGCTATCCTGATTGCCTTTCTGGAATCATTCAACAATGTCGACATTTCCGTCTTCATGACAGGACCGGGCTTTAGCACCTTGCCTATTCAAATGCTGACCTACGTCGAAAATTATTTTGACCCGACGATTGCAGCAATTTCGGTTATGCTGATGATTTTGACCGGTATCCTTATGTTCTTGATCGAACGACTGATGGGATTGTCTTACTTCACTAAAAGGTAATGGAGGCTTCAACCTTATGGCACTGCTTACTCTGGATCGCGTTTCGGTCGCTTACGACAACCAACTGATCTTGCAGGATTTCGATTTGCAGCTCGAACGGGGGCAACTACTTTCGTTACTCGGACCGAGTGGTTGTGGCAAAACGACCACGCTGCGTCTCATTGCAGGATTTCTCGAAGCCAAACAAGGGACATTTTTGTTTGGCGATAAGGATTATACCCGGCTTCCGGTCAACAAACGGAATTTCGGTTTTGTATTCCAAAGTTATGCACTCTTCCCGCATCTATCTGTTTTTGATAATGTTGCCTTTGGTCTGCGTTTGCGCAAGGTTAAGGAAGATGATGTTAAACGCCGTGTGATGAATATGCTGGATACGGTCAGTCTGCGAGGCTTTGAAAAGCGTTTCCCCGGTGAATTATCAGGAGGACAACGTCAACGTGTCGCGATTGCCCGCGCACTCGTGATTGAACCTGATCTGCTGCTGTTTGACGAACCGCTGAGTAACTTGGACGCTAATCTGCGTGTGAATATGCGTGTGGAAATCCGACGTATTCAACAGGAATTAGGGATCACTACCGTGTATGTATCGCACGATCAGGAGGAATGTTTTTCAATTTCTGATCAGGTTGCGATTATGAATAAGGGGAATATTGAGCAATTGGATGCGCCATCGACCATTTTTAAATACCCAACGACTGAATTCGTTGCCCGTTTTATCGGGTTTAATAATTTCCTGACTTTTGACGAACGTACTGAAGAAAAGGATCATATTCGACTCCATACAGGTGATCTAGCATTCAGCGTAGCCCGTAATCAAGGGACAGTTCAGCCGGGTGCTCGTCAGGGCGCTATTCGCCCGGATGATTTGGTCATTCGTACGGAAGGCAACGAGACAGGGGAAAATGAGCTTCCCGGTATCATTAAGGTGAGTACGTACCTGGGACGTAGCTATCAATATGTGGTGGAAACGGCAAAGGGAAGCTTTACCGCCAATCAGGAAATGGATACGCCTTACCTCAGTGGTCAACGGGTTACTCTGCATTTTCCGGCAGATAAAATGGTGCTGGTCCAATAATCAGCGGGTTCAATGAAGGAGATACATCATGCGTGCAGACAAAATGATTTTACAAGTTAAGATGTATAACAGCTACTATAAAACGTTCGAGGTAGGCAATGTTGCTATACTTGACGGCAAGTTTATGTATATTGGTCAGCGTGGTCTGGAGTCTTTCGAGGTTGCTGAAATTGTGGAGGGGCATGGGAAATATATGATTCCCGGCTTAATCGACATTCATTTGCACATTGAAAGTACTATGGTGACACCATCCACTTTTTCTTATGGACTCATTCGCAACGGTGTGACGACGATTGTACCGGAACCACATGAAATGGCGAATGTTTTTGGGCTGGAAGGAATTCAGGAAATGATGGAAGCCAGCAAGGATTGCGTGGCAGATATGTTCTACGGTATTCCAAGCTCTGTCCCGGCAACGCCGCTCGAAACCTCAGGAGGCGAAATTGATATTCCTGAGATTGATGCGCTGCTGCAAACCGGCGAGATGATTTGCCTGGGTGAAATTATGAACTATGTGGATGTGATTCGTGACCCGGAAAGCAAAACGAATCGCATCCTGCGACATGTTCGTGAGCATTACCCGGAGCTGATTATTGAAGGTCATACTCCACAACTGCTGGACTTGGACCTGCATCAGTTAATCTATGCGGGAATTGGTTCAGACCATACGCACCAAAGCATTGAAGGTATGAAGGCACGGATGGCCGCCGGGATGTTTATTGAGATTCAGGAAAAATCCATGACTCCTGAGGTGATGGACTACCTGATTCAGGAAGATGTGGCACAGCATTTTTGCTTCGTAACGGATGATGTGATGCCAGACTCCTTCGTAGAGCGAGGACATCTGAACCATATTGTAAGTAAAGCGATCCGCATGGGGATGAAGCCTGAGGACGCCATTTATGCGGCTACCTATACTCCAGCGGCACGAATGCGTATGCATGATCGCGGAACGATTGCACCGGGAAAAATAGCTGATTTTGTATTGCTGTCCGATCTTGGCCAGTTTGATGTGGATCAAGTCTATAAGGACGGGAACAAGGTATTTGATAAATTCGAGGAATACCATCAGGAATTGATGCAACGCCACTTCCCTGCCCATTTTTATCAAAGTGTCAAGCTGGAGCCGCTCACGGAGCAGGATTTTACGGTAGAGATGGATGTAGCAGATGGTACACATCAATGCCGTATCATGATGGTCAAGGATGGATCGACCTTTACAAGCGAACGGATTGCACCTGCGCAAGTGGAGCAGGGTGAGTTGATATGGGAACATGGTGAGCACGGACTCATTGCTACGTTTGAGCGGTATGGCAAGAACGGCAACCGTGCCTACGGTTTGATCGGGGGAGATACGATCAAACGGGGGGCGGTGGCAACCACCTATTCGCACGATAACCATAACCTGCTGGTCGTAGGGCATAACAAGCAGGATATGGTATTGGCCGCCAATACGGTTCTTTCCAGCCAAGGCGGTTTTTGTGTAGTTGAAAATGGCAATGTACTGTCCCATTTGCCGTTAACCGTAGGTGGGATTTTAACAGAAGGACCGCTGGAAATGGTTGCGGCCCAAGTGAAGGAGCTGCGTTCAGCCATGCTGTCACTGGGCTATCGCCATTACAATCCAATCATGTCGCTGAGCACGCATTCTCTGCCGGTCAGTCCGGCCTTGAAAATTACCGATCACGGCCTGATTGATGTAAACGCGGGCAAGGTTGTACCTTTAATCGTGGAGCCTTCCGAAATGCAAGAATAATAGTAGAGCCGACCCCTTTGCGGGGCGGCTCTTTTTTTGTCGTGATTCAGGTAATGAGTTAGGCTATGAATTCAAAAGCCGGAGCAAGGAAAACCGTTTAGCCTGGCAATTACTCCATTTTGTCCTGCGTGGTAAGCCTCATGAGTATATACATGATGGAACAACCATTTCCAGGTAGATTCAAAAGGAGGAGTCCATCCATTTGCAAATGTAGGAACCTGTACAACCGTATTCAACTGGTCTGCTGTGAGCAGATCGGATCTGTCCAGTATTAATGATTCAGCAGACAAAATTAACATCTTCTATACTCTTATTGATGTAACCTATGTACAACAGGTTATACGGCTTGCGGGATAATGACTAAACTGACAACTTCACATAATCTTCATGATTAAAACCGAATAAGGTCTTGAAAAACATCGACACAGTGTTATAATTAAAACAGGATTTAGATTAAGTCTAAATTAATTGCTAAATAATTATTGGATTCACGCATGGGATTTAAAAGAAAATCAGACACTACTGTAACGAGCATCCAAGCTTTACACCAACCATATTAAGAATGATAACGGAGAGGGGATTTTAACATGAGTACATTAAATCATACGAACGCACAACCTACACAAGAGGCTATTCAAGAATTGCATAAGGCTTTGAATCGTCAGGTAGCTACCTGGTCTGTGTTGTACACGAAGCTGCATTATTTCCACTGGTACGTAAAAGGTCCTGAGTTCTTCACGCTGCATGCCAAATTTGAGGAGCTTTATAATGAAGCGACAGCTAATCTGGATACGATTGCTGAACGTCTTCTGGCCATTGGTGGCCGTCCGGCTGCTACCTTGAAGGAGCATTTGCAACTGTCGGCCATTCAGGAATCAGCAGGTGAGCAAACAGCTGAGGATATGGTGAAGTCCGTTGTCGCTGATTTCAAAACCATTACTGTTGAACTGGCTAACGGCATGGAAGCAGCGGATGCAGCACATGATAAAGCGACAGAAGATCTTCTTAATGGTTTGAGAGAAGCGATGGATAAACATATCTGGATGCTCAGTGCTTATTTGGGATAAGGGTTTGGGAGAGATTTCCACGGATATGGAGATCAGGTGAACAAGACATACATCCCGTTGGTTCCAGTCTGCCACTGGAGTATAATGACGAGAAGGCGTGGTAGACCACGAGGCTCATAAGTAATAGAGCTACCGGGATGGGGTGTGTGTTATGGAAGTGAAACAACAGCTTTTGCATGAAGCAGAGCAGTTTATATATACATGTTATGAGGAGCTGGGCCGAAGCCGCGATGAAGCGGCAGCCCGGCTTCTTCATGTTCGTTACGACATAGAGACTACTGGAACGTATGATCATACGTACGAAGAGCTGGAGCACGGAGCACTCATGGCTTGGCGCAATAGCAATCGTTGTATCGGTCGCTTATTTTGGGACAAGCTTTTAGTGAGGGATGCTCGTTACGCGTCAGATGCAGATGAAGTCGTAAACGAGCTACTGGAGCATATACGCATAGGGACCAATGACGGTAAAATTAAGCCGACGCTGACTGTATTTCGCGCCTCCAAGCCAGGATTGCCGAATATTCGCATCTGGAATCATCAGCTTATTCGTTATGCAGGCTATGAAACAGATGAAGGGGTGATCGGGGACCCGATCTCGGTGGATTTTACCAAAGCTTGTAGAGATATGGGATGGCAGGGAGCCATGACTGCTTTTGATATTTTGCCGCTGATTGTGGAAGCGGGTGGACTGCCTCCCAAGCTATTTGAGATTCCTAAGCATCTGGTGCTGGAGGTACCCATCGAGCATCCGGAGCTTCCAAGCTTGGCTTCATTGGGATTACGTTGGTATGCGGTACCTATGATTGCCGACATGACATTGGAGATTGGCGGTATCGTCTATACGGCGGCTCCCTTTAACGGCTGGTATATGGGAACAGAAATCGGTGCCCGCAATTTTGCGGATACCTTCCGTTATAACATGCTGCCACAGGTGGCTGAGCTGATGGGACTGGATACTACCAGCGAAACAACGCTATGGCGCGATCGGGCGCTGGTGGAATTGAATATTGCCGTGCTGCATTCTTTTAAAAAAGCAGGAGTCAGCATTGTCGACCATCATACCGCAGCGGCCCAATTCCGGCTGTTTGAGGAAAGGGAGGCCAAGGCTGGGCGCGCGCTGACAGGCAATTGGACATGGCTGATCCCGCCGTTATCCCCGGCAACAACGCATATTTTTCACAGTTCCTACGATAATCGGCTTGTGAAGCCAAATTTTGGGGTTCAAGAGAAGCCGTATTTGCCAAGACAAGCTGATATAGATTCAGTACCACAGCAGAAATCACAAGGCTGCCCTTTCCATTCTGGATAACAGAGTAAATTCAATGGAATGGACTAGGACTCCGGTTCATCCCATACAACGATAAACAGAGTAGCTAGCGGCCCAATTAACAGTGAGAGCAGGAACCAATTAAGCCTACTCCGATTTTTGGACTGTGCTAAACCGGCATTAATGAGGGCGAGTGTTCCCCAGCCCACGTAATAATCTTCTGGCATGGTATTCTCCTTTGTAAAAAGGTATAATATCGTACTGTCATTGATATAAATACATCCATTATTTCATAAGTATGTAGTGAATTCAGCTTTTATATATACTGGTTTGAGGAGCGAAGCAAAGTTGGAGAAAAATCAGGCAGAGCGCATAGTCGCTGAGCTCTTGGAACGAGCTGCTATAGGTGTGACGGTCAAGCTGGAGAAGCGTTTTCCAGGCGGACGGCTGATCGGCGGCAAGTATGCTCTGAATGCTCATGCCATTACGATGTATACGGACGTTATTGAAACCCAATGTTTGCAGATGTTCGGCAGCGTTGAACGAGTCGAGGAGTATTTTACGGTTGTGCTTGCCCATGAGATAGGACACGCTGCTGATGCTGAGCTCATGAATCTCTCCGATGCGCTGGAGCAAGAGAGTGAGATAGGGACCCGGCAACAGCTTGCGCTGCAAATTGAAGAAAATGCATGGAACTATGCGCTCAGACTGGTGCCTGAAATAGAAGCAACGTTTATATCTGCCGTTATAGACGAGTCCTTGCTGGCCTATCGGGTCCCGGTTATAGAGCAATTTGACATTGCATAGGAATGATCACCCCTAGAGCCGACAGGCTCTTTTTTTGTGTCGTAAGATCAAGCAGGGGGCGATTAGAGAGATTCAAGACAACAGCTTTTTAAGCTGTGACACACGTCCCTGAGACAGTTCGAGCATTTCAGCTAATTCTTTTTGAGATACATTAGGATGCTCCTGCATGAGCTGTTTTAATTTATTCAGAAGTTCATTCTGATTTCTGTAACTCCTTCTTTTCTTGGGCGGGGCAGGACGGACTTCATTCGAATGACTGGAAGGGTTGCCGCTCTTCAGGGATTCAATACAGCTTTTACATATCAGATGGTCTCTAAAATAGCTCAAGTGATCTACGGCGCTACAAAAATAACAAGAAACCCCCGTATATTTGCGAATCATCAAGCCTTCTGGAGTAATAAAAAAATCGAGTGCATCACCAATATTAATATTCATGGAATTGCGTAGCTCCTTGGGCAGCACAATACGGCCCAAATGATCTAAAGGTCGTGTCATTCCAGTGTTTTTCATCATTTTTTCCCCTTTCATGAAATGCGCTTATGGTTGCGAAAGTTGTATGTTATGTATGCTGGAAGTACAAAGCGCTTATATTACGTTCTGTTTTGGTAAGCTATGCTAAAAAGCTCCGGCATGCAGTTACGCCTACCGGAGCATGATACAGCCAATGAATCTAAGATGTTGTGTCAAATTATTGTGGGTTGGTTGTCCAAATACCGGCTACTTTTAATTGAACCCGCGGAGGCAGCTTCAATGCGGCCAAAGTTAAATCGGCCAAATCCTGTGGCTGAAGCATGCGATCCTCGTCGCCAATAGGCAAGCCTGCGTTTGCCGCCAGTTCTGTATTAACGGTGCTTGGGGTTAGCGCTGTAACGCGAATGTTGGATTTGCGAACTTCCTGCATCAGTGCTTCCGTGAAGCCCATCAAAGCAAACTTGGATGCGCAATATGCCGAGCCTGTCGCAAAGCCCCGTTCTCCTGCTGTAGAGGAAATGTTGATGATATTTCCGCCCTGTTGTGCCAGCATGCTTGGGAGAGCCGCGTGTGTAACATAATAGGTCCCCAACAAATTGACACGAATAATACGTTCCCACTCTTCAGGGGCCATATCTGCGACTGTACCGAAGGTAGCAATTCCTGCGTTGTTGATCAAAATATCGACAGCGCCCAGCTCGTTCTCCAGCGATGCTACAGCGGCAGCAGCCTGTGTGCGATCCGATATATCTGCAACCGCGCTCACCACCTTCACGCCGTATGTACTTCCTAGCGAATCCTGCAATTTTTGCAGGTCAGTCAATGTGCGTGAAATTAACCCCAGATTAACGCCTTCCTTGGCCAAGGTTTCGGCAATTGCTTTGCCAATTCCTTTGCTGGCCCCTGTAATAATAGCTGTTTTATTTTTAAGCTCCATCCAGTCTCCTCCTTATAAATAACGGTTTGTACATATGAGCACATGGTTACATTATACAATTTTAAGTTCCTCGAACCAAATTTCGCCTCCACTGAGGACAGAAGGTAACGTACTCCGGGGAGCAGCAATAGGCCGATACCAGTCAGCGTGATAGAGAAATAGAATGTGGTCGGGTAAAAGATGCTGTTCAGCACATAATCGGTGATGGCAGAAGGGGAGCTGCAACGAGGCTAACCGATACTGAGGCCAACGAAGCTCATATCACCCACAGAGTGGCTAGAATCGGGATGGAGATTAACAAATTGAGAAACAGTAGCGGGATTGCCTAGCTCGTTGGCAATCTCGGTCTCGTTTATAAGAAACTGTTTTCTATTCATCGGGATTCCCTTCCTCCAGTAGGCTTGCTACATGATGGACAAAATCATTCCATTCCCGTGTAAGCATTATCGTATAATGGTTGCCTGTATCGGTCAGCCGATAATATTTGCGGGGGGGGGGGGGGCCTCAGCCGATTCCTGTAAATAGGTTGTGCAATATCCTTCTGATACCAGACGGCGAAGCAGCGGATATAAAGCCCCTTCGGCTACTTCGATATGACGGGAAACGGCCTGAGCCAATTCGTAGCCATATCGGTCCCTGCGACCAATTAGAACCAGAACGCACAGTTCTAGCACCCCTTTTTTGAATTGGATGTTCACATTCACGAGCGGTGCTCCCTTCCTTGATGTTATCAATGCTTCATAGATGTCGTTTGGAGTAAGGGGAAGAATGTGTGTCCGTGCTTAATTTATCACAGGTACTAATCATAGAATAGTAGTCAGGTATAATTTAACATCATGTACTGATTAATGCAAGGTGTTAAAATTTTATAAATAAATTTTTCGGGCAAAAGGTGATTTTGCTTCTCCAAAGGCTGCATACTTTAGCGAATGTTGTAGAAGAAAGTAATTCTATTTGGAAATATATCGAATGCTGGCGAATGGTGCAAATAGAACCCGACTTTAATTTCATTCATTAAAATGATAGATTGTAAAGTATTCAACCGAGTTAAAGATCACTTTTTATGAAAGGATGAGCAAAGGATGGATTGGAAACGGTGGTACTCGGAATTGGAGCAGGATGATGAGGCTTGGGAAGTATCGGAGGAAGTCGTGCTGCGTGGTGTGGCACAGCTCTTTTTTTGCGGCCAGAATTCGCAAGTAGAAGTAGAGTTTATTGTGAAAGCCGATTCCGAAGAACAGGCACAGGCTATACAAGAGCCTACGGAGAAGCAGAAAAGGACATGGGAGCAATATATGTCATATGCGTCGACTATCCATTCCCAAATTCTGAAATCTATCCACCATCATTATACGTCCATAGTGGAAAAATACCGGAATGTCTACAGCTCATGGGGAGAGGATCCGGATGAGTACGCGCCTTATGTAGAGCGGGCAGAACAATTGCTGGAGCGATTACAGCCTGTGTCCATACTGATTTCCGACGCATCGGAGGAGGATGAACTATATTTGAATTTTAGTTGCTCTTGGGATAGAGAACATGGCTTAGGCGTACATATCAAGCAGATGAAAGTGGAGCATATTCAAGGCGCATATACATTATATGATCTTGAATAGCCCCTTCCGGCTTTAAGCAGAAAGGACCGGAAAGGGGATAGAATATTGTGAAAATAATGGCGTTGATGCGACACGATAAAGAAATCAGTTGGATACAGCCAACGCATCTCGGGCGGCTTGAGCGGCCTGCACCATTTGCCGCAATGCGGCGATAGATTCCTCCTTGGTGCGGGTTTTCAGGCCACAGTCCGGATTCACCCAGAATAAATCTGATGGCAACACGCGTAGGGCACGTTGGATCATACTCAGCATTTCGGTCACATCGGGAATGCGCGGGCTATGGATGTCGTACACACCAAGACCGATGCCTTTGTCGTACACCTGATCCTCAAAGCTGACAATCAGTTCTCCGTGGCTTCGCGAGGTTTCAATAGATATAACGTCGGCATCCATATCGGAGATGGACTGGATCATATGCTGAAATTCGGCATAGCACATGTGCGTATGGATTTGGGTCGCAGGTTTGACGGTGGCTGTGGTCACCAGAAAGGCTTGAACCGCCCAATCCAGATAGGCTTGCTGCTGCTCTTTTTTCAGCGGGAGTCCTTCGCGAATTGCGGGCTCATCGACCTGAATCATGCCTATGCCCGCTTGCTCCAATGCCTCTACCTCTGCCCGTAATGCGAGCGCCAACTGCAAAGCGACTTGGCTGCGCGGAATATCATTACGTTCGAAGGACCAGTTTAGAATGGTCACAGGGCCTGTAAGCATTCCTTTGACAGGTCTGGAAGTCAAAGATTGGGCGAAGGCTGTTTCTTCCACCGTCATAGGTTGATCGAACGAAACGTCCCCGTATATAATCGGCGGTTTGACGCAGCGGGAGCCATAGGACTGCACCCACCCGTTTTGCGTAAAAGCAAAGCCTTTTAGCTTCTCGCCAAAAAACTCAACCATGTCTGTTCGTTCAAATTCTCCATGTACAAGCACGTCAATACCAATGTCCTCTTGAATATCAATCCATTCCTTAATTTGCTGCTGTATGAATGTCCGGTACTGCTCGGTAGACCATTCTCCTTTGCGATATTGCAGACGAGCTTTGCGGACCTCGGCGGTTTGCGGAAAGCTGCCGATGGTCGTTGTAGGCAGTGGAGGCAGCTTCAGCTTCTCCTGCTGAATCACGTGACGCTGGGCGAAAGGCACGCTGCGTGACTGAGGCTCTCTGGTCAGCAGCGCGGCCATATCAGCAGCCGTCTGTACGCGTGCTGACGAGCTGTTGAAGCGGGCTACTGCTTCTGTGCTTTGTTCAAGCTGCGCAAGTGCGGATGGATTGCGCTCACCCAGTGCAGCTGTCAGGCCGGCGAGCTCCTCCAGCTTTTCATCGGCAAAGGCTAGGGCGTGCATCAGCTCTGTATCCAGCGTTTGCTCTGCTTCCAGACTAACTGGTACATGCAGCAGGCTGCATGATGGCTGTACGATAAGCTGTGGGGCGCTTGTCTGTTCCGCCAGCTGATTGAGCAGCGCAGCCACGGCTTTTAGATCACTGCGCCATATGTTACGTCCGTCAATGACCCCAGCGCCCAGTGTTTTCCCTGTAGGAAAGCCATACTGCAATACATGCTGAAGATTTTCGCCATGATCATGCACAAAATCAAGACCCAACCCCTGTACCGGAAGGGTGGACAGGCGCTTATAATGCTCCAGGCTGCCAAAGTAGGTTTGCAGCATGATATTTAAGCCGGGTGCCGCTTGAGTCAAAGTTTCATAGGCTTCCTGAATAATGTCCAAATCCTCTGCCGGGAATGAGGTGGTCAGGACAGGCTCATCGATTTGGACCCACTGAACACCTTCTGCTGCTAGCTCAGACAGGACACGGGTATACAGCGGCAGGAAGCTTCGTACAATGGCGGCGAGCTCTTTACGGTCATAGCCCTTGGACAGGGCAATGAATGAATAGGGACCGATGAGGACCGGTTTGCCTTCAATGCCCAGTTCCTGCTTGGCTTCACGATAAGCTTGTAAGGGTTTGTTTTCGGTGAACACCGGGGCTACATTTGCCAATTCAGGCACGATGTAATGGTAATTGGTATTCAGCCATTTGGTCATTTCACTGGCGGTAGCCCCTTTTTGCCCACGAGCTATCCCGAAATAAACGGATAGAGGAACCGGGCCTGCGGGGTGATAGTTGAAGCGTTCCGGTACCAGACCGAACATGACGGATGTATCGAGCATGTGATCGTAATAGGAGAAGTCTCCGACAGGAATGAGGTCAATTCCCTTGTCCTGCTGCTTGCGCAGATGCTCCAGGCGCAATCTTTTCATCTCGACATGCAGTTCGCTTTCGTCAATGGTGCCGTTCCAGAAGCGTTCCAGCGCTTTCTTCCATTCCCGGTTTCCGCCGATACGCGGATAACCCAGATTACTGCTAATCAAACCGGACAATGCAGACCGTTCGTTAATAGACATGTACTTTTCCTCCTAGCTGGTAGCCAGTTTATTTTTACGTACCAAAAAAGGCATTCCATCCCCAAGGCTTAAAGATGAGTAGGGGAAAGAATGCCTCCGACATAAAAAATAAAAATACGGCGACTGCTCTTAACACCTCCCTATCTCCCGTAGGTACTTGCGATGTTGTTGAAATAGGCAGGTCTCCTGACTCACGGATCATGACTTTCAGCGATCCTTCCCGGTCTATGTGTGGACCAGTGGATGTATGAATAGCTGAAAGCTCCCCGTATACAGTGGCGGGACCGTGCCGGATTTGCACCGGCTTCCCTTTTAAGTCTGAACTGAATAGAACAGACACCTATCTCCAAGCTATGAAATTAAGGTATGACGAATATTTATGCACTCGTATACTTGTTCATCATCATAAGTGAAACGGACGGGATACGCAATAGAAAAAAGACAAGCCTTCCCTGTAGGGGGGGACTTGTCTAGGGGATAACGATTTGGCAGAGAATAAGATTGGCTCAAGCTAATGAAACGGCATGACCTGCCTGAATGCTGGCCTTTACATCCACCAGACGCTGATTGCGACTGCCTCGGAAGCGGAGGGTCAGGTCCTTTTGTTGTTCTACAAAAGGTCCGTCCACAATCACGTCGCATAGCAGTGCCAATTCCCGTCGTGCCTGATCCGCAAGCAAATCCTCATAGACAAAACCCGTATAGGCCCACACGGTTCGGTCGGGACAGGCTGTGCGAAAGTCACGTATAAATTGCGAGCATTCTGCCGCCGAGAAGAACGGGTCCCCTCCGCAGAGGGTCAGCCCGTCCAACAACGGATTATCCATGATGTCACGGATGATTTCCTGTTGTCGTTCCGGTGTGAATGGCTCACCTGCGCGGAAGCTCCACGATGCCGGATTGAAGCAGCCAGGGCAGGCATGGCGGCAACCACTAATGAACACGACCGAGCGCAGGCCGTCCCCTTCGTTCAGAGACTCCGGAATATAGCCGCACAAATTCACTTATGCTTCACCCGATCGCGAACTTCGGCTTGCTTGGCAGCATTGAAGCGAACGGTATAATCCCCTGTCAGATATCCGGTTACCCGACGTAAGCGCTGAAAGTGGGTGTGCTCCTCGTCTGTGCCGCATTGAGGACAGCTTGTCCCTATAATCCCTTCATAGCCGCAGTCTGTGCAGCGGTCCACCGGATGGTTGATGGAGAAGTAGCCAATATTTTGACCGAGTGCATACTGTACAATTTTAAGAAACGCATCCGGGTTATTCCGCGCATTGCCGTCCAGCTCAATGTACGAAATCGCACCGGCGTTGCACAGGTTATGGAACGGAGCCTCCAAACTGATTTTACGGGCAGCCGGGAGCGTGTAATACACAGGAATGTGAAAAGAATTCGTGTAGTATTCTCGATCATTTACCTCGGGAATGATTCCGAAATCACGTTGGTCCAGCAGTGTGAACTTGCCGGACAGACCTTCGGCAGGTGTAGCGAACAACGTAATGTTCAGATTGTGATATTCGCTCATCCGGTCACAATACATGCGCATGGAAGTGATGATTCGCTGCGCTTCACGATATACAGCGTCATCCTCTCCGTGGTGCTTGCCATAGAGTGCCTTCATGCATTCGGCCAATCCGATAAACCCGACCGACAGCGTACCGTGCTTTAGTACGCTTCCTACTTTTTCATCCGCCGCCAGTTTTTCTCCGCCTTCCCATACCCCTTCGCGCATCATAAAGTCTGACGCTTTGGCCGGTTGGCTCGTTTGGATGTGATAGCGATGTATTAGTCCATCTACAGCAATGCGCATAACCTCTTCCAGTCTGGCATCAAAGCCATCCCGGTCAGGCACCATGCGCTTGCCTGTACAAATGCCATATTCAATGCCGAGGCGCACCAGATTAATGGTATTAAATGAGAGATTGCCCTTGCCGCTCTGTCGGTTTCTGCCGAAACGGTCAGAAATGGTGCGGGTACGGCAGCCCATCGTCGCAATGATGGTATCCGGGTCATCTGCACGGTAATAGGGCAGGTTGAAGGTAGCATCCACATTCACAAAATTGGGATACATCCGCTTGCTGGAGCATTCTACCGCCTTCAAGAACAAATCGTAGTTGATATCGCCCTCTGCCTGGTTAATCCCTTTTTTGCACTGGAAAATATGTTGTGGAAAAATAGGAGTTTCTCCGCTGCCCAGTCCGCGAATAGTGGCTTCCAGCAGCGATTGCGAGATAAGCCGCCCTTCAGCGGAAGTGCACATTCCGTAATTCAGTGAAGTAAACGGAATTTGCCCGCCCGCCCGACTGCTCATGGTGTTCAGGTTATGAATGAGCGATTCAGCGGCCTGCCGGGTCTCTGTTTCCGTTTCTTCGCGTGCAAATGCGTATGAACGAGGACAGATTTCTTGCAATTGGCTATTGGCTATATGTAATTCATCCTCAGACAGTGCAGGCTTAATCTCTTCCTCAAACAGCCGAAGTCCCTTACGCAGATGCTTGCGGAAGGAGCGGGCGACGTATGGGGCAAGGTCCCAATCTATTTTATTGGCGGAGACACCGCCGAATTGGCTGTTTTGCTGAGACTGGAATATGATGGCGACCAGTGCCATAGCGGACATAATCGTTTGCGGTGTGCGCACAGACCCGTTGCCTGTATTAAAGCCGTCTTGCAGCAAACGACCAAACGGAATAAAGATACAATTTGTTGTTCCGAGCGCATATTGGTCCAAATCGTGAACATATACATAACCGTGATCAATAGCGTCCGTCAGTTCAGGCGGAAGCACGCGCAGGCGTGCATACCATTTGGCATATTCGGAGCCGAGCTTGCTCATTTTGCCGCTGAATGATTCTCCGTTCAAGTTTGCATTCTCGCGCAGCATGTCCAGATCTTGTGCTCCTATGACCCGCTCCCCGATGTCGTATAATTGCTGTTCCTCCAACACTTTCATCGTAAAACCCTCCATATAGTAAAATATATATTATTTTCACAAAAACAACATATTGATGATATTGTGTTCTAACCAATTGTTTCAGTCTATATATTGTATATACGGATGGTATATGAGTATGTGACTATTGTCACATTCGGGGTGGGGCGGAAAGCACAAAAAAGTCAGGCATAGAGTAAGGAACACATCTGGAGATACGTTCTTTACTCTATGCCTGACCATGGAATACGTGATGAAAATAAATATAGAATTGCGGTCTAGCGTAAATATTTATTTTTGGGATATCATTTTTTTGAAGGTTTAGAGTAGCTTCTTTAACTGAGACACCCGGCCTTGGGAAATATCGAGCATTTCGGCGTAAACCTTTTGTGGCAGGTTTGGATGTTCCAGAATCAGCTTGCGGAGCTTTTTTACCATTTCACCCTGCTGCACTCTGGATTGCTTAGGCTGCCAGGTTGTATTGGTTCTGATCGGTTTGACATGTTCTTGAGCCTGGATGGCATCGGTGCTGGTGGCATGTACATTTTCCTCTGTCTTTAATACCCGGATGCAGTCTGCGCAAATAAAGCTGTCTCGGAAATAAGTTAAATGATCAACTGTGCCGCAAAATTTGCAGGAGACCCCGGTATATTTTCTTAACACAAATCCTTCTTCATTTACGAAAAACTCAAGCGAATCACCAATATTGATATCCATCGTGGTGCGCATTTCCTTAGGGAGTACAATTCGCCCCAATTGATCCAGAGGCCTTGTCATTCCAGTATTTTTCATCCTTGCTTCCTCCTTTCGTGATATATCCTGATTATACCAAAAGATATTATTTTCAGCTTTGAATATTGCAGGAAAAAAAAACTTTTTTTGCTATGGCCTCTTCTCCATCTAATAAAGGAGAATTTCGGTATTGTTGCCGGACGTATCCTTTTTCGCTATGATATACTAAAACGCTTTCATAACGACCTTTTATAACATTTTATTTGGAACAAGGAGATGACGGATATGAGTCATGAAACAACGGATATCGAATACTTATTTCAAGATCCGAGGATTCAGCTGGACGATCGTGTACGGGATCTGGTGTCCCGACTAACCTTGGAGGAAAAGATTGAATCCATGCTGCAATATCAGCCTGCCATTGACCGTTTGGGGGTCGCGGCTTACAAGCACGGTACGGAAGCGGCACACGGGATAGCCTGGCTGGGAGAGGCGACTTCGTTTCCTCAGCCCGTGGGATTGGCGTGTACATGGGATACGGAATTAATGCGGCAAATCGGCTCTGTGATCGCAGATGAGGCGCGTGTCTATTACCGTCGTGATCCGAAATTAAACGGCCTGACCCTGTGGGCACCTACGGTGGATATGGAGCGTGACCCAAGATGGGGACGTAATGAGGAAGCCTATGGTGAAGACCCGTATTTGACAGGAGAGTTGGCGAAGGAACTGGTTAAGGGAATACAGGGTGATCATCCGGTATATTTGAAAGCGGTTGCGACGTTAAAGCATTTTCTGGGCAACAATAATGAAGTAGATCGGGGGAGCGGCTCTTCCAGCATCGATCCGCGGAACCTGCGAGAATATTATCTGAAAGCCTTCGAGAAGCCTTTTACGGAGGGCGGAGCCCAGTCCATGATGACCTCTTATAACCTCATTAATGGAACGCCTGCTACGTTGTATCATGGGGTGAACGATATTGTCAGGGGCGAATGGGGGATGAACGGCTTTGTCGTTAGTGATGCAGGTGATGTCACGGGGATTGCCAACGACCATCAGTATTATGATTCCCATACGCCAGGTGTGGCCGAATCCATTCGAGCGGGAATTGACAGCATAACGGATGATGCGGAGCTTTCCAAGCAGGCAATCCGTGAGGCATTGGGGCAAGGGACACTGGAGGAAGCAGACCTGGATCGGGCATTGTTCCATACGTTCCGTGTCCGTTTCCGTTTGGGAGAATTTGATCCGGCGGCAGACAATCCCTATGCCTTGATCGGTGAAGAGCTTCTAATGACGGAACAAGCCCGTGAATTGTCGCTGCGTGCGGCAAGGGAGCAGATCGTACTGCTCAAAAATGAGCGCTCGCTCTTGCCACTGGACCCTGCGAAGTGCGGCAAGGTAGCCGTGATCGGTACGCTCGGCAATGAGGTGTACCGCGATTGGTATTCCGGTACATTGCCTTATCGGGTTACGCCTCTGGAAGCGATTCGCGCCAAGCTGGAAGGTGAGAACGTGAAGGAACGCGTCGTATACCGCGATGCCAAGGATCGCGTGATCTTCACGGCGGCGGCCGACGGGGCGAAGCTTACAGTCGATCCTTCCGGCGATATACGGCTGTCCCATGATAATGAGCCAACGGTATTGACCGTGACGGATTGGGGCTATGGAAGTGTGACGTTGACCGATGAGCATCTGGGTACTTACGTGACGAGCGATGAAGAAACGCTTCGTGTGACGGCTGAAGAAGCGTATGGCTGGTATGTTAAAGAAGTCTTCGGACTGACTCCTGTTGAAAAAGGAGATCATCTGTGGACGACATGGAACGGTAAGCCTGTGATTGCTGGGGCGGAGGGCTCATTAAAGGTAATGGAGGCCACAACAGCCTCAGGACAGGGCCATACGACGTTCCAGGTAGAAACGGTGTTGGATGGTTTAGCGGAAGCGATAGCCGCTGCGCAAGCGGCAGATACAGCGATTGTATTCGTCGGCAATCACCCGCTCATTAACGGAAAGGAAGAGAATGACCGCCCAGGCTTGGAATTGGCAGCTTCCCAGCAGCGGATCATCGAGGAAGTGTACCGTGTCAATCCGAATACGATTGTGGTTTTGACAGGCAGCTACCCGTATGCCATTCCCTGGGTTCAGGAGCATATCCCGGCGATTATATACACGTCCCATGCGGGTCAAGAGCATGGCACGTCAGTAGCCGATGTACTATTCGTGATTACGCGCCCGCGGGTCGTTTGAACATGACATGGTATCAGAGCGAGGATCAGTTAGGCGATATCATAGATTATGATATTATTCGCGGCGGTCGTACCTATCAATATTTTGAAGGTGAGCCCTTGTATGCGTTCGGTCACGGGCTGACGTACTCGCCATTTGAATATAGCGAGCTGCGCACAGATGCCCAATCGCCTGGCCCAAGCGACATGGCTGGTGTAGAAGATGGCGAGAGTAAAGTAAACGCTATTGCTGCACTGGACGCAACGGATGCTCTTAACGTATGGGTGGATGTGACTAATCGGGGCGTAACTGCCGGCGAGGAGGTTGTGCAGCTATATGTACGTCCCGGAGCTTCGCGAGTAAAGAGACCGTTGAAGACCTTATGCGGGTTTCAACGCATCTGCTTAGAGCCGGGTGAGACGAGAACGGTTTCTTTTACGATTCGAGTAAGGGATTGGGCGATTTGGGATGTTACACGGGATCGTTATTGCGTTGAAGCTGGCGAGTACATTTTGCTGGCAGGCGCTTCTTCAGCGGATATCCGGCTGGAGCATCTTGTGAACGTTCGAGGCGAAGTCATTCCGCCCTGGCAAGCCGGACGAAGCATTCGCGCTGAGAACTTTGATGATTGTTCCAACATCCTGCTGGATGAAAGCAAGGAGCAAAAAGAGGCCTGTGTACGTCTGTATTCACCTCAGCGTTCTGGCTGGATTGCCTTTCATGGCGTAGAATTAGATACGACGGGAGCGGTCGAACTTCAATGCCGCGTGTCTGGCAATAGCAGTGACGCAGCAATTGAGCTTCGCTTGGATACGCCGGACAGCGCAGCTGTAGCACGTATGAACGTTGGCAATACGGGAGGAGCGCAAGCATGGATTACGCTCTCCGAGGCACTGGGTCCAGTCTCAGGCTCACGTGATGTGTATCTGCGGTTGAGTGGCGAAGTGCGGCTAAGTCATTTTTACCTTGAGTGCTTGTGCTACAGGAGATTCTAGACTGTAGGCTTGAACTTACTTCTGACTTCACGTACAATGCATTCAACGAAGTTTCTACAGCTTAGGGGTGTCATTTCATTTGAATAGTGAAAAAAGACTACGCACCGCAACGCCCAGATGGCTTGGGGTGGCGGTAAAGGCGCTTGTCTATTTGGAAAAGTATGGGGAACTCTGTGCCAGCGGATCTATTGCTCGTTCCATTGACTGCGAGGTCACTTTAGTGCGCAGGGTGTTAACGCGACTTGTACAGGCAGAATTAATAGCAGCACGTGAAGGCCGTGAGGGAGGCTATGTGCTTACCCGTTCGGCGGACCAGATTACACTTGCCGATATATACCACGCCATTGAAATAGGTGATCCGATTTTCCCGGGTATGATGCATGAACAAGAGACTAACCCTTTTTGTGAGGAGCTTGCAACCGCCGTATCCGAAATTTTAGCCGAGAGTGAACGGCGTATGCTTGAAGTATGGGAGTCTCATACACTAGCTTCGCTCGCCAAGCGTACAACACTCGTAGTGGGTAGTTGCAGTCATAATGAAGGCAAGGATACCAAGGCACCTTCCAAAAGGGAATAGCACATTTATTCAAGATGATAATAGCCGATACAGCTCTCTCTAGAAGAGGATTGTATCGGCTATTTCTGTAAAATACATATGTCCCAAATTATATTTCATACGAGCAAACTCGGTTACGTCCTGCATTTTTAGCTTCGTATAATGCTTTATCTGCCTGCTCCAGCAGAACTGCTCCGGATATATCTCCCCCTGTACCGGGATAAGTCGTTACGCCGATGGACACGGTGACTTTGAGAATAAGCCCGTCCGCTAAAATAAACTCGTACTGATTTACGCCGCTAAGGATCTGATTAGCTATGCGCAGTGCTTGCCGAAAAGCGCAATTCGGCAAAAGCACGGTGAATTCTTCCCCCCCACTGCGGGTGACTATATCATTAGAGCGGCATTTGTCTATCAAAATCTGCCCAAGCTGGCGCAGCACGGCATCCCCAGCGGCATGACCATAGGTATCGTTCACTTCCTTGAAGTGATCAATATCCAACACCAGAACAGATAAGTGCTCGTGAAGTTGACGAGCCTGGGGAAGGTGCTCTTCCAGTGAAAATTCAAGCTGCCTTCTGTTGCTTAAATTGGTGAGGTGGTCTGTATAGGAGCTATGCTCCAGACGAAGTAACAGCTCATTGGAGGTATTGATGGACTCAGCTACGAGATACAGAAGAAACCCGCCTGCCATAGAAATAAGGAAATGGAGCGGATATACATGCAGAACATCATCGATATTATTTAAATTAATCGTGAAAGAACAGAAAATAATACCCAAAGCGAAAATGTTCATGACAATCAGCTTCATTAAACGTGACCAGGACAGATGTGACAATAAAGCACAACCCAGACCCACAAGCATCATAAAAAAGGCCCCCACAATGGCTTGAGTGGTGATACCAAACAGCAATAATCTACCTAAACATACTAAAAGGGTAGCCATGAGTGCTGCCGGACCGCCAATGTAAGTCGCAGTAGCTACGATGGCCAGATGACGAAGATCGGCAATCGTATTAGATTCCAGGGGGATCGAATAGTACATCAAGACAATGCCATAACACCCAAAAAGAGTGCCTCCGATCCAATGTACCTTACGCTTCAAGGTGTGTATACGGATTTTATATCTTTGCGATATAAGACCGGTTATGTACAAAAAGGTGACAAGGATACAGGTATTTACAAAAAACGTACTGAACAAGATGCTAACCCTCCCGAGAGGCATATTCCTTCATTTTATCAAAAAAAACTGATATAAGGCTTGAAAATGAAGAATTTATTTGAAATTTATTACGTGGGTGTGACTTATAGCGTTTCGCCCTTAGGTTTAGTGTATAACTGGGAATAGATTGAGCATACTCCAAACATACAAGAATTAGGAAAAAGAAGTGGTGTCCGTGGACTGCCACTCTGGAGATGAGGTTTGCTCATGATTCGCTATCCCTATCGCAAACATAATAAAAAGTCGGTTGCGGACAAGAATAATGGCAATTCCCCGCGTTTTTTAAGGATTGAAGCCCATTTGGAAACCAACTTGCAGCAAATTAAGGAGTTGACGTCAAACAGCCCAGATTTTCTGATTCGTCGCTTTAGTCTGGGATTGAAAGCGGACGTTCCTGCCGCAATTGTATTTTTGGACAGTATGGCCAAGACGGATACAGTGAATGAACTCGTCATGAAATCATTGCTTAGCCGCCCATCCGCCGAGGTGGCTGCTGAGACAGAAAGTGCGGAAGGGCTCTACAATCGGATACAGGGCCATGCACTTGAACTTGGTGAAGTGAAGGAATGTGAAGATTGGAATTCCATGATGGAACAGCTCTTGATGGGAGATACGATTATTTTACTGGAGGGCTGTAAAAAGGCCATTGCGTGCGGCACACGTGGAGGAGAGGTGCGGGCGGTCAACGAGCCTTCCACACAGTCTGCCGTCCAGGGACCGAAGGACGGATTTGTGGAATCCCTGTTCACGAATATCTCTCTTGTACGCCGACGTATTAAAAGCTCCGATCTTACGATGGAAATATTCAAAGTGGGAAGCACGTCCCTCACGAATGTGGCCATACTGTATATGAAGAATATTGCAGATGCAAGTGTCGTAGATGAAGTTCGTCAACGGGTAAAATCCATCAATATTGACGCAATATTCGAAGCCGGCATGGTGGAAGAGATGATACAGGACAACAATCTTACACCATTTCCAACGATCTATAACTCAGAAAGACCGGATACGATCAGCAGCAACATCATGGAGGGACGGGTGGCACTCATTGTGGATGGAAATCCATTCGTACTGGTGATGCCTACCGTATTTTCCCAATTTTTTCAGAGTTCTTCGGATTATTCGGAGCGTTATGATATGGCGACTGTCGTCCGACTCATCCGGTATATCAGCTTTATTATTCTGATTTTGGGACCTTCACTCTACATTGCCTTAACGACGTATCATTATGAAATGATACCGACCCCACTACTCATCAGCATACTGGCACAGCGGGAATCCGTTCCTTTTCCGGCTTTTCTGGAGGCGTTTATTTTGGAGATCACCTTTGAAATCCTGCGTGAAGCAGGTATTCGAATGCCGCGTGTGGGTGGACAGACCGTATCTGTCATCGGTGCGCTTGTATTGGGACAAGCGGCTGTGGAGGCAGGAATCGTCACCCCGCTGCTCACGATAGTAGTAGCACTTACAGGGATTGCCAGCTACGCGATTCCGGCTTATAACATGGCGGTGGCCGGGAGACTGTTCAGGTTTGTTTTTATGATATTGGCGGCGATTATGGGCCTGTATGGCATTACATTGGGGTTGATTGCGCTGATCGCCCATATGAACAGCCTGCGTTCTTTTGGGGTGCCCTACATGGCCCCTTTCAGTCCCTTCGTGCTGGAGAGTCAAAAGGATGCCGTATTGCGGCTCCCATTTTGGATGATGCGGAAACGTCCTAAAAGTATCGCATCTACGAATCAGAAACGAATGAAGGATGGAAGCGGAATTTCCCCTTCCAATAAAACTTCACCGATGCAGGAGGGGGGCGTTCAGGGTGCATCAGGGGAAGGGGAATGAACGGAGAACAATAACCCTCAAGTGGAGAGTGTGGATTCTGAGTTTGACGGGGCTGTTATTGATGCCTCTTCTATCTGGCTGTTGGGATTCCGTGGAGCTGAACCAGAGAGCAGTAGTAGCGGCTATAGGTATTGATGAGGATGGGGAGTCGGGCTATGTGGTTTCCCTGCAGGTAATCGTGGCAGATGAAATAGCCGGAGCTAAAGCGAGAGGAGCCACCCCTGTCGTCTTGTTCCAGGAAAAGGGCAAGAATCTGTTTCAAGCGATCCGTAGAGCTTCACAAAGGGTTTCGCGGATCATTTCTCTGGCGCATACCAGACTGGTCGTTATTGGAGAAAAGCTGGCACGGGCTGGAATCGGCGATACGATGGATTTTCTGGAAAGATCTACAGAAATCCGGCTGCCGGTGAAAATGATGGTGGCACGCGGTAATACTGGGAAGGATGTGCTGGCAATCATGACCGCGATCGGCCGTATTCCCGCCAATGATATTTCAGGAAAGCTGGAAACATCGGAGCGTTTGTATGCCGGGGATTACACGGTGACTATCGACGATGTCATTCGCAGCATGTCCAATAAGGGTGGCGGTCCTGTGCTGACGGGCGTAGAGGTCGATGGGAATTTGGAGCAGGCCCCAAGCAAGAACAATGTGGACAATATTTTACCGAAAGCAATTGTTCATATTAACGGAATGGGGGTGTTCCAAAAGGACCGGCTTGTCCGCTGGTTGAACGATGAACAGGCCATTGGACTGTCTATGATCAACAACAAGGTAAAAAGTGCCCAAACAACATTGAACTGCGGTAAGAATGGGGAAACTATTGGCATCGAAACCTTGTTCTCTGCAACCAATATACACACTCAGATGGAGCAAGGGGAGCCTGTTTTTGTGATTAACTTAAAACAGACCGGGGCGGTACAGGAAGCCGAGTGCCCGATTAACTTGCAAAGTCAGGAGGCGATGAAAAGATTGCAGGAGCAATGGACAGAGGAGACGAAAAAAGTGATCACTTCAACAGTCAGGGAGGTTCAGCGTACCCGCAGCGATGTAATAGGCTTCGGCCTTGCGCTGGAGAGGAGTCATCCTAAAAAATGGAAAAAACTCTCTTCCGAATGGAGCCGTTATTTTGCGGAAAGCACCGTCCGTATTCAAGTGACTTCTGTGCTGAAACACACGCAGTCGCGGACTAACCCGTATTCCAAGGGAGAATCAGAATAGTGAAAATAGAACAAGGAGGGAAGGCCATGAAAAAAGAGATACGGATAGGTACAAAAGAGATGATCTCTCTTATGGTGCTGTTTGAGATGGGCACATCCATGATGTCTATTCCCGGAAGGAATGCGGGTAAGGATGCATGGATCGCCATCCTCATTTCCACGGTTTTTGGGGCAATGCTTTTTGTATGCTATGGCAGCCTTCACCGACGCTTTCCCGACTTGCTCATGACGCAGTACTGCAGAACCCTTTTGGGCAAGAAAGCAGGGAGTGCGCTTGCTTTTTTATATATCGTGTTTTTTCTTTACGGCGGAGCACGGGATCTTCGGGACACGGGGATCCTAATTGCCGACCGGACACTTCAGCATACGCCGTTGACAGTCATCTGTGCCTTGATGATTGGACTTGTGATGTATGTGATGCATCTGGGAATCGAGGTTGCAGGCCGGACGGCCATCATCATGTTGATTTTGCTGCTGCTGCTGGGACTGGCTACGAATATATTGATTTTGTTGGCAGGCATTGTGGATGTGGGCAATATATTGCCCATAGCCGAGCATGGCTGGCAGCCGATATGGCAAGTTGTTTATTCGCAAGCCGTGATGCTCCCGTACGGCGAGATGGTTACGTTTGCTATGATCCTCCCCACATTAAAAAAGGGCTACCGTGCCAATGGGGTAGGGGTGACCGCTGTATTGTTGGGGGGGCTGCTCCTGTCTGTTGTTACATTGTCCAATGTGCTTGCACTGGGAGAGAACGTGTTCAAACGGGCGAATTACCCACTGCTCTCGATGATCAGTAAGGTAGAAATATCCGATTTTATCGACAGGATCGATGTAATTGGAGTCATGACCGTTATTATTTTTGATTTTTTCAAAATCTTCATCTTCTATTATGCGGCGGTTAAGGCTGCGGAGGATGTATTAAGAATATCTTACCGTAAATTGCTCCTGCCATTTGGGCTGATCATGCTCGTTTCTTGCGTATTGATGGCTCTGAGCTATCAACACCATCTTGTAATAGGCGAGTTTGTGCTGAAATGGCTGTTTCCGATATTTGCCGTGTTTTTTCCTTTCTTGCTGCTTATCGTGTCATGGCTGAAAAAGACCCGGAATAAAAAAAGAGAGGAGAATGCGTCGTGAGTCAACGTTTTGCCAACAAAACATACATCAGTTATACCTACACGGCAGAAATATTTCCCGGCCAAACATTGAGCACCGATGTCCGTAAATTGTTCGGTAATACGTTACCTTTCTGATAGGTTATATGTGTAATTTATGTTCTCTGGCTAGGATTTGAAGTATTTGTTGCATTTTCCCTTTTCTGTTCTTTCTGATTACTCTGGTGCGCAGAAGCAGAGTTAGAAGAGGGAACTCTCAGAAAACGTGACCATCGTGAGAAAAGGAATTGACATGCGTTTCCTATTTGCTTTTTGCCCGCGGTTACAAAGAGCAAAAGGAGCATTCCTGCCAGGACGATATATTCCGATGGTCGCATGGTGCGAAAAGCCAATGAAATAGGCTCCCAAGGATGATGAATACCAAATAACCAGTTCACCAGTAGATTGGTTCCGAGCATGAGTATCATAAAGAGTGTGAATATCCAAAGTATTTTCATCAAATATCCCCCCGTGTGTATGAGCTAGAGCGTATTACATGTATACATTGTGTTGCAAAGTGGTCTAATTTATCCGATCCCATTGACTTAAAATAAATTAAGATTTATACTTATTCTAAATTAAAATGTTGTTGTGATTACTAGTTGATAATAAATATAATCTGCATTAGCTAAGGGAGATGCGGTATGAGAACTTTAAATTTAACCTCACAGCGCCAAGCGGTGTATGATGTGGTTCGTGAGGCCCACGATCATCCTACTGCGGCCGATGTCATGAATCGGTTAATGGAGCGCGGGTATAATCTGGCCTATGGAACGGTATATAATTCGCTGCGTTATTTAACCGATAAGGAATTAATCCGCGAGCTGAAGCTGGGGGAAGCTGCCAGTCGTTATGACGGACGGATGGATGATCATCAGCATATTATTTGTCAGGTATGTGGACGGGTAGATGAAGTGATGAGCGAGGTTCCACACGATTGGATCGAGACGGTTGCGCATGAAACGGGATATAACATTGCCCATGCCCATGTCGTATTCGGAGGAGTGTGTAAGGAATGCCAAAGCAAGCGAATCAAATAACGAATCGTTTCAAAGCAGCTGAGATGCCTACACGGGTGAAGGGGAGCTGGACAACGATATTATCCGATCCTTCTGCTCCTGCGTTACAGACGGTTCCTTCCAATGAGCCGTTGTATTGCCCGACCACCCGTCGCCTCGTTCTGATCAGCTCGGTTCCGGGTGTAGTTCATGGTTTGGTACGTACGTTGTCAGACGCGTGCTTTGATGTGATGGTGTTCCATCGCTGGGAGCCAGAAGTGCAGCGCCATTTGGGAAGCGATCTGCTGATTTACGATTTGACTGCTACCGATACGCGTAGTGAGTTGCTGGATTTCCGCAATCGTCTTGCAGCAGAGCATATGAAAGGAACTCCCGTCATGTACGTGGTTCAGGATCGGTTGGCTGTACGAGCGCATGAGCTGCTTCCTTCCGAAGAGGTTCTGGTATGGCCGCTGGTTTCCAATCACATGGTGCATGATATCGAACGGATGATTGTACGTCATCCGGCAACTTCCCGCCAGGCCGAGCAGACCAGCCGTCGTACCGTGTTCAAGGATATTTGGATTGACCGTGGCAAAATGCTCGTATATAAAGAAGAAAAACAATTGAGTTTGACCAAAACAGAATATGATTTGCTGTTGAAGCTGATTGATGCTCAAGGCAAAGTGATCTCTCGTGAGCAAATGATGCACGATATCTGGGAGACGGATTTTGTAGGCGGCAGCAACGTTGTGGACGTACATGTCAAAAGCTTGCGCAAGAAGCTGGACGACCGGCCTGCCGAGCCTGAATATATTGCGACTGTAAGAGGTGTAGGCTACAGATTGGCCGATTGAACTGAAGGTCATCTAAGCTGATGAATTTCCGCCGGATGAGAGACATTCGGCGGAGATATATGAATTCCTTGAAGAAACTGACACTAGATGTGACGGTTGACTTTATCAGGATACATACACTACAATCGGTAGTGTGAGGTGCTTCTTATGAAACGACTGAATTTTAAAGCTGGCGAAACTGGACTTAACCGTTTTTTCGGACCTCTGGAAGCCAAAATCATGGATATTTTATGGTCCACTTCGGATCGGAGTATCAAAGAAGTGCAGACCGCCTTGGAGGGGGATCGTGACTTTAACTTCAATACGGTAATGACCGTTATGAACCGTTTGGTGGAAAAGGGAATACTGAGTAAGAGTGTCCGTGGAAGAACGTCTTTATATCGGCCGGTTCTCAGCAGGGAAGAGTTCATGGACGAACAGTCCAAGGAGTTGAGTCACGAATTGGTGGATGAATTTGGTCCACTCGCCGTCAATCATATGATTGATGCTCTGGAGGTGGCCGATCCTGTGCTGATCGAACGTCTGGAACAAAAAATTAAACAATGGAAAAAGGATATGTAGACGATGTGGAAAACACGTTCTAAATTACTGTTTACAGCAGGCGCCTTGATTTCGGGTTTCGCCCTTATACAGATGGGTATGTACGCCGGGCAGCACGTTTTCGGCTGGGAATTGAATTTTAACGTGTTTCAAATTTGCAGAAGTCTGTTGCAAAATTACGGAATCGGCTACATGGTGGATGCACTTAGCGGGCTCGTCTTCCTTACCTTCGGCATCGCCGGGGGCGAAGCGATCCGACAGTGTATGGCCACGCGGGCGGTTTTCCGCAGACTGCACCGAATGCGTGATCTGCCGCTGACGGAAGCACTGGGCGAACGTTATCGTGAACTCGGAGCTGACCGGATTTGGGTCATTGATTATGCCAAGCCTGCCGCCTTCACCATGGGATTATGGAAGCCGCGCATTGTATTATCCTCCGCATTGCTGTCTGTACTGGACAAACAAGAGGAGGAGGCTGTCGTATACCATGAAGCGTATCATATGAAACATTATGATCCTTTGAAGACATGGCTGCTGCAAATGTGCGCCACATTGCTGTTCTATCTGCCGGTACTGCGTCATATTACCAACCATTATAAGATAGCCCGTGAAATTTTGGCTGACAACGAAGCGATTCATCGAACCGGTTCGCCGGTGGGGATTGGGAGCGCATTGCTCAAGCTTCTGAGTATGACGCCTGCTAATACCCGCCTGGTAAATTCCGTTGCCTGTTCCTCTTTTGCTGAAACATCCATTAATTATCGTATTTCACGTATTCTAGACCCTCAGCAAGAGCCGATCATTCAAATGCCTTGGCGTTCGATTATGTTTTCCAGCTATGTACTAGTGATGCTGACGCTTATGTTTGCACTGGCGTTAATGTAGTTTGGCAAAATATATCCTAATGGGTGGCGCTTTACGCGCTACCGATTATTGATGCACAGTACACTACGATTTGTAGTGTTGTCCACCCAATCTGTATACAACTTAAAAGGAGATGAGCATATGAATCAAACACTTACGAATATTGGATTACTATTGGTACGAATCTTTACAGGGGTTATTTTCATTGTTCACGGTTCACAAAAATTTCAGGGACTGGACGGAACCGCCGGCTTCTTCCAAAGTATCGGACTTCCTGGTTGGCTGGCTCCTGTGGTCGCTACCGTTGAGCTGGTTGGCGGTATTGCACTGGTCCTGGGTATCGGAACACGACTTGCCGGAGCAGCATTGACCATCGTTATGATCGGTGTATTACTGACTGCTAAAAAAGGACAGCCTTTTGGCTCGATTGAATTTGATCTACTGCTTCTGTTCACTAGTCTTCAGCAAGCACTTGTTGGTGGACGCTTTCTGGCGGTAGATCAGTTGTTTGGCCGTAAAAAGTCTGAAAGCAGTAACGTGCAGGTCTAAATGTTCATATAACCGCGTCCCTAGTCTCAGGGCGCGGTTTTTTATTTTGCCCATTTATGAAAAATAGCTGTAAATCATTTGCTGTATTTGACCGATATAACTTCCATTGAGTGTAATTCAAAACATAGCTTTTCAAGTAAAGGGGAAAAATACATGGAAAAAATGCGAAAGAGAACGACCATTTGGACACTCAGGAACAAGCTGATTTTAGGTTTTCTGCTTGTCTTGTTGTTACCAAGCTTAAGTATATCCATCGCGACCTATAGATCATCATATAATGCTATGGAGAAACAACTTCACAGCAGTGCAAATCAGGGGGTAGCCACGGCCAACTCCATTATTGAATATGCAATCGCCAGTAAAATCAAAGATGTGAAATATTTGGCGGACCGGCTCGACGGTTCGATGATTGATGGTCGAAACAGCCCGTTGATTCAGCCCAAGCTGATCCAGTACAAAGGCTTGCACGAAGATGCGAACGATATTTTTGTCGGTACACCAGAGGGCTTGATGATCCGGGGGGGGCCCAAAGAGAACGAAGGTACATATGATCCCCGCAAGCGGGACTGGTACATCGAAGCCATGAAGCAGCCCGGTAAGGTGGCCATCACTCCTGTCCTAATCAATTCTTCGGGTATTCCTGTTGTCGTGGTATCTCGAACGCTCTCCGACCAGTCCGGGGTTATCGGAATCTCCCTGAATCTGGAAAGTGTACGTAAGCTGGCTTCCATCAAAGTGGGGCAGGAGGGGTATATCATTATTTTGGATCATACGAAAAAATTTGTGGTCCACCCTACGGCCCAACCGGGTTCATCTTCTCAGGAAAGTTTTATTGATAAGATGTATAAATCACCGAGCGGAAACTTTAACTATGTGTATGAAGATCATGAAAAATATTTGACCTATGTAACGAATCAGGATACCGGCTGGAAAATTGCAGGCACCTTCTATCAATCCGAGATTAGCGATGCCACCGCTGCCATGCGTTACGTAACCATTTTCGTGTTGGCAGCCTCGTTGGTAATTGCAACAATTGCGATTTTCCTGATTACTCGTTCCGTTTTGGTACCGATCCGCAGACTACAAAAGTCGGCAGAGCAGATCAGTGAGGGAGATTTGACAGGCGATTTGGAAACGGGAAAAACCGATGAGGTTGGTCAGTTGTCTTCCCACTTCCAAACGATGGTAGATAGCTTGCGTATGATGATTCGAAGCGTACACGAAACTACAGATCGGGTAAGCACTTCGGCAGAGGAGTTGGCTGCGGGCGCAGATCAGACGACCAAAGCCATTGAGCATGTAACCATAGCTATTCAGGAAGTAGCAGTGGGCAGCGAGCGTCAGCTTCAAAGCGTCAAACATGGCTCTGTAAGTATGGAGGAGCTTGCTCAGCAGGCAGTGAACGTATCGGAGCGTATGGTGGGCGTATCTGAACAGGTGAAAAGAAACGCCGAGTCTGCGCAAGCAGGCAGCAAAGCAGCTACGCGTGCTGTACAAAAGATGCATGATATCGACGAGACCGTTAACGATCTCGGACATGCGATGGATTCCCTGAATGAACGCTCCGGCGAAATTGGAAATATCATCAGTGTCATATCCGGTATTGCCAAGCAAACGAACTTGCTGGCGCTGAATGCGTCCATTGAGGCGGCACGCGCTGGCGATCAAGGCAAAGGTTTTGCTGTGGTTGCTACGGAGGTACGCAAGCTGGCCGAGGAATCGGCAAAATCGGCGACCTTGATTTCAGAGCGTATTGAGGCGATGCAGATAGATATGGACCACGCTTTGACGGCTATGCATCAAGCGCGGACACGGGTTACAGAAGGCATTGATTCAGTAAGCACATCTGAGCAATCCTTTGCGGAAATCAGCCAGGCTGTGGAACGAGCGATGGGGCATATCGATGACATTACCGAAGTGACACAGGAAATGGCCCACGGTGCCGCAGATGTCGTGAGTATTATGAGCGACATTTCCCTTATTTCGAATGAGGCAGCGGGCAACACCGAGTCGATCTCGGCCGCAGCCGAACAGCAGCTTGCTTCTATCGAGGAAATTGCTTCTTCCTCAGCGGATTTGAGCCAAATGGCTGAGGAGCTGCGTGAGCTGGTTGGACGCTTCCGGGTCGGAGAAAAATAATAAATGAAAAAGCGCATGGATACAGGGGGTTACCTCCTTGTCCATGCGCTTTTATGCTTTTTTGCCACAGTATATGGCTCATATAGATAGGTACTATCTTTGGAATGACTTGGGCCGATTCAGACGGACACGGATCCGGCGTGTTCTGCTGGTGGTGCGTAGAGAACCTCTCTGAACCATATTGTTCAGCACCAGTGCGAAGATGACCAGAAATGTTCCGTACAGCTCGAATTGGCTGATCGTATAGCCTTGAAAATACATGAGTACCAGCGTAGTAATCGGGACAAAGTTAATAAATAAAATCCCGTTCAATGGAGACAGCTTTCGAATTCCGGCATTCCAGCTCAGCAAGGCTGCAAGTCCTGGAAGCAGAATCATAAAGCTCATTTCGTATTTGACTGACCATACATCCTGCCAATCCGGCACTGTAATCCAATGGAAGGCAGAGGAGACCGTGACGACGACGAAGGAAACAAGGGTTCCGAGCAGGCAGGTTAAGGTCGAATAGCGAAGAGTGGACCAGCCTGCAAAGTGGCTGCCTCCCATGGAATACACGACCCATCCGACGACCCCTGCAAAAATGAGCAGCAGCGGCAGCAAATGCTGCCCGGCAAGCGTGAAGAAGGTCCATTTTCCGTTCGTGATCACAAGTATTGCCCCAGCCAACGCAATCACCATACTGATTAGCGTATATTTCGGAGGCATTTTACGGGTCATGACCCATATCATCGCAATCGAGATCATCGGCATCAAAACTTCCATAATAGAAGCCACAATGGTACCTGCTGCTCCCATCCAGTGTTGTCCCTGGAAAACGGCCATATTATAAATGGTAAATCCCATCGTACCGAAGAACAGCAATGTCTTGCCCTTGCCCTCAAAGCGAAAAGCAGCTCGTCCCTCTTTGAGCCACAACAGCACGATCAGTATGAGCGTAACCGAGAAATAACGTAAAAATGAAAAGTACAGCGGATTGACTTGTTGTAAGGCAATGTGCGAAACCGGAAACATGGCCCCCCAGGACATACTGGCGATCAGGCACAACAAAGATCCGGTCATTATTTGTCTATTCATGGTGAAAAAAAGCTCCTCCTTGCCGGTCTCAGCGGACATATCTTATGGACACATCATAAAGGATGGAAAGCTGATGGTAAAATGATTGAAAATAAACATTATAATCATTTAAAATGATCATAAGTGACAAGGCGCGTCAATTTCGACGGTCTTGCCCTTCATATTTAAGGGGGAGCAGCTGTGGATTTGAACGATTTAAACATTTTCCAGACCGTAGCCGCTCATGGCAGTGTCAGCAAGGCGGCAGCCGAGCTTAGCTATGTTCAGTCCAATGTGACGGCCAGAATCAAGCTGCTGGAAAAGGAGCTGCAAACGCCTTTATTTTATAGACATAAGCGGGGCATGATCCTCAATGCGGAGGGAAAGCGTCTGCTGCAATATACGAAAAGCATTTTGTCGCAATTTGAGGAGATGAAGCATGCGTTTCAGAGCACCTCTGCACCTTCGGGGGTGCTGGAGATTGGCATTGTAGAGACGGTGGTTGCATTACCTTCGATTTTGCATGCTTACTACAGCCACTACCCCGATGTTGAGTTGTCCCTCAAGGCCGGGGTTACAGAGCATCTGGTACAGGAGGTTGCAGAAATGAGGCTGGATGGAGCCTTTGTGACCGGACCGGTGAAGCATCCCCTCATTGAACAGTTCGATGTCTTTCAGGAAAAGCTGGTCCTCGTTTCCCAGGGAGATGACTTTTCCATAGAGGATATTACAACCCGCCCGCTTCTTTTATATAAAAAGGGGTGCGGGTACCGGGAGCGGCTGGAAACCTGGCTCAAGATGGAGGGGATTATCCCCAAGCAGATTATGGAGTTTGGGACGTTTGAGACGATTGTCGGCAGCGTGGCGGCTGGTATCGGAATGACCGTTTTCCCCGAGTCTTCGATCAGCGGGCTGAAGGCCCAGGGACATGTACATTGTCATGCGCTTCCAGAGCCGTACAATGAAGTGACAACGGTGTTTATCCGTCGTAAGGAAGCCTATGTTACCAGTACTTTGCAGTCCTTTATCGATGAAATTGTCGCTCAGATACAGGCGTAGCTTTATCGCTTGGGCTCGGGTACAATGAAAAGGATTTGATCTCATTTTTACTTCCTGAAGGAGGGCTATTATGTTCACAATATATCCGGCTGCTTCCCGATTCAGCTTCGATAAGGGCTGGCTGCGGGGAAGTCACAGCTTTTCATTCGCGGAGTATCAGGATGAGAACAATACAGCGTTTGGTCCTATGCGCGTCTGTAATGACGATGTCATCGCACCGGGAAGAGGCTTTGGGGCGCATCCGCACAGTGACATGGAGATTGTCTCCATCGTGCTGTATGGAGAGCTGCGTCATGAGGACAACCGTGGACATGTGGCGGTGACCCGTTTTGGAGGCATTCAGCGAATGTCAGCGGGCCGCGGCATCATCCATACGGAGCACAACGCTTCGCAAACGGAGGATGTCAGCTTGCTGCAATTGTGGTTTAGCCCGCACACGAGAGGGCTGGAGCCATCTTATGAGGCTACAGCGTTCAACCCTGAGCGATTGCACGGCCAGCTTTTGCCTGTTGTTGCCGGAAAGCTTGTGCCAGACACAGAGGGTGAAATAGCTACAATCCATCAGGATTTGACGATTTATTTAAGCAAACTTCAGTCTGGAGAGCGTGTAGAATTCATACAAGCTGAGGGACGACGTGTGTTCTTGTTCATCATCGAAGGCTCTCTGCGTGTGAACGGTGAACATATTCTGCAAGGGCGTGATTCGGCCCGGATTGAGCAGGAGCCCAAGCTGTCACTGGAGGCACAGGAGCCCGTATTTTATATGCTGATCGATTTACCTTAAAAGGGGGTATGCGCAATGGCGCAGCACGAAACTTGGCTGATCAAGCATGCCGTCACGGGTCGTAGCTTTGCTGACAGCCGTAAGCAGGTTTTCGATTGTCGTTTGGATACGACGGATGGCCTCTTTCGCTTTACGATTCAAGAGCTGCCGCGTGAGACGGCAGAGACGATTGTACGATATAGCGAGGAACTGAACGTATTTCGTTTTGTAACGCCGGAGGAACAATCTATTGTGAAGCATTGGTACTACGTTACCCCGGAAAGCGTAAAATATAATGATCAGACAGGTGAGCTTACGCTCGAAGCTGGTTCTGAGATTGAATACCATCCCGAGGAGTATTGGGGAGATTAATCCTTTTTTTATATTGAATTTTTGAAGGGCTGTCCCGGTTAGGTGCGAATGTGAAGCTCACATAAAAACCCCGGGTCCTTCACACCTCAAAATTTGTCGAAAAAGGATTGGAAGGGGTGATGGCGATAAAAGTCAATGCTTAATCCATCCCTTTTCGGCATCGTTTATTACAAGCAAGCTTCAGGAGGCTTTGCAGTATGTTACACTGCGACTTGCCGAACAAGGCATTACAGTGTCAGTCGTAGAGCTTCAAGCAGCGATTGAGAAGGCATATCTAGAGTATAAAGCTAAGACAAAGGCTGTATCCATCGCTGAAACACAGCTATCAGAGGATGTAGCACAGGCGGCTGCTAAAGAGGCTGTATCTGGTCTGGCTGCAAAGCTTAATGATTTCTTGGCCCAGGCTACGGCAGAGGTGGTGCCCGTTGTTCCTGCCAAGGCGCAGTCTGATCCTGAGTCTATTTCAGCATCGGCAGAAGCTGTTCAAGCACCTGCATCTACTGAATAGAGCAATAGAACTGTTGTATAATCTGAAATGTGGAGTGTTGCTGTGCTCACTATTTTTGGAGCGGATAGCAATACGATATCCAAGTAACTGTTGTAATCGGTGTATTTGAGGCGGTGATTTCGTACATCTTGGCCGAGGCTTATGTGGATGGGAAGTCGGCTGGAGTTACGGGTAATGATGAGCTTGAATAATCGTAAACATTAGTAGAGTCAGTAATTTGCTGAATCAGCTGGCAGTTTTTCCTTGAGAATAAAGCGCCTCCTGATCATTCACAATGAATTTTAAAGAGGCGCTTTATATTTACATTTTTATAATTCGATAGTACAACTACCAAGCTACAGATCTGTCCACTACTTCTAAGCGAATGTTTTTGATAGACACCTGCCATGAGTCAGCTTCTATCTTAACGTATCGGATATGGCTCACTTCTGGGTGTTTACTCTTGTATATAGTCCAAGGAATAGTGTAAACACCATCATATCTATCATAATGCAACGGTGTCGAATCCTCTAAGTACCATTTTACTCCATCCTGAGAATAGTACAGGGAAACCCATTCGGGATCAGCTCCTGTATTTTCTGTCTCCGCATTGAATACACTCTTTATGCTATACATATTTCGCGGAACTCCAGGATCTCCTAGGTCAAAGGTGTAAGACGTTTCTCCATCTCTAACTTCCCATGTTTGGCCTACATGGTAGGTATCTGCCGAAACCGTTTCAGGATAACTAGGAAGAATGGTGACTACAGTAATGATTGCCATTAATAAAATTGAAAACCATTTATTTCTCATTCATATTCATCCTCTCAAGTTGTTCCCGCTTTTAGATATCTAGGTGTTTTTTATTCTCTTTTTAAAAGGCATGTCTGTTTATCATCGGGTTATTATTTACTCTAAAATCATCGTAACTGAACAGATAAGTATTGTGTAATCCACGTCACTGTCCGGAGCAGCAAAGCAGTGTCTCGACGGTTACTGATTATGTTACTAAATCTAGGCTCATTAATTCCTCATTAGAATCCCACCTACTGTTATATTTCAGCTATATTTGTAATTATGAAGAATAAAATTTATATAGGAGTAAATACCTATTTAGCTTATTGTTATGTGAATTTTTAGAAGAAAACTGTATGTATAGAAGCATAATGACACCCTACTGGCTATGCCGATGGGGGGTTACGTTTACGCATGCCATTATTGTAATCCTGCATGTCTATAATCTTCTTTTTAGAGGAGGTGTCATTTTGGAATTATTTCTAGTTATACTTAATATGTTAATTATTCTTGTTTCTATTGCTGGTGGAGTGCTTTTAATTGGACTATTGTACAGGGGGTATAAGCTGTTAGGCTTACTTATTGCTGAGAAAAAAAATAAAAATAATTCCGAAAAAAGAAATAATCAAAATTCCCACTAACCTTAATTGGTCGGTGGGAATTTTTTTGTTGAATGAATTATCATATTACTCACCGAATAGCTTTTTAGATGATCAGCATATTTTGCAAAAAATGTGATACATAACATAAATTTCATATAATATTATATATGGTTAATTTTAGGGAAAAATAAAATGCAATAATATAAAAATTTTAGGATTTTTATATGAAGGATGGATATGACATGAAGCATACACCTACGATTCGGGCGGAATTAGACAGATACCTAAAACAAGAGGGGTGAGCCTAACGTAATTCGGGCATATTGCAGGCATTAATAGGGGGTAAAAGAGACGGACGAAGATACTTTATATTGGATCAAACAGTATAAAGATTGGGCGAAATGTAATATTTACGTTAATAAACTCCTGTCTGGAGATATAAGTGTGCTAAACGATTATGTTGAATGCATTGCTGTAACAACTAATGAGGCCGACAAAGAAATGGTTACTAAGCTGTTGAACGTAATGCTTGCTGCTAACCGATATCAGATTGATGTAGATAACATACTTCGGCGTTTTGAAACGGAGATTAATTTATTACCAAACAGCAACCATCTGCTGATATGTATACTCATCAAGTAGTACCAGAACAATCTACGCGTTTTAAATATGAATTAGCTAAATATTACTTAAATAGAGGTAGATACTCAATTGGATTTAAATATTTGTTAGACGTTTTATCTAAATCATTAGCCATTAATAAAGAAGCTTTTTTTATTAGGTGCATAAGATTATTTGAGCAATTTAATGAATTTGCAGACGTTCAAGCTCATTCAAATTACGAAACTTTAGTTAGTAAAGGAAAAAAATATAAATTATTTTATTATTGATTGTCGTAACTATGTCTACTTAAACAATTTATGATATGGTTGAAGGGTTATGCTCAACTTGGATAGTCTAAGGAATTGAGAATCAGCAGAGTGCTTTTGGAGAGATCCAGAAGCACTCTTTTTGTCATATAATCTAAACTCGAAAAATGAACACAAAAACGAAGTAGGCGGAATGGTGCTGTGCAAGCAGGACGGTGGCGATGGGAAGCACCATCCGACTGCGCAGGTGGCGCAATAGGTAACTTTTAAGCTCAAAAAGAAGACTCCAAAACCACCTTGAAGTGGAACTGGAGTCTTCTTTTTGAGCTTGTTGGATACATAATCCTTTGCAGGCTGGTAATCCTACATGTCATATACCTGTTCGGCTTATTCGTAGAGGGGGAATAACGATGAGGAAAGGACCCAAGTTGCCAAGATTACCATGGAGCCGGCGAGCGATTCCGGCCGCAGATCGTAAGTCCCAAAATACCAATGCTCTTAAAGGATTGCCTGAACCATCCTGGCTGGAACAGCCGTTGCGGGGCAGCCTGGAAGACAACTTGACTGCATTGCGTGATATTTTCAAGGATTGTTCTGATATCGTCTACCGAGAGCTGATGATTTCACCTGAACACAAAGGGTTATTGGCTTATGTTGAAGGTACGGTGAAATCGGAGGATTTGCAGGATCATATCCTGCGGCCTTTCATTTTAGGCATGATGCTCAAGGACCCTGAGGTAAACGGTACATTGGACCCGCTGGATGAAACTCGGATTTCCATGTCCCAGACCAAAACGATGGATCAATGGAAAACGGTCTCGGCGGCGATACTGGACGGCAATGCCGCCTTGTTCGTAGACGGTAAGTCTCGAGCGTATATCTTCAGTGCTAAGGGAGGCGTCCGCCGTGGGGTGGAGGAGCCTCAGACCGAAGCGGTTATTCGTGGACCGCGTGAAGGATTTACCGAGACCCTTCGGGTGAATACAGCCTTGCTGCGATTCAAGCTGAAAACCTCCAAGCTCAAGATGCTCAGCATGACCATCGGGAAAGAAACCCAAACGAGCATCGTCCTTAGCTATATCGAGGGGATTATCGATCCGAAGCTAGTAGATGATGTAAAAAAAAGGCTCAGCGATATCAAAATTGATGGTGTGCTGGATACGGGATACATTGAGGAGTTGATTGAGGACCACCCGTTTTCCCCGTTTCCGCAAATGGAATACACGGAACGACCCGATACTGTCACCGCGGAATTATTGGAAGGGCGCTTTGCCATTTTTGTGGACGGGACGCCCTTCGCCCTGATTGGTCCAGTCACGATGTGGATGATGATGCAGGCGAGCGAAGACTATTACGAGCGTTTTTTCATCAGTAATATGGTGCGCTGGATTCGGTTTCTTTTTCTCATATTAGCGCTCTTTTTGCCCGCATTATATGTAGCGGTCACGACCTATCATCAGGATATGCTGCCGACGACACTCATCTTGAGTATCGCGGCGGCGCGTGAGTCCATCCCGTTCCCCGCCCTGGTGGAAGCGTTGATGATGGAGATTTCCTTTGAGGCGTTACGGGAAGCAGGGATTCGCCTCCCCAAAACAGTAGGTCAGGCTGTCAGTATCCTCGGGGCGCTTGTTATCGGGCAGGCAGCCGTACAAGCAGGAATCGTATCGGCTCCCATCGTTATTGTTGTGTCCCTCACGGGGATTGCTTCGTTTACGATTCCGCGTTTTAACTTTGCCATTACGGTCCGCCTGTTACGGTTCCCGATCATGCTGATGGCGGGGGTATTCGGATTGTTTGGAGTCATTATCGCAACCACACTGATTGCTACACATTTAACTAAGCTAACGTCGTTTGGTGTGCCTTACATGAGCGGGTATAGCCCGTACAATCACATGGACCAAAAGGATATCGTCGTTCGTGCGCCATGGTGGAAATTGACCAGTCGACCTTCCTGGGTTAGAAAAGACAACAACAAACGAGCGAAGAAAAAGATGAATGGAACGCCCACAACCGAGGAGGGATGGTGATGAAGAAGTCCAAAGCGTCTGATGCAGGGAAAGTACGTAAAGCGGCTGTGCTCAGTTGTTTGTTGCTTTGTTCTGTTCTTTTGGGGGGATGCTGGGATCGTCGTGAAGTGAACGATGTGGCCTTTGTAATGGGTACCGGGTTGGATAAGGAAGGAGATCAATACCGTGTAACGATGCAAATTGCTCTTCCCGGACAGCTCGGTTCTTCGGGAAACACAGGAGGTGGGGGAGGTACAAGCGGAACAAAATCCTATTATCTGGTGTCCAAGACAGGCCCAAGCTTTCGGGGAGCAAGCGCCGAGGAGCAGCGGGGAGTTTCACGAACGCTGAATTTCTCCCATCGACGGGTACTATTATTCGGCGAGGCGCTGGCACGTGAGGGGATCAGCAAATTTATGGATGTATTGGCGCGTATTCCGCAGAACCGTCTGTCTTCACTGGTTGTCATCACGAAGGGATCAGCCATGGATGTGCTGCAGGCGGATGCGCCGATTGAGCAATATCCAGCAGAGATGGTGCGTGAGCTCAACTTTTCATATATGAAGAAACCCCGCTCCATTAAGCTGTTGATGAATTCAATCCTGATGGATGGAATTGACCCGGTTGTGCCGGTGATGTCTCTCGTGAAAAATGGTCCCGCCAATATAAAAGACAAGAAGACGAATATTCAGGTGGATGGGCTGGCTGTCTTTCGCAAAGACAGAGTAACGGGAATTATTGATAACCATCTAAGCCGGTTTCTGCTATTGGGTATGGAGCAGGCCAAGGATACGGAGATATTCATCCCCCCTCCTAAAGGTGCTGGTTATATATCCGTTCATCTCATCGAAAATAACGTCCATATCAAGCCTCATATTCAGGGGGATGATATTCGAATGAGCATTCGTCTGAACTGCAACGGGAATGTAAGGGAGGATGAGACCACTTTTGATATATCCAATGAGGAAAATTTGAAGTGGCTGGAGCAGCAAGTTGCCGAAGAAATCAAGAAAGAGTTGGGTGAGGCTGTCCGGGTTATTCAGCAAAAATATCATTCAGACATACTTGGTTTGGGCCGGGCTATCATTATGAATCTTCCTGATGAATGGAAACGGATTAAACCTCGATGGGAACAGCTGTATCCCAAGGTAGAGGTCACCATAGATCCAATTGTGCATATTGAGAATGTCGGGGCGATCACCAAACCATTCGGGATCAAAAAGGAGCAGATCCAAAATGAATAAAGTATTTTTGTTACCGTTGGTACTGGCTATGCTTTTTATGTATCTGATTGACCGTAAAAGTCTAAAATCCGCACCTTCTGTCAATCGTTGGGTCTCAATCGTATTATATGCCATTAGCATTGGGATCTGGATCTATGGAACTTCGACAAAGAGTTCCGTTTATGTGGCCACATGGCTAAGCCGTTTCATTGATATATGGCTCCCTCCTGCGTTGTAACGAGCGTAAGATGCCAGTAGGAAAAGGAGGATCTCCTGTATGAAACAGTTCACAACCAGACAAATCGTGCTGCTTAGTGTGTTGCTGGAGACCCATGTAACTTTGTTACATGCTCCTTCACAGGCGGCAGCGTTCGCAGCACAGCATGCCTATTGGACCTGCGTGGTTGCAGCCATCGTGTTATGCCTGCCTATTTGGGTATTTTTGAAGCTGGGGCAGCGGTTTCCTGATCAAGATCTGTTTCAGGTTATGGTCAGCTCTAACCCGTTCATAGGGCGGATCCTGCTGATGATCTACTTCGTTCTATTTTTAATCGTGTTTAGCCGGGATCTGTGGATTATTACCGACTTGGTCAAGGCGGTCTTACTACAGCAAACCCCTTTTTTTATGATTTCAATGATCGTGCTGTTAACCACTGTTTTTATGGCTAAGGGCGGTATTAACACCATCGTGAACCTGAGTGAAATGTTTATACCGATATCCATTTTAACACTGCTAACGATGCCGTTTTTCTTTGGCGTCAATATGGACTTTTCAGAGTTCAGGCCATTTTTGTACCCGAACATGAGTGGAATCATGAAGGGAGGCTGGTATATGTTTTCTTATATGGCGGACATTCTAATGATCCCTTTTGTACTTCAAGGGAAAAGCTATCGCCCTTCTGGTGCATGGTGGGGTCATTTAATAGGGACATGCTTCATGATCATGATTGTCCTGCTTATGCAACTTGTCATAGGTGTTCCGATTCTGATGCGATTGTTCTATCCCTCCTATGAGCTGGCACGTCAGCTGTATGTAACGGATTTTCTGGATCGGTTTGATATATTTGTAGGCGGATTCACGATACCTGCCTTGCTTATTAAATTGGGAATGGATTTGTATGTGCTCAGCATGATAATTAAACGATTATTCCCTCATGTCAGTGGTGCCTTGATGGTTTGGCCTGTAGGTTTGCTGGGATACATCTGCTCCTTCATTGTTTTTTCAAATATCATTCAGACTTACGATTTTAGCCGGGAGTGGACGGTCGTGATGATGATGTTCCTTGTAGTTCTTCCCTTAGTGCTGTGTCTGTTGCTACGACCCAAGAATAAGGGAGAAGAACAGGGAAACTAGAATGAGGTTGGCTGCATTGTAACGCATGTAATGAATGCGCAAAAGGAGGATGTACCTGCATGAGGCAGTTCACAACCAGACAAATTGTATTGCTTGGTGTATTGTTAGAGGTCGGTATTACCCTGGTGCATGCTCCGGGTCAGGCAGCAGATTACGCGCACCAGCATGCCTATTGGACCTGTGCGATTGCTGCCATCGTAATATGCTTGCCGATCTGGGCGATGTTGAAGCTTAAGCGGCGTTTTCCAGATCAGGATCTACTACAGGCCATAGTCAGCTCTCACCCCGTGCTAGGGCGTATGCTGCTTGTGGTCTATCTTATTTTATTCCTGATCATTTTTGCACGAGATCTGAGAATTATTACTGATCTGGTGGAGATTGTCCTTTTGCCGCTGACTCCGATTGTCGTCATATCCCTTATTTTACTACTGACCTTAACGTTCATGGCTAAGGGCGGTATAAGCACCATTGTGAATTTAGCGGAGATTTTTGTACCGTTGTTGATTCTGACGCTACTGACGATGCCGCTTTTTTTCGGGCGTAATATGGATTTTTCAGCGATAAGACCGTTTTTACACCCGGATATAGGTGGAGTGATCAAAGGCAGCTGGCGCATGCTTGGTTATATGGCAGACCTTATGATGCTGCCCTTTATCATTGCTGGGCGCAGCTACAATGGACGCAGTGCGTGGCTTGGACATTTGATCGGGAGCGCATTTCTGATCGTGCTAGTGTTGCAGTCAGAGCTGGTTATTGGTGTTCCTATCTTGTCACGGCTGTTTTATCCATCGTATGAACTGGCGCGCCAGTTGCAGCTAACGGACTTTCTGGATCGGTTTGACTTGTTTGTGGCTGGACTGACCGTACCGACCTTTCTTACCAAAGTTGGGGTTGATCTGTACGTTATTGGTTTGACGACCAAACGCATGTTTGCCCATACATGGGGAAGTCTGATGGTTTGGCCTGTAGGCTTGTTGGGTTACGTCTGCTCTTTTATGCTGTTCTCTAACGTCGTCCAAATTTATGATTTCAGTCGGGAGTGGACCATGGTGATGGTTATTTTCTTCGTTTTCATGCCTTTAGTGCTATGGCTGCTACTCCGGCCCAAACCAAAAGAAGATAACGGTGATCATAAGCCATCTGGAGAGAAGCAGGATAGTACAAGTCAGCCAGATAGCGCGAGCCAGCAAGAAAGCCAGCAGGCAAGCAGCACAGGAGAAGCTAACTTATAAGTTTACTATATTCATGGGAAAAGTAATTCTTATTTGTCTTTCAGCCCTCTAATTGTATACTTGGTAGAAAGAAATACGACTTCTACAAAGGAGGGAACAGGATGGCACAACGCATGGCAGGCAAGAGAGTTGCCCTTGCCGGTCCCCGTAAAGCAGACGAAATGGCATTGCTGGTTACGAAAATGGGGGGCGAGCCAGTGCAGCGTCCGGCCCAGGGCACGGTTTTTCTGGATGATATTGAGCTGCGCAACGCGGTTGTATCGTGGGTGAAGCAGCCACCGGATTGGAACATTTTTACGACAGGTATGGGCTTGAACGCGCTGTTCGATATGGCTGAGGATATGGGTGTGGCAGAGCAGATTATGGAGCTGCTACATTCATCGAACATTGCAGCGCGAGGCTACAAGACGGTCAATGAACTCAAAAAGCGCGGCTTCACGCCAGATGTACGGGATGAGGATGGAAGTTTGGACGGGTTGACGCGAGCTTTTGCTCCGTATGATCTGAAGGGGAAGGAAGTGCTGTTGCAGCCGCACGGTGATCCGGCCCCGCGGCTGGTGAAGTGGCTGGATGAGCAGGGGGCAGTTACCCGACAGGTGCTTCCTTATAAGCATATTCCACCCGAGGAAGCGAATTTACAAGCGTTGCTAGCAGATATCGTGAATCGCAACGTTGATGCAGTTACGTTTACGAGTGGTCCGCAGATCCGCTTTTTGTGCCAATATGCTAGAGAACAGAACCGTATGGAGGATTTGCTAGAGGCTTTTCGCCAAGATGTAATTGCGGTGTCAGTAGGCAAGGTGACTGCGCAGTCTATTTTGGAGGAAGGAATTGAACGGATCGTGTTCCCGGTAGAAGAGCGTATGGGCGCGATGATGGTGGAGCTGGGAAAATATTTTGAGCATCGCGGTTCAGCGCATGGCTTCGGTCTGGAAGTTGTGAATGAGCACTGACATGTGATCAAGAGTACAATAAAGATAAGGGTCTACGAGGCCTTTATCTTTTTTTGTTGAAATGCATCGTTAGCATTTTTTGTTATAGCGAAAATATTTATCTAATATAATGAATAAGTTTTCGATGCATGCTACTAGGACAGGAGCTGAGCGTTTATGAATTCTATTTGTGTATTTGCCGGGTCCAGACCTGGACATTCATCGGTATACCTTGAGGCGGCAGGCAAGCTGGGAGAGGCTTTGGCCCGACATCATGTTCGCCTGATCTATGGAGGCTCCAGCAGGGGGCTGATGGGCGAGGTGGCAAACGGAATGCTGGCGGGCGGTGGTCAGGTCACCGGAATCATGCCGACGCTGTTATTTGATGCGGAAATTGTTCATCGGGGCGTTACCGAATTTATTGAGGTTGCAAATATGCATGAACGCAAGGCAGCGATGAGCGAAATGGCCGATGCGTTCATTGCCCTCCCGGGTGGCCTGGGTACCTTCGAGGAACTGTTCGAGGTACTGTGCTGGGCGCAAATCGGCATTCATCGCAAGCCCATTGGATTGCTGAATGTGAGCGGATATTTTAATCCGTTGGTGGAAATGGTGCACCATAGTGCGCAGGAGGGTTTCGCCGGGGCTGAGCATCCATCGCTGCTGAGCATCTCTGCGGACCCGGATGAATTGCTGCGTATGCTAAAAAATAAGGCGGAGAACTTGAAATAAAGCGTTTTTCGTGCTTGCACAACTGATTAAGGCAAGGTTATGATAAGACCCATAATCGAATAGCGGACAGACAAGGTGCCTTTGCGATGGAGCAAAGGGTAACAGGGAATCGGGTGTAAATCCCGAGCGGTCCCGCCACTGTAAGGAAGAGGATTTTTTCAAGTTGTCACTCGTGAAAAACGGGGAAGACGGAAAAATCCATGGATGCCAAGCCAGGAGACCTACCTTGATCTGTATGCACCATTAGCCTTCGCGGAGAGGATGGGTGTACGAAATCAGGAATCAGGCACACGTTGCTATTTCCATGCTGGTTGCAGCTTTACGTGGACATGAATGTTCAGAAGCGTTTGAAGCGTAAACAGACGGATGGAAAACAACGACAGGATGGAGGAGACAAGAAATGTCTGCTTACGCCTGCTTGTCTGGTGAGAAGATGCGTACATAGGAACCCCATCCGGGTAGGATGGGGTTTTTTTGAGATATAGGAGGAGGAACACGATGAGTCCATTAGGAAAATTGCTGGTAATTGGATTTGGACCGGGAGATATGGAACATATCACAAAACGGGCATTGGATGCGCTGGCCGAGAGCGAGGTCATTATCGGCTATAACACATACGTGGATCTGATCCGGCCGTTGTTGAACGGACAAGAGATTGTACGCACAGGGATGACAGAGGAAGTGAGCCGCGCACAGGAGGCCGTTCGACAGGCAGAGATGGGCAAAAAGGTAGCTGTTATTTCCAGTGGAGACGCAGGCGTATATGGTATGGCCGGGCTGGTGTATGAAGTGCTGATGCAGAAGGGCTGGCGCCGTGAGGACGGGGTTGAGGTAGAAGTTGTGCCGGGAATCTCGGCAATTCAATCCTGCGCTTCATTGCTGGGTGCGCCAGTTATGCATGATGCCTGCACGATCAGTTTGAGCGATCATCTGACCCCGTGGGAAACGATTGTAAAGCGTGTGGAAGCCGCAGCTTCGGCGGATTTTGTAATCGCATTATACAATCCGCGCAGTGGTCGACGTACACGCCAAATTGTAGAAACTCAGTCCATTCTGCTGCGCTATCGTGATCCACAGACTCCGGTTGGCCTGGTTAAGAGTGCTTACCGTGAACGTCAGCAGGTGATCGTGACGACGCTGGAGGATATGCTGAACCATGACATTGGAATGCTGACGACCGTAATCATCGGCAATTCCTCGACGATGGTATATGACGGTTTGATTGTAACGCCACGTGGATATCAGCGCAAGTATACGCTGGATGCGACCGAGCAGGCGCTCAAGCCGCATCAGCGGCTCCGCACGGAAGCGGAGCCGTGGTCGCTGGGCGCGCAGGAGGATCGCGCGCTGGATGCGTCGCAGGCAAGCGTAGCCCCAGCCGTGTCCGGACCTTCCGCGAGCGTTGCTGCGACTGCGGTTGCCACGCAGGCACGCCCGCAAGCGGTAGCTGCCGTGCAGGCCGCGCCGTCTGCGGCGCAAGCCGGGGTGGCCCCGGCATCGCTGGCAGCAGAGGCCTTGAGCCGCCTCGCTGCAGGTGGGAAGCTGCCAGGCGAAGCCAGCGCACGCTGGAGCGGGCAGGCACCCGCTGTGAGCGCCGCCGGAACGGCAGCCGTGGCCGGAGCGGGGGCTACGGCCGGGACAGCGACGGGAGGCTTTGGCAAGCCGGCGCTGTTCGAGGTGGGCGTTTCCCCTGGCGTGGGAAACAAAAAGTTCACCGCTCGTCAGATGGCCCTGCTCGCGGAGATAGTGGGTGATGATGGCGAGCTGGAGTATACGCCCGATCATCAGATCGTGCTGCGCGTACCGTGCGCAGACCCTGAGGAACTGGTCGGACGGCTGCGGGATGAGCGATTGATTGTCATGCCCATTGGCGATGTGTTTAAGGTGAAGGCGTGCGACTTCTGCAATATGGAGAAGGATGATGCTGTGCCTGTGGCTGAGCATCTACAGGTTGTGCTTGGCGGATTGCAGGCACCCAAAGAAACCAGCATTGCTTTGAACGGCTGCGGTATGGCCTGCTATGGAGCAGTGCTGGAGGATATCGGAATCGTCTACCGTAAGGGCGGATACGATCTCTTCCTCGGCGGCAAAAAATTCGGCCGTAATGCTCATGCCGCTCAACCTGTAGCGGAAGGGATTCCGGGGGAGCAGATTACAGACATCGTCGAGCATATCATCGCTGAGTATAAGGAAAAAGGGCACCCGAACGAGCGTTTTCATAAATTTTTCAAACGTGTAGGCGTTGTTGCCAGCTTCCGGCATGAGGATGCACCGACAACCGTAGAAGTGAATGCGGTTTGCGGTGATTAGTGGGCCAGAGGCCTAAATGAGCCGGACACAAGCATATATATAAAATAGGGCGTCATGTAGGCTATCCCTATCATGAGGAGGAAAAAACAGACAGTGAATGCAATATTGTTGGTTGGACATGGAAGTCGGGACCCGGAGGGGAACCGGGAGCTGCTGGAGTTTGCACAGGCAGTGGCAGATCGGGTACCGGGTACGTGTGTAGAAACCTGCTTTCTGGAGTTGACACGCCCAAGCATTGCTGATGGGGTGCAGGCGTGTGTGGAGAGAGGGGCGACACGTGTTGTTCTTGTGCCGATTATCTTGTTTGCCGCAGGACACGCCAAAATTGATATTCCGATGGCGATTGATCGAGCGAAGGCCAAGCATCCGCAGGTGGAATTTGTATACGGACGTCCGATTGGCGTTCACGAGAAAATCGTTAGCATTTTGCAAAGCCGCTTGAAAGAGGCACGTCCGGTTGCAGTTCCAGCGGGAATGAATAACGCTGTAGAAGCATCCGCCGAGGCGACGGACGCGGAAACAGCGGTGCTTGTACTGGGACGCGGAAGCAGCGATCCAGATGCCAACAGCGATTTTTTCAAAATGAGTCGCATGCTGTGGGAGAAGCTTCCCTACACGTGGGTAGAGAGCAGCTTTATCGGTGTGACAGAGCCTTCCTTCTCAGCTGGCTTGGAGCGTTGTGTACGATTGGGAGCCAAAAAAATTATCGTACTTCCGTATTTTCTATTCACAGGGGTGTTGATTAAACGTATCGGAGAAATGACCGAGGAATTTGCCGAGGCTCACCCCGAGCTGCAGGTTGAAATCGGGGGATATTTTGGTTTCCATCCGCAACTGGTCGAGCTGGTGCTGGAGCGTGCTAATGAAGGCTTATTCGGCAAGGTCGCAGCGAATTGCGATAACTGCCAGTTCCGCTTGGAGGCGCAGGAGCATCACCATCATCACCACGATCATGACCACGATCATGACCACGACCACGGACATGATCATCATGAACATAACCATGGACACGATCATCACCATGAGGGACACTCGCATGACCACGGACACGAGCATGCTCATGCACATACGCACGGTCATCATGAACATGATCATGAACACCACCACGATCATGCACACACACCATCTGTCGTGGATAGCAGCGGGATTGCTGGCAGCGGGCAGGTGAAGAGTTCATGATATTCATGCTATGTGGAACGAGCGATGCGCGGGAATTGGCACTGCAAATCCGTGATAATGGCTTCAAGGTATTGACCTCTGTCGTAACGGAAAGTGCCGCAGCAAGCCTGTCCGAAGCGGGTCTGGATGTACGGACAGGTCGAATGGCAGCCGATGAAATGGCAGCAGGGGTCCGGGAGCTGGGAGTACAGGCCATCGTAGATGCCAGTCATCCTTTTGCTGAAGAAGCACATGCGAACGCCATGGCAGCCGCTCGCGAATCTGGAGTGCCTTATATTCGCTACGAGCGGGCGGGGCTGGTGTATGACAATCATCCGCTGCTTCACATTGTATCGTCCTATGAGGAGGCCGCACTGGAAGCGAAGCAACTGAAAGGCTCTGTTATGCTTACCACAGGCAGCAAGACGCTCGGCACGTTCACCAATCATTTGCTCGGATACCCGGATATTCGTCTGGTTGCACGCATGCTGCCGCGTCTGGACAATATGGAGAAATGCAGCGAGTTGGGGATGGAGCAAAAAAATATTATCGCCATGCAGGGACCTTTTTCCCGTGAGATGAACGAGGCATTGTACAAGCACTTTGGTACAACGGTGATGGTGACCAAAGAAAGTGGTCGCACAGGGGCAGTAGATGAAAAGGTTCAATCTGCACTGGAACTGGGCATTCATGTCATTTTAATTTCCAGACCAGAAGTGGAATTTGGTACGGTATTTGATCATTTTGACGGAGTGATTGATGCCCTGCGTACAGCCGAATAGAAGCCTGAGCTCTAAGCCATGACTCTATGATCCTATGGAGAGATGGTCGATCCCGGTCAATCCGATGAATCCAGAACGATTTCTGGCGTGTATTTAAAATATAGCTATCTTAAAATAATTATATAAGTTGAAATTGAAAAATGCACATCAAAATGGAGCAGGCGGAATGGTGCTGTACAAGCGCAGCGGTCGCTTTTGTCCCCGGATTTCTACCCTTATCATAGGCTTTATTCCAGAAATCCGGGGGCGGTGGCGATGGGAAGCACTATCCGACTGCGCAGTGGCACAATATGAAACTTTTAAGTTCTGTTTATATAGTTTTATAGTGATATGTATTATTCCGTAGCATGAACTGGTATTTTTCTAAACTAATATAAGGGAGCGGTCGAGACGATGGATTTTAAAACCGATTTTAAACCGTTAACGGTACAGCCGCAGGAGATTGAGGGCAAAAGCTTCGAGATGATCACAGAGGAACTGGGAGAGCATCCTTTTACAGCTGAGCAATATCCTGTCGTACAGCGCGTCATTCACGCGTCCGCTGATTTTGAGCTGGGGCGCAGCATGGTGTTTCATCCAAAAGCGATTGAAGCCGGAATCGCAGCCATTCGTGCAGGTCAGCAGGTCGTTGCCGATGTGCAAATGATTCAGGCGGGTCTTAGCAAGGATCGTATCCGTCAGTTTGGCGGAGATGTGCATGTGTACATTTCGGACCCGGACGTGATGGAGGAAGCGAAAAGGCTGAATACGACACGCGCCATCATTTCGATGCGCAAAGCGATTCAGGCAGGCGAAGGCGGTATTTATGCGATTGGCAATGCGCCGACAGCGCTGCTGGAGCTGATTCGTCTGGTAAAAGAAGGAGCGGCCAAGCCCGGACTGGTGATTGGAATGCCTGTCGGTTTCGTATCGGCGGCAGAATCCAAGGACGAGCTGCGCAAGCTGGATATTCCGTTCATTACGAATATTGGGCGCAAGGGCGGCAGTACCATCGTCGTGGCGGCATTGAATGCGATTTCCTTAATGGCTGTCCGCTAGATGCGGTTGTCCGTTTGCTGTATCATGAAATGAATTGGAGCATGATCAGCATGTGAGGTTAAGGAGGAATGGGTATGGAAAAGGAAGCGGCGTCCGCCGACAGGCCCAAACGGATGAAAAGCGGTGAAGCCCCCGCGCCGGACAAGCCGATGCGGTCAGGCTTTACGACCGGAGCCTGTGCGGCTGCGGTTGCCAAAGGAGCGGTGCAACTGCTCATCACAGGCATTCCACCAAAGGAAGCGGTGATATCGCTGCCAGCGGGTTTCGATCATGCATTCGAGCTGATCGAGCCTGTGCTGAACGCGGACGAAGCTTCCTGCACGACGATCAAGGACGGTGGCGATGACCCGGATGCCACGCATCAGGCGAGAATAATCGCGTCCGTTAGCTGGCGTGAGGAGCCGGGCATTGAGCTGGACGGCGGTATCGGCGTAGGGCGGGTAACGAAGCCCGGTTTGCCTGTACCTGTCGGGGAAGCAGCGATCAATCCTGTCCCGCGCAGGATGATTACGGAGGCTGTCACAGGCGTGCTTGAGGAGCACGGATCAGCCAAAGGTGTCCGTGTCGTCATCAGCGTGCCGGACGGCGAAGAAATCGCCAAGAAAACGTTGAACGGGCGGCTTGGCATTCTTGGCGGTATTTCCATACTGGGTACACGTGGGGTGGTCGTTCCGTTTTCCACGTCGGCTTATAAAGCCAGCGTCGTGCAGGCCATATCGGTTGCGCAAGCGATGAATTGCCAAGAGATTGTCCTGACCACAGGCGGCAGCAGTGAAAAATATGCAATGCAAATGTATGATCAGCTGACGGAAGAAGCCTTTATTCAGATGGGCGACTTTGTCGGCTTTGCGATCAAGCATGGCAAACGACTGGGAATGAAGAAGATCATTCTCGTCGGTATGCCCGGCAAGCTATCCAAGGTTGCCCAAGGCGTCATGATGGTTCACTCCAAGAGTGCCCCGGTGGACTTTGGCTTTTTGGCTAAGGTCGCTCGCGAAGCAGGTGTGGACGAGTCGCTTGCAGCAGCGGTAGCAGAAGCGAACACCGCGACCCAGGTGGCCGATATGATGACCGAGGCCCATGAGCTGAGCTTTTTTGAAAAGCTATGCACCTATGGATGTCAGCATTGTCTGGAGCATGCAGGCGGTGGAATTGTCGTAGAAATGGTACTGGTAACGCTGAAAGGAAACGTGCTGGGGAGGGCGAGAGTCGGTGAGTAGAGTGATCCGTGTCATTGGCATCGGTGAAAATGGAGCGGCGGGTTTGTCGCAGGAGACGCTGGAGCGAATTGAGCGTGCGGACTTGCTGGTTGGCGGAGAGCGCCAGTTGGCCTTTTTCAAGGCAGCCGCAGGGGAAAAACGAACATTAAAGAGCGGTTTATCCGCCGTGGTGGAAGAATTGGGACGTTTGCGCGAGGACAAGGATATTGTCGTGCTCGCGTCAGGTGATCCGCTTTTTTTTGGCATCGCAGGGTATTTATCTGCCAAGCTGGGGGCTGAGCATCTGGAGATTTTACCGCATCTTAGCTCGGTTCAGCTTGCTTTTGCTCGTCTGGGTGAAAGCTGGCAGGATGCGGTGCTGGAAAGCGTACACGGTCGTCCGATAACCGGACTGGCGCAGCGGATCGACGGACAGAATAAGGTCGCTTTATTGACAGATGACCGCAATCATCCCGCCGCAGTTGCCCTTTATCTGCTGCATTTTGGCATGACAGAATATGATGCCTTTGTCGGTGAGCATTTGGGCGGACCGGACGAGACGTATCGGCATTATACGCTGGAGGAAATGGCACAGGGAGTGTTCCAACCACTGAACGTGGTTATTTTGCGCCGCCGTAAGGGTGAAGACGTACCTGCAATTCGTCGGGGATTCGGCTTCGAGGATGCAGAATTTCACCAGCGCAAGCCGGAAAAAGGACTGATCACGAAGCGTGAAGTACGCGTATTCAGTTTGTCCGAGCTGCGTCTGACCGAGCGAAGTATCGTGTGGGACATCGGTGCAGGCTCCGGCTCTGTAGCTGTGGAGTGTGCAAGGCTGGCCAAGTACGGGCAAGTATTTGCTATTGAGAAGAACGAAGGCGATTTGGCGAATGTGGAAGCGAATAAAATCAAATTCCGCACCGATTTTCCGGTTATCCATGCCAAAGCGCCTGCCGGACTGGACGAGCTGCCAGACCCGGATGCGGTGTTTATCGGCGGGAGCGGAGGAGAGCTGTCCGAGCTGATTCGGCTGTGCGCTTCCCGTCTGCGTGCGGATGGACGAATTGTAGTGAATGCCGCCACCATCGAGACGCTGCATGATGGGATGAAGGCGATGCAGGAAGCGGGGCTGGAGACTTCGGTAACGCTGCTGCAGACGGCGCGTAGCAAGCCGATTTTGAATATGACGCGTTTTGACGGGTTGAATCCGATCTATGTCATTACAGGGCGACCTTCGGTGGATGCGGTTGACGAGGCAGCAGGGGAGTAAGTTGGTAAATCAAGAGGGGGAGAGAGACAGCATGAATACGGCGGCAACAGGAACACTTTACGGCGTAGGTGTTGGGCCGGGTGATCCCGAGCTGATTACAGTCAAGGCGTACCGCATGATTCAGGAATGTGCAGTGGTGGCTTATCCAAAGAAACGCCGGGGAGGCAAATCGTATGCCCATGAGATCGTGGAGCTGTACGTAAATCCGGAGGAAAAAGAGATGCTGGGGCTGATTTTTCCAATGACCAAGGACCCGGTAGTCCTGGAGCGGGAGTGGAACAAAACGGTGGTTGCTTGCTGGGAGGCGCTGCGTGAAGGCAAGGATGTGGCCTTTGTCACAGAAGGAGACCCCAATCTGTACAGTACCTTTATTCATTTGGCGCGACTGATGAAGGATCTCCATCCTGAGGTGCCGATTGTATCTATTCCGGGGATTTCCTCCGTACTGGGCGCGGCGGCAGCGCTGGAATTGCCCTTGGCAGACGGAGATCAACAGGTCGGTATTATTCCGGCTACGGAGGATAGGGAAGCGATGAAGCGGGCAATTGAAAATCACGACACAGTTGTATTTATCAAGGTTGCCAAGGTACTGGATTTGATTCTGGATGTGCTGGATGAGCTGAAGCTTGGGGACCGTGCGTCTGTGATCACCAAGGTCACTTCCCCATATGAAATGGTATGGCGCAACGCGCGTGAGCTGCGCGGGCAGGAGCTTGAATATTTGAGTTTGATGGTGGTGAGTAAATGACGTTGGAGCCAAAAGTATATATCGTAGGAGCGGGTCCCGGCGATCCGGAGCTGATTACTGTCAAAGGCTCCCGGATTCTGCGCACAGCCGATGTTGTATTGTACACGGATTCACTCGTGAACGACGAGCTGATTGCCACAGCCAAGCCGGAGGCGCAGGTACTGCAAAGCTCGGGTATGGATCTGGAGCGACAGGTCGAGATTATGAGCGAGGCCGTGCAGGCTGGACGCAGTGTAGCCCGTGTACATACGGGTGATCCGGCAGTGTATGGTGCGATTTTGGAGCAAATGGTGCTGCTGAAGCAGCGTGGAGTAGCCTACGAAATCATACCGGGTGTCAGCTCGGTCTTTGCTTCTGCGGCTGTGTTGGGCGCAGAGCTAACCGTGCCTGACCTGACGCAGACGGTTATTCTGACGCGTGCCGAAGGCCGCACACCTGTACCGGATCGGGAAAAGCTGCGTGACCTGGCATCCCACCACTGTACAGTGGCCCTGTTCCTCAGCGCAACGCTGGCGAAAAAGGTGGTCGTTGAGTTTCTGGCTGCAGGCTGGAGCGAGGATACACCGGTAGCGGTAGTGCAGCGTGCAACCTGGCCGGATCAAAAGATTGTACGCACGACGCTCGCCCAATTGCCGACTGATTTGCGTGCTGCGGGTATTACGATGCATGCCATGATTTTGGCAGGCTGGGCGCTCGATCCGGGGCTGGTGGATAAAGACGTGCATCGTTCCAAGCTGTATGATAAGTCGTTCACCCACGGCTACCGGAAGGGAGTGAAGCCCGGTGAGTAATCCATTTGCCGCGGTGGCGATCACGAAGCATGGAGTGGAAATGGTACGTAATCTGGGAACCAGCTTTCCCGGTACGGATGTATATTACATGTCCAAGTTTGAACGGGGTGACGAGCAGGAGCGCGGCATTCAATTGTTCGAAGGCTCGGTCAAGCTGATTTTGCCGGATTTATTTAAGCAATATAACGGAATTATTTTATTTATTTCCCTCGGTGCAGTGGTGCGCATGATTGCGCCGATTTTGGTGGATAAAAAGGTAGACCCGGCCGTAGTCGTCATTGATGATCGCGGGGAGCATGTCATTAGCGTATTGTCCGGCCACTTGGGCGGTGCCAATGAGTTGACCCGCCATATCGCCGCTGTGCTGGGCGCACGTGCAGTGATTACAACGGCATCGGATGTGCAGGGCACAATTCCGGTCGACATGTTTGGTCGGGAATTGGGCTGGGTGGTCGATAGCTTCGACAAGGCCACTCCAGTAAGTGCGGCTGTTGTGAACGAGGAGCCTGTCGCGCTCATACAAGAGACAGGTGAACAGAACTGGTGGCGTTATGACAAGCCTGTACCTGCGCATATCAAGGTATACGCTTCGATGGCAGAAGCATCACGAGAGCCCTTTAACGCCGCGTTGGTCATTAGTGACCGTTTGCTGGAGCCGGAGGAAGAGGAGCAATTTCTTGCCAACGGTGTGCTGTACCGCCCCAAAAGCTTGGTGCTTGGTATTGGCTGCAACCGGGGCACGACTGTGGAGGAGCTGGAGGCTGGCGTGCTGGACACCCTGCAAGAGCTGCGCTTGTCCGTAAAAAGCGTGCGGAATTTAGCTACCATTGATCTGAAAAAGGATGAAGAGGGCTTGCTTGCCCTCTGCGCCAAATACGGCTGGGAGCTGGTGGCGTACACCCCGTCAGAGCTGAACACCATACAGCTTCCCAATCCATCGGACACCGTCTTCAAATACACCGGTGCATACGGGGTCAGCGAGCCTGCAGCCCTGTTGTCTTCCGGTGCAAAGTATTGGCTGCTGGAGAAGAAAAAAAGCGGCAATATGACGCTGTCTGTAGCACGGGTTTCCTATGACTGACGTTATGAAGCAGAATGTACAGCCTGATCCGTCTGCTGCTGTGCGCAGAAGCCGTATTGTTGTTGCCGGCACGGGCAGCGGTGCCGGGAAAACGACTGTCACTCTCGGGCTGATGAAGGCGTTCGCCGATAGCGGCCTGCGAGTGCAGGGCTTTAAGTGCGGGCCGGATTATATTGATCCGACCTATCATACGGCTGCGACCGGAACGCCTTCCCGTAATCTTGATTCCTGGATGACCTCACCGGATACGGTGCGTGAAACCTTTATCCGCGCTTCCGAAGGTGCGGATCTTTCCGTGATTGAAGGCGTCATGGGGCTGTATGACGGTAAGGACCCGCTTAGCAATACCGGGTCGACTGCCGAAATTGCCATGCTGACGGACAGCCCCGTATTGCTGGTCGTCGACGTGCGCAGCATGGCACGCAGCGCGGCTGCCATTGTGCTCGGCTTCCAGCGACTGGAGCCGAAGCTGCACATTGCGGGCGTGATCGTGAATCGCTGTGGAAGCCAAGGACATTACAGCATCGTCAAGAAGGCGATTGAGCAGGAGTGCGGTATCCCCGTGCTCGGCTGGTTGAAGCGCGATGACGGGTTGGACATACCCGAGCGTCATCTGGGTCTGGTGCCTGCTGTGGAACGCGGCGAGCTGGAGCCGCTGTTCCAACGGGCGGCAGAGCTGATCCGCGCGGGCACGGATCTGGAAGCGTTGCGGGCATTGGCGGATTCGGCTCCGCCGTTGTCTCTGCCCGCGCAGCCATTATTTGCCCCGAATCGGCTTCCACCGGAAGGGCTTCCATCAGAAGGATCGCAGGCCGCGACCGGGGAGCGCCCCGTCATTGCTGTCGCCAAAGATGCGGCGTTCAATTTCTACTACCCGGAAAATCTGGACTTGCTGCGCCAGTCGGGAGCAGAAATTGTCTATTTTAGTCCACTGGCGGGAGAGCGCGTTCCTCAGCAGGCAAAGGGCCTATATCTGGGCGGCGGCTTTCCTGAGGAGTTTGCCGCAGCTATCGCTGCCAATACAGGCTTTTTGGAAGATATCCGCCATGCAGTACGCCGGGATATGCCTATATTTGCTGAATGTGGCGGTTATATGGTGCTGGCGCGCACACTTAGGGATCGTGCCGGGAGTGTTCATCGTATGGCTGGAGTCATCCCGTCCGATGTCCGGATGCAGGAGAAGCGGGCTGCACTGGGATATCGGGAAGCAACTGCATTGCAGGATTGCCTGTTGCTGGAGGCTGGAGAGACGATTCGGGGCCATGAATTTCATTATTCAGTGATGGCCTATGATGAATCGACTACTCCCTACCCCTATGCCTATCAGACCAAGGGGATGCGTGGACTCCAGAGCGAGGGCTACGCGCAAGGGAACCTTTTGGCAGCCTACACCCATATACATCTCGCTTCTCTTCCCAAAGCTGCAGCACGCTGGGTGGAGAAATGCAGAGCTTACAGTCAGTAAGTTGAACGAGCCGCTTCATGTGAACAATAAAAGCCGGGTCCCTTTGGGAACCCGGCTTTTATTACGTGGATATGATGTACCTTGCATTTGACGGAAGCGCATTCATTACTTTTTTGATGACTTGTTTACATGAGCTTTTTCAGTTGGGAAATCCTTCCTTGACTCACACCAAGCATGGAGGCGAGTTGTTTTTGTGAAGATGCGGGATGCTCCTCCATCAGTTCTCTCATTTTCTCCAAAATAACGTCTGTACGCTGATAAATTTTTTTCATATGCATATTTTGCTTAAGTGGAGGCGAATTGGTTTCAGCCGTCGTGACTGGAGGCAAATCTTCCGTTTTCATCGAGGTTGCACATTCATCGCAAATAAACTGATCTTTAAAGTAGGTGTTGGTATCAACCGCACCACAAAAGATGCAATTGGTTGATTTGTACTTACGGAGCATGAGTGTCTGGTCTTCAATAAAAAACTCTAATGGATCGCCGATGTCAATCTCCATCGTCATGCGCAACTCTTTAGGAAGCACAATTCGTCCCAAGCTGTCCAAGGGCCGGGTCATTCCAGTCCTTTTCATTCATGCAACCTCCCCGGTTTTTAAGATTTATAGAATGTATAAGTTTGAAGCAAGGCTTAACAATTCTATAACCGCAAGCATACATTTTACAAAAAGCGTCCCTTCTTTTTTAAAAGAATGTGTGGGCACACTTTTTTTCTTACGAGTATACCATAAACGGACCGAATCGCCAGCGTTCATATTTATAATTTTTAAATAAGTTTATTCCGAGCGAATGTATATGTTATAATCCTCTGCTAAAGGATTTCATAGGCGGTATGTAGAATTATTTATATATGCTGTAGCTTCGGGCAATGATGGCGTTGTTATGTGAAATGGATGAGAGCCAACCGAAATTTGTAGAGCGATTTGTCCACACAAACAAAAATAAATGACACGGGGCACGCCTTTAAAGTCCTTATATACAAGTCAGGCAAGGAGGATTAGCATGGACAGAAGAAAAGCATTGCTATTGGGAGATTATTCATACCCGGAGTTTCACCCGTTGCAAGGGGTGGACGAAGAGATTAGCCATATTTTACAGGACTGGATGACGGTACAATGCAGCGAAAATCGTAAAATGCTGCTCAAGGAAAATCTGGCCTCATTCGATCTATGTATTTCGTACTGCGATAGTCGCAAGGAGGTTTTGTCCCCTCAACAAACGGCAGGACTGCTGTCCTACGTTAGCGGCGGAGGCGGATTGCTTGTATTGCATAATGGAATTACATTGCAAGGACGGTATGAAATTGCACAGCTGATGGGAGCACGTTTCTTGCGGCATCCGGCTGCGGGGCCACTTTCCTTCAAAGTAACTGAGCCGGATCATCCGATCATGGAAGGAATTGAACCGTTCGAGATCCAGGAGGAGCCATATCGTTTTGATTTTGATCCATTCACTGAAAAAACACTATTGATGGAATACGAGTATGAAGGCCAGTGGTGGCCGGCGGCATGGTCATTATCCTATGGCTTGGGTCGGGTCGTCTACTTAATGCCTGGACATAATCAGCCAAGCTTCCAGCACGAGGGATACCGCAAGCTGCTGCTTCAGGCTGCCAAGTGGGCCGGACGTTTTCCAGGTTAAACATAACGAGTACCATTCTTTAAGAGAAGGGGAGCTGCAAACTTTATGCGGCTTCCCTTTTCAGGTTATACTATAGGTAATCACAGGTAGGGGAGGATATATCATGAGCGACTTGTTCAAAAAAGCCATCTCATTGGGATGGGGCCTCACTATTGTCAGCAAAGAAAAGGTGGAGAAAGCCGTCGAGGATCTTGTAAACCGGGGAGAACTTGCACCCTCAGAATCCAAAGCGCTGATCGATCGTCTGATCGAACGGGGAGCAGAGGAACAGGGCCAATTCAAAACGCTGATCCGCGAGCAGGTTAACCGCATTTTGCAGGAGCTGGAAGTACCTACCGAAAATGATGTCGCGAGTTTGGAGCAACGCGTGGCATTATTGGAAAAACAGGTAGCAGAACTGGAAAAAGAAAAGGCTGCGCTTACGGGTTCGAGCGATGCCGAAGAAGCGAATCGGCTGGATTAAATGGCAGTTCGTATGAAGCATGCCGGTCGTTACCGGGAAATTGCCATGGCGCTGGCGCGTCATGGCTTTGGCTATATGGTGGAGGAAATGGGCCTGTTCCAACTGCTGTCACTGCCACGCAAATGGCTGACGAGAGAAGCTCCCGAGTCCAAAACGCTGGGTGAACGGATACGACTGGTACTGGAGGACCTGGGGCCTGCATTTATCAAGCTTGGACAGTTGGCAAGCACGCGTGCTGACCTGCTGCCGGACCCTATTATCCGTGAGCTGGTCAAGCTTCAGGATCAGGTGCCGCCCTTTTCGCCTGAAATGGCGCGGGGCATTTTGGAGCAGGAGCTGGACACGTCATTGGAGGACATATTGGCTCGTTTTGACGATGTTCCGCTGGCTGCTGCTTCGATTGGGCAGGTGCATCTGGGCAAGCTGCACAGCGGTGAAATGGTCGCTATTAAAATCCAGCGTCCTGGCGTTAACCGCATCATTCGACGGGATTTGGACATTTTGCGGGAACTGACCAATATGGCAGCCAAGCGTTGGGAATGGGTGGAGCGTTATCAGCTTCGCCAAATGGTGGAGGAACTGGGGAAATCGCTCATTCAGGAGCTGGACTACAACCATGAGGCCCGTAATACAGAGAAGATTGCGCTCCAATTTGAGCAGGACCCACATATCTATATTCCAAAAATATATTGGGATCATACTTCTTCCCGCATACTGACCATGGAGTTTCTGGATGGAACTCATTTGGGTAGTCGCGAGGAGTTGTTACGCCGTGGATATAACCTGAAAGAACTGGCGCAGCAGTTGGTAAACAGCATGCTGCATCAGATTTTTATAGAGGGCTTTTTTCATGCCGATCCTCATCCCGGGAATTTGCTCGTCCTGAAAAATGGCAGTCTCGCTTACCTCGATTTTGGCATGACCGGGCGACTCAGTGAAGAGATGAGGGATCATCTCGCCTCCCTCATTATTGCACTGATGCGCAAAAACACCGATGCCATGGTGCGGGCCATCGAACGGCTGGGTCTGGTTGAACCGAATACCGATTTGAATGCGCTGCGTGCCGATCTGGACAAGATACGCGAAGATTATGCGGACGTTCCTTTCTCTCAGGTCAGCATTGGCGATGCTCTGAACGACCTGTTTGGCGCAGCACAGCGCCATCGAATCGGTCTGCCGTCGGATGTCCTGCTGCTCGGCAAGGCGTTGCTGACATTGGAGGGAGTTGTTGAGCTGCTTGACCCCGATCTCAGCATGATTGCATTAGCGGAGCCTTTCGGTAACAAACTGCTGAAGGAACGCTTCAGTGGTCGCCGCATTCGGGGCAAGCTGTTGGGCGGTGCGACCGAGCTAGTGGAGACGCTCATGGAGCTGCCAGGACAGGCGAGACACTTGGCCTCCATTATCAGTAAGGGCAAGCTCAAGCTAGAGGTCACCGTACCAGAACTGGAAATGCTACTGCGCAGGCTGGATCAGATTAGCAATCGCCTCTCCTTCAGCATTGTACTGTTAGCGTTCAGCATTATTATGGTTGGATTGATAATCGGTTCATCACTGAACCATCAGGCGACGATGCTATGGAACGTGCCTGCGATTGAAATTGGTTTTGTCGTGGCTCTCTTAATGGTTGCCTTTTTACTATATTCTATTTTTAAATCAGGGAGATTTTAGGTACTTGCCAGGAAAGGATGAGCCATGGATACTCATAAGATCAATACAGCCCCAATCCATAATCTCCAAATAACAGATGTGCCGTGGCACCGCCTGACCACGCCTTTTGGCAGGGGGACGGAGTTGCCACAAATGATATCAGACGGAGAGTATAAAAGAATCGCCAATCTGATTGAGCATCAGGGCACATTATGGCAGGTTACGCCGTGGGTGTTGCTTTTCTTATTGCGTGATATACGGACGAGAAGACCGGATCGTATTACGCTGAGTGAATTGGAATTGTATCATGCGGTCGTTGGGGCAATAGAGATGGTACAAGAGCAAGCCGATTCGCAGCAGTCTGTGGCATCTCTGACCATGCTATTGGACGAAAAATATCTATGGTCTGAAAACGGTGATCCCGAAGAAGATGAACTGGAGTGGGAGGAAGAGGAAGCGCGCGGCTATGATTCAGTGGCTTTTTGGAGCTATTACGATTACAGCTACCAGCTATTGAAGCAAGCTCTCCCTGATTTTGAAAGCATGTATCAGCATAATTCCGATTCGGAGATAGCAGAAGCCTTATCCGAGCTGGTGCAGAAATTGCAAAAATTTTAAATATAAGAAAACGAGTCCCCCGAGCTGCGACCGGAATCTAATCTTTACTAAGGAGTGTTTCTAGTGGCAAAAAAATTAACTGATATACATCGTATACGTCTCTTAAATCTCCTTCGTGATATTGGGTTTGAACCATCAAAAGTTACTATAGAAAATAAACAAGGGGAGACTGAGGTTATTGATTTAGAGTCCCCGTTACCGAAAGGGTTGCAAGCCGTCTTAAATTCCCGAGGCAGTCTAAGCAAGGAGCAATTACTTGAGATCGAAGAGAGTGTTAAGCAATCCAGGGAGGACTGGGATTAGATGGGTATTTATTTGACACGAATGCAGCTATTGCCCTTCATAGACTTGACTCATCCTTGGATAGAGTAATACGACAAGCCGAGAAAGATAAAGAAAATATTTTCTTTTCTGTCATAACTCAGTCCGAGTTTATAGCTGGGTTGTCCACAGATACTGACTTAGAATTGATACCTTTTCTTAGCGGGGATTTTATTGCAGTTGATTCAGAGATTGCAGTTAAAGCCGGGCGTATCAGAAGAGAACAAAAGGATAAGTTTGCAAGAAAGCTTAAGACCCCGGATGCTTTGATTCTTGCGACAGCTATTATAAACAGATTGGTGCTGGTTACGGCGGATCAAGATTTGCAGTTTGCGGAATCCGAGTATAAGGTTAAGGTGATAAACTTTAACAGGTCGGAGTCTTAGAAATTGCAAAAATTTTAAATATAAGAAAACGAACCATATGAAGTAAACGAGCGATATTTTAAGAAAACGAGTGATTTTTTTCTATAAACAGCCTTTTTCCAATTCGTTTCTGCGAATCCCTTACGTTATAATGATGGACTGAATGTAACGGACGGGTTCGTTTGAGAGAGACGAGCTGAATGATAGGAGAGCCTTTGCGATTGGCCGCTGGACGGATGCCTGAATAGTATCGGGTTGCGGGTCAATACGCTGTTCTCCGTAAATATAGGAGGCTGGAACAAGACAGTATGAATCTTAGACAACAATGGTTCGGTAATATTCGAGCCGATATACTTGCGGGCATGACCGTGGCGCTGGCGCTGATTCCGGAGGCCATTGCCTTCTCGATCATTGCGGGTGTCAATCCCATGGTTGGACTGTACGCCTCCATCTCGATGGGCATTGTCATCTCCTTTGCAGGCGGACGCCCGGCGATGATCTCGGCAGCAACCGGGGCGGTAGCGGTACTGGTCGTTGGCTTAGTGAAGGATTATGGCGTGGAATATCTGTTTGCAGCTACCATTTTGGCAGGGATCATTCAAGTGTTGCTGGGTGTTTTGAAAATAGGTCGCTTTATAAGCTTTATTTCGCAGCCGGTTATGACCGGGTTTGTGAATGCGCTGGCGATCCTCGTCTTTATGGCTCAGCTTACCCATTTTCATGGAGCCAACTGGATCATGTACGCAATGGTAGCGGGTACGCTGCTCATTGTGTATATTTTACCAAAGTTCACGAAAAGCATCCCCGCTCCATTGACTGCCATTATTATCATGACGATCACTACGTATGTATTTGGATTAAATGTGAAAACCGTAGGGGATATCGGTACGCTGACCAGCTCGTTGCCTTCATTCCATTTGCCTCAAATTGAGTGGTCGTGGCACACGTTATGGATTTTGCTGCCGTACTCCTTTACGATGGCACTGGTCGGATTGCTGGAGTCGCTGCTGACGGCTAGCATTCTGGATGAAATGACCGAAACGAAAAGCAATAAAAACCGGGAAGCCCGTGGGCAAGGGATTGCCAACTTTGTAACTGGCTTTTTCGGTGGTATGGGCGGTTGTGCCATGATCGGGCAATCGGTCATTAATGTCAGCTCAGGCGGCAGAGGACGTTTGTCCACTTTTACGGCAGGGGCATTTTTGGCCTTTTTGCTGTTAGTGCTTGGCGGGGTTGTGAAGGAAGTGCCGATGGGCGCATTGGTGGGCGTCATGTTCATGGTGTGTATCGGGACCGTGGACTGGAATGCACTCCGAAATATCGCCAAGGTACCCAAGGCAGACACGTTTATTATGGTTATGACGGTTATCATCGTGGTGGCTACGCATGATTTGTCAAAGGGCGTGATCGCGGGCGTCCTGCTGAGTGCATTGCATTTTGGCTGGAAAATGGCTAAAATCCGCATCAGTGCAACAGAGGATAACGAGGAGAAGGTGTACCATGTTGCGGGTCCGATGTTTTTCGCTTCAACAACTCATTTTGTCGATCATTTTGAACCTGCGGATGATCCGAAGCGTGTCGTGGTGGACTTTAGTCATTCACATGTTTGGGATCATTCTGCGGTGACTGCCATTGGCAAGGTACTGCAAAAATACAGGAACTCCGGTAAATCCATCACGCTGCGGGGGCTCAATGAGGAAAGCCGCTTAATTGTAGAGAAACTCGGCGGTCCCTTGGTTACGGAGCCACTCGTGTGATGAATCGTATAGCATTAATTAAAGCCTGAAATGGAATTGATCCATTTTAGGCTTTTTTTATTTATTTCTGAAATAAAACAACTGTTTTCTTCCTGAATTATAGATAAATATGACAAATTTTCATCAAAGTATTGACGGAATAATTAGGCAGGGATACAATCATTGTTATTAAGCAGAGCAAATACATAGGAATAATTGAAAATTGAAAGGTATGTACATATGAACTTAGACTGGGAGTTTATCGTAGAGAGCTTGCCGTTATATGGTGAAGCCATGTGGCTGACGTTGAAGATCGCTTTTTGGGCCATTCTGTTTTCACTAGTCGTCGGCTTGCTGTGTAGTATCGTGTTGTATTACAAGGTGAGGGGAGTCAGCGGCATCATCGTAGCCTATATTGAGCTTTCCCGAAACACACCTCTGCTTGTACAGTTATATTTCCTGTATTACGGATTTACGAAAATAGGTCTGCATATGAGCGAAATGACGTGTGCCATTGTGGGCATGACCTTTTTGGGCGGGGGTTATATGGCCGAGGCGTTCCGTGGTGGAATTGAAGCGGTCAGCAAGACCCAGACGGAATCCGGGCTGAGTCTCGGATTGTCCAAGATACAACTGGCGAGATATGTTATTTTGCCACAGGCTTTTGCCATCAGCGTTCCGTCCTTGGGGGCGAATGCGATTTTTCTGCTCAAGGAGACCTCCATTGTCGGCGCTATTGCTTTATTAGACCTGATGAATGTGGCAAAAGACCTGATCGGCATGTACTACAAAACGGCAGAATCACTCATTCTGCTGGTACTGGCATATCTCGTTCTGCTTTTACCTTTGTCGATGCTGCTGACGTGGGTGGAAAGGAAGGTGCGATATGCTGAGTTCGGGGATTAATGTGCTTTTTGAAGGTTCGAATTTTGAGCGTCTATTAGGGGGATTGCTTGTTACGCTGGAGATTGCGTTTATTTCAATTATTATCGGTACTCTATTAGGCATCTTGATGGGGTTGCTGCGCACCTTAAAATCAAGGCCGATTCGGTTTGTGCTGAGATTCTATTTGGAGACATTTCGCATTATTCCGATTTTGGTGTGGTTATATGTCGTGTATTTTGGATTTACTCCTTTGCTGGACGTGAATATCAGCGGGGAATTGACAGCAATTATCGTATTCAGCCTGTGGGGAGCGGCAGAGATTGGTGACATTGTTCGTGGTGCGCTGGAATCACTGCCCAAGCATCAGGTGGAATCCGGGCAGGCACTGGGACTGACGTATGGACAATTATACCGTCATGTGCTCATTCCCCAGGCGGTACGCCGAATGCTGCCGGGTTCTATTAATCTGGCAACACGGATGATCAAAACAACGTCATTAGTGGTTTTGATCGGTGTAGTGGAAGTGGTCAAGGTAGGGCAGCAGATTATTGAGCTGGGTGTAATCAAAGCGCCTTCGGCATCCTTTTGGGTGTACGGCTTTATTTTCATATTGTATTTTCTCGTATGCTATCCGTTATCCAGACTTTCCAAAAGATTTGAACGCAGATGGCAAAATTAGCAGGATGGGGTGGGTGTCATGGGAGAGGCTGTGGAGGTTTTACTGGAAATCCGAGGGCTGCAAAAAAGCTTTGGGGACCGGCAAGTGTTGCAGCAGATTAACCTGGACGTAACGAAAGGGGAAGTCGTGGTTGTCCTCGGTCCTTCGGGATGTGGAAAAAGTACGCTCCTCCGATGTCTCAATGGTCTGGAGCCAGTCCAGGGCGGGGATATCCGTTATAGAGGACAGGATCTGACCGATAACAAAGTGAATTGGCGTGAGGTGCGACAGCATATCGGAATGGTGTTCCAGAACTATGAGCTGTTTCCGCATATGACGGTCTTGGAAAATATATTGCTCGGCCCGCTAAAAGTGCAGCGGAGAAACAAACAGGAAGTACTCAAGCAAGCAGAGCAGCTATTGGAGCGCGTGGGTCTGCTGGATCGCAAAGATGCGTATCCGAGACAATTATCAGGCGGGCAAAAGCAACGGATTGCGATTGTGCGTGCCTTGTGTATGAACCCTGAAATTATGCTCTTTGACGAGGTCACTGCATCCTTGGACCCGGAAATGGTCAGAGAGGTGCTGGATGTCATGCGAGAGCTGGCACAACAGGGTATGACTATGATTATCGTGACGCATGAAATGGGGTTTGCCAAGTCGGTAGGAGATCGTATCATTTTTATGGATCAAGGACAGATATGTGAAATGACTACGCCACAGCAATTTTTTACCCAACCGGAAACAGAGCGTGCTCAGCACTTTCTGGATATATTTCAGTACGAAACCACATGAGCATTCTGCATAAATCCCATGAGCGAGGAACCCGGATTACGGATGATGCAAAATGCCAATAAAACAGGGGGATGAATCAGATGAGAAAAGGAATGAAATTCACGACGTTATTACTGGCTTTGAGCTTGCTGCTCGTCGGCTTGGCGGGATGTGCAGGAGGTGGCAATACCAACGGTAGTTCAGGTTCGGCTAAATTTGCTTCGATTGAGGATATTAAAAAAAATGGCAAGATTCGAATCGGTGTATTCGCGGATAAGCCGCCCTTTGGCTACGTGGATTCGGCAGGGAAAAATCAAGGCTTTGACGTGTATATTGCGAAGCGCTTTGCCAAAGATCTCTTGGGTGACGAGTCCAAGGTAGAATTTGTACTGGTGGATGCTGCCAGCCGGGTCGCCTATTTGGAATCCAACAAAGTAGATATCATCATGGCTAACTTTACTGTGACAGATGAGCGTAAAGAAAAGGTCGATTTTGCTAACCCGTATATGAAATTATCCTTTGGCATTGTGTCACCCGACAGCGCTCCAATCACCACGATTGACCAGTTGAAGAATTCGGATCAAAAGCTGATTGTCGCCAAGGGAACGACAGCTGAAACCTATTTTACGAAAAATTATCCTGACATCAAGCTGCTCAAATTCGATCAATACACAGAAATCTTCTCTGCCCTCAAAGACAAACGCGGCGCTGCCATTGCCAACGATAATACAGAGCTGATCGCTTGGGCAAAGGCTAACCCCGGCTTCACGGTAACCATTCCATCCTTTGGTGGACAAGATACGATTGCCCCCGCAGTAGCGAAGGGAAATAAGGAGCTGTTGGACTGGATCAACAACGAGCTGGCTACGCTGGGCAAGGAAAACTTCGTGCATCAAGCCTATAAGGACACACTGACCTCTGTTTACGGAGAAGGCTTTACAGATCAATTGGTCGTAGAGGGCGGCAAAGTGAATTGATTATTGTATAAGTTGTTGCTTTACCATAAAGGAAGCGTTGGGATAGTAACCTAGCGCTTCTTTATTATTATGGGGAAAAGGGGGCATAAGGTCTTGCATCCTTGCACAATTCATTATATAATCTTAAATGATAATGAGAATCATAATCATTTAAGATTATCTTTAGGTACAGGCTTCCACTATTAGTCTAAGTGGATAGGATGGGGTGATGTCACATGGCTAAAACAGATCTAGATCTGGCAACTGTCAGAAGACAACTCAGCAGGATAATTCCTGCTTCGTATTCAGTGAAATGAATGAGATTTCCGTTTTGTGCTTTAATGGCTGCTACCATTTCCTGTGAGTTTTTAGGACTTACGCTAGTGTCGTCTACAGCATGGAAGGCCCAAATAGGAACGTTTTTCAGTACTTCGACATGCTTGGGATCAACAGGGGCATACATGTTAACGGCTTTTTCATAGTTGGTCAAACCGGCAATCGGTACACCTGCGGCGAACAGATCAAGATCTTTTTCGAGCAATCTCCATGTTCCCATGGCTCCTTGAGAAATACCAACGATATAGATTCGATTGGTGTCGATCGGATATTTTAACGCCGTTTCACGTACCAAATCGGCTACAGCGCTGTTGCGCGGCTCATCCGCCCAAATGAATTTATGATCCAGGTCAATCGGACTTTGTGGAGCGATTACGAAGGACGGGTGTTTGGCTTGCTGCTCAGGCGAAGCCCAAGTAACGGCACCAGCATTTGCCAGCAGGTTAACTCCATTTCCGTCACCACGCTCGCCGTTTCCGTGGAGAAACACAACCAGCGGGTAGGTTTTGCCGGATTCTACTTTAGGCTCAAACGTAAAGTAGTTCAGCTTGAAGCCGTCTTTATTTTCAAAGGTGCTTTTTTTGAAATCGTCTACAATGGGTGTAATTTTATCAGTTGCTTTTACAGTCTGTGCAGAGGCTGGAACAACTGTTTTCTTTTGAGTTGCAATGCCTTTCTTTTGGGTGATGTAATAATTCAACGGATTGATGAGGTTGACTCCACTTGTTGCATCGTAAGTAAGGGTACTTGCATTTTTATCTTGCGTATCCAGCTCGATCACAACATATTTGCCATGAGTACTACGGTTGGTGATGGCGCCGGTATCGTTGGTATATACACCAGTCACGGTTCTGTCTATGTATACATCATTGAGTACAGATTGAACCTGAAAGCTGGAAGTGGACAAGGATGCCCCGTCAATATTGGTGCTGTATTTCAGTACAACGGCAGAAACGACTTCACCCAAAGGCTGCACCTGAGTAAGCAGGGTTGCCTGTGGTGCCGGAACATCGGCTGCTGTGGCAGAGCTGGAGGATGGGAAAAAGATCGTTAGCAGAAACACGAAAGATAGTAATACAAGGGCGGAGCGTCTTCTTTGCATGAGATTAATCTCCTTTGGTGTTATTTTTGTAAAGCGCTTTCTACATGTTTGGGATGTTTGACTGTATGTTGCTGCATCCATATAAAATGAAAAAAAGGCAAACTCCGGGTACACAATACAAATGTACTCGGGTTTTGCCTTTTCAGTAACAATCCCATTTGAAGGATAGCATCTTCATTGGAATCTGACAAGTGAAGCGCTACAATTTCGGATGTTTTTTTATAAAAAAACTTTTGCAGCTGTAATAAGAGCTGAATATCTTATATTTTAATGGTTATCCCAGGAGACAACCCCAAAAAATAAGGGGTTCCCAAGCGTAATAATGTGGTATATAATCCTCTTAACTTAACACTGTTAACTTATATAACAATGTTAAAAAAAGGGGATGGAATCATGGATAAATATGATGTTATCGTCATCGGCGCGGGTCTGGGTGGCTTGTCCTGTGCAGCAAGACTCTCCGCGCTCGGTTACCGAACGGCTGTTTTTGAAAGTCATTCTTTGGCGGGCGGTTACGCAACCGAATTTACAAGAAAGGGTTATACGTTTGATGTATCCCTGCATGGTGTAGGTGGACTCGAGGAGGGCAACTTTGCGCAACTGCTAAAGGGCTGCAATGTGGACCAGCGAATTGTGCCTCTCCGCAAAAAGCATCCTTATTCCATTCGTTGGGAAGGGCAGATCATTGATATCCCATCCGATATGCAGGAATATGTGCAGCTACTCAAAGACATGTTCCCTGTTGAGCAAGCAGCTATCGACAAACTGTTTGCAGGCATTCGTCGTTTTGGGGCAGGGTTCTCCGCCATTTCTTCCCCTTCATCCAGCTTGGGGCGCAAGGCAGCGGGTTTGCTCAAAGCAGGAACCTTTTTCCGCTGGACGCAAATGACCACTTGGGAGGCTGTGAGTCAGTTTGGGCTGTCTGACCGATTCACGGAATTTTTTACCGCACTTTGGCCCTATTATGGCTTGCCTCCCAAGCGGCTTGCAGCATTGTACTTTTTCATTCCATGGATCAGCTATCATTTGGAGGGAACGTATTACATTCAGGGAGGCGCACAGGCTTTATCCAATGCGCTGGTTGCCGCGATTCAGTCAGCCGGTGGAGAAGTTCACCTGCGTAGTCAGGTATCTGAAATTGTAGTTGAAGGCGGTAAAGCAGTCGGTGTCCGTCTGAAAAAAGGGGATGCATATAAAGGCAATTGGATTGTGTCCGGTATTAGTCCTCATCATACCTATGGCCGTCTGCTGGAGAACCATGCTGCTGCCCGTCGTGAGCTAGAGGCTGTCAGCAGGCTGGAGACTGGCACATCGCTCACCCAATTGTATCTCGGATTGTCATGCGAGCCTCATGAGCTTGGCATTATCGAAGAAGACTTAATTCTGTATGATGTACCGGATTCGAATACAGATTACGAAGTCATGATGAGCGGCCAGTATACCAAAGGCAACTGGATGCTCACCAATTATAACGCCATGGACCCCACGCTTAATGAACCGGGTAAAGGCGTTATTGCAGTTACATTTTTGGACAGATTGGAGAACTGGCCTGCAACACGTCCCGAATATAAAGCCAAAAAGGAAACCGTAACACAGCAGATATTGGAGCGCCTTGAGCAGCTGTATCCGGGCTTTGGCAGCAAAGTAGTGGTGGCCGAGCTGGGTACACCGCGGACGATGCAGCGCTATACCGCCAATCCCGGCGGGGCTGTCTATGGTTACGCACAAACGGTTCGGCAGTCCGGTATGAAAAGACTAAAGCACAAATCCGTTGTGGATTGTTTGTCATTGGTAGGGGCCTGGACACAGCCTGGAGGCGGGTTTCAAGGGGCTATGAACTCGGGTATAATGGAAGCTGAACGTATCGCCGCCAAATTGGGGCAGGCAGAAAGGGAAAGTATATCTACACATGAAGCATATCAAACGCCGAGAACGTGAAAGCAATGAGATCCGCCGCAAAATTATCGAGGCTGCCCGGTCACTTTTCCTGAACCAAGGGTATGCCGAGGTCTCTATGCGCAAGATTGCGGATCAGATCGAATATTCACCAACGACGATTTATCATTATTTTGCCAATAAAGAAGCCGTTGTCCGCGAACTGCTGCTGGAAGGAAATACTTTGTTCCTGCAGGCTCTTCAACAACGCGAGCAAGAAGGAAGGGCAGCGGGATTGAATGTCTTGGACATGCTGAAAACGGTGTCTGACGCTTATGTCCGTTTTGGAACGGCTAACCCGGAATATTACAACATCCTGTTTATCAGCAACCTGGAATCCGTAAGCTTGGTCAGTCTATTTGACAGTGGACGCTTTAAGGGCTTTGAGCTGCTTGAAGCCGGGCTCAAAGCCGCTATGGAGGAGGGCTGTATCATCCAGGGAGATGAGCGTCTGATCGCCAGATCCGTATGGAGTATGCTGCATGGATTGACTTCTTTGCTCCTGAATTTTGAATTTCCAATGGCAAAATCGAATGATGAGTTGATTTCATTCACAATAGATACTTTTTTCCGGGGGTTAAGCTGCTGAACGATGGTTCCACAAGATTAACCAAGCTCCAGATCTGCAAGCTGCTCCAGCACGGCTTCAATGCGACGTTTATCTTTTTTGAGCATAACGCACTGCATTGAAGCTTGCAGCAGGTTCGAGATTGTGGTTAATGTATCTGTTTTCAGGGAAGGGGCGCTTCCTTTTTTTATCATGACATCCAGCGCTTCGGCTGCAATTTTTTGGTGAAGCTCACTATCGGATAGCCATTCAATGAACTGCTCAGTGGTTGGGTGGGAATGTGCGAACAGAGTCCCCCAGCCTTCCACCGGATGATTGACCTTATCCCGCATCCAGTCAATAACCCGTGGCGTATGAAAATGCTGTAACTGTCCGTTCGCGGTATAGCCCTCTAATTTGGCATCTGCCTTCGTATGCTGTAGCAGATCATTGCATACGTATGCCAAGCCTTCCTGCTCGGGCAGGCAGCGGGCGGTCAGATAGGCACGTGTGGACACGAATGCACCCCTAGCATACAGGACATTATGTTGAGGAGATGATGTCCATGCTTGCACGGTGTCCGATTCCCATAAGGAGCGCACCCAATCAGCAGCCCCACTCCTTGCGGTTTCGCCCATTAACACGGCCCATGTAGCGAATTGAGCTGGGCTTTGTGACATGCGCCGCTCCCAGGCAAGGTAAATATCCTTCGGATTATACGGCTGAAAAGCCTGTAATACAGCAGGATTATCTACACCATGCATGGTGGTGTAATGGATCAGTGTCTCCAGTGAACGGGCATCCTCCAGCTTTATCGTGCAAAACTTGTCCAACCAGCGTCGCCACAGCTGCAGCGGTGGGCTGTTTAGCTGAATGCCCTGCTCGTCTGACACTTCGGACCAATTCCATAACCATAGTCCGTGCAAGGTGAGCATCGTGTCTATATAGACGGGGAGATTTTCCGCGAGCAAGGTAAACTGATCCAACTCGTGATGATAACAGTACACTGCTGGCTCTGTGGCGGATGTCGCCAAATCAAGCAGTATCGGATCACCCGCGCCACTATAGTTAAAAATCAGATATTGTTGCTCTTCTGCAGCTGAAAGGGTATCTTCCCCATAGGATGTGAAATAGCTAATATATTCATAATTCCAGCCAAACTCCCCTGTGATATCGTCAAGAATAATCGGCTCTTGTACAGTGTCATTGCTACTTTCATATGAAAACTTCGGTCCAGTGGCTACAATACAGTGTTGAGGAAGGCACCATAGGAAATATAAACTGCCACACCGCTTTATCAATTCAGACAGAGAGGCAGGCAAAGGCATCTGCAGCTGTTCCTCCAGATTGGTTAGCTCACCTGCGGAAATTCCCTTCGCCCACTGGTATACCACGTCAGACATCCCGCTTTGTCTCAGACGATCTACGATCTGCTCCAGTCTTTCCAAGGTATGCTCAAAATGTACTGTCATCAGTATTCCTCCTCCTTTTGCTCCAAAACCCGGAAATGCTGTTTGTATGTTGTAAGGAAACCCAATACATATAGGATGCACCTGCTTTCTGGTACTTAATCTATAGGGATAGGGTCCAAATATAAATGAGAGATATGCTATAATCAGGAAATAAATTAGTTATCATTTAGTCTATCGTAATTACGTAGGAACTACAATTTATAAGGAGATGAAGGAGGAACACCTTATATGTCATCAGAGATACAAACATACATAGATCCGATATTCGAGGCGATTGATCAGGTGTACGCTTCTGAGCAAAAGCGCATCGCCGAATTTCAGACCAAAAGCGTCCTTCACGAAGGAATTCATGAATACTTGAACGTTATGTGCAATATGAACGGGTTGCGGGTGGATACCTATGAGCTGTTTGATTGGGACAGCCGTAGACCGGATATCGAAATTCCTGGTTTTACGGAGGGAGTAACACTTCAACAGGTGGAGCACGAATGGATGCCTGAGATCAAGAGACGACTGGAGGCGCTGTTCAATTCCGATAAGTTTAGCCCCATGTTCTTTCGCTATCGGCTGGAATTTCATCTGGAGGTCGTTTTGGAGAGGAAATCCAGTTATTTTACATTCTTGCTTCTAAATGAACATAAGCGGGAGCTGTTGTTAGCCACTATACAAAGGTTTGTAGAACAGAAGCTCAATCCTGCCAGCAAGGCCGTGCCCAAGGAAAAGGATGATTTTTTCTTTGTGAGGCATCTGCTTGATCCTCATTTGTATCCTGTAGATGCTGACCGGATAGGAGAGCTTCTCGATCGAATGGATGCAAAAGTGAAGATCAGCCGCAATCGTCAGGAAGCATGGAGACACCAGCTCAGCAGTGGCTTGAAGTGTTGGGCCGAGGAAGTATTTCTGGCGAAATATGCAGATCGGGAAAGAAGCTATGGGCTCGACTTCATTGTGAAGCCTGATGTTCGCCCTTCAGATATCCCTGCGTCGGCAATGGAGATGTTTCTGCTGACCGCGATGCGAGTGGGTTCGACCAATGCCGATGCACGGCAAAAATATTTGGAAATGGCTTCACAGCTAGGCTCGGAGCAGGCTGCGTATTGGCTCAAGAACGGCTCAGGCAGCATTCCAGCTTTATATACAAGCGAGCGTGTCACCTGCCGGGCGAATGATATTTTGCAGACGCTAGAGGTTCAAATTCGTTCGGAGGAAGAAGAGAGCTACAGGGAAGCGGTCCAATATCTTTGCGATATTTTACGGAAAGGCTTTACCAAAGAATATCGAATGAAGCTCAAGAGCAAGGTGAAAAATGTTCTGCCTGTACCCAAGCTGGCTAAATCTGCATTACATCGGTTCTTCGCTAATGCACTCGAATACCCCGCGCTGTATCCCTTGCTTGCTGAATATGCCGAGCTTGTAATGGAAGAGTTCGCGTGGTACAACGATGTGGAGCCAGGGGAAAAATCGGCGATGCCGGGAACCTATGCGGTGATGGGACTAGGCCTCAAAGGAACAGACTATTTCCCATTGGTCATCCGTTATATGAAGCTGGTGGACAGTGAACATCAGTCGGTACAGGACGGCTATGCGGCTGTATTTGTCGACACGCACGGTCTGACACCACACAGCATTCCGGTGTGGACTGCGATCATTTTGGCGGGCAACGAGTCTGCCAAGCCGTTGAAATCGGCTGGAATTGAAAATGTAGAGCAGGCGCAGGCGTTAGTAGATGAACTGGTGAAGCTGGAGGACTACGAGCGAGAGGTGCTCATTTATCGCATTTGGGGCGGTGCGAAAAAACTAAAAAACAGCCTGAAACAGGCTGTTCCTGAGGTAAAAGAGTTGCTGGAGCCTTTTATTCCATAAAAGCATCGTATTCGTAGTAATACTGAAGTCCCTGTGCGATACGTTGGAGGCTCGGCTTGCTGCCGCTGCGGTGTAGCACTTCAATAACATCCTGCACAGTGGCTACCTCCAGCCATGTCTGTACGTGGTGATCAGGGAGGGCTGCCGGAATACTTTCATCCAGATGGTTGGTGACGGTGAGTCCTGCATCCTCCAGCTCCCACAGTTCTTCCTCCGGGATGATGTAATAGGCATTATCAATAGGGTTGCTTTGAAAACGGTCCAGATTGGTAAATATCCATTCGTTTATTTCCGTTTGTCTAACGGTTTGAACTAATGCTTCCAGACTGTCAAAAGTTTGTATGCTCATGCTCGGAGGTCTCCCTTTATGTAGCTTGCTTATGCTGCAGCTTTTGCAATATTTTTAGGATGGCCTGTCGATTCTTCGCATCCTTAATGTACTTGGGAATGGAGTGGGATGCTGTACGCAGCATACCACCTACGGGTTTTTCCCGCAGCTCGGCAGAGATATAGGAGAGCAGGTAATTCAGGTGTGCCCGATTGAGCGCCCAGACCGGTTTACCTCGATAGTAGTCAAGGAAGTATAGCTGGAGCTTGAAGATAGGGTCTTTTCCGTTCTGGATTACGTTTTTATGCCATTCACGCAATTGAACACGATGCACCGGAACCTGATTATGTGTCTCACAGTGAGGGCAGGCCATATTCGTATATTTGTGTGTGACTGTGCGCTCGTCGTGAACCTCTATATTAAAATATCTCTCACAATAGCTGCATACGCCACGTGCATAGAATTTAAATGATTCTGGCTGCTGATAGGTATGGTAGCAATGAGAACATCGAAGAACGTAATAACAGTCTTTTTTTGATTTGGAGATAAAAGCTTGCCCTTGGCAACGGGGACAATGAACGGCTACCTGTTCTTCCCGCCAAATTAAAGCGCTAAAATCATATTTATAGCCATAATCATCCTTGAAGCGTTTCTGTTCCATGTCCGTTCCTCCTTTTCGAAAAGATCGTAAAAACGCACATTTTTAACACCTGAAAATGAGCTTTTCAATGGTGCGCAGATCACCTGACACACCGCAAACCGGCCGTCATGCGTAGGGATAACAAAAATACCTCCTTCCCGATGTTTTACTCTTTTGAATATCATCGTCAGGCCAGCTCTTCCTGAAGGATCTCTGTTTTCAAACCTTTTGTGTTGGTAATCGTAATACTGATCGCATCAAAGCCGTTTCGCTTTGTCTCTTCAAAATCGCATCAGGGGAGTACGATGGTTCTGCTGTTCCTCTGTATATGTCTCGCATAGCAATGCATCGTAACCATGTCGGGTTCCATCAAAAATCACGATCTGTTCGCCGTTAACCGCATTCTCCGCAATCACGAGTTGGGGCGCAAATTCAGTCACGGCAATCAGCTCGTCCATAAGCTCTCCATAATAAAAAATGTGAAACTTCGTATGTCCGGTCTGTGAACGGAGTTTGCCTGTCCATTCCTGCTCGATCCATGCCTCCGGGTGTTCGGGTACAACCCATCCATCCAAATAAGCGGGTCCTAAATTAAGATGCTGTGTTCCTGCCATTAGCAAGCCCATCCTTTCTGCTCGTTGAGTAATTGTCATTAGAAGTCTCTTGACCTAATACACATCTCTCAGTTTGTAGTTGAAAAGGGACATACTCCTTTCCGACTGAAATAAAGCTACTCTAGCATAAAGGTTATACTGAGACGACCTGGCTGTGTATAAGTCTATGAGATCATGTCATGGACAAGGTGACAATTTTGTTGGCCTCATCCACGTCTATCTTCACATTCACTCCCAGCTTGTCCTTGAATAGCTTGCTGATATTGATATAGTCATCCTTCACCGCACTACTCGATCTACCGGTTGTGCGAGTCATCCCTGCGGTGATGATAGAACGAGTATATGTCTTGTCGAGTTCGGCTTCGGGATTGTAGGTATAGATTATTTGCTCCTGTAGATTGTAAAAATGGGTTAACACAGTGTAGTCGCTTGCGTTCTCATACTGCTTTTCCTCACGAACATATTCGGGATCGTCCATAGTATAGTGGATTCCCCCGTCCAAAAAAGGATTTTCCTTGGAGGGCCTGAGTTCATATTGTCCATAGGCTATCTGAAACAGGTACTCTAAGCCAGAGGCATCCACCTGATAGTAGAGCTGACGATTGTCTCCTTTTTTGTCTATAGCGGCAAAGCTGCTGATTAAAGGCCAGGCATCGTACTTTTTACCCTTTACCTCCACAGCAAGCTTGTAATGTACAAGCACCTTTTCATTTTGAAATAACCCAAAGCTGCTCATAATGAAATAGGCAGGCACACATAAAATCCCGATAATAAATATGAATATAAATATTTTTACACGCATGAGTAGAGTGATTCTCCTTTGGTTGTCGATTATGTGGACAGCTCCCGTTTGGCTGATGCGCCGAATTCCTAGTATGATAGTCGGTTGCTGGCTGTGATCCGCGTATTACCCAATGACCTTCAGCGCTTCCATTCGAACAAGCTCATTCTCGGACAGTCGCTGCGCCAGCCGCAACAGCCATGTAGTAGTTTCCGCCACGGGGTGGGGGATCGCCGTCAAATCACGTAATGATACCAACCGATCTTCATTCGATAGTGTAGGGAAAACAGATAGGAATGTCTTTTCGTTATCATCAGCCTGTATGGACATACAAAACCCCCGTTTCTGCGTCAGATTACTTTTTCTCATATCTGTAATTTGACAAAGCTTCCTCTGTTCCACCGCCCTCCAGCAATACCATGACCGTATAGGAAATGGTGTCTATCCATTTGTCGAGTGTATGGATCTGCTCTACTGTCAATAGATTGTTTCGTTGCAGCATACTGTCAGGGTACAAGGCCCATGCTCGTGTATACTGGCAAATCCCCCACAGTTCGGCAATTAGCTCCCGCTCTACGGATGATTTCTGCAACTCATCTGCCAGCACTTCAATGATGGTCATTAGCTCATGAAAGTTGTCCTCGATCAGCTCTCCCTGAAAGGGGCGGAGCATCCCTAGAAATCCATTTTGCATTTGGGGGTGATTCAGATCATCATGCATAAAAGCATGACATCGTAGCAGTTCGCGGGCCCCCTGTCTATTCATGGAGTTCCGTAATCTCTGCACGGATGCCTCTGCACAGAAAACTACCTGATAATCCCGACAAGGCATCAATATCGACGACCATATCTGCTTCTTCATAACGGAAATCAAGCTGCAAAATGATATTTTCTGTTTCTACCGGGGTTAATACATGCTCTTTGGTTTCCAAAAATGTAAAAGTGACCGCGTAACGGGGAATGTCCTTGGCCGGAGCCTCCGGCGTGACAGGTGCCTCAGACGAAGGCTCCAGCTCCGGAGATTTGGGCACTAGTACAGTGGCGGGGGATAGCTCAATCGTTAGTGTAATCTGGTCTTTTGTCATATTGGCAGCCGTAATTCGGTCATAATGAAAGGGAGGGAAGTAGCCAAGCTTTTCTACAATGCTGTCCGCTCCTTGAATAGAAACGGTTGGAGAGAAGGCCAGTTCCAGTCCGATGGAGCCTGCCAACTGGTTTTCATATTGTGGATTGATCCGTATAAGGGCCTGTTCCGGCTCCACCTTCAAAATCGTGCCAATGAAATACTGTGTGCCATGAATCAGAACAATATCATGGGGAACGAACGGCAATGTTCCTCCGGCTTGATAATGAATAAGATAATCGTTTTTTGTTTTTTCGACGCGCTGAACTTGAATACGCATATGCTGCAACCTCCTGAGGGTGTAATAGTGTGACGGTTTGGTTAGTATGTGGTAAAGGGAAGGGCGCTTCTCCTACCATAATATATGACATGGAGACTGAATTCATCTTTTACAATGTTCATTAAAATCGTTTGGAAACCTGTTCAACTTCGCGTATACTAGGAAAGTCATAAATGGAACGGCCTGAGCCGCCTTGCGGCCGTATGTTGGTTACAGGAACAGATTCAACGATAACGGATAAGCTCCCTTCCTGAAAAGGGGAGAATGAGAACCGATACAAAAATGGGAATTCTGAACTATGGAACGATAGATGTCATATGGCACATGAAACCTATTTTACGTGACACATATTGAATACAGATAAGGGAAGTGAATACCAATTGAAGAATTTTGCAGCATTAGGCGTAGGGCAGCATTGGGTAGACGTCTTAAAAGAGCAGGGGATTACAGCCCCCACCCCGGTACAGCAGGAATCTATTCCACTGTTGATGCAAGATCAGGATGTTATTGCCGAGGCACATACGGGAACAGGTAAAACGCTTGCGTTTTTACTGCCGATTTTGCAAAAAATGAATTTGGAAAAGCGTCATCCGCAGGCGCTCGTAATTGCGCCTACGCGTGAGCTGGCGCTCCAGATTACGGAGGAAGCGAAACGACTGGCTGCGATAGAGCCGAAGCTGTCATTACTGGCTGTTTACGGAGGACAGGATGTAGAGCGTCAGCTCCGTAAACTGAAAGGCGGCGCACAACTGATTATTGGCACACCCGGGCGTCTGCTGGATCATTTGAGACGTGGCACGCTGGATTTGGGCGGCGTTAAAATGCTGGTGCTGGATGAAGCCGATCAAATGCTACACATGGGCTTTTTGAACGATGTGGAGACGATTCTGCAGGAGGTTCCTTACCGGAGACAAACAATGCTGTTCTCCGCAACGATGCCAGCCGGTATCCGTAAGCTGGCTCGTGTATATATGAACGAACCGATAGATGTCAAAGTGAAATCCGCTTCTTCCGTTCCGGTGAGCCAAATCCGTCAGGTAGTTGTGCAAACAACAGACCGGGGCAAGCAACAGGCATTGGTGGACATGCTGAATACAGACCGCCCGTATTTGGCAGTTATTTTCTGCCGTACGAAGCGCCGTGCTGCCAAGCTGAACGAGGAACTGCAGGAGATGGGCTTCGCAAGCGGAGAGCTTCACGGAGATTTGTCCCAGAATAAGCGTGAGCAGGTAATGAAGGCGTTCCGTGAAGCGAAACTTCAATTGCTCGTAGCGACTGATGTCGCTGCACGCGGCCTGGATGTAGAAGGTGTCACACATGTCTTCAACTATGATATGCCGCAGGATGCCGAAAGCTATATCCACCGCATCGGGCGTACCGGCCGTGCCGGAGGCAAAGGTGTGGCGGTGACGCTCGCCACACCAAGGGATGTTCCAGAGCTTCGGAACATCCAGAAGGTCGCTGGTGTCACATTCACCAGCAGTGAGGGCGGCGGGCAGCGTAGACCTGCTCCCGATACGGCTGAGCGGCAGGGTGGAGAACGCCGCTCGGGCAGAAACGACCGCCGTTCCTTCGGCGGCGATTCCGGCGGCGGACGCCGGGGCAACGGCCGCGAACAGGCGGGCCGTCGTGACGGTGCAGGCGGCGAGCGTCGCTCCAGCCGCAGTAGCAGCGAACGCGGCGGATACGACCGCAGCAGCGGCGGTTCCGCACGCGGAGGCCAAGGCCGCTCTGCCGGGCAAAGCGGCGAACGCGGCGGATACGACCGCAGCAGTGGCGGTTCCGCACGCGGAGGCCAAGGCCGCTCCGCCGGGCAAAGCGGCGAACGCGGTGGATACGACCGCAGCAGTGGCGGTTCCGCACGCGGAGGCCAGGGAGGTCGCGGTGGACAAGCCAAAGGCGGTCCGCGTGGTGGTCAAGGACAGGGAGGCCGTCGTGGACGGTCCAGATAGATAAAACGAGCGTTCTCATAGAATGCTTAGCTATGGTTATTATAATAGCCCCGGAGAGGCTCATCTTCCGGGGCTATTATAATCTTCATTCATGTCGCCTGAAGGGGCAGCATCATATGCTGGAATAAGCAGCGGAGCTGCTTTGAAAATAAAAGGTTAGCGTGTGGGGACCTTGTTAAAGAAAATGATGGAGGGGTTATACATTATGCAGGAACAGGATATGGGCAAACGCGCCATGGTCTCGGCATGGATCAGCCTGATTAGCAACATCCTATTAACCGGCATTAAAATCATCGCAGGACTCATGTTCAACAGTAAGGTGCTGGTGGCTGATGGTGTGCATAACGCCGGGGATGTGATTGCCTCTGCAACGGCGCTGGGAGCGATGCGCATATCCAGTCAGCCACCAGATGAGGATCATCCTTATGGTCACGGCAAGGCAGAAGTGATCGGTGCGAGTGTGGTAGCAGTCATTTTGTTCGGGGCGGGCATATTCATCGGCTACCATTCCATTGCGGCCCTGTTCGAGCCGATGCCACAGGAGCATATATTGGCATTGGTGGCAGCGGTCATCTCCCTGCTCTGGAAGCAGTGGTTGTATATCTACACGATTCGTATCGGGAGAGCGGCTAATAGTCAGGGTCTCATTGCGACGGCAAAGGATCATTTGGCTGATGTGTATGCCTCCGGGGCTGCTGTGCTGGGGATTGGCCTCGGATTGATTGGTGAGCACTGGAGTATCTCGATTTTATCCTACGGTGATCCGATTGCGGGATTTGTCGTGGCATTGCTGGTTCTGAAATTGGCGTGGGAAATGGGCCGTGAGTCTATAGACGTACTTATGGAGAAGGCAATTGCACCTGAGAAAATTGAAAGCTACGCCGCAGCCGCACTTCGTGTGGACGAGGTTCAGCGTATTGACCGTATCCGTGCCCGTGAGCATGGCCAGTATATTATTGTGGATATCCGCGCTTCAGTGGATGCAACTTTGACGATTCAGCAGGGACACGATATTATCCGGCTGATCAAGGGGGCTGTCATGAAGCGGGAACCGAGAGTGCATGAGGTGCTTGTCCATTTGAATCCATGGTATCCGGACGATCCCAAAGCAGATAACTTGGCACAGGAAGACTCTGAAAATAAGTCTTAACAGACACGAGCAACGGCCATTAGATAGACCACCCGCTATGCTTGGCACAGATGGCCTCAATTGACAGCTAACTTGCAGGAAGGGTATGCTTTTAAAAGTCGAACGATGATGAATAAAAGCGAGGTTACCTGTTCATATGCGAAAATTTTTAAAATGGCTGGGCATTTCTGTGGCAGCGGTTGTTCTTATTGTGGGCGGATATTATGCTTATTCTATATATCATTTTACGAATCAAATTTCGGTCGCTTCCGGACAGGATTCAAAATTCAAACCGCAAGCAGAAACCCAAGCCGATGTACAACCTGTAGCTGTGTCGCTCCCACCGGAGTGGGATGGAACAGAGAGAGTGAATATATTGCTGTTGGGTGGCGATTCACGTGGGGAAGATTCAGGGCGCTCCGACTCCGTGATGGTCGCTTCTGTTGATCCAGTCACGAAGAAAGCTACGCTGATGTCGATTTTGCGTGATACGTACGTCGATATCCCAGGTCATGGGAAAAGCCGATTAAATGCTGCCTTTTCTTACGGTGGCCCAGATTTGACCCGACAGACCGTAAGCAACCTGCTGGGCATCCCCATTCAATACTACGTATACACTGATTTTAATGGCTTTATTGCGCTGGTTGATTCTGTGGGTGGTATTGATCTGGATGTTGAAAAAGACATGCATTATACGTCTAAAGCAGACAAACATCAGTTCGATATTGATCTGAAAAAGGGAATGCAGCACATGGACGGCAAAACAGCCCTGCAATATGTTCGCTTCCGTCATGATGCAACTTCGGACTTTACGCGGACCGAACGGCAGCGTAAATTCATAACCGAGCTGGGCGGCAAAATCCAGTCGACCTCGTCACTAATTAAGCTACCGAGTATTTTAAAACGAATCTGAGTACTACAGAAATGCTGCAACTGGCTTCATTAGGCTTTAATATCGACGCAAAAGCGATAGCCAAACAGCAAATCCCGCCCAATGAGCTGGTGCGTGGGGAAACAATCAAGGGGGCGCAGGTACTAGGGGTGGACGAAAGAAAGCTCAAGCGATTCATACAAAATCTTTTTGAACAGGAAAACAAGCCTGCAACCACGCCGACAGATTCTGTCACCACGACAAGTGATACTCTATAACCATCCAAAGCAAATGAGGTTTGTACGCTGCCGTACAACTTTGTTTGCTTTTGTGTTTATTGAGGGTATAAACTTGTATATTTTGTTGCAAAGATATATCTTAACTATTAAGAATTGGAACAATTATTTGCCTAAGAGAAGGGGAATGTCATGTGGAAACGACTCCGGCATGGAAAGACCGATTCAAAAAGTTCTTTTTGAACAACAAGTTTGTGTTATTCCTGCTGGTATTGCTGCTCATCGGTTTGAATATCTTGGTGCTCACCAAAATTTCTTACATTTTTACCCCTGTCATGGTGCTGCTGAAAACGATTATTCTTCCTGTCATTTTGTCCGGCGTGCTGTACTATCTGTTCAATCCACTGATTGATGTACTGGAGCGCAATAAGGTAAAGCGAATCTACTCCATTATTGTGCTGTATTTGCTCATCATAGGGATTATTGCTGTTGTGATTACATCGGTGGTACCTGTGATCCGCGATCAAATACAGGGACTTGTCCAAAATGTGCCTGCATATAGCGAGCAAGTACAACAACAGTTTGAGAAATTAATTGGCAGTGACTTTGTGAATCAGTTCCAGAACACAATTCAAATCAATCCGTCAGAGCTTGCCTCCAAAGTTTCTGAAAAATTATCCGCCTTCATTAATAATGCGTGGGCAGGTGTGGGAAGCTTTTTGGGTGTAATCACAGAAACAGTGCTTGCGATCGCTACGGTTCCCTTTATTCTGTTCTACCTGCTGAAGGATGGACGCAAGCTGCCACACTCGGTCCTAAAGATGTTCCCGCCTATGTTTCGTAAAGAAACGGATCGCATTATGACCGAAATGAACCATCAGGTCAGCTCATATATTCGTGGACAGATTATTGTCAGCTTCTGTATTGGGGTGCTGCTGTATATTGGTTATCTGATCATTGGGTTGGATTACTCTTTGACGCTTGCAGTCATTGCATCCTTTACGAGCGTTGTTCCCTACTTAGGGCCTGTAATTGCCATTACGCCTGCATTAATTGTAGCTTTGGTCACCTCTCCGGTTATGCTGCTCAAGATGGTTATCGTATGGACGATTGTTCAGCTGATTGAAGGTAAATTCATTTCTCCACAAATTATGGGTAAATCCCTTCGAGTACATCCGATCACGATCATCTTTGTTATTTTGACAGCAGGCAATTTGTTTGGCGTAGTAGGAATTATTCTGGCGGTTCCAGGCTATGCGGTCTTGAAAGTAATCGTTACACATCTGTTCAGTTTCTTTAAAAAGCGTTCGCATCTTTATGAAGCAGACAAAGCAAAGGCGAGTCTCTACGAAAAATAAATATTTTCAATTTCCAATATAAAATCAATTTTGCCCCCTCTTGGGTAACTGTGGCTTCCCGTGCTATAATTAATGCCTATCCTTATTCCAAAACAGAAAGGTCAGACTTTTATGATAAAACTCAGCATTCTTGACCAATCTCCGGTATCAGAAGGCATGACGCATGCGCAAGCATTGCAAAAGACCGCTGAGCTTGCTATAGAGGCGGAGCGCTTGGGTTATCATCGCTTTTGGGTATCAGAGCATCATTCTGCTTCTAATCTTGCAGGCTCCAGCCCGGAGGTATTGATTTCGCATCTGGCCGCTCGAACCCGGGCGATTCGAGTGGGCTCGGGCGGTGTGATGCTGCCGCATTACAGCGCTTATAAAGTAGCGGAAAACTTCCGTGTACTGGAGGGCTTGTATCCGGGGCGCATTGATTTGGGGCTGGGACGAGCGCCGGGAGGCATGCCGACTGCTACGAGAGCCTTGCAGGAAGGTAAAATGCGGGGCGGTATTGATCTGTACCCTGAGCAGCTGGATGATCTGCTAGCCTATTTACATGACAGCACAGGCAACCAGCATCGCTTCGGTTCGCTACAGGCGATGCCGCTCGTAGAGACAGTGCCGGAAATGTGGCTGCTTGGCTCGAGTGGTGATAGTGCAGGTCTGGCCGCCGAGCGTGGCGTGGGCTTTGCGTTTGCTCAGTTTATTAACGGGGAAGGCGGCACAGGAGCCATGAAAGGCTATCAGGAGAGCTTCCAGCCTTCCCATAGTGACCAGCCGCGTTCACTTGTGGCCATATTTGCGATTTGTGCGGATACCGAAGAAGAGGCAAACCGCTTGGCTTCCAGCATGGACTTGTCCCTGGTGCTGCTGGAGCAGGGAATGCGCTCCGCTGGAACACCTTCCGTAGAAAAGGCTTTGGCGTATCCGTACACGCCATATGACCGGATGCGTATTCGCGAAAATCGCAAGCGTATGGTGGTTGGTTCACCCAAACAGGTAAAGCGCCAGATTGAGCAATTATGCAAGGACTATAATGCACAAGAGGTCATGGTTGCGAGCATCATTCACGATTTTGACGCCAAAATAAAATCGATACGTCTTATGGCTGAAGCATTTGGGCTGTCTTCTGTACAGTCTTGATACGATTTGCTGGATTTTAGAGATCACAGCTTTGTGGAGCTGTGATCTTTTTGTATGAACTTTGGAGGACATTTTTGACGATATGGATCGCATATTCAAGGAAATATACCAGTTAATACTTGATAATGATTATCAATATCTTTATTATATAAAGATAGAATGAAGTTTTGATGAATGTCGTGCGTTAAGCCCGTGACTATATATTGGATAAGGGAAAGGGATGATTCCAAATGTTTCGTCTGAAAACGGCAAATCTGGATATTGCTTATGAAGATCGGTTGATTGTAGAAGATCTGAACGTGGAAATACCGCAAGGGAAAATCACCGCATTGGTGGGCGCAAATGGCTCCGGCAAGTCCACTATTTTGAAAACGATGGCCCGCATCATGAATCCTAAAGGCGGTAGTGTTCTGCTTGACGGTAAATCCATTCATAAGCAATCCACCCGGGAGGTAGCCAAGCAGTTGGCTATTTTGCCGCAAAATCCGACTGCACCGGAAGGATTGACCGTGACGGAACTGGTATCATACGGACGTTTTCCCTATCAAAAAGGTTTTGGCTCCATGAAAGCAGATGACCGCAAAATGGTAGAGTGGGCGATCCAGGTAACGGGCATGAGCGAGTTCCACGATCGCCCGATTGATCAGCTGTCTGGCGGTCAGCGTCAGCGTGCATGGATAGCTATGGCGCTTGCGCAGGATACGGATATTTTGTTTCTTGATGAGCCGACTACATTTTTAGACATGGCGCATCAACTGGAAGTGCTGCATTTGCTCGAGTATTTGAATACTTCGGCAGAACGCACCATTGTTATGGTTGTTCATGATTTGAACCATGCAGCCCGGTATGCTCAGCATATGATCGCGATCAAAAAAGGGAAGGCTGAGGCAGTAGGAGCTCCAACCGAGGTTATGTCCCCGGATGTGCTGCGTGAGGTATTTGGCATTGAAGCGGATATCGTAACAGATCCCCGTACGGGCGTACCGCTCTGTCTTCCGTATGCTCTGGCCGGACAGCCCACAGTAAGCCAAGCTGTGAAGGAAATGAATTTGGAAGAGAAGCAGCCGGTAGGTTCTATTGGAGAGCGACGTGAAGCTAGACCACAAGTTGCAGCAAGAGGCTAAAGGGGACACAAGATGAGACCACTGGATTACGATCAGCTGGAGCAATTGGCGAAAATAGTGACAGACACGCCGGAGGATGCAGTGTATTCCGGGCCAGTGGCTGAATGGCTTGAACCGGAGAAGGCTCGTTCAGTATTGGAGTATTATGGTGAGCTTCTGCGAGCTGAAGACCTTTTGACTTCAGCAGTGTATTTGGTGAATCAGTTGCGTGGTCTTGTGTTTGCCCAACATTTTATGGTGTCCTTGTGTGAACGTAGGCTAGATCTGTCCATTTCCAATCTCAGATTCCATATTTGTTATGAAGGGAAATCTCCTTCTATTAGCCTGCAGGTGATCGACCCAACAGAGCTGGATAATACGCGACAGGACGAAGAGGAACATTCATCCGAACAAGCGCAACAAGCGCTTCGTGACTTTTACAGCTTGCACCTACGGCCCATATTGGAGGCATTGGCTTCGGTAGGAGGCGTATCCATGGGACAGATGTGGGGACAGTTTCCGTTGACTTTGTTGTATTTTAAGGACAGAGTACAGCCCACGTTGACCGATCCACTGGATGTGAAGCGTTTTGAACAAGATTTCGATTATGTGACGCGGGAACTTGAGGGAGAGGTATTCGGGCGTAAAAGAAACCCGTATACCGTTCGTCTCGTTGAGTTGGACAATCCTTACCGCCCCGGTGAAAATACTTACATGAAACCGTCCTGCTGCCAATATTACAAGACAGGTGGGGGCCAGCGGTATTGTTATGCTTGTCCAAGAATGTCGGCTTCGGAGCGTGAAGAGCGCAGACGCGAAGTGTTGGCATCACGGTAAGCCCTATGAGGATATTGGCATGTCCGGTTCGTTTTGGGTAAAATAGGTTATGAACCTAAACCCACAATACGAAGGAGGATGCTGTATGTCTGTCTATTCACATCATGCTGTAACACCAGCGAATCGGGAGGTTCCTTTGGACACCTATACCGGCAAGGTGTTGGTTATTGCGAATACCGCCAGCAAATGCGGACTTACGCCGCAATATGGGGAGTTGCAAAAGCTTTATGACGAATATAAAGATCGTGGCTTGGTTGTGTTAGGCTTCCCTTGTAACCAATTTGGCGGTCAGGAGCCGGGCAGCAGCGAGGAAGCGGCAGAATTTTGCCAACTCAATTACGGAGTTACGTTTCCGGTATTCGCCAAAGTGGATGTCAACGGTCCAGATACAGCGCCTCTGTTTGAATATTTGAAGAAGCAGCAGCCTGGAGAGCAGGAAGATGGTACGATTCAATGGAATTTTACGAAGTTCATTGTGAACCGTGATGGCGTGCCTGTGGCTCGTTTTGAGCCTAAGGAATCACCGGAGGCCATGAGGACGGCCATTGAGCAGTTGCTATAATAGCTTTGCTTTAGCTTCAAAGTAATTGTTTAAAAAGGTCCATTTTTCCGGCATTTCTCCGGAAAAATGGACCTTTTTTGCTGTCTATATATCACATTCGCTGGAGGAGCGCTGCTTCTTTTGAAAGTCCGGTTTAAGGGCATAATCAGGGTCATACAGGGAAAACTACATGAAGCAAGAAGTCGTTTCATCAAAAGACAGGCTTTGTGTAGCCTTGATTTTTAATTGTGGACAAATTGTGAATATCATAAAAAGCTATTGTAATGTGAAAAACATCACATTATAATAAGTGCATGAAGTGAAATAAATCACAATCTGCAATCTGCTAACGTGAAATAATTCACAATTATTATACATTTATGCCCACACACCAAGGAGGAATTCAACATGAAAGTAGCAGTTATCGGATGTACACACGCAGGCACAGCAGCAATCGTCAACACAGCTAAATGTTACCCAGATGCTGAAATTACCGTTTACGAACGAAATGATAATATTTCTTTTTTATCTTGTGGTATTGCACTGTATGTAGGTGGCGTCGTCAAGGACCCGCATGGATTGTTTTATTCATCCCCCGATCAGCTGGCTGACATGGGTGTAGTGACCAAGATGCTTCATGAGGTAACGAGTGTAGATACAGCAGGCAAAACGCTGCGTGCACGTAATCTTCAAACAGGTGAAGAATTTACGGACACATTTGATAAATTGATTGTAACGACGGGCTCTTGGCCTATTATTCCGAAGCTGGAAGGCATTGAGCTTGATCATATTTTGCTCTGTAAAAACTATAGTCATTCGAATGAAATTATTGAGAAGGCCAAGCATGTACAGAACATCACAGTTGTTGGAGCTGGATACATCGGTGTTGAGCTGGTTGAAGCTTTTCAAATGAACGGTAAAAACGTAACGCTGATCGACAGCGCTGATCGTATATTGAATAAATATTTGGATCACGAGTATACAGACCGGATTGAAAATTCTCTGAAAGAACACGGTATTAAGCTGGTACTGGGCGAAACCGTGAGTCGGTTTGAGGGGACGAATGGCAAGGTGAGTAAAGTCGTGACCTCTCAAGGAGAATATGAAACAGAGCTTGTTATTCTCTGCATCGGATTCCGTCCTCAAACAGATCTGCTCAAGGGTCAGGTAGATATGTTGCCAAACGGTGCAATCATCGTGGACAATTATATGCAAAGTAGCTGCCCGGACGTGTTTGCAGCAGGAGATAGCTGTGCAATTCGCTACAACCCGACAGGCAAAACGGCTTATATTCCACTGGCGACGAACGCGGTTCGTATGGGTACGCTGGTGGCCCGCAATCTGGTACAGCCGACCATTGCCTACATGGGAACACAAGGTACTTCGGGTATTAAAATTTATGAAGATAATATTGCAGGAACAGGTTTGACGGAAGCGGCGGCTGCAGACGAAGGAATGAATACTGAGGCCGTAACCATTGAGGATAGCTATCGCCCTGAATTTATGCCAACCTCTGAAAAGGTGCTGCTGAAAGTGGTATATGAGCAGGAGACACGGAGAATTGTTGGCGCTCAAATTATGTCGAAGGTGGATTTGACTCAATCCATTAATACGCTATCTGTGGCCATTCAAAATCATATGACCATTGACCAACTGGCCTTTGTCGATTTCTTCTTCCAGCCGCATTATAACAAGCCTTGGAATTTCTTGAATGCAGCAGGGCTGCAAGCATTGCCTTCGATGGCTGAACGAAAACCAGTTACCGTATAATTTGATTTGTCTGTGACATTGTTCATAAGTTTGTCAACAATCTAAGACGTATGAACGAATCCTTATAGTACAATATAGAGAGCATAAGGATTAGGGGGTAAGTAGATAATGGGTTTGTTTTATATCCTTTTTCTTGTAGCTGTGGCGGTAATCGGCCTCGGCGGAGTTATTTGGTTCTTAAGAGCAGTTGAGAAGGAAGAATATAACTAATTATAAGTACTTTGTGGCGTGGCGCAATAATACACGAAAAACAGTCCTCCAAGGGCTGTTTTTTTTAATAACAATGAAAGTGATTTTTTTCACAAACAAAATCACTGATTTTAAATAAAATATGAGAGGAGAATATTTTAGCAAAAAGATGTTAAAGGAGCGGGGATATATGGCAAGCTATAAACCGGGGCAAATTGCCGAAAAGACGGTGGAAACAGGTGTGGCTAAAGCGAACAACCCGTGGACTGTGTCAGTGGTATTGGGATTTTTGGCAGGTGCATTTATTGCACTTGGATTTTTACTGGATATACGTGTTATTGCAAGCGCGCCTAAGGAATGGGGGAGTATTGCTACCTTTATAGGAGCTTCCGTGTTCCCTGTCGGGCTCGTATTAGTACTGATCGCTGGGGGAGAATTGCTGACAGGCAATATGATGGCTGTCCCTTTGGCGAGATGGGCAGGACGGATTAAGACCGGCGTCGTGCTTCGTAATCTAGCCATTATTACGCTTAGTAATTTTGCAGGTGCGTTATTTGTTGCCTTTTTCTTTGGCCATGTGCTGGGTTTAACAGAAACGGGTCCTTATCTAGACAAAGTGGTGGATATGGCAGGCCATAAGCTGCATGACAGCTTTTTACAATCATTTATATCTGGTATTGGATGTAACTGGCTGGTAGCACTGGCTGTATGGCTGGCATATAGCACGGATTCGATCGGTGGAAAAATTATGGGGATTTGGTTCCCTACAATGGCCTTTGTTGCTATTGGCTTTCAGCACATTGTGGCCAATATGTTTCTCATTCCGGCGGCTATCTTTGCAGGCCATTTTTCATGGGCAGATTATATCATGAACTTTATTCCGGTTTGGTTGGGAAATTTGGTTGGAGGAAGTCTGTTTGTGGCTGGGGCTTATTGGTTAGCCTATTTGAAAAAGCCGCATACCGATGCACATCCAGTGAGCGGAACTCAAACTACCTCTTCGGTTGCTCCAAATCCGTTGAGTGATCGTGTTTGATTAGTTACTCTTAACAGAATCGAACAAAGCAAATCCGCCATGACAAGTCCGGGGGAACGAAACCTGTCATGGCGGATTTTTTTGGGAGTGGTCCATGATTTGGCATGTGAGGATGAGTGTGCTCTCGTCCATAATGCCTTGATCTCTTTTACCCCTAACAAGTAAAGATGAAACAGGGCTATAAAAAAATAATTGTGATTTTTCAAAAATCCGTTTTGCTCTATGCAGCAGGCGGATTTTTTGTCACTTTCGGTCGGACGCTGCTTGGCAAAATCCTTCTCTTGCCATAGGTCATAGCTGTAGATATGATAAGAACAGTGTAATTTTTGGAAACAGTAATGGAAAGGAGCATCAATACCATGGATCATAGCAACAGCGCGCCTCCTGAGGCTACGCTTCAATCAGACTTACAGAGGGGGCAGCAGATGACGGAGCATGCAGACGGTATTTTTCCGGCAGTGTGTCCGCTAGATTGCCCAGATACGTGTGGGCTCCTGCTTCACAAGGAAAATGGAAAAATTGTCAAGGTGACTGGCAACCCTGATCATCCCATTACAAAAGGGGCCATTTGTAATAAAGTTCGTAATATGACGGAGCGGGTATATGACCCTGATCGGGTGCTCTATCCGCTGAAGCGTGTAGGTCCCAAGGGAGAAGGAAAGTTTGAACGAATTAGCTGGGAGGAGGCAGTCGAAACCATTACCGGTCGGTTCAAGGAACTGATTCGTACGGACGGCCCGGAATCGATTCTCCCCTACAGCTTTTATGGCAATATGGGCGTATTGAGTGTGGATGGAATGGATCGCCGTTTTTTTAATGCGCTGGGCTCGAGCCGGCTAGATCAGACGATTTGCAGCGTAGCTGGGAATGAAGGCTGGGCATCTGTCATGGGTTTTAAAGGGGGAACCAGCCCAGAGGACACAGAGGATGCAGACCTCATTATTGTATGGGGTGGAAATGTCATCAGCACGAACATGCATCAGGTCGTATTGGCCGAGAAGGCACGTAAAAAAGGTGCCAAGGTGGTTGTTATTGATGTTCATCGTAATCGGACGGCGCAATGGGCGGATTGGTTCATTCCTTTATATCCGGGGACGGATACGGCGCTCGCGCTGGGAATGATGAACGTGCTGTTCGAGCAAGGGCTAACGGACGACGAATTTTTACGCTGCTACACGTTAGGTCACGAGGAGCTGCGCGAACATGTTAAGACGTACACCCCGGAGCGGGTAGCACGTATCACGGGTATACCCGCAGCGGATATTATCCACCTGGCGGAGATGTACGGACAGGCGCGAGCGGCGTATATCAATATCGGCAACGGCCTACAGCATCATGATAATGGCGGCATGAATGTACGTGCGGTAACATGCTTGCCCGCGCTCACCGGACAATGGCTGAAGCACGGAGGAGGGGCATCGCGCTCCAATGGCGCTTATGCCAAAATTAACGGGACCAATCTGGAGCGTCCGGATCTGCGCCAGAACCCGGATGCCCGGGTGATCAACATGAACCGGATCGGGGAAGCATTGCTGCAAAAGGATGAGCCCATCAAGGCGCTGTTCGTATATTGCAGCAATCCGATGGTCGTAGCACCAGATGCGGAACGGGTAACGCAGGGGTTTGAACGGGAGGATCTATTCACGGTCGTACATGATCTGTTCCTGACGGATACGGCCCGCTATGCGGATATCGTGCTGCCTGCGGCATCTTCTTTTGAAGGTACAGACCTGTACAAATCCTACTGGCATCACTATATCCAGATGCAGAAGCCAGTCATTGCTCCGCTTGGAGAAAGCAAAAGCAACTATGAGCTGTTTAGCCTGCTCGGACGAGCCATGGGCTTTGATGAAGCTGCATTTACGGAAAGTGAAGAAGAGATGATCGCGGGCGCGCTGGATAACCCAACGAATCCTTATCTTAAGGGTGTAACTTTAGAAGCTTTGCAGGCATCACCTTTTGTAAAGCTAGACATGACGCCCAAAGCTGCCTATCTGGATCGTTTAACCACGCCTTCTGGCAAGATTGAGCTGTATTCGGAACGGATGAAGCAAATGGGTCTGCCCGCGATGCCTACGTATGTGCCGTTGATCGAAGGCTATGACGGAGAGCAGCGACCGCAAGCGGACGAGCGGTTTCCACTGATGTTTATTTCGCCGCCAAACCATAATTTTCTGAATTCCACCTTCGCCAATTTGCCCAAGCATCAGCGATTGGAGCGGGAGCCTTTGCTACAAATTCACCCGGAGGATGCTCAGACAAGAGACATCGTGGATGGGGATCTGGTTACCGTATGGAATGATCGGGGAACGTACGAGCTGAAAGCCAAAGTTACGGACCTGATGCTGCCCGGTACAGTGATTAGCCAAGGGTTATGGTGGGAAGGCAAGGGGCGCAGACAGCGTGCCAATGCGTTAACCTCTGATCGGCTGTCGGATATGGGACAGGGGGCTACTTTCTTTTCAACGGTGGTGAATGTGAAGCGCCAATGAGCTTATGCCTTTTATGGCGTCAGATACTAAAGGAGAAACAAAAAATATGAAATGGTTGGAGTCTTATCCGAAAGAAGTCAAGGTGTTTCTCTTCGCCAGCCTGATTAATTCCGCCGGAAGCTCCTTGATGTGGCCGCTGGTCAGCATGTATGTGTTTGATGAGTTGAACCGTAGTATGGGAGATGCGGGGATTGCGATTTTAGTGCAGTCTCTAGGTGGGATTTTTGGCCAAGTGCTAGGAGGAGCCCTTTATCATCGTATTGGAGCGAAAAAGCTGATTGTCGGTTCACTGGCTATGAACGCGCTGGGACTTCTCACACTTCCATTTACCAGTGGCCATTGGATTGCGTTTGTCATCATGATGGGCTTTATCGGCTTTTTTAATGTGGTATCTGTGCCTGCGATTCAAGCCTTTGTAGGCTTTCGCTTCGCTGACCGCCGTGGCGAGCTGTTTAATATTATTTATGTCGCCAATAATATCGGGGTGGCATTAGGAACAGGCTTGAGCGGTGTTCTGGCGGATCTTTCCTATCAGCTCAGCTTTGTGATGAACGGGGTAACCTCTGCAATATTTGCCGGATTTTTCTGGTCCTATCTTAGCAGGGTGGATCGGGAAGAGGGGGAAGTGCATCTCAGCAAGTCTGTGAAGAAAAAAGAAGATATACCAGCGCGGTTGCTGTTTCGTGATACCAGGCTGTTTCTTTTTGTAGGCTTGGGGTCGCTTTTTTTATGGTTTGGCAATTCGATCTGGAATACGGGAGTATCTCCATTTATTATCGAGCAGGGCTTGCCTAAAACGATGTACGGACTCCTGTGGACGTTGAATGGTATTCTTATTTTTGCTGCACAGCCGATAATTTTCTGGATCAAACGTCTCTACGCCCGGCATGCTTCAGCCCAAATGACATGGGCCGGAGGATTTTACCTGGCAGCTTATATCGTTATACTGGGTACACAGAACTATACAGGGATGGTATTCGCTATGGTCCTGGCGACACTCGGAGAAATGCTGATTGCACCTGCAGTTCCGGCATTTTTGTCTGATCACGGGGGCACTGGAGCGCCCTTTTACATCGGACTAGTGGGGGGCATTGGCGCAGCCGGACGGGTGATGGGGCCTTATATTATGGGAAAGCTTTATGATGGCGGCGGTTTACCGCCCGCAGTTTGGCTGGCATTGGGCGTAGCAGTATTGTCAATTCTGTTTTTTGTCCTGCATAGCTGGTTAAACCGTTCCCGGCATGATTTGGATGCTTTCGAAGCTACTACCAAGGCGGATGTTCCCAGTTCTTAAGTCCCAATAAAAGTTCAGTAATGAGCCGTGATTATGGTACAATAAGTGCGGATGGCTACAGTTATTGCTTCAGGAAAGCCTTCACAGGAAGGATTGAAAGGAATTGTTTACAAGTCAAACCCTGACGATACGTCATTCGAAGATGAAGGATGCTCCTGATCTGATTGCGCTGGATGAATTGGTATGGAATGAACGAACGGCCCCTGCTTCGCTGTCATGGAAGTCGCGCGGGGAGTTCCTACGCAATTCGCCTCCAGGCTCCCAACTGGTCGCCATCGAGGAGGGAGTGCTCTGCGGGTATATCGGATTTCGTCCTCCAACGCTGTTGGCCAGTAATTGTCACGTGTTGGAAATCAATATAGCCGTACATCCCTATTATCATCGCAAAGGTATCGGGACGGCTCTTATGAACTCCATGAAGGACATTGCAGCCGCTGAGGGCATACGCAAATTAAGCTTGCGGGTACTGTCCTGTAACACGGAAGCCCTTATGTTCTATGAAAAATGCGGATTCGCGATCGAAGGACGTTTGCATGAGGAATTTTACATCGCAGGTCAATTTGTGGATGATGTGCTAATGGCCTATTTCTTAAAATAGGCCGGAGCCCGCAGACAGCAGCATTCTTATTAATGTCCGGCTCATAATAAACAGCGCCGCAGACTCTATGGACTGCGGCGCTGTTTTATGTTGCATGGTTACCGAAGCTGCTTCCATTCCTTTTGGAGCATACCGTACACTGCGTGGTTCATATAGCCATCGGGCAGCAGCTCTGCTTCGCGTACAATGCCTTCGAGCACAAAGCCCAGACGCTCCGGGATACCGCGACTGCGGCGGTTCGTAGTTGCGCAACGGATTTCAACCCGATGCAAATCAAGCTCCATCAACGCATATTCGACGAATACGCGGCAGGCGCTGGTCATGAGACCTTGTCCTTCGTAACCGTGTCCAAGCCAGTATCCAATACTGACCGAGCGATGAGTCCAATTAATCTCGTGGTAGCTGATAATGCCAGCAAGCTCGTTATCCATCCAGATTCCGGCGGTCAGGCTGCCATTCTCTGCTGCTTGTTTCAGGGCGCTCTGTACGAACTGCTCTGTGTGGCTGATTTCCGTGGTAGAGTCTACCCATGGAAGCCATTGACGCAAGCGGTCACGGGACATTTCGATCAGCTCAAACAGAGGCTGCACATGCTCCTTGGTGAGCGGCCGAAGGACTGTGCGTTCGTCCAATGCGTATGTAAACATGATTGATCCCCTCTTTCACTCGGAAAATCGCTAAACAGCCAGTCTAGCATTTAATCCCATGCTACCTTATTCTGCGAGAGTCGTCAAAACGGAGAGGAAGCTTCAAATTCTATGGGACCCACCTGGAACCGCCCATGCTCGTATACATACTTTAGGTTCAAATCTCCTACAAATTCGCTTGGCGATACACTGCCTGATACGGTGGCTCTTGGAGAGGTCTGCTCGGCATCATACATCACGACAGAGCTGAAATCGAGCTGCTTCGTAAATTGGGCAGGATCATCGTAAAACGCTGATGCTTTTGCATCCATCGTGCGTGTGGTGGCACCGTCAATCGTGACAGCGATATGCACCTGTTGGTTGCGGTTACGCAACGCTACAAGACTCTGTACACGCCGGGAAACGGCGTCAGCCGCTGATTCGACCGCATACTCCTCCATCGTCTGTGCGTCAACGATATGCAGTTCCTGCAATTCGACACCCGTTCCCGAGGCACGTGTAATGATTACGACGGCTTCACGGACACCATCCCCGCTTACATCCTTGTAATATAACTGTGGTGCGGTGGAGATATCTGCCGAGCCTGACCATCCAAATGTGCGGCGCTGCTGACCGATTTCCAGCACGGCTGAACGGAACAGTCCCTGTGACGGGTTCACAGCGTATAAATTGACGGATGGGTCCTCTGGGGCGACGGCCAGCGGACGAGATTGTACAGGCCGAGTCATCGGACTTGATGAAGGATGGACGGGTGTCATCACGGAAGAGGACAACAGCATAGACAGCAGGATTACGATGAGCAGCTTGAGCACAGGTGGGTCTCCTTTTCCGGGCAAAATAAAAGCTATATACACTATAACGAATTTATTTACCGAAAATGTTAACTCTTTTTCATAACTTGCACCTTTTTTTGCTGTAGAGAGCTTATGGATTTTCATTTTATTGAGTTATGCGTTGTGAAAGGGTATATTTAAGGGAACAGGTTTTGCACAGATTATACGGAAGAAAGGTTGATTAGCGTGGAGAAGCCGATCACTCCCCCCAATTTTATTAAAAGTGTCATTGAAGAGGACCTACGAACGGGTAAGGTAAAGGAGGTTGTTACACGCTTTCCGCCTGAACCAAACGGATATTTGCACATTGGACATGCCAAAGCCATCTGGATCAATTTCTCACTGGGAGATGAATTCGGAGGACGCACGAACCTGCGTTTTGACGATACCAACCCGGCGAAGGAAGATACGGAATACGTGAACTCCATTCAGGAGGACGTGAAGTGGCTCGGCTATGAATGGGAAGAAAAACATTTTGCCTCCAATTATTTTGAAGAAATGTACAAACGTGCCATTCTGTTGATCCAAAAGGGCAAAGCCTATGTGGATGACCAAAGCGCGGAACAAATCCGCGAAACACGCGGCACACTGACTGAGCCGGGACAAAATAGCCCCTATCGCGATCGCAGCATCGAAGAGAATCTCAAGCTGTTTGAAGAGATGCGTGCAGGTAAATATCAGAACGGTGAAAAAGTGCTGCGCGCCAAGATTGATATGGCTTCGCCGAACATTAATTTGCGTGATCCGGTTATTTACCGCATTTCGCACACACCACATCACAATACAGGTGACACATGGTGCATCTACCCGATGTATTCCTATGCGCACCCGCTGGAGGATGCTATTGAGGGCGTGACCCACTCGCTCTGTTCGCTGGAGTTTGAGGATCAACGGCCACTGTACGACTGGGTTGTAGCTGAATGTGAGATGGAAAAGGTACCTCATCAATACGAGTTCGGACGGCTGAATCTGGCTCAAACGGTAACCAGCAAACGCAAGCTGAAGCTTCTGGTAGATGAGAAGCATGTAGATGGCTGGGATGATCCACGTATGCCGACGATTTCCGGCTTGCGTCGTCGCGGCTATACGCCGGAGGCCATCCGCAATTTCGTTTACGAGACAGGCATCTCCAAAGCCTATGGAGTCATCGATTTGCAGGTGCTGGAGCATTTTGCACGTGAGGATTTGAAGCTCAAGGCACCTCGTACCATGGCAGTCATTGATCCGTTGAAGGTGGTTATTACCAACTATCCTGAGGGACAGATTGAAATGCTGGAGGCGGAAAACAACACAGAAAATCCGGAGCTTGGCACACGCCAAATTCCGTTCTCTCGTGAAATTTACATTGAGCGTGAGGATTTCATGGAAAATCCGCCGAGCAAATACTTCCGTTTGTTCCCTGGTAATGAAGTACGTCTCAAACATGCTTACTTCATTAAATGCAACGATGTGATTAAGGATGCGGACGGAAATGTAACGGAAATCCACTGTACCTATGATGTAGAAACGAAGAGTGGATCAGGCTTTACTGGACGTAAAGTGAAGGGTACGATCCACTGGGTAGAGGCTACTCAGGCAGTTCCGGCCGAATTCCGTTTGTACGAGCCTTTGATTAATGCAGAGGAACCTGAAGCGATTGAAGAGGACGGATCGGAAAAAACATTCCTTGATCAATTGAATCCGAACTCTTTGGAAATTGCTCATGGCTACGTGGAGCCGAACATGAAAGAGGCTCAGGCGCAGGACAAGTTCCAATTTTTCCGTCATGGTTATTTCAGTGTCGATCCGAAGCTATCCAAGCCGGGCGAGCCTGTATTTAACCGTGTTGTATCGCTGAAAAGCTCTTTCCAATTGCCTAAGCAATAGGTGCTTGGAAAAAGTGGATCAAAGGTAGCTTCGTGCGACCAAGTAAATAAAGGAGTCTGCCCGCGGGCAGACTCCTTTATTTTACGTTTACTTGCTCTAGATAAGTGTTCCCTTGACGATAGGTATACCGCATTCTTATGGTGTTGTTAAAGGGCCTCTTTTATTCGTTTATGCTCGTCTGCATGAAAGGGCTGGTAGCCGTTCTTGTGCAGCATATACCACATGATGGCGAATCCCACAGAGCCAAGCAGGGCAAAGAAGACCCCGACATTGTACATCATCTCGCCACCGAAGTTCTGGAACAGCCAGCCTCCCGCAAAACCTGCGACGATGCCGGAAATGCCACTCCAGGTCAAGGTATATACAGCCTGCCCGGATGAACGGTAAGCAGTAGGGGTGAACAGGACGGTTAATTGAGTACCTACATAAAAATAGCCACCAAAGGTAATGCAATGAAGTGCCTGAATGAATACGATCTGAATCGGGTCTGTGGCCAGGGCCATCAGTTCCCAACGTAGGGCAAATAGCAAGCTGACGAGAGTCAGACAGCCGATCATCACGGTCATTTTTTTCTTCAAAAAGCGATCAAACAGCAAAAAGACAATAATTTCGAATACTGATGACATAAAGACGGCAAAGCCAAGCATCAGCTTGGACCCGCCCAGCTCGGTGATGTACAGGGACATAAAGGCGCTGTTGATTGAATTCGGGATGGATACAAGGATACCCAATAAAATAAAGGATATAAAGTAACCGTTCATTAAAATGCTGCCAAAGCCACGCAAATGAATGGCTGCCGTCTCCACCGTGCTTTTCAGTGGTGGGATCGTCAAGGTGCAGATCAGTGCAGCCAGAAGCAGTACCGTGAAGATGGTGGATATGCTGGATATTCCCGTTTGGTCAATGAGCATGCCGGCAACTGCCGCAGTCACTGCCCAGCCGAAGGAGCCCCATATGCGAAACGAGCCGAATTTCCGATCCGTGCCCTCAATGTAGCTGAGAATAAGACTGTTGCTTTGGGCGAATAAAGGGCTTTGGAAAAAATAAAAACCAATCATCGACACATAAATCATGACATACGTATGGACATGAAATAAAGCTTGCAGCAATAACAATGTACCTATAATCATAAATAGCAGAATACGACGGAGATTGCGGCTCCGGTCGCTTGTATATCCCCAAAAAGGGTTCGCGAATACGGATACAAAAGGTCCGATGGCCATCAGGCTCCCGATCTCAAGCTTGTCCATGCCGATATCTTGCAAATACAACGGGAAGAAGCTGGAGAAAATGACCATGGCTCCATATAGAAAAAAATTATATAGCTTTAGGGAATATAGAGAACTCTCTTGAATTTCTCTCTTTTGCAAGACAAGCCATTCCTTTCTTAGCCCGATAGAGAACTGCGCATCGATGCCGATCTGTGGGGAGGTTCTTTATTCCAATGTATCATGTGTTGAAAGGGTTAACAAACCAATAAATTAACAATTATGTAATATTTATATGAGTTACTTATTTGGTAATGGTTTAAGCAAACTTTATAATTATTGCGTTATTTTGCTGGTTTTTATTTTTAGTGCTCCTAGGGGCGACATGTAGACGAACTTCAGCATTTGAGTCTATATATGGTTGATTCAAGCAGATGCCTTGGTGGTTACAAAATCTTTATTTATAAATAGGTTCTTAAGACCTAAAGTTTATACATAGAATAGCCGATACATAATCCATAATCAGGGGAATTTAGGATTATTTTTTTCTAAATAAAATACATTAACGCAGATATTGAATAAAATCAGAATACTATCCTGTATAAGTGAATATATGGGTTTAATCATCTGACCTATATCGTTGGTTTTATGAAATATCGGGTGGAAAGGAACGAAAAATGGCATTACAGCATCGTAGAAACAATTCCTTGTACCGCCGTTTCCCTCGGCTTCTTTTGCTTCAGGCAGGAGAAGGATGCGAGGTGCTGACTTCTAAAAACAACGAGTCCAGCCTAGTACTGACTCGTGAGGGAGAATCATATCATTTGCATGATCCTGAGCAGCCTAGGCAGGAGGCAGAGTTATTTGTTTCCGGTTTAAAAGAAGTTAAACCTCAAGCACACGTGATCTTTTTTGGAGTAGGACTAGGGTATCATATCCGTGAATTCCTGCATAGGTACCCGAATACCAGCTTCTCTATCGTTGAGCCGGATACTGGCGTGATGAATATTTTTTTGCAACACCTGAATGAAAACGACTGGTTAGCTAATGAGATGATCGAAGAAGTTATGGTAGGAGCAACTACTGGAGAAACGCTCAGTTCATTGCATAGGTTGATTGACCGTGTATCTGGAGTACTTGTTATTCCGTGGCTCCCGTATCGCTCCCTATTTACTGCGGAACTGATGCGGTTTAATGAAATGTTGCACAGAATGGTCTCCAGTAAGAAGGACAAAATGGCTATCAACCATGTTTACGAAAAAAAGTGGGCGCTAAATAGCATGCATAATCTCCCTTTTATATTACATAGTTCAGACTTTCTGCATAGTGGATCAGAGCATATTGCGGGCAAGCCAGCCCTGATTGTATCTGCCGGCCCTTCGCTTAACGACGAAATTGAGCACCTGCGCCATATTCGTGAGAATAATCTTGCTTATCTATTTACAGTAGGGTCGGCAGTGAACACGTTGGTGGAGCATGGCATTTATCCGCACGGCACGTTCAGTTATGACCCGAACGAATACAACGTCAATGTAATCCAAAAGGTGATCGACAAGCGAATTGACTCTATTCCACTTATTTTCGGCAGTACGGTCGGTAAACACACACTTGATCATTATCCAGGTCGTCTAATGCATATCATCATCTCTCAAGATGAGCTTTCCATGCACCTATTGCGCACACCGGAGGGACATAAACCAACGATTATTAACGATGCTCCTTCCGTAGCGGTCATTGCACTCCAATGTCTGGTTCGGATGAAAGCAGACCCTATTGTGTTGGTGGGGCAAAATTTAGCTTATCGGGGCGAGCAATATTATGCTGAGGGGATTACCAATTCCCCAGGAGTTCCGGTTAGTTCCAATTCGCCGCGTGTTGAAGGTGTGCATGGCCAACAAGTGGTGACAAACCATTCTTTTATTAAAATGAAAAAGGAAATGGAATTTTATATCAATATAGCTAAAGATACAGAATTTATAAACACAACGCGCGAAGGCGCTGTTATCAAAGGAACATCCTTTCAAAACTTAGAAGAAGTAATCCAGACGCGGTTAAAAGGTTCGATTGACGATTCGTGGCTGCAAACCAGCAGTAATTCGGAATACGATCTCTTGTTTCTGAGGTCACGCCTTGAAGAGCTTCAGCGGGATGAAGAGGTTTTTCAAACAATTATGGAACAGAATCACCATGCTCTGCTCGACATCAAACATAAGCTCAGGCTGAAGCAGGCTAATATGCTAAACGTGTCCTTCGGGCAGTTTGACGACTTGTTCGCCTCATTATTAAGTAATTGTTTTTTCAAAATATATGTTCTGCCTCGTCATCGTATGGGGTATGAGTTTTTGTACAGTAAAATGGACGCCATCCAGAGCAGTAGGAATCCGCTAAGCAGAGGGGAGCAAATCCTACTATACTTCGGTGATTTTATATGGAAGTGTCGTCAGGATTATTTGGGAATCAAGAACGAGATCCATGAGTTTTATCGCTTTGTCCATACTTATGCAGACGGCAAAAGGAAACTGAAACAAAAAGGAGTATGTTATGAGTGAGAAAAAAAGAAATATGAAACGTGTAAACCGAATGATTAAGGCAAGTGTGTTGACAACACAGGTATTTAATCTTGCCAACCCTTATATAGCAGCGACGTTTGCGGCAGAGAGTCCTAACAGTGAAATCGTAGAAAATACAGATATGGCGGATGGATTTGCTACGGGTGTTTCTCCACTGAGTGTGGCTTCATCTGTCTATATGCAGGCACAAATGGAAGAGCCTCCTCACTACACCTGGCTATCCCCGCAGCAGGAAAGTGGAGTTTCGCTGTCTGCAAATCTGTCCATGTTCTTCAGCGAAGATGTAGAACTGGGGGCAGGCCATCTAATCGTGCATCAGTGGGATGGAACTGAGGTCGGACGGATTGACGTAAGCGGAGGAACGGTTGCAGGAGGCACGATACAAATCAGTGGTCAGGACGTGCTGATGAAGCTGGATCATCCGTTGTCGGACAATACCCGGTACTATGTAGAAGTCAGCTCGGGCATGTTTGTGGATCGCGGTGGCCAGGGA
>NZ_JAIVEM010000182.1 GCF_020404765.1 Paenibacillus sp. BJ-4
GCTGTCCCGGGCGATAGCCGATAAGGACCCCATCCATGCGGTGATTAGGGGGACGAGCATCAACCACGGAGGCAAGACCAACGGCTACACCGTGCCAAGCCCGACCGCCCAAGGGGAGCTGATCCGGTCGGCACTGGAGCGAGCGGGGGTACATGCCCGGACGATCAGCTATATCGAAGCCCACGGGACCGGAACGGAGCTGGGGGATCCGATTGAAGTGACCGGTCTGACCCAGGCTTTCAGGAAGGATACGGAGGACAATGGATTCTGCTCCATCGGCTCTGTAAAGTCCAACATCGGACATCTGGAGGCGGCGGCGGGCATCGCAGGGGTTGGAAAAATTGTCCTACAGATGAAAAACCGGACGTTGGTCCCCAGCCTGCATGCCAAAGAATTGAATCCGAACATTCCTTTCGGGCAGACGCCATTCGTAGTCCAGCAGGAGCTGGAGGAATGGAAGCGACCGGTGGTTGAGATTGATGGAGAGACGCGGGAATATCCGAGGATTGCCGGAATCTCATCGTTTGGGGCGGGAGGCTCCAATGCACATGTCATCATCGAAGAGTACATTCCGGGAGAGTACATTCCAGAAGAGTACACTCGGGAAGAGAAGGAGCCTATGAGCGTTACAGCCCAGAACCCTGCGATTGTTGTATTGTCGGCCAAAAATGAAGAACGGCTGAAAAAGCAGGGAGAGAGATTGCTAGCCGTTATCCGGGAAGGACAGCTAACGGAGAGCAGTTTGGCTGATGTGGCCTACACGCTCCAGGTGGGACGCGAGGCCATGGAAGAACGGCTTGCCGTGATTGCCGGGTCTGTGCAGGAGCTGGTGGAAAAACTTGAGGGATTCCTGGAAGGCAGGGACGACATCTCCGAGTTGTACCGAGGCCAGGTCAAACGGAATAAAGAGGCGTTGAAGGCACTGATAGAAGATGAAGATATGGAAAAAATGATCGCTGCCTGGATCGGAAAAAGGAAATATTCGAAGGTTGTCGATCTGTGGGTCAAGGGACTGGCTATGGACTGGAACATGCTGTATGGGGATGCCAAGCCGCGGAGAATCAGCCTGCCCGCCTATCCTTTTGTGAGGGACCGGTATTGGATCACGGATATAAAAACCAAATCGGCTTCCATTGAGTCTGTAGATACTGTAAAGCCAACAGATTCTTTCATTGTTCAAAAGACAGTTGCGAAAACGGCAAATGTTTCGGGAATGAAACCAAAGGAAAGCAAAGCTCCATATTCCAAAGCTGTTCCTTCATATATCCAGAATATCCAGAGCCATATCTCCGCCAGTGTAAAAATAAAGAAAATGCCAGATATTTCTTATCTAGCGGCTGAATACGAGACAATGTCCTCGTCTACAGTCGACAACAAAGCTTACTCGGAACAGGAACAGGATGGAGCGACGCGAGGGACTGAACGGGAATGGAGGCTTAAAGATGAAGGAAATGAATGATATCTTATGCAGGCTGTTATGGGGTCATTTGCAATCGTTGGGATTATGTCCATATGGACAAATGGAAAAGAGGGCTATGATCGCAGATTTTAAAATAAAAACGGCTTTACTTGATTTATACGATCGTTGGCTTGAAGAAAGCATAGAGGTATTGGCACGGAATCACTATTTGTACTGTAAAGGAGAGTCCTATAGCGCAGCGGATACCGCTTCGGTTGATCTGCAGGCTGTATGGAAGGAGTGGGAATTGAAGAAAGGGGCATGGTTGAAAAATCCGGATCTCTCGGCCTGGGCAGTTTTGGTGGAATCAACCTTACGCAAGCTGCCAGAAATTTTGACCGGGAAAATACCTGCCACCGATATCATGTTTCCCAACTCTTCCATGAAACTGGTGGAAGGCATATATAAAAATAGTCCTGCAGCAGATTACTTTAATGAAGTGCTGGGGGATATTGCAGTTTCCTATCTGAATGAGCGGCTTAAACATGATCCGTCGGTGCAGATTCGAATCATAGAAGTTGGCGCAGGCACTGGAGGTACTAGTGCTATGGTCTTCCAGAAGCTCAAACCTTATCGGGAGCATATTCAAGAATATTGCTATACCGACAAATCGAGAGCATTTTTATTACATGCACAAAAAGAGTACGGTCCGCAAAATCCTTATCTGACTTATCAGATTTTTAATGTGGAAGAGTCGGCTGAGGGACAAGATGTCGATACGGGTGGATATGATATTGTGATTGCCACCAATGTATTGCACGCCACCAGGAACATTCGCCAAACGTTACGCAATGTCAAAGCGGCGCTGCGAGAAAATGGCTTGATTCTTATCAATGAAATCAGCGGTAACTCTCTGTTAAACCACCTATCCTTTGGCCTTTTGGAGGGATGGTGGCTTTATAATGACCCGGAGTTGCGCATTCCAGGCTCTCCAGGATTATATCCTGAAAGCTGGCGAAGGGTATTGGAAATGGAGGGTTTTCGATCAGTTTTCTTCCCTGCTCAGGAAGCGCATGATATAGGTCAACAAATTATTGTGGCTGAAAGCGATGGTATGATTCGGGACCAACAGGAGCTTGAACACGGCAAGTCTCAAATGAAACCACGTGACGGAGAAATTCGATCAGGTACGGATGTAACCGACGAGATGGCAGAAGAGTATGTTAGGGAGCTTATTGTAGAGAAGCTGGCAGAGGCTTTAAATGTGGACTTTACTATGATTGATGTTCATGAATCATTCGCGGATTATGGATTGGACTCCATTCTTGCCGTTAACTTTGTGCAGGCTGTCAATCAGGGGCTGGGGATTCATTTGCAAACCACAGACATCTTCGATTACAGCTCAGTAAAACAACTGACGGCATGTATTTTAAATCAGTATGGCGATGAAGTTTTACAAGCCTTGGGACAGAGCGCTGATCCAATAGATAACGGGGAAAATGCAGCTCGTGAAAATCAAGAAATTCAAAATAAAGATTATATTCTTAATCCGGTTGAAACGGCAAGTGTATCCCCTGAGCCGGAGAAATCCAAAAAGGAGGACAAAGGGAAGGCTTTAACGGCAAGAGAGCCTATTGCGATTATTGGAATGAGCGGGCGGTTTGCCGGGTCTGATAATGTACATGAGCTTTGGAATCACCTTAAGAATGGTGACGATTTAGTGGAAGCGGTAACCCGGTGGGATCTTTCGAAATACCAGGAAAAACATGCAAGCTACTGCAATCATGGCAGCTTTTTGGGGGATATTGATAAGTTTGATCCGCTTTTCTTCAATATCTCGGGACTGGAAGCGACCTATATGGATCCGCAGCAGCGATTGTTTCTGGAGGAAGCGTGGCATGCTCTGGAGGATGCTGGCTATGCGGGTACAGGGATGGAGGGTCGCCGCTGCGGTGTTTATGTAGGCTGTGCCGAGGGAGATTACCAACAATTGCTGGGTGAAGACCTGCCTCCACAAGCGCTATGGGGTCATATGGGTTCCGTGATTCCCGCTAGAATCTCCTACTACTTGAATCTTCACGGACCGGCAATAGCTGTAGATACAGCTTGTTCCAGTTCGTTAGTTGCTGTTCATCTGGCTTGCCAAAGCTTATGGACCGGAGAAACGGATATGGCTTTAGCTGGTGGTGTCTATATTCATACTACCCCTCGCTGCTATTTATATGGTGACAGGGCAGGAATGCTGTCTCGCTCGGGACGCTGTTATACCTTTGATGACAGGGCAGATGGAATGGTTCCGGGAGAGGCTCTTGGCGCGATTGTGCTCAAACGGCTTCATGAAGCTGTTGCCGATGGAGACCACATCTATGGAGTGATTTTAGGTTCAGGAATCAATCAGGATGGCACCACAAATGGACTTACTGCGCCAAGCCAGAAGTCTCAGGAGCGACTGGAGCAATATGTCTATGACACATTTCATGTCCATCCGGAGCAAATCCAGATGGTGGAAGCACATGGAACAGGTACCAAATTGGGAGATCCCATTGAATATCAGGCACTGACGCGAACATTTAGAAAGTATACCGACAAGAAGGAATATTGCGCCATAGGGTCCATTAAGACGAATATCGGTCATTCGCAAATTGCGGCAGGAATCACGGGAGTGATCAAACTATTATTGTCATTAAAGCATAAGCAAATGCCGCCTTCTCTTCATTTCCGGTCGGGCAATTCAAATATTCAGTTTACGGATAGTCCTTTTTATGTCAATACGCATCTGCAGGACTGGGACATTGAGCCTGGTGCCAGACGCTGTGCTGCGGTCAGCTCCTTCGGCGCCAGCGGTACCAATGCTCATATGGTCATAGAAGAGGCTCCAAAGACAGAACGGAAACATGCCGAGAAGCCGGGTTATTTCATTCCGCTGTCGGCACGGACTGCAAAACAATTGTGCCGACAGGTAGAACAACTGATTAAGTATTGTGAACAGGAGCCTAAGGCAGATTGCGGTAATATGAGCTATACATTATTACTTGGGAGAAAGCACTGCAATCATCGGCTTGCATGTGTTGCCCGCAATCAAGGCGAGCTAGTCATGTCCCTTAAAAAGTGGCTGGAAAAAGGCAGTGCTTCTCAAGTTTACTATTCTGAACTGCACGAAAAAGATCAACGCATACAAACATCTTTGAAAAGGTACGGGGATGAATGTATTCAAAACTGTCAAAATGCAAGCGATGCCCGCGAGTATATGGAGCTTTTGATTACTATTGCAGATTTGTATGTTCAGGGATATTCGTTAGACTTTGAGCGTTTGTTTTCAAATGAACAGTATTCCAGGATTCCGCTGCCGACTTATCCTTTTGCAAAAGAGCAGTATTGGGCACCTGCGAGTGAAACAAAAAGTACTAGCGGCGGCATAGCGGCCGAGGGTGAAACGAAATTTACGCTCTCCAGAACAGCGGAAGCGCCTGGGGTTACAGCGAGCCGTACACTGATGTTTGAGCCTGCCTGGAAGGAGCAGGACGTACCGCTGAAAGCCGAAGCCCCTGCCTATGAGCGGCGTATCGTCTTGCTTTGTGAGCCGGACGAAGCTTTACACGAACGGCTCGCAGCAAAAGTGAACGGCCTTGCGCAGGTCCTTGCTTTTCAATCTGGGAAGAACCGGGTAGATGAACGGTTTCAGGCCTATGCCGCCCAAGCCTTTGAGAGCATCCAAAGTATACTCAAAGACAAGCCGGAGGGAAGAGTGCTGGTTCAAATTGTCGTGCGGAACTCCGGGGAAGGGCGGCTCTTTTCGGGGCTTTCGGGGTTGTTGAAGACGGCGCGGCTGGAAAACCCGAAATTGATCGGGCAGTTGATCGAAGTGGAAAAGGGAGAATCTGCGGAAGGTCTCCTGGCAAAGCTGGAGGACAACAGCCGCAGCCCGGTGGATGGATGGATTCGCTATGTGGACGGTCAACGGAGAACTGCTTTCTGGAGCAGGCTCGAGCCATTCCGGGAAGAAGAGGTACTTCCATGGAAAAACGATGGCGTCTATCTGATCACCGGAGGCTCTGGCGCTTTGGGATTGCTTGTTGCAGAAGAGATTGTCCGGCAGGCCCCAGCGGCGACCTTGATCTTGACGGGCCGATCGCCGCTGGGCAGAGGCAGACAGACCCGACTGAAGGAGCTGGAGGCCTCAGGTGCCAGCGTGGAGTATAGACAAGGCGATATCACCGATAAGAGCACCGTTATCGGTTTACTGGAAAGTATTCGTGAGGAATGTGGGCGTGTCCATGGGATCATCCACTGTGCAGGGGTGATTCACGATAACTTCATCATCAAGAAAACAAGCGAAGAATTTATGGAGGTGCTGGGATCGAAGGTTAGAGGACTGGTCCATCTGGATGAAGCGAGCAGCGGCCAGGATCTGGACTTCTTTGTGCTCTTTTCTTCCATATCGGGTAGCCTGGGCAATCCGGGACAGGCCGACTATGCCACCGCCAATGCCTTTATGGACGCATACGCAGAATACCGGAATACCCTGGTGGGAGCCAAGCAACGACGAGGGCGGACGTTATCCATCCGCTGGCCACTATGGAAAGAGGGCGGGATGCGGATCGATGCGGACACGGAAAAGATCATGATGCAGAACATGGGCATCACGGCCATGCAGACCCGGTCGGGCATGAGGGCGTTGCAGCAATGCCTGTCCTCTGGAAAGGAGCAGGTAATGGTCATGGAAGGGGAGCCTGAGAAAATCGAGGCTTACCTGGCGAAAGCTGTCTCACAAGTCGGTGTCCGTGCCGTCCAGACATCAATACCTAACCAGACAACCACACCTAAGCTGGATGCGGGCTTGCTCTACGATAAAACCTTGCATTGTCTCAAGGTGCTACTCGGAGAGGTAACCCGGCTAAGCGTCGGCAGCATCGAAGCCAATGAGCCCTTGGAAACCTATGGAATTGATTCCATCATGATTACCCAACTCAATGGCAAGCTGGCGAGTTCCTTTGGAGAGCTGTCCCAGACACTGTTTTATGAGTACCAGACCTTGCGTGCCTTGACGGAATATTTTGTGAGGGACTACTCGAAGGAGTGCATGCGGTGGGTCGGGATGAGTCATGACATGCAGCCAGTAGAGGCAACGCCTGCGACACCGCAGTATGCCGAAGAAGAAACCGTGCCGACTGCAGCGAAGATGACAGCGAAGCCTGACCGAAGCTGGGCGGGGCTTAGGCTGGCGGAAACTCGTGAACCGATAGCGATCATCGGAATGGCAGGAAAGTATCCACGGTCCAAGAACATGAACGAATATTGGGAAAATCTAAAAGCAGGGAAGGACTGTGTCACCGAAATCCCGCAAGAACGCTGGACGATGGAGGAATTCTTCCATCCCGATAAACAGGAAGCTGTAGCTCATGGAAAAAGCTACAGCAAGTGGGGGGGCTTTATCGAAGGATTTGCGGAATTCGATCCGTTGTTCTTCAATATTGCGCCACGGGAAGCGCTCAGTATGGACCCTCAGGAAAGGCTGTTCATAGAAGCCTGCTGGGAAGTGATGGAGGATGCGGGCTACACCAGGGAACAGCTTGCGGTGCGGCATAACAGCCGGGTAGGCGTATTTGCCGGGATTACCAAAACGGGTTTTGATTTATATGGGCTGGATCTATGGAGGAAGGGATCGCAAATATTCCCCCACACATCCTTTAGCTCCGTGGCTAACCGGATTTCGTACCTGTTCAATTTGCAAGGACCCAGCATGCCGATCGATACCATGTGTTCGTCCTCGTTAACCGCGATTCATGA
>NZ_JAIVEM010000149.1 GCF_020404765.1 Paenibacillus sp. BJ-4
GGTGGAAGTGCAGTAATGCATGGAGCTGACCAATACTAATCGGTCGAGGGCTTATCCTAAAAATAAGACGCAATGAAGTTTCGGATCCAGTTTTCAGGGTGTAAGCATTGCACCATATAAGTTCGAGTAGCTTATATAAGTCAAGCGAACACACAGCATTTGGCGATGCTGTTCCTGAGTAAAGTATTTGCGAATCAAATACATGTTTGGTGGCGATAGCGGAGGGGTTCCACACGTACCCATCCCGAACACGACCGTTAAGCCCTCCAGCGCCGATGGTACTTGGACCGCAGGGTCCTGGGAGAGTAGGACGNAAGCAACCCCTTAATGGGGATTTTTTTTGCATGGTAGGATACAAGCGCACGCTTGCTGCTGGCAATATCCTTCTCATAGCCTTTGGCAATGTACTCGACGAATGCGCTTAACTCTTGGTCTTCAAGCAATTTACCAGCTAGGGCTTTCGCTGTTTCCTTGGGTTTTTTCTCTCTATTCACCTCAACTTTTGCCATTACATTTCTCTTTAACAACGGATAGAAATTCTCGTCTTCTACTCTTATGATAAAGGAGGGATGTTGAAGTGTGTGGAAGATTTACGCTTGCAGCTGATACAATCGAAGTAATGGACACTTTTTCGGTAGAGGACATGCACTATGAGCACACACCCCGATATAACATTGCACCATCCCAGACCATTGCTGTAATAAATAATAATAATGGGCGTAGAGTGCTTGATGGTTACCGATGGGGACTCGTGCCGCGATGGGCAAAGGATATCAAAATTGGTTTTAGTATGATCAATGCACGAGCTGAAACATTGGATACCAAGCCCGCCTTCCGCAATCTATTGGCCAAGAATCGAGTAGTCATTCCAGCGGATGGATTCTATGAATGGATGAAAGAAGATGATGGAAAGCAGCCTTATCGTTTTGTTATCAAAGAGCAAGGGGTATTTGGCTTTGCTGGCCTATATGACGAATGGGCGGACTCTAAGGGAGACATACTTCGTAGCTGCACCATTATCACAACCCAGCCCAATGAACTAGTACAATCTGTTCATGATCGCATGCCGGTGATTTTGGAGAAGGACGCGGTTGATGAATGGCTGGACCCTGGAATAACAAAAACAGAACATGCATTAGAAATGCTTCGATCATACCCTGCTGGGCTAATGAACTCGTATCCAGTTTCAAAAGCTGTAGGCAATGTTCGCCATACAAACGCAAGTTTAATCGATGAAGTTCCTCTTAATTCAAAGTGAACCGTTAGGCTTAAGGAATGATATATATATGACCTATTCACACTGATTAGATATACAATTGCGATCTATCAGAGCTCTGATGTAATCTACATCGAGGGTAACAGCCAAAGCTACTAATGTCTCATTTGACGGGGCACTGTACCCATTCTCATAGTTACTAATAGCAGCATTTGTTTAGTTAACTCTTAAAGCTAGCTCCTCTTGAGTTAGCTTTTTCTTTTTTCTTTCATACGTAATTCTAATTCTATCACCGAGAATCATACAACTTTCCCTAGACAATAATTATAAAAGTACATGTATACTATACTTAAAAACGTCCTTTATTCAAATAGAGCGCATTACTGTGCATTTTTTATTTAGTCTTTAATGAAAATTCGTGTGCGTTCTCAGGGGTACAAGCATTCAAGAATGAGGACATCATTTAATAGCAGATACTAGAGGGAGTCATAATATAATTAAGGAAACAAAGTGTAATCGGTGGGAATGACATGGGATTTTATATGAGATTGCCTATGAGCAATGGGAAATAAGCGGCCAAGAGCAGGAAATACTAAAATATTTTTTTACAATTTACTTCAGTAAAGAACAATCCCTGTGAAGATGTATTGGCCGATCGCTCAGTATGAAAAGCTGTTCTTACGATAATGCCGTGGATGAGGCCACCTTCTACATGAAAACGGAGTTCGTCACCAGATGAACTTCCAGAGCCTGCGTCATCTGGAACTGGAGCTTTTTGATTATGAAAATTGGTATTACAAGCATTGATGTCATGGAACACTGGGGGACATGACTCAAATTCACTATCAAAAATTTCCCTTCAAAATGACGTTTGCCCATTTCGTTTCGGACCCTCGCACTGTTAAAAATGAAATGTATTGTTATTAAATTAAAAATAATGGACATTAATGTTAGTAATACAATTGGAGGTGTCGAATATGTCAAATGAGAAAAATCATGAGAAAGATGAGCAAGTAATTAAAAAAACCACGGAAAAAGAGTTAATCGAAAAAGAGACAATTATAAACAAGACATCTGAAAATGGGGATAACGAAGAAGAAATTACTATAACAGAAATAAAAAGAAAAGAAATAACAAAGCGTAGTTTAGAAGATGAGAAAAAGAAAAACGAAAAAACCATGCGGCATATAATAACTGGAAATTAACGATAACTTAAACTCAAAGGGATGTGGTTACAGTAGCTAATAAAGAATATTCTTCAATAAGATTAGAAATTACTTCACGCTGCAATATAAATTGTGTGTATTGTCACAATAAAGATCATTTAAATAGAGAAGATGATATGAAAACCGAGAAAATAATTTCACTTATTCATGAACTTAAAGGCAAATTTCCGATTAACAAGATTTTGATTACTGGTGGGGAGCCTCTACTTTGTAAGGATATAGTGAAAATTGTTGAATCAATCACTAGACTCGATATTAAAGCAGACATGGTTACTAATGGGATGTTGCTTACAGAAGATATGGCAGATAAATTAATAAGAGCTGGCTTAAAAAGAATACGATTGAGCATAGACGGATTTGAAGAGCACACCGAATATCGAAAAGGTAGTTCTTACAAGCAATTGTGGGATATAGCTGCCCTCTTAGTGCAAAGGAATGATATAAATGTTTGTATACACACAGTATGTTCACCTCACAATGTAGAAAATTTATACAATGTCTATGAAAAAATACTACAGATAGGAGCACATCGATGGCGTATATTTGATATTGGATATAAAGGTGGTGTGACAAGCAACAAAAAAGAAATGAATTTAAATGATTACTACAATAAGTTTTTTGAAGTTTCAAAGAAAATAATAAAAAATTTTATTACGTATGAAATTCACAAAAGATTAAATATGGAGATTAATAATATCTTCACCTCTGAAATGCAAAAAGTAGAAGTAGATTACACCGACATCAAACTTGATGATTTGATATCCTATAGACTACCCAAATCACCTTGTCACTACATTTCACATCAACTTTCAATTCGTAGCAATGGAATATCAACATTTTGTCAATTTTTTCATAACGAAATAGCGGATTTTAGATGTAAGAGTGTCGAACAGGCATTTAAAGAAAAAAAATACGTTACTGAAAATGAAATCCCTTTAAATAAAATTGAAGATTGTCTTAATTGTAAATATATCTTGATTTGTAATTCAGGATGCCGTGCTAGAGCTAGTATACTAACGGGTAATATCTTTAGTGCTGATCCTGTTGCTTGTTTTATGACAACAAGAATGATAAATGAATTAGTCCCACTATACCCCGAAAACATTCAGCAAATATATAACTTTAATATAAATGAAACAGGCAATAGGCCAAAATATACAGCATACGATCTTGATAGTTTTCTAAAAAAAGGAGATTATCTTTTTTGAAAAAGTATTATTTTTATCGAACTTAATAAAAGCAAAGTTCTCAATCAATGTAAATTGAGTGAATTTAGGAAACTATGTGCACATGAAAATGCTTGATGGGAATAACTTTATACACTATTACACTCTACTATTAAACCTGCTAAAATCGATGGAGAACATTTTTAAGCCATAGATGGGGATGATTACGTTTCAAGGGTTTAAGCTGGGCGAAAAATGGAACAGGTGGGAACTACCCTACTTCACCAAACAGCCAGCATTAAAAGTTTTTAACGCTAAGTTACGGTGTATTTCTTTAATATCCACTGAGGGAATATAAATGCATCTTTTTCTTGAGTAATACTTCCCAGTTATTTGGTAAAATCAGAAAACGGCAAATCATTGTCCATGTTTCCCAATACATCCGATCATGAAGAGATAACTATAGAAGAACATAATAAAATTATGAAATTACGTGAGATTGCCTTGAGGTTAGACGCATAGGTTGATTAAATAGAGCCTCAGAGGAAGAGGCGGAAGAGGCGTATGTTTGTGACTCTTTCTTATGTATATAGTATTGTAAATCCTTATCTTGTTCTATATTTATGAATGGCTGCAGTATAATCCATAGCAAAAAACACGGCACTTAATGTCGTGTTTTTTTGCATTAGATATTTATATCTACGAAATGACTAACATCTCTTTCCTTTTTCAGCTGCGTCCGGAGATAATTTTCCTTCGGTGTTTTTGTACTGCTATGGCCAAGTGTTTCAGCAATATCATCAAGTGAAGCGCCTGCATGCCATGCACTTTGTGCAAAGAAATGCCGTACATAGTGAGGAGTAATTCTTTTATTATCAATAGTTACCAGGCCAGCTGCTAGCATATGGTCTGATAGCATCGTAGAAAGATACGAACGGTTATAGTGTTTACCAAATTTGTTAGGGTAAAATGGGGTTTCATCATCTGCATCTATATCTGTACGAAGGCCGATTCTTTTACGATACTCACGTAATTCACTAAGTACGTATGGCTTGATTAGTGCAAAACGCTTTTTTTGTTCTTTGTAATCGTCTGAAGATAATACTGGTTTGTTCTAGGATCATAAGACATATGCTTCATCTGTGGGGTGATTACTTCATTTAGCCGTAGGCCAGTAGTGGCCAGCAGTAAAATGAGGGACTTTATCTTTGGATTCCCATTGTAATATCGAACTGCTGCTTCAACCGTAGCCGGATCAATAACGCGATGAGGAATTTCCTCTTTATCGATTTTAACTGGCGAGAGTCCCCGTGAAATTTTCTTCTTCAGATACCCTTCTTCAAAGCACCAATCTAAAAAGCCTTTTAAAATAGTTACCTTTTTAGAGCGGGTAGTTTTTTTGGGATACTGTTTCTCCAGATGCTTTTGGTAATTCTCCATATCATAACGGCTCAGTTCTCTATATCATTCTTATTATACAAAGAAGGAAGAATAATTAAAAAATTCAATATTATCGATATATATTCTTTTTTTGTCTGTAGACCGCGCTTCTTATCTTTTTGACGTACGTAAAGATATGTCACTCCAATATTTGAAAACAATGAATAGTCATAGTTACCCTGTTGGTCCTCATAGAGAGAGGCCCTATTTGTCAATGTATCAAAATAAGTAATATCTAGCATACTATTCTTCATTTCATTAATATTATCTTCTATGAGATCAGATATATCCAAATCTACATTAATAGCAGAATCTACTAAATACAAACATATCACCTCAATACTAGATATTCTTCAGTTATCAAGTAACTATAGACAATAGTTGCACCAAATTCTGATTTTGGTAATTCTCTACGTTTGGGGTTTTCCATTAACACTTTTATATATTATCAGCGAATGATAAAAAGAACAAATAGAGTAGTGAACCTAAAATAATAAACAATTCATCGCAGTGAATCAACCTTAGTGGCTGGCTTAAGATTTCTTGTATGTATGTTTAAGACATGATAAAATGTGTTTGCATTGCTTACCTCTACACAAATGGAATATGTAGAGAGAACCGCCAACATCCCAAACGTGTTGGCGGTTTTTTTCCCTATCATATACAAGTTATGCAGGAACTTATTCTACGCATGTCGATTTAAATAAGAAGGTGGGAGAATAACGCTTCCGATGATCCAAGGGCTCGTCAAGCTGTACCGATCGAGATAGATTAGAGAACTCCAGAATAGAGGCTGTCTGCCTTCCTGCTAATAAAATAAGATGTTTTGTAAGCGGCGAGAGCCGCTTTTTTGCTTTTATATAATGCATACCTTTAACTACTTTAATAGCGAACGAATCCAGTTTTTTAATTTCATAAATTGACCAGTTATGAGGTGAATCTATCTAACGTCCTAAAAAGAATTTAGATATTTTAGCCTTATTTTGAGGCAAATAAACTTTCTGATATGTAGGTATCTGGGAAAGAAGAATCAAATATAGTAATTTTACGAATATATTTCTAGAAAAACTGAAGCCATATGATATAATCAACATTGAAATAATTACCATTAATTAAATATTTATGAATATCTAAATTGAAAGGTATACACTTCCTAATCTTTTAAAAATAGATTGGAATTTGTATAAGCATCACCTATCAACGAGCTTTAAATATTTAATTGGGAAGGTGGGGGTTTTGCTGGTAAACATTTAATGAAAGTAAAGAGAAAGATCGAACTTGTGAGGAAAAACGTTTGTTCTAAAGATTCTAGCCCTCAACACAATCGGATGTGAGGATATATGGTACAGTCCATTGTTCGGTCATGCCGATACCGTTATTGAACAAAGAGGCTAGGACAGCTACATAAAAATAGGAGGTGTTTGGTTTTTATGTTAAAATCAAGTATGAAGTTTGTTTTCACCCTCATTGTTTGTATTTTTTTAACCCAAGTGCCTGGAATTTCTCATGCACAACTTGCTCCATATGAAAAAACGACGAGTGTGATGGATGTAGTGATCGGAGGGTTAAATGTAAGAACTGGACCAGGATTTAGTTATCCAGTAATTGCCCAAGTAAGCTATGGAGAAGATATTATTAGTTACTGTCCAACGACACCCAATGGATGTGCCCCTATTACGGGTAATGGACAGGAATGGAACCGCAACTACTACCCAGATGCCAGTATTGGTTATTATTCAAATGCGGCTGTTGGCTATACCGCTTGGTATATTTCTGCAGAACAAGGGCCTTTTAATTACGAATATACACATACAACAAAGGTAGCACGATCGAGCACGCTTTATAGGGATGCTTGTCCGAATCTTGGGGGCAGTAGTGGTATTACTGAACCTCAAGGGAAGTACCTCCCTGCTTATGATGATGAGTTAAAAGCAACGGTATGTAATCCTAATGCATGGAGGGTTCTTGATACGGACTACCATACTGACGGATATGTGAATGGCTGGAATTTAAAAGCGGAGTAAAGGAGGCGAAGATGATGAAAAAGAAAACATTAACTAGTATCCTTGCAGTTCCATTAGTAGTGGTGGCTGCTTCAGGTTTTTTCTATCTAAACGCAGATAGAGTTGTCAGTGCCCAGAGTGAAACGATCGCAGCTGCTGACAAAGCCACGAATAGTCAGGTGGAGTATATCAAATTATCTGTTTCTTCAAGCACTTATTCAGATAGTTCTTATCAAATACGCATCCGTGATCGGAAAAACCTAAGTGAAGTTACTGAAGATTATGTCGGAGGAGTCCTACAAAATAAAATTATAGTTTCTGAAGAGGGAAGACGAGTCACTTCTATAGGAAGGGATCATGTAACAGGAAAACTTGTAGGGAACACTTGGATATTGCCAGTTAACCTGGCTAATGAAAATAAGAAAATTTTAAATATCTCTCTAATGGAAGAACAGAAAAAAGAAATGAAAGAGCAAAATTGGGTGAAATCTTTACGACCACAATCAAATGACGCATCACTTCAAGAGGTTGTAGCAGAAACCAATCTTAAAAAAGAGACTGTAACCATTGATACTAAAACAGGGCTCCCGGTGAAGAGAGAGGTCTTTGTGAAAGATAAAGAGGGGAATTGGACAGAAGACTCCGTTAGAGTCGAGGAATACAAATATTTAGACTCCATGCCAATGAACTTGCAAAAAATGAATGATGAAGTGGAGATCAAAGAAATTACTGCTCCGATTAAAGAAGATAAATTATTAAAAGGGTAATAATAATTTGAATGTAATTAGACTATTGGAATAGGTGCGTCCATTGCGGAGGATTTCTCTGCAACTTTACAGCTGTTTCTTTAGTATGATGGACGTTGTGTACATGACCCGGGAAAGTTAGCTCATTTCATTGCTCGTTCTTGTTGTTATGATCATAGAACTGGCTAACGGTAAGAAAAAATCATTTCGGCCACGACCTTTTTGGTACCCGCAGCATTGCGGGTTTTTTTCTTGAAATATAAGACTTTTTAGGCTTCGCACCTATCGTATGGTCTTATATTTTTACGAAAAACGTACCTAAAAGCGATACTCGTATCGCTACTTCGGAAGTTTAAGCTCTAATAAGACGCCGTCAGGCGTTTCTTCTTATTGCAGACCCAAGCATTAATGCGGCGCAAGAGCAAGATAATAGCGCATATCCTTATTATCACAAGATATTTTAAGATAAAAAGAACTGGTATCTAATTTATAGGGAGATGAGGGAGCGGAAATGATTAATGTAACGAAACTACTTACCGGTATGAAGGGAGAAGGCGATGACCTTCGTTATACCATTAAGCCGGAACACAAACCGCATGGCGTTTCCGCGGGCAGAGGGCCTGTCGTCGTATGGAATTCGACACGAGCTTGCAACTTAACCTGTAAACATTGTTATGCGAATGCCTGTCCTGTCCATGATCCCGATGAAATATCGACGGAGGAAGCTAAGGTGTTTATTGATAATCTGGCTGCCTTCCAGGTGCCGGTACTGCTTTTTTCCGGTGGAGAGCCTTTGATCCGTAAAGATATTTATGAGCTGATTTCTTATGCGTCAAGCAAAGGGCTTCGGCCGGTAGTATCGACCAATGGCACAATGATTACCATGGACAGAGCGAAGATGCTAAAAGAAGCAGGGGTTAAATATGTCGGTGTAAGCCTGGATGGGCTGAAAGAGCGCCATGATGAATTTCGCGGGCGAAAAGGAGCCTTTGAACAGGCGCTTCAGGGTATCCGAAACTGCTTGGCCATCGACCAGAAGGTAGGGGTCCGGTTCACGATCAGCAGACATACATATGAAGACTTGGATGGAGTTCTTGATTTGATCGAGTGGGAAAATATTCCTCGGTCCTGCTTCTACCATCTCGTCTATTCCGGCCGCGGGAGCGCCCTGCAGCAAGAGGATGTTACCCATGAACAATCTCGGCATGCTCTTGACCGGATTATGGCTAAAACGATGGACCTGCATGGCAAAGGCAAACCGGTGGAATTGCTCACCGTTGATAATCATGCGGATGGCGTTTACTTATACCAGCGGATGATGGAGCACGACCCGGAGCGCGCGGCTGAACTGCTTGGCTTGCTTCAGAGAAACGGCGGCAACCGTTCCGGAATAGCCATTGGCTGCGTGGATTGGCACGGCAACGTCTATCCCGATCAGTTCACGAGAGATATCGAAATCGGCAATATCCGCAAGCAGAAATTCAGCGAGATTTGGCGTGATGCCGCTCATCCGCTAATGGCCGGCCTGCGCGACCGTAAACCGCTGCTAAAGGGACGCTGCAGAGAATGCAATTGGCTGGATATCTGTAACGGAAATTTCCGCGCCCGGGCTTCGGTAAGCGGTGATTTCTGGGCGGAGGACCCATCCTGTTATTTAAGTGACCGTGAAATTGGAATCGTATAACACTGGAAAGGAAGGCTGAATACGCATGCTCGTTTCCTGGAATGTGACCAAGAAATGCAATTTATACTGCGAACACTGCTATCGCGACTCGGGGCCGACATCGTCTGTAGAAGACCAGCTAGCCACGGAGGAAGGCATCCGGCTCATTGATCAGATCAAGCAGGCCGGATTCAAGCTTCTCATATTCAGCGGCGGCGAGCCCTTGATCCGTGAAGATCTCTGCGAATTGATCGCGTATGCATCGTCTATCGGCCTTCGTCCCGCACTTGGCAGCAACGGCACGCTTCTGACCGCCGCCAAAGCTGCGGAGCTGAAAAAAGCGGGGCTGGGGGGCATTGCGATCAGCATAGACAGCGCCACGCCTGAGTATCACAACCGGTTCAGGAATGCGCCGGAAGGCTGGGAGCAAGCATTGGAGGGCATCCGTTATGCCCAGGAAGCCGGGCTGAGAGTGCAGATTAACATGACGCTGACCGAGGGCAATATGGATGATTTCGTGCAGGTTGCCCAGCTTGCCGAGGAGCTTCATGTATCCTCTCTGCACCCGTTCTTTCTCGTCCCGACCGGACGGGCCATCCATATCGAAGAAGACGGGCTGAAGCGGGAACGGTATTACTCGGTTCTGCGCAGTGTTCTGTCCAAACAGAAATCAACATCCCTTGAAATCAAACCGACATGCGCTCCCCAGTTCATGCCGCTTGCCAAGAGCATGGGGCTGGAAATGCGGTACACGCGCGGTTGTCTGGCCGGGGTCTCCTATTGTTCGGTGCTGCCGAGTGGCGAGGTGCATATTTGTCCGTACCTGCCGGTCAAGGTGGGGAATGTTCGCGAGCAGCCTTTTGATGAAATATGGCGGGATAATCCGGTGTTTCGGGATTTAAGAGACTTCAAGAAATATGAAGGAGAATGCGGCTCCTGTCCCGATGTGGGCATTTGTGGCGGCTGCCGGGCGAGATCGTACTATTACAGCGGCGGCAATTTCATGGCCGAAGAGCCGTGGTGTTACAAAAGATCGGCGGCGCTGTAAGCTGGGGAGGTGGGAACAGTGGACCTGGATTCGAACGACCGGAAGCTGCTGAATCGGCTGCAAATCGGGCTTCCTCTGGTCAGACGCCCTTGGAATGCCATTGCGGAGGAACTGGAATTGCGCCAGGAAGATGTGCTTCAAAGGCTTGAAAGGCTGAAGAAAGAGGGATTCATCCGGCGGATCGGCGGGGTGTTTAATCCGACGGGACTGGGATTTAGGGGCTGTTTGTATGCGATGGCAGTCAGGGAGGAGCTTTTTTACCAGACCGCTGCTGTCGTCAACAGGTATAGAGGCGTAACCCATAACTACCGCCGGCGCAGCAGGCTCAATATGTGGTTCACGCTGACTTCCCGGACCGAGGAAGAACGGGGGGCTATTCTTGAAACGATCCGTGAAGCGGCGGGCGGGCCGCTTCTATTTGAGTTTCCCTCCGAGCAATTATTCAAACTAAAGGTCTTCTTGAATATGGAAGATAAGGCTGATGCATCAGCCATTACACCCAGCCCGAACTTGAATGGAGTCGCAACTTCCAAACAGGAACCATGCAAAATAGAAATAACGGATTTGCAGCTGATCCGCGAACTGCAGGGAGATCTTCCGTTGTCAACTGAACCGTATACCGAGATTGCCAATAAGACAGGTTGCAGCTTGGAAGAGGTGTTTCTGCGCTTGCAGGCGCTGCAGGCAGGAGGAGCACTCAAACGAATCGGAGCCGTTCTAAAGCATAGGGAAGCGGGATTTTCAGCAAATGGCCTGTTCATCTGCGTACTTCCTGAGGAGCATATACCTGAGGCAGGAAAAAGGCTGGCCGGTTATTCGGAAGTCAGCCACTGCTACAAGCGCCGGGCGCATCCCGATTGGCCGTATAATTTATACGCCATGATTCATGGACCCGATGAAGCGTCTGTTCAGAAAGTTGCGGAGCAATTTGTTCGGCTCGAAGACATCAAGGATTACGATATTCTGTTCAGCACGGAAGAACTGAAGAAAACGAGCTTTTCGATCTAAAGCGTTTCTTATATTCACACGGATGCCGTCTCTTCAAGGACAGCGTCCGTTTTTCGTGTTGACAGGTTAACGTCTTTGACTGGGCAGAAACTTTTATTGATTACACATGGGAATAAGACCGCCCGAATGAGATTTTCGTTATTTCTCACAAAAACCAAGAAATCTACAAGGGAAAGGCGCGAGAATTCCACTGGGATGGACTTACGACTAACACCAAATATGAGGTTCTTATATGGACCGAAAATGAGGCTGAAATTCGAAGCGAACCGAAGCTTACACGCTAAAAAAGAAGAGGGCTCAGATGAAATTGACGGGGATACTGAAGGGTCATCCAAAGTACAACCGGTAGTTGGGCCGTCAACAATGCCTTCCAAAAAAGGATCATTCGGATGGTGCTGAAGGTTCAACTCGAAATGGTGGTTTTAAGGATATTGGTAATTCCTATGCTAAAAAAGAGATCCGGTACCTTCAGGATCAGAATATCCTTCGTGGTACAACACCGGATATATTTGAGCCCAATCGTAGTGTCACGAGAATGGAGTTTGCAGCAATGGTGGTACTCAATCGAGAACAAGCTTCTAAGATGATCGGTAGAGTGCTTCAGGCTGCCGAAAATGAGAGAGGGAATCAGTGGTATACTTGGACCAGGATAAGATTGCTCAGTGGGCCAAAGGAGAGATTATGGGTCTTACGAAGATGAATATGGTCCAAGGGTATCCGGACGGAACATTTAGACCGAAAGACCATATGAATAGGCAGGAAGGAACCATGCTTTCTTTGAAAGAGAAAAAATAATGAAAGAAAATATCAAGCTCGGGCAAATACTGCCCAAGTCATTATCCTGAATCCATAAACCGTGTATAACTGTGAAAATTGATGTATAAGAAGATAAATATTTGGGATTTGGAGGTTGTCTTGTGAGCAGAATTTCTACAAATGACTTAAAAGATATTTTGAAAAGAGCGACCGAATCAGCGCGTCAAGAAGCCAAAAAAAACGGTGTTCCTTCTGTCTATGAGGAAAATGGAAAGATGATTAAAGAATATCCTGATGGGAAAAAAAACTCAGATCATTTTTACAGAAGAAGGAAAGCGAGAAGTTGAGTATACTTAACGCCTGGAAAGAAACAAGCGCAAGACAAGAAAAACCACCGGGAGTAGGTGAGCGCCTGCATAATCCGGTGGTTTTTCGTTCCTGAAATTCTCGCCGTGGTTGCCTACAGGCACTTTGTCATAGCTGCGATGCGTCCAACATCGCGGCTATTTTTTATTGTACCCTGGACTTCCACTGTATATTACTATTATAACACGTTTTCTGCGAAAAGGTACTCGCAATGCCCCTTTTCATAGTATCTTATTACCCCATCACACAAAAATTTCAGCAGTAATGTTCCTAAACATGCATAAGTTTTAGACCACCGGCGTAGCGTCGGCTTTTTTTATTTGGCTTTTTACAAGCATGGTAGCCTTCCGGATGCTCCATTAGGACGGCCTATTATGGCACTTGCCGCCCTGTACAAGCTTACAAGGGTGCAGATATTGTTTCCTTATATGATTTAAAGGAATAGGCAGAAGCATGCGTAAGGATCTACCTTGAGGCTTTGGTTTCCAGGCAGATTCTCTTCTGCGTACCTTGGCTTAAAAGGAAGCCCGGATTACCCCGGCCTTTGATTATCTTAAACCCTTTAAAGGCGTTGAGTAATTTATATTGTTTTCAGTTGCTTCAAAATTCCATTCAAGAGGCACTTGGTATTAAGTATCAACCATGATTAAAAGAGCGGCCAGTTGGCCGCTTTTTTTGTTATTCCGTAATAAGAGGGGATTTGGGAGTTTTTGAGATGCAATTTTTGCCTTGAAAAAAAATTTTTCAAGTTTTTGAATGTCTATTTCCCTTATATAATTGAGGTTTTCGGGATGTTAGAGCTTGATATAACAGGGGTTTAAGCCGTTTTAGCGCTGGTCGCTTGTCTGAGTCTATGCTATAATATGCTTACAGATTAAGGATTGGAAAAATAAGCAACTGAAGCAAATCCTCCGGCTGATCGGAGGATCAAAAAATGAAAAATACAATAGCAATAATTCAATTAATTGTTACGACCATAACTGGTCTGATTTCTTTGTTGATGTACTTGAACACGCTTTACAATTAACACAAAAAAGGATTACTCCCACGGCCAAGTTTGAGTAATCCTTTTTAGACGATTTTTTATGCCGGTGATTCATTGTGCATTTTTCCACCAAACATAAATCTGCACCGTAGCCCATATAGCTGCGGTTATTTTTTTGACTATAGTCAATAGAATTCTAAATATCTTATGTAGTCATTATATCATGGTTCTCTATTCAATAAAAGATGAATTCATTTATTTTTGACGTAAAAATGCTCAAAAATGACCGGAATCGGTCAGAATTGAATCATCACATACTAAAATAATCAAAATAGTGGGTTTATATTGATCTTTAACATCCATACTTTAAGTCTGGTGAAGGGGATTGTCTCATTTACCAGACTTTTTTTGTGTTTATATGCAGGCACCTGACAGATCGAATTTAACCAGGGCATGACAACAAAATAAAACAAACGCAGGAATAAGGGCTCACGCTTAACCAGGTCTAGGGCGGCCAAATACGCCACCCAACTCCTGACAATAAAATAAGCTACAACCCGAAAGGTTGTAGCTATGGGTAAGTATCATTTAACGGTTATAGCTAAGATCAGTGAGGATTTTAAAAGTCTCACGGTTCATGTTTCGTTCTACGATTTTTTTTGTCTTTTTAGGATTTCCCGAAAAGCCTAAATAGTCAGAAACAGAAACACCGAGCCTTTCTTCCATTTCAACAAGAGCTTCCTCAAACGGGTCAAATTCCTTAGTCGGTTGCTTAGCCGATTTTGGAAAAGGGATGATCTGTGCTGACATTTTTTTCAGCTCCTTTAACATTCGTATTAACATTATATCTTATTTCTGCAAACACCGCTTTGTCTCCTTCAAAGCATCATGTGCAAAAGGTGAAGGAGATCATTGAGCACTGGATTTATGAATGAGATTCATCTGTTCAAACCGTTCATATTCAGCTAATATTAATGATTATAATTCTCACTTATAGTATCAAATTGAATGAATACATTTGAGGTGAATGCTTGTGGATTCAAATTCGTTATCATTAATGTGACAGAAGCGGCGATGGCTGTAGGCTATAGCAATGTGAGTGCATTCTCGGAGCAATTTTTCCGTGAATACGGAGTGAAGCCATCAGCAGTAAAGAAAGTATTTTAACATTTCTAATATATTTGTTTCGTAAGAGATTTTCCTACCTTGAATAAAATAGGAATTAGACCTACCAGCACTATTCCTACAACCAATGTGGAGAGAAGCAACATTTTAAATGTTAATTCATGACTTTGGAAAAATTGATATAGAATTAAACTGTTTATAGGAATATTTAATAAAACCCCAGTTAAAACTCCTGGTGCATATCTTTTTAATATGATACTTGCAAGTAAATGCGGAAAAAGTGCATTAACAATCATAGAACCAAGGAAACCAGTAAGAATATATTTAGCTAAACTGGAATCTGGGGAAAACAAATAAAAAAAGGTCGAAAGATAAGCCAAAGAAGTAATAATAATTATCGCAAAATAAAATTCATTTTTTTCTACAGGTTTTTGAAATTTTGAGGCGTTTTGAGACCAAGCTGGTAACCATAATGCTTCTTCTAAATTATGCAAAGTGATAGAGAATAGAAATAAAATAACTAATTCCTTCAAAATTACCTCTCCTTCATATCATCTATTCATATATAAGGTAGTCAGTTTCACCAACTTCACGATACCATTCAAATTGCTCAAAATCTATTAATAGAGCCTAAAATAAATTAAATCCGTTTTTACCGCAGATTCATCCGTGTATAGGCAGTAGGCTTTTGGTATGACCCGTATACTTCTGTAAGCCTGTAATCCTGCTTGGATTCATGGGGATGTGTGTAAGCTGTTTGCTGTTTACGCTTACTCTTGTTGGTGGATTACATGGATGGCCTAATGGTGGACTGCTGTTAGTCTTGCTGACTGTTACACGCGGTTTAATAGGTGGCTTTATCCCGGCGGTGCTGTCCTCGTCCCAAGAAGTCAGGAACAGCAAGGGGGAGCTGCAGGTTTGGTTGCTGCGGTACAGGGAATCTCAGCAATTATTGCTCCTATTTTGACGACCACCTTGTACCGAGTAGACAATATATCCCCTTTGCTCTTATAGCGGTTTTGGTAGCTGTTATGGCTATCATTATGTTGGGGATAAGAAGAGGAAAAGTATAATAAATTATAAGGAATTTCAGGAAAATCAGCAGGAAGTGGAATGAGGCGAGACTTACGGATATCCAGCAAAAATGGGTGGTTTTAAACAAAAACACAGTTGAGAAAGGTCCTTTGTCCTGTTGGATGAAGGACCTTTGCTGTAATGCTGCTTACTATAATATTTCCATGTTTTTGATTTTTACATAATACATAACATTTAAATTACATGGAGAGTTATTTTAGTGCACGAACGACAAATTTCGTCATTATTTTTAGTTACTCAGGACGTGGAACCTACTTCGTTTCCTTAGTACAATTATTCAAAATAACAACAAATGAAAAGAAACTTGACAGGGAGAAAGGGATTTAGAACAAGGGGGGGACAGGCTGTGGCCGTTTACACACTGCGTAGACTGATTCAAATGATTCCGGCACTGCTTGGTATTGTCGTCATCACATTCATAATCTCGAGAGTGCTTCCAGGTGATCCTGCTGTGATGCTTGCAGGGGAACAGGCTACACCTGAGACGATTGAAAATATTCGCAGCAGCATGGGACTGGATCAACCAAAGTACATTCAGTTCTTTCATTATGTTGTCGGATTGTTCCATGGTGATCTGGGTCAGGCTTACCACACCGGGCAATCGGTGGCCAGTGACTTTGCTACCCGGTTTCCGGCAACGATCGAGCTGGCATTGGCAAGTTTGATCATTGCGATCCTGGTAGCAATCCCGATCGGCATCCTGGCGGCGACCCGTAAAGAATCGATTGTTGACCACATTTCACGTGTGTTTTCCTTAATCGGTGCATGTATGCCTATCTTCTGGATTGGATTGTTATTCATTTATATTTTTTATGCTAAATGGGGTATCGCTCCTGCACCAATGGGTCGGATTAGCGGTGACATCAATCCTCCCACACACATTACGGGATTTTATGTGCTCGATAGTTTGATGACGGGAGATTTTGTAGCTTTAAAAAGCAGCTTATCCCATTTGCTCCTGCCCGCGATCTGTCTCAGCACAGGCACTATGGCGATTGTGGCACGGATGATGCGTTCAAGCATGCTGGAAGTCATCGGCCAGGATTTTGTCCGTACAGCGAGAGCCAAAGGCTTGCGTGAGGGGGGTGTCATTTACAAGCACGCACTCATTAATGCTTTTATTCCAACACTAACCGTACTGGGTTTGCAGGTCGGCTATCTGATTGGTGGGGCGGTTATTACCGAAACGATCTTTACCTGGCCAGGGGTGGGCAGCTATGTGACGGATTCCATATTAGCGGCTGATTACGCACCGATTCAAGCATTTACCCTTGTAAGTGCGCTGATTTACAGCTTTATCAACCTCGGAGTGGATCTGATTTACGGATTAATTGACCCACGTATCCGGTACGAATGATGAAACGCAGCACAAAAGTAGGGGGGAGGTACTCGGATGAGCACTGCAAGTGATTTGGTGGCAAAAGCGGCTGTGCCTCAGTCCAATACAGCCGCTATACCGAAAAGAAAGACTTTTTGGCGCTTATTGTTTGGCAACAAGCTCGCTTTAATCGGCTTCATCTTTATTGTTGGATGGACGCTCGTTGCCATCCTCTCATCATGGATCGTTCCACATGATCCTTATGTAACCGACCCGGCGAACAAGCTGTTGCCACCAAGTGCAGAGCATTGGTTTGGAACCGACAATTATGGTCGTGACATTCTTAGCCGTGTTATTTACGGGGCCAGAATCAGCATTTGGACAGGGATGATCGCCGTGTCAATTTCGTTTATCATCGGCGTACCACTTGGAGCAGTCGCCGGGTTCTATGGCGGTCGGATGGGCAGTCTTATTATGCGCTGTATGGATATCCTGCTTGCTTTCCCGTCGCTGGTACTCGCCATGGCGATTGCCGCAGCCATGGGACCAGGACTGATGAGTGCTCTCATCGCTGTGGGGATTGTGGGTATCCCCGAATTCGCCAGACTGATTCACGGACAAACCATCTCTCTTCGGGAGAAGGAGTTTGTGGAGGCCAGCCGGGCCATTGGTGTAACGAACGGAACGATCTTGTTTCGCCACATTCTGCCGAATGCACTTGCTCCGCTGCTTGTGAATGCAACCCTCGGAATGGGCTTCGCCATTTTGACGTCTGCCAGTCTTAGCTTTCTGGGGCTTGGTGTCAAACCCCCGATTGCTGAATGGGGGGCCATGATTTCAGAAGGGCGGGCGTATATCATTTCCGGTGAGTGGTGGATTGTAACCTTCCCGGGTCTAGGAATCGCAACAGCTATTTTGGGCTTCAATTTGCTTGGAGACGGTTTGCGGGATGTCCTTGATCCTAGACTTCGCTCTAGCAAATAAAAAATAATAGATCATCAAAGGGGAGAGCGTAAGCCATGTTGAAAAAAAGTCTTTCTCTAATTGTCGTCTTATCTACGTTGCTTTGGACGGCAGGCTGCGCAAGCAATGCCAATAGCCCGTCCGCTTCATCCGGAGAGAAAGGCACAGAGGCTTCAGCTCCGCCAAAGGCGATTACGCTTGCCTACTCGGAGGGAGGGTCAACCATGGACCCTGCTGAAGCAAGTGACCTTACATCCGATACACTTGTGCTTGCGCTCTATGATCAGCTTGTGACCTACGGCAAAAAATCTACCGACAGCGGTGAGGTCGCAGACACGGAAGCAATCAAGCCCATGCTGGCTGAGAAATGGGACGTTTCCGCTGATAACATGACCTATACAATGCACCTGCGTAAAGACGTTAAATTCCAAAGCGGTAACCCGCTGACCGCCAATTCCGTGTTGTATTCCTTTGAGCGGCTTAAAAATTCCGATTCCGGCAGCTTTCTTTACGGCATGAGCTCGATCAAAACCGCTACTGCGCCAGATGAGCATACCGTTGTCATTACCTTGTCCCAGCCTAATCATATGTTCCTGCAAATTCTGTCCTTGTATAACTTCTCCATCGTGGATGACGTGCTTGTCAAAGAAAAGGGCGATGGCGAGTATTTGAAAACAAATGCAGCAGGTTCCGGTCCGTTCAAGCTTGAAAAATGGGACCCTGCGACAGAAGCCGTCTTTAATGCCAATGCCAGCTACTGGCAAGGAGCACCAAGCCTGAGCAAAGTAACGATGAAGTTTACCAAGGAAGCTTCCAACCGTGTACTCCTGCTGGATAAAGGCGATGTCGATATGGCGATTGAAATTCCTGCCAAGGACGTTGCCAAACTGGAAACCAACACCGATCTGAAGGTTCAATCCAACGCAAGCAACCGGATTCTGTATTTTGCCATGAATAACAAAATAGAACCTTTTAATAATCCAAAAGTGCGCCAAGCGATTTCTTATGCTATTCCTTACGACCAATTAATCGACGATGTCATGTACGGTCAAGCGAAGCAAATGAAGAGTTCCGTAGCGAGCAACACACCGGGCTACACCGATGCAGGCTACAACTATAAGTACGATCTGAACAAAGCGAAACAGCTGCTTACCGAAGCGGGTTATCCTAATGGCTTTAGCTTCGATATGACTCTGGGCTCCGGCTTCCAGGACTGGGCGGATGACGCTGTGTTGATTCAAGCTGAGCTTGCCAAAATCGGCGTAAAAATGAACGTTGTCAACGTTGCCCGTGCACAGTTCCTTGAACAGCAAAGAGAAGGTAATCTGACTGCATACATTTCTAAATGGACTTCCTTTGTCAACGACCCGGGTTACCATCTTGGATTCCTGATGTACAGTGGTGGTTCCTCGAACTATATCCATTACGCTAATCCGGAAGTGGATAAGTTGTGGGAACAAGCAGGCAAAGAGCAGGATGCAAATAAACGAAAAGAACTGTATGGCAAAGCGCAAGAGCTTATCAATCAAGATTCCCCTTGGGCGTACCTATATGAATACAACCGGGTTGTCGGCATGAGCAAGGATATCACAGGATATGTGTACTATCCGGATGAAGTCATTCGATTCTATTCATTGAAGAAAGAGTAGGTTGTTCATCTTATCTGGATGCCTTCGGTTGATTACAGCCGAAGGCTATCATTTTACATCTGAAGCAGGCTGATGTTCCGGGAATGGAAGATGAAGTTGACTACATGCAATGAAAAAGTGAAGGGGTTGGAATGAAATGACAGATTGGCAAGCGTTAGTCCTTGATGAAATAGATAAACGGCAGAATGAACTGCTTGAGCTTTGTTCGCGGTTGATTCAGTTTCCTTCGGAAAATCCTCCGGGTGATTCACGTGAAATCAGTCAGTTTATTATGGATTACCTTAAAGAAGCAGGAATTGAAACAACTGTACATGAATCCGGGCCGAATATGTGGAACCTCATTTCCGATTATGGCGCTGAAACAGCGGATGGGAAAAAGCTGATTTTCTGTGGACATACAGATGTTGTGCCAGCAGGGGATCTTACCCGCTGGGATTTTGATCCGTTCTGCGGCGAAATTCGTGACGGCTATCTGCTTGGCTGCGGCGCATCGGATATGAAAGCTGGACTGGCTGGATTGATATTTACCGTGGCGCTGTTTTCCAAGCTTGGCGTACCACTCGAAGGTGCGTTGTCGTTGCTTGTAGTTCCAGATGAAGAGACCGGGGGACATCTTGGCGTGCCTTGGGTGCTGGAAAGAAAACTGATTGAAGGAACGGCCGCTGTGATTGCAGAGCCTTCGGGCCCACAAAACCCGACCATCGGGCAAAAAGGAAGCTGCTGGTTTGAATTTACCGTTGAAGGCACGCCGGGTCACGGCAGTCTGCAGCCAATTGCAGGTGAAAGTGCTATTTTGAAGGCGGCAAGAGGAATTGAAGCGCTGCAACAACTGTGGGACATCAAGCCGGATATTCCGGAGGAAGTCCAAGAAATCATTGAAATTTCCAAGCGTTATGCAAGCGAACGGGAAAACCCGAGCTACGGACAAGCGTTTGACCATGTAACAGTGAACATTGGTACGATTCAGGGGGGCACCAAAGTTAATGTGGTTGCTGACCGTTGTACAGTGCAGGTGGATTCCCGTGTACCATTTGGCGTAGATCACCGGGACGTACTGGCAAAGGCGAAGGAATTGCTTGCCAGTGTGGGCATTGATGCTGAACCCAAACAGTTTGGGTTTTATGGTAATGCCAACTGGACCCCGCCAACCGAACCGATTGTGCATGATCTGGTGGAATCGATCACTGAAGTCAGCGGTAAAGAGGCCTATGGTGTACTGCAATGGGCAACCAGCGATGCACGTGCGTTCCGCAAATATAACATTCCGGTATTGCAATACGGGCCTGCCGAGCTGCGGACTATTCACAACTTCAATGAAAAGGCTCCCGTGTGGCAGATCATTCAATCTGCGAAAGTATACGCTTTGACGGCGCTTAAATATCTGAAAACAACACAAAAAGAAGCATAAGGGGATTTGCAACATGATGAAACAAGTCTATGAAGTCTATGAACTCTTGGATAGCCCGTCTGCCAGCGGGGCAGAGGTCAAAGCTTACCTGGAGCAGCTGGGTCAAGCGGAGATTACGGTCTCAACCGTGCAAGGTGAAAAGGGCTCTACGGATTTTATTAAAATCGTCATTGCTGGGAAAAACGGTCGCATTCAGGGAGGAGATTCTCCAACTCTGGGCGTAGTTGGCCGCCTTGGCGGGCTTGGAGCCAGACCGGAAATGATTGGATTTGTATCCGATGGTGATGGAGCGGCAGCGGCAATTTCGGCGGCAGCCAAGCTTTTGTGTATGCAGTCCAAAGGAGATGTGCTTGACGGAGACGTGATCATTTGTACACATATTTGCCCGGATGCACCCACGCAGCCCCATGATCCGGTTCCATTTATGGATTCACCCGTAGATATTTTGACGATGAACCAATATGAAGTGACTGCTGACATGGAAGCGATCCTGTCGATAGATACGACCAAGGGGAACCGTGTCATCAACCATAAAGGTATTGCCATTTCCCCGACGGTACGGGAAGGCTATGTGCTACGAATCAGTGAAGACCTTGTCGATATTGCTCAGACCGTAACCGGTGAACCATGTGTCACTTTTGCTGTAACGACGCAGGATATCACGCCTTATGGCAACGATTTGTACCACATCAACAGCATTTTGCAGCCAGCGGTGGCAACATCTGCTCCGGTGGTTGGTGTAGCCATTACAGCCGCTGCTCCCGTGCCAGGCAGTGCGACGGGTGCCAGCCACGAAGGCGATATTGCACTGGCGGCCAAGTTTGCTGTTGAAACAGCTAAGGCCTATGGACGTGGACAATGCTCTTTTCATTCGGAAAAAGAGTTTCAGCATATTACAAAATTGTATGGCAGCATGAAGCATCTGCAAACGATGGGCAAGGCCGAATAAGCTTGTTCTCTTAGATAAAAAAAGGTGAAGGTTCATGATGGTCAAGGAGGAGGAAAAGGGCATGGCACAACTGCTTGAAGTAACCAATCTCCGGACGGAGTTTAAGACTGCGGCCGGAACCATCCGGGCAGTGGACGGCGTCGATTTGTCGGTTGGCAAAGGGGAAACACTTGGAATCGTTGGCGAATCCGGGTGTGGCAAGAGCATTACCTCCCTTTCCATTATGCAGCTTCTCCCCAAAGGACTTGGGAAAGTAGCGGCTGGTGAAGTACGATTTAACGGTGAGAACATGCTGGATTTTTCAGAGCGGAAAATGCGTTCGATTCGTGGCAATGAGATGGCCATGATTTTTCAGGAGCCCATGACCTCGCTGAATCCCGTATTCAAAATCGGCAAGCAGATTGCGGAGTCTGCCAGATACCATCACGGTGTAAGTAAACAGAAGGCGAAAGACATGGCTGTGGAAATGCTGACGAAGGTTGGCATCCCGCGTCCTGAGAAGGTAGCCGTCTCTTACCCGCATGAACTCTCGGGTGGTATGCGCCAACGGGTTATGATCGCGATGGCGATGATTTGCAATCCGAAGCTGCTGATCGCAGATGAGCCGACGACGGCACTTGATGTAACCATTCAGGCGCAAATTCTTGATTTGATGCGTGAGCTGCAGAAGTCTGAAGGAACTTCTATTCTGATGATTACCCATGATCTTGGTGTCGTTGCTGAAATGTGTGATCGGGTTGTTATTATGTACGCTGGACAAGTGGTGGAAGAAACGGATGTCAAAACGCTTTTTAAAGATCCCAAGCATCCGTATACACAAAGTCTGTTAGCCTCTTTGCCGCAATTGTACAGTGATCAGGAGCGGCTGGCTTCTATTCCGGGCCAGGTCCCCAACCCGCTCGATATGCCAAAAGGCTGCCGGTTTGCACCACGCTGTCAGTTTGCCAAGGAAATTTGCCTTGCAGAGGCCCCGGAGCTTGTGGAAGTAGAATTCGGGCACAAAAGCCGCTGCTTGTTACAGCAGGAGGGATATCATGAGTACACTGCTTGAAATACGTAATCTGAAAAAACACTATCCGATCAAAAAAGGACTTTTCTCCAAACAAGTGGGAGCAGTCAAAGCGGTGGATGGTATTAACCTGACTGTACAGCAGGGTGAAACCCTGGCAATCGTAGGGGAATCCGGCTGCGGGAAATCCACAACAGGGCGGGCCATTCTCAGATTAATCGAACCAACCGAGGGAGAGATTCTGTTTAACGGCACGGATATACGGAAGCTGAATACAGAGCAACTGCGCAAATTCAGAACGGATATGCAAATGGTGTTTCAAGACCCGTTTGCTTCGCTGGACCCTAGATGGACGGTGCAGCAGGTGCTGGAAGAACCGCTCATCACGCATGAAAAATTGAGCAAAGAACAGCTCAAGGAGCGTGTGGAGGAGCTGCTCGAAGTGGTCGGCTTATCTCCTTATCACGCCCAACGTTACCCGCATGAGTTCTCGGGTGGTCAACGCCAGCGGATCGGGATCGCACGGGCGCTGGCGCTTCATCCTAAATTTATCGTTTGTGACGAGCCGGTGTCAGCCCTGGATGTGTCCATCCAGGCCCAGGTGCTCAATCTGATGAAGGACCTGCAAAAGCAATATGACCTGACGTATATGTTCATTTCCCATGATCTGTCGGTCGTCAAATTCATCAGCGACCGCGTTGGTGTGATGTACCTGGGCAAGATGGTCGAACTGGCACCGATCAAAGAAGTGTTCAAGGAGCCGCTGCATCCGTATACGAAGGCGTTAATGTCTGCGGTACCCGTAGCTGATCCGGAAGCGGAACGTGAGCGGATTGTGCTCAAGGGCGATGTGCCCAGCCCGGAAAATCCGCCAAGCGGCTGTGCGTTTCATAACCGCTGCCCGGCAGCCATGGATATTTGCAGCAAAGTACAGCCGATCTTTGCCGAAGCTGCACCAGGTCGGCAGGTAGCCTGCCACTTGTATCCGACCTCCTCGCCGGAACAAGCGATAGCCGGACAGGCATAGGTTAGCTGAAAATAGATAGATTCTTGTAGTAGAAATCAAGCCTGAATCCGCCCCAAACGGATTCGGGCTTTTTTAATGAGTGTAGCTGTTCACAAGCGTACATATTTTTCTAATAGACCCATTTTAAGATTCAATATAAGGGCTGGGATTTCAACACCTGTAAATCAAGCATATAACATGCATGGATACAACATTGCGCATAATCGATGGAAGCGTTTTAATTTGAGTATAGAAATACAAAAGAAGACCTCAGGGAGGACATAAGAATGCTAAAAGTGAAAGCGCTTAGATGCGAACATTTAAATAATCCGATTGGACTAGGTTGTCTAAAGCCGCGGTTAAGTTGGCAGATTGAATCTGACAAAATATATGTTTCCCAAAAACGGTTCCAATTGCAAGTATCTGTTCATCCCACTTTTGAACCACTGATCTGGAATCATTTTGCCTACTCGGATCAATCTATTTTGTTTCCATATGAAGGTCCTCCACTGGCATCAGGACAACGATATTATTATCGGGTAAAAGTATGGGCTCAGGGAGCGGGTGACACGGAACCGGAAGAATCGGAATGGAGTGAGTCCGGCTTTTGGGAAATGGGGCTGCTCCATGAGCAGGACTGGAAGGCACAGTGGATCACCGTGAAAGAGCGGAGCATAAATGAACAGTTTCAGACAAGGGCTCCTTTTGCCGCTTCCAAGCGCTTTTCGGTTGAGGGAAAAGTGAAAAAAGCAGTCATTTATGCTACAAGCCTTGGTCTGTATGAACTGGAGTTAAATGGACAAAGAGTGGGTGATGCCTACTTTACCCCGGGATGGACGGATTATAACGATCGTATCCAGGTGCAAGCCTATGATGTGACTTCTGCCATTCGAGAACAACATAACCGAATCACAGCAACGGTGGGAGAAGGCTGGTATAGCGGTTATCTGGGCTGGCAGAAGCGCAAGGATACCTACGGGAACACGAATGCATTGCTGCTTCAAATGAAGATTAGCTATGAAGATGGTCGTTCTGAGCTCATATGCTCTGATTCTTCTTGGGAGGAAACGAGCTGTGCCATTTTAATGTCGGATATTTATAACGGCGAAATCTATGATGCCAGACTTGAACAGGGGACAGCCGAACATAGCTCTTTAACCGAACGGAAAATGATGCAGGTCGTCCTGTTCCCATTAAGTCATCTGGTTGCTCAGGAAAACGAGCCTGTCCGTGTGATGAACCGATTGAAGCCTGTTGAACTCATTCGGACCCCCAAAGGTGAGCTGGTGCTTGACTTGGGTCAAAATATGGTCGGCTGGCTGGAATTTAAGGTTGAAGCTCCCACAGGTACAGTTTTGAATTTGGTTCATGGTGAAGTGCTGGATCAGCAAGGAAACTTTTACAGAGATAACATCCGTGACGCAGCGCAGCAGATTACGTACATTTGCAGCGGGAAGGGGACGGAGATATATCGGCCACATTTCACTTTTCAAGGCTTTCAATATGTGAAGCTTGAGGGTTTCCCGGATAGCGTTACAATTGATGATTTTACGGGGGTTGTTTTGCATTCGGACATGGAGACGATCGGATGGTTTGAGACATCCGATCCGAAGCTTAATCAACTACAGCACAATATTGTGTGGGGGCAAAAGGGAAATTTCCTGGATGTGCCAACCGATTGTCCGCAGCGTGATGAGCGACTAGGCTGGACCGGTGATGCACAGATTTTTGCCAGAACGGCCAGCTTCAATATGAATGCGGCTTCATTCTTCCGAAAGTGGCTGAAGGATTTGGCTTACAACCAGTTGGAGAATGGGGCAGTGCCTTTTGTAGTGCCGGATGTCCTCAAAGGAACCTTTGCCGACAATATGGACAAAACGACGGCAGCATGGGGAGACGCGGCGGTTATATGTCCGTGGACTATATATCAATGCTATGGGGATCAGCAAATTTTAGCTCAGCAGTATGACAGTATGAAAGCATGGGTGGATTACATCCGCGCCCAGGGGAACGAAGAACATCTTTGGGATACGGGTCTACAGCTTGGAGACTGGCTGGCGCTGGATAGCGAGGAAGGAAGCTATTTTGGGGCCACAGATGGAACGCTGGTAGCGACTGCATACTTTGCGTATTCGACTCATATTTTGGCGCAGACGGCCAAACTGCTTAATCGTTATACCGATTACAGCACATATAGAAGCTTGCATGAGGGGATTAAAACCGCTTTTGCGGACCGTTATTTCGATGACGCTGGCAAACTGACCTCCAATACCCAGACTGCACAGGTTGTGGCTTTGCACTTCGGATTGGTGCCAGAAAAATATAAAAAGCAAGTGATTCAGGAGCTTGTACGTCTCTTAGAAAAAAATGATATGCATCTGGATACCGGCTTTGTAGGCACACCCTACCTATGTCTGGTTTTATCCGACAATGGCTATACGGATGTAGCTTATCAGATTTTATTTCAAAATGATTATCCTTCATGGCTCTATCAGGTTGAACGGGGGGCGACGACCATGTGGGAGCATTGGGACAGCATCAAAGTGGACGGCTCGTTCTGGAGTACGGATATGAACTCGTTCAATCACTATTCGTACGGTTCAGTAGGAGACTTTATGTACCAAAATATTGCCGGAATCGATGTACTTGAAGCGGGTTATAAAAAATCACGACTAGCTCCCAAACCGCCTGCCAATCTTACTTCGGCCCACGGGAAACTGGAGACGCCATATGGTGCGCTTGAAGTCCATTGGGAAATCGTGAATGAAGAAATGCAGATGACGGTTCACGTCCCGCATAATACGACCGCTGAAATTACACTTCCGGGAGTGATGGAGCCGGATGCATTACAGAAGACCATTGCTATGCAATATCCGTCGATTCAGAATCCGCCAGTTTATATACCACAGGAGCTGGCTGGGAGAATGGGGATTGCCGGGGAACAGGAGATTTTCCAAAAGAACGGAGAGCATGAGATGACGTTTACGGTCGGTTCAGGGCAGTACGCCTTCCAATACAGATACTACCAGGCTGTCCAGGTTCCTGCACATGCAACCAGAGGCTAAATAACATAGACTAGAGGTGAGAAACTTGATGAATATAAAAAACAAAGGTTTGTTTAAAGCGGCGCTGCTGTCCATTTCCTTAGTCCTGACATCAGCGAGTGCCATTTCAGCGATCATACCGATGATGCTGAACCAATTATCAGGAGTTTCCAGCTCGCTGATTGAAAGCGTAGTTACGATTCCATCCTTCTCGATGATGCTGTTTGTGCTGTTGAGTGGTCCGATCTCTTCCCGATTGGGCAAGAAGAATACAGTCCTGCTAGGACTTTTGCTCGTGGTCATTGGCGGAATACTTCCCATGTTCACTACGAACATTACATGGATTCTCGCGTTGCGTTTGGTGTTAGGTGCAGGTCTCGGGATGTTCAATTCACTTGCCGTCAGCTTAATTAGTGATTTTTTTGAAGGGGACGAACGTGCCCAATTAGTAGGCTTTCAAAGCGCCGTTCAAGGGCTCGGAAGCAGCCTGGCTACCTTTGTGGCAGGACAGCTTGCTTTGATCAACTGGCAGTTTGCCTTTTTATGCTATGCAATCACCATTCCTATCGCACTGTTATTCTTTTTTATCATTTCGGAACCAGAGCGTGGGGAGCCTAATGTGGAGAGTTCGACAGGAACGGGCCACAAGAGCGGCGGGGTATCCCTACCTGTACTTGGATTAGGAGCTGCACTTTTCCTGTTTATGACCTTTATCATGATTGTGTATACCAAAACAGGCATTATGATTGCGGAAAGGAATATGCCTAATCCCGGTTTTTTAGGAACCGCGTTAACGCTGTTCTCCTTGTCAACCATGATTGCAGGCTTCTTGTTTGGTAAAATATATAAATGGTTTAGAAATTACGCTCCCTTTATCTCCAGTCTATTAACAGCAACAGGTTTTGTACTGCTGTGGTTTGCTCAGAATGTGACTATGGTTACCGTTGCCATGCTTATCATTGGCTTTAGCTTTGCGCTGTTTATTCCTTATATCTTTACCATACTAACTAAAATCGTGCCTAAAGGCAGTGAGACGATATCGATTTCGATTGCAATGGTAGGCTCCAATTTGGGAGCGTTTGCTTCGCCTTATGTCATCAAGTTAGTTGGCATGTTGTTTGGAAATGAAACCGCCTCATTTTCCTTCCTCGTTTCTGCGATAGTGTTTATGATTGCTGCACTCATCTGTCTGGGAATCGCTATTAGAGGAAAGGGGAGCAAAGCTCAGGCGGCAGTTCACAGTTAAGGGGAGGGGGCGGTTTTATGAACCTTCATGAGTTGGATCAGTTGCTGAGAACCAAAACGGAAATTGAACGGTTACAGCAACAAAACAATCAGGTGATTAATGACCTCTCCGAAGAAGCGGAGGACGAACGATACTATGATATGAATCAGAATATGTATCGTATGCCCGCTTTGTTCTTCTTCGGCGAACATGATATTTATATTAGCAAGCACAATAGATTTGCTCCGATGCTGGAGCACATGCATGAATTTATTGAATTAAACTATGTTTATTCAGGTAAGTGCAATCAAATCATAGCAGGCAAAGAAATTCAGCTTTGTGAAGGCCAAGTGTGTGTTCTGGATAAGGATGTGCCGCACAGCATCGCTCCTTTGGGGGAAGACGATATCCTTATTAATATCTTGCTGCAAAGAGAAACGATTTCATCCCTGTTTCTACAACGGTTATCTAAGAAAAAAAGTCTGATTGGCGAATTTCTCGCCAACTCTGTCCTCCAGCATCAGCACCATAATCACTTTATCATTTTTGAGTCGCAGCATAATGAAAACCTTCAATATATACTGCACAGAATCTTAATCGAATATTTCTCCAGGCAAGAGGATTCGATGGAATTGGTCAAGGCTTATTTGCCAATTGTTTTTGGAGAATTGGTTCGTGTATTGGAAAGCGAGCATAATATTCACTTAAACCAGCAGGAGAATAATATTACATCTATTCTGAATTACATGGAAGAGCATTATCAGCATTTAAGCCTGCAACAGCTATCTCATCACTTTAATTACAATAGTACGTATTTAAGTAATAAGTTAAAAAAAGTAACCGGTCTTACTTACACTCAGCTTATTGCCAACATTAAACTCAATGCAGCCTATTCTCTAGTTGTGAATACCAACCTGCCGTTCGAAATGATATTTAAACAAGTTGGATATAACAGCATGAGCTTTTTCTATAAAAAGTTCAAAATGGCGTATGGTGCCACCCCGCAGAATATCCGAAACAAACAGTTGAGGAAATGAAGGATATAAAAGGACGCCCAATTCTAATGGGCGTCTATATTTGTTATAATAGCTGCAAATTCATCAGCTCAAGGCTGATGAAATGATAGGCTGCGGGATACCTTTGTCTCCGGCAAAAGGGAGGATACATCCTTGGAAGCGATCCTAAGACGGCACTGGCCGGAATGGAACGGAACGTTGCAAAAACGATCCGGCGGCTGGAATAATACGACGTATTTTGTTAAGGGAAGTGGACGAAACGGGGTGCTGCGCGTCTACGATACACACAGGGATAGGGATAAAATAGAATTTGAGCATGCGGTTTTGCAGGCCCTGAGCAAGCAATCTCTATCATTCAGGATACCGATGCCAATTCCAACGATAACGGGAGAAACACTCGCTCAGCCTGAGAAGGAAAACGGCAAATATGTTTGTCTGTTCGAATACATAGAAGGCAAATCACCGCTGGAGCAGGATTCAAGCTTTGCCTATTCTTTTGGTGAGGCCGCGGGGGAGTTATCTGCTGTACTTGCGGCATTCAAGCTTGATATGGCTCCAGTCTACCAACCATATTATGCCTTGCAGCAATCCTATCCATTGTGCAACCAAGAGAGAGTTCGAGAGCTTTGCCAACACCCGCCTGAGCCTCTAAAGGATTTGCATGACGAGATGCGATGGATTGGAAAAGTATATGAAAAGATTATAGATTCGCTTCATACATTGGAAGAGTTGCCGCATCAGCTGGTACATGGGGATCTGAACGCTTCTAATTTGTTGGTAAAAAATACTAATCATAGCCAAGTGGCTGCACTGCTTGATTTTGAATTTTGTACGCTGGACGTTCGGGTCATGGAACCAGCAGTCATCTTATCAGGATTGTTGGGACAACCGGAGGAGACACAAGCCGTTCGGGATTTTTGTCGGGGCTTCAGCCGCTGGGTTCATCTGTCCTACACCGAGATTGATGCTTTACCTGTATTGATGCTGCTCAGGAAGGTAGATATATTTCTTCATTTTTTGAGTCGCTTTCTGGAAGGAACGGATCAGCCACATGTACTACAAGAGCAGGTCAAGCAGGTCTCTGCCGACTTGCTGCAACTGTCTACCCGAAGTAGCTGGGTTCAGGAGGAGTTAGTCCTCGCCGGAATGGCACATGAATGAACTTTATCACAAGATGAGGAGGAGACATATGAAATATCTTAAAGATTGCCCGGAGCCAGGCATGGGAACGTGGTATTTTGAAATAGATTCAGATGGTGTAGCGTATCGACAAATTGTCATCCAAGATGACGGCACTTATATTGCCTCTAATCGCAAGCACGAGCAATATCATTTCTTGTTAGCCGAGAAAGCGATAGATGACATGGAGCCCTTTTATACTAAAATTACAGAAAAAGAGTTTGAAGAAGTCTGGTCCCATTATCTCCACACCACCAGTGCGGAATGGCATCGAATCAAAACCATACTGCCCGTTGGGACTAAGGTAGAGGGTTATATTGAAGCATTTTTTCCACAAGGAACGCTTATACATATTTTCCAGCATGATGCGGTCGGATTGGTAGACACTCGTTCATATGCGGAAAAGACACCACCTGAGTGGATGTATCCGAAGTATCAGATCACAGCAATTGTAAAAGGATACGACGAGCTGAATCAGTGGGTGATTTTAGATCAAACGCAGGTTTTCAAAAATCAGTTCGCGGGTTGAAAGTGGGCATTGGAATACTGAAAGGGGAATGATCATACATACTTTAACAGTTGCTAAACTGGTGGATGCAAAAGGGACTGAAACGCCTACGAAGAAGGGATCATATGGTGACCAGCTCCGGTGCTAAGCGCCGGGGCTTTTTACATCGGCTTGATTAAACCAAGGAGAGCATTTTGTCAAGCAGTATGATAATTTCGTAACCTCATTGATTCTTTCCCGTATAAAGATAAAAACATGACCCGAATCCGTTCCTGTTAGGGAAGACATGCAACCATGTTTAACAAAAATAGAAGTTGAGGTAATGCATTGTATGAATGAGAAATTTATTAATCATGCCGATAAAGGATATCAGCAAGCTGAGCAGAAGGCCGCTCAGTATTTTGCATCACTTTATACACAGGTCAGAGACAAGACTTATGTGACTACCCTGACAGAGGATATTCAAATGTGGAAAATGAATCATATTCATCATTCTTCATGGTTATCTTTTTTTTCGCGGACCAAGAGAAAACCTGATACTCGGGATTATCACAGATACATTCAATGGCTGAATTATACAGGCAAATTGGATGCTTACCTGGATCGAAGCGTCTCCTATATTTATATGAGGGATTTAGGCAAAGCTCTGAATTCTCCTGACACACAGCTCCGGATTCAGCGTGCCATTGTTGACATAAAAAAACACTTGATTCAATCAACCAGTGAAAACGGGGTAGACCAGCCAGCATTTATGAATTTGGCCGGGTTGTATCGGTGGGCCCAGAAGGAAGGCATAGAAACCGCCACGATCTGGGTAATCAACAAACTTAGATCCGTATCCTCCCATATTCCAAAGGAAATGGATGCAGAGCAAGCCCAGCGCAAACTGATTAAGATCATAATTGGAGTTATTCTGCATGTGATGGAAGAAATGGACGATAAAGTATCAGCTGCGGAACGTACTCGCAGACTGGATGAAGCCATCAGGCTTGGTTATTCCTATGGTCTAACTTACCCTTTCATTGACGATCTTCTCGATTCCCAGGTTTTGACCGCTCAAGAGAAAGAACAATACTCCCGCATGATACGTGCTGCGCTTCTCACGGGATCAGTGCCTGAGTTGGGCGATTGGACCGGAAATAATATGAAGTTAATTCAATACATACATTCGGAGCTCACGGATGCTTTTGAGTATATTAAGGAACATCAGCGGCCGGACACACAGCAAACATTTTTTGAGCAGTCCTATGTCTTTTTTCATTCTCAGGATATCGATCGCGTGAAGGTTCTGACGCGAGCAAATTACACCAATGAAGAGCTTTATATACCTGTCATTTTAAAATCTTCTTCTTCCCGATTGATTGCTCGTTCTGTGATTGGTGCTCCAGAGAATGAGGGCTTTGAGCAACGAACATTCTTTTATGGTATCTATAACCAGTTAGCTGATGATTTTGCGGATATGGTTGACGATATGAGAGATGGTGCGGTAACACCCTACACCTACTATTTAAAATATCATGACAAGCGTTCGGATCTTATCAACCCCTTTGAATTATACTGGGTGGTCATTTCCTACTTGATCCACAACGTGTATGATTCCGATGCTATGGCTCGTGAGGTGATACTGGATCGTGCAATGAATGGACTCAAACGTTACAAAGAACGTGTAGGTACTGAAAAGTATAACGAGATCATGGAGATCTTTGCATCCGGAAATCCGGAATTCAATCGTCTCATCCAGCAGATGGTGCAAAAAGCGGACGATGTTGATTTCTTCGATAAGCTGCTTCGGGACCAGATGATTACCTATCTGAAAAACGATTCGAGAGAAAAGGAAGATTTTTTTAATACACTCAAAACAGCTCGCCATCAGATAAACAAGCAATTGAAAATTACCAAACCGCAAGGGATTCCGGCAATGAAAGAACAGCTTATCGATGCCGCAAATTACAGTCTTGAAGGGGATGGGAAGCGTATACGGCCTATATTGACTTGGGTGATGGGCGTAAACGAATATGGACTGGACCCATCAGCAATCGTGCCGCTGCTGAGATCATTGGAGTATATGCATACCGCATCCCTGATCTTTGATGATCTGCCAACCCAGGATAACGCATCTATCCGCAGAGGACGTCTGACTTTACATCAGGTGCACAATAGCGCTACGGCGGAACTAACCGGTCTGTATCTGATCCAGAAAGCGATTGGGGAACAATCGTCACTTGACCAGTTCAATGCTGAGACTGTGCTTGCCTTGATACAATACTCGGCCCAAAAAGCAGAGGATATGTGTATGGGGCAGGCGATGGATCTGGATTCTAAAGGAAAAGAATTGACATTGGAGCAGTTGAATATGGTGTGCTTTTACAAAACGGGAGTGGCATTTGAGGCTTGTCTGGTTATGCCTGCCATGCTTGCACAGGTCAAGGAGCCGGAAATTGCTGCTTTGAAGAAATTCGCTTATCACGCGGGGATTGCCTTTCAGATTAAAGATGATTTGCTTGATGTGGAAGGAGATCTGCTCTTACTCGGGAAACCTGTTGGCAAGGATTCTGAAAATAACAATTCGAATTTCGTGTCCATCCTGGGTCAGGAAGGTGCCAGCAAAGAGATGTGGGAACACTATTGTCTTGCTATAGAAGCGTTGAAAGAGGTACCCCGCAACACCGCTTTTTTGAAGCATTTAATGAATTATATGGTTAATCGGGACCGTTAAAAAAGTGCATACCCCATTGCTTAATATAAGCGATGGGGTATTTTGCGTTAGAGTAAAGCAGCGGTTCAATTCTTGATCATATCCATTAAAACTTGATATGCAATGGGTAAGGAAGTAAAACCGTCGCGCTCTAAAAAGTGGCCTCCGTGTTCTACTTCGTGAAAATCAGCTTGGATATCTTGCGCTAGTTTCTTACTTAATACAAAGGGGACAATCGTGTCATCCTTTGCAGCAATAACTGTACGCATCTTTGCCGAATCCATGATTTGCTTATAATCCAACTGTTCCATTGTAAACTCATCTAATGACGGCAGGGTTGGCACTGGATCGGTAAAACCGGAGACGAAGACAAGACCACCGAGTGGCTCTGAGATACTTACTTGCTGCAAATATCTTAATATGGAAACACACCCCAAGCTATGGCCAACAAAATAGGTATCTTTATGTAGAACCTCAATACTTGATAATAAATGTTGGGTCCACTCATGAAGCCGGGGAGCTTGCGAGTTGGGCATATCCAATATATCTACAGAAACGCCATCTTCCTGTAGCTTGTCTTGTAGCCAAGGAAACCAATGATCAGATGGTGAAGCAGTATAGCCATGGATGATATACACTTGTTTTTGATTTTGCAGGTTTGTCACTATACGTTCTCTCCTATTATTCTGAGTTTATTCTCTTCTAGTTTAGCAAATTTTCCAAGCTCATGAGTACCTAAATTCATAGACATATTTGGTCTGTTCCAAGCTCACTATCATTGAATGAATATTCTTTATTTTAGCAGTAATGTTATTTCTCTTATAAAATTAAGCGTTTTCTACCGATATATATATCATCACGATGTAATCTCTTAATTCTTATGGTTTGGGGGATAGTGTTTATGGGAGCAGCGTGATCTATTATACATAGACGACTGGAGGAGTTTTGATGAGAACAAAACTATCAGACAGCACTAAAAAAGTAAAAGGATTTAGAGATTTAAAGGTCACGACAACGATGGTCTTCATGATTATGATCAGCTTAGTGGGTTTGCTCATTGTATCGTTGGTAGGGGTTTTCGGCATGTATCAAGCCAAAGAGGGCCAAGGTATTCTATATATGGATCGCTTTCAGCACCAAACGAATATTCTGGAAGTAAAAAGTGATTTTTATAACATGCGGGCCAACTATACCAAAGTACTCGATAATGACGAGTTCACAGATAAACAATATAAGCAGGTACAGAAGGGGAAGGACAGTGTTTCATCAGGGTTAAGTAAATTCTCCCAAAAAAATCTCGACTCGCAGGAACAGAAATTATACGAGGAGCTAAGAGGCAGTATAAACACATATTATCAGGATATTGAGCAGATCATGGCAGTCAAAAAAAATACCGGAACGTATGACAAAGAAGAGAGAGGCCGGATTAATACATCCAGTACGGCAATTGTTAAGATACTGACTGATATTTCTGATTACAACAATGAGCAATCGGCCAACTTATATCAAAATACGCAAAATGAGATTAAAATGCGCACGATTATTTTGATCGGGATTCTGGCCCTGGTACTGGCTGTACTTAGTATGATCTCCTTTTCGGCCATTCGGAATATTCGTTCTCGGATGAGCATCATTACGAAATACTGTGAAGAGATTACCCAGGGAAATTTAACGGCAGCACTGGATCCGACTCTACTCAAGGGGAATAACGAAATCGCTGTCATTGCACGTGCCATCAACAAATGACAGATTCAACCTCGATGGTTATTACGGGAGTTATCAATGAATCTCGTCAAATTAATCAGCTAAGTGACCAGACGAATCATAATATGACAGATCTCAATGAGCGGATTAGAGACGTATCAGCTACAGTCGAACAGCTGTCTGCAGCGATGGAGGAGACTTCGGCATATACAGAAAACATGAATCATTCTGCGGGTGAAATGCAGCGGGCGGCAGAGTACATTTCGGTTAAAACTCAAGAAAGAGCGCAGTCTGCCTATGATACAAGCCTAAAGGCCGAAGCGTTAAAGCATGAGGCTAGTGAGTCCAATAAAGCGTCCAAAGAGATTTACCGGAAGACCAGTGAAAAGATGAAGGAAGCGCTGGAACAAGCCAAAGCGGTAGACCAAATTCGCATACTCTCCCAGTCTATTCTGGAAATAACGGCGCAAACCAATTTGCTGGCTCTAAATGCATCCATTGAAGCGGCTCGTGCCGGTGAGTCAGGCCGGGGATTTGCGGTTGTGGCTAACGAGATTCGCAAGTTGGCAGATGGGTCTAAGCAGGCGGTAGACCAAATCCAGAGTGTTACGCAAGAGGTTGTACAATCTGTAGCCAATCTGACAACTAATGCTGAAGAATTGCTGCACTTTCTGCAAGCCCAGGTGGGCAAGGATTATCAGCTGCTGGAGGATACCGCAGAACAATATTACAATGATGTCGTTGAGCATACGAATACAGTTAATGATTTGAACGCTACCTCTAAGCAGGTGAATGCACGATCCAAACCATGGTGAGAGCGATCCATGAGATTGCAACAGCCAGTGAACAATCCGCCGTTTCTACCCAACACATTGCTGAGAATATGGTTTCTTCGGCGGAAAAGTCTCTTGAAGTGGCACAGCAGTCCGATCAGGTGAAGGGAAGCGCTGCCCGACTGAATGAACTGGTCGAAGGCTTTAAAATTTAACGAGGTCCATACAGTGATGGGTATTTAAATGAAGGACGAAGAAAAACAGTCGGGGAGCCGTAAGAAGGCTCCCTTTTTGAGCATACTCTACTAGGATTGCTTTCGTATTCCAGTCAGGAGTCCGTATCCCGTAACTCTTCTTGCTCAGCCATCTGCATCAGCTTATAAATTTGCCGGGTTGTGTTCACATTCCGCACTGTCATATGCTTGTACAAACTGGTGCCAACCAGTTTCGTCATCCCGCTTTTTGTGACATTTTCTTTGCTGACAGAAAACAGAATAGCCCCAGGCGTATACATTACATTGCCTATTTCCGGCTTCAAAGGAAGCTTCTCCAGAACAGAGATATCGTTAATTTCATCCCACAGAAACAATACATCACTTTTCATCTGTGTATCATTAGACCATTCCTCCGGTAATGCCTCCATAATGGTCTGGATTTCAGTCATATTGCGGACAATGACCCGGATGGGTAGGCTAAAATCCTCCAGAATCGCCTGCTCCAGTTGGAGCGACAACTCCTCGTTGGATTGAACTTCACTGGAAAAAATGATGTTTCCTGAGTTGATGTAAGTCGTCACATGGCTCATACCAGCCTTCTTAAATGTTTCCTTGAGCTTTTTCATATTAATCTTGTTATTGCCGCCCACATTAATGCCCCGCAGCAATGCGACATAGATCATATAAGGTCCACCTCTCTTGTACAAAAGTATTTTATTAACAAAGGGATAGGTATTCAAATAAATACGCGGTTTGGTTTTCGCCCAGCAAATGACGCAGCAACGGGCCTACGTGCTCGATAAATTCATTTTTGGGTTTCGTATGTGTCTTCATCTTTTAAAGATATTATAATATAGAAGTCCAGCGAGATTAATTTATAATGTAGGCTATGGAAAACTCACAAAATAATCAATTTCATTATGGGCAGTCATGATGAATATGATTTTCAATACGATGTTTCAATAAGCCTTTCGTAGATGCAAGAATATTTATGAAGACCTTTAGCTCGAATGTACTGTGTTTTATGATTATGCTCCTTCCTGGTAACATGGAAAATATACGTTAATTATCACAATTGTAAAGAAGGTAGAACCAGAATGGCACTTATCAAGGATCGTTTTTTTGGATGTCTGGTCGGGCTGGCCGCGGGAGATGCTTTGGGAACTACGGTGGAATTCAGCAGTCCAGGTACATTTGAACCTGTAACGGATATCGTGGGCGGCGGTGTGTTTGGATTAAAGCCGGGACAGTGGACGGACGATACGTCCATGGCGCTCTGTTTAGCCGAGAGTCTGGTGCGTAAAGATGAATTTGATCCGGCAGACCAAATGCGGCGATATACCAATTGGTACTATATGGGATATATGAGCAGCACAGGAACGTGCTTTGATATCGGTGGTGCGACGAGAGGGGCGCTGCATCGGTTCGAAGCCACTGGAGATCCGTACAGCGGATCTGTTGACCCTATGAGCGCAGGAAACGGCTCCATTATGAGGCTTGCACCTGTTGCTATGGCCTATGCGAACCGTCCGGAAGAGGCGCTGATGTATGCCGAGATGAGTTCACGCACCACCCATGCAGCAGCGGAAAGTGTTGAGGCCTGTGCTGTGCTTGCTTCAATCCTTGTAGAAGCTCTGCGTGGGGCAGACAAAGAAGCAATGTTATCGGCCGACGTGTGCCGAAAGTGGCGGCGGGACAAGCTAGCTTATTCGGCAGCAATTGAAGAAATCATCCAGGGATCTTACCGCCATAAGGAGCCGCCCGAAATACAGGGAACCGGTTATGTCATTCGTTCCCTCGAGGCTGCGTTATGGGCATTTTATCATTCAACTTCATTTGAAAATGGGGCACTGCTGGCAGTAAACCTTGGGGATGATGCTGATACAACCGGAGCGGTGTACGGGCAGATTGCCGGGGCTTATTACGGGCAAAGTGGAATTCCGGGCCATTGGCGTGAAAAGCTTTCGATGAAAGAGACGATTGATGAACTTACTGAGGCATTATGGAAGAAGGCCGAAAAGAGCCTAAATGAAGGATGAATATGAGTTCTAGGAGTTTTGACAGTATGAAAAAACAGTTCAGTATTCAACCCGCTGCTCCTTCGGATCTGAAGGCAGCAGATGTCGTTTTTGAAAGTTCCATAACTGCGGCATTTGAACAGGAGGGTCTGGAAGCCTTAATCGACGATATGCAGCATGAGATTGAGCACAAAAAACAGTTGCTGCGAGTATCTTTGTCAGCTTCGAATTCAGATTTGTTTTTTCTGATGGCCAAACATAACCATAACGTCGTTGGAACGATCTCTTATGGCCCTTGCGGTGAAGATATCGGAAAGTGCACCAACGATGAACTCGGGCATGTGGGGACATTGGGAAGTTTATATGTGCTGCCCGCTTATCAGGGACAAGGGGTAGGCTCGGCGTTAATTCGAGCTTTGATGACCAGGCTGAAGGAAATGGAAGTTACGCATTTTTGCCTGGATAGCGGCTTCAAAATAGCCCAGACTAAATGGCTGCGGAAATTCGGGGCACCCTACACCATTGCGAAGGATTACTGGGGCAAGGATGGAGGTCACATGGTGTGGTTATGTGAAGTGCAGGATTTTTTACAAGAAATAGAGTGAAATGAATCCCCAATAACTGAGTAGAAATGAGACGCTGGGCATCATCGGTTCGGGAGAGAAAACCGCCTATTGCTCAATTTTTGACCTGTACCAGAGATGAATGTGAGCATATGGTGACATTAAGCGTTCATCCTGCCTATCATGATGTGCTCTCATTTATAATAATAAAAAAAGGGACAAGGAGATGAACTCAAGATGAAAAAAATAACCTTAATAACTACTGGGATAGCTACTGGGTTAGTTGTGGTCGCCATAGGGACATATCTGATTGCAGGAAATGCCCAGAGAGAAGAAGCTGGCAACCAGGGAGTGTCAAATATCAAGCAATTGGTGCATGATTTCAGTACAAGAAAGGCAACGGCCCAGTCTGCTTCCATCACATCCAGTCAGTTGAGCGTATCGGAGGATGCTACCACAACAAAGACCTACGATTTACCTGCTAACGAGTTTTTTGTTTCGATAGCACCATATATGGAACAGACCCACCCTTGTGCAACCCATAGCCTGACCGGTTGTCAAGGCGAAATGAAGGATGAAGAGTTCAATGTAACGATTCATGATTCCGCTGGGAATTCAGTCATGAATAAAGCCTTAGTAAAATCCCAGTCCAATGGATTTATTGATCTATGGCTACCGCGTGACAAAACCTATAGCGTTACGGTCGAGCATAAAGGAAAAACTGCAAAATCCCAAGTCTCCACGTTTGAGAACGACGATACCTGCATTACCACGATGCAATTGGGTTAACGCAGTGAATTTAAATCCAGTTATCGGAATTCTGTGTGTAGGAAAGGGATTGAGAATGCATCAGGCCCGCGCAGATGTTGACGCGGGCCTGAATGGAGCATAATTGATGTACTTAGCCTGTTGGCGGGTGTTTACAACATCTCGGCTAGACCTACTGAAGTTATTCAAAGATCAGATACCAAAAAATCGCAATTTCATCACTGTGTTTATGAATACCCTGATACAAGTGAAGATCAAATCCGCCTATTCCAAAGCCACAACTTTCGTAAAATTTGCATGCATTCACGTTATTGCTTTGCGTCTCCAACATGATTCCGGGCATTCCACCGTTTTTCGCCCACCGCTTGGCTTGTTCGATCAGTTTACGGCCTACTCCCCGCCCTCTATATTTTTTGTCAACTGCTATGTCTTCTACATAAGCATATTTGTTCCAGTTTCGTTTCAGTACGATACGGCCTACTACTTGATTCTCGACGCAGGCCAAGTACACGATTTGATCCGGGCTATCGATGTATTCTGAATAGTCTTCGTCCGCTGCTTCTTCAAACTGTTCTTCTGAATAGCTTTTCGTATAGCCAGGAATTTCTTTCACCGTAAATCCGATTTGTCGACCTGTCAGGGACAGGACGATGGTAGAATCAACAGTAAAACTGTCATCTATTTCCTTACAGTTCATTTCATCTCCGACCATGATCTCCTGAATCACAATATCCATATCATCCTCCTAATTTTAAGCCTGATTTTAACTGGTGGAGTGTATGGAGTGAGACGGCGGACCTCGGACTTAAAAGAATACGATTTTCATAGTTATCGCAACCTCCAGGGAGTATTACTATGAGATTATTTTACCATAATTATTAATCCGGTTGCGAAGGTAAGGGAGTCTTCTATCGTATCTTGGCGCTGCTACACTGCTTTCTCCGACTTCTTGTTTGCAAGCTGTTGAACGAAAAGCACAAAAAGGCAACCTTTCCCTCCAAATTATGTTGTGTAATCATAGACAGACCCCAAGAGGACAATTCAATCGTCCCATCTCCCTAAATAATGTTTACAAAATGAATTAATAGATTAACATACTTTGTTTGTTGAACCATTAGAGTTTATACATAAATGTAACGATACATACAAAAGATGATACAGGTTCAAAAATAAATCCACCTGGGAGGGACAAATTATGATATTTCAACAAATTTGGGAAGCAGACATGAAGGAAAACGGTATAATTCCTTTGATCAAAGGATTGAGTGATAATCAAAAGGATTCGGAACAAGGTTATGTTATCGTTGATATGGACCCGACCCCGGATCAAGTTACAACCCCCGGAAGTGAAAAAAATGAAATTTCCGTATTTAAGGAAACCCACATTCCGCAAAATAAACAAAAATCCTACGATCTATTTATTAAACTGCATGATAACTTTGAATGGCTCAAAGGTAAGAAAGAAGATATCACCCCTGAGGAGCAGGCTGAAGTCAATGAGTTTCTACAGTTTGCAATTGGAACTAAACCGATGCAACTTGCCCGAGAATACGCCCAATCCAACGGACATCTTACAGATGGCAGTTCAGATGAAGAGTGGATGGATGTGCTAAAAGCACTTTGGTTCAAATTGATCCTAGGAAAAAGCACCTCTTATTTTGAACATGTGTTCTTAGGTGAACAAGGCAGCAGAAGAAGAAAATTGGGGGGGCACCATTTTTGGTATCATTATTTAATTAACGATGGTCCCTATGTGCAATTGAAAAAAGAGGATTCCATAGTATTCATCAAGCATGTAGAAGTAAATAAAATAGAAGCCAGTAAACTGGCTGAAGTTATAACCATTAAATATACTTTGGAAGAAGAGAAGGAATCAGGTGAGAAAACCAAGCTTTTTAAAGATATTGGAGGTTTCTTTGTTGGCACAAGTGCGGAAGGTTTACTCGCCCTTGGTACGGTTGCATTTCTGGACGGAAGGCAGCATATCCCGGTTGAGCTTAATGGAGAAAAACTTGATATCACTGTATTCCGAACACAAGATGGAGCGAAAAATGCAAGAACCTTCTATCCAGTAATAAAAGAGGCAGTTCGAGTATAGTAAGTGAAAAAATTTGAAATTTTTATTTGTAGCTGGTCATAAACGAAAAGGGGCACTGCTATGAGCCAAACAGAAATGCAGTATGAGATTAAATTTATCTTAGACGGTAATCAGGTACTGTCAGATGAGCATGAATTGCGTGTTGACCTTGTACATCTGGATCAGGCAGCACATCAACAACTGGATATTCGCTTTTTGGATACATCTGCGTTGGATTTGTACCATGCAGGCTGGATTTTGCGCGGGCGTCTCAAGCAGGGCAAAGATCAATGGGAAATCACTTACAAGAAGCGAATTGAACTTACCGAGAATAAAAATATAGAACAAGCGATGAGAGAAATGGAAGAATCAGGCTTTGATCTGAATGATCCTTTGTTGAACAAGGAAGTAGATTGGAGTGGAGAACATCAATCGTTGAACCTTTCATACGAGGTGAAAGTAAATGTATCCGCACTCCATCATCCCGATGATTGGAAGGCCGTTTTCCTGAAGCATGCACCGGACGCTGCTACGGAAGCAATGGGGTGATTTAAATTTTACCACAATGCTATCGAAAACAAGTTTGTTCGGCCCGATCACAGCCCGTAAATATAAAGGGGAATGGAGCGGTATACAGGAAAGTGCGGAGGTTTGGAATGTTGCTGGCAGCTCAATCGTGGAGATATCAACGGAGGCGACAGGAAACATAGCAGCGGAAAGCAGTCGGGATTTAATGAAAAAGCTGCTGCAACAGCAAGATTTATTGCCGCTACAGCCAGGTATGTCCAAAACGGGCTGGGCGCTAAACAAATTGCTGCATTCCGAAGATCCTGTGGCAGATCCCTTTATGCTGCTTCGCCAAGGAGGATACAATCTCTATTTTCGACATGCACAGCCTGAGAATACAGTTGATGATGATGTCATGTTAAGTGCACTCGGCCGGGAACAGGCTTGGAGGCTGGGTGAACTGCTTACGGCAAGAAAAATCCCGATACAGCTTCCAGTCAGCGCGAGTCCGATTAACCGAGCGAGACAAACGGCAGAAATTGCTTTTAGCCAGCAAAACGTTCAAATTGAGCCACGTCTGGTGCAGAGAGAGCTGGATCAGCTGTTAGAGACAGCTCCTGAGGAAGGGCTGAATCAAATATTTGTAGCACACCGCCACCATTTTAATAACCAGCTGAACCCAAATAAAAAATTTGATTATCTAAACATGGTGTTGCTTAAACCTCTAGGAACGGGAAAAGGATATAACGTAGTACATGTGCTAAACTTGCTCAAGGAAGCTTTGATAAAGTATGACAGCACTGTTTCCAAATTGACTATAAAATAGGAAGATTGATAAATACGCCTTTATGTGTATTTTCAACGTAGCAAGAGCGCATTTAGGGGAAACTCAGGCTGCCGAGAATGTCTCGGCAGCCATTTAAAGTAACAAGCCGTGTTCAGCTTAGGCTCTTTGCCTTCATTGGCTCTCAACGGCTACGGGGTAAGAAATCCAATCCCCCAGCTATTTGTCTTGCATAAACTCCATGAAAGGGAGAACGCTCGACATAACCTTTTATCATTGACAAAATTACATTTCTCCGTCACAATCCAAAAAACGATAATGATTATCATTATCTATAAAATGTACATACACGAGGAGAATATGTTCTATGAAAAAAGGTTTGAGCGGGATTGTAATGTTGCTGATTTTTTCGCTTGTTCTGGCAGGCTGCGGAGCTGCCAGCAATACATCGGAAAGCCAGACGGCTACTTCGGGCAGCACACCGAATGAAGCTGCGGTTGGTCCTGTGAAGGTTAAGCATAATCGTGGCGAGATCACACTAGACAGACCAGCAAAGCGTGTCGTAGTGCTGGAATGGACATTTACGGAGGATATGGTTGCGCTGGGCGTTCAGCCGATTGGTAATGCGGATAATGCCGGATACAAGCAGTATGTATCTTCAGAGGCGGCTCTGGATAGCAGCGTGACCGATGTTGGAACACGCGACGAGCCCAATCTGGAGGCGATTGCTGCATTGAAGCCGGACCTGATTATTTCCAATGTTGATGGAAATGCAGCGATCTATGATCAACTAAAAGCCATTGCACCGACAGTCGAATATAGTCTGAATAACGGCAAGGGCTACGATTATGACAAAATGGTAGAGATTTTCAACAACATCGCGGTCGCTCTTGGAAAAGAAGACAAAGCAAAGCAGGTGCTGAGGGAGCTGGATCAGCATTATGTGGATGCCAAAGAAAAGCTCGCCGCTGCTGGTAAAGCGGATTTCCACTACATTCTGACACAGGCGTTCACTTATCAAAATGCGGCCAGCCTGCGCATGTTTTCGGATAATTCGGTCGTTGCTGGAACACTGGCGAAGATCGGGCTGATTAACGATTGGAAGCCAGCCAAGCTTGAAGCGTATGGTTTTTCAACTGTAGGCATTGAAGCTCTATCTGCCGTTCAGGACAGCAACTTTATCTATATTGTACAGCCGGACGATGATGTTTTCGGTGCAGCGCTGAAAAATAATTCGGTCTGGAACGGCCTGAATTTTGTCAAAGAAAAACACACCTATGCATTGGATAGCAAGACATGGACGTTTGGCGGTCCTATCTCGTCAAAAGCGCTGGTTGATCATGTTATTACGGCGATTATGAAATGAGCTCGGCCGATATTGCGTCCGGTTTATAATTGGCGTAGCCTCTAAAACTGCAGCACTAAAAGCCCGCGTCTCTCGCGGGCTTTTCCCTGTATTCTCTAGCTCACTCCACGCGAGTCGCCACCTGATTCTCCCCATAGCTAATCACATAAGGGCAGCGGATACACCTGGAGCAATGGCAATAAGACGAAGATAGCAAAACTTTAAATTGTGTATACTAAAAACCTATTAAAACAACTGCAAACTTCCGACATATTATCTAAGAGCTTTTCGCTCAATATTCCTCGGGGAGATGGCAGCATGTCACAAAATATTAAGAAGCGCGTATCCAGATCATCCAGCATCGCCAACACATTGGCCATGGTCTTGTTAGTCATTATCGTTGTCGTCTTTGCAACCTTGGGGACGTTTATGTTTGCAAGCACGCAAAGCATACTTGTCAAGCAGCAAGAGGCCATGCTCCAGACCAAGACGCAGGCCATCGTCAGTCAATTTGATGCGTTATTCAAGGAAAAGGGATCGCTTGTCAAACAAATGTCAACGAACAACCTTTTTAAGCAATATTTAGAAACCACCCCATCGGCAGAAATGGTGAAAACTTCTTCTTACGCTGCGGAAACAGTAGCGACTCTGGCAGCCATTGTCAAGGCAGAGCCATCTTTTGCCGACGCCTGGATTGCAGGAATATCTGGTAAAGGCTTCTTTCTACAGAATGATGGTGTTGCTTCTAAACCGGATTTCGATATCCATACACGCCCATACTTCAAGCCAGCTGTTGAAGCAGACGGTTTATACTACTCTGAACCCTATAAGGACGTCAATTCGGGTAATGTGCTCATGGGCATTTTCTATCCGATTAAAGATAGCAGTAATCAATTAATCGGATTTGCTGCTGTCGATATTGCTTTCAAAGACATTCCTGCCGTTATGCAAAGCTATTCGCTTGGAAGCACAGGTTATTCGATTCTTGCATCCAAAACAGGTGATATTTTGTATCACCCCGATCAAAATAAAGTGCTGAAAGAAAAGATTAACGAAAGCACAGGTGATCTTGGGGAGATCGGAAAGAAAATGATTGCCGGCGAGTCCGGAGTACAGCTCATTAATGATAATGGGGAACGTCGTTATATCGGGTATGCAACCAGTAAAGATACGGGGTGGTCTGTAGGCTTAACTATTTCTGAAGAAGAGGTGCTCACAGAATTAAAAACCTTTACTTGGCTTACTATTGGCGGTTTTGCCGCAGCCACAATCCTGCTGGTTGTGATTTGTTATATAACGCTCCGTTATCTGTTGAGATCGATACCGAAGCTGCTCGCAAAAATCAAGCTGATTGAAAATGGAGATTTAACCGTTCAGTTTGATACACATTCCAATAACGAAATCGGGCAAATTTCTCAAGGAATTCACAATATGGTTCAAAAAATTCAAGGAATGCTCCAAATGGTAGGCGGCTCAGCTCAAGTCTTGAATCAGTCTTCTCATGATTTGCAATCCATTTCTTCCAGAACCGCGATCACGATGAACGATACTGCGACAGCAATTAATGAAATTGCCAATGCAACGAACTACCAATCCATCGAAACGGATAACATTTTACAAAAAACCGGAGCATTATCCGGCCAAATTGACGAAATTGCCAATGATGCCAAAGCCATCGAAACGATGGTACAAATCTCTGCTGAGCAAAGCGGACAGGGGCTTGCTGTAGTAGACCAGTTATCCAGATGGGCGGAAGAAAATCATAATTCCACACAAGCGATGTCATCTATTATTCAGGATATTGATATGAGCCGTCATGAGATTTCGAGTATCGTGGACACGGTCAATCAAATTGCAACGCAGACTAACCTGCTGGCGCTCAATGCTTCCATTGAAGCTGCGCGTGCAGGAGAACAGGGCAAAGGGTTTGCCGTTGTTGCCGGGGAGGTTCGCAAGCTGGCGGAGCAGACTGCACTGGCGACACAGGAAATCTATAAGAAGGTACGTGTGATTGAAGAAAAAACCAGCGTATCGGTGGAGCATACAGCTCACGGTCTGAAAATTGCAGAAGAAAATGCGAGATCGGTGGAGGACACGAAGCAAGTATTCTTTAGCATTAATAAGGATTTGGAAGATTTGAAATTGCGAATGATCCAGATCAGCACGAACACCTCCAAAGTCCACAAGCATAAAGATGAGATTTTGCAGGCACTGGAGATCATCTCTTCCACCACCGAAGAAAATTCAGCTTCAACCGAAGAGGTCAGCGCCAGCACGCAAGAACAATTGGAGAGTTTCGAACAGGTTGCTGAACTATCCAAACAATTAAGCCATTTGTCCAATAAGCTTCAAGACGAATTAAGACAGTTTAAGGTCGAGGAACATGAATAGCCATGATTTTGGTATTACAGCAAAGCTCGCGTCCAGCGCGGGCTTTTTACCTTTTCGTATCCTATTTTAACAGCAATTTAAACGACGCCCGAGGCGGCTGACGATGCGAAGAGGGAGTTCCAAAAGGATACCTACTGAACCTGAAGCCGGGTTATCTGTTGGAAAGGTGGTGCGGTGCTATGGGATGATGTGACGGAGGAACTGGACAAGTAAAGGCAAGGCATTCTATGATAATGAAAATTGGACTTAACGGTTCAACAATTTGCTCCGAAAGAATCGGGCCTTAAGATGAATCTCCATCTTAAGGCCCTTTTTTGTGCAAAATTGGATTTCCAATTTTTTGAACGACTGATATACTAAGGAGGCAACGAGATGAAGATTAACCTACTTTATCGGGATGAAAAAACGATTGGCGTACGGTTGGAGCGATACGGAGTCAAGGAGCGAGAAGGGATTCGGTCCATACCGGGCAGAAAATGGGTTCCAGACGAAAAAATCTGGACGATTCCGTACAGCATCGTGGCTGTAGAAAGCCTGTTGGAAGCGTATCGGAGCTGCGAGTTCGAATGGGACGAGCGCCTGAATAAAGAGCTGCCGTACATCCGAGAATGGCTGGATCGGCGGGGCGCGCAGGCCAATGTGGTTCTATCTCCTTCGGAACGTGATGAATGGAATCCGGATCAGCGGAAAGAATTGCGCGATGCATTGGTGGCAAGGGGATACAGCAGCAAGACAATTAAAGCTTACATATCGCAAACGGAACGCTTTTTCGCCGATTTGCAAGGGACCGAAGCAAGTATAAATGATGCGGCGGTGCAAAAATATGCGCTGGCGCTGCTCGAAAAAGGCCTTTCGCACGCTTATGTTAACCAAGCGATCAGCGCGCTGAAATTTTACTTTCGCCATGTGCTAAAGCAGCCAAAATCCGCCGCTTATGTTCGTCCAAAAAAAGAAAGTAAACTGCCGGATGTGCTGTCCCTGAATGAGGTCATGCGTCTGTTGAAAGTAGTGAAAAATCCGAAGCATCGGGCTATTCTGTACCTGACGTATACATCCGGGCTGCGAGTAAGCGAAGTGGTGAGGTTGCGTCCCGAGGACTGCGACCGGGAACGGAAAGTGCTGAAAGTCCGTCAGGGAAAGGGTAGAAAGGATCGGCAAACGCTGCTCTCCGAAGCGGCTTTTGCGGTGGTCGAGCAGTACATAGGGGCGGAGCAGCCGGAAGACTGGCTGTTTCCAGGGCAGAGGGAAGGCCGCCACCTGACGGAACGTTCAGCGCAGAAAGTGTTTGAAAAAGCGCTGGCTGAAGCGGGCATTCGCAAACAGGTGAGTATCCATTCGCTAAGGCATTCTTTTGCGACCCACTTGCTGGAGAATGGGATCGATCTTCGCTATATTCAGGAACTGCTGGGGCATCAGAGTGTGCGAACGACGGAGCGGTATACACACGTGAGCAAGCGGGACATTGGGCGGATTCAAAGTCCTTTATGATCGGATAGGTGGGCTGGAGGATTGAAGCGCAGAAAGTGTGGGAATAAGGAGAAAAGTGCAGGATTCACGAAGTTCGTGAATATGACGAAGAGAGCATTCTTTCGGAAGTTCGTAAATAAGACGTTATCTGTAATTGATAAAGGAGAATTTTTAAAATGCATAACTTTAAATATTATAGATTTACAAATGATGATGAGAAACCGGATGACTCCACAGATCTTTCTAAACAATTGTATAAAGTCACAGGGCATCATTCTAATGATTATATAAAGCCAGTAGTAAATCCTGACGGAGATTTGTGTACAATTTTATCCGATGAGTCAGAGTTCAAAGGAAATTATGGGGTTTGCTTAGTTATGATCCCTTTTTTGGACATTAACTTTTTGAATGGACTTGAAAAAAAGCTTGAGGATTTAGTGTTACAATTTGGAATTGAGAAAATTCACTTTACTGATATTTATGGTTCCAAACAACTCAAAAACAGAAGAGATGAATTTATTATTGGGTACACTGAAATTGTAAATCAGATACCTAAAGCCGCTTTATTTATTGGGAAAAGTAGAGAAGAATTACTGATCGAATTAAATGAGGGGGAGATGAGTAATGAAGAGATATACTTTACTTTATTTTGGAACAATTTCGAGAGAGTAATAACTATTCCAAATACTCAGAATAATATTTATCATATATCTTTTGAACAAGAGTACTCTTTAGATGGAAAGATAAAAAATGTTGCTGATATTACTTTCAGAAAACTATATTCTGGAATTGAACAATTGTATGAGAAATTTCCGGACAAGTATATTTCTATATGCAAGCATCCACATTTTCATTCAAAAGCTGCTTTACTTTATAGTTCACTAGCTGATCTTGCTGCATATATTCCTAACAAAATTCAGCAAAAAATTGATTCGGGCGTGCCTAAGCCAAAGATTATAAAAATTTATAAGAGCGAATTGAATCTTATAAAAACAGTTTTCCAAAATTACTCAGGAATAGGTAGTAAAGAACTAATAGAGATTATTAATGAATCATAAAGTAGGAAGTAATTCAGGAAGATATCAACTACAGATAACAGAATATTCACGCTGCGGACATTCGTCCTGGGTCCGGCATTCGCCGAACACTCAGCATACGCTGAGTCGTGAATACGGGAACGTTATAGGAAATCAGCGCAAAACAAAAATATAAACATAGCTAAACCAAAGATGAAAGGAGAATACTGATGTATGAGAACTCTGAAAAAAAGATACGATTCTTTAGAAAGATCCAACTGTTTCATTGGTGGTAATGATGTGTGGCGTAGCGGGCTCTGGTAAAACTACTTTTACTCAGCAGTTAGAGAAAGATGGTTAAAAAATAACCAAATTCAATTTGAAAAAAGACTCAGGGCGTAGAATAAGCAACCCTGAGCCTTTGTTGCGTTCAATAAAATCGTAAGCCTTGGACGATAAATAAGCCCTAGATTGCCGCTGGTATAGTAGACTGTCGTTTTCCTATCCCAAAAGGCCATATTATTTAGTGCTATTGTCTTATAATAAGAATGTCTCGAGGCGGTCTTCCAGTGCTTTGAATTTGAGATATTTCCGTGCTAGTAAGATTGCGGCCTACCAAGATTAACGAAGATGTGACGTTGTTGAAATTGAAATTACCCAAGTTAGCCACATTTTGACTGCCACGGAACACCCGGAATGACCCCTGAAAGTTAATTCCCGAAAACAGTACAAGTGTTACTTGAGTGCTTTGCACAACATTTCTGAGTCGAAAGCTTGAAAGCGCATTGTCAAACCGAAACGCTCCAAGATCACGAACCGCAACCCCTCCACGTCTGAAGAGGATCCGACGACCAGAAAAATTGGTACCAGACCAAAGTGCAAGACGTACATCACTGTTTGCCAACTAAATCACTCCTTTTCTAAGGTTGATATAGTGTATTGCGGTTTTTATGAATGGTATAGACAAATAGAGCAGGGTGATAGTCTGATTTTACTAAAATAGGATAGGTGTCGGTCGTATGACAAAGAGCGCTGATTTAGTCGAAGAATTCAATGAATTTTTTATGGAAGTAGAAAAAAAGCATTACCAAAGGGCTTATGCCGGAGGAGGAGGAAACCTTAAAAAAAGTTAAAACAACGATATGGAAAAGGCATATTTTTACCCTCAAGAGAAGGTTCCTACCCTGTGGCGAAAGAAGGAGATTCGATAAGGAACAACAAGCTTCCAATAGTTTTTCGAAGAAGATGCTTACATCCTATAACAACGTATTCACGCATCGGGGCTACCGCCCCTCGGTTGCCAGATGTATAATCATGGAAGAAGCTCAGACAACAAACGCCCCAGCCTAAGATAAGAGCCATCTAAGGCAGGGGCGTTTCGTGAATACAACAACGTTATACAATAGAATCAAAATGAAAAAGAGCCAGAAGGCTCTCAATCTAAAGATATATGTAATTCGTTATGCAGGTGAAGAGCGTCCTTAAAACCTTGCAAATAAATTTCACGTTCTAAAATAGCTTGAACAGAAAGCTCAGCATCATCGTAAAGGAATAGGGTCTTCTGTATATTCTCCGGTACTCCTTCATGTAACTGCTTGAAGTAGAGATTCCGTTCGGATGAGAACTGGTTGTAGCTGGAGTTGTTTTTGATAAGCTCGCCATATAAAGATTCAATTCGAGTATGAATCAGTGAATCAAGTAAGACTTCTAAAGAATTATGCATTTTGAACACCATCCAATGTATTTGATTTTATGAATAAAAGTTCAACTTATTAAACATAATTTTATCATATCAAATAATTAAGTCAATACATGTTGAAGATGTTTTTGATAAAGAAAATATACTTTCATATAATTAAAGAAAAATTCACTTGATGTATGAAAGGAATATCAGATGATTAGTTATAAACCTTTTCAAAAATTATTGATCGACAGGGAGATTAAGAAGCAGGATTTATTGAAAATGACAGGTATCTCGTCTGCTACAATGGCGAAACTCAATACGAACGAATATGTGTCGTTAGAAGTGATTGATAAATTATGTGCGGCTTTAGGTTGTCAGCCAGGAGATTTATTGGAACATATAGCAGAACAATGACAGATTAGAATCAAGAATGAATGTTGGTTAACCGAAGAAGTGATTCCATCGTATAACATAATATTCAAGCAGCGGCTCCTTTGGAGCCTTGGTCTGCGAGAAGGATTTCAGGGAAGCATTTCAGTAGACAACCCCTTCGGGGTTCATGAATACAGGAACGTTAGAAGAAATGGCCGTTAAAAATTAGTTAGGAGAGAACTTATGCATGAGTCAATCGCAATTATTTCAGATATTCATAGTAATAGTTTTGCATTAGAAGCTGTACTAAAGGATATTTCAGTACGGGACATTCAATTAATAGTGAATTTAGGAGATAGTTTGTTCGGTCCCATTGATCCATTAGGTACCGCTAAACAATTATTGGACAACAAAAATATAATAAATATTATGGGGAATTGTGACGAAATTCTTTTAAAAGAAGAAAGTAATTTAGCTACCTATAAATTTGTAAAACCATTACTAAATAATGAGATCAAGAACTGGATTAGTTCGTTTAAAAAGACATGGGTAATTGAAGACCTTTTGTTTTGTCATGGAACCCCATTTTTAAATGACCAGTATTTGTTAGAAGAAGTAGATGAAGATGGTGTTAGATATAAGAGTCTCGATCATCTCTCAATGGAACTTGAGAAAGTTCCGCAGAACTATATATTTTGTGGACACAGTCACGTGTTTAGAACGGCTTATTTATCGAATGGTAAGTTAATTATAAATGCTGGTAGTGTAGGTTTGCCTGCCTATGATGATGAATTGCCATATCCACATGTGATGGAATCAAACTCACCTTATGCTGAATATGTCATTGCCTACAAGACTGCTGCGACAAAAAAGTGGAGTTTTGAACATGTAATGATTCACTATGATTGGGATAAAGCTAGTTCAATTGCTGAAGATAACGGACGAAAAGATTATGCGTTTGCTATAAAGTCTGGGAGAGCATTTAGGATGTAATTCGAGGAGGACGGCCACATCTTCTAACAATGCATTCCAGCTTCGTCGCTGACGCTCCTCGGTCGCCTAGAAGATTCTCTGAGAAGTGGAATCAGGCGACACATTCAACCAGCTAAGTCTGACGACCCGTTCCCTTCGGTCACTTAAGCTGCTTGAACGTCAGGAATGCCAAACGTTAGCTGAAATTTCGAAAAAAAGGAGATAAACATGAAATTTAATTTGTATGATAATGGTATCGATTCTTTTGCTAGTGGCAACGAATTTTATAATAAATACCTACAATCAGATAATTTATTTGAAAGTAATGGATTTAGATATTTAAAATTATCAGTTATTTGCTTTCAAAATGCAGCGGAAATCTTTTTAAAGTATTATTTGTCAAAAAAAATGAACTATTAATTTATGAGGAACTTTCAAATCCAAATCTATTAGAAGTTATAAGAATTCATGAACAAATTAATCATAAAAGAGCATTAAATGAGCTTGTAAATTCAAGAGATATTCATATTAAAACTATTTCGTACAAAGAAGCGATAAACAGAGTAAGTAGCTTTATAGGAATTAAGGATAGCGATCGGTTATCTCTTGATGCAATGGGGCGGATTAGAAATAAAGTAACACATTTTGGTATATATAGAGAAATTGATTTTCATGAAATCATTGGAACAATAAATAATACTATAGAATTTATTATTGAGAATTTATTTCCTACTTTCATGAGTGACAGAACTGAATATTTAAATTTAGATGAACTAATTACAAAGATTAAGGAAACTTTAGAATTGGCTAGGTATCAGGAGCACAGTTATTGGTCTGGTTATTTCGGAGAAGAGTTTAAAGATTTGAATGAATTAATTGATGAGGTCAAGAATGATAACGAGTTTCAGGTGTTCTTAGAGCAGAATAGAATGGAGATGTTTATTGAACGAGATTTTCATATTGATTCAAGTGCATTTAATATTTTCATCTTTGATGATGACGAGGATAAATCACTAGAGTTCTATACCGTTAATTACCCAAGTTTGAATATTACCTTAATGAAGGATAATCAAGATAGGGTATGTGCTTACATTGACCACTATTATAATTTACTGAATGAAGATGATAAAGCAATTTATGAATGTAGCAGATTAACGGAGATATCTAGTGGGAATTTCGATTTTTTTGGATCAAAGAAGCAATTTAAAAAAAAGAAATATAACTCAAACACTTTAAAATCTATTCTTAAAAAGAGTATTCTTGAAAGTTAATCAGGAAGTCTGAACTCCAGCTAACATTGTATCTACGCTACGGGCGTTGCCCTTGGTTCGCCAGAAGTGGTAGGCATAGAAGAAGACTCAGCGAACAACCCTGCGAGGCTATCCATCGGATCCGGTCGCTTTGCGCTCTTAAGCTTCTCGGGTTCGTAGATACAGAAACGTTATATGAAAGATCGGTAGACCTTTAAAAAGAGAAGAATTAGAAAAGGGGATAATAAAAATGGATGAAATTTACTTTTTAAGACATTACCTCTCGTCTCTCAAGTATCGATGTTCAAAAGCAATTCTAAATGCTCCAAGTAATTACCCGAATTATGAGCTCGGTAACGGTGTAAGAACTCCAATTGAAATTTTGGCACACATGTCTGATGTCATAAGATATGCCCAATCCGTTTTTGATAACCAAGTACAACTTAAGAAAGAATCAGGAAACTGGAATGACGAAGTACAGACATTTTTTAATGAGCTGCATAACTTAGACAATTTAATGAAATCAAATGGAATACCAAACAAAGATAGAATTATCGAAAAACTGATTCAAGGGCCATTATCAGATGCAATGACACATGTTGGTCAATTGTCAATGATAAGAAGAATGGCTGGAGATTCAATACCTGGAGAGAATTTCTTTATTGCTGAAGTAAAGGTTGAATAGTTATTGATAGTAGTTCAAGCAGACCGATCCTTCAGATAACAAAATATTCACGCTTCGGGCCCTTCGGCCCTCGGTTCGCCCGATGAGGCAAAGCTGAAAGTGGATTCAGGCGAACACACCCCCACCACCCAACCGCGTTGCGGCCAGTCACTTCGTTCCTTTAAGGTGGTGGGGCGTCGTGAATACAACAACGTTATGTGAAAGAAATGAAAAGATATATTAATTTGAGGTGATACTATGGAGAAAGAAGAAAAACTCTCATTTATTAAAAGATTTATTGAGGAAGTGAGCACTCATTTTCTCAAGGAAGAAAGTCCAATGATTATCCAAGAAGATTATGAAAATGTACGTGATATTATATTATTATACGCTAAGCAAACAAATCTGCTTAATGGATTACTGGTCTTACTAGAGAATAACTATACAGAAGAATCTTATATACTTCTGAGGTCACAAATTAATAATTATATGTTGATTGAATACTTATGTCATGATGATAGTTCAAAATCAAGATACAAAGAATTCATAATGCAACCGCTTAAATCTGATTATAAGTTTTTGAAAGATCTGAAAAAAGCTATTGATAAGGGATGGTACAGAGATAGTGAATTTCCAGATAGGATCAATAAATTAAACAATATAAAAAGAGAATTAAGAAGAAATGGATATGATCTAAATAATACGAGAACCTTATCGCCAATTACTGTAGCGAGTTTAGCGAGAGAAGATAAATTGCAATTTGGCATTTATATATCTTTGTACAGACAAGCCAGTAAGTATGAGCATTCAGATCCAACTTCGTTAGAGGTTTATCGAACACAGATTTTAGAAGAATACTCCTCGAGTGTTGTATTTAAGATGGATTTATCAAAATCAAATATTGAAGATGAATTGAAAATTCTTGACATGGCAAGCAACACTTATTTTTTAACTTTGGCGCATTTGCTACAATACTTAACTCAAAACTATCCCCATTTACTTGAAACTTATGACAAAGCAAAATTGATAGAAATAACAGTAAATGCTGCTATACGTCATCCTTCTATTAATAAAGAAGGATTTATTGAAAATCTGATAAATAGAACAGAATGATTGTGGGTATATCAAGAGGCCATTTCCTTCACATAACATAATATTCACGCATCGGGCATACGCCCTCGGTCCGGTAGGATCCGGACACATCCGACTTCGTCGGACGTCATGAATACACAAACGTTATATGATGTCAGCGGCATATGTTAAAATGATAAAAAGAAGAATTGGGACGAATTTGTAGGAGGTAGAACACATGAAATGGCAAGAAGTTAGAGAACTGTTTCCTGACCAATTTGTGCTGGTTTCTATAATTAATTATCATGAGGAAGATAACAAAAAAATAGTAGATGACGTTGCGCCGATTCGCACAATATCAGAACAAGATGCGAATAAAGAGTTTTTTCAAGTAAAGCCTGGAAATATGGTGTACCATACATCAAATCAAGACTTTGTGATTCACCTCCGCAGAGATCCATTAATGAGAGTAAGACGTAATACTAATGAAAATTAACTATGATGGTCAGTTAATTACAACGTCACTTACCATTACATTTAGAGGAAGAGTATTGAGAATAGATGATGTAATTATAGATACAGGATCTTCACATACTATAATTAGTCCTGATATTTTAGAGGAAATCGGTGTGACTTACGAAACAGGGGATTCAATATATGAAGCATATGGGATCGGAGGAAGTATTCCTTTCTACACAAAAATTATGGACAGGATTGAAATAGGTACAAATAGCATTCAAAATATAGAAATAGATGTAGGCATACTGCCTAAAGATCATAAAGGACTCCTCGGATTGGATATTCTTAAACAACAAAATTTTATTATTGACTTGAAAACATTAGAATTACGTAAGTGAATTTTGAAAAAGAATAAGTGAAGTAAAATCGAAAATGTCGCCGAAAACATATAACAATGCATCTAAGCTGCGGGGATTTTGCCCCTTGATTATTAGGTGTCAAGCACAGAAGCATATTCAGATAACATACGACCTGACCTAAGATAAGAGCTATCTAAGGTCAGGTCACGTCATAGATACGGAAACGATAGATGAAAGCACCCAAATAAATAAAACCATCTATAAAGGATGAAAAGAAAAAATGCTAAAATCTATTAGTATTGATGAATGGAATGGGACCACATTCAATGAAGAAATTGTTATGAATCCTACATGGGCAGACACTTTAAGTTTTTTAAGAAAACTCGACGGAGATAAATTTACATTAGTTTTTTTGAGGTATCAGACACAGATTCAGCATTAGTTGGACGGCGGACCGGAATATTTCATAGTGTCTATTACAATTGATGGTAATATATATACTCTTATGAACGATAAACAGGGAAACAGAGAAATTCTTCTGGTTGCTGGTGGTCAGTTAGGCAATTATTGTGATAACATTTGTATACAATTAATTCCTATGCTTGAAGTAATAAAGTATTATTATGAAACTGGAAAACTACTCGAAACACATAAATGGAAACAAGAATAATAATTACCTTGAATGTAACTCGAAGAAGTGAGTGACATCATCTAACATCGCATTCAACGCAGCTGGCCGGGACAAACCCGACCCTTGGTCCGGAAGCATTGGGAGGAGCGGATTCACCGGACACATTTAACCAGCTAAGTGGCAGAGCCACCCGTACTATGTGCCTTGTCCAATGCCGAAAGCAGATTCTAGAAGTGATTCCGTCGTATAACATAATATTCAAGTGGCGGCTCCGTTGGAGCCTTGGTCTGCTGGATGGATTTCGAGGAGGAATTTCAGCAGACAACCCCTAGCGGGGTTTATGAATACAGAAACGTTATATGACATTCCCTACCAACAACATTATTTAATAACTCAAAGGAGTTGTTGCAAAGATGGAGGAAAAAATCAAAGTTAAACTTAATACAGATTTAACTAAGTACCTGAAAGGGCTGGTTATGGGATCAGAAGGATATACCATAGGCAGATTCGGTATGTGGTCACGTGGAAATGATAACTTTACTGGTGTCCATTTCCCAGGTATTGGATCTTTGGATGTGCTTTGGTCTTCACTTGAAATTATCGATGAGGAATATTTAAAAAAAGCCGAAGACCTTAAGAAGAAGAGACTAGAAGAATATAGAAGTGCGAAAGATAAATTAAGTATGTAGGCCCAAGAGGTGGTTTTAAGGGATTTAGTTTTACTTATACAACCCATGAAGGTTCTACTGTTAGTTACTCTGGACTTAAACAAGAATCAGAAGAACTAATAAATTATTTTAGAGAAATAGGACTAAACATTACTGAGAAGATTAAATAGTGATTTTGGTTGTGATTTGAAGAGGAAGGAACTTCAAATAAAAGACGTTATACGACAGAATCAAACAATAGAAAAGAGGATCATATGATCCTCTAGATGTTAGAATTTTTCAATTCACTAAAGAGTTGTAGAGCGTCTTTGAAACCTTGTATGTAGATGCTTCTTTCTAAGATGGATTGGAGAGAAATTTGAGCATCTTCGTACAGAAAAACCGTATGTTGAAGTTGATCGGGTAACGCTTCACGAAGCGTTCTAAAGTATCGATCTGTCTCCGAAGAAAGCTGATTGTACTCCGTATGGTACTCCAGAAGCTCAGCAAAGACTAATTCTAAACGTATTCTTATAAGTGGATCTGTCAATGATTCTAATGCATTAATCATATGTTGTTCCTCCTCCAATTAACTTTATAGAGTTATTATATAACTTTGTAAAGTTAATTACAAGGTGAATATTTGACTTTGTAGAGTTAAATCTTTGCTTTTCGTTGATGATTACTGATATGGGAGATAAGATAGAATTATGGAGGGGAAAAGATGACCGTAATCAAGTGTAATATAAGGGAACTCATGGCAGAACATCGAATAGATGATATAACAGAATTGATGGCGAAATCGGGATTGAGTCGGAATTCAATTAATAAGCTATATAGGGAAACGAATATTGAAACAACAAAGCTGGAGACTTTATTCAAGCTTTGCGATACATTTAACTGTAAATTATCTGATTTAATTGAATATTTACCTGGAGATAATCAATAGTGAGGGCAGATTCAAGAAGTGAATCCGTCGTATAACATCATATTCAAGTCGTGGCTCCTAACGGAGCCTTGGTCTGTTGGAGGAATCTCAAAGGGGCGTGAAGATATTGAATTACATAAGAGAATTAAGAGAGTTAGTAGGTACTCGACCTATAATTATGGCAGGAGCATGTGTGATTCTTATAGATGATGAGGGACGATTATTATTGCAACAAAGAACTGACAATGGTCTATGGGGATTACCAGGAGGTTCAATGGAGCCTGGTGAGGATATGAAGGAGGTTGCAAGCCGGGAACTTTTTGAAGAGGTAGGCTTAGAAGCTGAAGAGTTAGAATTACTTGATATATTTTCAGGCCCAGAACTTTATTATCGATATCCGCATGGAGATGAAGTATATAACGTAGTGGCAGCTTATTTATGTAAAGAATACAGTGGAATAATTAGAGGCGATGGAGATGAAGTACAAGATATACGATTTTTTGATTTAAACAAGATACCAAATCAAATAAGTCCTCCCGACCTACCGATAATAACAAGATTTTTAAAGGAAGTAAGATCATGAAAACATTTTTTTAGTAAATCGAGGATGTCCCCGACATCACTTAATAAAGCATTCCCACTAGGGGGATTCGCCCTTGGTCGCCAAGGGGATTTTAGAGAAGTCAATTCAGGCGATACACTCAACCAGCTAATTCGGACGACCAATCCCAATGGTCACCTTAAGTTGCTTGAACATCAGGAAAGCCGAGTGTTATCAGAAAATAGTGCTAAGTGTTAGCCAGGAAGATATTCAATGAAAAAGAGTGAAATGGGAGGAGCTACAATGAAGATTGATTTTGCGATTGAATCAGATTATGAGTATATCTCGTTAAGAGACAAACACATACATAAGACACTTATAAGACCAAAAATAAAAGAGAATGAAATTCTAATAATCAGAGAATCTAATCAAGAAATAGGTTGGATGAGATACGGATTTTTTTGGGACAACACACCATTTATGAATATGATATGGATAGATGAGGAGTATAGAGGAACAGGTATTGGTAAAAAAGTTGTCCACTATTGGGAAGAATTAATGAAACAAAGAGGATTTGAAATGGTGATGACCTCAACACTTTCAAATGAAGGAGCTCAACATTTTTATAGAAAGCTTGGATATAGAGATGCTGGATGTTTAATGCTTGAGATTGAACCTCTGGAAATAATACTGACAAAGGAGTTGAACAAAAATTAACGTTGAGGAAATCAATGAAGGAAGTGACATTTAAAATATAATATTCAAGCTGCGGCTCCAATGGAAGCCAGGGTCTGCGGGAAGAATTTCTAAGAGGCATTTCAGCAGACAACCCCTGATGGGCTCATGAATACAGAGACATAATATGAATTCATTCTAAACTAATAAATTCAATAGATAGGAGTTACAAATGATAATAATGATTAATGGAGCCTTCGGCTCGGGGAAGACAGCGACAGCTCGAAATCTTCAGAAAGTTGTTCCAGATAGTATGTTATGTGATCCAGAAGAGATTGGTTATATGCTAAGGGAGCTTATTCCAGAGGAAATGAGAGATGACTACGAACGTACTAATGACTTTCAAGATATAGATATGTGGAGAATTCTCACAGTTAGTATAGCTAAAGAACTGAAACAGAAATACAATAAACATTTAATCGTGCCAATGACAATTTATAAACCAATTAATTATGATTATATATATCATGGTTTTAAAGACATTGATGAGGAATTATATCATTTTTGTTTGATTGCTTCCGAAGAAACATTAAGAAAACGTCTGACAATGCGAGGCGATATTATTGGAGGGTGGCAATTTCAACAAATAGACAAATGTGTAAATGCATTTAGAAGTAATAAATTCGAAGAACATATAGTAACAGATAAATTAAATACTGATGAAATTATAGATGTAATATTAAAGAGGATTGGTGGCTATTCTTCGAAAGACTGAATACATATACAAAATATATACGCTGCGGGCTTTGCCCCTGGTATCGTGATTTCGTCTATTTTAGTATCAGAAATCGATTTTCTGTAAACATATATACAATAAACATTATGAGTAAAAACAACAAGGGGGGAACTACATGACAGATAGGGATAAAATGAATCCTAAAATTGATGTATATTTAGATAAAGTGAAAAAATGGCAGGCGGAAATGGAGAAGTTGAGAGCGATCATGCTTGACTGCCAGCTAACTGAAGAATTGAAGTGGGGTAAACCATGTTACACGTTTCAGAATAGTAACATAGCTATAATACAAGGCTTTAAAGAACACTGTGCACTTATGTTTTTCAAAGGTGCCTTGTTAAATGACCCCAGTGGTATTCTAATCAAACCTGGGGAGGATACGCAGGCGGGGCGCCAGATTCGGTTCACCAATGTTGGAGAAATCGTTGAGATGGAAACCATCTTGAAGGCCTATATTGTTGAAGCCATTGAAGTGGAAAAAGCCGGTTTGAAAGTGGATTTTAAAAAGAATACAGAACTCATATTTCCTGAAGAATTTCAAGATAAATTAGATAAAAATCCTGCCTTGAAAACTGCTTTTGATGCATTGACGCCGGGACGGCAAAGAGCATACGTTATGTATTTTTCTGCACCCAAACAGTCCAAAACTCGGGAGTCAAGGGTTGAGAAATGTATGCAGGACATTCTCAATGGAAAGGGATTAAATGATCGATAAATTCGATGAGAAATAAAACTGGAGATATAGAGCTTGAACGGATTGAATCAATAAAAACAGGTGAGATCACAAGCCTACGCTTTCATATGAAAAAGTCAAGCGCGACAGTTCCTTCACAAAGAATTTGTCGGTAATTTTACACACCAAACGATTTCATGATTCGTTGTTGAATCGGTTACCAAATCGTCAGAACGTAGAAAAAAGTCAGCTTTGAGTTCTGTAGAAGGTTGCTTCACTCTGCTCAAGTTGATTTTTTGTTGACTTTTGAACAAAGCAAATACACTGCCGTAAGCCTAATCGCTAGGACAGTGTATTTGTCGTTAAAACCTGTATATCCGTTAAAAACTGTTTATTCCTCTCCGGTCGCCACCGGATTTTCCTCATAACTGATCCAGTCGCTCCAGCTTCCCGGATATAAACGCACCTTGCTAAATCCAGCTTCATTCAAGGCGAGTACATTGGGACAGGCAGATACGCCCGAACCGCAATACACGATAATTTCTGCATGTGGGTCAAGGTTGGCAAAGTGCTGCTGCAATTGCTCCGCATTTTTAAAGCTGCCTTTTTCGTCCAATACTTCTTTCCAAAAGAAATTCACCGCACCGGGGATATGTCCTGCTGCTGTATCTATAGGTTCTTCCAGCCCCAAGTAACGCGGACGCTCTCTCGAATCAATCAATATGTAAGAGCCATCAGGAAGCGTACCTTCGGATATACGTTGCACCTCTTGGATATTTGTGAGCATTTGCGTCTGTACATTCGGCGTGAATGTACTTGGAATGCGAATCGGCTGGTCTGCCGTAACGGGGAACTTCGCTTCCTTCCAAGCGCTGTAGCCTTCTTCCAGCACATATACCTGCTCATGCCCGAGATAGCGCAGGAGCCACCAGAAGCGGGAAGCCATCATACCGCCTTGGTCATCATAAGCAACGATGCGTGAAGATGCGTTGATTCCGGCACGACTCAGACGTGCGACAAGTGTATCCACATCAGGTAATGGATGGCGACCACCATGCTCGCCAAGAGGAGCGGTGAGGTCTTCTTCCAAATCGAAGTGAACCGCTCCTGGAATATGATCTTCATTAAATTGAGTCCGTCCAGCCCCGACTTGTCCGAGCAGGGAACGGCAGTCGGCAATAATCATGTCTGGCTCATACAATCGGGCCAGCAGCCAGCGTTTGGATACGATGGATTTCATAGAGGATTCCGCCTTCCTTTTTTCAGTAGTGATATGAGGATTTTCACAAAATCCTTCCATTTACGAATTGAGTATGGATTATGAAAATGGGGTAAATAAGCTAAGAACTGGCCTTCAGGGGGTGCTCTGTGTTAGGCAATTCACTTTGGTGGACAACTTGCTTTTTAAAATCCGTTCCGTATCGGATAAAAATCCATACCCCGAACAGGATGAAAAAGCCTGCACCAAATTGTAAGGTAGACAGCCTTTCCCCGAGCAGCACCCAAGCTAGCAGGGAAGAAATAACGGGCTCGCCGAGTACTGCCATCGACACCGCGGTAGCGTTAATGTATTTGAGCAGCCAGTTAAACAGGTAATGTCCGAACAGTGTGGGTACAATCGCAAGCAGCAGGAACAGTCCCCATTCCTGTGGTGCATATCCGGTAAAAGGAATGGCATTGACCACATTATACAGCGCAAGCGATGTGGCTGCGATGGCGAAAACCCAAAAATTATAGACAAACGCGCTCAAATGCTCGCGCAGATGCTTGCCCATTAGCATATGGATGGAAACAGCTACCATACCCAAGAAGGACAGTGTGTCTCCGAGCAGGGCTTGTCCCGAGACGTGAAAATCTCCCGCTCCGATGGCCAGTGAGCCGACAAAGGCCATACCCATTCCGAAGAGCATGGCGCGATTCGTGCCCGTTCGGAAAAACAAAAAAGAACCGAGCATGACAAGGATCGGCTCCAATGTCATAATAACGGTAGAGCTTGCAACGGTGGTCAGTCGCAGCGAGCCCATCCAAAGCAAGAAATGCAGCCCAAGCGCGATACCGGACCAGAGGATGAGCATCCACTGCTTGCGAGTGAGGCTGAAAAGTTCGGTGCGGTATTTCCAGACCAATGGCAGCATGAGAAGATTGGTCAGGTACAAACGGTACATAGCGATAACGGACACCTCGGCTTCAGACCATCTTACGAAGATCGAGGAGAACGAAATAGCGATAATACCTATGATGTACAATAATTCAAAGGAAAACGACGGTTTGTGTGCTTGGTTCATGTGGCAGCTCCTATGGAGGAAAATAAATACTCTCTTTGTTCCTTCAACGGTATCTCGAAAATTAGGTTTAATACAGCCCATTATACCGTACCTGACATTCCCGTGGTATTAGGATTTTGCAAAATCCTGAGAATATAATAAGCGGGAGCAGGAGGAAGGAATTTAAGTGTGCTGCTGCGTAGAACTTTTGCCCGACAAACTCGTCTATCATAGTGGAGGTGGATTTTATGAAAAAAAGCAACACATTTTCAATCATACTATTGACTGTAGTGGCAGTGCTGGCCCTGTCAGCCTGTGGAACGAAACCGCAAACGAATAACACTACACCTCAGGGTGCAGACCAACCGCAAACGCAACAGCCGCAAGTGAAACCGGAGCCGGTCGATGAGCCGGAGGTCAAACAAGGCACAGGTGTATACAACGGAGCCGCTGATCCGCATACAGTTGAAATTGAAATGAATGGCGAAGCTCAATCCTTCCAGCTGGGTGACGGACTGGACACGGTAATTGCTGAACTTAAGGAAGGCGATACAGTAGCGTTTGAATATAACGAAAAAGCAGTAGAGGGCGATGCGACGGCGAAGCAACTGATTTTAACGAAAATACAAAAAACAGAGGCTGCAACAGATGGCAATCAAAACGGAAGCTCCGATCAACAAGCAGGCGGAGAACGCTCGAAAACTCAAGCTTTTGAGCTTAACCTTGAAGGGAAAAAGGAAAAGCAGACAGCAACATTGGCAAAAGGAGAGGGATATTCGCTGTATGTGTTTGATCCGATGTCCCTGTTTCCCGATCAAAACCGTGTTGCCTTGGCTGTAGATGATAACTATTATGCTGAAATTACGAAGCTGCCCTCCGATTTTAATCTGGATGAGCTTCAAAAAGATGGCGAGAAGGATCTGGCTTCCATAGGCAAGGTGCAAAAGCTGGACAAAGCAGCCGTGCCTCAAGCACTGACCAGCAGTCGCCTCTTCTTACAAGCGAACGGTCCGAAGATCACACGACAATATATTGTAATGGAAAATGTAACGGGCGCTTTCATCGTGAAAGTGTACATTCCCCAAGGTGAACCTGCTGAAGAATTCGAATCCTTCATTTATACATCGTTGGAGAGCTTACAAGCTAATAAATAACCCTGATTTAAAGTTGGGTGGTCGCTGGCTTACATTAATGAATTTAAGGCAGTCGAGCGGCTGAAATTTGTTATTTTAGGTACCAGGTTAGCGCTCTGAAGGTCTAATCTGTAATTGCGAGACCTGCACTTTTGTGCTATAAAGGATGAGAGAATAAGATCATTCCGGCTTGCGAAGTCGTATGAAGCGATGAAGGAGTTGTTAGATTTATTATGTCCATCGAAATGAACACACAAGAAGTCATCAACGTGATTAAAAACAGCAAGAAAAAGACGCCTGTTAAAGTATATGTAAAAGGAGCTTTGGCTTCCGCTTCATTTGGCGAGAATGTGCAAGCTTTTATTTCCGGAGACAGTGGTGTTGTATTTGGCGATTGGGCAGACATCAAGCCTGTACTGGATAGCGTAAACGCTAAAGAAGAAGACTATGTGGTGGAAAATGACCGTCGCAACTCTGCTGTACCTATGCTCGACCTGAAGGGCATCAATGCTCGCATTGAGCCAGGCGCATATATTCGCGATATGGTTGGCATCGGTAACAACGCAGTCATTATGATGGGTGCAGTGATTAACATCGGCGTTACGATTGGTGAAGGCACGATGATTGATATGAATGCTGTACTTGGCGGTCGTGTTAAAGTAGGTAACATGTGTCACATCGGTGCAGGCGTTGTCCTTGCGGGTGTCATTGAACCACCGTCCGCACAGCCTGTTATTGTAGAAGACGAAGTATTGATCGGTGCAAACTCAGTTGTATTGGAAGGTGTACGAATCGGTAGAGGCGCGGTTGTTGCAGCCGGAGCTGTTGTAACTGAAGATGTGCCTGAATACTCTGTAGTTGCTGGTACACCGGCACGTGTGATCAAACAGGTCGATGATAAGACGAAATCCAAAACTGAGATTTTGAAAGAGCTACGCGTTCTGTAAGAAAAACGTGTTTGAATGTACCAAAGGTGAACGATTCCTTGTCAGAGACATGATGCACTGACAGCACAACTTAGGGACGAAGCACAACGGACAAGGCTCGGCGGCTGCGCCGGGCTTTTGTCCTTTTGTTCTTTTGCCGGATAAAAGCTGATGGGCTAGAAAAAGGAGGCGGAGCAGCGAAATGAGCACAGTCGATTACCATTCTTTTGTTAAAATACGAAGAGATTTACATCAAATTCCCGAGCCGGGTTTTGAGGAGTACAAAACACAGCAATATTTGTTGAATTATTTGGGAACGCTCCCTCAGGAGCGTCTGGAAATTCGTACATGGCGTACGGGTGTAATTGTGTTCATTCATGGAACGGCCCCCGAACGCCGCTATGGATATCGTTGCGATATGGATGGCTTACCGATTGAAGAAGAGACGGGGTATGATTTCCGTTCAACCCATCCCGGTTATATGCATGCTTGCGGTCACGATTTACATATGACGATTGGACTGGGGATGGTTAATCATTTTGCAAACCACCCCATTAAGGACGACCTGGTTGTGATATTTCAACCTGCCGAGGAGGGACCGGGCGGAGCGTTGCCGATGCGCGATAGCGCAGAGCTGGCAGACTGGCTGCCGGATGAAATTGTTGCGCTGCATGTTGCACCGGAGTATCCAGTCGGTACAATTGCAACGCGCCCGGGCATTTTATTTGCCAATACATCGGAGCTTTTCATCGATCTGAAGGGTACAGGCGGGCATGCTGCTTACCCACACAAGGCGAATGACATGGTCGTTGCTGCTTGTCAGTTGGTGGGACAGCTACAAACGATTGTAGCCCGTAATGTGAATCCGCTGGATGCAGCAGTTGTTACCGTTGGTAAGGTTAGCGGCGGTACGAAGCAGAATATTATCGCGGAAACAGCCCGTTTGGAGGGGACGATCCGAACGCTGTCAGCCGATACGATGAAGCTGGTTAAATCGCGGATTGAAGCACTGGTACGTGGTATGGAAGCTGGATTTGAATGCCAGGCGGAGATTCATTATGGCTCAAATTATTTGCAAGTGTACAATGAAGCCAAGGTGACCGAGGAATTCATGAACTGGGTCAGTGATCGGCAGGATGTGCAGCTCATTGAATGCGGGGAAGCGATGACCGGCGAGGATTTCGGATATTTTCTGGAGCGAATTCCAGGTCTGATGTTCTGGCTCGGTGTTGATACGCCATATGGCTTGCACCATGCCAAGCTGGAGCCTGCGGAGGAAGCAATCGAGGTAGCCATTCGTGTGCTGACAGACTATTTTACATGGAAGTCTCAAGGGTAAATGATACGGCCTGAATAATTATGTTTAATGAACAGAATGAAATGGAATGAAGTCGAATCTTTGAAGGAGGGTGTTATGGGAGAGCAAACCATCATCCGCTTTGAACGGGTGACCAAGCAATATGACAACGATCCCCCGGTGCTGGCGAATGTCAGCTTTGAGATTGAGCGTGGTAAATTTTATACACTGCTGGGTCCTTCCGGCTGTGGTAAAACGACAATTCTGCGTATGATTGCGGGTTTTGCAGAGCCGACGGAAGGCTCGATTTATTTGAATGACAAGCTCATTAATCGTGTTCCAGCTAATGAACGGCAGGTCAATACCGTGTTTCAGGATTATGCGTTATTTCCGCATCTGAATGTGTTTGAAAATGTCGCTTTTGGTCTGCGGATCAAAAAGATGAACAAAAAAGACATTCAGGTGAAGGTGACACAGGCATTGTCCTTTGTCAATCTGGAAGGCTACGGCGAACGGGAAATTTCCGAGATGTCCGGGGGACAGCGTCAGCGTGTAGCCATTGCACGGGCCATCGTCAATGAACCGGAGGTTCTCTTATTGGATGAACCGTTGTCTGCACTGGATTTAAAGCTGCGTACAGAAATGCAGTATATTTTGCGCGAAATGCAGCAGCGCCTTGGAATTACTTTTATATTCGTTACGCATGATCAGGAGGAAGCGCTGGCCATGTCGGACGAAATTTTTGTCATGAACAAAGGCAAGATTGAACAGAGTGGCACACCTAATGATATTTATGATGAACCGATCAACCGATTTGTTGCTGATTTCATTGGTGAATCCAATATTGTCCCTGGACGTATGATTGCGGATTATCAAGTGGAATTCAACGGTCGACAGTTTGAGTGTGTAGATGGTGGGCTGCGTCCGAATGAACCGATTGAAATTGTGATCCGGCCGGAGGACTTGGAAATTACCAGTGTTGCAGAAGGCAAACTGCGTGTAAAGGTGGATACTCAGCTGTTCCGTGGTGTTCACTATGAAATAAGCTGCTATGATGATTCGGGACAGGAATGGCTCGTGCATTCTACCAAAAAGGCGGAGCTTGGCAGTGAAATCGGCCTGCATTTTGATCCAGAAGCGATTCATGTGATGCGCTTTGGGGAAACAGAGGAAGAATTTGATCGGCGTCTGGAGGCCTATGAAGAGGTGGATCAGCATGTCCGGTAATACAAGAGCGGCGTATCTGCTGCCTTATTATTTATGGATTGTGCTGTTTGTGATAGCACCAGTTGTACTTGTATTTTACTACTCTTTATTTGATGTAGACGGTCATTTCACATTCAGCAACTATGCACAGTTTTTGACACCCGTATATTTGAGCATGACGCTTAGTTCGTTTTGGTATGCATTTCTGATCACTGTATTTTCACTGTTAGTTGCTTACCCGGCAGCATATTTGCTCACACGCACCAAGCATAAGCAGCTGTGGCTGTTGCTCATTATTTTGCCGACCTGGATTAACCTGTTACTCAAAACGTATGCTTTTATCGGGATATTTGGTACCTATGGCCCGGTGAATGCGGTGTTAGGTATGGTTGGGTTGGGAGGTCAGCAATTATTGTTTACCAGCTCCAGCTTTGTGTTTGTATCGGTTTATATTTTTGTGCCTTTTATGATTTTGCCCATCTATAACGCGCTGGAAGGGTTAAATCCTTCATTGCTGGACGCTGCCCGAGATTTGGGAGCCTCCAAGTGGACCGCGTTTCGCAGGGTTATTTTCCCGTTAACACTTGCGGGTGTGCGATCCGGTTGCATGGCTGTGTTTATTCCAGCGTTGTCGCTGTTTATGATTACCCGCCTGATTGCAGGTAACCGTGTGATTACACTGGGGACGGCGATAGAGCAGCATTTTCTGGTTACTCAGGATTGGGGTATGGGCTCTACGGTGGCCGTGTTCCTGATTTTGGCGATGGGGATCATTATGCTGCTCACCTCGGGAACGAAACGGAGGGTGCGGCATGGCAAATAAAAATCGATTCGGGAATATGTATTTGGTGATCGTTTTTCTCGTGCTGTACGCACCCATTTTGTATCTGATGTACTATTCTTTCAACAGCGGCGGTACGATGCACGAGTTTGAAGGCTTTACGCTCCAATACTATAAAGAGGTGTTTGCAGATACTCGCCTGATCATTATTGTCATTAACACCTTGGTGATTGCGTTGCTGTCGTCTGCGTTGGCTACGATTATTGGCATTATGGGCGCGCTGGCTATTCACCAGATGCAGAATCGTCGGGTCAAAAATACGCTGCTGTCGCTCAACAATGTGCTGATCGTGAACCCGGACGTCATTATTGGCGCGTCCTTTCTCATTTTGTTCACGATGATTGGGATTAAGCTGGGCTTCTACTCCGTCTTGTTGTCTCATATTGCATTTAGTGTGCCGATTGCAGTCATTATGATTTTGCCGCGGTTGCAGGAAATGAGTCCATCCCTGGTCGATGCAGCACGTGATTTGGGTGCCAGTCGGCTGGATGTGCTGACCAAGGTCATTTTGCCGTTTATCAAGCCAGGGATTTATGCGGGCTTTTTTATGGCGCTAACGTATTCTCTGGATGATTTTGCGGTGACCTTTTTTGTGACAGGCAGTGGCTATTCGACCCTATCGGTGGAAATTTACTCGCGTGCCCGTCAAGGGGTTTCCTTGTCCATCAATGCGCTGTCCACGCTCATTTTCCTGTTTACGGTGCTGCTGGTGGTGGGTTACTACTTTATTATGCGCAAGGCAAACCGTAGTGGAAAAAAAGAGCCTGCGGCGGAAATGGGGGTACCTAGATGAAGTCGCTTGTGCGCATGTTTCTGTCCATTTTTATCATCTCGTTCAGCCTGATGGGAGTGGCAGCATGGCTCAATTCCAGCCAAGGCTACTCTGGTGGCAACACATTGACGGTGTACAACTGGGGAGACTACATTGACCCTGATCTGCTGGAAAGGTTTCAGAAGGAGACGGGGATTACCGTCATTTATCAGACATTTGACTCCAATGAGGCGATGCTGACGAAAATCGAGCAAGGTGGAACTTCGTTTGATGTAGCGGTTCCCTCGGAATATGCTCTGGCCAAAATGAAGCAGGAGCATCTGTTGCTTCCGCTGGATCACAGCAAGCTGCCGAATTTGAAGCATGTGGATTCTCATTATCTAAACCTTTCGTTTGATCCAAATAACCAATACTCGGTTCCATATTTTTGGGGTACAGTCGGGATTGTGTTTAACCCGGAGCTGACGAAAGGCATTGATTTTCATAGCTGGGATGGTTTGTGGAATCCGAAGCTGCGTAATAACCTGCTGCTGGTTGATGGAGCTAGGGAGATTATGGGCATGTCGCTGAACAGTCTCCACTATTCCTTGAATGATACAAACAAGGCGCATTTGCAGCAAGCATTGACGAAGCTGGAGAAACTGGCGCCCAATGTCAAAGCGGTTGTCGGTGACGAGATTAAAATGCTGCTGGCCAATGAGGAAGCTGCTGCCGGAGTTGTATGGTCCGGTGATGCGTCCGAAATCATGGACCAGAACGACAAGCTGGATTACATCGTGCCGGATGAAGGCTCCAACCTGTGGTTTGATAACATGGTTATTCCAAAAACAGCTACCCATGTGGATGCGGCACATAAATTCATCAATTTTATGATGCAGCCCGACGTAGCTGCTCAAAATGCCGAGTTTGTAGGCTATTCCACCCCAAACAAAGACGGAAAAATGCTGTTGCCTGCAGATATTTCTGGCGATGAGCGTTTCTATCCTCCGTCCGAAATTACGGATAAGCTAGAGGTGTATGACAATCTCGGCAAGCGGATGCTGGCTCACTACAATGAATTGTTCCTGCAATTCAAAATGCATTTAAAGTAGGGGGAGTGGCGCGTGGATTCAAGGTTTGCGGATTAAAGGCCGCTGCGGTGGCGGATGGTGCTTACCATCGCTGTTAAATTCCGATTTTTATGATTTGAAGTATAAAGGTTAAAATCGGAATTTAAAGGCGACCGCTTACGCTTATCCAGCACCATTCCGCCCCCTCCGCTGCGCCGTGCTTAAAGGTGCGCACTTAAATCCCACGCCGACCGTGAGGGAGTAGAGGAAAACGAACAGGCTCTTGAATCTCCTGGTAGGAGGAGATTCAAGAGCCTGTTTTATTTTTACTCACCGCGCAAAGCGATGAGTATTGTTTTTAACCCTAGCTGCTCCACACACGTTAGACAACTTGTGGGACTTTAAGGCGTAGCGCCTCTCCCCACCTTAACTCCTCACAATTCCACTAACAAACCTCTCTATTTTGTCCAGCCCTTGTTCCAGTACATCCTGTCCGTAAGCATAGGACAAGCGAATATAGCCTTCGCCATAGGAAGAAAAGGCATCTCCCGGCACGACAGCTACACCATGCTCTTCCAGCAGCTTCAAGGTGAAGTCCATCGAGCTTAAGCCAAAATGGGCGATGGAAGGGAATAGATAAAAGGCTCCCTCGGGTTTCTCCAGCGGAATTCCCATCTCTGTCAGTCTCCCATGCACATAGTCACGGCGCTTGCGGTACTCCTCGCGCATTGGAAGTGCATCGTCCACACCGACAGTCAGGGCTTCCAGCGCAGCATACTGGCTGATCGAGCTGGCACAGGTCACGTTGTACTGATGAACCTTAACCATGTGCTGTGAAATTTCAGCGGGTGCAAGCGTAAAACCAATACGCCAGCCCGTCATGGAATGTGACTTGGACAGGCCGTTGATGACGATGGTGCGTTCCCGCATACCTGAAAGTGCTGCAATGGACACATGGGGTGCATCGTAAATCAGCTCACTGTATATTTCATCCGAAATGATAAACAGATCGCGTTCCTTCAGCACATCGGCGACCGCTTCCAGTTCTTCACGGCTCATCACTCGCCCGGTCGGATTCGAAGGATAGCCAAGGATGACTGCTTTCGTCCGCTCGGTAAGATAAGGCTCCAGCACCTCGGCAGTGAGTTTGAAGCCGCTACTGCGGGTATCGGCAAACACTGGAACGCCACCTGACAAACGGATCAATGGCTCGTAACCAGGGTAAATGGGCACAGGCAAAATGACTTCATCGCCAGGTGACAAAATGGTGCGCAGGGTAATATCCAGCGCTTCACTGGCTCCGTTGGTTACGATAACCTCATCCTGTCCACGGTAACTCAGCCCGTATTTACGGGCTACAAACGCTGCTGCGGCTTCCCTTAATTCGGGTAGTCCGGGATTAGGCGTATAGGAGGTGCGCCCTTCGTTAATCGCCCGATGGGCGGCTTCCATAATATGCGCAGGGGTAGGGAAATCCGGCTGTCCAATCGTTAAGGACAGGGTTCCGGGCAATGCGGCAACCTTATTGGCAATTTTGCGGATGCCACTGATTTGAATGTTTTTAACCTGATCATTAAGCAAATGCTCCATAGCGTATGTGCCACCTTTTTCTGTATTAGAACAAGTTTACAATAATATGATCTGATTATGCTACGGCAAGAAGAATTCATTTTTACATAATTAAGGTACTGAATTGACTAATTTATGGTATCTTAAAAGAGGAAATATATTGTAAGCGTAATCACAGCAAAAATGGGGAGGAGAGCATTTTTTGATGACACAGGTATACATAGAAAAAATGTTATCCATGAAATTAAAAAGGCTTGGGCTTACAGGGCTCAGTGCAATACTGGTGCTGTCGGTAGGAATGGGATGGTTATCTAGTGGAAAGGCTGAGGCAGAGCCTACACCTTTGCTGGAAAAGGAAGTACAGCAAATACCCACAACTGTTGGGGCCAGTGTATATGCAGATGTCTATTTGCCTAAAAAGCTTCGTATCCACGACATCCAGGGAGCAGCCCACCGTTCACCTTATGAGGGGCAAAAGGTAACGGATATTGAAGGCATTGTTACGATGGTGAAGGGAAGCAGCTTCTATATTCAAGAGGCGGATGCTCAAGTGGATCAGGATGAAAAAACATCCGAAGCCATTTTAGTGTACAAGCCTGGCAACGGTGTGCAAGTTGGGGATGAGGTACGGGTTAGCGGCTCAGTGAAGGAATACACAGAAAGAACCTACGCCAGCAAACCAATTGACCTAACGACTACGGAAATAGTGGCCTCTTCGGTTACGGTGACTGCCAAGGACCGTCCACTGCCGACTCCAATCATGCTTGGAAAACAGGGACATGTGTTGCCGACATCTGTAGTGGATAATGATGGAATGACGGAGTTTGATCCACAGGAGGATGGCTTGGACTTTTTTGAATGTCTGGAAGCGATGCGTGTAGAGCTAAACGATGCAACAGTGATCGGTCCTTATGTCTATGAAATTCCGGTCAGAATTAATAACGGTCCGAACACAGGTGAGGTAATGACGGAGGCTGGCGGACTCATGCTGACCGAAAGAAGCCTGAATCCGCAACGGATTTTGATTGATGCAAAGCCTACGGTTCCGTTGAAAACAGGAGATCGTTTTGCCGGACCTATCACGGGAATTGTGAGCTATGGCTTCAGCAATTACAAATTGTTACCAGAGCGTCTGCCGGATATTGTACCAGGTGGCCTCCAACCGGCAAACACGCGTCTGATGCAGGATGATCGCAAGCTGACAGTAGCTTCTTTTAACGTGGAAAACTTCGATCCCGGTGATGGTAAACGGATTGATCAGCTTGGGAAGGCTATCGCCGTGAATTTGAATCAGCCGGATATCATAGGACTGCTGGAAGTGCAGGACAATAACGGTGAGAAGGATGATGGCACGACAGACGCTTCTGAAAGCTTTCGTGTGCTTATTGAGGCAATTCGTGCTCATGGTGGGCCGGAGTATGCTTTTATGGATATTGCACCTGAAAATAATAAGGATGGCGGTGCTCCCGGTGGCAACATCCGCGTCGGCTTTCTCTACAACCCGCAGCGTGTCATGCTGACGGATAAGCCCAAGGGAGATTCAGTTACGTCTGTCACCTACGGTGCACAGGGGCTCTCGCTCAATCCGGGGCGGATTGATCCGCTGAATGCATCATTTGATGATTCACGGAAGCCGTTGGCGGCTGAGTTTGAGTTTGAAGGCCAGCAGGTGATCGTGATCGCTAACCATTTTAACTCCAAAGGGGGCGACCAGGCGCCATTCGGAGGGGCACAGCCGCCTGTGCGAAGCAGCGAAATACAGCGGGCAAAGATTGCAGCGATTGTAAACAGCTTTGTGAAGTCGGTATTGCAAGTAAACCCTAAGGCTAACGTTGTGGTGCTGGGGGATTTGAATGATTTCCAATTCTCAGACACATTGGCTTTGCTGCGGGGACAGGAACTGACTAATCTGATAGACAAGCTGGATGAAAAGGAACGATACTCCTATATTTATGAAGGCAATTCACAGACACTCGATCACATGCTGGTCAGCGCATCCTTGAGTCAAACATCCGTGCTGGATATCGTTCATATCAATGCCGATTTTAGTGCGGCGGATGGGCGAGTGAGCGATCATGATCCACTGGTTGCGCAAATCGATCTGCCACGCCAAACAGATCAACCACCAACAGATGGTGGTGGCCGCAATGACGATGATGACGAGGAACAGCAGGAGAACAGGAATAACCCCAGTACTGGTAACGGCAGTAGCGGTAGTACGAATGGAACCGTGAATGGACAGAATCAGACTGCCGCTGGTGATCAGAATGGAAACGGCGATTCAGGTCCGACTGTGTTGCACGTCAAGACTGTAGTGAGCGGGGCCGAGCAAAACGGACAGAAAAGGGCGGTCGCTCAAGTATTGGCTGCTGACATACAAAATGCAATTCGAAACGGAGCGAAGGGGACACTTGTGATCCGTGCAGGAGAGCAAGCAGATACCAAGATGTTCGAGATTAATCTGAACGGAGAAGCTTTGGAAGCCATCCTGAACGATCATATTCGCAGCCTTCGTTTGGAAACGCCGCAGGGTGGCTATGAAGTAGCAACAGGTCGCTTATCTCTTCAAAAGCTGGCTGACACCGGGCAGATGCCTGTAAAACAAATGACCCTGAGCTTTACCGTCGCTCCAAACGAAGAGCTGGCTAATCGGTGGGATATTCCGGCAGGGCGCAAGCTGTTACGTGCTGTGGATATCGCGGCTGAACTGAGAGGCAAGGATAGAAGCAAACAGCCGCTGATAGGTAACGTAATGGACTCGGGTAATGGATATGAACGCTATCTGTTACGTGTTCCTGTAGGGGCCGATGCAAGCCGGCTTGCTGTAGTGAAGGTATTGACCAACCAAGGCATACAGTTGTCTTATCAACCGGTTCCTTTTCACGTTTCGAGTGAGGAAATAATCGTGTACGGACATTCGGGAGGAACATACGCTGTGCTGGATGGAGGCGCTTTTGGAGAAAACAAATCGTTCAGTGATATATCCGGTCATTGGGCACAGCAGGACATTACACGACTGGCAACTCGCCTGGTTGTGGCGGGGGCTGATCCAGCAGCATATACGGCAAATAAGACAAATGAAATGGACCTGGCGAACGTACGCTTTGATCCTGAAGGTCGGGTGAAGCGTTCAGAGCTGGCTGCGATGCTGGTGCGTACGCTCGGGCTGGAGCGTTCAGATCGCACAGTGGTGAGCTTTAACGATGTTCAATCAGAAGCGTGGTATGCGGACGCGGTACGGACCGCAGCTGCTGTTGGGCTGATTAATGGCTATGCCGACGGAAGCTTTCGACCTGACACTCTACTATCAAGGGAAGAACTGGCTGTGATCACAGAGCGAGCGCTGCGTTTCGCCGGAAATACAGAAGATACAGCAATAGGAAGTATATCCGTGCCTTTATCGGATACACTAACGATTTCTGCGTGGGCAGCTCCGGCTGTGAAAACCTTGTCTGGACTAGGGATCATGAAGGGAGACGAAAAAGGCCGTTTTGCTCCGACTGCATCCGCAACAAGGGCGGAAGCGGCGGCTGTATTATCTCGAACCCTGGATAAGCTGAATTGGTAGCAATAGATGATATCAATGTAAGATTGATTGACTTTATACGATAGTTAAGTTATCTTTTGTTGAGAAGTAATGTTTAAAAAATAGAATTTATGATAGATGAAGAGGTGAAATGTCGTGGGAGTAACAGCCAAACAAATTTTTGTGAATTTACCGGTTAAAAATCTGCAGCACTCCATTGATTTTTTTACTGCAATTGGATTTGAATTTAACGCTCAGTTCACCGATGAGCACGCGACCTGTATGGTGGTTAGTGAAAATATCTTTGTCATGCTGCTGGTTGAAGAGCGCTTTAAAGCTTTTACTACAAAAAAAATCTCAGATGCAACCCAAAGCACGGAAGCGATTATCGCTTTAGCGGTGGAGAGTCGAGCCAAGGTGGACGAGATTGTCCACAAGGCTTTGGAAGCAGGGGGTAAGTCTTCGAACGAACCTCAAGATCACGGATTTATGTACGGATGGAGCTTTCAGGACTTAGATGGTCATCTGTGGGAGTTCTTTTATATGGCAGAGCAGTAAACAAAACAGTAGCGAAAGTAATAATGAAGTAAAAGAAATATCATGAAAAGTAAGCTATCGCCAAAGGATAGTTTACTTTCTTTGTTATATGCCATCGACTTTATATGGGGGGAATTATAGTGTCCAAACAAATAATAGTTCGTCCTATTCAAGCTCTGAACAAAGAGCTGACAGATACACTGGCTCGCTTGTTAATTGACGTGGTGGCAGATGGTGCCTCTATAGGCTTTTTGCCGCCACTGTCCTTTACGGAAGCAGGTGCTTATTGGAATAGTGTGCTTGAGGATGGTGTAGTTCTATGGATTGCTGAGAAGGACGGAGTACCTGTTGGTACGGTTCAGCTTCACTTGGCTCAAAAAGCCAATGCTATTCATCGTGCGGAAATTGCAAAGCTTATGGTGCATCCGTCCGGGCGCAGGCTTGGGATTGGGCGACAATTAATGAGAGCGGCGGAAGAAGAGGCACTTCGTCAGGATAGAACGTTACTGGTGCTGGATACGCGGGTAGGTGATCCTTCCAATCGACTATATGAGTCTATCGGTTTTATAGAAGCGGGCGTGATTCCGGGTTATGCCAGGTCGGCTGATGGTCAGCTGGATGCCACTCGCTATTATTATAAGCCACTGAATACACCTCCCGGTCATTGCTGAGTATTTGCCGAATAATCATGGGATATACAGGTAATCATAACCTGTCATAGGATTGCCAAATCTTTTTCCGCATTTATTCGACTGGAAAAGCACGGGAATGGGAACGTATAATGAAGTGAGGGACTATCCCAAGGTCTCTTTATGTCAATTTGGCTGGTCTGGATTGAAGATCGTAGCACATACAGCGGAGGAATCGAAGAATATGAGGCTGGAGCATGATTTTTTAGGTACCAAGGAAGTGCCGTCAGACGCTTATTATGGTGTACAAACGCTGAGGGCAAGAGAAAATTTTCCAATTACAGGCCAACGGTTGCATCCTGAGTTAATCAAGGCTATGGCGATCGTCAAAAAGGGAGCAGCAACGGTAAATATGGAATTGACCCGCTTGCATCGCCCCAAAGCAGAGGCCATCATCCAGGCAGCTGACGAGATTATTCAAGGGGAGTTGCATGACCATTTCATCGTCGATCCGATTCAGGGCGGCGCAGGCACGTCTATTAATATGAATACAAATGAAGTGATTGCAAACCGAGCCCTGGAACTTATTGGCAAGCAGCGTGGAGATTATCTGGAGATCAGTCCGAATAACCATGTCAATATGGCGCAATCGACGAACGATGCTTTTCCTACGGCAGTTCATTTGGCTGTATTAAGTATGATTGACAAGTTGCTGGTCACCATGAGTGAGCTTCAAGAAGCGTTTTCCCGTAAGGCGAAAGAATTTGACAGTGTGATTAAAATGGGCCGAACTCACTTGCAGGATGCAGTGCCGATTCGACTGGGACAGGAGTTTCAAGCCTATGCACGTGTGCTGGGCCGTGATATCGGACGCGTCCGTGCGACCAAGCAGCATCTGCTGACGATTAATATGGGTGCGACTGCGGTCGGTACTGGTTTGAACGCAGACCGCCGTTATATTCAGCGTGTCGCTGAGGTGCTGGCAGAGGTCAGCGGCTTCCCTCTGGAAGCTGACGAGAATCTCGTTGATGCTACACAAAATACGGATGCCTACACCGAAGTATCTGCTGCGTTGAAAATTTGTATGATGAACATGTCCAAGGTGGCAAATGACATTCGTCTGATGGCCTCTGGGCCGCGTGCTGGTCTCGGAGAGCTGAGCCTGCCTGCTCGTCAGCCGGGATCATCCATTATGCCAGGCAAGGTCAATCCGGTAATGTGTGAGGTCATTAACCAAATTGCTTTTCAGGTCATTGGAAATGACCATACCATTTGTTTGGCTTCTGAGGCAGGGCAGCTAGAGCTGAATGTAATGGAACCTGTGCTTGTCTATAATCTGCTGCAATCGCTGGAAATTATGAAGCAGGGCTTCAACGTCTTCCGCATCCATTGTGTGGATGGAATTGAAGCCAATGTAGAGCGTTGCCGTGAATATGTGGAGAACAGCGTAGGTATTATTACAGCACTTAATCCTCATCTCGGATATGAGGTTGTATCCCGTATCGCACGTGAGGCAATTACGACAGGAAAATCGGTACGTGAACTATGTTTGCTGTATAATGTTCTGACCGAGGAAGAACTGGACATTATTTTGGACCCATATCAAATGACTCAGCCTGGGATTGCTGGAGAGTCTTTACTGAAGCGTGAATAATTGTGCGGAGATAGAGTTTAGACAGCTTTGAGGCAAGACGAAGATAGCCCCGTCGAATCTGGCGGGGCTTTTATGATGTTAATATGTGAGCTAGGCGTAACACAGGGACTTATCAGTTAGGGATTATGCGGCTGCACGTTTATTGTAGAAAAGGGGAAGAGGAATGTTGCTGGAGCAATTATCCGCATATAGGGAATTAGGGATAGGACTCATTGTAGTCTTCGTATTGCTTGCACTTATCATTAGGGGACTCATCCGGGGGCGCCGGAATCGGATTTTACGCGATCTGGACCCACGTAAAATCGGAATTCAGGACATCGACCGTATGGAGGACGGCACGGAATTTGAGCTTTATTTGCAGCGGCTACTATCGTCCCTCGGCTATAAGGACATTTATAAAACAACCGGCAGCCGGGATTTTGGAGCGGATTTGGTTTTTACAGATCGTGAAGGCGCCAGAGTCGTAATCCAGGCCAAGCGCTATGGTGTACAACATCCGGTAGGATTGGGAGCGGTGCAGGAAATTTACACCTCCATGCGTTATTATGCAGCAGACAAGTCTGTCGTGATTACCTCCGGGCGTTATACGGATTCCTGTAAAACACTTGCAGCTGTGAACGGAGTTAAATTATTGGACCGCAACGATTTGGTGGACATGATTGATTTGTTCAAGACGAAACGCCGCGAGGACGTCATGGATCTAATAGAAAGTAAAACTGAAGTGATCACTTCTAAATGGAGTAAAACCAAATAAATTTGGGAACTGATTGTTAGGCGACGTTGTTCAAGCCTGGTGATCAGTTCTTTTATTTTCACATTAATAAAATAAAAGAACTTAATTTACAGAAATTATCATGAAAAAATATGCTGTTACAACCGATATAAAATTGTTGGGGATTTCCAAATTATGCTGAGGTGATATGTCATGAAGAAGCGAGCTGTATTATTAAATTTTAGGTGGATTCCCATAGTCATCATTTTTGCATTACTGTTGGGTGCATGTGGGCAATCGGCCGCACAAACCAAGGCCCAGCCTATTAAGGTAGGGATCGTACTGTCAGACATTGGTCTGGGTGACCAATCTTACAGTGACGCTGCTTTTCGAGGCTTGATCAAAGCTAGGGATGAAGGAAAAATTGTTTTTGAATACCGGGAAATATCTGAGACCAAGACGTATGATGCTGCTTTTGAACAGCTTGCTCAAGAAAAAGCTGATTTGACCATTGGATTGGGTTACATGGTGAAGGACAGTCTGGAGGCCACAGCCAAAAAATATCCAGACCGTAAATTTTTAATCGTGGATGAAAAGTCGGATTTACCGAATGTGGCCTCTATCACCTTTAAAGAAGAAGAAGGCAGCTTTATGGCCGGAGTTGTCGCAGGTTTGACGAGTCGCACGGAACAGGTAGGCTTTATCGGAGGCGTGGAATCCCCGTTGCTGAAAAAGTTTGAGGTTGGATATCGCGCCGGGGTCCAGTCGGTGAAGCCTGATGCCAATGTCACTACTACATATGCAGGAGATTTCGGGAAGCCGGAGCTGGGCACGGAGATTGCACGTAATATGATTGATCAGGATCAGATTGATATTATTTATACAGCAGCAGGGCTTACAGGTGTAGGTGCGCTTCAGGAGGCACAAAAACAGCAAAAATTTGCTATCGGGGTCGACAGCGATCAGTTTTTCATTGCGGAAAAAGCGGTAGTTACCTCAATGATTAAAAATGTGGATGTAGCGATATATAAGGCAGTCAAAAGTTTTGCAGATCATCAAAGAAAATTTACGGACAAGAATATGGTGTTCGGTCTTGCGGAAGAAGGCATAGGTTTGGCCCCCATTCGTATCGTGACACTGAATCCGGACCAGCAAAAGTTGTTGGATGATTTGATGGATAAAATCAAGTCCGGCACACTTATTGTACCTACACAATAATTTTTGCAAAAGGAGGATGAATGCTGATGAAACTGCAAGGTAAACTGGTGTTGAACGCGATGGTTTCTCTGATTGCTTGCCTAGCTTTAGTGGCATATATTATTTTCGAATTAATCCGTATTAACTCACAAAGCAGTAATCTTGTTCCGGCTATGTTGAATGTACAGCAGCTTAATGCTTATTTGATTCAGTCGGGGCAGGCTTTACAAAATTATTCTTCAACCATGTCTGAAAGTAATAAAGCCGACGTGCTAAACCAGCTGACTCAGTCTGAAAAAACGATTAATTTGCTTTCACAGGGCATGATGCAGACCGATGCGCAGCAAAAGCGTTTAAATACAATTAAAACCAAATTCAGCGAGTTGAAGGCAGCAACGGAAAAAGCAATGAGTACTCAAAACAGCCCAGAGTCCAAGCGGGAGGCCATGCGTGTACAAGGGATTCAAAACGATGTATTTATGCTGGACCTGCTGACTAAGGCACGATATGACGAATATACAGAGGACTTGACCAGGAACATTCGTTTTACCTGGCAATTGGCCTTGGCAGGTGCTGTTCTTCTTATGGTGGCGGTCGGGCTATATAATACATATACCTCCAGGCAACTTACCCTCAGAACCCGCAAGTTAACGGATGCCGCGAAGCAAATTGCCGAGGGGAATCTGACTGTGCAAATCGCCCAAACGAAGGGACACGATGAACTGGATGAGCTCAACGAGTCGTTCCGGGTCATGATCGGCAACTTGCGTAACATCGTCCTTTCCATTGATCAGGCGGGTAATCGTGTCGATCTGATGGCTCGAGATATTGACCAGCATAACGAAGCCATGAAGGAAATTGTGACTCAAGTCAGCACGTCAACAGAGGAACTGGCGATAGGCAGCCAGAAAATTGCCGAGGATCTGTCGACGACGGTTGGTGTTGTGGACGAGATGCAGCAGAAGTTTGAGGCCAATCTGCTGGAGACGACGCAGTCGACCGTGTATAGTGAGGATGCTTTGCGTGCCATTGAGCAGGGTACTCAGGTCATGAGCGATCAACTGCGTATCGTCGCAGAAAATCGTTCAGCGATGGCCGAAGTGGAACAGACGGTCAAGGAGTTGGAAGCCAATGCAGCCGAGATTACAACCATGACCGGCTACGTATCTGAAATTGCCAGCCAGACATCGCTGCTGTCCTTGAATGCTTCCATTGAGGCTGCGCGTGCAGGTGAAGCGGGAAGAGGCTTTGCCGTCGTAGCCAATGAAGTAAAAAAACTGGCAAACCAATCGGAATCCGCTGTCAAGCAGATTTATACAGCTGTTGAAAGTATTATGCAGGCCATGGATAAGGTGAAGACTTCTGTGGCGCAAAGTCAGGAGCTGTTCCGTGAGCAGGAGAAGGCAACCTCCTCTACCGGAGAATCGTTCGCAGAGATTAGTGGCAAAGTGCAGCAAATTGCTGGCCAAGTCAGAAAGCTATCGACAGATATGAATGTATCGCGGGAACTAAGTATACAGGTGCAGCAAGCTATTGAAAATATGAGTGCTATCACTCAGCAGTCTGCCGCAGGAAGTGAAGAAATTACGGCATCCACGGTGGAACAGAAGCGTTCCTTTGAGGAATCGGCTGAGAAGGTGAAAGAGCTTCGTCAGATTCGTGAGGAGATGCAGCGCGAACTGGATCGTTTCCAGGTGGAGAAAACGAGCTAAACAGTAGGAATTATCTAAGTTTGTTGTAATGAATATAGGCAGTTTAAAAGAAGGAGTCTACCCCTTGCCAACGGGGACTTCTTCTTTTTTGATTTTAAGGATGTGGCTTCTCTGAAGTTCCATTTTACATAGGCAGGGAATTCCACCTCTGGTGTCAAATAGATTTAAGAAGAGTTTGTTATTACATCTACATCCTGAGCAAGACAAGAAGGAAGCCCGGAAGGATGAAGTTACGGGAATGCTGCGACTTAAGCTTCGACTAATGCTGAAAAATAAACAGACAAGACTGATTCTGGTGCTTACGCTATGCGTTTCGCTCGTTATTAGCGGGATTGGGCTGCTATCCTATTCAAGATATCGTGAAGGTTTGGATACCGAGCTGAACACACCTAATATAGAACTGCTGCAAATTAATCTGGATGTGACCAATTGTGCTTTTCGTGAGTCTGATAACATGGCACTTGATGTGGCCTATCACCCCGATGTGGAGGCATTCGCTCATGCCCAGGCAGATGGGAAATCGTTATCCAATCATGCCGTCATTATAAAACGGCTCCATAAATACTTGAAAGCCCTTTCTTCACACGAAGAAATTGATTCGATTGAGGTGATCTCATTGGAGAATCATGCGCTTGTATCCAGCAATTACGGCTTCTTGCCTGATTGGAAACAGGCACCGGATACCACTTGGGTTCCCTGGATTCAGGACATTCACAGAAAGCCGTTGCTGATTAAACGGAGGTGGTATGGCACAGACCCCCAGCACGGGACCGTAGAGTTGCTTTCGCTGGCCAGGCCCATAGTAGAGGATGGGAAGGTCATCGGTGCGGTGCTGATCAATCTGGATTACGACCGTTTTTTTTCCAAACTGTATATTCATTTATCCAACTCGCAATACGTGTATGATCTGGAAGGCGAACTGATCTATCCCAAGCTGAGATCGTCTGTACCCTTAAAGGAAATGGAGAGGGTTTTGGAACAGCTGGATGTGAGTCCGTATGCTTATGTAGAGATAGGGAGCATGGAATATATGGCGAACCAGACCTTTTCTGATGTAACGGGCTGGCGCTTGGTATCACTCGTTCCTATGGACAAGCTGCTGAAAAATGTAAAGCTGGCACGCAATATGATGTTGTGGCTGGCCTTTATCTCTATACTGGCTGGGTGCTCAGCGGTCTACTATTATAATTATGCGGCTTTTCGCCCCATGAAAAAGATTAACAGCCTGTTGAATTCGGGCAATAAAGGAACGCGCCAAGGAGGGTTGTACGACCTGGAGCCTGTGATTAGCAAGTTAGTTGGAGAGTTCCACCGCAAATCACTGGTGGTAGAGCGAAGCCTGCCAGAGCTGCGTTCCAAATATATTGAAGATGTCCTCCAGCGTAGGATGGGTATACAGGAAATGCGTATGAAATGGGATCAGTATTTTTCCGATTGGGACGGCAATTCCTTGGTTGTCATAGTCGTGTCGATCGACCGCTATTCCACGTGGTCCGCAAGTTTTCCAGAAGAGGATAAGATGCTGCTTAAGTATGCGCTGAACAATATTTTGCTGGAGACACTGGAGCCTTACTGGAAAGCGGTAAGCGCCCCGGATGAGGAGAGTGGCTTTGTTGTGCTGTTACAGTTCAGTGAGAGGGCATACGAAGCTGGTACGGAGGCTGCTGTCCAAGAGGGCATTGTGCTTTACAAAAGTGCAGATAGGCTAATTCAGGTTGTCGGTGAGCATCTTCCTTTGACAATTTCTATTGGCGTTGGTCATGTAGTCGGAAACATTCAAGAGGCGCGGGAGTCCTATATAAAAGGAAAAGAGGCCCTTAACTTGCGTTTATATGAGGGATATGGACGTTCACATACAAATATGAATTGCAACATATGCGTGGAAAAGGATGGCACAGCGGATGTGCTGTCCAAGAAGCAGGCTCAGAATTCAACGATGCTGGACGATCGGCGTATTGAAATGATTCGTGCTCTGGAGTCACAGGAACCGGGTGCAAGTGCCAAGCTGATGGGCCAATGGGTAGAAGAACTTCGTCTGCACAGGATAGACCCAGTCCAAGTTTACCTGTCTGTCCATGAGTTGCTGGAAGATTTACTAAAATGGTGTGCCACCCAAAGTGTAACGCCACCGGATAAGCTTGCTGATTATCATTGGAATCAGATTCTGACGCAGGATCTTCAAGACATTGAGGCATTGCTGGTCAACATTTTGACGGATATGGAAGAAAAATGGAATGGTCGCAGACGATCCAAGGATTTTGTGCGTGTGCAAGAGATGATTGATTATATGGAGCATCATCTGCATGTAAACATAGGGCTTCAGGAGATTGCGGATCACGTTCACATGAGCGTGTCCTCGGTGAGCAGTATGTTCAAGGAAGAAACGGGGAGCACCGTTTACGACTATTTGACTGGACTACGTATGAAAAAAGCATGTACATTACTGTGCGAAACCCATCTGAAAATTAGTGAAATTGCAGATCAGGTCGGGTATCGGAATGAGAACAGCTTTATTCGTGTATTCCGCAAGCATAAACAGGTGACCCCGGGAAAATTTCGGGAAATCAGCAAATGTTCCAATGAATATGCAGATCGACCAAAAGGTTAATATGCTGGTGTTTTAGAAGATAAATACGAAGATTAAGCGATAGCTGTGGCCCTCCACGGTGCGGTACATTGGCTTCATGTAAACGCAAAACATGGCCGAAAACGTTGGGGGGTGAAAGCGGGTGCATGCTGGGCCCGGTCTATTTTTTAGAGAAGAGGGCACGTAATGAAGAAAAAGTCATGGCAAAAATATGTGCTGGTTGCGGCAGGAGTAGCTTTGCTTTCTGCCTTGAGTATCAGTGAATATGTGGATCACCGTACCCTGCTGGATCACAGCAGTACATTTCCTGCGAAGCCAATTACGCTCGTCGTTCCTTATGCGGCGGGGGGCGGTACAGATATTACTGCTAGAGCGCTGGCAAAGGCCGCTGAAAAGCATCTCGGTCAGCCGATCATTGTCGTTAACCGGACAGGCGGCGGCGGCTCCGTTGGGCTGATGGAGGGGGCCGAGGCGCAGGCGGATGGCTACACCGTAACGTATCTGGTTGCGGAGCTGACTACGTTACCCCATTTGGGGCTGCTGCCGCTCACCTATGAGCGCTTTAAGCCGCTGCTTCAAACCAATATGGACCCTTCTGCTATTACGGTCAGGGCGGATGCGCCATGGAAGACAGCGGAGGCATTTATGGAGGATGCAGGGGCCCATCCCGGTAAGCTGAAAATGGGCAATGCAGGCACAGGGAGCATCTGGCACCTCGCTGCCGCGATGCTGGAGCAGAAAAGCGGAGTCCGCTTCACTCACATCCCTTATGAAGGAGCGGGTCCAGCTGTTTCTGCTTTGATGAGCGGATTCGTGGATGCTGTACCCGTCAGTCCCGCAGAAGTGAAAACATATGTGGACCAAGGGAAGCTTCGCATACTGGCGATTCAGGCAGACACCATTTCGGAAGCGTTTCCAAATGTGCCGACCCTACAGCAGGCCACTGGGCTGCGTGTACATTTTATTGGCACTTGGAGGGGGCTGGCTGTACCCAAGGATACACCGGATGAAATTGCCGGGACGCTAGCAGATGCACTGATCAAGGGGACGAAGGACGAGGAGTTCAGGGAGGAAATGCGTAAGCATGGATTAGGATTGCGTGTCAAGGATGCAGAGGCATTCGCACGGCAGCTGAAGGAGAGCCATGATACCTTCGCAAAACTGATTCCCGATCTCGGCTTGAGCCGCAAGTAAACCGGCCTTGTTTTTGCATTGGCAAAAACGAAAGGGCTGAACGAAGTTATGAAAATCAAACAAAACATTGATAAAATTCCAGGGGGCATAATGCTGGTGCCGCTGTTTATCGGCGCACTATTTCATACGTTCACTCCATGGGCAGGAGACTACTTTGGATCTTTTACTAAGGGGTTGATGACAGGGACAGTACCGATTTTGGCAGTGTGGTTTTTTTGTATGGGTGCTTCCATTGATGTGCGGGCAACGGGTACAGTATTGCGTAAATCAGGCACGCTCGTATTGACTAAAATCGCAGTCGCCTGGGTAGTGGCGATCATTGCGTCCAGACTGCTGCCTGTTGGTGGCGTGGAAAGCGGGCTGTTTGCAGGTTTGTCCGTGCTGGCGCTGATTTCCGCCATGGATATGACGAACGGCGGGCTGTACGCCTCTATTATGCAGCAATATGGCTCCAAGGAAGAGGCAGGAGCATTCGTGCTGATGTCTCTGGAATCGGGTCCGTTGGTGACAATGCTGATTTTGGGCAGTACCGGCTTGGCTGTTTTTGAGCCGCAGACATTTGTGGGCGCGGTATTACCATTTTTGGTCGGATTTGCATTAGGTAATCTGGACCACGATTTTCGCAAATATTTTGGTAACGCAACGCAGGCCCTCATTCCATTTTTCGGCTTTGCACTTGGCTGCTCCATTGACCTGAGTGTCATTGTCCAAACAGGCGTGCTTGGTATTTTGTTGGGTATCTTTGTCATTATTATTACTGGTATTCCACTGATTCTGGCGGATAAATATATCGGCGGCGGCAATGGTACAGCAGGGATTGCAGCCTCCAGTACGGCAGGTGCAGCGGTAGCTAACCCGGTCATTGTCGCCAACATCAAGCCTGAGTTTCTGCCAGTGGCGCAATCAGCAACGGCATTAGTTGCGGCTTCGGTGATTGTGACTTCCATTTTGGTGCCTATTCTGACGGCTTATTGGGCTAATTATATGAAGCGCAAGGGCGAATCCCAAGGCTCAGGGCCTGTAAATCCGGGTGCGAATGTACCTAAATAAAGTTTCCATTACCCGGGAAATGCTTTTGCGGATAGACTACATTTCCTTACATCACAAAACTTGTCCTAAAACGCTCCTGCAAACATACATATGTAAGCAGAGGAGCGTGATGGATTTGGAAAACAAGGTACGTCGCTACTATCAGTTAAAGCAGAAGCAAAAAGAAATTGAAGGCGAGCTGAGTGATCTGCGTAATGACATTACAAATCATTGCACCCAACAGGAAGTGGCAGATTGGGAAATTGGCAGCTACCGGGTCAAGGTTGTACAGCAGCACCGCAAGGAATATGATCACACCAAGCTGTATGATGCACTGCCTGATCCGCAGCTATGGCGCTTGTTTTCCAAGCCGGATACTGCTAAGATTGCCAGCTTGCTTAAACTGAAGGTCATCGCGGAGGAGCAAATAAAAGATGCCGTTTCTCTGAAAACGGTGACGCTGTTGCAGGTGGACAAAAAATAAATAAAAGAGCTGACCCCGTTTTCGGAGCCAGCTCTGTATACCTTATACTAAGATGTCCCCGTCAATAACTCTCCAGCCATTAATTCTCTGGTTGCTTCCAACTACATGCTATATTAACTATTTATTGGACAATCCTTTTCCCATTCCTTTAAGAAAATGAATGCCAAAGCCCATCGCCCGGTTTACATCCGGATCATTTAGTGCCTTCATAAGATCGCGCAGCCGAGTCTTTTTGTTCTGCTGTAGATGCTTTTCGGCTTCGCTCAGGCCTGAAGTCACGCTGCTTGCCAGCTTGTTCATCAGCTCGGGGTCTATCTCCGACAGCATTCCGGCTGCGCCCATCAGATTGTTGATGATATTGGTTACAGGTTTGCGTGTCGCTTGTCCCACAGCGATTTTGGCGATGCTTTCTTTGGCTTTCAGCATAGACTGTACTGCTTCGAGCAGACCGCTGTCGTGCAGCTCACGTACAATTTCAAGCGTCTTCTGCAATGCGGCTTCATTATCCGCCAAATCAGCAGTAAGCTGATCCAGCGATTGCTTTTGTCGTTCTTCTGCTGTCAAAACACGTTTTCTCACAATTGAAATTGGCTTAGCCATGGGTCCGACCTCCTTATTTTTGATCCACCAAATCGACGTAACCGGGACGATTCCACTTACGGTCCACTTCAACCCCATTTTGCGGATGCCGTTTTTTGTAACGCGGATTGATACGCGGCAGTGGATTTTGACCGTCTACCTCCAAAATTTGCATCCGAACCTTGGCTTGTTTATAGGCAGGTGTACGGGTAATCACGTCGAACGCTCCACCGGTTAGCAGGTTTACAGCTCCATCATGGCTGGTGGAGTGCATAGGTACATAAATTTCAGTTCCCTGTACCCGATCTGTGACCAGAACACGCAGCTTGACCGCGCCATATGGCGATTCCAATCGAACGAGCGATCCGTTCTTGACTCCGCGCTCCTCAGCCAATTCGGGTGACACCTCCACGAATACTTTGGGTAGCTTGAGCTGGATACCTGCTGATTTGGTTGTCATATTTCCTTCATGAAATTGCTCAAGCAGTCGACCGTTATTTAAGGTCAGATCGTATTCGGTTGGGTACTGTTTAGGGGGTACATATTCGAAAAGCCCCAAACGCGCTTTTTTATCAGGGAAGTTAAATCCATTGGTATGCAGCAGCGGTGTATTGCTGCCATCCGGTGATCCCCAGTGGAAGCTGTTCCAGCCTTCCAATACATCATAATTACATTGGGAGAAGAATGGGGTAAGCGACGCCATTTCCTCAAAAATTTCACTCGGATGGCTATAATCCCAATCAAATCCCATGTGCTTGGCAAATTGGCTAAAAATCCACCAATCCGGTTTGCTGTCTCCTACAGGGCGAAGCGCCTCGTACAATCGCTGTACACGACGTTCGGTATTGGTGAAAGTTCCGTCTTTTTCCAGTGAAGGTACGGCTGGCAAAATGACATCAGCGAATTCAGCTGTCTTGCTCAGGAATACATCCTGTACGACCAGAAAATCCAAATTCGCCAGCATTTCCTGGGTGTGGTTGGAGTCCGCATCCACCCATGCCATCTCTTCTCCAGCGATATACATCGCTTTGAGCTCACCAGTTTCAATGGCCTCCAGCATTTGAATATTGTCCAGTCCGCGTTCATGCGGAATTTGTACGCCGTAGGCTGCTTCGAACTTGGCACGAATGGCATCGTTTGTCACCGGCTGATAGCCCGGGAAAATGTCCGGCATGGTGCCCATGTCAGCAGCACCCTGAACATTGTTATGTCCGCGAAGTGGATAGGCGCCTGCACCCGGACGCATAAAGTTGCCAGTCACCAGCAGCAGGTTGGCAATCGCAATCGAAGTGTAAGAGCCTGCGATATTTTGAGTTACACCCATACCCCAGCAAATGGCAGTGCCATCGGCTTCATGAATCATGGTTGCCACTTGAATCAGCGTTTCTTTAGAAATGCCAGTTTCCTGTTCGGCAAATTCCAGTGAGAAGGTCTCCAGTAATTTTAAATATTCAGGATAGAAGTTGACATGTTCTTCGATGAATTTAGCATCATGCCAGTTTTGGTCGATGATGTATTTGGCTACAGCAGATAACCATACATAATCCGTACCTTGCTTCGGACGAATGAACAGATCTGCGCGATCCGCCATTTCGTGCTTGCGCAGATCCACCGAAATCAGCTTTTGACCGTGCAGCTTATGTGCACGTTTGATGCGGGTAGCCAGCACTGGATGTCCTTCTCCCGGCGCACAACCGACCAGTATGACCAAGCCTGCTTGAGCAATGTCTATAATGGTACCGCTGTCTCCGCCGATGCCTCCGGTGTATTGCAGCCCCCATGACGCAGGAGATTGACAATATCGTGAGCAGTTATCGACGTTATTCGTTTGGAAGACCTGACGTGCCAATTTTTGCATCAGATAGTTTTCTTCATTAGTAAATTTGGACGAGGAAATAAAGCCGATTGCCTTGCCGCCGTAGGATTCCTTGATAGCTCCCATTTTGCTGGCCATCAGACTCAGTGCTTCTTCCCAGGTGGCTTCCACAAATTCGTCGCCTTCCCGAATTAAAGGCGTGGTCAAACGCTGATCGCTGTTCACAAAATCCCAGCCGAACTTCCCTTTGACGCACGTCGAGATGCCATTGACAGGTCCTTTAGAGGTAGGCTGTACCTTTAAAATTTTGCGACCCTTGGTCCATACCTCAAAGCTGCAGCCTACGCCGCAAAACGTGCAGACGGTTTTCGTTTTTTTCGTACGTGTTTCGCGCATCGCTGCTTCCACCTCGGAAATGGCAAATATCCCGCTATAGCCCGGTTCTACTTCCTTTATTAAATCCACCATCGGATTTAATAAATCCTTATTCATGCCACTCATGAAGCCTGCTTCTCCCAGCATGGATTTCTCCATCAAGGCATTGCATGGACAGACCGTTACACACTGGCCACAGCTGACGCAGGAGGAATCGTTAATTGCGACTCCGTCATCCCATTTGACACGAGGGCGCTCAGCTTCCCAGTCCAGAGACAGCGTTTCATTGACCTGAAGGTTTTGGCATACCTCTACGCATTGGCCGCATGCAATACATTGATTGGGGTCATAGCGGTAGAAAGGATGCGACATATCTACTTCTGTCGGATCGACCTTCGGTTGATACGGATATTTTTGATGTTCAATTTCCATAAGCTCTGCTGTATTATGCAAAGTACAATTACCATTGTTGTTATCGCACACCGTGCAGTAGAGGAGATGGTTTTCCAGCAATCGATCCATGGCCTCTGTTTGAGCTGCTTTCGCGCGATCTGAATGTAAATGAATATTCATTCCATCCGAAGCCAGTGTCGAGCAGGAACGCATAAGCTTTCCGTCCACTTCGACGATACAGGTGTCACAGGTGCGGATCGGATCAACTTCGGGAACATAACACAGTTGGGGATGGGCAATGTCGTTTTCGTTAATGATTTCAAGAATTGTTGCACTGTTTTTCGCTTTCAGTTCCTGTCCGTTTAATGTAATTTTGATTGTATTATCAACCACGGTTCAGGCTCCTTTCAGATTTTAAATTTAAAAATTAGGAATAAAAAAACTCCACCATAAACACAAGTGCTCATGATCAAGCACTTGTGTTTATGGTGGAGTAGTACCCAAGCTCTAAGTCCTAGAGGCCAATCCGCCATGGGAGTATGTATTAATAACAAACAGCACGCACCGTTTGTATATCAATAGCCTATTCATCATTTAGATATGTCATTTTCTGCATTTCATCTGGTGTAACTATAGCGTAAAATTTAAGATAGTTCAACGGTACATTATTAAAATTTTTAATTGAAGATGATTATCGCTTGAAAAATTCAAAAGTCATTGACAAACGTTCGGGGATTGCTAACAATAGGAATGTAATCTATTGCAGAGCATTCGTGAATGGAGTGTACGTGGGTAATCGCGTATATTTTATTTGTCGCAGCGCTTGTTAGTTTGATTTTTCTATATCACATGATGGAGGATTCGTAAAATCCTGATGTAGATAAATTAACCGGCATTGGCAGATTCTTCGAGTTTCAAAGGCGAAGAAGTTGTTGCGATGCCGGTTTTTTGGCTATTAAGCTGAAATCAAGGCTCATATCAAGCACCACTGCATAGGCGGAGGGTGCTTGATCGCTGTTGCCCAGATTTCTGGAATGAAGGCACACGTTGTAGAAGTCTATAACGATGACAGATTGAGGTGAACGTAATGGCAAACCGCAGCGACGATCAATGGAATCGTCCGTTACGGGACTTGAGAATATCCGTTATAGACCGATGTAATTTTCGGTGTCGGTATTGTATGCCGGAAGAAATATTTGGGCATGACTATCCGTTTTTGCCAAAAGAAAAAATATTGACCTTTGAGGAAATTACACGCCTTTCCCGTATTTTTGTCTCGCTAGGCGTTACGAAGCTGCGCATTACGGGCGGTGAGCCGTTGCTGAGAAAGGACTTATCCTCGCTCATTCATTCGTTAACCGGGCTCGAAGGGGTCGAAGATATTGCAATGACGACGAACGGCGTATTTTTGCCTAAATATGCTGCGGCACTTCGAGAGGCAGGACTGACGAGAGTGACGGTTAGTCTGGATTCGCTTAATGATGACCGCTTCCGCCGAATGAATGGGGGCAAAAGCAGCGTAAAGGCCGTACTGGATGGTATTGATGCTGCGGCTCAGGCAGGGATGCAGGTGAAAATAAACATGGTCGTGCAAAAGGGCTTTAATGATCAGGATATTGTGCCTATGGCCGACTATTTTCAAAGGAAAAAGCATATTTTGCGTTTTGTTGAGTTTATGGATGTAGGCAACACCAATGGCTGGAAATTGGATCAGGTCGTTTCCAAGCAGCAAATTCTTCATACCATTCATGAGCAAATGCCGCTGGAGCCCGTCCCGCCCCAATACACGGGCGAAGTGGCGACGCGTTATAGATATCGGGACAGAGACGGGGAAATCGGCATTATTTCGTCTGTTACGGACGCATTCTGCTCCACATGTACACGGGCGAGAATTTCTGCCGAAGGCTCCTTGTACACGTGCCTGTTTGCCTCTCAAGGGTACGAGCTTCGTGCGATGCTGCGTTCCGAACAGTCTGATGATGAGATTAGAGCTTACATTGAGCGTATTTGGAGAGGGCGTACCGATCGCTATTCAGAGGAACGGTTGACCCACACGCAGCAAGCGTCGTCCAAAATTGAAATGTCACACATCGGCGGGTGAACCGAAGAGCCAACCTGCCAGAAACAAGGGAGTTGAGCACATGGAAAAGCCGGCTGAGGTAAAACGCGAGATTCTGCGTTATCACGACGGTCAAATCAAGCGTTTTGAGGACATTGTGGTGACGGAGCATCCGGTGACAATCAAAATCAATCAGCAGGAATTTGCCACCATGGTTTGTACACCGGAGTATGTGGAGGATATGGCAGTAGGTTTTTTGGCCTCTGAAGGCGTCATTCAACGATACGATGATATCGAAGATATTTGGGTTCAGGAAAAAGAAGGTTTTGTTCATATCAAAACCCGTCGGATGAACGAGTTTTATCAAAACTTTCATTCCAAACGGTATATTACCTCCTGCTGCGGGAAAAGCAGACAGGGCTTTTACTTTGTGAATGATGCTAAAGTGGCCAAAAGAATGAATGACACCCATGTGACGCTGTCGTTTGACGACTGCTTCCGCCTGATGAATTTAATGCAAAGTTCGGCACATACGTTTCAGGAGACCGGCGGGGTTCATAATGCCGCATTATGTGACAAAAACGGGATCATTCTATCGAGAATGGATATCGGACGCCACAATGCACTGGATAAAATCTATGGATATTGCTTGAAAAATGATATTGTATTACATGATAAAATTATTGTATTCAGTGGACGCATTTCGTCTGAAATCCTGCTGAAGGTCGCGAAGATTGGCTGTGAAGTCGTTTTGTCCAAGTCGGCTCCCACTGAGCTTGCACTTGAATTGGCTGAGGATCTGGGGATTACTACAGTCGGCTTTATAAGAAGTCATTCGCTGAATGTGTATACGCATCCTGGGCGGATTGATGAACTCGTTGAATCTAAAATATAATATGGAAATCCTCAATGTACCTGAAACGGGGTGAACATGTGAAATGAAATATCATATTCAAGTATTTGCGGGCCTTGCGGAACTGATGGGAGGAGCGATGATTACCGTGCCTACTGATCAGGAAACGATGACCATTACCGCGTTAAAAAGCTTGTTGTCTGAGCGTTTCCCTGAGGCTGCCGCCCAGTTGCAAAGCTCTTTTGTTGCCAGAAATCAAGCCTACGCCGCTCCGGAGGATGTAGTAAGCATACATGACGAGATTGCGATCATTCCACCGGTTTCAGGAGGGTAGATTTTCATTGCAGGCTGGTTAAATTCGACAGATTAGATACAAGGGGGGCCAGATGCATATGCAGTACCGGATTCAACTATGCACGGCTATGGCGGAGCAACTTGGTGACGTAATCACGTTGGAGTTTTCACAGGAGACGGTGACGATTGCAGACATTCGAAAAAGGCTGTATGAGCAATATCCCGAAGTGGCTTCACAGCTACAGGGTTCTTTTTTTACCCACCATAAAAGGCTGGCTTCTCCAGACGAGCTTGTTCTTCCATCAGATACTATTGCTCTTCTTCAGTCGGCGCCCGGAATGGAAACGGTCGTTTCCAAATGTGGATTATTCGCGATCACATACGACCCGATTGATGCCGATGAAGTAACCTCCAAGGTGCATGACCCTTCTCATGGAGCCTCGCTGACCTTTAATGGGACGACTCGGGAATATACGCAAGGTCAGCGAACCGTGCTGCTTGAATATGAGGCGTATGTGCCGATGGCGATGAACACGATGAAGCAAATTGGTGACGAAATTGCAGCGCGTTGGCCGTCTACACGTACTGCCATTACACATAGGCTTGGCACAGTGAGGATTGGGGAGACCAGTGTGGTGATTGCTGTTTCTGCTGCACACCGCGATACTTGCTACGAAGCCAGCCGCTATGCCATTGAACAGTTAAAGCAAATCGTACCGATCTGGAAAAAGGAAGTGTGGGAGGACGGCTCAGAGTGGAAGGGGCATCAGCTGGGTGGCTGGAACCCTCATAACACCCAATAGCTTCCGAATGAGTGCGAGGACAGGGGGGGCGTAAATCAAGATGTCAGAAATGAACAAGGACCTGAAAACGGATGCTGTTGTACAAGCGCCTACGCATGCGTCACATGCCCGTTATTCCAGACAGGAATTATTCTCGAAAATTGGAACGGCAGGCCAGCGAAATATCCGCAGTAAGCACGTGCTGATGGTGGGTGCTGGTGCACTGGGAACCGCCAATGCGGACATGCTGGTGCGAGCGGGCATCGGACGGCTGACGCTGGTAGACCGTGATTATGTAGATTGGAGCAATCTGCAACGCCAGCAGCTCTATGACGAAGCGGATGCCCGTGATCAGATGCCCAAGGCGGTGGCCGCCCAGAAGCGATTGCAGCAAATCAATTCGGACGTGGAGATCCGTGCGCTAGTCCGAGACGTATCGCTGGAGGAAATCGACGATATCGCAGCAGGAGTGGACCTTATCGTAGATGCCACCGACAACTTCGAGACACGTCTGCTTATAAATGATTACGCGGTCAAGCACCGAATCCCCTGGATTTACGGGGCGTGCGTGGGCAGCTACGGGACAACCTTTACCATCGTGCCGGGGCAGACACCATGCCTGCATTGCCTGCTCGGAACCGTACCGCTCGGCGGTGCAACCTGTGATACAGTCGGTGTGATCAGCCCGGCTGTACAGATGGTGGCGGCTTACCAAAGCGCCGAGGCATTGAAGCTGCTCACCGGGGACGATTCAGCCTTGCAGAGCAAGCTGATTTCCTTCGATCTGTGGAGCAATCAGCATCAGGCGATCCATATAAACGCCATGAAGAAGACCGACTGCCCGACATGTGGTGAGCATCCTGTGTATCCTTTTTTACAATCGGAGCATCAGGCTAAAACGGCTGTTTTGTGCGGACGAGATACGGTTCAAATCCGCCCGGTCCCGGGTGCTGTACGTGATCTGAACGAAGCGGCGCGCCTGTTATCCCGTCAGGGAGGCAAGGTGGAGCATAACCCATACTTGGTATCCGTCGTTATCGGGACGCATCGAATTGTTCTTTTTCAGGATGGACGTGTCTTAATCCATGGCACGAAGGACATCGCCGAGGCGAGATCTATTTATCACAAATATTTGGGTTGACCCAATAGATTTGACCGTTATGGGGTGTAGATCGTCATCTCATTTCGAAATTTATAGGACAGGGGAAGAACAAGTTGAAAATGAAATTCGGGTACATATTAACACTCGTTGGATTGTTGGCATGGGTACTGGCTGGTTGCTCGTCTCCGGCTGCTGTACAGTCGACACCGTCCGCACCCAAAACAGAACTGATCGTATCTGCTGCTGCCAGTCTTCAAGATAGTCTGAACACACTTAAGGACCAGTATGAAAAGCAGCACCCAGATATCAAGCTGACCTTTAACTATGCTTCATCCGGCACATTGCAAAAACAAATTGAGCAGGGCGCACCTGCTGACGTATTTATTTCGGCAGGCATGAAGCAAATGAAGGCATTGACTGATGCTTCTTTGGTAGAAAAGGATAACGTACTGCTTCAAAATAAACTGGTTGTGGTTGTTCCGCGAGATAAGGCGAAAAGCACGGATAACAAAGGCATTACGCTCAATGATTTGGCGGGTCCTTCTTTCCTGAAGCTGGCGGTTGGGGAGCCTGCTACCGTTCCTGCCGGACAGTATTCCAAAGAATCGCTGACGAAGGCCGGACTATGGGACAAGCTGGAGTCCAAGATGGTATTCGCCAAAGACGTAAGACAGGTATTAAACTATGTTGAAACAGGCAACGCCGATGCTGGACTCGTCTACCTGACGGATGCCAAATCATCCGATAAAGCTGTTGTTGCGCTGGAAGTACCAGAGGAATTGCATGCACCAATCCTGTACCCGGAAGCTATTGTCAGAGCAACTAAACACAGTAAAGAAGCAGGCGAGTTTCTCGATTTTCTACGTACAGATGAAGCTATGAGTGTGTTCAGTAAAGATGGGTTTTCAGCTCCTTCAACAACGACTGGAAAATAGAATCCATATATAAAGGAGGGGGTCCCGTTGGATTGGTCGGCTTTCCTGCCTCCAGTTATCGTATCCGTTAAAGTAGCACTCGTCGCCAGCATTTTTGTCTTTCTGTTAGCTACCGTTGTGGCTCGGATGATGGCAAATTGCAAGTTGCGGAGGGGAATTAGCGTGATCGAGACGGTTTTACTTCTTCCGCTTGTTTTGCCTCCCACAGTGGTCGGCTTTATTTTGCTCATTGTGCTGGGGAGGAAAAGCTGGATCGGTATAGCCTTTGAAAGTTTTTTTCAGCAGACGATCGTGTTTACATGGGGAGCAGCGGTAGTGGCTGCCGTGATCGTTGCCTTTCCATTGGCTTATCGGATGATCAAAGCAGGCTTTGAAGCCGTAGATCCCGAGGTAGAGCAGATTGCACGTGTGCAAGGTGCCAACGAATGGCAAGTGTTTCGTTACATTACGATGCCGCTGACTTACCGCCCGCTCATCTCAGGATACATTCTCGGCTTTGCTCGAGGGTTAGGGGAATTTGGAGCTACATTGATGCTTGCGGGGAATATTCCTGGACAAACACAAACCTTGCCCACGGCCATCTACACCGCGTCGGAGGCTGGGAATATGACACTGTCCTGGAGCTGGGTAGCCGTCATCATTCTATTCTCTTTTATTATGCTTATGCTTTCGAATCGACTGGTAAAGGATTAGTCTGTTTGGAGTAAGAACATTCGCAGTCTGTCGATGGGACAGGCTGTGTTTTATTTGTCTTAAGAAAATAAAGTCTTAGACTTCATTCGCTCTCGCTCCACTTTCGACAAAGATCATTCGAACAGCGGGGTCGTATGCCATAAATAAAATACAAGCGTTCTAAAGAAATCATGTGTTACCCCGCTATGACGCCTGGTATCAAAGAGTGATTGATACACGGCTCGCTCCTTTTCTACAGCAAATCTGGTTGGACTAGCCTCAATGAATTTATGGTATAATTTACAAGGCCAAACAAGGGGAGGTATGGAATCATGAAGAAATTGGGGAGAATTTTGTTGGTAGGTTTAGCCATGGTTTTGGGGCTTGGTCTGGCGGCCGTAAATGTGCAGCCCCGGGCCGCCTCCGCGGCCGGTACAGAATATTATGTGGCCACGAGCGGCAGCGACTCCAACGCCGGAACGACCGACGCGCCGTGGAAGACACTGCAGCATGCGGCTGACGTGGCTCCCGCGGGAAGCACGGTCTACGTCCGGGGCGGCGTGTACAATCAGAAACTGAAGATCGCCCGCTCCGGCTCTGCTTCGCAGGGTCCCATTGTGTTCACCAACTATGGGACGGAGACCGCCATCATTGACGGTACCGGACTTTCGGTCAGCGGGACTGAAGGGCTGATCGAACTGGCCGATGTCAATTACGTTATCGTTCAGGGGTTTGAAATCCGCAATTTCACCACTGCTTCCAAGAACGCGGTGCCTGTAGGTATTTATGTCCACGGTTCGGGCGGCTTCATTAATCTGTCCAACAACAAAATCCACGACATCAAAAATACGGTCACTCCGACCGACAAAGATCGGCTGGGCCGAGACGCCCACGGTATCGCTGTTTATGGCACGAAAGCTCCGGCTTCGCTTCACGACCTTACGATCAGCGGCAATGAGCTGTACAATCTCGTGCTGGGCTCCAGTGAATCGCTCGTTTTAAACGGCAACGTGGACGGCTTCGCGGTGACCGACAACCTCATTCACGATAACGACAACATCGGAATCGATCTGATCGGCTTTGAGGGAACCGCGCCGAACACCGCTTACGATCAGGCGCGGAACGGGTTAGTGAAGGGCAACCGGGTGTACAATAATTCTGTTCGAAATAACCCATCTTACAAGAAAGACGACAACTCGGCCGGCGGCATCTATGTGGATGGCGGCAAGGACAGTATTATCGAGCAGAACTACAGCTACAACAACGACATCGGCATCGAAATTGCCTCCGAGCATGCCGGCAAAGCCACCAGCAATATTACGGTCCGCAGCAACGTGATATATAACAACCGGCTGACCGGCATCGCCATGGGCGGTTACAATGAGGAGCGCGGCTCAACGGTAAACTGCAAGATCGTGAACAATACGCTGTTCAAGAACGATACATTTGACGACGGAAGCGGCCAGCTTTTGGTTCAGTACGATACGCGAAACAACGTGATCAAGAACAATATTTTCGTGGCCAGCTCCACGGATGTGTTGATCTCCAATGAATACACCAAAAATTCCGGCAATGTTGTGGATTATAATTTATATTTTGCACCCGGCGGCAGCTCGGAAGCTAATTGGAAATGGAAAAATAAGGAATATACGGGTTTCTCCGCTTATAAAAAGGGAACCGGCAACGATGCACATTCTTTGTTCATCGACCCCAAATTTGTGAATGCTGCGGGAGACGATTTCCATCTTCAATCTTCGTCACAGGCAATTGATGCCGGTGACACGGACCGTGCCATCATCGGAACGCTGGATATTGACGAGAAGCCTAGAGTACAGGGAGCCGCTGTGAACATAGGCGCCTACGAATAAGCCTCATATTCAATGAAAAACAGTGCGTACCGACGCTATGCGGTGCGCACTGTTTGTATGTTTCTTACAATGTTCCTTGCATAGTATCAAAAAACACCGGATCACGTGCCGTGATATTCTTACTGGAGTAGTCTGACTTTTGCTGGAACATAAGTGTGCTCAGATTCGTCTTTTCCCCTTTGAGCAAGTTTTAAATAATCAAACTCCCTCGATATGATGAGTGGAATCGGTTATGATGGAAATAGTAACAGGGATTTTAGTAGATTTTAGGAGAGCGGTGCGATATGAGGAAGGAAACGGGTTTTAACGAAATTATTCGAAAAGTGCGAAAGGAGCTATTCGGAAAAGGCCCAGAACGCATACATACGACCTTTGTAGATAATATGGCCGTCACGATGCTGTACGGTAATTTAACTCCATCCGAAAAGTTTCTGGCGCAAGAAGCTTCCGGAAAAGAGATGGTACATGCAGCCCGAACCAAAATGGTTCAAAAAATCTATCCCGTACAGTTCAATAAAGAACTGGAGGATTATATGGATTCCCGGCTGCTGCATCTCTTTTCAGATATTAAAGTGGAAGAAGATATAGCTATCTCCGTTTTTGTGTTTGAGGACAATATAACAGCGAAATAGAGTGAAGATGAGCAGGGCTTTTTATACGTGATTTCTTCTTCGATATTGATATTGAGACCACTGGTAGAGGATAAAGCATCCGATACAAAAACCAAGAATCGCTACTGTTGCTGCTACCAGCACCATCGCAGAGAACACATAAGCGACAATACTCCATTGGAACGTAAATCCTACCAAAGCCATCAACAGGAAAAAGACGGCCAGGAGTTGATTAAATCTTTGCTGTCCCCGGTCTTCTTGTATATACGAGGAAGGGCTTCTCTTTAAAAATAGCTTTGCTATCCGCATCACCGGATTGAAGTTAAAAAGTACGCCGAGCAACCCCGCTACAAGCGGAATAGCCAGTACCCAGTATACTCCTGTAGTCCAGGTGAAAACGACAGACAGCACAATCACCCACTGGTTAGCCCTGACTAGCGGACGTGGAATCGAGGCTGCAGCTTGACTCATATATATCATCCTTTTCACATCGGAATAAAATCAATAGTTGAGCTTATTATAGCCTAACCTATGAGGAATAGATACATGTGTATTGAAGAAACCAAATATAGCTTATTCTATAAATAAATCACGAATAGGAAAGGAACCTACATTGATTATGAAAAAAGATGATTTTGGGAATAGAATGAAAGGTTACGAGAATGTCTATAGATTAAGTCTGCCACGCCGTCTACCCGTAATTATCAGGATCGATGGGGCTCATTTTCATACCTTTACACGTGGAATGAAAAAACCTTTTGATGAAAATCTAATTTTGGCATTATGGGAGACATGTAAATATCTGGCACGAAACATTATGGGATGTAAACTGGTGTATCATCAGAGCGATGAAATCTCCCTGCTTCTTACGAATTATGATAAATTAACAACGCAGTCCTGGTTTGAAAATAATCTTCAAAAGATGGTGTCCATATCTGCCTCTCTCGCTACAGCCAAATTTAATGAGGAAATTCAAAAAGTTTACCCTGATAAGCCTTTAGCCACTTTTGATGCAAGAGCATGGGTTTTGCCCCACGATGAGGTTACGAACTACTTTCTATGGAGACAACAAGATGCTACTAAAAACAGTATTTCTATGGTAGCCCAAGCTCATTTCAGGCATTCGGAGCTTGAAGGATTAAACGGTAATCAGTTACAGGACAAGCTGTTTACGGAAAAAGGATTGAACTGGAACGACCTTCCGGTCTGGCAAAAGCGGGGAATCTGTATTACTAAACAGCAATTTCACAAAGGTGAGGCCATAAGAAGTAAGTGGGATGTTGATCATAAGACGCCAGTTTTTTCGCAAAACAGAAATTATATTGATCAATATGTATACTTGGATAAGGATGTGTGAGATTTGGAGTGTGTTATTTTTATAGGAATTCAGGCTTCGGGCAAGTCGATATTTTATAAAGAACAGTTTTTTAAAACACATATGCGGATAAATCTCGATATGCTTAAAACTCGGAATAGGGAAAACATTTACCTTCAAGCCTCTATCGAAACAATGCAGCCTTTTGTTGTAGACAATACGAATCCAACGGTCGTGGAACGGAAGAAATATATAGATGCTTGTAAGAATAAGGGATTTAAGATTATTGGCTACTATTTTGAACCCAATTTTGTAGAATCCATCAAGCGCAATGAGGAGCGCACAGGCAAAGAGTATATTCCTGAAATCGGTATTAAAAGCGTTATGAGTAAACTAGAGGCTCCGAGCTACGCAGAAGGGTTTGATGAACTCTATTGCGTGACTTCCAGTGAAGGAACGTTTCAGATCGAAAAGCAGCCAGAGAACTATACAATCTAGGGAGAGTATCTATGAACATACCTGGGTCATTCATCAAATGTTTTCCAGCTATGAAGACGTATTTGTTAGCGATCTTGAACATTATCGGAAGCATTTTTTGCCGATTTGCTCGATTAATCTTCAATTTTTGTTCCCGGAGCAGAATGAGTGGTTGCATTTTGTTTCCGTAAAAATAAATTCACGAGGGCAGTGTAGGTGAGGATACCCAGGCGTTTCACACTCCATTTACCAAGGAAGATATGCTGGGATTCGATGTAATTGATGGTAAATACAAATTTGAAGCGGACTGGAATTACTTTAGACTTCACCAGAAAGAGCAATTGAAAACCACCTATGAAACGCTGAAATCAAACGGAGATAAAGCACGTCTACGCATGAAAAGAGAAGTCATGTCACTAGATGAACTGGAGCATGTGTACATAGCCAACGGGCAAGACTATCAAGCTCGCAAAGCGTTTTTCCAGAAAAACAATCAAATCTATCCATATTCCTCCTTTGGGAATGCCAAAGAATCTGTAGATGAACTCACCCGTGATTTTGAGGAAAAGCAGTCCAATGGTTGGGGGCTGAGTTTCCCAGAGGTCAACGGCATTTTGGATGATATCGCATTTCAGTCTGATGAGGCTCAAAGCTATACAAAGGAATATGATGAATCGATCGAAGAGATGCTCCGGTTCGAGCAAACCAATTTGCTCCATGTGCCCAAACGTTCCAATGGTGATACATTTACCTATATCGGTTCCTTCACCGGATATTATTTTCAAGCGTTTGGGGCGGACACCGTCTATTTATTCTATGATAGAGAATTAAGTAAAGCGGTAATTTGCTTCGAATATTCATAAGTGCATAGAAAAAAACTCCCTTTCTAGGGAGTTTTAAAACTTATTTTTTATTCAAAGTCACATCATGCTCTTTGGCAAGTGTGTTGACTTGTTCATTAAAATCTCTGAGTAGCTTTCTACCCTCAGTGAGCTTAGTGTTACCTTCACTGACTAAGCCCATATCCTGTTTTTCCAACGCATCGAGCATCATAATGAGAGCATCTTTTTGAGTATTAACGGCCTTGATGTAAGTTTCGTGGACGGCTCTTACCTCAGGCGTTTCCGTCTTTACAGCTTCTACTTTATCAACATATTTGGTGTATTCAGGGATAATATCATCTTTTAAAGTATTATATAGTGTTACGTCATCAGTGTAGTTATTTCCGGTCGCAGCTGTATACTTATCAGTTACTGTTTTTTCCTCTTGTGCCAATGGAAGCATTCCATCATTCACATAGGTGATTAAATCTTTTTTTACCGGATCGGTAGAGCAGGCTGCCAAAATGGAAAAGCAAAATAAAACTAACATTAATACGCTGAATTTTTTCATCTGTATTCCCCTTTTTATGTATGTAATAGGTAATTCGATGTGCATTGTAGCCAAAAAGAACTATCCATATTATTTTATTATACCGTATAAATAAGAGAATGGTAGGGTTTTTATGGTAAAATAGTGTCGAAAATAAGTTGATTGACCTACTCTTCAATAATAGATGATCAATAGGGAAGTGGATTTGGTGCGAATCCCAAGCGCACATAGATATCCCGGGGCCTTCGCATCTCGAAAATTGTCGAGAAGTATTGAAATGGTTACTTATCTGTAAAGTCAATAGTTGATTTAGACTTATTGGGTATGGACTGGCAGCAGCTTTTAATGCACCCATTGCAGGGGCTATTTTTACGTTGGAGGAAGTTCATTTGAACTTTTCGCCTTTAATCATGACTGCATCACTTGCGTCATCATTGGTGGCTGATTTTGTATCCAAGGATTTTTTTGGAATTAGTCCGGTTTTTCACTTCACTAATAGCGGGCCTATCCCGTTGAAACAATACGTTCATTTGATCATTTGTCGTTAAAACAACGGATGGTCAACTGGTTCCCAATGCTCCTGTCACGGTCGTTTGGCTGGATAAGAACTGGAGTGAGGGCAACAGTAGTCGTACCAGAACAGCTTCTAGGTATACGAACAATAACGGGGCATTCAGTGTGACTCTTTCCCTCCCACAATCGACAGGGAAAAACGTGGATTATATAAGTGAAATTGGCTCTACACATTATTATGATCTTACAGGAGTAGCGGCTCAGGTCGATGGAACCTCGATTAGTACAACGGATATTGTGTATCTTTTTACTTATAGCTTGAGAAATTAACACATTATTTTAATGTAGCGTAATTCATGAAAGAGTCGCCTTTTAGAATGGCTTGCGGATGCTATCCATTTCTTAAAAGGCGACTCTTCATTTTTTTTCATCAATGCTATGCAAATGGCACTGTTATCATAGATTACAAATAAAAATATTTGGCACAGTATATTCCATTAGAACCAAAAATGCTTTATGATAGAGCCATACAGCCTAGAAACGCCCTGGTTTATCCGGGGAATAGCGGGAATTCCTAAACCATTTGAGAGGGGATTTCAGTATGAAGAGGTTCAAAAAGGCTATTGCAGTTATGTTAAGCACGATGCTCCTGTTTGCTTTCGGGATGACTGCAAATGCGAGTCAAAGCACGGAGGGTGCCTCGGATCAAGCGATTAAAGCCGAGTCCGGAATTCAGCTAACAACTGAAAATGAAGACGTAATTAAGCGTTTAACGCGGGCAGACAAGCCTGACAGTGTTACATCTTCGGTTTATGCAATGAAGGAAGAACTCAACTTCAAGACCCCAGACACAACCTCATTGAAAAGGGGAACCATTTCTTCGCTGAAAGCAAGCCCAATGGCTGCATCAGCCACAGCTTCCTCTGCTACGTATTCCGGTACGATTACGCAAGAGGGGGGCACACAGTTTTTATATCCGATCTATTTGCAGCCCGGTGAACTGTTGCAGGCCCAGTTAGATGGTCCATTTTCAGCACAGCTAGACTATGACTTATACTTGTACGAGTTTGATATGACGACAGGTGATATTAATCCCAATGCTATTGACGCTTCCACCTATGGTACTTATTTCAACAATTATGAACAGGGGGCTGCATCACTTCCTGAAAACGTAGGCACCCGCAACGCTGCTGGATATGAAAAGGCTTACGCGCTTGCAGTCCATGCCAAGAAGGGATCTAGCATTAATGATCCTTTTTATCTAACGGTCGACACAAGCTCCAGCTATGATGCCTATGAGCCGGATGAGAGTGCTTTTCATGCCTATAATTTCACCTTTAGTACGGGTGGCTCATCGCTTAATTCGCGCTCTATTCATTCCGGTATTGATAACGACTGGTATCAAATCACGATCCCGGCCAGCCGCAATTATGATGCTTTGAATGTAAAGCTTGACAATACTTCGGAAAGCGACGGCTACAACGCAGAAGTTTATGGAGCTCTTACAGGAAACCAAATGGTGCTTTTACCGCAAACGAATCACAACGTTACCTTAAATACAGGAACCTACTATGTGCGAGTGTACACAACAAATCAGTATTCACCCGATCATTTGTATACACTCACACTTAAGCCGGTACTTCGGGCCGGAAAAATTGAAATTACCGGCTATGATTCCAGTAATGGTCCTAATGATTATCCGAACTACTCATATGGTCGTCATTATCGGGTTAATCAACGTAGTAACTTTACCGTGAAGGGTGTCGTTAAGACAACTGACGGTTATCCAGTGGCAAATGCACCAGTGGATGTGACTTGGTTGAACCAGAATTGGACCGAAAGCAGCGGAAACCGTACTCGCACAGGTACGGCATATACGGATCAGAATGGAGCCTTTAGTGTAACCCTTTCCCTGCCATCTTCAACTGGAAGTATTGCGGAATATCTGCCTGGAGCCATCAGTTTTACACACTACTATGATCTATCGGGGGTAGCCGCTCAGGTGTCAGGTACTTCGATTATAGATACAGATATTGTATATCACTTTGCCTATAGTATTTACGGCGGGTGATAGATGGGTTCATAATGAAATCACCACAGTAACTTGTTACTTGAATATTTTATATTTGAAGCCAAGGTATCTTTTTTCAATATTTGTTCATTTCTAGGACAAAGCATATATTCATTCCATATATGCTTTGTCCGATATATATAGAAACAGGGTCACATTACATTATACATACGCCTTAGATTGCCTGTTACAAACATGACAGGAGGAAACAGGATGAATTTTGGGCCTCTTAGAGCGCAGCAAGCTGTTGTTAATTCTAGCAGCTTACGGATCAATCCGACAACCAAGCAAGCCTCAGTACCCCAGCTCCATGAAGAAAAACTTTCGGGATTTGTCATTCAAGACTCCGTAGAGATTAGTGAAAGCGGCAGACAACTGGCTGAAGGAGCTATCGTATCAAAGGCTGCCAAGTATTTTGGTACAACCCAGATCAACGATTCATTAAACCGGGTTTTGGAAGGTCAGCCAGAAGAAGTATCCAATGCAGTGTACAATATGATTCAATCCAATTTTATCGTCGACGGAACGGTAACGGATGAAAATCAGCGAGCTGTGTTGCTGGAGATGGGAGTTTCCCAATCCAAGTATATCGCAGATCATTATATGGAAGGCGATAAGGCCAAGGAATTTCTGGAAACCATGAACCAGATAGCTGGAATTGCTTTGACACGATCCATAGATTCAGAGACCGGAGATATTAGCTACACGACTCCAACAGATCGCCCGTTAGGCGCACCTGAGGATTATGTCAAGCTGTCGGAAGTGATGAAACAGGTGGACCCTCAAAAATATACGGCCTACATGACTGATATTAAAGGTGGAGGAAATGGGCTAAGCCAGCTGTTAAATTTTGCACAAAAGGTTCCTCAACACCCCGATTGGATTGCTAAATATAAAGAGCGTGCGGGACAGACCGAGGAGTTGTTGAATAACACGCCGTTAAACAATCGGTTTGACAAAGCTGATACGACATCGGCTTCCGCATTTATGAACAGTATGCAAAACCTTCTTAAGGAATCCTCGGCTACTCAGGACTCTTACATGCAGAATATGCGGGGATTTTTTCGGAACTTGGGTGTTCAGGTAGATTAAAACCTGCAAATAATTTTACAGTTCTGTTTACATCCTGCTAGGAACGAAGTATAATAGCTTCAAAACATACTCGTGAACTTGAGGAAGCACCTCAAACTTAGGCATTACCGCCTTCGTTTGAGGTGCTTTTTCTATTTTAGCCGAAGCGAGTTTAAAACTCTTTGAAAATCAAATAAAGTAAGGAGAAGTGTATGGTTCGAAAAAATAAGCGAAAGGTAAGGAAGTACAGCAAGTGGGTGTATGGATTTTTGGCTTTACTACTCCTATTAACGACGATTCCCATATTTCCTGAAAGGGTCTCAGCCGCTACTCAAGAGATCATTGGAGGCCCTTTTTGCCAAAACAATTTGCCGGGTGGGGGCAACACATGGGGGTCTTCGTCAGGAAATGGGATAGGAGTAACGGAAGTTTACAGCGGCATGGGTTCGGCAAGATATAAATGTGAGGGCAGTGTGCAGCCAACCAATCGTTTTGTTGATATTGGAAGATCTATTAGAACTTCTGATTATAGGGTTTTTGTTTACATTGAAGGGTCTTACCACACAGATATATATGCATCTAATGCCGCAGCGGGGAGCAGTTGGAGGCCTGACGGAACGAATTTATATACATGGATTAATGTAACGAAATTCTATGCAGATAGCTTTTATCAAGGAAAATGGGTAGAGATTACTGACTCTATTACATTAAGAGATATACGGTATTTTAGAGCCATGGGGTACAACCAGCAGACAAGTAATGAAATATCTAGGTTTGGCATACGTATCGTTCCCAAATTGGACTTGATGCCTAAGCCGCCCCAGATTCATGCAGGCTCAGAGGGGCAAGCAGTTACAGGCTGGACCAATGAGCCTGTAACCGTTCGGATTAACGGGGATGTGGCGCCTGAAGGGCTAAAATACTTTGAATATAGCCTAAATGGAGGAGCATTCCAGCCATACACAGGACCTTTTACTGTATATGAACATGGCGTAAATACGATCTATGCCCGGACAGTGGACGTGAATAATCAGTACAGTGGTCTTTCCTCCGGGAAAGTTCGAATAGACAAGATGCCGCCAACCCCACCAGTCATAAGTGCAACGGGAAATAGTAATGACTATGCCATTTCATTGCAGCCGGGAACAGATGATTATTCTGGACTGGCCCATACTCAATTTCGTATGACGGGTGTTGTGAATCAGGATTGGCAAGACTATCGTGAAGTGTTTCATGTGAATAAAGACGGCAAAAGTACGGTTTATGCACGCTCCATAGACAGCGTTGGTAATGTGAGCCAAGAAGTAAGCAAAGAAGTCACTATTGATAAAAAGGGGCCGACTGCTCCTATCATCCGGGCTAGTGAGGCAGGTCCAACGATCCGTGATGTGAATATTGCCATTGATTCAGGAAGTGACCCTACAAATGGAATTAAGATGACACAGTATCGCTTGAGTCCAGCAGGGGAGTGGCAGACATATCATGGAATTGTGACATTAACTGATGAAGGGAATTACGAGTTATCAGCACGGACAATCAATAACCTGGATGTTCCTAGTCCAGTCGTGACTCAATCGGTCATGATTGATCGAACCAAACCAACGCCTCCAGAAGTTACGTTTTCCGAGGTGACGATGCCTACCCGGTACACCAATAAGCCAGTGCAATTTTCTCTATCGGGTGCGACCGATAATACAGCAGTGCATTATGAATATCAATGGGGTTCTGGCGGCTATGTACCTGGGTCATCGGGAATATTAAATCGTTCCGGTATCGTAAAAGTGACTGCTCAAGCTGTAGACGCAGCAGGAAATCGAAGTGATCCGGTGTCGGCAACGTCTTATATCGATTTGGAACTCCCGACGATTGAGCTGACGCCGGATTCACGCGAATGGAAGGATTCCAGTATTCATGTGACGATACGATATGTCGACCAGCATTCGGGGATCGAACCAGCGACAATGCAGTATAAAATCACCAACAGTCCTGATTCACCTGAAAATTGGGATGCAGCGGCCGATACAGCAATCCAGTTGAATCTTTCAAATGAAGGTGAGTGGTATGTTCATGCCAAGGCCAAAGATCGGGCGGGTAACATTTCTGAAACAGTCAGTAGTGCACTTCGCATTCAAAAGCAGCCCCAACCCGTTGTGCTCTCTGCGACATCCGTACGAAACACAGAGGCCGATTTGCAATGGACTCTTCCATCTGGCTTGAATGATGGTTACGTCTATACCATCCGGAATCTAACAACCCATGAGGTTTGGGATGTTACGCATCCGACAAATTCTTTTACCAATAAAGGGCTACAAGGAGGACATCAATACGAATATGAAGTGCGTTCCAGTAATCATGTGGGAGGTAATGCATATTCCAATCGAGTGCGTGTTTTAACGCTACCTGATGCGCCCGATCATATCCAGTTAAGAACTGTTTCTCGTTACCCAGCAGAGATCATGGCCGACTTTACGCCAGTTGCTTCTGCTAACAAATATAATATTGTAGCAACGGACGTAAGTACGGGAGAAGTCATATTTAGGGATACGGTTACACAGGATGTTTATCCAATTATGGGAATGGAGCCTGGTAAATATTACGATGTTTCTGTATCAGCTATGAATGAGACTGGAGAGGGTGCGGCAAAGCATGTATCTTTTTTAAGCTTGCCAGACAGCCCAGCCGGATTCCAAAATGTAACTGTAAGAGAAGATGGAGTTGAATTGAAATGGAATAATGTAGTTACAGCCACATACTACGCATTAGATCGAGACAAAGTATCGGTTTATCATGATGTGTATACGGAATTCACAGATACTGATCTTCAGGCGGGAACAGAGTATGTTTATCGCATTTCGGCTGAAAATACAACGGGATTCGGAAATTATGCTCATCTGGGAGTCATCACATTACCGGCTCGGGTGACTACGCTGGCGAGTGTGACGAAGGATGTATATTCTGTCGGTGTAGTGTGGCAAGATGTGCAGGGGGCTGAAGGATACATTTTGAATGTTAACGATGAGCCGAATGTGGAGATTCCCCAGGGTATCCACTCTTATACTTTTGAGAGCTTGCCAGCGGGGAGACCTGCAAGTATTCGTATACGGGCCTACAATCGGAGTGGCATAGGTGAGGATGCTACTATCAATGAATTGACGCTACCTGCTTGGGCAGTACAGCTTGCAGCAGTAGATGTTCGGGAGCACGAGGCCACATTGAAATGGGACCCTGTTGATGGAGCAACTCAATATAAGGTAACGATCAACGATCAAGATTATTACAGCACCGAGCCACGTGTAGTTGTATCTGGATTAGAAGGTGGGAAAAACTACAATTTTCAAGTGAGTAGCGGTAACAGCAGTGGTTTCAGTCAGCCAGCGCGGGGTGAACTGCTGACGCTTCCGCCTCAAGTGCAAAATGTCAAAGTTACAGAACTCGGGAATGACCAGATTTTGCTGAGCTGGGATGGAACAAAGAGCGCTTATCAATATGCTGTAATCCGCAGAGATACGGGTGAAGTCTTAGACACCAGGGATGCTCATATTAAGCTCTCGGGTATTCAACCCGGTATGATTTACTCGTTTGGTATTCAAGCCATGAATACGAGCGGTGCAGGTGACATAGCTCCCTTCACGTATCGTGTGTTGCCAGATGAAATACCAGATAATAGGTTGATTGTGAAAGACGTAACTGATACGAATCTGGTTGTTACGTGGAAAGAAGCTCCAGGCGCGCATGCTTACAATATATACCAAAATGGGGCGCTTATCGGTCATACGAACCATCTTGAGTTTAAAGTAGGCGGATTAGATAGTTCTACAGTGTATCGTATTACCGTTAAGCCGGTTAACACGAGTGGTGAAGGTAAGCCGACCGAAGTTGAAGTGGAACTGCTGCCGTCTCCAGACTTTAAATTATCGAAGACAGAAACAACGGATAGCGAGTTTATCATCCATTGGGAATCAGAGCATCATAATGATATTTTCGTTCTCACCAGTGAAGGAGGAACAGAACTATACCGTGGTAAGGAGCGAAGCTTTATCTGGAGAGAACTCAGAGAGAAGCAGTTGTACACAGTTCAACTCTGGGCAGAAAACAGTCAAGGAAAACGCACAGAGGCAAAACAGGTGAACGGTAAAACTACAGGGAAACCTGTGGACACAGGTGGCGGAGCAGGAGGGGCGGCGAGTGTAAAACCGATTCAGTCTGTTGTAGATCCACAACCTGTTGTGAAGGAGCAAATAGAAACAGGGTTCGTTCAAGCCACGTCAGTTGAGACGAAGTCCAATCATTTTAGTGACATTGATCGGATATTTAATAGAGAGAAAATAAATGCACTTGCTGATTTGGGTGTAGTGAAGGGGACGACCCACACGCTATTTGAGCCGAACAGACCTGTAACGCGTATGGAGTTCACTTCTATGCTGGTCCGTTCCTTGAAATTACCGCTCGAAACGGATGTGACTTTAGGCTTCGAGGATATCAATCCATCGGCGTGGTACGTTGATCTGCTCAAAACGGCGATTAGAGATCAGGTCGCTCGTGGGTTTAGTAATAGAGAATTTGGCCCAGATCGGGTCATTAACCGTGAGCAGGCGGCTAAAATGGTGAATAACATTATCAAAGCTACTCCACAGCAAGAAAGCAGTGCATACTCGGATTCCTCTCAAATTGTAGAGTGGGCCAGAAAGGATGTACTTGGCCTAACCGAGATTAATTTAGTACAAGGATATCCAGATGGTAGCTTCCGTGCCAAGCAGGAAGTCACACGTGCGGAAGCGGCTGAGATGATTTATAACATGCTTCAAATGAAATAGCAGAATGAATGTGAGTAACTGTTATAGTTGAGACAGACGAAATTAATAAATGAGATTTTTTATACAAAACAGTTTTGAGATAGAGTGGGGACCTTGATTGTCAGAAACATTGATGGATCAAGGTTTTTCTACTTTATTTGATGATGAAACAATAAAAATTTATTAATAACCTCGTTATACTCAAACTGCGCATCAGTTCAGTGATCGTCATCTTTGAACATACCTCAAGTGTTTTACTACTTTTATGACCGGAATATAGTTAAATCAACACATGATGCCTTGTATTTTCAACCAGGTTAGCAGAAAGTGACGGAGCTTGTCCGCGATAAATTTTGAGGAGTCTGAGGAACCCTCATAGCCTCTTTGTGCATAGCGAGAAGTAAACTATTTTGGAAAAATGTTGAGCTGTGCAGCAATTCCGATCAGGATTATACCTAAGATCATATAAAGGTCAGCATATAATTGGGCACTGAAAAAGAAGCGATAGCCGCGACTGTCACGAGCACGATCAGAACCTTGTTGGCTGAGGCCGGAACCTACGTCGTTAAGACTGCCGATTGTAGACAACGTCAGCCTTGAGTCGAGCAGACTCATAAGCAACCGAAGGGAGAACAGGTGCGGATTGTTAATCTGCTGCCTGTTGAACTGATTGATCGTTCAATGACTTGACTGAAATATGTTCCTCTAACAAGGGGAGACGGATTTTTTTAAGTACATGTAAAAGTTTAATATGTCAAACAATTGACACAAGTCAACCCTTTGACATACAATTCAATTGTAAGCGCTTTATTTAGATGATCAGAGCAACTAAGAACAAGGGGGATGACAAAGTGAGGAAATTCAAAAGAGTTCAATGGATGGTAATGCTGCTTCTTTTGGTTATGGTAGTGTCCGCATGCGGAAGCTCCGGTAATTCGGCTTCTGGAGGAGGATCAGCGGATTCGGGAAATGTGAAAATTACGCTTTTGAATTCCAAAGGTGAGATCCTTACACAGCTGGAGGATGCCGCCAAGGCATTCCAGGAAGACAATCCGGGCATCACGGTTGAAATCCAGCCGGTTCCGACCGGTGGATCACCTTTTGAGCGTGCCTCTGCATTGTATGCATCCGGAAATCCACCGACCATGATCATGCTGGATACAGGCGATGTCGAGAAATTCAAGGACCGTATTCTCGATCTGAACGGAGAAAAGTGGAATGCGGACACTGTTGAGAACGCTACTACAGCTACGACATTTGATGGTAAGAATTACGCGTTTCCGCTGGCTGTTGAAGGCTACGGATTCATTTACAACAAAGCCGTTGTTGATAAAGCGGTAGGTGGAAGCTTTGATCCCGCCACAATTAAAACCCGAAATGACCTTGAAAAACTGTTTCAGCAAATAGAGGCATCCGGAAAGAAAGCACTGGTAATATCTCCAATGGACTGGTCCCTGGGCGCTCATTATTTGCCTCTTGCTTATGCTGGCCAGAACAAAGACATGGCTGAAGTGAACAAGTTCATAGCGTCACTGAAAGCGGGCAAAGCCCACTTGGCTAACAATCCGGTATTTAACGGACTTATGGATACATTTGACGTCATGATGAAATACAATATCGATCAGGCTTCCCCGCTGGCAGGGACTTATGAACGCGGACCAGAGCTGCTTGGCAAAGGTGAAGTCGGCATCTGGTTCATGGGCAACTGGGCATGGCCGCAAATCAGTGGTTTTGATACCGCTAACAAAGAGTATGGTTTCTTGCCTGTACCGATCAGCAACAATGCCAATGACTACGGCAATCAGGAGATTTCGTCCGCTGTATCCAAACGCATTGTTATTGACAAAGAGAAGGCTACGCCGGAGCAGCAGGAGGCAGCGAAGAAGTTCCTGAACTGGATTGTCTACGAGAAGAAAGGCCAGGATTTCCTCGTGAACAAAGCGAACATTATCCCGGCGTTCAAAAATATTACATTACCTGCGGCCGACCCGCTTGGCAAGTCCATCCAGGATTATATCGCAAAAGGCAAGTCAGAGCAGTCGATGAGTACACTGCCTGCTGACCACTGGTCCAAGGTAGGTTCTTCCATGCAGAAATATCTGGCGAAACAGGGCGACCGCGCAACACTGGTAAAAGAAATCGAAGACTACTGGAAAAACGTAAAATAAGTTTTTCTCGAAACCACCCGGAGTAAAGAGGGGGATCATCATGATTGTGGAAAAGGGAGTGTGGAACCGGCTCCGGTCACGGCTGCTGTTTACTGGTCCAACCTTGTTGGCCTTCATAACGGTAATGATCATTCCGTTTTTGTACGGCATCTATTTGACGTTCACGAACTGGGACGGTATTTCCACGACACTATCGCTGGTGGGTGTCCAAAACTACCTTGCCGTTTTTCGGGATACTGAGTTTTGGAAATCGTTCGGCTTGACGCTCAAATATGTGTTTTATACTGTAGTTCTTATCAATGTTATCGCTTTTATGCTGGCCTATGTGCTGACAAAAGGGTTAAAGGGACAGAGTATTTTCCGGGCGGGATTTTTTCTGCCCAACCTTGTCGGCGGCATTGTACTCGGTTTTATCTGGCAGTTTATCTTCAACAACGTACTTGTCTACTTGGGACAACATGCTGGCATTCAGTCACTCAGCACAACTTGGCTGGCTGATCCCGACAAAGCTTTCTGGGCACTCGTGATTGTAACTGTGTGGCAGAACGCGGGTTACATGATGGTCATTTACATCGCGGGATTGACCGGTGTGCCGAATGATATTATGGAGGCTGCAAGCATTGATGGGGCGAACAGCTGGATTAGACTGCGGAAAATGGTCCTTCCCTTGATGGTTCCTTCTTTCATCGTATGTATATTTTTGTCCCTGCAGCGCGGATTTATGGTCTATGACGTGAACTTGGCGCTCACGAAAGGCGGGCCGTTCAGCAGTACTCAAATGGTGTCGATGCATGTGTATGAAAAGGCTTTCCTTTCCCGTGATTATGGTGTGGGGCAGGCGGAAGCATTCGTACTATTCCTGATGGTTGCTCTCATCACCCTGCTTCAGGTTTATTTTAGCAAGAAGTTGGAGGTGGAGGCATAATGACAAGTCAAAAAGCCGTTTCCTTCATCATCAAGTTCATTGTACTGACAGTCGTGCTCATATTGTTCATCGTGCCATTCGTTTTTCTGCTGATCAATTCGTTCAAGGAAAACATAGCCATTACCTCCAATCCGTTATCGCTTCCAGAGGTATTCAATATGGCTAATTATTTGAATGCGTTTAATAAAATGAATTATATCGATGCTTTCACTAACTCTTTGGTCATAACAGTGTTAAGTGTCTTGTTTATCTCACTGTTCGCGGCGATGACGGCTCATTATTTTGTTAGAAACAACACCAAGTTCAACCAATATACGTTTATGCTAATGGTTGCTTCCATGATTATTCCGTTTCAGGCCATCATGATTCCATTGGTGAAAATTTACGGCTCGCTTGATCTGCTGAACAGCAAGTGGTCACTGATTTACATGTATATAGGTTTTGGCAGCTCGCTGGCCGTCTTCATTTTTCATGGATTCGTGAAAAGCATTCCGAAGGAGCTGGAGGAAGCGGCGCTGATTGACGGCTGCACGCGGATTCAGACATTTTTTCGGATCGTGTTTCCAGTATTGATGCCTACGACAGCCACCATTTCCATTCTCAATGTACTGTGGATCTGGAATGATTTTCTGCTGCCTTCCCTCATTCTGGTTGATCCAGAGCAAAGGACACTTCCATTGTCCACGTACAACTTTTACGGAACCTACACAGTGGATTACGGTCCGCTGATGGCAAGTTTGGTACTGACGGTATTTCCTATCATTATCATCTATTTGTTCGCCCAGAAATATATTATTCAGGGTGTTATGCAAGGTTCGATTAAATAACGGTAGGGGAGAGGAGGTCTTGAAACAAACTAGAGTGTATACGAGAGAGCGTGCAGATCAATTTATTTCTCAATCGAAGTATATGCAGGCTGCTGTTCCGTCCGCTTGAAGAGGTAAAGAATTACCGATCCAATCTGTTCGAGCAGCGGGATATCTTACTGACAGGCCAGCAGATTATGGAGACAGGCGGGGACAGCTATGAATTGAAGGTCGTATTTGAGTATGAGGCTGGTAACACCGATGAATTCGGCTTGAAACTCAGGGTGGGTAGCGAAGAGGAGACTATCGTACCGTCCCGATGACGGTCTGTTCCGTTTCAACCGTGAGTGTGCTGGTATCGGAGCGGGTGGTGAGAGAAGAGTGCCCGTGGGCTTGCACGAGGGCTGTCTGGAGCTTCGGATTTTCGTCGATAAAAGCTCGGTGGGAATATTTATAGGTGACGGTGAATACGTCCTAACAGAAAGGGTGTATCCTGGACTGGAATCATTGGGCATTCGTGCGTTTGCGAGCGGAAAGTGTACGATTGTTTCGTTTCAGAAATGGGATATCTTCATATAGAACTGCATGAAAAAACAGGAACCTGACCGTTGATGGCCAGGCTCCTGTATTTCGGCATGGTTGATACTTCTAGGCCTTTGCTTACCGCAGTGAAACAGTACAAACAACGGGAAAACCAACATGTCTTCCACTGTCTCTCAAATAAGAGTTTACTCTTGCAAAAACTGAGAGGATATGCTTACCATTTCCTAACAGGTTAAATATCTTATTGATCCTAATGTACATTATTATGCTCCTCATACAATGTTTTACGTATTTCCTGATTCATTACCCCTTCTGTTTGTAAAATTCATGATACAACTTCATTAGTGCACGCTTCTCAATCCGTGATACATACGAACGAGAAATCCCGAGTTCTCGGGCAATTTCGCGTTGTGTACGTTCCTCTCCTCCGGCTTCCAGGCCGAATCGACCAATTACCACTTCTTTTTCACGCTCATCTAAAATATCCAGGTTGCGATAGATTTTACTCTTTTCGATTTTAAGCTGTACCTTATCTACAATGTCGTCTGTATCTGTACCGAGGATATCAATTAAGGTAATTTCATTACCTTCTTTGTCCGTTCCTATAGGATCGTGCAGAGATACGTCTTTGCGTGTTTTTTTCAGAGATCTTAAATGCATTAGAATTTCATTTTCTATACAACGAGCTGCAAATGTTGCCAGCTTTGTGCCTTTCCCGGTCTGAAAGCTTTCGATAGCTTTTATCAGTCCGATGGTGCCGATGGATATGAGGTCCTCCAAATCTTCGCCTGTATTATCAAATTTTTTCACAATATGAGCTACCAGCCGCAGGTTATGCTCAATGAGTGTGTTGCGGGAATGTGCATTGCCTTCGGCAAACAGCTTTAGGTGTCGTGCTTCCTCTTTCTCGGTCAATGGCTGCGGAAAGGCGTTGTTTTTCACGTAAGAGACGAGTAACGTCAATTCCTTGATGAACAGAGCAATAGCACTAAATAGTCCGGGCACGGATGACACCTCCTGAGGTAGTTGCGAACTTACCAGCCTTTGTTACTTACCGGGCTTGCGGTCTGTTTATTGTATGTGGGCAGGTGTCTATCCGTGCCTGTACTCCTAAAACTGCTACATAACAATTTATGGGTCCATCCTATACGAGTACATTTCTGAAGTTTAATTTTCGTACAATGACGCTGTGAGAAAATTTGTTTATACTTAAACTACTTAAGCAGTGAAGAGCGTAATAGATTCGAGGAGGAAGTCAATGATTTTAGTCAGCTCGTGTTTGGCAGGAATGAAGGTGCGATATAATGGAACGGATAGCCTGGATGTAAATATTCAGAAGCTGGTAGAGGAAAAGAAGGCCATGATGATTTGCCCTGAGCTGCTGGGAGGCTTTATGACTCCGAGAGAGCCTGCGGAAATTGTTGGGGGGACGGGAGAGGATGTGCTGAACGGTACAGCCAAGGTGGTCGAGTTCTCGGGCAACGATGTCAGTGATATGTACATTAGAGGTGCACACGAGGCTTTAAGCATAGCTAGAGAGGTTAACGCAACTCTTATCGTTTTAAAAGAAAACAGTCCGTCCTGCGGATCAGCAGCCATCTATAATGGGGCATTCGAAAACCGTAAAATTGCAGGTAATGGAGTAACCTCGGCTTTGTTAAAAAAAGAAGGCTTTAAGGTGATCTCGGAAGAACAAATATCGGAAATATTCTTACCTAAGGAAATGTAATGGAAAATCAAGCGTCTTGACAGCTTACAGGCTCATACACCTGCGGGCCAAGACGCTTGTTCGTGTGTGCTGTTACACCATAGGCGCCCCATTATTTAAGCTTTAATGCCAAAATTCCTAGATATTCCTTGAGGGCTGTTCCGGTTGTTGACATCGCTCCGGCGGACGGCGAGAGCTTGGCGGCATACAGTGAAAGATTTTCACTTGCCAGATAGTCGGTTGGATAAGGTGTGACCTGTATGCCTGCACGCTGAAATTCCAGCGCAGCACGTGGCATATGGAAAGCAGAGGTCACCAGAATGGGTTTTGTGAGCTGATGCTGTTTCAAAATTCGAGCTGTAAATGCGGCATTTTGCTGTGTGTTCAAGGAACGGTTTTCGATCAGGATATCCTTTGCCGGAATACCGAGTCCGAGAAGCTGCCTTTGGGCAATATCCGCTTCATTACCACTGTCGCCAAACACTTGTCCACCTGAAAAAAGAATCGGCAAGCCTGTTGCTTCGTGCAGCCGGGCTGCAGTGAGTAATCGGTTGGCCGCAGAGCCTAACAGATTGCCTTGTCCATTGATGTCCGGGGTTCCAGCTGTGGCTCCGCCTCCCAGCACGACAATAACATCGCCTTGAACGGTGCGAGGCTGTGGATACTGCTTTTCCAGACTGCTGATTAGCGAATCTCCAACCAAGTTGGTGGAGAAAGCATATAGCAGCAATGTGACCACAAGCAGCACGACAGCAGGTTTACGTGCACGTTTCCACAACCAGACTACAAGCCCAGCCATGGCGAGAATAAACAAACCGGGAGGGAGCACGAAGCTGTACAAAAATTTGATGATATAAATCAAGTGCAGACAACCTCCTATCCTTATAAGCTCTATCTTTCTTTTTGGTATATTGTAACATAGACAATTACCCGCTTCCTCTGCCCGGAAATTTCACATATTTTGTTTGAAAAAGTTGTTTTATAGGCGTAGTATATAAAATCTAAGGATTTTTTTCATAGAGGAGCGAGAGCATCATGGGAGAGTTGACGACAGCCAAGCGAATAATGATGATCGCGCTATTGGTTGTATTATGGGGCATTTCTTGGCCCATCTATAAAGTGGCACTGCAATTCACGCCTCCACTTCTGTTTGCAGGGCTACGTACACTGCTAGGAGGTTTGCTGCTGGGGGCGATTTTAGCGCCTCGCTGGAATCGTATCCGTTGGAAAGAAAATTGGCGGGTGTATGCTATTTCCGGTATTTTTAATGTGGTACTTTTCTATGGTCTGCAAACGGTGGGGCTGATGTACGTACCATCCGGGCTGTTTTCTGTGCTGGTATACCTCCAGCCCGTACTGGTAGGCATTTTTGCATGGATGTGGCTGGGTGAAGCGATGTCTGGACTCAAGGTAACTGGATTGGTCATCGGATTTTTAGGCGTTGCAGCAGTCAGTGTGGGAGGCTTCTCAGGACATGTGGCTGTGGTGGGTGTGATCATCGCGATTATTACAGCCGTCAGCTGGGCATTGGGAACGGTCTATGTGAAAAGAGTAAACCAGCGTGTGGATTCGCTGTGGCTGGTTGCATTTCAATGTACACTGGGAGGCATCGTGTTGACGGGAGCCGGAACGGTGACGGAAAGCTGGTCAGACATCGTATGGAATGTACCGTATTTGTCAGGGCTGATATTCGGAACGGTGCTGGGAATTTCACTTTCCTGGCTGCTGTATTTTGCACTTGTTAATTCGGGAGATGCGAGTAAGGTGGCGTCTTATACGTTCTTGGTACCTGTGATCTCGGTGTTCGTCAGCTCGTTGGTACTGGGCGAAGCGATTACGGCTTTCTTGCTCATCGGTCTGGTCTTAATCGGGCTTAGCATTTATTTGGTTAATCGTAGAGCGAGAGTAGTACAACAAGCTTGAATATAATAACGATCATGAAGTAACGAATAAGGACTCTGCGCAGGTAAGCAGGGTCCCTTTTTATATGCCGGCAGGAGATACAGTGAAGTGAGTAAGTGACTTGTGTGGGAAACGCAACCCAAAAGATAGACCTCAATAAAACGATTTGCCCAGGAGCTTCGTCTTACCTTGTAACTAAAGATTAATTTGGTGTGTAACGGATGGATTCGAGGGAGAAAACATTTTAGCACATTGGAATGAGGGCAGTACAGCAGTGGAGGAAGATCTATTTTTCCAGAAAATATCAGCGCAAAAAAGAAGGCTGTTCGGTATCGCATTTAGTTACTTGCGGAATCAAACGGATGCAGTTGATGCGGTACAGGAGACTACCTGCAGAGCGTGGATGAAGCGCAAGCAGGTAAAGGATGCGAACAGCTTCGATTCCTGGGTGACTCGTATTCTTATCAATGTTTGTGTAGATGAACAGAGGCGGCGCAAAAGATTGGTTTTGGCAGATGGTCGCATCGATATCGAAACGAATGAGATGATTAACGACAGCATGCTTGATGTACAGAATGCGCTCGCCAAACTGAAACCCAAACACAGGCATGTCCTGATTCTGAAATATATGCACGATATGACGGTGCCGGATATTGCGCGTATTCTCGAAAAGCCGGAGGGAACGATAAAAAGTTGGGTGTATCAGGGTTTGAAGCAGCTGAGACGCAAAATGGGGATCGAAGAAGGAGGGCTTAATCATGCGTGAGGAAGAAAGTTTATTAAGGACGGCGAGTCATGAAATGAAGATTGCGGAGAAAAGAATGGATGACCGTGTCCTGGACTTTGCAATTTCGCGAGGGATCGCGGAAGGACAGCGTAAAGAGAAGGGATTAAGGAAAAAAGGACGATTGCTGGGGACAGCCGTATTGGGAGCGGCAGCCGTGATCGGGGCTATATTTGTCGTTCATGATGGAGCCTTGACACCTTCAGGCCCGTCGAACGCTCATTTTGATGCCCATACCGTTTCATTGGATTCCAACGAATTCAGCGGTTTTCAAATGCTGGCCGAGCGGGAGCCCGCCATTCGTAGCGCTTTCGAACTCAATGCGGTACAGCCGCTACAGATCACATCAGGAACAAGGAAGCTATAAACTCACCATAAACGGTTTTTATGCCGGAAGTGACCGGATTACCTTGCTTTACAGCTTTGAAAATAAAGGCACCAAACCCGTCGATTTGGATCATTTTTCCATAGTGGATCGTTCGGAGCCAGCCTCCGCCCGTTTTACTATGATCGACGTATCATCTATCCATAGAGCACGCTCGGAAATGATGAAAGGACTACTACATCAGTTTGAGCCCGGGACCAGCTATGGGATCATGGAATTTTATGTGGCAAAGAAAGCGGATTGGCTGAAATTGCAGTTGAACACGACGTTAGTCCCTGCACAGACGGCCAAAGATTTGCAGACGAATATCAATATCCCTAAAAATGCGGTTCGTTTTGAATTTAAGGACCCAGCAGTTCTTGCCGATACAACCCAAATTAGAAACCGTTTTAGCCTCGATTTTGAGCTTGCATCTCAATCGCTGGTGTCTAATAATCGCGTATTCAGCATTAAAAAACGATGGAAATTGCCGGTCAAAAGATTGACGTGGAAAAGGCAGTTGTGTCCCCTGCCGGGATAAGCCTCGTTTATCGCTATGATTAGCGGAATACGTTTGATATTCATGAGCTGGTGAACCCAAGCCTGGTGATCACATCGAAGTCCGGGAAGGAATACTTATTTTCCTCACTCCTGATGCCGACGTTTAGCGGTTCCGATGGTCGGATAACGACATTATTCAAAGATTATGAGGGTGTGGAAGATCTGCATATACAATCAATCCGCTTCAAAGCAGCAGGAATTCAGGGGATTGAAAAAGCCAAGTCCACATTAGTTGTCGACATGGATAAAAAACAAATACTTGCTGGCCCAGATGATTCCGTCTCGGTTGTAGCGCTTCCCGAAGGGGAAAAATCACAGCTCGTTGCAGAAGCCCAAGCTAGAGTGCTTACGCTGAAACTTTCCCATAACGGGCGAAAACACCGTATGCTTTCTCTTGACCCCGTTTTTACAGACGGTGATCATGTCGAACACAAGCTTACTGAAGGATATGATTGGTCGAAAGAAGTGCATTTGTATAAATCACAGGAAAAATACGATAACAGCTTCTTTTACTACACTTTGGATAAGCATTATCCTCAGCCGCTTACTTTCCACATTCACGGTTATGATCGTAAAATTTCTGATCCGCAGGGATTAATAGTTCCGGTTGAGTAATTAATTCAATTCGTTAAGATCTTCAACAAGGCAGTTGGCTGCCTTGTTGAAGGGGTTTCCTCCCTGGGGAGTTGGTTAAGATTAAGATATGGGTGACAGCGTACAGCCAATCAAAGAAGGGAGCAGCAGACCATGACACGCAAATTGTTGATAACGGGAGCGGCGGGTACAATTGGGAAAGTAATATATGAAGGGCTGAAACGTGAAGGGAAATATGAAATCACCGCCGCTGACTTGAAGAGGGATGAAGAGGCGGGAATTGTCGAAATGGACATACATGATGCCGCACGACTGGATGAGCTGACACGCGGGGTGGATACGGTACTGCATTTTGCATGGATCAAGGATGAAGGGGATTTCCTCGGCAAAGTACTATCTGGCAATGTAAGCGGAGCCTATAAGCTATATGAAGCGGCGGTACAAAATGGGGTAAAGCGTATTATTTTCGCCAGCTCCAATCATGCGACAGGCTTTTATAAAGTGGGCGAGACCATCGATGTGGAAGATCCCTACCGACCGGACAGTTTTTATGGATTGAGTAAATGCTACATTGAGCTGTTGGGCCGGCTGTATGCTGATCAGGGCAAAATATCCTCATTTAACATTCGTATCGGCAATTTTCCTGGGGATGATCGGCCTCATTCGGAGCGTGCCGCGCATATTTGGATCTCCGAGCGCGATATGCTTCATCTGACCATCTGCTGTATCGAGGCTCGCTCGGAAATGGGCTATCTTAATTTGTACGGCACATCCGCCAACACCGATAATTATTATGATATCGGCTATCTGGAAGAGCTAATCGGATATAAGCCGCAGGATAATGCCGCCGAGCTGCTGGAGCAGGCACAGAAAAACGGATTTCGGGTAAAACAGGATGAGACTGCTTTCCAAGGTGGGCAAAAGGAATAGAGCGAGGCGCCTACTGGCGCCTTATATTACACAATACTTCACAAATATCCGAATTGTTCACTCCTTAGGACACTCCTTTGTTCATGAAGCATGAAAGGCTTCACTTTTCATTTTGAATGCGCTTACATAAGATAAGGTCATACGGCGGCAGTGCTGCAAACCATGCTGTCGGTAACGTATACAGAGGGGGAGTGACTCACATTGAATCAACCTTTACCTAAGAGTACCGCTATGCTTACCACAGATTCCCGTCTGAACGAGAGGAGGCTGGCAAGCGGTAAGAAAAACGGATTTTTCCATGAATTGATTCGTAATCGGATATTATTTCTGATGCTGCTACCGACCTTGGTGTTTTTCTTCATTAACTCTTACATTCCAATGGTGGGCATCTATTATGCATTTACCCAGTTTGACTTCAATACCAGCTTGTTCGATGCCAAGTTTGTCGGACTTCAGAATTTTCAATTTCTATGGCAATCCGGCACGCTGACGAAGTTGACATTGAATACGGTCGGATATAACGCAGCATTTATTTTATTTGGCAACGTGTTAGCGATTGTTCTCGCGATTTTGCTGAATGAGCTACGGGGCCGTTACTTTAAAAAGATCGCTCAATCGGTGATGTTCCTGCCTTATTTTGTTTCTTTCGTTATTCTGAGCGTTATCGTGTATAACATATTTAATTATGATAACGGCTTTCTGAACACGCTGCTGCTGCAATTTGGCGGTGAACGCGTGGATGTATATAACAAACCGTGGATATGGATTTTTCTGATTATCCTATTCTATCTGTGGAAAAATCTCGGTTACAGCATGGTGATTTACCTGGCAGCGATTACGGGGATCAGTGACGAATATTATGAGGCGGCGAAAATGGATGGAGCCAACATTTTTCAGCGAATCTGGTACATCACCGTCCCTATGCTCAAATCGACGTTTGTCGTGCTGCTATTGTTTGCGCTCGGCAGTATTATGAAAGGACAATTCGATTTATTTTATCAATTAATCGGCAACAATGGGGTGCTGTACAATACGACGGATATTTTGGACACTTATGTGTACCGTTCGTTGAAAGTAACCTTTGATGTGGGGATGGCTTCAGCCGCAGGCGTGTATCAGTCCTTGTTCGGCTTTGTACTGATCATGACCGTGAACTATATCATCCGCAAGCTGAACGACGAGTACGCCTTATTCTAGAAAGGAGGACCCAAACGGATGGCGATCAAAGAGGATGCATACACTCGAATTTTTAAAATAATCTCTTATACGATCATTATTGTTGCTTCTATTGCTTGTTTACTCCCGTTTTTACTTATTATTTCGGCTTCACTGACCAGTAATGAGTCGATTATCAGAGATGGATATCACTTTATTCCACAGCAATTCTCGCTGGAAGGATACCGGACGGTGTTCACCTTTCCAGAAGAGGTGCTGCGAGCATACGGAGTGACGATTTTTACCACTGTCGTAGGCACAACGTTGGGCCTGTTCCTGATGACGATGGCAGGCTACGTGCTGGCACGCAAAGACTTTAAATACCGAAACGCATTTTCATTCTATATTTATTTTACGACGTTGTTCGGGGGCGGTTTAGTACCTTGGTACATTATGCTGACGAAGTATTTAGGATTGCTAGATACGTATACAGTGCTTATTTTCCCGGGATTAATGACTCCGTTTCTGATCATTTTGATGAAAAACTTCATTCGTTCCTCCATGCCGGAAGAGCTGTTCGAGTCTGCTAAAATTGACGGTGCGGGTGATTTTAAAATCTATTATCGGATTGTGCTGCCTTTATCTACGCCGGGCATTGCCACTGTAGGGCTGTTTTTGGCCCTGGCTTACTGGAATGACTGGTTCTCATCTTCACTCTTTATTAATGACCCGCATAAATACCAGCTGCAATATTATCTGTATAATGTAATTAACTCTATGCAATTTATCGCCCAAATGGGGGCAGGTACTGGCGTATCACTATCCAACGACATGCCGACCGAGTCGACCAAAATGGCAATGGCTATCGTGGTTACCGGGCCCATTTTACTGCTGTATCCATTCATTCAGCGCTACTTCGTCAAGGGCCTGACCATTGGTGCGGTAAAAGGCTAAAGCGGCATTTATGGGCTGGGATGGCATAACGTGCTAACGTTGTGCCATCATAGCAGCACTTTTTGTAAGCGTTTTATTTAAACAGACAGCCATTTCAAAAGGAGGATTCACATGACATTTACAAAGAAAAGAAAACAACGCATGTCCATCCTGATTGCAGTAATGGTCATCATGGCGCTATTGGCCGGATGCGGAGGTGGCAGCGGAAACAGCGCACAAAAAGCAAACGGAGAGGATGATAAATCCCAAAAAGTACAGCTGCAATTTTATATGCTGGGTGATGCTCCAAAGGATTTGCCAGCGGTTGAGGCTGAAATCAATAAATTGGCGGAAAAAGATCTGAATGCCACCGTCAAATTCAACTATACGACGTGGACGGACTGGGACCAGAAGTATAAGCTGCTGTTATCTTCGGGTCAGCCGATTGACCTGATATTCACTGCAGACTGGACACAGTATCAGGCCTATGCCAAGAAAGGCGCGTTCCTGCCGCTTGATGATTTGCTGCCGAAGGCCGCACCTGCCTTGCAAAAATTTGTGCCTCAGGAAATGTGGGATGGCGTTAAAATTGGTGGCAAAATTTACACCGTACCTGGCACATATAAGGAGTATGTAACAGACGGATTTGTATGGCGTGAGGATTTACGCGAGAAGTACAACTTGTCTAAACCTACGGACATAAAGAGCTATGAGGCTTATTTGGATGGTATCCGTCAGCATGAGCCTAATATGAAACCCATCTCTCTAAATAGCGATATTAAAGGGAACCTGCATGATCGTTATTCCGAATTGGTAACAAAGAGTGTAGGAGCTTTGCCTTATGGCATCGGCATTAAGTATGTAAAACCAACAGAGGTTTACAAGTATTGGGGATCAGATGAGCAAAAAGAAGAGCTGAGCACTTACAAACGCTGGGCTGAAAAAGGATTTATTCCTAAAAATGTACTGAACGTAAAAGATACGCTTCAGGATCAAGTGACTTCCGGTAAAGCAGCGAGTATTTTCGGTGACAATCCAACCCGGTTTAATGATATGGTCATTAAGCTCAAAGCGTCTCACCCGGACTGGAAGCTTGATTATTATCCGTTCCCACTGACGACGGGTTTTGCAACTCCGGTGCATCCGATTCATAACGGCTTTGCGATTCCAAAAAGCAGTCCTAACCCAGCACGCGCATTGGCCTTTTATGAAAAGCTTGTGACGGATAAACGCTATAACCTGCTCACACAATACGGTATTGAAGGCAAGAACTATGAAGTCAAAGATGGTTACTATCAAATGATAGGCAACGGCAGCACGAACGGTTTTTCACGGGAAGGCATGAACAGCTGGGCTTGGCGTAATCCGGAGTACATGCTGTTTGATTCAGGCTTCGACCGTGTGAAGAAGATTTTTGCTGAGCTGGATAAAATCCAGAAGCCTGACCTGTTTACTGGCTTTGCAGAGGATTATACAACCTATCAAGCTGAAAAAGCGGCTTTGGAGCAAGTTGAGAAACAATATCTATATCCGCTCCAAGCTGGACTGATTGACAATGTGGATCAAGGTTTGCAGACCTTCATGCAAAAGGCAAACCAAGCTGGTCTGGAGAAAATCCAGACGGAATATACCAAACAATGGGAAGCCTACGTGAAGGAGAAGGGAATTAAATAGTTTGGTAAGGTGAGCAAGATTTCAAAAGTTGTTATGATAGCAAGAAGAAAAGCAAGTCTCCAGAAAGTTGGAGGCTTGCTTTTCTAATATTCGCTTATTTTTGGAGGGCTTGGCGTAGCCGGTGTTTTCTTTGGGAAGTTTGAAGTTTGTAGGGGTAAACCGCTGAAAGTAGCGGAGAGGGAGGAACGATTGCGTACAAGCGTCAGCGGTCGCCTTTGTCTCCGGATTTATACCGCTAAGGGAAAATCTAAAAATCCGGAGACAACAGCGATGGGAGCAACGTTCCGTTCTCGGAGCGGTGGTATAGAGCGTCTAACTATGCCCCACTTATTGCGCATTTGCTTTAGAACGGCGAAAATCTGTCGGGGTTACGCCCAAACTGCGCTTGAACATGCGGTGAAAATAGGAGCTGCTCGCAAATCCGGTTTGTTCTGCCACGTCAGCCACCGACCAGTCGGTCTGCTCCAGCAGTTCACAGGCTTTGCGAATGCGTAGCTGTTGAATGACATCAACGATGGTGGACATCGTTTGCTGCTTATACAGCCTGCTGACATAGATCGGCGACATATCCAGCTCTTCCGCAATCTGGTTGAGACAAAAGTCGGGATCAGCATAAGCCTGCTCAATTCGCTCATTAATTTGCCGTACCAGTCGTTCCTGCTTCGTATTTCGTTTTTCCGCTAGACTGGAACGAACATGATCAAAAACCAATTGGTAATGCTCAATCAGATCCACTGCGGTCTCTAATCGATCTGGGGATGGTAATTCAGGCTTGGATTCCACTGCAAATCCATTGTGCTCGCTCATATGCCGAACGGCATTATTCACACTCATGATGAGCCGGGAAATTGCTACCTTAACGGCAGAAAACGGATATTCTTCCATATGCATCAGCAAATCTTTAAACATGCTGTGAGCATCCTCTGTATGACCGGATAGCAGGGTATCGAGCATCTTCTTTTCCTTATCCGCCGGGTATACGTAATTTTTTTGCACATCTTCGTCTGTTGTGTTTTGTGCGTTAATAATACAGCCATGACCGCGAAAAAATCGGTGCATAGATGCTTCCTGTACCTGGTGGTACAGCAAATGCAACCGCTCCGGCTGACTCGTGATGGCGCTATAGGTAAGCGATACACTCAGCTTCAAATATTCAAGGCAGGCTTCGCGTATTTGCCTCAATAAGGTTTCCAGCAGTACAGGGTCTGTGTACTCCGCGGCATCAAGAATATTGAGCATCAACAGGATGCTGTCCTCGTCCGTATCAACGGTTTCCACCCGGTATGTCTGCCCGCATATTTCAGAAGCAATATTCATAATGGCAAACTTATAGGGGAGAAGATCAGGGCCGCGTTCGTTTTGCCACCGGGCATACTCATCGACCCGCAATAGTACAAGACGGTAGTCTTTGTCGAACTGGAATGTAATTCCAAGCTCACGCAGTCGTTCTGGCTCTTCTCCGCCAGGGAGCAATTGGATACCCCGAATAATATTCCGTAAAATGTTTTGCCGAATCGTGTACATGCTGTTGCGTTTCTCCGATTCCAGGGAATTCATATGAATAACAATCTGCCCAATAGGCGTATACAGCATTTTGGACAGCAGCCACGAAGCCACGAAGCCTGCGAGTGCAATGATGGCGGCTATCAGGAGCATGGCATTACGAATGACACTCGCCATTTTGATAACGCTTTCATATGGAGTGACACTAATATACTGCCAGCCTAGACCATCCGGAGAGGTATAGGACATAAGTGATCTTTTACCATGAAAGTCTTCTACAAAATAGCCTGTTTCCTGCTTTTTGACACGTGTGTGCAGCCATAGCTGCTCTTTTTCGTTCAAGGCTTCTTCTGTCAGTGTTGTGCCGGACAACAGTCTGCTTTGATCATCCAAAATATAAGCAGCTCCACCTGAGGCTGGGCTTTCCGCCATTTCCTTGTTCATCCAGGCCGCAGACACATTCACAATCACGGCCGAATTCATAGCTTCATTCGAGCTGATTGCGTCATAGCATAAATACGTATAAGCTGCGATATCTGTGCTTGCATGCTCTGCTTCAGCTGCGGAGTCTGAGGCAGACAGCAGCGGATACGTGCGTGGGATAGGTGTGAATGGTTTATAGTCCTGGTAATGATCCAGTACGCGCATGATATCTGTGTCCACCAGCTCATTTTTGCTGAATAACCCATTTTGCCCTTGTGAGGACGCAATATAGAAATTTCTGCTTTTGGGATTATACACATAGATGGATTCAATATACGGCATCGAATTGAGATAATTATTTAATTCAGTCATGGCAGCGGTTACATCATATACATTGGGCTCGGGATAATACAGCAACTTGGACAGGGTACTGCTGCGATACATTTGAAACGCCAGCGATTGAGCGATTGATGTCATGTTAATGACCTCTTTGCTTCTCAATGTCAAGCTGCCGTGATTGGCCTCGAACGCCTGCTTCTTTTCCACCCGAATATAGTAGAAATAATACACAGTGGTAGATACCAGCAACGTAAGCGTGATACATAACGTGATGCTGATCAGCAATTTGCTGTGAATCTTGTGATGCTTTTTGAAATTGCTCATGTGGACAGGCCTCCTGTCTGTGTGCACATAGCTGTTGAGTACACCCTTTTTATGTATTCATTATACGTGTGTTCCTGTGAACAGGACAGTGAACAAACCGATTTTTTGTGAACAATAGCGACTTTTTCGCGAAAAGGCCAGGAACACCATACGCAGATTCGATTGCGTCGGTTCCCGGCCGGGTTTGTCAGTTCAAATAATAGAAGGAAAGATGACGGTTGTTTAATCAGTCAGGGAACTGCACGTTACCTTTAACGATATAGGCTCCGCCTGAGCCATTTTCCGCTAAAGCTGGAATGGTATCGTTCAGTACGACACCGCGAATGTCCGTAATCCGGATTTTTAAAGGCTGGTTGCCTAAATTAGTTCCCAAAAAGTGGTTGTAGTCCTGTTTTTCAAGATTGAGCCATTGTCCATTCTGTTGGACTTCCATTTTCAAGACCGGATATTTATGATTGCGTACTTGAATGGCTGCCCACCATCTGCTGCTGCCTTCTTTAATGCGGTAGGAAACGTTGCCGGTAACCGGAGCCTTGACAACCTTCCACGAAATATTGATTTTTCCATCAATTTGATTGCCGATTTGGTTGAAAGCATTCGGGGACAGATCAAGCGCACCGCTTGGACCTTCAGGGTAAAGATCTGTTACATATACGGTCGTTTTTCCTTTGGGGCTTTGAACTTCCAAATAGGCACCAGCTAATGCAGCCTTGATTCCGTTATAATCCAGCTGTGTGCGGTTAAGAGCTGTAATTTTGGCATCTGAAGGGATGGGATCAAGTAATAATGCCCCTCCCGAGTAACCTGATCCTGTATAGGTGGCATATCCCGTATATGTATCATTCCAAGCAGCTGAAGCGGGAAGAGCGAACAAAACAAGACTGAGCAGTGATGTCAGACCGACAGTTTTAAACTTGCGGATTGCAGATTTTTTTTGCATAATCATTTCCTCCTTGTTCATTTAATAGATTTATATAGTAAATATAAACACTATATTACATAATATTTCAAATTGTACAATAGGCCTTTAAGGAAAAAAGGAGAATTTAAAAGTTGTTTGTCAACATTGGTATAGGCCATATGTCGTGTTTTGGGAAGTGGGTAAACTGTGCTTTTTTTCGCAGAATGATTATAGAATAATGCGATGCTGCCCTATGTACAGGAGGCCAATGCACAGCATGTTCCCCGTAAATTCAGACCCATCGCTAAACGAATTTTCAGTTAAAGGGCGAATTGACGAGGAATGCGCTGAATTTGTTGTGGATGCCTATTGTGGTTTATCCTAGGAGGTCGGAATCCCGAAACGTTTGTCTGAGCTGGGAGTAACCGATCCGGACCTTAATCTGTTAGCAGACAATGCGATGAAAGATGCATGTGCATCTGCATCTGGTAATCCATTTCAACCGACCAAAGAGGAAGTTAATGCTCTGTTTCAAAAAATACTTTAAAGGGAGTGCCTGCACTGGAAAGCGCATGTTTGGACTAGGACTTTTGGAGGATGTCCTGTAAATAGAATAAGCGAACTATTGTTCTCCTTTTGTTTGTCGTATACAATCGAATCATGCTGATTCTAATAGAGTAACTTGAACTCTGTTGTATGCTGCAACGAAAGGATGTTATGCACCATGATGGGAAGAGCCCATTTGATTATTGGAACCGGGGTCTCCCTGTCGGTATTAGCTTTGAGTGGACACGAAGTGACACTAGCTGCCGTGGCTGCTGCTGTGGTCGGTTCACTGTTGCCGGATATTGATGAACCTAACTCGATGCTCGTGAGTCGTGCGTTGCCTACGAAAATGCTTAGACTCGTACAGCTTCTGATGATTGGGGCTGCCGGCTGGGTATTTTTCACCCGTATGGCCCCACCGCCGTGGAATCTTGTTCTGGCTTTGCTGATGATCAGCGCTTCCTTTATGCCTTCACGATCCATGCGCAAGGTCATTATCTTTTTAATTGGTATTGGCTTAGCCTGGTATGGGGAAGCATATGCGCCGTGGAACTACATTGCCGGGTGTCTGCTGATCATCTGTACGCTTGTCCCACACCGGGGATTGACACACACGGTGTACGGGACAGCGGCATGGACTGCTTTGCTGTACGGCACGACTCGTCTGCATGGGGATAGCATATGGCTGGCCGGAGGTATGGCGTACTTGCTGCATTTGCTCGCTGATTCCTTGACGAATAACGGTATTAAACCTTTGCCGCCGTTCAAATGGAAGCTGCGGTTTAAGCTGATGAGTACCGGAACCCGCAAGGGGGCAAAGGTTGAGAACGTCTGCATCACTTTAACAGCTGTACTTGTCGTTATTGCTTTACTTCGTTATAAGCATTTAATTTGAGACTTTCATTCTGTTCTATCAAATCAAAAAAACAGTCAATGCACGTACAACGTGTTTTGACTGTTTTTTTAATAGGCTGTGACTCTCTATGATATCTTAGGCTCGTTCAATAATCGTATTCAGCGTGGTACGATCCAGATTTTGTACCAGCTTGACGATCAGTTCTTTGGCTGCATCGTAATCATCGGTGTGAATAATAGATGAGGAAGTATGGATGTATCGTCCGCAAATACCAATGACGGTAGAGGGTACACCAATTCCGCTCAAGTGCACCTGCCCTGCATCTGTTCCCCCTGTAGAAATAAAATATTGATATTTGATTTTGTGTGTTTCCGCCATGTCCTGTACATATTCTACAATCCCGCGATGCGTAATCATACCTGGATCAAATACCCGCAGCAGTGCGCCTTTGCCAAGCTGCCCGTATGCATTCGGATCACCGCCCATATCGTTGGCAGCACTGCAATCCAGTGCAAAGAAAATGTCCGGCTGAATCAGATTGGCCGCTGTACGTGCACCGCGCAGTCCCACTTCCTCCTGGACAGTAGCTCCTGCATACAACGTATTAGGAAGTTTGTTCTTTTCCTTATGTAATGCCTCCAGCAGTTCAATTGCCAAGCCTACACCATAGCGGTTATCCCATGCTTTAGCCATGATTTTTTTAGGATTTGCGAGTGGCGTGAATTCACAGATCGGTGCAATGGCCGTTCCAGGTACGATCCCCAGCTTTTGCGCTTCCTGACGGCTGTCAACACCGATATCCAGATACATATGCTTGATGTCCATGGGCTTGCTGCGTTGAGACTCATCCAGCAAATGAGGCGAGACAGAACCGACTACACCGATCACTGGACCATTAGGGGTCAGCACCTGAAGACGTTGTGACATGATGGCCTGACTCCACCAGCCTCCAACCGGCTGAAAACGAATCATTCCATTTTCCGTAATGCCGTTCACGATAAAACCGACCTCATCCAGATGGCCTGCCACCATCACACGTGGTCCACTTTCTTCACCGCGTAGTACGCCAAAAAGACTGCCCAAACGATCTTGCACAATTTCATCCGTATAACCGGATATCTGTTCTTTAACCCATGCCCGCAGCTCACGCTCGTGACCGGGAATGGAAGGAAACTCCGTTAAAGTTTTAAACAATTCCAAAGTTTTTGATTCCATGGTGTATTCCTCACTCCTTATTAATTAACCAGTGGTCGTCATGTGTTTAGTATGAAGGCATTTTTATGGAATGTCCACGATATCATTTTCCTGACATAACATTTCCCCAAAAAGCTCATAATGATAAAGACCCAAGCAATCTGAACCGCCAAGCGCGGAACTTACGAATAAGGGGTGGTGAATGATGCCAGCTAAATCCGGGCAGCGTGGTTTTCGTACCAATACGTCTCCGCTGTCCATAAATGAGAAGGACTATCAGAGTGTTTCCCAAAAGCATGAACCCTCCAGAAAAGTATTTGCCAATTGTGTGCGCGCCTTTCTGGTTGGGGGAGGCATCTGTGTGATTGGGCAGGCGATTCAGGAGGCTTTTATGGCAGGGATGCACATTTCAGCCAAAGAGGCTGCTGCGCCGACCTCATCCATGATGATCTTGCTGGCGGTCATATTAACCTGCATCGGTGTCTATGATAAGGTTGCCCAATGGGCAGGAGCGGGAACCGCTGTACCCATTACAGGCTTTGCCAACTCGATGTGTTCGGCTGCATTGGAATATCGTTCCGAGGGACTGGTGCTCGGGGTGGGCGCGAATATGTTCAAGCTGGCAGGCTCGGTTGTCGTATTCGGGGTTGTGGCCGCATTTATCGTGGGCGTTATATACGCTATCCTCGGTGTGGGGGGCAATCACTTATGAAAAGGCAGGGAGGACAAACCTGGAAGTTCGAATCAAGACCGCGCATCATTGGAAGTGCAACTGTCGTTGGCCCGGATGAAGGAGAGGGGCCGTTGTCCACAGATTTTGATTATATTTATGACAATATCGAAATTAACGAGAAAACGTGGGAAAAAGCGGAACGCAGACTCATTGAGCATTCTACCGAGCTGGCGCTCATTAATGCCAATTTAAACAAAGAGGAAGTGCAGTTTTTTATCAGTGGTGATCTGATGAATCAGATTATCAGCAGCTCCTTTTCGGCTAGTAAGCTGGCTATTCCTTATTTAGGCGTTTTTGGGGCCTGTTCAACATCAATGGAAAGCTTGGCCTTGGCAGCGCTTATTGTGGACTCTGAGGCGGGCGATTACGTAATGGCGGGGACGACCAGTCATAACTGTACTGTGGAAAAGCAGTTCCGCTACCCTACGGAATATGGATCACAGAAGCCGCCCACGGCTCAGTATACCGTTACGGGTTCCGGCGCGGCCGTTGTGGGACATGCCAAGTCAGGCACGGTGGTCGATTGTGCTACTATTGGCCGCGTAATGGATATGGGCATTAAAGATCCCTTTAATATGGGGGGAGCCATGGCTCCAGCGGCGGCGGACACCCTGTTGTCTCATTTTCGAGATACAGGCCGTGATCCTGGTTACTATGATCTCATTGTAACAGGGGATTTAGCCTCAGTGGGGCTGCCGATTGCCAAGGAACTGCTCAAAAAAGATGGTTTCGATATGAATCAGACAAAATTTAATGATTGCGGTTTACTGATTTACGATATCAATAAGCAAAAGAAAGTTATAGCAGGGGGCAGTGGTTGCGGATGCTCAGCTGTTGTAACCTATGGGCATCTGTTAAAGCGGATCGAAAAGGGAGAGCTACAAAAGGTACTGGTCGTGGCGACCGGAGCGTTATTATCTCCTTTGTCCACCCAGCAGGGGGAAAGCATTCCCTGCATTGCACATGCTGTAGCTTTTGAAGCGGGAGGAAAAGTATGATATTTCTATGGGCTTTTTTAGTGGGTGGTGCCATTTGTGTCGTCGGTCAGTTGATGATGGATGTCATTAAAATGACGCCGGCACATACAATGAGCACGTTGGTGGTAGCAGGTGCAATTGCGGATGCAGTCGGAATATACGATCCGCTTATCAAATTTGCAGGAGCGGGTGCGACGATTCCAATTACCAGTTTTGGTAACTCACTCGTACACGGCGCATTAACCGAATTGGAAAAGGACGGATGGCTTGGTGTCATTACAGGGATCTTTAGTCTGACAAGTGCAGGGATTTCCTCGGCGATTATTTTCTCATTTTTGGCATGCTTGTTTGTTCGTCCAAAAGGAAGCATTTAAAAGCAGCGTATACCTTTGGGATATGACATAAGTAAATATGTGGTTACGTAGCCCTTCGGATCTAATGGCCGAAGGGCTTTTGATTGTTCTGCACATGGAACGATACGAAAGAAGGTTGGCCTTGAATAATATGGACAGCCGGTTAAGTGTACTCTGTGCCGACCTTCATGTACAATAATAGGAAACATGTTGCTATCTAGGAGGTTTACAGAGTTATGCCCGTACGTCAAGAATCTATGCAGATTGTATCTGCAATCCGTTCTAATCTGGAATCATGCATATTAGGTAAATCCTTTGAAATAAAATTACTGCTTACGTCTATGCTGGCGGGTGGACACATTCTGATCGAGGACGTTCCGGGTACGGGAAAAACGCAAATGATCAAGGCCCTTGCCAAATCCATGCGCGGTGATTACCGCCGTGTCCAATGTAATCCTGATATTCTCCCAAGTGATATTACGGGGGTTTCCATATTTCATCCACGGGATGAACGTTTTTATTTCCGTCCGGGTCCTGTGATGACAAACATTTTGCTGGCGGACGAAATTAACCGGGCCACGACGAAAACTCAATCGGCTCTGCTGGAAGTGATGGAAGAGCGCAGTGTGACGGTGGATGGGGAAACGCATATGTTGCCTCATCCTTTTATGCTGTGTGCAACACAAAATCCGATTGATTTTGAGGGCACTTATATGCTCCCGGAAGCGCAGTTGGATCGTTTTATGCTTAAAATCAGCCTGGGCTATCCTGACATGGAGACAGAGCGGAACATGCTGCTTCATCATCAGGTGGGTCAGCCGGCAGACCGTCTGGAGGCTGTAGCCCATATGGAACAGATTGCTGCGATCCAGCAGGAAATCCGAGAAATCTATATGGACGAGGCAGTAACGTCCTATTTACTTAATATTGTGCGTGCCACGAGAGAACATCCGTCGGTGCTGCTGGGAGCCAGCCCACGGGCGGCGCTTGCTTTTGTGATGGCCGCCAAGGCGTACGCTTTTCTGGACAACCGTGATTATGTGCTGCCTGATGATGTGAAGGCGCTGGCACCCTTTGTGCTAACGCACCGTTTGTTGCTCCGCCCCGAGGCGCGTCTGGATAGTTCCAACGCCCAGTCCGTGCTTCAGGCTATTCTTCGGCAGGTTCATGTCCCCGTACGGATGGAGCGTTCTTAGGAAATGAACATGGTCAAAAGAAAACGCAGGCTACCCCGTCTGTCCGGCCGCATCTGGCTTCTGATGGTCATATGGGTGGTGTGCCTGCTGTATTTGTTATTTCAGGGCGGCAAGACGTCGGTGATGCTGTTGTCTATGGTTACGCTGTTGGGTGTTTATTTATGGATCGTTGGTCTAAGCGGGGTTCGCCGTGTCCAGGGCTCGCGGCAGCTCTCACAAGGCTCGGAGTTTGGGGAGCTGTTACATGCGGGAGATCAGGTGCATGTAAAGCTGAATCTGCGTATTCCCGGCTTACTTCCGTTGCCGTATATCATTGTCCGCGAGGTCCTCAAGCGACATACAGGTGAATCCTGGTCGTTTGAGGATAGTGTCATTCCCAGTCTAAAGGGGGGCGGACAGCTTACATTTCAGACTCCTGCTTTAGAGCGGGGAAGCTATCATTTTGAGGAAACTGAATGTGTCAGTGAGGACATCTTCGGCCTGTTAGAGCACAAAGGCAGGTTGAATGCGCGCGGTGAATTTCGGGTCCTGCCCCGAACGGTATTCATTCCGTATTGGCAGGTGAATGACCGTCGCTCAAGGATGTCTGGGCCGCAAACGATTCAAACTCGAACACGGCGTGAAACGACGCAAATTAACGGTGTGCGGGACTATGTATATGGGGATCGGTTTTCACGTATTCACTGGAATGCGACTGCTCGTACAGGCAGCTGGAAATCCAAAGAATTTGAGCATGAAACGGTTCCCAAAACCATGCTTGTACTGGACCTGCAAACGAAGCATTATATAAACGCTGACCAGTTTGAACTGGCTGTGTCCTCTACCGCTTCATTGCTGGAATATGGCGGACGGGAGCGAATGGGGGTCGGTCTGTGCACGGCCGGAGAGAAGGGAACGGTTTTTCAGCCCAGTGAGCAGATGATGGAACGACAACGGATGATGCATCACTTGGTAGACATACACATGACTACACAAGGCAGCTTGATGGCCGCTGTGGAGAGCAGTGTGCGTCAATTTCCGCAAGGCTGCTATTTTGTGCTGGTCAGTCCGTTGAAGGATCAACGAGCGCTGGAACTTCTTCGCTGGGCTGATACCCGGGGGATGACTCCTTGCCACGTCCGTATCGGAGAAGGCTCCACTGAGAGAAAGGCTGAAGAATGGATAAGCATGCTTCGTACAAGGGGAATACAGGGCTATCATATTCCGAGCCTTGAAGAGCTCCCGGCTGTGATGGGAGGAGGGACACTATGAAGAGCTGGTTACAATCATTGAAGGGTTCCGGGGCGCTGGCCTTTACCTTTTTGTGGATTATTATTATTGCCATGCAATGGGTGTCCTTTGCTTCCGAATTGTGGATGGAGGAGACAAGAACACTTGTATTAATGACGATTACGATGCTGGCTCTGGTGAAAATTTTACTGCCATTCCGACCATGGATTGAATTTGTCATTAAGGCGGCGACGCTCTTTTTTATCTTATATCGGACACTCGTGGCCTACTCAATCATGATCCCTTTCGGGGGTGTAGCCAACCGCTTGGATCAATTCATATCTAATATGTCTCCTTATATTTGGTTTTCTCTTATCGCTTGGCTGATCATTGAAATGGTGCCGCTCATTGTTACGACAAAGCAGCGGATTATCGTATTTGTAGGTATCAATATTGCTGCACTGGCGGTGCTTGATTCATTCACCCCAACGGTGCTCTGGGAGGAAGTGGCCTGGATCGTCTTTGCCGGTATGGGCTGGCTGGTAACGCAGCATTTGCAGTATTTTCGTCAGCATTATCCACAAGGCTGGAAGCATATTCGCCGCTATCCATATAAAATCGCAGCCAATATTGCGGTCATTTTTGCGCTGATTATCATGGTTGGCGTGAATATGCCTGAGGTACAGCCCACCTTGACGGACCCCTATACGGCGTGGACTCAGCGCAATAGCACTACTACCGTTGGCATCAACAATGGAACCGGGGCGATGAATCAGCGGATGAGCACTGCTTCGGGTTATAGTCGCCAGGATAATCGGTTGGGTGGAGGTTTTAATTTTGATTATTCTCCCGTTATGACGATTACGACCAATCAGCGAAGCTATTGGCGGGGGGAATCGAAACGGATGTATTCGGGTACAGGCTGGAGTGATGCGGGCAACGACGATCAAACACTGAATGATGTGTCAATGACTGCAGAGCTGGAAAATACACAGGAAACGCGGCATTCGACCGAGCAGGTTGTTCAGACGATTACGATGCAAAATGATCAGAGCTATCCGGTGCTGTTTGGCGCCTATTCGATACATCGTGTCCAATCTGTGGACAGAGATTCACAGTCAAACGGGTTACATTGGAACCCGGAACAGGCAGAACTGCTTTGGAGCCCAGGCTCCCAAAGAACTGCTTATCCCAAAACGTATACCCTGGTATCACATGTGCCTGTAATTCCCGAGAAAGAGCTGCGCAAAAAAACCTATAGTGATCTATATGGGGCAAACAAACAGGAAGCTTACTTACAAATTCCAGATGAATTGCCGCAGCGAGTGCGCGATTTGGCTAAAAACATAACGGCCACAGCCAAAACACCGTATGAAAAGGTCGGGCTGCTACAGCGGTATTTACAGCAAAATTATGCATATACCAATAATCCGGACCTTTCACGAAAAAGAAGCAAGGATTTTGTAGATGCCTTTCTGTTTGAAATCCGGGAGGGCTATTGCGATTATTATTCCACTTCGTTAGTCATGATGGCTCGCTCGGTTGGGGTTCCAGCCCGTTGGGTCAAAGGATACGCGCCTGGCCAGCAGACGTTTTCGGATGAAGCAACAACAAGTGATGGTGACGAAAATATGTCCTCTTACTCTGTAACCAACGCGGATGCTCATTCCTGGGCGGAAGTATATTTGGGTGAATACGGCTGGGTTCCTGTAGAAGCTACGCCGGGCTTTGATATGCCGTTGCTTACGGAACAGGAGGATACAAAGACGCCAGATGCTCCCGAGGTGAAAGATCAGCCTGAACCAGAACAATCTGAACAGGCACCTCAGAATCATCCAGAAGAGGGATTAAAGATTCATCCGGTCATCATAGCTATAGCTGCTGCAATCCTTGTGCTGTGGGCTGCATATATTATCTGGCGTAATCGCGCAGATATCCACTTTTACCTGCTGCGCTTGCGCAGAGGAAAGCCGCTGACTCCAGATGAAAAGGTGATTGTCGAAACAGAGCACTGGTTACGGTTCATGCGAAGAAAGGGATTTGGGCGTGCCAGCCACGAGACGCTGCGAGAATCGATTGGCAGATGGTCGATCGAAGCACCGGAGCGTGCTGCCCTTTTACAACAGTTGCTCGGATGGTTTGAGCAAGCGCGTTATAGTCCCACTTCAGTGAGCGCGGAAGATTGGCGTCAGGTTCGAGAGCAAGCTTCCCTGTTGCATAAAGAAGGACGGACGAGACGAGGAGCTGGACGAAAAGCTGCGCCAGATCAAAAGGATAAAGGTTAGTTATTTTCTCCAGGCTCGAATGCCGCCGATTTATAATCTTTATCTATAAGCTTGGTAAAAAAGCTGTCCGTTTGTTGCGGATAGCTTTTTACTAAGCCATAGTAATATGGTATAGTTTGTCGTATGAAACTGAGGTGACCGATGTTGTTTGAAATGCTGATGCCCAAATTACGGGTGAATACCGTCTTTGATATTGATCTTGAAGGCTTGTATGCGCAAGGATATCGCGGCATTATTACGGATCTGGATAACACGCTGGTCGGTGCAAAAGCGCCGAATGCGACTCCCGAGCTGGTGGCCTGGTTCGAAAAGGTCAAACAGGCGGGTTTTAAGCTTGTCATCGTGTCCAATAACAATATGAACCGTGTATCCATGTTTGCTACACCTTTGGACATTGAATTTATACATGCTGCACGGAAACCTTCCAATTCATCTTTTCGCAGAGCCATTCGTATGATGGGGCTTACTCCGGAAGAGACTATTATGGTCGGGGACCAAATGTTGACGGATGTATTAGGTGGCAACCGACTGGGATTGCATACGGTATTGGTGTTGCCGATATCCATCCACGATGAAGGATTCATGACCCGCTTTAATCGGCGGTTGGAGCGAATCGCGCTCACAAGGTTACGTAAGAAAGGCTTATGGCTTGAGGAGGAAAAGAAGAATGACTGAAAGACCTGACGGCGGAACTGCCGTCAAATGTAGTGGCTGCGGTATCACTATGCAGATCACTAGCCCGGAGCTTCCGGGATATATTCCGGAAAAATTACTTACACGGGAGCCTGTCATCTGTCAGCGCTGCTTCCGGATCAAAAACTATAATGAAACGTCTTCGGTGGCAGTAGATCAGGACGAGTTCTTAAAGCTGCTCAGTCAGATTGGGGACAAGGACGCGCTCGTCATCCACATTGTAGACATCTTTGATTTTGAAGGCAGCTTGATTTCCGGTCTGCAACGTTTTGTAGGCTCTAATCCGGTTGTACTGGCTGTGAACAAGACCGATTTGCTGCCTAAGGTAACGAATTGGAACAAGGTGCTTAACTGGGTACAAAAGCAAGCAAAGGAGCAAGGACTACGGACAGCGGATATTGTACTGTGCTCGGCTAAGAAAAATCAGGGCTTTGACCGTTTGCTGGATGTGGTATCTGAGCTGCGTGGCAACCGAGACGTGTATGTGGTCGGTGCGACAAATGTAGGTAAATCCACGCTTATTAACCGCCTGATTCGTGATTACAGCGATATGGAGCAGGAACTCACAACGTCCCGTTACCCGGGAACTACACTCGATATGGTGAATATTCCACTCGATGACGGCAAGCATATTATTGATACTCCGGGTATTGTGTACCCTTGGCGATTCAGTGAGATCGTCTCCCGTCAGGATTTGAGTGCCATTATGCCGGACAAGCCATTGAAGCCTGCAGCATATCAGTTGGATTCTGGGCAAACTTTGTTTTTCGGTGGGATGGCCCGATTTGATTTTGTAGACGGTCAGCACCAATCCTTTACCTGCTACATTAACGGTGGGCTTAAAATACATCGCACGAAGCTGGAGCGGGCTGATCAACTGTTCGCTGATCATGCCGGGGAATTGCTTTCTCCGCCAACGCGCGATCAATTGGCAGAAATGCCTGAATGGACGAGACATGAGTTCCGTGTTCCCCGTAAAGCTCCATCGGACATCTATATTTCCGGTTTGGGATGGATCAGGGTGAATAGCGATAGTGGAGCTCTGGTAGCGGTTCATGTCCCTCGGGGAATCCGTGTCCTTTTGCGGCCTGCGTTGATTTAACGGATGTTGTAAGCCATGTTATAGGGCGGCAAGGAACATGTTCAGGTTCCTGCCGCCATTCATGTATTTGTGCGGCCTAATATTTTGCAATATGGGGGAGAACAACGATGAACAGCGCGGAGTCCGGAGCAACCGAACAAGGTCATGTACTATTAGGTGTATTGGGGGATCCGATCAAGCACTCCAAATCGCCTCTTATGCATAAAATAGCTTTACAGGCAGCGGGGATTGAAGGAGATTTTGTACCCCTTCACGTCAAACCGGATCAGCTGGAGGATGCCATGAAGGGAATTCGGGCTTTGCATTTCCGCGGAGTCAATGTGACAATTCCCCATAAAGTTGAGGTTATGAAATATCTGGATGAGATTGATGAAGGGGCCAGGCTTATCGGCGCCGTCAATACAATTGTGAATGACAACGGACGACTCAAGGGTTACAACACCGACGGAATAGGCTATGTGCGTTCCCTCAAGGAAGAGACTGCGGTCGAATTGAAAGGGGCAAGAATTGCCGTTCTTGGAGCCGGGGGGGCTGCTCGCGGCGTGATTCATGCTCTATTGGAGGAACAGCCGGAATCGGTCATTATTCTGAACCGAACACGTGACAAAGCTGAGCTGCTGGCAGAGGAATGGACGACGGAAGCGATTCCAGTAACGGGCTATTCCAACGATGAGGCAAAGAACGTGCTTGCAACGGTGGATGTGTTGATTAATACAACCTCGGTGGGAATGTCTCCTTTATCAGATGAGCTTCCACTCGAAACAAGCTTGATTCCGGAGGGAATCATTGTGAGTGATTTGATTTATAACCCGCTGGAAACAAGGCTTTTACGTGAAAGCCGTGAACACCGCGGCTGTATTGTGCATGGAGGCTTGGGGATGTTTGTGTATCAGGGAGCAGTCGCCTTTGAGTATTTTACGGGGATTGCCCCGGCGGTAGATCAAATGAGAGCGGTGGTCCTGAGAAGTCTGTCCTAAGTCAGTTTTACATTAAAATTATGGAAATGCCGCATTGTATATGTGGTGATGAAGGGGTTAATTATACATGTTAACAGGTAAACAAAAAAGATATTTGCGCTCAATGGCGCATCATTTGGACCCGGTTTTTCAAGTAGGGAAAAATGGTACAAATGAGCATCTTATGCGTCACATCAACGATGCGATTGAAAAACGTGAATTGATGAAGGTGCAAATTTTGAACAACTGTTTGGACGACAAGCACGAAATTGCGGAAGAGCTGGCTGCGGAAACAGGCTCCGAACTTGTGCAGATCATCGGGAGCACTATTATTTTGTACAAGGAGTCCCGTGACCACAAGCAAATCGAGTTGCCAAGAGGATAACACGCGGGGAGAATACTATGAAAATCGGTATTATGGGCGGTACATTTGACCCGATTCATATAGGACATCTGCTGGCTGGGGAAGCGGCAAGGGATGCCTATGCGCTGGATCAAGTATGGTTTATGCCTTCTCATATCCCACCGCACAAGCATCAAGCGGGGGCGAGCGGTACGGAGCGCTTGGAGATGACGAGAGAAGCGGTGGCTGGGCATCCCGCTTTTGAAGTGCTGGATATTGAAGTGCTTCGCGGTGGGGTATCTTATACCATTGACACGATCAAGGAGCTTCAGGAGCTGCATCCTGCTGTGGATTTTTATTTTATTATCGGCGCGGATATGGTGAACTACTTACCTCATTGGCAGGGAATTGAGGAGCTGGCGCAGCGGATTTGCTTTATCGGTGTCAGGCGCCCGGGTTTCCAGCTTGCCTTACATGAGTTGCCGCATTATTTGCAGGACAAGGTATTGCTGGCGGATATGCCAGTGGTGGATATTTCTTCGACGGATATTCGGGAACGTGCTGCGGAAGGGCGCACCATTCGTTATCTTGTGCCTGACCGTGTGCATGACTATATAACAAGGGGCGGTTTGTATGAAGTACAGCCGTGAACAATTGATGGAGGCCGTATCCGGTCAGATGCCTGAAAAACGCTGGAAGCACACGCTGGGTGTTATGCATTCCTCCGTGGAGCTAGCCAAGCGCTATGGCGCAGACCCGGAGAAGGCCGAACTGGCGGCTATTTTGCATGATGTAGCAAAATATTGGCCTGTTCAGCAGATGGAAGAAGTGATTCGCAGTCATCCCGAATGTGATCAGGAGCTTTTGGAGCATGACAAGCAGCTCTGGCATTCTGAGGTGGGGTACTGTATTGCCGCAAGAGATTACGGAGTGGACGATCCGGAAATACGGAATGCGATCCGCTGGCATACGTCGGGGCGTGTAGGCATGAGCCTGCTGGACAAAGTCGTGTGTCTGGCTGATTACATCGAGCCGGGCCGGGATTTCCCCGGGGTCGATCATATCCGAAAACAGGCCAAAAAAAGTTTGGAGAAGGGTCTTGTCGCTGGCTTTGACTCTACGATTTCATTGTTGCTGGAGAAGCAAAAGGTTATTTTTCCGCTGACGGTCTTGTCGCGCAATGACTTGATTCAACAACTAAAACTAAGAAAAACGGAGGTTCATGAATGACCTTAACTAATGAGCAATTGATGCAAACTGCGGTTGATGCCGCTAATGATAAAAAGGCAATGAATATTGTCGCACTGGATTTGCGTGGAGTATCACTCGTCGCAGATTATTTTGTAATCTGCCATGGTAATTCGGACACACAGGTACAGGCGATTGCAACAGAAATTCGCAAACGTGCCCATGATGAAGGCGTAACCATTAAAGGTATCGAAGGTATGGATTCCGCACGCTGGGTTCTGATGGATTTGGGAGATGTCGTAGTGCATGTTTTCCATCGCGATGAGCGTGAATATTATAACATTGAACGACTTTGGTCGGACGCTAAGGTTGTGGAGAAGGTATGAGTCTGATTGCTGGTACTTATGTCACCATTATGGTGGATCGTGAGGTGTCCCCTTTCGGCTACTTTCTCACCGTTGGTGAGCAGGATGTGCTGCTGCATTATACGGAGCTGACACGCGAGATCGAGGTAGGCGAACGGTTGGAGGTATTTATTTTTTACGATACAGAGGACCGTTTGGCCGCAACCATGAAAAAGCCGTTTTTGTCGCTGGGCGAAATGGCAAAGCTTGAGGTGGCTGATGTGCATCCGCGTTTGGGATGCTTCCTGGAGATGGGACTGGGCCGCCAGCTGTTGCTGCCGATTCGCGAGCTGCCGGAGAACCGAGATTTGCATCCTCGGGTGGGCGACTACGTGTATGCGATCATGGAGCATGACAAGCAGGGCAGACTGCGGGCTAAGCTGGCAGGGGAGCAGGAGCTGGCTCCGCTGTGCTTCTATGCTCCTAGTTCGTGGCTAAATACGTGGGTGCAGGCGACCGTGTACAAACCGCTTCAGATGGGCACATTTGTCCTGGTAGACGGAGGTGTACTTGGTTTTGGGACTATTGGTATGATTCATTCCTCGGAACGTAACCGGATGCTTCGCTTGGGCGAAGAGGTTAAGGTACGGGTCACACTTGTTCGTGAAGACGGTCGTGTCAATCTAGCAATGTCGCCGCGTAAGGAAGTGGGCCGCAATGAGGATGCAGATCGGCTGATAGCTTTTCTGAAAGAGCGCCCGGGCGGAGGTATGCCTTATTCTGATGCAACCCCGGCCGACATTATCAAGCAACGGTTTGGCATCAGTAAATCCGCCTTCAAGCGTGCGATGGGCAAGCTGATGAAGGAAGGACTGGTTACACAAAAGGAAAACTGGACCTACCTGGTGGAGAAAATGCCTAAACCGAAGGACGGGAATGAGGAATAGAAAATGGCTTCTTACCGGAAGTTTGCCTATGTGTATGATGAGCTGATGCAGGATATGCCCTACCCGGACTGGTTGCGATTTGCACGGCAGGCTTGGGAAGAGCACGGTATGCCGCACATGGTGGCCGAGCTGGGCTGCGGAACGGGCTCCATTACGATTCCTTTGGTTAACTCGGGCTTCGAGGTGGCTGGCATCGACGTATCTTCTGATATGCTGGCGGTAGCCCGTCGTAAAATGGAAACTACCCCGCAAGGACAACGATTGTTTCGTGAGGGAAGCATCCGCTGGTTACAGCAGGATATGCGGGAATGGATTTTACCGGAGCCCGTGGATTCGGTTATTTCTTTTTGCGATTGTTTGAATTATTTGCTGGAGGAAGAAGACATAACGGCTACTTTTCGCAGAACGTATGCTGGTCTTAAGCCCGGCGGTACCTTTTTGTTTGATGTACATCATCCCCAGACGTTTTTGCGTTATGATGAAGAGCAGCCCTTTGTACTGGACGAACGCTCTATCTCATATATCTGGACCTGTGCGCTGGACACGCCTCGCTGTGAAATTGAGCATCATCTTAGTATTTTTGCAAGAGCAGAAAATGAAGGACGCGATCTGTACCAGCGGTTTGAGGAAATTCATGTACAGCGTGCCTATGACCCGGACTGGATGAAGGCAGAATTGTTCAAAGCGGGTTTTCGTGATGTGAAGGTGTATGCGGATTTTGAATGGGTAGAAGCTCAGGATGATGCAGCGAGACTTTTTTATGTTGCTGTAAAATAATGAGACTTTATATTGAGCGAATATGAAAAAAAGAAGGACGCTTTTCATGATGACATGAAGGGCGTCTTTTTGTATGGAGGAGAGGCTGATGTGCTCAAATTTTATATGTTTACTTTATAGTTCAGTTGAAGTTCATCGCCAGGTACACCACGAATGCCCCAATTTTGCTTCGGCGTTTCAAATATAGTAATCTCAAGATCCTGGGGAGCAATCCCCAAATGATCGGTAATTCTTTGGAATAACAGCTTAATGAGCTGCTTCTTGGCTTCTGTCGATCTGCCTTCAAACATACTGATCTCAATAATGGTGTAGGCCTCCGAGCGATCGTGGGCAAATATAAAGTCTTCCTGACTCATAGGAAAAAAGCGGTGAAATCTTTTGTCGGCAGGATATTTGAACGCATCCACCACAGCGGAATGAATCACCTCTGAAAGCTGCTCTTTGATGGGATTCAGAGCTTCTTTTAGTCCGTAAATTTTAATCTGTGCCATGTCTCATCTCACCTTTCTTGTCTGAACTCATCTCAACTTAACTCAACTCAATCTAATTTAACTTGGATTTATTATAAAGCATTTACATTTGTATGTCATGGACCCAATGCAATAAAGATGGTGTTAACACCAAATGCAGTCCTTATTTGACTTTTTTCGCGGTTTTCAATATAATAGTGCCATTATTAACGGTTAAACAATCGCTGATGAGGAATAGTAGTTTTGTCTGGACATTTAGAGAGCCGGCGGGTGGTGCAAGCCGGTTGACAGCGCAAAATGAACTCACCTCGGAGATATGCGCCCAACGCAGGAACGCCCTATACAGGTGCTTATATTCTGTTATTAACCCGCATCGGATCACCTCCGTTATCAGGTGCAAAGGGAGTAGAAGGCGAAGAACGCTTTCTGCTAACTAGGGTGGTACCACGGGAATATAACCTCTCGTCCCTAGCGCTGACACGCTACGGGATGCAGAGGTTTTTTTGTTGCATACCGTTTGAGGAGGAAATGACAATGACAGACACACAGCCGAAGCACGGCTATCAACCGCAAAGTATTGAACCAAAATGGCAGAAATATTGGGATGAGAACAAGACATTTCGTACCGGGGAAGAGCCGGGCAAACCGAAGTTTTATGCTTTGGATATGTTCCCGTATCCGTCTGGAGCCGGTCTGCACGTAGGCCATCCGGAGGGTTACACGGCGACGGATATTGTTTCACGTTATAAGAGAATGCGCGGCTACAACGTACTGCACCCGATGGGTTGGGACGCCTTCGGTCTGCCTGCCGAGCAGCATGCGCTGGATACAGGTGAGCACCCGCGTGAAATTACGGTGAAAAACGTAAATAACTTCCGCCGCCAGATCAAATCGCTCGGTTTTTCGTACGACTGGGAGCGTGAAATCAGCACAACTGATCCTGATTACTATAAATGGACACAATGGATTTTTATCCAATTGTACAAGCGCGGTCTAGCTTATGTAGCTGAGGTACCCGTGAACTGGTGTCCTGCGCTGGGAACAGTGCTGGCGAACGAAGAAGTGATTGACGGTAAGAGTGAGCGCGGCGGTCATCCGGTCATCCGTAAGCCAATGCGTCAATGGATGCTGAAAATTACGGAATACGCGGATCGTCTGCTGGATGATCTGGAGGAGCTGGATTGGTCCGAGAGCATTAAGGATATGCAACGGAACTGGATCGGTAAATCTACTGGGGCAGAGGTTCATTTTCCAATTGAAGGCCATGACAAGCAGCTGACGGTATTTACAACTCGTCCGGATACGCTGTTCGGTGCAAGCTACTGTGTGCTGGCTCCAGAGCAAGAGCTGGTGGAAATCATCACTACACCTGAGCAAAAGGATGCTGTATATCAATACCGTGAGCAAGCTGCTCGTAAAAGCGATCTGGAGCGTACGGATCTGGCTAAGGATAAAACAGGCGTGTTTACAGGTGCATATGCGGTGAATCCGGTGAACGGTGAAAAGCTGCCGATCTGGATTGCCGACTATGTGTTGGCAGGCTACGGAACAGGCGCAATTATGGCTGTACCGGGTCACGATACACGTGACTGGGAATTTGCCAAGAAGTTCGGATTGAAAATCACGGAGGTTGTCCAAGGTGGAGACGTGGCTAATGAGCCATACACCGAGGATGGTCCGCACGTCAATTCAGGCCTGCTGAATGGACTTACCAACGAGGAAGCGATTCCGAAGATGATTGAATGGCTGGAAGCTGAGGGTAAAGGACAGGGCAAAGTGACCTACCGTCTGCGTGATTGGCTGTTTAGCCGTCAACGCTATTGGGGTGAGCCGATTCCGGTAATTCATCTGGAAGATGGTACGATCAAAACGATTCCTGAGGATCAACTGCCGCTCATGCTGCCGGAGATGGACAACATCAAGCCTTCAGGCACGGGTGAATCCCCATTGGCCAATGCAAAAGAATGGGTAGAAACCATTGATCCTGAGACAGGCATGAAAGCACGTCGCGAGACCAACACAATGCCGCAATGGGCAGGAAGCTGCTGGTACTACCTGCGCTTTATTGACCCAAAAAATGATAAAGAGCTTGTATCCAAGGAGAAGCAGCGCGAATGGATGCCTGTTGATCTGTACATTGGCGGAGCGGAACATGCGGTTCTTCATTTGCTGTATGCTCGTTTCTGGCACAAGGTACTGTATGATCTCGGCGTAGTGGAAACGAAAGAGCCTTTCTACAAACTGGTCAACCAAGGCATGATTTTGGGCAATAACAATGAAAAAATGAGTAAATCGCGTGGTAATGTCATCAATCCTGACGATATCGTGAATACGTATGGCGCCGATACGCTGCGTATTTATGAGATGTTCATGGGGCCGCTCGAAGCGACCAAGCCATGGAACGAGAACGGGGTTGAGGGAGCACATCGTTTTCTGTCTCGCATATGGCGCCTGTTTGTTTCAGAGGATGGTAGCCCTAACGATAAAATTACAAATGACGGCGGAAGCGATGAGTTCAAGCGGACTTGGCATAAAACGCTGAAAAAAGTAACCGAAGATCTGGATGCGCTGCGCTTTAATACGGCGATCAGCCAGTTGATGATTTTCACCAACGATGCATATAAAGCAGACCTTCTGCCGCGTGCAGCGATGGAAAACTTCGTGCAAATGCTGTCGCCGCTTGCACCGCATCTGGCCGAGGAACTGTGGCAGTTGCTGGGGCACAACGAGAGCATTACCTACGCGGCTTGGCCTGCTTATGATGAAGCATGGACGGTAGACGCCGAAGTAGAAATTGTCGTACAGGTGAATGGTAAAATCGTGCAGCGTGCAACGATTGCCAAGGACCTTGATGCCAAAGAGATGGAAGCATTTGCTTTGTCTCTGGACAACGTTCAGCAGGTGCTGGCTGGCAAAACGGTTCGCAAGGTAATTGCAGTTCCAGGCAAGCTGGTTAATATTGTTGCCGGTTAATCGGCTTTAAGCCGAAGGAGACATCTATCTTTTGCATGTCCTCCTCATACTTGTTGTGTGTGGCCCGTATCAGCTCGGGAAAGACGCTGTGCAGGCTGATATCCAGCAGTGCAAGGGCTTCGGCGGTAATACCTCCGGGAACCGCTACCCTGGCTTGCAACTCGGCTGGTGTCATTCCGCCTTCTGTGAGCAGCTTTCCTGTGCCGATGATCATTTCACCGGCCAGGGCGCATAGCTCTGTACGGTCCATACCCGTGGCTTGAACAGCGGCTTGAATCCACTGGTCCATAAAAAAGGCCAAGAAAGCAGGTCCGCAACTGGAGAAATCGGACGTGATCCGCGTATAAGATTCTTTTACTCGAATCGGCCTGCTAATGTGGGACATAAGCTCTTCCAGAAGGGAGCGGTCCTCCTCTGTAATCCGGCTGCCATGGATGCAAAGTGAGGCTCCGCCCCCCACCTGGTGGGTGATGCTCGGAATAATTTTGGATACTTTGGCTTTCAGGGCATGCTCCAAAATGCGCACTTGCACCGGGCTTGTGATAGATACGACGATTTGCTCTTCTGTAATGACGTTGTGTATTTCATCCGTTACGGCTTTTGATTCCAGCGGCTTCACGCAGATAAACAAAATATCGCTTTCCGCTGCCGTTTCACGGTTGCTTTGAGCTGCATGCACACCTGGATAACGACGGGCCAGCTCGGCTACCTTGGAATGTGTTCGATTGCTTGCTGATATTTGCTGTGGCTTGAGTGCACCCGAATGAATAAAAGATTCAATTAGCAGACTTCCCATGCTGCCAGTCCCGATAAATCCAACTTTCATTGTTCAACGTCCTCCTTTCATACTTTGCGGTATAGACGCTGTCATTCTTCTTAGTGTATGCACCTGGTCTTGACCGACATGACGAATTTTATGTCTGAGTATGTTAGATCGTTCCCGGGGTTGTACCTCTCTTTGGAAGAATGGCTCACAGCGAAACCGTATGGAGGTTGTTTACATCCTCCCAAAATCCATGTGGAGTAGGGGATGATACGAACATGAAACGCGTATGGACAGGAACAGCAATAACGCTTGCTGTAATCGGGAGTGGGCTTATTCTGTTTGCCGGTGGGCAGCGCTCTGAGCCGCAAGAAGAGTGGACCTTGCTTAACCGCAAGGTGGAGCAGGTATTAGCGGTGGGGTCAAAGCCAAATGAGTCGCAGAGCAACAGCGACCTTACCCAAGGAAAGCAGGCTGTAAAAGAGGCTTCAGACAAAAAGGAACGCAGCACAGACACCAAAGCTGCTGGCAATGTGAAGCATAATGCGATGCAGGGGTCTGCTGGTATACCGGCTGCCGTGAGCGAAAACCCTGCTACTGGAAATGCAAATTCAGCAACTACATCCGTAGCTGGTGAAAAAAAGGTAGACATCAACACCGCGACTGCTGACGAGTTAACGGAGCTACCGGGGGTTGGAGCTAAAAAGGCCAAAGCCATTTTGGATTACCGTAATCAGCATGGGCCGTTCCAACGTGTGAACGATTTGGATCAGGTGAAGGGCATCGGTGCTAAGATGCTGGCGAAAATGAAGCCTTACGTCAGCTTGTAAGTTTTACAAGTTTATAGTGTCCAGGCTCTGAGAATGACTTTAGCGGATATGATATACGTTTTAACTTGTTTATACGGGAGAGATGGTTATGAGTGCAGATGTACGCAAGGACTGGGACACTTACTTTATGGATATTGCTTATATGGTATCCACCCGTTCGCGCTGCTCGCGGCGTCATGTCGGAGCCGTACTTGTGCAAGGTAAAAAGCTTTTGGGGACCGCCTATAATGGTGCACCGTCCGGGGTACCTGACTGCTCTGAGGCAGGGTGTATGCTCTCGGAGGAGTATGAGGTTGTTCATCGTGATGGCCGTGAGGAAATGGTTAAAAAGCAACGCTGTGTCCGCACGATTCATGCGGAGCAGAACCTGTTGCTGTTCACGGACCGGATTGATCGGGAAGGCTCTTCAGTATATGTTACTGACCAGCCATGCTGGACGTGTGCCAATATGCTGGCGAACAGCGGTATCGTGGAGATTGTATACCATCGGCCCTATCCCAAGGATGCAGCCAAGGTTCGTGCCATGATGGAGGAAAAGGGAATTGCTTTCCGCATGCTGGAGACCTATCATCCACCCAAGGAAACGTTAATGGATGTTAAGAATTAAAGAGTAAACGAGGAAGAACCTCTGACGAATGCTATTTAGTCAGGGGTTCTTTTTTTTGCAGTTTGGACAGCAAGTAGTATTTTGCTATAGGGGTGATTGTATTCAGGCCAAATTTGTTCTAACCAGACCTATTTTGACCCTGACCGTATGTTGGATTGCAGGAAGTGCAGGAGCTTGCCTTTATTCTGGACGTATGCTTTTGATGCTCTGGACGGGAGTTACTTTAATGCTTCCTCTCATAGCTCTACTGATGAAAATTCCCGTTCGGCATGTGATATGGCTATGGCTTGCTTTGAGCAGTGGCGCATTTCATTGGACTTGGCATGATATGCATAATGTGAGTAGTATTCCCGATGCACTTCATGTATCGGCTTCTAAGTTGGAAGACATGCCTGTTCAAGCAGCAGGGTTTATTGCTTCCAAGGTGCAGGTAGATGGTGATCGAGCGCAGTTTGAGATGAGAGTCACGGCTATCCATCAGATGGGACGTAATTCAGAAAAGGACAAGCAGCTTGCACCGATCTCTGAACAGGTTATCGTTCACATCAAGCTGGCTGCCAAACAGGAACAGCAAGTTGCGGCAGTATGGCAGCGAGGAGATGCCATACAATTACATGGTAGCTTGAAGGCTCCTGCCAAAGCGGGGAACTTTGGTGGCTTTGATTATAGTGAATACCTTCACACCCAAGAGGTTCACTGGCTTTTCAAAGGAAATGGAGCCACTTCACTACAGAAACAGCAAGCTTCCTTGTGGAACCGTTACATTTTGCTCAGGTGGAATGATCAGCTTAGGGAGCAGCTAGGGCAACGAATGGAAACGGCATTTACATTCCTTAATCACGCAGGATATATGAAGGGACTGGTACTAGGGGTTACAGATGAGCTGGACCCGGCAACGTACAACGAATTTACACAACTCGGGTTAACGCACATTTTAGCGATATCTGGTATGCATGTGGCGGTATATGCAGCTACACTGCTATATTTACTCAAGCTGATGCGAGTGAGCCGCGAGACGTCACTGACCGTCGTGATGGTACTTATTCCAGCTTATGTTCTGTTGACAGGTGCTTCTCCGTCTGTTGTGAGGGCCGGGATTATGGCGATGATCGGGTTATTTGCAGCCAGACGAGGTATGCTCAAAGACGGGCTTAACATTTTAAGTATATCAGCGTTGTTGATGCTGCTTTGGAATCCCTATTATCTGCTTAGCGTCAGCTTTCAGCTTTCCTTTTTGGTGACAGGTGGGCTGCTCATCTACATGCCGCTTATGAAGCCGTTTTTCGCCAAATGGCCTCTCCTGCTCGGCGGTGAAATTGCGATTACCATTACGGCGCAGCTTGTTTCGTTTCCAATGACGGTATTCTACTTTAATCAATTTTCGCTGCTATCGTTTATAGCTAACTTTGTGCTCGCACCACTTATTACGTATATCGTGCTTCCATTGGGTACAGTAGCGATGGGAAGCGCCTTTTTATGGGAGGATGGGGCTCGTATTCTTGCGTGGCCGGCAGAGCGATTAAACGATCTGACCTTTTTGCTTGTGAAATGGCTGAACGTGGATGATGTTTATGTGAGTATTTGGCCATCTTCCTCTATTCTGTGGGTCATGGCGTATTATGCAGCTTTGTACAGTGTTCTGTACTGGCTCAAAACGTGGCTGGAATCCCGAAGGCAAGCGGACGAAATGACTGTTATAAGCTCTACTCCCGACCCATCGCCTATACATACAGGATTAGCAGCTTCTGCGGAGTGGGCAGCTATCCTGCAAACAGCTCATGAGTTTGAAGGTGCAGGCCGATATGCGCGCCGACAGTGGAATGGTTATCGTTATTTGGCATTGGTTTTAAGCGGTATAGTCTGGCTTGGCATACTGTGTGCAGGTTATCAATCTCCAGGCGGAGGAAATACGGGAATGGTTCAATACCTGGATGTGGGTCAAGGCGACAGCATTTTAATTACAACGCCGGACGGCAAACACATTTTGGTAGATGGCGGGGGCACAATGAATTTTGCGACAGGGAAAAATGCTTGGCGCAAACGTAAAGATCCCTACGAGGTTGGTGCGGATACGATTGTACCCTTGCTGAAGCAGCGTGGTGTGCAGCGGCTGGATGCCGTCATTTTAACACACGGAGATCATGATCATGCCGGAGGATTACAGGCCGTGCTTGACCAGATTCCCGTATCGAGCTTATTTTTCAACGGTACCCTGACAGACAAAGCACCGTTTCGCAAACTGTTGAGCACGGCTTTAAACAAGCAGATCAAGCTGTACGGTGCATATCATGGTATGGAGTGGGAACCGGATCAGGATACGAAAATCCGCTTTCTTTATCCGTTTCCGTTGCAGGAGGACGAATCTGAGCCGTTACCTGTTATAGAGGAGCAGAATCATTATTCCGTTGCAATGATACTGGAAATGGAGGAAGTCTCTTTCTTGTTCACAGGAGATATGGATGATGCAGCAGAATCGTTGTTGCTTTCTGAATTAACCCATTCTTCATCCCGTATGAAAGATACAGGGAAAACGGGGACGGTAAGGCAAGCTGTCGACGTCATGAAAATAGCACATCACGGCAGCAAGTATTCCACCTCGGAAGAGTGGCTAACGTACTGGCGACCCGAGATATCTGTCATTTCGGTCGGTGCAAGCAATACCTATGGGCACCCGAATAAAGCGGTATTGGAACGTTTATCGGTGGCGGGCTCTGCTATATACCGAACGGATACGATGGGAGAGATACAAATTCGTGCGCAGGAAGGAAGATTGAGCGTGCGATACAAACACAAACGTGAACAAGCGGATACAAAATGATTTTCCGATTATTGTTGTTATAGACATCAAATCATAAGGATTGCCAATCCTCAAATACAAAAAAACAGGCATTGTAGCAGCCTGCTTTTGACTTATGGACTTAATCCTCTATAGTTCCTTGAAGATTTTTTGGGCCAAGTGCTCAATTCTAAGTATCATTGAAGCGTCATCTACGCTTTGAATTTTCTCAGTCCAAATAGTAAACAGCTCACTCTTAGGAGTGGGCTGTTTACTTGAGTTCAATTGGCATGGACATAAGCTGTAAGTTTTGATTCAAAATTTCGAGTATCGGCTTGCTTATTCATCATTTCGTTAATGCTTGTACTGAGCGCATGCGCTACAAGTGGGAGCGGGAACGCAGCTGTTGAGGGCCAAACGGCACCAGGACAGCCTTGACCGATGATGCAACTGCTACACGTACATATGAAAGTGACAAAGCTACAGTTACTCTTCCTGAGCATCCACAGCGTGTCGTTGTAGCAGTTGGCGACTATGTGGGCGATGTGCTTGAACTTGGGGTTACATCTGTAGACACTCCGGATACTGTTTTATGAAAATCTTAAGAAAATAGCACCAACTCCATATGGTAAATATGATTATAAGAGTCACTTAATGGAGCTGGGCAAAGTGCTGAACAAGGAGCAAGAAGCGAAGAAGTGTCTTGCTGATTTTGCGGCTAAAATCGCTGAGAAAAAACAAACCTTGTCCGACGTCATTGATTCAGATAAAAAAATTGCTATTTTCGAGATTACAGGAAAAGAATTATATCTTTATGGAAAATCCTATGGGCGGAGTGAAGCCATACTTTATGATGAGCTGGGACTTCATGCTCCGGAGAAGGTAGAAAAAGCAGGTTCGAGAAGGGCTGGGCAAGAATTTCACTTTAGAACTGATATCCGATTTCCTGATTTCCAAAAAGTAACCCACAAAAATAACTCGAAAATTGACTCAAATAGTAACAGCATGCCAATGCAGTTCGACAGATTCCAACATTTTGATGTCATGTGAGCCAAGGGAAGGTGACTGCCTTCCTTTTTTCTGTTATTCTAAGGAAGGCTACAATGGGGATTCTGGGCTTTATGGTATAATTTTTTACTTTAAAAAAATAAAATTAGCGTCAGACGTCTATCCTGCAACAATTTGCAAAGAGGATACGTCTGTAATATTGCAGGGAGAGGGGGATCCTTTGTGGTAGAGCAGGGACTCATTCGAGCCGCTCAATCGGGCGATCGCGACGCTCTCATTACCCTATTAAGAGAGATAGAACAGCATGTATACCGTACGGCATATTACATTCTGAACAATGAGCAGGACGCCATGGATGCTTCACAGGAAGCTCTCATACGGATTTATTCCAAAATTAACTCTTATGAGGAAAAAGCGCAGTTCAAAACCTGGGTTCAACGCATTGTTACGAATATATGTATCGACAAATTCAGAAGGACAAAACCCTCGGTTTCCATTGACGAGCACGACATGATCTTCAACGATCCCCAAAATGTAGAGGTTGAGGTGTTGACCTCTTACATGGCACAGGATGTTCGTGAAGCGATACAGCAGCTTCCAGAGCACCATCGGACAGTGATCGTCTTGAGATATTTGCAGGATTTCTCCTATAACGAAATTGCCGATTCTTTGGATTTGCCGCTCAATACGGTCAAGTCATACTTATATCGTGCAAGACAGCAATTACAAGGGCTACTTCAGGATTATCAGAAAGGTGGTGTATCAGGATGAAGTGTGAGGAAGAGGTGATGGATTGGATGCAGCGTTATGTGGATCATGAGCTGGGCGAAGAAGAGACGTCCCAATTAATGAACCATATTGCGACTTGCCCAGACTGTGCGGAAAAATTTCATATTCTTCAGACACTCTCCCGCGAGCTGGAGGAATTACCTGCGGTTTCCCCGGCGTTCAGCCTGGTGGATTCCATCATGCCTCAGCTTGATGCCATTGATCGCGCACGTGAGGAGCAGGGAAGTGCGCTTCAGGAAATGCAGCCGATGGCTGTTGATCCTGGACCGGGGCCTAGACAGCGTACCCAGCCTACTCCTTGGTGGAACGGGATGGGAGGGCGTGCGGCCATGGGTGTGGCTGCCGCTGCTGTTGTACTGGGAATTGTAGTATTCAATTTCCAGCCTAAAACAGTGCAGGATGCGGAAGGCATGTTTACCTCCCAGTCGCCTGAAGTGGCGACTCCGCAGAACCAGACGGACATTCCAGGTACGACGAATGGTAGTGGAGGCCACGATGCAGCAATTGAACCGGGTTCGACCAACCCGCCCTTAGAGAAAGGACAAGGAACGGAAACATCTCAGCCACCTGCAGGCGAAGAGCCTGATTCGAGCAAACAGGGTGTAGAGGGTGCAGATCACGAAAATAAAGCCTCCAACTCGGATGCTGCAAAACGTGAAAATCGGCCTGCTGGAGAGAGAGACTCGACGAAGTCTGCGCCAGCAGGAACTTCGTCCCGTCAAGATCGAAAGCAGGGGCAGCCAGATGCGGATCGTCAGGCGAACAAGGGAAATCCGGAGTTGGAAAATTTCGTGCAGGATACTCCTAAGTCCGACCAACCAACGATAGACCCTGATCAGCAACTGGAATCAAGAATGGAGAAAGCACCCATAGCAGGTGCGGGGACTGCTCAGGACGGTAATAACGACACAGCTACGGATGATTCATCTTCTTCACTGAGTCAGGAACTGAAGAACCAGGATCAAGCAGCTTCAGATGGATCGTCGATAGACACAAACTCCAAAAGCATTACCAAGGATTCAGGGGATGCCTCAGGGGCAGATAACGATAATACAGCCTCTAACGACCAGCCATCTTCCGTGTCACAGGACTCGGTACGCAAAGAGGGCTTTGTATCTAATTCGCTGATCTCTCCAGACAGTAATAGTGCATCCACCTTTGGTGCCCAGTCTACGTCCGAAGATCAGTTCAACTCACCTGATGGCAGCTATGCGGTGGTCATTGAAGGCAAAAAGCTGAAAGTATATAAGCTTTCCGATAATGGTGTAGATCGAACAACCTTAGAGGTTCGTACCTTGAAAGGAGCCTGGGTCAAGGGCAGCTGGTCGGATGATAGTCAGACCTTCATGTACGAGACAGAGCAAGATGGTACAGCAAGTAAATATACGTATACTGTCCCGCGCAGCACTGGAAAATAATTGCCGAAAGTAGTCACACCTTTAAAATTAAGGAATAGAATATATGAACCGACGTCGTATCCCGACGGCCGAAAGTTTCTAGAGCTTTCTGCTGCCGTGTTGATATAGATGGTGGCGAAGGGATCTTGCCTATAGGCAGGGTCCCTTTGTTTGTATATTGACTTGCCTTCCGGCCGGATGTCGGGTACGATCAGTGGATGGGGGGAACGGAATATGGATGTAAAAACAGCCGCTAAGGCTATTCGCAAGGGCGATATTTCGCCCGTGTATTTGCTATACGGCAGTGAAAAATACCAAATGAAGCAGTTTGTTGAGATGCTCAAGGAAAAAGTGATGGAAGAGGAGCATCGTGATTTTGCCATTATTCCCTATGATCTGACGGAAACGCCAATCGAGGTGGTCGTGGAGGAGGCGGAAACTGCACCTTTTCTGGTACCGAAAAAGCTGATTATTGTCCGGGACACGAGTGTATTCGCAGCAGGCAAAGATAGCGGCAAGATTGAGCACCGCATTGAGACGCTGTTGACTTATATGGATAACCCGACTGACTATAGCGTCATCGTTTTTATGGTTCAGTCCGAAAAGCTGGATGAACGGAAAAAGATTGTCAAAAGACTGAAAAGTGATGCTTCGGTGATTGCTTTTTCCCCATTGGGTGGAGATGACCTTGTAGCTTGGGTTCATAAGCGTGCAGGGGAAAGAGAGGTACAATTAGCTGCAGGAGCTGCTGAGACGCTCATTCAATATACAGGTACAGGGCTGCAATCCTTGGCTGCCGAGATAGACAAGCTGTGCTTGTATGCCGGAGCACAAGGAACGATCTCATCTACGGATATCGAATCCCTGGTGCCTCGTAGTACGGAGCAAAACGTATTTGCGATGGTTGAGGATCTGGCTAATTTGCGGCTTGATAAGGCGCTTAGTATTTTTTATGAGCTGCTCAAACAAAAAGAGGAACCGATTAAGATTGCGGCTTTGATTACACGGCAGTTCCGTATTATATTGCAGGTGAAGGAGCTATCGGGTCAGAGTTATTCCCAGCAGCAAATTGCGAGTCAGCTTAGCCTGCATCCTTACGGGGTAAAAGTTGCGGGCGAGCAGGCGAGGAGGTTTCATCCTGAACAGCTGCGTCAGCTTCTCTTCGAGTTGGGCGAGCTGGATTATCATATGAAAACAGGTATTGTTGATAAGGTACTGGGACTGGAGCTGTTTTTAATGAAAATGGGTATGGGGGCTTCAGTCTAACCCCTCCCAGGTGCTGAGTGATTTTTAAGTGAGTGATTTGTAAGGGACACTGGCAGTGAGAACACAGACGATGAAAACTAAAAAAACCTGATCAGCCGAGGCTGGTCAGGTTTTTTTCATTAACGTATAGAAGTAGCTCTTGCTTACGCTTGAGCTGTAAGAGCGTTAAGTTTTTTCGCCAAGCGGGATTTCTTGCGAGCAGCTGCATTTTTGTGGATCAGACCTTTAGTTACAGCCTTGTCCAGCTTTTGGGAAGCTACTTTGAAAGCAGCAGCAGCAACTTCAGCTTCGTTACCCACCAACGCTGTATCGGCAGCTTTAACTGCTGTACGAAGCGCGGATTTTTGGGAAGCGTTCAACGCACGGCGTTTGTCGCTCGTTTTAACGCGTTTGATAGCGGATTTAATGTTTGGCATTACATTCACCTCCTGTAAAGGCATTACTTATGAACACAAACGTTTCACAACTTAAAATATTTTAGCACGCTACACCTCAAAATGCAATAAGAAAACATTCAGTGGCTATGCAAATGACAGGATGAAAATGGATGTGCATAAACCTGTTGGGTGTCTCGCACACTATAGCCAGAGATGGTATACAAGGAGGTTTAAAAGATGGATCTGGATTTGCAGAAATATGCGGTACGCACGGATTTGGCACTGGAGGCGAGAGAGCTGGCAGAACGGGATCAGCCTGTACCGCTGGCGGGTATCAGTGAGGACGTGGAGGAAGATAACGGTATTAAAATTACACGTTTGGATGTACTAAATAAAGAAGGGGCCAATCGTATTGGGCGAGTACAAGGGCATTACGTCACGCTAGAGGTACCTGGCTTACGTGGAGGTGACACCGGACTTCAGCAACGAGTAGCTATTGCATTTGCGAAAGAGATGGAGCATTTTATACAAAAGATAGGCATCTCCAATACGGCACAGGTGCTTGTGGTGGGTTTGGGGAACTGGAACGTAACTCCCGATTCGCTGGGTCCGCTTGTCGTTGAAAATCTGATGGTGACTCGTCAATATTTTGAGTTGACGCCTGATCAAGTCAACCCCGGCTATCGGGATGTGAGCGCAATTGCGCCGGGTGTTCTCGGTATTACGGGAATCGAGTCCAGTGAAATCGTTCAAGGCATCGTAGATCGCACCAAACCAGAACTGATTATTGCTATTGATGCTCTCGCATCACGTTCACTGGAGCGCGTCAATACGACCATTCAGGTGGCAGATATTGGGATACATCCAGGCTCAGGAATTGGTAACAAACGGCGCGGTATCACCAAGGATATTATGGGCGTTCCGTGCATCGCCATTGGCGTGCCAACGGTATGCTACGCTTCGACCATCGTAAATAATGTAATTGAATTGATGAAAACACATTTTGCCAAAGAAAAGGCACCTACGAAAGCAATACTGGGGATGTTGGACGATATTTCAGAGCCTGAGAGACTCGGGTTGGTGAGAGAGGTACTTCAACCGTTGGGGCATGATCTGATTGTGACCCCTAAAGAGATTGATGAATTTATTGAAGATATCGCGAATATCATTGCAACCGGACTGAACGCTGCTCTGCATGAGGCTGTTGACCCCGGCAATGTTGCCGCTTATACGCATTAATGCAAGGTTAGCAAAACCATCTTTCTAAGACGCCAAGTTCTCTATTTAACAGGTAACCTATCTCTCTCAAAAAGGGATGGGATTTACCTGTGGATAGAGATTTTTTGTGTTCTAGCAATTGTTCTTCGTTCATAGAGTTGAAGTATAAGAGATTTCCGCAGCAGATAGGAACCCTATGTTCCGAATGTAAAAGCGGGTTTCGACGGGACGAAGGAGGACAAGGCTCACATGAAAAAAATTCAAACCTGGAACGTCGGAAGATGGAGAAGAAAGGGTATCGAAATTTTGGCGATGGGACATACGCTTGTGCTGCTTATTATGGGCTCGGCGCTTTTATTTGTCGTACTGGGACTAGGGGGACTGGCCGAAAATCGTTTGCAAACATCCCCTGTTTCTTCGATGAAAGGATTTGCAGGTTCGGTGTCCAGCGGCTTTTTTGCAGACCTGCTTGGTATGGAGGTACCTCATTTTGCACAAAAGAAGCAACAATCTTCGTTGTCGGGTGAACAGTGGTCGCCTTTTGTTTTTCAAATGCTTACAGGTATTAATCCACAAGATCCGAAAAGTCTTATTTCACGCGAAATTCCTGGTATGTCTGCAGATGCACCTGTCTTGCTACGCAAGGGATCAGGAAACGACAAGGTAGAGGGTCCTACAGATTATCAGCCCGATCAGGGAACGACGGATGCTCCCGGTGGCTCAGATGCTTCTACGAACCCGCCGAATCATGGTACTACTACGCCAGATTTGCCGACAACACCGGAAACGGACCCTGCAAAAGAGGATGATTCAGGTGATGCAGCCAAAGGTGAAAAACGCATATTAATCTACCATTCTCATCCCAGAGAAGCATATAACCCACTACTCAGCAAAACCAGTTCCAATCCCAATTCCGGTTCTAAATCAGCGAATGTGTCCAGAGTGGGGGACTTTGTGAAAAAGAGACTGGAGAAACAAGGAATAAACACGCTGCATGTAAATAAGGACTATGCCTCCATAGTGCAAAATTACAATTGGAACTACTCCTATAAATATTCACGTGAAACCGTCAAGGAAGCCTTGGCGAGTAATGAGGATTTAACTTATCTGCTTGATATCCACAGAGACTCTCAACGTCACAGTAAAACGACAGCCACTATTAATGGACTTTCTTATGCCAAGGTATATTTCATTATCGGTCATGACAATAAAAATTGGCGTAAAAATGAAGCTTTCGCTGCCCGTATTCATGAAAAACTGGAAAAATCGTATCACGGCGTATCACGCGGAATATGGGGAAAGGATGGCGGTAAAGGCAACAATGGAGAGTACAATCAAAGCCTGTCTCCCCATAGTATTTTGATTGAAATCGGCGGTATTGATAACACCGAGGAGGAGTTAAAGCGCACCTCGGACGTTTTGGCGGATATGATCAGCGAAGTGTATTGGGAGGACCAAAAAGCACAGAAGGCGGGCACTAAGGTATCTGATGCTAAAAAGAGCAACAATGGCAATTAAATTAAGGCGGTGGACAGAGGAAAGATATAAGGTGGAAAGGGGAAAATATAATGTCCGGACATTTTCGTAAAAAAGCGCTTGGATTTGTGCTTCTGATTGGGGTAGGGGTATTACTTGGTATGCAACTGGCAGGCTCTGGTCTGCGCTCAGTCTATGGCCCGGAATGGGACGGGGACCCGATTCAATCCGTAAATCAACAGAAAGCCGAATATGAGCAGACGGTTATTGAGGATACCCCGGCAGCCAATGGCCAAGCCTATAACCGTACGAATAACACAAGTGGAACTGTCCAATTTAAGCCGCAAACGGACACGAATGAAACGAATACTAACGAACGAAATGAGGACCAGGATGCACGCGGGACGCGCGAATGGTATACGACAACTGCACAGAATGCCAGTACTCAGCAGAGCCGAGCGACACCTCGTGAACTACTAGCCGTTCAGGCACAGCAGGCCTCAGTGGATACCATGGCAGATAAAACCGCTGGACTGCTGCAAAACCTGTCAAGGAAGAGCATTCGTTGGGTCGTATCTGTATTTGATGGAGTAACCGAATAGAAATATTGCTGACCCCCCGTACAACTGCTATAATAAGCTGATTGACACTAGGCATTGTGTGGGGGTAAGGCATGACTGACATTTTGGCAAGACAACGTAAAATTCGGAACTTTAGTATCATTGCACATATAGACCATGGTAAATCCACGCTGGCTGACCGGATTTTGGAGTACACCGGTGCACTCACTTCCCGTGAAATGCAGGAACAGGTGCTTGACCAGATGGAGCTGGAACGGGAGCGCGGGATTACGATCAAGCTCCAGGCAGTGCGACTCACTTATAAGGCCGATGACGGCGAAGAGTACATTTTGAATTTGATTGATACACCGGGACACGTCGATTTTACGTATGAGGTATCCCGTAGTTTGGCAGCCTGCGAAGGTGCTTTGCTGGTAGTAGACGCAGCGCAGGGGATTGAGGCACAGACATTGGCTAACGTTTATTTGGCGTTGGACAACAATCTGGAGATTTTGCCGGTGCTTAACAAAATTGATTTGCCGAGTGCCGATCCCGAACGGGTAAAGCAGGAAATTGAGGATGTTATCGGCCTGGATACAAGCGAAACCGTACATGCTTCAGCCAAAGCTGGAATCGGTATTAAGGAAATACTCGAACAGGTGGTCAGAAGTGTGCCTGCTCCGCAAGGAAATCCGGATAACCCGCTCAAGGCGCTTATTTTCGATTCGCATTATGATCCTTATAAAGGCGTTATCGTATATGTACGGGTTGTGGATGGCAGTATCCGCGCGGGTTCGAAAATTAAGATGATGGCGACTGACAAAACGTTCGAGGTCATCGAGGTTGGTGCTTTCATGCCACGTATGACTATCGTGGACGAGCTGAATGTCGGTGATGTTGGCTTTATCGTTGCCGGAATTAAGCATGTGGGCGATACACGTGTCGGGGATACTGTGACAGATGCGAAAAATCCAACACCAGAACCGATGCCAGGCTATCGAAAAATCAATCCGATGGTATATTGCGGTCTCTATCCAATCGAAACATCCGAGTATAACGACCTGCGTGAGGCGCTTGAAAAGTTGCAACTGAACGATGCTTCACTCAGTTTTGAACCGGAAACGTCGAGCGCGTTGGGCTTCGGTTTCCGTTGCGGTTTCCTCGGTTTGCTCCATATGGACGTTATTCAGGAACGTATTGAACGTGAATTTAACATTCCATTGATTACGACAGCGCCGAGCGTTATTTACCGTATTCAGTTGACGAATGGCGAAACGATTCAGATCGACAACCCTTCGAATTATCCGGAAATCGGACGGATTGAACATGTGGAAGAGCCATACGTAAAGGCAGGCATTATCGTGCCTAATGATTACGTAGGTACGGTCATGGAGCTTTGCCAGACCAAGCGCGGCGAGTACGTGAATATGGAGTATCTGGATACGACACGGGTAACCATTACGTATCAGATCCCGCTGTCTGAAATCGTGTATGATTTCTTCGATCAGCTAAAATCCAGTACCAAGGGCTACGCTTCCTTTGACTATGAGATTTCAGGCTATCGCCAGTCCAATCTGGTGAAAATGGATATTCTGTTGAATGGTGAGCAGGTCGATGCACTCTCGTTCATCGTGCATAGAGATCGGGCTTACCATCGCGGACGTATCATTTGTGAGAAGCTGCGCGAGCTCATTCCACGTCAAATGTTCGAGGTGCCGATTCAGGCATCCGTCGGAACAAAGGTTGTTGCGCGTGAAACCGTTAAGGCTATGCGTAAAAACGTCTTGGCCAAATGTTATGGTGGCGATATTTCCCGTAAACGGAAGCTGCTTGAGAAGCAAAAAGAGGGCAAGAAGCGCATGAAGCAGGTTGGTAACGTAGAAGTACCTCAGGAAGCATTTATGGCAGTACTGAAAATAGATGAGTAAAGCTGCTTGAAGTCTCGTCCATTCTTTCATGGGGCATTTGCCGTGCATGGAGAATGGGCGTCTTTATTTGAGCAAGCTATTCAGGACTGAGAGTTCGTTCAAGTTCTGGTTTAGAGTAAAAAAATGGGCGATTGACGGTGGGCAGCAGCGGAGTCGATGGAATCGTTCTGAAGAAGCGGTAGCGTTCGCCTTTACCCCCGGATTTTAACCTTTTAAGGTTATTTACAATGAAAAAATCCGGGGGTAACAGCGATCGGAAGAATGATCCATCCACGGAGCGACCTCCCCCCCCCTCATCAGCCTATTTTTTCCATCACCACACCCTGAATTAACAAGGAGGATCGGAAATGACCGCATCCATACAAAAACATGAACATTCTTCCGCGCCTCAAGCGGTTTACTTGCATATACCTTTTTGCACGAATAAATGCTTTTACTGTGACTTCAACTCTTATGTGCTAAAGGATCAGCCTGTTATGGAATACCTGTATGCACTGGAACGGGAGATGGAAAATACGGTTAAGCTTCACCCCCCAGGAGAAATCAAAACTATTTTTGTCGGGGGCGGAACGCCAACAACGCTCAATCCGAAGGAAATGGAATATTTCCTGAAGAGTGTCCGTACCTACTTTCCGAACTGGTCGGAGGATATTGAGTTCTCCATGGAAGCCAATCCAGGTACAACCGATTATGAAAAACTTTCTGTGATGAAAGAGGGCGGTGTCAACCGACTCAGCTTCGGGGTACAGGCTTTTCAGAACGAGCTGCTTACAGGTATTGGTCGCATTCATAATACAGATGATGTATATCGTAGTCTGGAAAATGCACGTAAGGTCGGATTGGACAATCTGTCGATTGACCTGATGTTCGGCTTGCCGAACCAAACCGTGGACATGTTGAATGAGAGCGTTAATAGAGCGCTGGAGCTGGAGCTCCCTCATTACTCCATCTATAGTTTAAAGGTTGAAGAAAATACGCTCTTCCACACGCTATACCAGAAAAATCAACTTCCGCTTCCACATGAGGACGACGAATTGGAAATGTATTTGCTTCTCATGCGCCGTATGAAAGAAGCGGGTTATGAGCAGTACGAGATCAGCAATTTCGCGAAACCCGGTTTGGGGAGTAAGCACAATATGACCTATTGGCGTAATGAGGACTATTACGGTCTCGGTGCCGGGGCGCATGGATACGTTGGCAGAGAGCGTCATATGAACATAAAGGGCATTACCCCATATGTAGAGGCTACTCGTAACGGTCTGCCCCGTCTGGATAGCTTTGAGGTGCCGGCAGCGGAAGCGATGGAGGACTTTCTCATGGTGGGCTTGAGAATGCTGGAGGGCGTGTCCAAGTCCCGCTTTGAAGCTCAATTTGGTCAGGCGCTGGAGGATACGTTCACAGTTCCTCTTGGAAAAATGCTGAATGCGGGATTAATTGAAGCGGTCGAGGACGGTTACCGTCTGAGCGAACGCGGTATTTTATTCGGAAATGATGTATTTGCAGAGTTCATCGGCTCCATTACGGTAAATTCATAAGTCATACGTCCATAAGTTCGTAAGGAAGAGCTTCAATACAGCACGTTTCAACTTCGCAGGCCGGGCCAATCAATTGATAACATCATTCTGTCACAGCAGGGTAAATGGAGTATTGCGATTCTATGCGTAATGTTGTATATTTATTCATTATATGCGGCAAGCGGCAGGAGGAGAGCAAGATGGCTTCAGTGTGTAAAGATGTATTGTGCAGAAGTGCGGTTCCTGAAGATGTGGAGCCTTTATATCAAATGATTAGCGGCTATGCGGAGCGAGGGATTATGCTGCCACGTTCAAGGAAAGTGCTTACGCGCCAACTGGAGCTGTTTATTGTTGCAGAAGTGGACGGCGAAGTCGTAGGGTGTGGTTCTTTATGCAAACTGGGCTCTGATTTGGTAGAGATTCGTTCCCTTGGCATCTCTGACGGACATAAAGGAATGGGCATTGGCTCCAAGCTCGTAGAGGGCCTTATTATAGAGGCACGGCGACAACGTATCCCTAAAATTATGGCTTTGACCTATGAGGTCTCCTTTTTTATAAAAAACGGTTTTGATGTAGTAAACAAAGAGATTTTCCCTGAAAAGGTATGGACCGACTGCATACACTGTAGCAAACAAAATAATTGCGATGAAATCGCAGTGCTGAAAATACTGAACTGACCTGTCAACAATGAGGTTAGTTCGTTTTTTTTTTTTTTTTTTTCATTGGATCGTATTTGCGGGCTACGTTAGAAAAAATGTAAGCAAGCTGTGTTCATTGCGTGTAATCCAAATGGTCGCAATAAATCTCGTTTATTGAAAATACTGATCTGACTTGACAATGATCAGGTCCGTTTGGTATTTTTGTATTATCGGTTAGCACTCATCGCGAACGAGTGCTAATGATTCCATTTTACAATCAGGCTATATGGATACAACAAGGGGGGGATTCGCTTGTTAACCGAACGTCAGAGACTCATTTTGAATGCGATTATTGATGACTACATTCGTTCGGCTGAGCCAGTGGGTTCCCGCAGCATATCCAAAAGGCAGGATGTCGGATACAGCCCCGCCACGATCCGCAATGAAATGTCGGATTTGGAGGAACAGGGCTATCTGGAGCAACCCCACACTTCTGCGGGACGCATCCCGTCTCATAAAGGCTATCGCTATTATGTGGACCACTTGGTGCCACTAAATACATTGAAGCCTGTGGAAATGCGGGAACTTAAAGCCTTTTACGCCGAAAAGCTGAATGTAATGGAGCAAGTGATCCAACATGCGTCAGGCATTTTGTCCCATATGACCAATTATACTTCCATCCTGCTTGGGCCGGAGGTTTTTCATACTTCATTGCGTCATTTTCAGCTATTGCCGCTCAACGAAACGACGGCTGTAGCGATTATTGTGACCAATACCGGTCAGGTGGAGAATAAGACGGTGGATATTCCGCCGGGAATTTCGATTTCCGAGATGGAAAAGGTTGTGAATTTGCTGAACAGCAAGCTGGTCGGTGTGCCGATTTATCAGCTTAAATCACGTCTTTACACTGCGCTTGGTCAGGAAATGGAGAAGCATGTGTCTCATTTTGAGGACGCTATGAAGGTACTGGATAAAGCACTGGATAGTGAATCAGATCAGCGCCTGTATTTGAGTGGTGCCACGAACATGCTCAATCAACCTGAATTTAAAGATGTGGATAAGGTTAAACATATTCTTGATCTGCTGGAGGAAACACCAACGCTGCTTAAACTGATGACACCTGTTCCCGGAGCACCTGAAATGCAGGTACGCATCGGCACGGAAAATGATCATGAGGCGTTTGCCAATTGCAGTTTGATCACCGCTACGTATGCCATAGATGGGGAAGCTTTGGGTACCATAGGTATACTGGGACCGACGCGAATGGAATATGCGAGAGTGATTAACATTCTGGATATTCTATCTAAGGATTTGACCGCAATGCTTACGCAGCGGTTTAAATAGAACAAGAATGCGTATAGTTCTACATGTTCCGCGCTCAGATACGTTTTGTATCCTGCGCGGGTGTATTGCTGCGTGTTTTTATAAGGGTAGTTATAACTTGAAGGAGGTGAAACATTTTGAAGGAAGAACAAGCGTTCCAAGAAGAAAAACAACAACAAAATGTAAGCACAGAGGAAGCTTCCGAGACGATCCAGGAGCAGGAAGAGCCAGTAAACGAAGCGGCAGCACTGGAAGCGCAGGAAGAAGACACAGAGGTGGCAAAACTTCGTGCGGAGGCTGAGGAGCATCAACAGCGTTTTTTGCGCGCACAGGCGGATTTTGACAATTTCCGTCGCCGCACGTTGAAAGAGAAAGAAGAACTTGCTAAATATGCGTCCATGAAGCTGGTTACCGAGCTGGTACCTGTTCTCGATAACTTCGAGCGTGCGCTGGCAACAGCACAGCAGGGAGCAGAGACTGAGTCATTCGCCAAGGGCGTAGAGATGATCTTCCGCCAGTTTGAGGGCGTGCTGCAGGCTGAGGGGGTAACGGCCATGAATTCGGTGGGTCAACCGTTTAATCCTGATTTCCATCAGGCTATTATGCAGGTGGAAAGTGAAGAGCATGAGGAAGGTATCGTCGTTGAAGAGGTGCAAAAAGGATACATGCTGAAGGACAAGGTACTTCGTCCTGCTATGGTAAAAGTAAGCATGTAGCTTTTTTAATATACATTTAGCAACACATGAATTGAAATTCAACCATTCTGGCCTGCGGGCCTCGTATATACAGAAGGAGGAATTGTCCGATGAGTAAAGTAATCGGTATTGACTTAGGTACAACCAACTCTTGTGTGGCTGTTATGGAGGGCGGCGAAGCCGTCGTTATTCCAAATCCGGAAGGCGCGCGCACAACCCCTTCCGTTGTTGGTTTCAAAAAAGATGGAGAACGTACTGTAGGGGAAACGGCAAAACGCCAAGCGATTACGAACCCGGATCGTACAATCATCTCAATCAAGCGCCATATGGGTACAAACCATAAAGAAAGCATTGACGGCAAGGAGTACTCCCCACAGGAAATCTCCGCTATGATTCTGCAAAAGCTGAAATCCGATGCTGAAGCTTATCTGGGTCAACCGGTAACTCAAGCCGTTATTACGGTTCCAGCTTACTTCAATGACAGCCAACGTCAAGCAACCAAGGATGCAGGTAAAATCGCAGGTCTGGAAGTTCTGCGGATCGTCAACGAGCCAACAGCAGCTGCTTTGGCATACGGTATGGAAAAATCCGAAGACCAAACGATCCTCGTGTATGACCTGGGTGGCGGTACATTTGACGTATCCATTCTGGAACTGGGCGACGGTTTCTTCGAAGTTAAAGCAACAAGCGGTGATAACAAGCTGGGTGGCGATGACTTTGACCAAGTGATCATTGATTACCTCGTAAATGAGTTCAAAAAAGATCAAGGTATCGACTTGAGTAAAGATAAAGCGGCTGTACAACGTCTAAAAGACGCAGCGGAAAAAGCGAAAAAAGAGCTGTCCGGCGTACTGACTACGACGATTTCTCTGCCGTTTATCACAGTCGTTGATGGCGTTCCACAGCATTTGGAGCTAAACCTGACTCGCGCGAAATTTGAAGAACTGTCTGAAGGTCTGGTAGAACGTACCTTGGGACCTACTCGTCAAGCGATGAAAGATGCAGGCATGAGTGCCAGCGACATCGACAAAATCGTTCTGGTCGGTGGTTCCACTCGTATTCCGGCTGTACAGGAAGCAATCAAAAAATTGACAGGCAAAGAGCCTCATAAAGGCGTAAACCCTGATGAAGTGGTAGCTTTGGGTGCGGCAGTTCAAGCGGGCGTATTGACAGGTGATGTGAAAGACGTCGTTCTTCTCGACGTAACTCCACTGTCCCTGGGTATTGAAACCGCAGGTGGCGTATTCACTAAAATGATTGAGCGTAACACAACGATCCCTACAAGCAAATCACAGGTATTCTCGACATATGCCGACAATCAGCCAAGCGTAGAAATTCATGTACTGCAAGGTGAACGTGAAATGGCAGCAGGTAACAAAACGCTGGGGCGTTTCCAACTGGGAGATATTCCTCCAGCACCACGCGGCGTACCGCAAATCGAAGTTACCTTTGATCTGGATGCGAACGGTATCGTGAACGTATCCGCTACGGATAAAGGAACTGGCAAGAGCCAAAAAATTACGATTACATCTTCCAGCGGCTTGAGCGACGAGGAAGTAGAACGTATGATGAAGGATGCCGAATTGCATGCGGAAGAAGATAAAAAACGCAAAGATTTGGTAGAAGCGAAAAACGCTGCGGACCAACTGATTTACTCCGTAGACAAAACGATTAAAGATCTGGGCGAAAAAGCAGATGCGGCTGAAGTCGAAAAGGCAAATGCAGCTAAAGAAAATCTGCAAAAAACGCTGGAAACCGACAACCTCGAAGACATCAAAAAGGCTACTGAAGAGCTGACTGAAATTGTTCAGCAATTGTCTGTAAAACTGTACGAGCAAGCTGCTCAAGCAGCGCAAGCTCAAGAGGCTCAAAATGGTACAGCAGACAGCAAAGGCCGTGACAATGTGGTTGACGCAGATTATGAAGTCGTTAATGAAGACCAGAAGAAAGACTAAGCTACGGATCGGTAGTGGCATTACGGTACACCGGTGCGTTATAATACACTGAATAGTATCTAGCAGCGTAGCTGCCTTGATAAATAACGATGAGACCGAAGGGGAACCGTTATTTTCAGGATAAATAAGCATATTACGGGTTGTACTGCCTTGAAATGATGGGAAGGTCAAAGCCGGGTCATCCCGTGCCTTTGGCTTTCCTTTTATATGTAGTGCAGACGCGTGTAGGCATGGGGGTGGAACATTGGCTGATAAGCGTGATTATTATGAGGTGCTGGGCGTTGCGAAGGGCGCTTCGGATGAAGAAGTCAAAAAGGCTTACCGTAAGCTTGCTCGTCAGTATCATCCGGACGTGAACAAGGCTGCGGACGCGGAAAGCAAATTTAAAGAAGTGAAAGAGGCCTATGACGTTCTTAGCGATGGTCAGAAGCGGGCAAGATACGACCAGTATGGTCATGTAGACCCGAACCAGGGCATGGGAGGCGGCTTCGGTGGAGCCGACTTCGGTGGCGGGTTTGGCGATATTTTTGATATGTTTTTTGGTGGTGGCGGCAACGGTCGACGTGACCCGAACGCACCACAGCGTGGGAATGATCTCCAATATACGATGACGATCGAATTCAAGGAAGCAGTGTTCGGTAAGGAAACCGATATTAACATTGGACGTACGGAAACCTGTGATACGTGTCACGGTACGGGAGCCAAAGCGGGCACCAAGCCACAAAACTGCTCCGTCTGCCATGGTAGCGGACAGGAAGAAGTGGTACAGAATACACCGTTTGGTCGTATGGTTAATCGTCGCGCTTGCTCCAATTGCGGCGGATCTGGAAAAATCATCAAAGAAAAATGTACAACTTGTAGCGGTTCTGGCCGTGTGCGCAAGCAGCGTAAAATTCATATCCGTATTCCAGCGGGTGTGGATGATGGCGCGCAAATGCGTATCAACGGTGAGGGCGAAGGCGGTATCAACGGAGGACCGGCAGGTGACTTGTACGTCGTGTTCCGTGTGAAGTCGCATGACTTCTTCGAGCGTGAGGGAGACGACATCTACTGTGAAATTCCGCTGACGTTCTCGCAAGCGGCATTGGGAGATGAAGTTGAAATCCCGACGCTGACCGAGAAAGTGAAATTGAAAGTTCCAGCGGGTACGCAGACAGGTACCTATTTCCGCCTTAAAGGTAAAGGTGTGCCTAAGCTGCGTGGTGTAGGTCAGGGTGACCAGCATATTAAGGTGGTCGTGGTGACGCCTAGCAAGCTAAGTGAGGAACAGAAGGACCTCCTGCGTCAATTCTCAGCGCTTAGCGGAGAGCAGACACATGAGAATGAGCAATCCTTTTTTGACCGTGTGAAGCGCGCCTTCCGAGGCGACTAATCCAAGGTAAGCATCGCGGAGCTTCAACCATGAATCAGAGGGGACTATTCCGCAATTGCGGGGTAGTTCCATTTTTTTATTCCGGATCAGAAAGCGTATAAAATAAAGAGGTATGAGTATAGCTATGCGGATTTACGTAAACACATACATATCCATTTTTGTATAAGCGTATTGAGCTATTGGCGCTTAATCTCAAGTAGAAAGGGGTGAGTTCCATCGCAATTTCACAGTCAAAGCTGCGTCGGGGGAAACCGCCAATAAAACTCAGAAGGCTGATTACACTGCTGGTTTGTCTCGTTATGGCGCTTGTACTTCTGCCAGTAACACTGTTATTTGCGGATAGAGTTGAGCATGAAACCGAGATGGGGCTAGAGGAAAAAGCAATGTCCATCGCGCGTACAATCGCCCACACGCCTCTTATTGTCGAACAATTGCAACAACCCGGTTCGTCTTCTTCCATGCAGAAGTATGTGCAGAAGGTATCATCTGCTAATCATGTTCAGTTTATTGTAGTTATGGACATGAAGGGGATTCGCAAAACGCACCCGGATGCCAGGATGATCGGCAAAGCCTTTGTTGGTGGAGACGAATACACTGCACTTCATGGTCATGAGAGTGTATCTGTTGCAAAGGGAACAATGGGCTTATCCATGCGTGCCTTTTCTCCCGTGTTTAGCTCGACGGGGAAGCAGTTGGGAGCGATTGTCGTCGGTATATCCATGCAAGATGTGCTAAGGGCTCAGGAAGGCAACTACCGCCTTATTGCTATCGCTATTGGTGTCGGAATGTTAATCGGCACCGGAGGAGCTGTTGTGCTGGCCCGTAAAATTAAAAATATGCTGGCCGGTCTGGAGCCGCCGGAAATCGCGCGCTTGCTGGAGGAGCGAAGTGCTATGCTCCAGTCCATTAAGGAAGGCGTCATTGCGGTGGATGAATCCGGACGTGTTATGTTAATGAATGCAGAAGCGATTCGTATGCTAAGGCAAGCGGGAATTGAAGATTTTTCGTCCTCTGGACAGGAAATTACCACTTATTTATCTGCTTTCCGATTGCAAGAGGTCTTGAAGGCAAGCACTCCACAGATGGATGAGGAAATGGAGCTGGGGGGAATAACCTTGCTCACTACCAGTGTTCCGATCCGGGTAAAAGGGGAAATCGTGGGCGCGATTGTAACCTTTCGGGATAAAACGGAGATGAAGCAGCTTGCTGAGCGTCTGACAGGGGTGTCTCTGTATACGGAGGCACTGCGTGCACAAGCTCACGAATTTATGAATAAGCTGCATGTTATTATGGGGATGGTGCATCTGCGAATGTACGATAAATTGGAGCACTACATTATGGATGCCGTTGAGCATCATCAGGTGGAGATTGGCTCCATTACCCGGCAGATTAAAGACCCTGTCATGGCGGGTTTTATGTTGGGGAAATTAAGCCGGGCTAGAGAGGTCGGGGTGAGTTTTGAATTGACTCCAGGTAGCTATTTGCCCGAATCGGGTCAAACTCAAACGATCCATGAACTGATTACCATTCTTGGTAATTTGTTTGATAATGCGGTAGAGGCGATGGAATCTCTCCAGCACAAGCGGATCACCCTTTCGCTTTATTATGAGAAGCATCAGGAGAATGGATGTCTGACCTGTATCATGTGTGATAGTGGTCCAGGTATACCGGAAGGGCTTGTAAAGACGGTATTTGAAAAAGGTTTTTCGACCAAGGGAGAGTCACGGGGAATGGGGCTTTATCTGGTGGCGCAAAGCGTGAAAAGATTACAGGGTAGTGTAGAACTGATTCCAGCTGAGCAAGGGTGCTGTTTTGAGATTACAATTCCATATACGATAACGGGGAATGATGAACATGATTAATGTCCTGATTGTAGAAGATGATCCGATGGTTGCCGAATTTAACCGCAAATATATGGAGCAGGTAGAGGGTTTTCAATGTGTAGGCTGGGCTTCTTCTGTAAAAGATGCCAAGAAATTTTTGGCTGAACGGGCCGTTGACCTGATTTTATTAGATGTGTATATGCAGGAAAGCAATGGCCTGGATTTGCTGTCATTCATCCGGGAGGCGGGAGTAAATGCGGACGTCATTGTGATTTCAGCTGCAAGTGACATGAACAGTGTCAAGAAGGCGATGAATTTCGGCGCGGTGGATTATTTGATTAAGCCGTTCCACTTTAATCGTTTTCTGGAGGCACTCACGGGTTATCGGGAGCATATCAGCATCGTGCGTGAGCACAGCTTGCTTTCACAGGAGGAGCTGGATCGTCTCCTGTATCATAAAAGCTCTACCAAGGACCTAGCCCGATTGCCCAAAGGGGTAACCAAGTCAACGCTGGCTATGATATGGAATTGTATCCGGCAACATGAAGCGCTGCTATTTTCCACCGAGGACATTGCAGAAAGTGCAGGGATATCCAGAGTGTCTATGCGTAAATACCTGACTTTTTTGACGGAGATTGAGGTGCTTGCTATGGAAACGATTTATGGGACCATCGGACGACCTGTGTACCAATATCATATTTTGCCGCAGGCGGAAGAAATCATGACCGGTTATGATTTAGGCTCCCTTTGATTACTTTAGTTACAAAAGTAGATTATTAGTTTTAAAACCAAATAAAGCGTTTTCCATAGGTGTAGAATGGAAGCATGATCATCGTTCCTTACTACGAGGCATGATCATCGTTCTTTACTACAAGGAGGGAGCTTTATGGAAAATGCCACAAACCGGGCTGTCATTCAAAAGGAGCAAAAATGGAATAAAAGTCCAGTAGCTGGAATCAGGATGCTAGGTAAGATAAAACTAGGGGTGATTCCACTCCCGCTTTACCTCGTGATCGCGTTGGTTATATACTTTGCTGCGATCACACAAAGACTTCCGAACGATATGTTGGGCGGGTTCGCCGTCATCATGATTTTGGGCATACTGCTCAGTGAACTGGGCTCCAAGCTTCCGCTGCTCAAGCATATTGGTGGCCCAGCTATTTTGTCACTCATGGTTCCATCGTTGATGGTATTTTGGAATATGTTCAGTCCGTCCGCGATGGGAGCGGTACACACGCTCATGAAAACCTCTAATTTTCTTTATTTCTACATCGCTTGTTTGGTAACCGGGAGTATTCTTGGTATGGATCGCAAAATGCTGATGAACGGAATTGTTAAAATTTTTGCCCCTATTATAGTAGGCTCCATTGCAGCTGTTGCAGCAGGTATGGTTGTGGGGATGGCATTTGGCTACAGTGCCTATCATACGTTCTTTTACATCATTATTCCCATTATCTCCGGTGGGATTGGGGAAGGAATTTTACCTTTGTCTATCTCGTATGGATTGGTCTTGGGCAAAGATTCGGCGATATTCGTATCCCAGTTTATCCCGGCAGCAATCATCGGGAACATTGTTGCAATCATAGGTGCGGGGGTTCTTAAGAGATTAGCGGAGAAAAGACCAAATACTTCTGGTAACGGAATGTTGTTAAAACTCGGTAAAGAAGAGAAATTGTCTCCTGCAAGTTTGGATCAACCCGTTTCTTTCCCATTAATGGGTGGAGGACTGCTATTGGCCTGTACTTTCTTCATCGTAGGCAAGCTACTGGAGCCGTATCTTCATATTCCAGGACCGATTCTGATGATTTTGGCAGCGGCTATCATTAAATGTGTTCAAGTCATGCCGAATCAGCTGGAGCAGGGAGCTTTTCATTTGTATAAATGTATAACGGCAAGCCTGACGTGGCCATTGATGGTAGGATTAGGGATTTTATACGTGCCTTTGGATAGTGTGGTTGGGATTCTGACGATACCTTATGCCATCACCTGTGCGTCGGTTGTCGTTGCATTAATTATTGCCGGGTATTTTACCGGAAAATGGATTAATATGTATCCAGTGGAAGCTGCAATAGTAACTAGTTGTCGTGGCGGATTGGGAGGTACGGGGGATGTGGCCATCTTGTCTGCATCAAATCGGATGGAACTGATGCCTTTCGCGCAAATTGCAACTCGTATTGGCGGGGCGGCCACGGTCATTTTAGCAACTTTGTTACTTAATTTATGGAGCTGAAGAGTTTATATATAGATATGAAATTCATAGCTCAAATACAGACACGAGAGGATGGAGAGAAATATGAGTAGTTTATTGGACGAAATCAGAGAATTGCACGAAGGTGGCAAAATGGAGACCTTACCGAAAAAGCGGATTGAAACGATGGAGGGATTATCCAAGGTTTATACGCCGGGTGTGGCTGAAATTTGCATGGAAATTGCGAATGATCCAGCCAAAGCGTATGAGCTAACAATCAAAAAAAATACAGTCGCCGTTGTATCGGATGGAACTGCAGTGCTTGGATTAGGGGATATCGGACCGGAGGCGGCTATGCCTGTGATGGAGGGGAAGGCGGTCCTGTTCAAACAGTTTGCAGGTGTCGATGCATTTCCAATCTGTCTCAATACGAAGGACCCTGATGAAATTGTTCAAATCGTCAAAATGATCGCTCCTGCCTTTGGAGGCATTAATCTGGAGGATATCTCTTCACCGCGCTGTTTTGAGATCGAGAGACGATTGAAAGAGGAGTTGGATATTCCGGTATTTCATGATGATCAGCACGGCACGGCAGTCGTCGTATTGGCGGGCTTGGTCAATGCACTGAAGGTATGCGGCAAGAAAATGGAAGATGTCAAGGTTGTATTTGCAGGTATCGGTGCGGCTGGTATGGCATGCTCTCGTATGCTACTCAAGGCGGGAGTACGCAATTTGATTGGCGTCGACCGGCAAGGAGCCATTCATCGTGGAGTGGAATACAGTAACCCGCATTGGACAGAGTATGCCAATATGACCAATCCCCATAATCTGAGTGGAAGTTTATCCGAGGTGATTGTGGGAGCTGATGTTTTCATCGGTGTATCAGGTCCGGATTTATTGACTGTGGAGGATATTCAGAGCATGGCCGCTGATCCTATAGTCTTCGCCATGGCGAATCCGAAGCCAGAGATTGATCCAGCTTTAGCAGCGCCTTTTGTACGTGTATTGGCTACGGGCCGCTCTGATTTTCCTAATCAGATTAACAATGTGCTGTGTTTCCCGGGAATTTTCCGGGGCGCACTGGATTGTCATGCCACCACGATTAATGAAGAAATGAAACTGGCTGCCGGGCTTGCCATTGCGGATGCAATCAGTCCTGAAGAGCTAAGTGAAACTTATATCATACCTAATGTGTTTAATCCCAAGGTGGTGCAAAAGGTTCGAGATGCTGTCGTTCGCGCTGCGTGGGAGACGGGGGTAGCGAAGGCAGGAGAAATGCCCGCTGCTGTCCTGCACCCGGAAAAGTTATAATCTTCACAAACGATGTTTCCAGTGTTTCGCCTACTATGTCCGGTGTGTCTGTTCCGTTCCATCTCTGTGGAGAATATAAATTCGTGCCAATGAGCAGGATATAGCAAAGCGCAATTGTATCGTTCTTGAACAAAAGTTGCGCTCAATATCATACAGGGAGTTTTGGGGATGGGTGAAAAAAATATTTTGGCGTATTTTAAAAGCCCTGAAGAAGCACAGGGAGCTGCTAGAAAACTGGAAGCTCTCCGGGTAGCGGATGTGTCGATAGACCGATTTAGCCGATATCCGCGACAGTCCACTGGCAACGATGGATTACCTGTATTTTCAGGGAAAATTACCAGCTTGTCCTCGCTAACGCAGGGAGTAGAATTTACAGATGCTAGTCCGGCGATACTGGCTGCGGCTGATCCGGCTGCCAGCGGAATGAGCGATGGAGGACAGGGCGGACCAACTGGCCGCGATATTTTGTTGACTGCTGTGGTAGATGAATCCATTCATCATCAGGCGATGTCCATCGTGGAGCAAGCAGGCGGAATGCTGTGAACAGTTTGGAAGGAGCAGTGACCGATGTCGAAAAACAAACGCTTTGATAAAGTGCTGACCAAAACGGAGAAAATCAAGCGTGCGCAATCTGTTAAAAATGAGGATATTGAGTTCTCGGCAGAGCAGGCAGATGCTCAGGATTTGGAAGCGATTCGGCGCGCTGAAGTGGCTGATCGTCGTCAGGAGCGAATTATTAACGACAACGAGTAGGATTCATAAGACGAGTTATCCCTATTTGAAGCAAATTAAGGGATAGCTCGTCTTATTTTGTGTAACTCCTGAGCTTTTTTGAACTCCAATGCATGTATATAGTACAATGTAGTGTATGCATGTGAAATGAGGAGGAAATGAAAACCATGTTGTGGAATGAAATAACAATACATACAAGCGAAGAAGCCGTCGAAATGATTTCGAATTTCTTGCACGAAGCTGGTGCGGGAGGGGTTTCCATTGAAGAATCCGGCTCGCTCAACAAACCGCGTGATACGTCTTACGGGCAGTGGTATGATCGCCCCTTGAACGACATTCCTGAAGGACAAGCGATTATCAAAGGCTATTTTGCCGAAGAAGTGGATATGGACAGCATACGTACAGAAATTGAGCCGCGGGTCGAACAATTAAGAACCTTCGACATTGACCCCGGTGAGGTTCGGTATGAGCTGAAAACGGTCAATGAGGATGACTGGGCAAATGCCTGGAAGCAATATTTCAAGCCTTTACGTGTGTCGGATCGTCTAACGATCAAACCCACTTGGGAGGACTATGAGCCTGCAAGTGAGGATGAAAAAATCATTGAGCTGGACCCGGGTATGGCCTTTGGCACCGGAACGCATCCTACGACATCACTTTGCCTGAGAACACTGGAATCTGTAATTAAGGGTGGAGAAGAAGTCATTGATGTCGGTACAGGCTCCGGTATTTTGGCCATTGGAGCTGTAAAGCTGGGAGCGAAGCATGTGCTTGCCCTGGATCTGGATCCGGTAGCGGTCTCAAGTGCGCGAGAAAATACGCGTCTGAATGGACTGGAGGAGCATATTACCATCAAAGAAAGCGATCTGCTATCCGTGCTTAATGCAAGCGATCCAACACTGGGTATCCAGTTGCCGGTCAAGCTGGTGGTTGCTAATATTTTGGCCGAGATTATTTTGCTGTTCATTGATGATGTATATAAGGCTCTGGAGCCAGGCGGGGTTTATATTGCTTCAGGGATTTGGAAGAATAAAGAAGAGGTTGTCGAAACTGCGTTGAAGGCAGCTGGCTTTGAAATTGCCGAAATACGCCGCGATGAAGATTGGCTGGCTTTTGTGGCGAGAAAGAGGTAAACATGGATTTTCTACAAAGTATTTTTCGCGTAAATTTAAATGTTCTTCCATTTTACTTACTGGCTGTGATCATATCTTTTACAGTGCATGAGTTTGCGCATGCGTATTATGCCAATAAATTTGGTGATCCCACAGCCAAGCTGCTTGGGCGCGTGACTTTAAATCCGGCCGTGCATATTGATCTGCTGGGTACGTTGTTGCTGCTGATCGGGGGCTTTGGCTGGGCCAAGCCTGTTCCGGTTAACCGTGACAATTTCAGCCGTCCGCGCCTCATGGGCATTATCGTTTCGGCTGCCGGTCCGCTGAGTAATCTGCTGCTTGCATTTGTCACTACATTGATCTATGCCATGCTCCTTCATTTTCAAGTGCTGCCGGGCATGGAGAACCAGCGGGTTGCTCAGGCGATTTATCTGTTTATCAATGCACTGATCAATTTGAATCTGTTTTTGTTTATCTTTAACTTGATTCCACTGCCTCCGCTGGATGGATACCGGATTGTGGAGGATGTAGCTCCAACTCCTGTGCGCCGCAAGCTTCAGCAGTTTGAACAGTGGTCCATCTTTATTTTTCTGCTTATACTGGTCATTCCACAGGTGCGGGCTGTAACGATTGAACCTCTTTACACGCTGGCCCAAGTGATATATATACAGTTTTTGCAGTTCTCTTTTTATATCACCGGATTATTTGGAGCCTAAGGGCTCCTTTTTTTGCGAGAACAGATAAATATTACGCTAATGGAAAAGGGAACAGGCTGGTCATTCAGGCGTAAAAGATGATATGATGATGCTTGGTGATTTATTCGGATTTTGTACGGAAAGTCAGTGGATAAACAGTTATTTTTAGAATAGGTGTGAGAGATGATGCAGCGTTATTTTATTCCGGCAGAGCAATTTCTGGAAGATCACGTGATTGTTGCGGGTGAGGACGCGCGGCATATCGCTAAAGTCATGCGCGGCCGTAGCGGTGACAAAATTATAGTCAGTGACGGAGTATCGAGAGAAGCGCTGGCTGCACTGGATACGATTGAGCAGGATCAGGTTACGGCGACGATCGTCGAGCAACTGGAAATGAGCTCTGAACCGCATGTGCAGGTCACTATCGCTCAAAGTCTTCCTAAAGGAGACAAGATGGAGACGGTGATGCAAAAATGTACAGAAATTGGAGTAGCGGGCTTTATACCGTTTTTGTCCGAGCGTACAGTCGTGCAGTATGATGCCAAAAAAGAAGGCAAGCGACTGGAGCGCTGGCGCAAGATTGTGAAGGAAGCGGCTGAGCAAAGCCATCGCAATCGGATTCCCGAAATTAGCGCACCCATGACGTGGAAAGAGCTGCTGGCTTCTTTTGCGGGGTATGATTTGATATGCTATTGTTATGAAAAAGAGCAGGGTCGGCAGCTACGGGATGTGATCCAGCCGTTGGCAGGACAATGGGCGTCGGCAGACAAGCCGCGTGTTCTGTTGGTGGTAGGTCCGGAAGGCGGCTTCACTGAAAAAGAAAGCCAGGAGGCCGAGCAGGCCGGGGCTCAGTCTACAGGGCTGGGAAGACGTATTTTGCGCGCAGAGACCGCAGGTATGGCTGCATTGGCGTGCATTTTATATGAGTCAGGAGAAATGGGAGGGATTTAACATGCCATCAGTGGCATTTTACACATTGGGCTGTAAAGTAAACTTTTACGATACGGAAGCAATCTGGCAGCTGTTCAAAAAAGAAGGTTATGAGCAGGTGGATTTTGATGAGCAGACTGCTGATGTCTATTTGATTAATACATGTACGGTTACGAATACCGGCGATAAAAAGAGTCGTCAGATTATTCGTCGCGCGATCCGCCGAAATCCAGATGCCATTGTGGCAGTAACGGGCTGTTACGCTCAAACTTCACCTGCCGAAATTATGGATATTCCCGGTGTCGATCTCGTTATTGGTACGCAGGATCGGGACAAGATTATTCCGTATGTGAAGGAGATTCAAGAGTCACGTCAACCGGTGAACGCCGTGCGTAATATTATGAAGACTCGTGTGTTTGAGGAAATGGATGTGCCTGATTTTGCTCATCACACCCGTGCTTTTTTGAAAATTCAGGATGGCTGCAATAACTTCTGCACCTTCTGCATCATCCCGTGGTCGCGCGGTCTATCCCGCAGCCGTGATGCCGTGAGCATTATTGCACAGGCGCGTCAGCTGGTGCACGCAGGCTACAAGGAAATCGTACTTACAGGTATCCATACTGGCGGCTATGGTGACGATATGGAAAACTATGACCTGTCCGATCTGTTGTGGGATCTGGAGAAGGTGGAGGGGCTGGAACGCATCCGTATCAGCTCGATTGAAGCCAGCCAGATCGATGAAAAAATGCTTGATGTGCTGAAACGCTCCAACAAGCTGGTCCGTCATTTTCACATACCGCTTCAGGCAGGGGATGATACTGTGCTGAAACGGATGCGCCGCAAGTACACGACAGAAGAGTTTTATAACAAGATGCTTATGATTCGAAAAGCAATGCCGGATGTAGCGATTACAACAGACGTGATTGTCGGCTTCCCTGGGGAAACGGACGAAATGTTCCGCAACGGCTATGAGCTGATGAAAAAAATCGGTTTTTCGGAAATGCACGTGTTCCCATATTCCAAGCGCACTGGAACGCCTGCGGCGCGTATGGAGGATCAGGTCGACGAGGACGTGAAAAATGCACGTGTACATGAGCTGATTGAACTGTCAGAGCAAATGCAACTGGCCTATGCTGAGAAGTTCGTAGGTCAGGTGCTGGAGGTCATTCCGGAAGTTGCGCCGAAAGGAACCGAAGACGGCATACTCTACGGTTATAGTGACAATTACATTCAACTGGTGTTTGAAGGTACTGAGGATATGGTGGGCAAAGTGTGCCGCGTGAAGCTGACGAAGGCGGGCGTTAATGAATGTGAAGGTCAATTGGTCCGCGTACTGGAGAATGGGCTGCAAGCAGCTCTCTAAGAACATAAAAAGCCTGAACAGGCAATAGCGATGGCAAACAAGGATTTCGCCTTTCCTTACAGAGAGGACGGAATCCTTGTTGCGCAAGGAAGGGGAGATTACAGGATGACAGCAAAAAAGGAAATTTCCGCAGGTGGTGTTGTGTTTCGCAAACAGGGGGAGCAACTTGAAATCCAGCTGATTACTGACCGATATGGCAAGGTATCCTTGGCTAAAGGCAAAATGGAGCCAGGAGAAACGATCGAACAAACGGCTTTACGTGAAATTCGCGAGGAAACAGGGCTGAACGGGCGAATTATTCAGCATGTGGATATAATTGCTTATACGTACCAGCACCCTGAATATGGGGAAGTGGACAAGGAAGTTCATTATTATCTCGTGGAGGCACTGGATGGGGATTTACAGGCACAGATTGAAGAAATAAAAGGTGTCGCATGGCATACGCCTGAGGAAGCATGGCGCCTTCAGCGCCAGGGTGGATACGACAACAATGACATCATTCTGAGCAAGGCGCTGTCTATGCTGGGAATTAACGTTTAATTCTAGGGAGAGGCATATGTTCCTCTAAGCGTGTCCATACAGGTAAATAGCAGAAGGGCAGGACAAGCAGAGAGCTGATCACGTTAAACAGGGTTTGGGCATGAGCTACTTTGGCTCCGGGCTCGGCGGATATCCAGGTAGCCGCTATTTCCAGCCCGGGAATCAATGGCATAAATAGCAATGCCCCGCCTACGTTCAGCAGCACATGGGACCAGGCCACAAATTTGCCGGACACGCTGCCGCCAACAGCGGCGATCAGAGCGGTTACGCAGGTGCCTACATTGGAGCCGATGACGATGGCGATACCCACATCGGCTGGCAGGGCGCCCGCCGCAGCAAGGCTGATCGCCATGCCAATGACGGCTGCGCTGCTGTGTACCAGTGCGGTCAGGCAGGCTCCAGCGGTGAAGGCCCACCACATGTTGGCCGCAGCGTGATCAAGAAACCAGCGGAATAGTCCGGCCTGCTCAATCCAGGGGCCGATTGTTTGCATCACGCGGATACCCGCCAGGATGAGCGAAAATCCGGCGATGACGAGGCTGATAAATTGTACAGCCTGCGGGCGGCTAAGCCCATTGGAACCGGGTGAAGCTCCGGCAGATGCATACTGGCGGCCGGGGACAGCTTCTCCCCACAGGACGGCAGTGCTCCAGCAGAGCAGTGAGCCGCATAGCAGCGGAACAGCCAGCTTGCCGAGCTGGAGTCCCATCAGCTCGGTGGTCAGGCAGGTGCCAATATTGGTGCCGAGGATGATGCCGAGCGTGCGGCCGTAGGTCAACAGCCCGGCGTTGACCAGGCCGATGGTCATCACCGTTACGGCGGTGCTGCTTTGCAGCAGGGCGGTAATGCCTGAGCTGAACAGCAGGCCCCGCCAAGGGGAGACGGTGGCCCGATTCAGCCAGTGGGTGAGGAAGGGGCCAGCCAAATGCCGGAGGGCTGCTTCCATCAGCTTCATTCCGCCCAAAAAAATAAGCAGCCCACCGCACAGCGGCAAAATAACGTGTATAAACACGGGCCTAACCCCCTTTTCTAAGGTTATTTAATGTTGCTGAACTAGGCACTTCGCAGCTTATTTGATCTTTTAATCGCTGTTGCCTGCCTTAAAATCACCATATCTTCACTAGTTACTTATAAACGAGGACCGAAGCATATCGCTTCTCCAGAGTATCGTTAAAACACTTATGTAACAGCCTATGATCTGCCGAGGACAGCCATGACAAGCATGGCCGAGTTGTTTTTTACGGAACGATAATTTGTAGTATCTACACAAGCTTTAAAAGCGTGACGTCGATATAAAGGCGGGCAATAGCGGAGCGGTTCATTTGAATCTGGAGAAGCGGTAGCGTTCGCCTGAAAGCTTTCCAAAGGAAAGCTGCTTCGGAAGCATAAACCTAATGGGATTCTTACCTCTAATTCATTTAGAAAATCCAATAATCCCGTTGCAACAGCGATCGTAAGATCAAATGAACCGTGGAGCCGCGCCCCAATCGAACTCCATGCTTTTAAGGACTTTGAGTAATTCAAGATAGGAGTGAGGGTTTTGCCTTCAGTAATATTGGAACGAGGCCGCAAAAAAAGGCTGGAGCACTCACACCCTTGGGTGTTTAAAAACGAAATAGCCAAGGTCGAGGGTGATCCAGAGGCGGGCGATCTGGTTAGCATTGTTAATCATCAAGGTAGATATTTGGCGACAGGCTACTATAATCCGGCTTCACAAATTACAGTGCGTGTGATATCATACGAGCCGCTGCAAGCCATGGACAAAAATTTCTTTGTTGAACGCTTCCGCAATTGTTTGGAGCACCGTGAACGTTTTGTGACCGGAGGAGACGCTTATCGGCTAGTGTACGGCGAGGCTGATTTTTTGCCTGGACTAATTGTCGACCGATTCGGAGATGTGTTGGTCGTGCAGCTGTTGACGCTGGGCATGGATCGGCGCAGGGAAGAAATCAGGGACGCGCTCGTTGAAGTGGTTAGCCCTGTCGGTATATATGAACGCAGTGATGTATCCATCCGCGAGCTGGAAGGACTAGAACAGACGAAAGGGCCTTTGTACGGTGATTGCCCGCGTCATGTCGTGGTAACAGAAAATGGCTTGCAAATCAAGGTAGATATCGTAGAAGGCCAGAAGACAGGTTATTTCTTCGACCAACGTGAGAATCGTGCAGCCATTGCACCGTTGATGACAGGCTGGGGTGCACGCAGCGGAATTACGCTCCAGGAAGTGGCAGAGCAAGACGGCTCTGGCACCACGGTCATGAAGCCTGTAAATAAAAGCGGTAAGGTTGTTGAATTTCCATTTTGGGATGGCGCAACTGTTTTAGAGTGCTTTTCACATACCGGAAGCTTTACACTTAATGCATGTAAATACGGTGCAAAAAAAGTAACTTGTCTTGATATTTCCGAGCATGCGATTGAAAGCGCGCGGGATAATGTCAAGTTGAACGGCTTCGAGGAACGTGTCGAGTTTGTTGTGGATGATGCTTTTCAATATTTGCGCAATCAGGTCAAAGGTGTAGAGGAACGAGCCGCGAGAGCTGGTGGCAAGGGGGATACATCCAAGCCGCTACCAGCTGGTGGCGGGCGCACATTTGACGTGGTTATTCTTGATCCACCAGCCTTTGCCAAAACGAAGAGTGCGGTCAAAGGAGCTATGCGGGGATATAAAGATATTAACCTGCACGGGATGAAGCTTGTTAATGAGGGTGGCTATTTGGTGACGGCAAGCTGTTCGTACCATATGCGGCCGGAGCTGTTTCTGGATACGATTAAGGAAGCAGCGGCTGATGCTGGGAAGATCCTTCGTCTGGTAGATTGGAGAGCAGCCGGCAAGGATCATCCCCAAATTTTGGGCGTGGAGGAAGGCCATTATTTGAAATTCGCTATCTTTGAGGTGCGCAGCCAGAAACAGCTGTAGGTGTCAAACATAGTCCACCGCCTTTTGGATGGTTAAATAAGAAAAATAGGCTCGTTTAATGTATATATCAGTCCTGTAGAGAAGGCATGCACAAGCCAACCTGCGGGACTGTTTGTTTTTTTAGGAAGGATGCATGCTGTAAAATGGCAAACGTACGTTCTTTTCTCCCTTGCCTCGTGTGCTATACTGTTTAATAGAATGTTGTTCGTTGGAAAGGAGGCCGCATCATGTCGGTCCGTTTGTTGATTGGCCGTTCGGGTAGCGGGAAAAGCACGTTAATCCGTCATGAGATGACGTCCATGTTACGCGAGCAGTCGCTAGGTAAGCCTATGCTGCTGCTTGTGCCGGAGCAATCGTCATTTGCTTCCGAGCATGCGTTGCTTACAGAAGCCGGAAACGGTATTCAGGGGTCGGTGCGCGCCCAGGTGATGGGATTTCATCGTCTTGCTTATTTAGTCATGCAGGAAACCGGCGGTTCAGCGCTGGTGCCAGTGACAGAAGAGGGCAAGAAGATGCTTTTATATAAAATTATTCGTCGTCGCAAGGATGAACTGAGTTTGTTTAAGGAATCGGGTGACCAGCTTGGCTTTGTGGATCGGTTGAATACGTTGTTTACGGAGCTGAAGCAGTACGGGAATGATACCCGGTCTGTACCTGAGCAACTGGAGCGCATGCATGCCGCGGGAGAGTCAACCCCGATTTTGCGCGGTAAGCTCAAAGATATCAGCTTAATCTATGAGGATTTTGAACGCGAGCTGTCACTTAGATTTATTGACGGTGAGGATACGCTGCGTATGCTGGCAGAACAGATTGCCGAGTCTTCCCTTGTGCGCGGGGCAGATATTTGGATGGATGGCTACCGCAGGTTTACGCCGCATGAATATAAGGTGGTGGAGCAGCTTATGCTGCACGCTTCTTCGTTGACGGTGGCGCTGACCTGCAACCGCAGCTATGAGAGCGGACAGCTTCCGCATGAACTGGATTTGTTCCATCCGCCAGCAGCTACCTATGTAAAGCTTAAAGGGATGGCGGATGAGCTGATGCTGGAGACGCAGACGCAATTGCTGCGCCCTGATCCAATGCCGAGATTTAAGGAGCGTCCGGCGTTAGCATATTTGGAGGCACATTTTGAACATCGCACAGGATTTCGGATGCGGCAGCAGCAACGGGAGCAGTGGCCAGAAAAACAGCCGGAAGGCATAAAGCTGTACGCTGCGGCCAATCGTCGTGCTGAGTTGGAAGGGGCCGTACGCGAAATGCGCCGTCTGGCCCGTGATGAGGGCGCGCGTTATCGGGAAATGGCTTTGTTTGTACGTCATATTGAAGATTATGAGCCATGGGTGGAGCCGATATTCAAACAATATGAGGTTCCGGTATTTCTGGATCAGCGGAGAAGTGTTTTGCACCATCCCTTAGTGGAAATGATTCGGGCTTCGCTGGATATTGTCCAGCGGCGTTGGCGGTATGAGGATGTATTCCGTGCGGTCAAAACAGATCTTCTGCTGCCGTTGGATGGTCGGGTTAGCCGTGAGGACATGGACCGTCTGGAAAATTATGCACTGGCCTGCGGAATACAAGGCAGCCGTTGGACAGACGGACGACCGTGGCAGGCTGTTCCCAGCCTGTCGCTGGAGTTGGAGGAGCAGGAGCGGAATCGGCAAAGAGATGAGACATTAGATTTGATGGAGCTATGCCGTGATGTGATCGTGACGCCTATACGTGTGTTTGAAAAACGTCTGAGCAAGGCCCGCACGGCACTTGAGAAGTGTGAAGCTGTATATCTGCTGCTGGAGGATGCAGACATCGGTCATAAGCTGGATGCCTTTATTCGTCAGGCTGAGGAAGCCGGAAATCCTGAGCAGGCCAAGGAGCATCGTCAGGTATGGGATGCAGTGCTTGAGCTGCTGGATCAGATCGTCGAAATGATGGGTGATGAGAGACTGGATACCTCTTTATTCGCGGGGGTGCTGGAGACGGGCTTGGCTGAGTTCCGTATGGGACTTGTGCCGCCGGCTCTGGATCAGGTACTTGTCGGCAACACAGATCGGACACGTGTAGCGGGCATACAGCATGCCTTTGTTCTCGGCATGAACGAAGGTGTGATGCCAGCTGTGTTTCATGAGGACGGTGTGCTGAATGAGCAGGAGCGTACCGCTTTAAACGAACGAGGCGTGGAGCTGGCACCGGATATGACAAGACGTCTGTTGGATGAACGTTTTCTCGCTTATTCGGCTCTTACATCACCTGGCAAAAGCCTGTGGATGAGTTATGCTGTGACCGATGAAGAAGGGAAGTCGCTGCTGCCGTCAGAGTTGGTTCGGCATGTCCGGCAGCTGTTTCCCGGTCTGGAAGAACGTCCATTGGCTGGATACCCTCTGCCTGGGGATGACTGGGCGACGCAATGGGAGTATGCTTCCCATCCGTCCGAGGCTTTGCCGCAGCTCATTGAGCAATTACGGCATTGGCGGCGTGGCGGTGATATTTTATCTCCTTGGTGGGAGGTATACAACTGGTATGCCAGCCAGCAAGGGTGTGAGAAGGACAAGCTGCGTCAGCTGCTGACCTCTCTTTTTTACGAAAACCACGCCGAATTGCAGAAGGAAACGAGTCACCGTCTGTACGGCAGCAAGCTGCGTACGAGTGTATCTCGGATGGAACGTTTTGTCGCATGTCCGTTTTCGCATTTTGTCTCTCACGGTCTTCGTTTGAAAGAGCGCCAGATGTATCGTCTGAAGGCACCGGATATCGGACAATTATTCCATGCAGCGCTCGGTGAAATGGCGATCAATCTGCGCGAAAGAAACATTAGCTGGGGGAGTCTCAGCACGGAGGAGTGCCGCCAGGAGGCGGAAACGACAGTGGAGCGTTTGGCTCCTCGCCTGCAAGGCGAGATTTTAATGAGCTCCAAGCGATACGGCTACATTTTACGCAAGCTGAAGGATATTGTGAGCCGTGCTTCATTGATTTTGGGTGAGCATGCGCGTAGAGGCAGCTTTGAGCCGATTGGGCTGGAGCTGGACTTTGGGCCGGGTCAACCGCTTCCGCCCCTGACCTTTCGACTGGATAACGGCGTTATCATGGAAATTGTCGGACGAATTGACCGTGTGGATGTAGCAGAGGGAGAAAAAGGTTTGCTATTGCGGGTCATTGATTACAAGTCCAGCCAAAAGGATCTTAAGCTGCATGAGGTGTACTATGGCTTGTCCCTGCAAATGCTCACATATCTGGACGTGCTGTTAAATGCAGCAGAGGAATGGTTGGGCGAAACGGCCTATCCGGCGGGGACGCTATATTTCCACGTTCACAATCCGATGTTGCAGTCGCCTAACGGTCTTAGTGCGGAACAGGCTCGTCAGGAGCTTTTGAAACGCTTCAAGATGAAGGGACTATTGCTGGCGGATCGAGATGTGGTTGGACAGATGGATACGGCACTGGATAAAGGGTATTCCTCCATTTTACCTGTTGCGGTGAAAGCAGACGGCAGCTTTTACAGCAGTGCCTCAGTCGCTTCGCCGGAACAGTGGGATCGTCTGCTGGCTTCGGTGCGTAACAATATTCGAACGATTGGAACACGGATGACAGAGGGCGATGTGGCCATTGAACCTTATCGTATTCAGCAGGAGACGGCATGTACATTCTGCTCATTCAAGCCAGTTTGTCAATTTGACGACAGTCTGGAAGGCAGTGGCTACAATCAATGGGGGAAACCGGGTAAGGATCAAATATGGAATCTGCTGGGTTATACAGAGGAAGGGAAAGGAGGAATGGACCAATGATAGAAGCTTCTAACACGAAAAGCATACTCAACACAAAAGGCATACCGAAGCCGGAAGGCAGCATGTGGAGTGATGACCAGTGGCGCGCAATTTCGGAATCCGGCAACAACATGCTGGTGGCCGCAGCGGCGGGGTCTGGCAAAACAGCGGTGCTTGTAGAGCGTATTATTCGCAAAATCGTCGATCCCCAGCTCGGCTTCAGCGTGGATCGGTTGTTGGTGGCGACCTTTACAAAGGCCGCAGCTGCCGAAATGCGTCAACGGATACGGGAAGCACTGGAGCGCGTGCTGGAACAGGAACCGGAAAGTGAGCATGTACGTCGTCAGCTATCGTTGCTGAATCGGGCCTCGATTACGACGCTTCACTCTTTTTGTATGGAGGTCATTCGCAGGCATTATCAGGCCATTCCCCTAGATCCCGGTTTTCGGATTATGAATGAGCATGAGACGGAATTGCTGCGACAGGAGCTGCTGGAAGAGCTGTTTGAGGAAAAATATGAGGCTCATGATGAAGGCAGCACGTTCCGCAGACTGGTGGACTGGTTTAGTGGAGAACGCACCGATGATGCGATGTATGTGCTTGTTCAGCGGCTGTACGATTTTTCTCAAAGTCATCCTTGGCCGGAGCATTGGTTGAAGCAGACAGCAGCAGCTTTCCGTGTACAGGATGTGGCCGCTTTGGGAGAGACTCCTTGGGTTCGCAGCATTGTGGCGGATGCCGCACTTTCCCTGCGCGGAGCTGCAAGCTTGCTGGAACAGGCGTATGAAACAGCTATGCAGCCCGGCGGTCCTGCACCTTATGCAGCAACGCTGCAAGAGGATGCGGCGATGGTGAAGGGATTGCTGCAGGAGTTGGAGATACAGCCGTGGGCGACCCTGTATGATCACTTTCAGCTGGCGTCCTTCAGCAAGCTCAAGCCGGTCAAAAAAGATCAGACCGAGCCTGCATTGCAGGAACGGGTCAAGCTGCTGCGTGAGGCAGCGAAAAAAATGATTACAGATATGAAAGCTTCCCTGTTCGGCAGGAGAGCGGAAGCTTATTTGGAGGAATTACACGCAGCGGCTCCTCTGATGGACGAACTAGTAGAGACCGTCATTGCATTCGGGGAACGATTTCAGCAGCACAAGCAGTCTAAAGGGCTGGTGGATTTCGGGGATTTGGAGCATTATTGTCTAAAAATATTGCGTCATCCTGATTCTACTCCAGATAGATTGCTGCCTTCGGACGCTGCGCTTGAATACAAGGCGCAATTCGATGAAGTATTGCTGGATGAATATCAGGATACGAACACCGTACAGGAAGATATCGTCAGATTGGTTTCTCGCGAGGAACCGGGTAACCGTTTTATGGTAGGAGACGTGAAGCAGAGTATATACCGGTTTCGGCTGGCAGAGCCAGGTCTGTTTTTGAATAAGTATCAACGATATGGGTTGCAGGAGCAGGAAGATGGCCTTTTGATTGATTTGGCGCGTAATTTCCGCAGTCGGGAGGAAGTTGTCGATGCGGTCAATTTGGTGTTCCGTCAGATTATGAGCGTTGATGTGGCTGAAATTGAATATGACGAACGGGCTTGGCTGGTACACGGCGCATCCTATCCCGAGCAGACGGAGAAAGATGCTGCATCTGCCTACGCACCCGAGTTGCTGCTAGTTGATAAAGGCGGGAAAGGTCTTTCGGATGCATTGGAAGAAGCTGAAGCAAATGATGAGTCTGCTGTACAGGAAAACGAATTGGCCGAGCTTGCTGAGCTGGAAACGGCGCAGTTAGAAGCGCGTGCGATCGCGCAACGGATTAAGGAGCTGACTGGAGATACGGGACAACCACTGTTGATTTACGACAGAGGTTTAAAAGCGATGCGCCCGGCAGTCTACGGTGATATCGTCATTTTGCTTCGTTCAGCCAGCGTGTGGGCTCCTTTAATTGTGGAGGAACTGCGGCTTGAGGGCATTCCGGCTTCCGGGGAGCAGACGACAGGCTTTTTCAAAGCAACAGAGGTAGAGGTGATGTTGTCCTTACTGCATATTATTGATAATCCGCAGCAGGATATCCCGCTTGCATCTGTGCTTCGTTCGCCGATTGTGGGCTTGACCGAGGACGAGCTGGCTCAAATTCGATTACAGAAGCCTGACGGACTGTTTTATGGTGCTTTGCTGGCGGCAGCAGAGGCCGCCCCACTTGAGGAGAGAGAAAATGCAAGCTCCGCTGACATCATGGGACCGGACCTTTTCACCGAGGACTCGCTCTCTTCATTTGAATTTAGTGACAGAAATAACGGGAATACGTTGTCTACCCGACTGCGTTCATTTTTGCATAAATTGGAAGCGTGGCGGAAGGAAGCCAGACAAGGCAGCTTAAGTGAATTGGTTTGGAATTTGCTGGAGGAAACGGGATATCTGGATTGGGTAGGCGGTCTGCCTGGCGGCTCACAACGTCAAAGCAACTTGCGGGCGCTGTATGACCGGGCCAGACAATATGAGACTTCAACGTCTAACCGTGGATTGTTCCGATTTCTGACCTTCATTTCCCGTTTGCGGGAGCGAGGTGGTGATTTGGGTTCCAGCAGTGGTGGTACAGAGCCCGATCAGGCCGTTCGTATTATGACCATTCATAAAAGTAAAGGACTTGAATTCCCTGTTGTGTTCATTGCCGGGACGGCTAAAATGTTCAATCAGCAGGATCTGAACGCGCCGTTTCTCATGCACAAGGAGTTGGGGTTTGGTCCCAAATATGTGGAGGAACAAAATCGGGTCAGCTACCCGACGCTGCCTAATTTGGCGATTCGTCGACGCTCCCAGTTGGAGTTATTGGCTGAAGAAATGCGGGTGTTATACGTGGCGCTTACACGTCCACGCGAAAAGCTTATCATGACCGGAACGGTGAAGGACCTCGCTTCACGCGCAGCAGGCTGGGCACGTGCCAAAGAGCATACCGAAACCGTCCTGCCAGACTATATGCTAGCGGCAGGCCGCAGTTACCTGGACTGGGTAGGTCCCGCTTTGATTCGCCATCCTTCTGCTGTTGCATTGCGGGAAGCGGCGGGTGTTCAAGCTGGATATTTTCACAGGTTGGAGCATATGCCAGGGGCAGACTGGCTTTTTAAAATTGTGGCTTCGGAGACTCTTTCCGGCTCCCGTGTGAGCTCGGCCCATGAGGAAGAGATATCCGGCGAGGAGCGACACAAGAAAACGGAAGCGCTGAGAAATGCACAGCCGATTGACGTGAACGCAAAGAGTGAAACGGATATGGCCGCAGCTCTTTCCTGGACCTATCCGTATGAACGGGCAGGCAAGACGGCAGCCAATACGTCGGTTACCGAGATGAAAAGATGGCTGGAAATGCAGGAGATTGGAGCGGAAGATTGGCTGAATCTATCTGCCTCCCAACTAGCAGAGTTACCGGAGGATCAAAAAGATTCTCGTACAGGCGGCAATGGATTACATCTGCGCAGACCTAGGTTTATGGGAAATCAACGTCTGACTCCGACGGAACGCGGAACAGTGTATCATATGCTAATGCTGCATTTGCCGTTGGATGGGGTGATGAACGCCGAGGTTATTGAGGAAACCAAGGCCCGTCTGTTGAATCAACGCATATTGCTGGAGATTCATGCGAAGGTGCTGGATACGGACAAAATATTGCGCTTTTTCACCAGTGAGCTGGGTGGCAGAATGCTGGAGGCATCCCATGTTCAACGTGAGCTTCCGTTTACTTATACGATGCGGGCAGCCGATTACTGGAACCACAGCCTGCCATCGATGCTGCCAGCACAGGAAACACAGGAAATAGATTCGGAAGGCGGTCAGGACGATAAAGTGCTGATGAACGGGATTATTGACTGCCTGTTTGAAACTTCGGAAGGACTTGTGTTGGTAGATTATAAAACAGATCGAGTATCGCAGTACCGTACGCTATCTCATTTAACGGAGCAGTATCGTTTTCAATTGGAGCTTTATGCCCGCGTGATCGAAGAAATTACAGGAAAAAAGGTTGCTGAGAAATGGTTGTATTTTTTTGAGGCTGGAGAGAGTGTGCGGCTGTAGTTATGTACTAGAGGGAGGAGGAAGAGCATGCGGATTTTGCATACAGGTGATTGGCATTTGGGTCGCACTTTGGAAGGACGCAGCCGTTTGAAGGAGCAGGAAGCGTTTTTGGAAGAATTGGCGAAAATGGCTGATGATCAGCAGGCAGATTTAATTATGATGGCTGGAGATGTGTACGATTCGGTTAATCCTTCGGCGGCCGCCGAGCAGTTGTTTTATGAAGCATCTGCCCGCCTTACGGCTGGAGGAAGACCCCTGGTCGTTATTGCGGGCAATCACGATCAGCCGGAAAGGGTATCCTCGGTCACGCCGCTGGTAAGCGGGCGCGGAATTACACTGCTGGGACTACCCAGCGGAAAGGCGGTGCAGGTTCATACACCGCGAACGGGTGAAATGGCATGCATCGCAGCCCTGCCGTATCCCTCCGAGTCCCGTCTGAACGAGCTGTTGTCTGAGGACGGAGATGAGACGGTATTGCGCGAGGCATATAGCCGCCGTGTAGGGTTGCTGATGGCACAGCTGGGTACAGAGTTTCGGCCTGACACTGTCAATTTGTCGATGAGCCATATTTATGTGCTCGGCGGGCTGGAATCAGACTCGGAACGTCCGATTCAGGTCGGGGGAGCTTATACAGTCGATCCGTCAGCGCTGAGCATCGGGGCGCAATATACAGCTCTAGGACATCTGCATCGTCCCCAGTATGTGAAGGGAGACGGGCTGATGCGTTATAGCGGCTCTCCGCTGGCATATAGCTTTTCCGAGGCAGGACAAGCCAAATCGGTTACGTTGATTGACGTGGTTGCTGGCAAGCCTGCACAGGTCGAGGAACTGTATATTACCAGTGGACGTCCATTAGTGAGGTGGCGTGCACGGGGAGGTCTGGAAGAAGTATACCGCTGGTTGGACGAAGGGCTGGATACGGATGCCTTTATTGATCTGGAGATTACGCTGGACGAAGCGATGTCGATGGGGGATATTCAGCGGCTGCGCAAAAGCCGTGAAGGGATCATTCACATTCGTCCAATGTATCCGGAAATGGCTGCGGCTCAGCTGGAGCATCAACGATCAGAGCTGCCGGTTCATGAGCTGTTCCGGGCCTTCTATCAGCGACAGACAGGTGGAGCGCAGCCGGATGACGGATTGATGCAGCTGTTTCTGGAACTGGTGGAACAGGATGATGCAAGGGACCACGCTGAGGAGGATGATGCATGAAGCCGATTCTTCTGAAATTGGCGGGGCTGCAAAGCTATCGGGAACCGCAGGAAATTCGTTTTGACGAGCTGACTGAAACTGGATTGTTTGGGATTTTTGGCCCTACGGGCAGTGGCAAATCAACGTTGCTTGACGCCATTACGCTGGCTATGTACGGTAAAGTGGAGCGAGCGGTGAATGGCACTCAAGGCATTATGAATCATGCTGAGGATACATTGTCCGTTGCTTTTACGTTCGAATTAATGTCAGCCCAGGGACCTCGCCGTTACCGTGTAGAACGACGTTTCAAACGCGCTGGAGGTGTATCGGTGAATAACACGCTCAGTCGTTTTATTGTATGCACGGATGACGGCGAGGAAGTGCTTGCTGACAAGGTACAGGATGTGACGCGCTGTGTGGAGGAGTATATTGGCCTGAAAATGGACGATTTTACACGTGCTGTCGTATTGCCGCAGGGAAAGTTTGCGGAATTTTTGTCCTTGAAGGGCAGTGAACGCAGGCAGATGCTGCAGCGTTTGTTCCATCTGGAGAAGTATGGCGATCAACTCGCACAGAAGCTCAGCCGTCGTGTGAAGGACAATGACATGGCACTGAAAGAACTGGAGGCGGAGCAGCAAGGTCTGGGAAACGCGAGTGCTGAAGCGCTTGAACAGGTGGAGTTGCGCCTCAAAGAAGCGATTGCGAATGCAGAGGCTTCGCGCCGTGAGCTGGAGCATGTTACTCGCGAGGCGGAAGCGCTGAACAAAATCCGCGAGCTGGTCATGGAGCGCAGCCGCCGGGCGAAGGAACTGGGCCAGCTGGCTGCCCTGGAGCCAGCTATTGCTTTGCTGGAGCACAAGCTGCGTCAAGCATCGGCAGCTGAGGCATTGCTGCCAGTGCTGACGGATTGGAAGGAAGCCGTTGCCGAAGCGGATCAACGTCAAAAGGCTGCCGAAGAAGCTGCGGTTCAGGTCGCATCAGCCCAGGAGGCTGCGCTTGTGTCTGCACAAGCCGACGAACAGGCCCGGCAAGCGCTGAGCGCGGAGGAGCCAAAGCTGCTGCTCCGGATCGATCAGCTGGAACAGGCGCTTCAGTTGGAGCGTGATACGGAAGTGTTGCACACTGAACGAGAACGTCTGGCGGCAGAGCTGCTGCAAAGTGAGCAAACCCTTGCTTCATATGGCGAAGGACTCGCCAAGGAGCAAGAGCTGCAGGTACGAGGCTTGAAGCGACAGCAGGAGCTGCAACAGGAGCTAAAGCAAAATGAAGTACGGGCAGATGAGCGACGTATGCTGCAAGAGGCCATTCAACGTCTGCAACAGCTGGAGACGGTGAATGAGCAATTGCGTGAAGCTGAACAGGAGTACGACGTTCAGGAGAAACGGCTTGCGCAAGCTGACGAACATCTGAAGCTGACGGAGCAGGAGACACAGGAGACGGAGGCGCGGCGTTCTGCCCTTGCTGCACAGGCTGCTGAGAGCATCGAGGCGTTACTGACGCTGGAGACGGAAATCACGGCCGACGTGTCGGCACTGGCAGCCGAGGAGGAGCAACTGCGCCACAAGCTCCGCGTAGAGGAACTGGGCCGTCTCGCACAGCGTCTAGCTTCTGAGCTGCGCGAGGGCGAGCCGTGCGCGGTATGTGGCTCGCTGCATCACCCTGCACCTGCCGCCACGGCTGTCCGTGACGCGGATGCGGCGGCACCGGACGAGCTGCATCGCCTGCGGCTTGGCTTACAGGAGCTGCGCCTCACACTGCGCCAGCAGCTGCACGAGCAGCGCAGCCTGCTGATGCAGCCCGTCGTCGCAGACAGTGGGGCTGCTGCCACGGGCGAGCCTAACGCGTCCCCGGCAGCGCCAGCTGAGCCGCGCGGTGCCGCCGCTTGGGCGGAGCGCTGCATGGCGCTGGAACGGGCAGCGGCTGAGCTAGCCGCCCGTGCACATGCGCTGCCCGCGGAGGCGCACGCCTTGCGTGAGGCAGACGCCGCCGGACAGCAGCGGCGCATCCGTGCAGCTGCGGAGCAGGAAGCGGCTGCCGCAGCGCTGACGCAGGCGCGGAGCAAGCGCGAGGCATGCGCTAAGCGCAGCGAAGGATTGCGTGCCGAATGGGCCGCGCAGCTGCCGGACGTGGCACCAGGCGAAGCCGCGGAGCGTTATCGCGCCATGCAGGAACGCGACGGGCGTGCGGAAGAGCTGCGGTCGCGGCTGGAGACGAGCGTGACCTTCCTCGAACAAAAAGCTGCACGTATTCAGCAGATACAGCAGAGCATCATCGAGGAAGATAAAATCATTATTGCCCGTCGTACCGGGCTCCAAAGCAAAGACGATTCGTTGCGTGAGAAGCAGGTACAGCTCCGAAAATGGGTTGGCGAAGGGCAGGCAGCCTCCTTGTTGGCAGAAGCGACTTCATTCCTGCAGAGACTTAAAAAAGAAGCTGAAGCCGCGGCACGTCGACGTACTGAAGCAGAGGAACGCAAGCAGCAGGCCGTTCATGCTTCGTTGATTGCCCGGCAGGCTTCCGACTCGGCCGAAGAAAGACGGCAGACGTCTGAGTCCCGGTGGGGAAGTCGTCTGGCAGATTCATCTTTTGCGACGGAAGCAGAGGTCATGGAATGCTGTTTGGAACCGGATGAAGCCGCACGTTATGAACGTGAAGTGAGCCTGCATCGACAACGGGAACAAGAGCTGTCTTCCCGCTTAAAACACGTGGAAGAACAGCTGAATGGAGCAACGGTCACAGCGGAAGAGTGGGAAAGGGCTGCTGCGCAGCTCCGCGATTGCCGTACACGTGACGAAGAGGCGCTTCAGAATCGTGCCAAGGCTGAGCGTGATTTGGAGGATTTGCAGCGCCGGCATGTCCGCTGGGTGGAGCTGGAGTCCAATCGTATCCAATTGCGAAGCGAGGCAGAAAAGATGTCCAAGCTCCAGTCTGTTTTTCGGGGCAATGCCTTTGTTGAATACATTGCAGAGGAGCAGCTCATGCAGGTAAGTCAGTCTGCTTCACGACGTTTGCGTTTTCTGACCAAGCAGCGTTACGCGTTAGAGGTAGATTCCAGTGGTGGTTTTGTCATTAGTGACGATGCCAACGGTGGAGTCAAGCGTCCGGTATCGACTTTGTCCGGCGGCGAGACATTCCTGACCTCCTTGTCGCTTGCGCTTGCGCTATCAGCTCAGATTCAATTGCGGGGCCAATACCCGCTTCAATTTTTCTTTCTGGATGAAGGCTTTGGAACGCTCGACCCTGATTTGCTGGACACGGTGATCACCTCACTCGAAAAGCTGCATCACGATCAACTGTCTGTTGGTGTAATCAGCCATGTCCCTGAACTAAGGGCTCGTCTTCCACGTAAGCTGGTCGTTCTTCCTGCTGAACAGGCTGGAGGCGGCTCCAGAGTAGTCATGGAAACATTTTGAAGTGACGTGATGCAGATCACAGATACAGTTTCAAAGTGTTGTTATAATACAGCTAAGCCGACAAGTTAATCATACAGCACCCCGGCGGACGTATGCTGAGGAAGGTATTTCCCGGTATACGTCCGTTCAGAGGGGCTCTGCCAAGAGCCTCCGGGGTGCTTCTTTTTTTTTGCAACCCGAAATTCGCCCAATTTCTTGTAGCACATAGCCCGTTTTTGAATAACATACGGTATACATGCAAGAGCCTAGGAGGAAACAACCATGGAAAATAGTATGCCAACCGTTACAGCACCGGAACAAACGGATGCTAAAACACTATGTCAAAAGCATATGCATCGTTATGTATGCGTATGGGTGAAGGACGGGACCATGTATGATGGGATCGTAGAACATGTGGATGATGAAAAATTGTATTTAGCCGTTCCCGGGGGGGAGATGGAGAACGCAAACGTGAACGCGAACATGAACGTAAACGCGAATCTCCCTTATCCACCCAACAATTGCGGCTGTGGTGGCTCCCGTGCTTATGGGGGATATGCGTTCTATCCACCTTATCTAGGCCCCATACCACCTTATGGATATGGATATGGTTTCCCTTACGGGCGCCGACGCTTTAATCGTCTGATTCTGCCACTGGCTGCGCTAACTGCGATTAGCCTGCTGCCTTATTATTAAGCCACCGGTTGCCACATCGCCATAGTGCACATCCCCAATGTTCGTATAGTCAGCGCACATAATAATCGTACTTTATAAGTACAGCAAAGCGGCTTTACTGACCCAATTATATATGTTCACACCATAAAGGCTGCTTCTTCCTGGTATTATCCCCTTCAAGTAGACACTCAAAAAAGTCCGCATGGTATCATGAGGATTGAGTGAACTTGAAGGGGATATTTGTATGGCTAAAAAAGGACAGAAA